>NZ_JAVKCH010000057.1:0-570256 GCF_040222815.1 Imperialibacter sp. | reverse complement strand
TGCGCTCACCCGGCTATTTGTTACTGCTACGCCTGCCCAGCCTCTCACCTGGCTTACCTTCCAGTTCCCTGAACTACTCCAGCCAGCACCTCCCATTTGGTCGTAGATTTTAACCAGCGCTGTCGAGTCAGACGTTAGCTCATCCGACTTTAGTGTCTTCACTTCCAGCGTGTCCGAATAGTTCGTCTCAACAGTACCGGTGAATGCCTTTACTCTCAGAAAGTAGCTCGTGGCATGGTAAAGCCCCGTTATCACCACCGTCGTGTCTGTCGTTTCCAGTGGATTATATCCAGTTAATGGTATGGCAAACAAGCCATCTGTTGCTACTTCCAATCGGTAAGCGTCTACCCCAGCCAAGGAAGACCAGTTGGCCGTAAAGCTGTACGTGGTCACATTGCTGGCTGGAAGCACTGCTGGCCTTGGGTTTAAGGTCTGAACTACAATGCTACCTGCCAGGGGGCTCACCACATTGTAGTTGATTGTAGCGCCGGTTCCGTTGTAAGAAAACACGTCATAAAATAGCTCTTCCCCTATAGCCACACTCACTGTATCGCTAAAACTAAGTCCTCCGCCAGACTGAACCACAAACTGCTGGCTGTATACTTCGTTATAGGCATAGGCAGTCCCATCCAACGGCGCCGTGCCGGCTACGCCTGTTAACCGCCTCAATACAAGGTAGCCTGAGGCATCTGCGGACACTGTAAATGCACCGCTTATTACATTGGCGCTACTTTGTGTCAGTACCAGCCCTGTGGCCTGCTCTACAGGAGTGGTTGCGTAGGTTAGAATACTCGATGTGACAGGATTGACACTATACACCGTTTCGGCTCCGCTTCCATTATAAGCGTATACTTCGTAGGTATAGTCAGTCTCCGTTAACAACCCGGTATCAGTGAAGCTTGTGCCAGCTCCTGCCAGAACCACTATATTGTCAGCAGACGGGGCTGACCCCTGGATTAACGGTGTTCCCGCAACAGGTGTATAAGAACCTGCGCTGCTTAGCTTTCTGAGCACTACATACCCAGCCGCTCCTGACCCTGCAAAAGATCCTGTCACTGCATTGGCCTTATCTTTCGACACAACAAGCCCGCTCACCGCCGACGGCACATTGGGATAGGTTAGAATACTTGACGTTGCAGAGGTAAGGCTGTAAATTGTGTTGACACCACTTCCATTGTAGGCGTACACCTCGTACGTGTAATCAGTTGCGGTGGCCAGGCCCGTATCTGTGAAGGAAAACAGAGCGCTTACCTGCACAATAAAGTTGCCTGCGGCAGGAATTGTTCCCTGTGTCAAGGCAATTCCATTCTGAGGCAAATAGGCAGCAGAAGATGTCAATCTTCGAATAACGACATAGCCTTCAGCTCCTGACGTTGGAAAATTACCGGTGACATCATTTGTCGAATTTTTTGCCAATGTGAGACCGGTTGGTGCTGTTGGTGTAACCACAGTTGTCACTACCAGTGGATCACTTATCACGCTGATGCCTGTAACCAGGCCGAACGCCACGGAGAGACTCGCATCGTCCATCGAAAATGTCAGCGGAGTACCAGTTCCGGTAGCATCAGCTCTCGAATCGGCTATAAAAAAGAAGTATTTTCCTGCTGCGTACAGGGGCTCATTGGTGAGATCAAACGAAGCATTGCCGGCTGTCACTTGAGCTGGCGAAATATTCACATTATCTCCGGTAGTAGTGAGGCTGTTGTCGGTTGAAATAACCAGTTTAAAGTTTTCCAGATTCGCCTGTGGGTCTTCCGAAAAATTGTAGGTAATCGCAGTCAGCTCTGCATACTGATTGGCCGCAATAAGCGCTTCCAGCAATACAATATCAAGGGAGCCAATTCCTACAGTAACATTCGATCCGGTATTGTTCTGGATAGTTGCGCTGAAGATGGGGCCAGCTTTAAACGTTATCGTAGGGCCACTGTAGGTAAACGGATCTAATGTTCCTGTTGAAAAATCAAGCCCGAGTTCGGACGAGCCGAAGCTAATACCCGGTTGGGTAGGGTTAGCTTCTATCTTTGTATCTGCTACCAGGAAAAGGTAATGATCGGCGACGATTAGTACCTGGCCAAACGACTGAAACTCAATATCTGTAATCGACAAAAATGGACTACTGCTCAACAACACATTGTCGCCCGATGTGGAGAAAAACTCATCCACAGAGTGATACAACCTGTAGTTTTGAAAGCTTTTACTTAGATCTACATTGGAAGTAAAAGCTGCTCTTGTCAACGTGGTTCCAGTTGTGATATTAACTGCCAAACCGCCCAGGACGACATCAGAAGTACCATTGTTCACCGCCGCCAGGGGTATTTCGCCATTATTGGCAGTTACTACAAAAGGGCCTGGTCCCACCTGAATTTCATAGGCACCAGCGTCGACCTGAGCATTTGAAATACGGGGATTGCCCGCCAAATCCAAAGGCAACACTTCAACAGTATTCGCATCGTTGTCGACGTCAAGGTCGTCAAGCGGAAGGAAAGAGATATCGCCGAAATCCTGTGCTGAAGACCCACTTTGGATGGAGAGGTCTCCCGTGCCCGGCGAGGTGAAAAGGGGATCCGCCACCGATATATTGGCAGCGTTAATTGTTCCTGCAAAGCCCGAATAATCTCCTATGTTCCAAGAATCCACAACCGAGTTGGAAATGTCAAGATTGGAGCCGTCGTCAATAATATTGATCTGACTACCTGCATTAGCCCAAAGAATACTGTTGCTAATGACAGCGCTGGAAACAAAGCCGCCGGAAGAAACAACTGCTACTCCATCGCTACTGGATGAAGTGGTAAATGTTGTTTGAGTTAAGATCACACTGTGATCAGATGAAGCCGATTTAAAATAAATCCCAGCACCCGGATTCCCAGAGTTATTGTAGAATCTCCCATTTGTGAGGGAAATGTCTGAATCGAGGGATCCAATGGCTCCCCCATTCAGGCCAAACGCACTATTCGTATCGAAATCGACACTGACAGCCAGTAGAGAAGATCCGTTCGAAAGATAAATACCGCCGGCTTCCCACGCTGTGTTGTTGTTAAAATAGCTATTCGAAATCTTAATGATAGCATTGTCGGCATAAATAGCCCCTCCTGTTCCAAAATTGGTCACCGAGTTAGAAAGAAATGCCGAATTTTCAATAGTGACCGAGCTATTAGCTGCATACAAGCCGGCACCGAAATCGTTCTGATTCAGTTGAATGATGAGGTTGGCCAAAATTGGATCGGCCCCTCCTTCGATCTTAATGCCTCCGCCATAGTTATCGGTTCCAAACTCCCCACTACCGCCTCTAACAGTAAAACCGTCAAGCCATGCATTGTTGCCAGAGCCTCCAATATAAACGACAAGGTAACTGTTCAGAAAATTAGGGGAGTCTCCATCAAGAATGGTAATATTAGCTTCCGGGTCTCTTTGTGAAAGACTCGACTCTGTTCCATTGAAACCACCATAAACAGACGTCCCCGAAGGTATCACGAATGAAACTGAGGGGTCGTCGCCACTAGGATAATAAGTGCCTGCGGCTACCCAAATCTGAGAGCCATCAACAGCAGCAGCCAGTGCGCTTTGCAAATCGGTGAAGGCGTCTGCCCAGGTGCTTCCATCGTTATTTCCCACCGCATTCACATCTACATAGGAGAACAACAAGGGATCGGGGTTGCCCTGGTGTTCAAAAGCACCCAAATCTACTGTAAAGTTGTAGTATCTGGGGCTCTTTCCTAAATCGTATGGTGCATACTCCAAAAAGTCTGCATTCTGGTCCTCATCAAATATGTCGATATAGAAAGGTTGTTCAAGAACAAAATTATCGCCGGCATCGATAGCTGGTGATGCCAGCAAAAGGTGATAGTCCTGATTGGCCGAATTGATAAACAGGGGATCGGTGAGGTAAATGTTGCTTTCAGTCTCAGCGGCATAAGCCGTATTATCCCAATCCTCCACTATGGAGTTTTGGATCGTAAACGCTCCGCCGTCATTAAAGTTTTTCAAACTACCTGCCTGTGCTACCGAAGTATTCCCCCAAAAAATTGAGTTGTCAACTTGGACAGTTGCTCCTACGAAGAAGTTCAGAGCGCCTGACCCGTCATTCGAAGCATTGTCAGCAATGGTAGAATTGACCACGATAGAGGTAGACAGGGCATCGACGACAATTGCCCCACCGTAGTCATAGGCAAAGTTACCCGCAAATAGATTCTGAAAAGCTTCAAAATAGCTTTCCTGAAGATATATACCCCCGCCAGTTGTAGCTGTTGTTCCATTGTTGAGGAACTTATTATAGTAGCTTACAGAGTTGTCAACGAGGTTCGATCCATTCATATAGAGCCCACCACCTGAAACAGCCTCATTGTATTGAAAAACGCTGCGGTAGATGAACGGCTCCGAGTTGAGCAAATAAGCACCTCCTCCAGTGGTGGCCTGGTTGTTCTGGAAATGACTATTAAGTACTGTTACACTAGTGCCCGTGATATAAGCACCACCGCCACTTGTTCCGGCATAATTATACTCAACAAACACATTATTAATACTAAATTCAGCCGTTGATGAGTAGATTCCGCCACCATCGCCGGCCGCATTACCCCCGCTTATTGTCAGACCATCTAGGTAAACCCCAGTCACGTTGCTGACGATAACGACGTTATTTGAGTTGTCAGAAATAAAAGAAAAGTTGAAGTCATCGTCGCCGTTGAGGTCACCACTTAAAACCGTCTGCGACGGATCTGCGTACCTCTCACCAAGGCTGCCTTCAGTGCCATCAAAACCACCAAAAATACTCAGATCGTTTTGAGTGATCACGAACGAAAGAGAGGTGTTGCCCGCATTGATCCCATCAGGCCTGTATACACCGTTGGCCACCCATATCTGGTCACCGTCTACAGCAACTGAGAGAGCGTCCTGCAAGTCTGTGTAAGCGTCGATCCAGGAAGTTCCGTTATTCAATCCGGATGCATTGTTGTTTACATAAATGGTTTTGGGGGGACAAAGCTGTCCTGCATCCGAAATAGACCATCCGTAGCCGGAAGTAAGGGTCATGTAGGCAGAGGTTGCCTCGCAGTAAGTTAAACCATTCGCTCCCAGAGTTACGAATGACATTGGAGTCTGCGCCGCCCAACCAGTCAATGTCGCATCGAAATTAGCTGTAGAAATCGCTGTGTTATCCAGCATATTGGCCATACTAGCCACACTTGAAATGTTCCAGTTACCAATATCTCCATTGAAAGAAGTAGCTCCACTGAACATATTGTCCAAACTTGTAACATTCGTCAAATCGGGAGCGTCAGTTGCGTTGTAGGTGAGGTTGGTACAATTAAGAAAAGCGGACTCCATGCTAGTCCACACAATATCTCCCCACTGCTCAATCGTCGTGATTTTATCCTTTTCGGCCCCTGAATTAAAATAAATTCTAGGGAAATCTCCCGTAATCTCAATCTGATAGGTATCCCCATTGGTCAACCCTGTTATCTGGTAATCGCCTGTTTGCCCTGTTATCAAACCATCACCCTGAAATGCCGTAGTAAGGTTGGCCCAAGTGATGTCATAGTTGTAGCCCGAGCCGGTCGTGGGTACAGTAATGGTACCATCACTGGTTACCCATGTAGTTACAAATGGCTTTTGGCCTGCATAAGAGGTCACCCATTCCGTGCCTGCCATATTATTCAGGTCGCCATTCAAGCCATTGCCCGACAAATCTGGCAACACTAGCCCCGTGGTTTCATCAAAACGGTAGTAAACCAGCAGGCCCGTCTCAGCTCCGGTCAACTTTGCGTAGCAGAAGTCGTTGATCTCCGTTAGTGTGCGTTCATCGTCCCAAATTCTCACTTCGTCGATGCTTCCTTCGATATTGAATGTGCCGCCAAATCTGCGGTCACCGATGTTTAAACGACCAAATGCGTAAGCTGGTATGCCTAAGGTATTAGACCCCGTGTCAGTATCGTCGATGCCATCCACATAGATGGTGCCATCGTTGCTGCCACGATAGACAACTGCCACCTGGTGCCACCTACCATCGTTGTAGGATCCATTGGTTTTCATAGTGCCACCATTAACAATGAGTCCAATTTGGTTGGTGGTTACTAATTGTTGGATGGAATATTGTAACTCAGAAGTTCCCCTTTCAATAAAGACCCTATTCCCGGTGGCATTTGTTTTGAACCAGAATTCAATTGTGAAGTCCCCTGCCGGTGCCGATATAAGGTTGTCGAAGGTTTCGACATATTGGGTCCCGGTAAAAGTCAAGGCATTTCCCTGCTTTACCATAAACCCATTGGAAACATAGTAAGTGCTCTCAGTCCCTCCTCCAAAATCTGTCTTTGCCCGATAAAAATATTGCGTGCCTGGTGTGAGCGTGACGGCGATATCAACCCCGCCTAATATACCTACACTGATATCCTGTCCAGAAGGCAAAAATGAGCCAAATGCCGGATCTGTGGATACGTCAACAAGGAGATCTACTGCGCCTGGCGGTGCGACTAAGTTAGGCGTAAATCCCGCAGCAGTGACGTTTGTGGCGTTGTAGATAGCTGGTGGAGCTATTGTGTTCATATACAAGGCAATCCTTCCTCCATTGAAGTCATCCGTTCCCGTCATCAAAAGGTCGAGGTCACCGTCGTTGTCATAATCACCCCAATCAGCAGTACTATAAAGATAGTTATCAACTTTTATCCCGGAATTCACATAAGTTCCAGAATTGTTGATGTAGATAGTTGTTGTTGGGTCATTGGTTTCGCCAGATCCATTGATAACAAGGTCAAGATCTCCGTCGCCATCATAATCACCCCAGGCAAATTCTCCTTCTGCATTCTCCAGCAGCCCTGCATTACTGTCCACAAAAGAACCAGCATCATTTCTATAGATAATTGGGGCGTTGTCGACGCCGGATCCAGAAACAATCAGGTCGAGGTCTCCATCATTATCATAATCACCCCAGGCCACTTTACCAAAGGACTTTCCTTCAAGTCCTGCCACGATATCTGTGAATACGCCACCATCATTTCGATAAATTGTGGTAATTGAAGGCCCGCTATCTGGATTACCACTACTTACAAGGTCAAGATCTCCATCGTTATCATAATCTCCCCAAGCCACGCCACCCTGGTCTACAGCCGTTAAACCTGCGTTATGATTAACGAAAGTTCCCGCATCGTTTCTGTACAAATTCGTGGAGTTAACTCCTCCATTCGAATTTAGTCCTTGGACAATAAGATCCAAATCGCCATCATTGTCAAAGTCACCCCAATCGGCTTCGGAGTTGTATACACCTTGAAACGGGCCACTTACCACTTCAAATGTTCCGGAATTGTTATTATAAAGAATGGCAATAGGAACTCCTTCTGTATCGCCATAGCCGGTTAGAAATAAATCCAAGTCACCATCATTGTCATAATCTCCCCAATCGACACTACCCTCATAAGCCGCGCTAAGTGATGCCCCTATATCTTCAAAATTGCTTCCGGAGTTACTAAAAATCTTTGTGATTACTGCACCATATTCAAAATCCCAACCACTCACCACCACATCAAAATCACCATCTCCATCATAGTCCGCCCAACTTGCCGATCCGTCTACAACACCTTCTAAGTTCGTTGATTGTTTGATGAATGCTCCTTCGAAGGGGCCCGTCTCAATTGTGAAAGACAGTGTATATGGAACTGCCGCTTGGGTAGAAAGGGCAAGTACACCATCTGTTATGGTCACCGTTACTTTCTCTCCAGCAAAAAAATCAACGTCAGGATTTATCGTAAGACTTGTTGTGCCTCCGCCAGAGTACACCGCAGAATGAAGACCGGACCTGCTTCCCATGACCCGGATATTGGTAGCGTTTAGTGTTGTACCATCTAGAGTTGCATCAAAAATCAGAATGATATCATCACTCGCTACAATATTTGTTTCGTTAACAAATGGCGTTGTGGTTGAAACTGACATCTGCGAAAAAGCCTGCGAAAAAGGCAGTAAAATGACACACGCTACCAACAGTATCCTGGTAGCAGGAAAAAGGCGCTTCTGAATAGGCATAATAAACCCAGTAGAAATAGTGAAAAACTAAAAAGAATGAAGTTGGCCCGACGCTCGATTTAAGCATCTTCGAAAAAAGAATTGCATATTATAGCTGGAGGGTATCATAATATAATTGCTTCAAGGACAATTATCTCTGAAGCTTTCAAGTTTAAACTTAACTTCAAAAGTTGACATAAACTATTCCGGTCATTGGGTTTCATAGTAAATATTTTTTGCGATTAGCATCATTCTACTGCCAAATTGTCCCGTTTTTGCACGTCTCCAAATCCGCTAAACGACAAATGTCTCTCTGTGCCTGTTTTTCAGGCTTGTCGAATTAGAGAAATCCTATTTTTTTTTGAGATTTTTATATTTCTATGTTGTAACTTGTTCGGTTAAAGCAATCAACCTAAATCTGACGGTTCATGAAGACCCACATTTTGATTTTTAAAGGCTTTCTGATTTTTTTTATGGCGTTGGCATTTCTGCCTGCATCAGCCCAGTATAAGTTTGACAGTAAGCCATTCAAAAAAACTTTCGAAAAGGCGAAAAAAGCGTACGATGATTATGACTACCCTACTATTCTTGATCTCGAAGCCGATCTTCTGAAGTTCTCCGAGCCTAAAAAAGACACCCTTACGGCCCTGGTTTACTCGTTTTTGGGTGAGTCCTACGATGTGGAGGGCGACCCCATGAAGGCCTATGATTACTACAAAAAGGAATATGCCCTACGACAATCCATTCAGGATAAGTCAGAATACAATTATGGCGGTTTGTTGTTCAACCTGGCTTTCTATGCCATGGGGCTTGGCGACTATCAGGAGTCTGAAAGGCTGTTTTTGGAGCTGGCAGAGGAAGACAAAAAGACCTACGGCAATAAAAGCGAGGAATACGCAAGGACTGTGAAAAACCTCGCTGACCTCTACAAGAGCATGGGGCGCTTCAAAGACAGCGAAACCACGCTTAGAAAACTAATGAGAGAAATTGATCGTGACAATCCCAATTATCCTTCAGTAGTCACCAATCTCGCCATTTTATACACCGCCACCGGAGAATATTCAAAATCGGAGAGGACTTTCGAGCAAGCGCTGGAGTTGCTGGAAAATAGTGTTGGAAGCGCCTCGCTTGATTATGTTGTTGCATTAAGTAGCTTAAGTTATCTCTATCAGTCAGCAGGCCGCTATTCAGAAGCTGAAGAAACGCTTACAACGGCCAACTCAATTCTAAACAGGCTCCAGGGAGAAAACGAGCAGGTAAAGAGCCTGATTTATAATTACACGGGAACCGTTAAATTCAGAATGGGCCTTTACGATGAAGCCGTTAACTACTTCACACAAGCGCTAAAAATAGATTCAACACTGTATGGGACGGAGTCTCCTTTGTATGCCTATTCTCTTGATGCCCTTGGGTCTGTCTACAATTATATGGGGAATCACGGCCAGTCCATCGAAGCATATGAAAAGGCAATGCAAATTATAGGCGATGTTATGGGTGCTGAAAGCTTCGACTACTCCTACACTCAGGCCAACCTGGCACTTGCGTATATCAACGATGGCCAGTTGGAAAAGGCTCTCAGCACAATGACTGAAGTACTGGCCACTGATAAAGCCGTATTAGGAGAAGGTCACCCAGACTACGCCAATAGTGTACACAACATGGGTAATCTTCAGTTCAAACGAGAAAACTATAGCGAGGCCGATAAGTATTACAGCGAATCTTTAAGAATAAGGAAGAGAGCTTTGGGTGCCACTCACCCAAAATACGCAGAAACGACGAATAAGCTAGCCATCCTCAAGTGGGCTCAAAAAGACTCAAAAGGTGCTGAAGCCTTCTACAAAGAGACATTTGATAACTTCTTCACCCAGATCAACGCTTATTTCCCCATCCTTAGCGAAGACGAAAAAGCTACGTTCTACTATACCAAGTTAAGAACTGCCTTTGAAGAGTTTAATTCTTTTGCCATTGACAGGTTCAAAGACAATCCCGCTCTTATTGGCGATATGTACAATATTCAGCTGGCTACGAAAGGCTTGATTTTATACGCCACCAACAAAGTGCGTGAAAGCATCCTTAACAGCGGTGACACGGTGATCATCAACAAATACCAGGATTGGATAAGCCAAAAGGAAAAGATTGCCAAATTATACTCTTCCAATGATGAGGAGCTAGACATCAGAAATCGAAAAATTGACTCCCTGTCCAGCATTGCTAACGCCCTGGAAAGGGAATTAAGTACAGCTTCGGCTGCCTTCTCCAATACCTTTGTGAAAAAAGACTACACCTGGCAAAATGTACGAGACAAGCTTAAACCTGGAGAAGCGGCCGTAGAAATTATCCGTTTTAGAGAATTCAAGCCCGATTCAAGTGGCGTTTTTACTGACAATATATACTATGCGGCGTTAGTTGTTCGCAACGACACAAAGGACAACCCTGATTTGGTAATCATAAGAAACGGCAACCAAATGGAAGACCGCTACCTGGCCAACTATAGAAACGCCATTCGCTACAAAATTGAAGAAGACTTTTCATACGGGCTATTCTGGAAGCCCATCGCTAACAAACTAGAAGGTGTCAAAAAGGTGTATTTGTCTCCTGATGGAGCCTTTAATCAAATCAGCATCTACACCTTGCGAAACCCTGACACTGGCAATTACACTCTCGACGAAATAGAGATTCAGGTAGTAACCAATACCAAAGACCTGGTGGAGGAAAGAAAAGTCTCAGCCTTTCAAACTAAGGACGGCAAAGCGGTGCTCATAGGGTACCCCAACTACAACAAAGGTGCCTTCGAAGACATCAAAGCTGAAGAAGCCATTGCTTCCAGCGTCGTTGCGGATGCCGCTGAAGGCGGTGCAGATAGTAGGGGTGTGCGGGGAACCAGAGGTACTCGTGGAACACGGGGGTCGAGAGGCACAGATGGCGAAGAAGCTGTTAGCCGTGGTCTAACAAGAGGAGCCTCCAGAGGCCTGCCACGAGGAATCCGGGGTAATCTCAATCGCTACATAAACAGTGACGACCTGCTTGCGCTTCTCCCGGGAACAAAAGTGGAGGTGGAAAAAATCAACGCCCTTTACACGTCGAGCAAAACTTCTTCGGAAATTGTTCTGGGAGACAATGCTATCGAGACATCACTTAAGAATGTTAGATATCCCCGTACTTTGCATGTAGCCACGCACGGGTTTTTTCTTGAGGATCCCAAGCCTGAAGAAGCTATTGATACTAAGTATATTGAGAACCCACTTCTTAAGTCAGGTCTCGTGTTTGCGGGCGCCAACAGTTTTCTGGCGACCGGCGAAATGACTGACGACGACGGAATTTTAACCGCCTACGAAGCGATGAACCTCAACCTTGATGGTACTGAGTTGGTGGTGCTGTCTGCGTGCGAAACGGGGTTGGGCGAGGTGCAAAATGGAGAAGGCGTCTACGGCCTCCAGAGGGCTTTTAGAGTGGCGGGTGCCAAAAGTATGATCATGTCGATGTGGACGGTGGATGACGACGCCACGCAAGAGCTCATGACTCACTTTTATGAAAATTGGCTAAAGACAGGAGATAAACATGCCTCCTTTATTAATGCGCAAAAGTCGCTGAAGGAAAAATATCCAGAGCCTTATTTCTGGGGTGCCTTTATAATGGTGGGCGAATAAAACAGTTCTAAAAGAGCTTAAGCACCCTTCGGCCTCATACCGAAGGGTTTTTTATTTGAACACAGACGGATGCTGAAGGTGAAAATCCGTCAACCCCTGAATTTCTGACCCAAAGGCAACCAGCTTGTCCTCTTCAAATAAATGACCAACCAGGGTAAGGCTTGTCGGTCTCTTCTTGTCATCGAAGCCAGTTGGAAAAGCCAACGCCGGGTGCCCGGTAAGATTTGTTATCAGCAACTGGCGGCTGAACGTGGGTGCGATGAGTATGTCAACGTCAGCGAGAACCTCGTCCATCTTGTCCATCAACACCTGCCTGTGCCTATTCGCCTGAAGGTATTCCACGGCTGGTATAAACCTTGATTGTCTCAGTGAGTTAGCTCTGGAGCCGCCCGCCTGTTCCACCATCTTATCAACATCATGGCTTCTCACCAGCTCGTCAAAAAAAGCGCCAGCCTCCGCCCTAAGAATCACGTCAAAAGAGCTGTAGGGAATTGAATCCTCAGCAGGCAATTCAATCTCCTGCATTTCATAACCTGCCTCCATTAGTCTATTGAGTATGGCAATCGCATTTTTTCCCAGCTCTGTGCTGTCGTTCTCCATCATGCCCTTCAAATAACCCACTCGCAGCGATTTGGCCGAGAGCACCGCCGGATGCTGCAGCCGGACATCCTCGACAGTAAGATCGAGGTTGTCAGGTCCCATAATGGCCTCTAACACAATGGCGCAATCCATGGCTGTTTTGGCAATTGGCCCCGGCTTGTCCATACTCCAGCTCAGGCTCATGCAGCCGAATCGGCTCACCCTTCCAAAAGTGGGGCGCAACCCGGTCACACCACAACGGGACGATGGGCTAACAATGGAACCGAGCGTTTCCGTACCAATACCAAATGCCACCAGCCCCGCAGCCACGGCCGATCCCACTCCGGCCGAGGAGCCACTGGCTCCCTGCGTGGTATCCCAGGGGTTTTTCGTTTGCCCGCCAAACCAAACGTCGCCACGGGCAAGAGCGCCTGATGTGAGCTTTGCCACCAGCACAGCCCCAGCCTCGTCAAGCTTTGCTACGACGGTAGCATTGTAATCCAGCTCCTGATGCTCGTACGGTTTTGAACCCCAGGTGGTGGGGTAGCCCTGCACAGCAAACAAATCCTTGATGCCGTAGGGTATGCCATGCAATGGGCCCCGGTATTTACCTTCGGCAAGCTCTTCATCCATTTTTCGAGCCTGAGCCAAAGCAAGCTCCTCGGTTACGGTTATCACTGCCAGCAGTGTCGGGTCGTATTGCTTAATCCTATCGAGAAACAACTGAGTCAGCTCAACTGAAGAAACCTTTTTTGCTTTGATTAGCGCAGCCAGTTGCTCGACACTTAAAAAAGCCAGCTCTTCATTAGAAACTGCGTTTGGGTTGGTTTCTACAGACCAATCTATTTTTTTGTGCTGTTCTTTCGAGTCCACCCGATAATTGGTGGTAAAAAGCAGGGGCGGCACAACTGTCTCGGGCAACCGAAGATTTCTCATCAATTCATAACCTGTCAGGTTCCTTTCCAGATAGCTGAACATAGTGTCCACATCGCCCTTGCCAAATTGCAAACCGATAAGCTTTTGTGCGGAGCCTATGTCCTTCCTGGAAAAAGGGTGCTTCGAAGCGACAAAAAATCCGCTTCCAAAACTTAAAACCAGCAGCAGCAGCAAAACGACTCTTCTCTTCATGCAATATTTTTTGAGAAGCTATAGAAGTATCTCAACGGCACCAACAAATTTTTTAGGAATGGAATCCCACACACCATTTTCTTCGGGTTCTATTTATATAGTTATATTTGTTTCGCTGTCAACTCAGTAGCTGTTAATGATTTCAAAGAAAACCAAGTATGCACTTAATGCGCTGGTTCACCTGGCCAAAAAATTCGAGCAGGGCCCGGTACTAATTAGTCATATCTCCGAGCAGGAAAACATACCTCAAAAGTTTCTTGAGGCTATTCTTCTTGACCTGAAAAATGCCGGTATATTGGCTAGCAAGAAAGGCAAGGGCGGCGGATACTACCTGATTAAACCCCCTGAAGAAGTGAACGTAGCTGATGTTATGCGTTTGCTTGATGGTCCTATTGCGTTACTTCCATGCGTTACTTACAAATATTATGAACGCTGCGAGGAGTGTAAAGACGAGGAAACTTGTGGTATCCGGGATGTATTTATGGCTGTTAGAAATGAGACCGTTCACATCCTGAAGCAAAACACCCTGGCTTCCATTATCGAAAAGGAGTCGGTTCAAAAGTGATTTTTTTCTTTGTCCTAAAGTCTACTAATTTGGTATAGTTTATAGATTTTATAATATTTGCCCGCTTATTCGGAAAATATGGGGCTAGATGCATGGTTGGTATTGGGCGTGATAGTAGTGGCAGTGCTGCTATTCGTCACTGAGTTCTTCTCAATCGACGTTGTTGCGCTACTCATATTGTCTTCACTGGTTCTTCTGGGTATTATCAGCCCTGAAGAAGGGGTGGCTGGCTTTGCCAACCCTGCCACCATTACCGTGGCTTTCATGTTTGTTCTCAGTGCCGCTCTGCTCAAGACAGGTGCGCTTCAGCTAATGACACCCAAGCTTGCCGGCCTGTTCAAATCAAATTACCTTTTTGGGATGATCAGCCTCGTGCTCTTTGTCGGGTTCACTTCGGCTTTTGTAAACAATACGCCAGTTGTGGCAGTATTTATCCCCGTTGCCGTGCAGATCGCCCACACCAGCAACATAAGTCCCTCCAAGCTGCTCATTCCAATCTCCTTCGCTTCCATCTTTGGGGGTGTTTGCTCTCTAATAGGTACGTCTACCAATATTGTCGTATCAGGTGTGGCGATGAAAAACGGACTGCCCGAGTTTGGTATGTTCGAAATGTCTCCCCTTGGTCTGATCTTTCTCGTGATTGGCACATTGTATATCGCCTTCATTGGAATAAAACTTCTTCCCGACCGATCGGTGGCCGAAGGATTCAAAAGCAGTGTTTCTTTCCGGGACTTCCTTACTGAAATAGAGTTAAAAGAAGATGGGGCTTTCACTGGCCAGCGTATCATGGATAGTCCAATAGTAAAAGAGCTTGAAATGGACATCCTTGAGGTGCGGCGCAATGGGCAAAAATATGGGCTGCCCCCCGGCGATATGGTTTTGCTGTCGGGCGATGTGCTAAAGGTGCGGTGCAATGTTGAGAAGATCAAAGGGCTGAAAGACCTGGTAAAGATTCAATCGCAATCTGCCGTAAGTATTGGTGAAGAAGCGCTCAACAACCAGGGTATGACGCTGGTGGAGTTGGTCATCACTTCTCAATCCAGTTTTGAGGGAAAAACTCTCAGAGAGATCGACTTTCGCAGGAGCTACCGGGCGGTTCCCCTGGCCATTCGCCACCGTGAAGAGGTGCTCCACGAACACCTGCATGAGGTAGCATTAAAAGCTGGAGACGTTATCCTTGCGGAAATAAAAACCCACCACCTGACTGAGCTCAAAAAGCAGGAAACTCACCACGAAAGCCCTTTCCTTATCCTTTCAGAAGAGGGTGTGATGGACTTTAAAAAGAAACGATTCCTTTTTGTGCTGACAATTATTGGCGCCATTGTGTTTCTGGCAGCTTTTAATCTCGTTAATATAATGATTGGAGCTATTGCAGGTACGGCGATACTTGTGGTGTCTAAATCAATCACGATGAAGGAGGTATACCAGGCCATTGAATGGAAAGTGGTCTTTCTGCTGGCTGGTGCCCTCAGCCTCGGTGTGGCGATGCAAAAAAGCGGCCTCGCTGCCGTCATTGCAGGGTCGCTGATTGATTCGCTGGGGGAATTTGGGCCAATTGCCATCGTGTCGGGTCTTTATCTGGTTACCGCTCTATTGACCGAAATGATGTCCAACAATGCCACAGCAGCTCTTTTGGCCCCAATTGCCATCGTAACAGCGCAATCGCTAGGGTTAAGTCCTACACCTTTTTTGATGGCTGTCACGTTTGCTGCATCGGCCAGCTTCATGACTCCGGTGGGCTACCAAACCAATACCATGGTGTACAGTGCAGGTGGCTACAAGTTTACCGACTACTTTAAGGTAGGCTGGCCACTATCTCTGGTGTTCTGGATAGTAGCCAGCATCCTGATCCCCATTATTTTTCCCTTCTGAAAAGCTACTTTTTCAGATTTTTCTCGAATAGCTCGTAAATTCTCCGATACTCGTCGGCCCAGCTAGAAGCCTCCACAAAGCCGTGATTCTCCACCGGATACAACGCCATTTCCCAATCCCTTTTACCCAACTCAATCAATCTTTGCGACAGTCGAACGACATCCTGAAAGTGAACGTTGGTGTCGACCATGCCATGGGCAATGAGCAAAGGCTTTTTCAGGTTTTCCGCATAATAAATCGGTGAGGATTTGCGATAAGCGATGCTATCCAGCACGGGGGTGTTCAGGATATTAGAAGTGTAACCGTGGTTATAATGAGCCCAGTCGGTAACAGAACGCAGACCGGCACCAGCAGCAAAAACATCGGGCTCGGTAAACAGCGCCATCAGCGTAATAAAGCCACCATAAGAGCCGCCATAAACGCCGATCTTGTCTTTGCTCACGTTGTGCTTCTCCACCAGGAACTTGGCTCCATCCACATTGTCGGACAAGTCCCAACCCCCCATAAACCGATAGATAGCAGTTCGCCAATCACGGCCGTAGCCTGCACTGGCCCTGTAGTCAATGTCGAGCACTGTGTATCCATTGTCTACCAGAAAGTTGTGGAACATATACTCACGGTAATAGCTGCTCCACCATTTGTGCGCATTCTGTAGGTAGCCTGCTCCATGCACAAAAACTACCGCCGGGCCATTGGCTGTTGGGTTAGCTGGCTTATAAAGCCTCGCCGGCACTTCAGTGCCATCCCTGGCTGTGAAAGTAGTGAACTCGGGAGTTCTCCAGTTATATGCGTCGAATTCAGGCGTAGTTGACGAGGTAATTTTCTTCATCGCTGCCCCAGGTTTGTTCGGCATCAAGTACAACTCCCAGGGCTTATTGGCTGTTGAAAACAACATGGCCAGGTTCTTCTCGTCTGGTGACAGTGTGACATCGTTGCTTCCCACCTGTGATGTAATTTTCACGGCCTTACCTCCCTCCAACGGCAATTTGTAAAAGTGCCTTTGTCCGAAGTCTCCCTCATTGCTGCTGAAATACCACGACTTCTTGTCTTTGGATAAGCTTACATCGTACACCTCATATTCTCCAGCCGTTAAAGCCTTTTTGCTTTTGCTATCTACATCCAATACGTACAAATGTGAGAACCCAGTTTCTTCCGACTGAAACCAAATCCTTTTGTTGTCAGGCAACCAGCCAATGTCACCAGGAGAATACATTGACCAACCCACGCCGGGGCCGCCTACCCAGGCCTCATCCCTTTGCCTATCCAGTAATGTATTCGATCCGTCTTCAGGGTTCAGCAAAGTGATCCACCTGTCTTTGTTGTCGACCGACCGATACACCATCATTGCCTTCGACCCGTCGTCAGACCAGAAAGGGCCAAAGCCGAACACTTCTCTTTCGAAAGCCTTCATCGTGTCAAGCTTTGGATAGTCGGCGTAAAAATCGGGCTTGTCTTTGATCCCCGGTAAATCATTGGTTTTCACCTGCATCACCTTTCCTGTGGCAGGCATAAACATCCAAACTTCCCTTTTCGATAACTCGGAGCCCACTTTTGTTCTCGTATTGATTGGTTCCGTGTAGCCTGATTCAGCTACAAACTCAGGCACCATGGTATTGTGGGTATTGTCCGCCGATTTAAAAAGAACATAAGAAATGACTTTGCCATCGGGACTCATTTGAATACCTGACACACTTTTGCCCTCAAGGTAAATTTCCTTTGGTCTGCCTGCTTGATCTGCCTTTCGGATTTCCTTTTCCAGTTCATCTTCCTCATGGCGCTGCTTCACAATCTGCGAAAGCCCCAGCTGATCATTTTTTAGCCATTCATCTTGTTCCGATAGTTTTTTGGGCTTCTTTGCAGAGCCCTCTTTAAAGTTGGTAAGTTGGGTGATAACGCCCGTTGAAATGTCCCAGGAGAGCAGGTTGTTATCGAAGGTAAAATGGATGGTCTTTTCATCCGGGCCAAAATAAGCATCCGACTCCCTACCTGCTGTATTAGTCACCTGAGTAGTTGCTCCACTCTTCAGATCCAGAACAAATATGTCCCCACCTTTTTCGTACAGCTTTTTGGTCATTGCCTTATTGTACGTGCCTCGTCTGGACGGAAGAGCCCGTCTCTCCTTCGGAGTTACCTTCACGGGTCCATTGGAGCCTACGACGTACTTATATAGTGAATCGCTCGGGTTCTTATCAGGATTCCAGTCGAAGTAAATTGTCTTACCGTCTTCTGACCACCATAGGCTGGACGGCCAGTAGCCCGTGAAATCTTGGCCCTGCATGATCTGCGGAATGGAAAGGGAAGACTGGGCGGTGGCTGCTGACGACAGAGCCAGCAAAAGGACAACAGTGTAGATTGGTCTCATTGGGTCAATATTATTTTGAACAATTTTCACCTTATTCAAAACTTTTGAAAGCAGCCTTACACAAAAGGCGCAGCCAGGGTAAAATAAAACAAAGTCGGCTGCCATGCAGTCGACTTTGTGATCTTCAGAATAAATTTAATGTAAATGCTGAATCGGTTGGTTTGAGTTAACCAACAATCCTCATGTGTTAGATGCCACCTACGAACGTTCCACTTCGTCCGTCAGAATCGGTCCATGAGCCAGCGATATCCCCACCTTCGATGGTGCCGGTGACAGTCACCACATCCCCGTCGCCCTGGTTGATGCCCAGATAAATGTCGCCATCCTCGTTGGCAAAGCCATTAATCGCCGATGAATCATCGCTGCCATTATAAATGCCCATCGCTTTGCCGCCCGCAATATTCAAAGTCCAGGTACCAATAACGACACCGCCGCCTTGTGCCGTTCCTTCATAGTCATTGTCAAAAGCTCCAGTGGCAATAGCACCAAGGGCTGTACCCGTTTCTTGTGTTGTATCGAACCAAATTACCGTGACGTTGCCATCCGCAATACTGCCCTGCGCAGTCAGCACAGTTCCTGTGGCAAAGGCAGAGCCGATTGATAATTTTCCCTCGCTATCAACATATCCAGATATCAGGCCATTGCCGTCTCCTCCGCTGTAAGCACCTGTCGCCTTTCCCTTGCTGATTGTCAGCGACCAGGAAGCGGAATACATATCGTCAGAAAAAGCAATCCCGTTGTAGCTGCCGTCAAAGCTTGTCACCTCTATTGCTCCGGAAAGTTCCCCAAACTCCACATCGGAGTTTGCCCAGGTTCCCGATACTGCACCGTCCTCTTTAATAGTGATGACCGTCTCTGTGGTAGATCCGTCGTCGTAAGTGATGTTTACTTCAAGCTTGCCCCCTTCGTAAACAGTGCCTGTGTAAGTTGTACTTCCCGTGATATAATCGAAAGAGCCGCTGGCCTGCCCCTTGTTGACCAGCATAGTCCAGGTGCCAATTTGAACCCCTTGCATGGAAAAAATCCCATTATAGCTTCCATCAAACTCCAGGGACGCTAATGGGGCATCGTCCTTATCGCCACAACTGATAATGGCAAGAATAAACGCCAGGGAAAGCGCAAGTTGGGCAGTTGCAATAAGTTTTCTCATAATCGCTCAGGTTAGAAATAATGTTACTAAAACTCATAGGTGATAACCGAAGTCTTCAAAAAAACCAGCGTTGCACTTTCGATTTCATCCAGCATCTAAGATACTCCTAAATTTTCAATAAAATAAAAAGGCCCGCTGCTAAGCAACGGGCCTTTCTTCATGTGTTTTTGTAAGTGCTACATGGGGACACTCATTCCTTTGTATTTAAACGACCCGCCATGGCGCTCCACATCTCCCGAAAAGGCAAGACTTCTTCCCCAGGGCCCATAAAATCGGGCCACGGCGTTTTCCTTGCCCCGAATAGATATAAATATGGTGCCGTTACCATAGCCAACTGAGCTTGTTTGAATGGTGACGAATAAGTTGTTGCCATTTTTACTCTCGTTGACCTTATAGTCTAGTATTCGACCAACAACCGTAACGCCACCAATGCCGTTGTAGCCTATGCCGTAGGGAGAGGCAGTTTGCATAATAACTCGGTCTCCCTCAATGGAAACAAAATTATTGGCCGTGGCCATATACTGTCGGCTTTGTCTGTCAAGGAGGAAATCGGCGTCTATGAGGAACGACCGCTCATTCACTACTTCTTTGAGCTCAGTCATTTCCTGATCCCTCTCTAACTGTTTAAGTTCTTTTCTATCAGCCTTGGAAAGTTTCTCATTGTCATCAGCCGTTTGGCTATAAGCCGGTACTACTAAGATCAACAATCCAAGCACCGCTAAATTCTTCAACTTCTTCATAGCTTCTAATTGTTTAGTACAACCTTATAACAATCAAAAGCGATGCCACTCGTACCTTTTTAGCAATTTTTAACATTTGTGGGAGGAATCACATCCACCTCCAGTTCTTTGCAGTTCGCCACAAAGGCGAACCACAAAGATTGATGGTGATCAAAAAACGAGGATCAGTCTCAGCGGAGGTAATAGCTAACAACAGAAGCATTACGCCCAGCTGACGGTTTAGACTCAAATGAGGTTAAAAAGCAAACCATCCCTACAACCAGTCCCAATAAAATCAAAAAATATCTTCGTTTTCTCATAACACCATCAATGACACAATTGGAAATAAAAGGTTGGTGCCGTCTTAAAAAAAATTTTAGGCGGAGCTAAGCTGCATACTTTCTCGAATGGAAACTCCATTTTTTCTACCTTTACCATTATGAGCAAACCCGAGAAAAAACTTTTCCTGCTTGACGCAATGGCCCTTATCTACAGGGCCCATTTTGCCTTTAGCAAAAACCCAAGAATAAACTCAAAAGGCATGAGCACAGGAGCCATTCTTGGCTTCACTAATTCGCTGCTCGAAATCTTAACTAAGGAAAAGCCTTCTCATATTGCCATCTGCTTCGATACTGCTGCCCCAACCTTCAGGCATGTGCAGTACGAGCCATACAAAGCTCACCGGGAAGCTCAGCCGGAAGACATTTCTATAGCCATTCCATGGGTAAAACGAATGGCCGAGGCCTATCGGATTCCTGTTTTGGAGCTGGATGGCTTCGAGGCCGACGATATTGTTGGAACATTTGCCAAAAAAGCCGGGCATATGGGATTTGAAGTCTTCATGATGACGCCCGATAAGGATTACGCTCAGCTTGTGCAGGAGCATGTTTACTTATACAAGCCAGCTTTCCTGGGTAATTCAGTGGAAATTCTGGGTATCCCTGAAGTGCTGGCCAAATTCGACATTGACAATGTGGATCAGGTGCGTGATTTGCTCGGCTTACAAGGCGACTCCGTTGACAATATACCCGGCATACCTGGTGTGGGCGCCAAAACAGCCTCCAAGCTTTTAAAAGAATTCGGCACTGTAGAAAACCTCATCGCCAATACTGATAAACTTAAAGGCAAGCTTCAGGAAAATGTGATCCAGTTTGCTCAACAAGGTGTTTTGAGCAAAGAATTGGCTACCATCCACTGTGAAGTGCCTATCGAGTTTGATGAGGAGCTGTTGCGTTTTAAAGGGCCTGATGAGGAAAAACTGAAGGGAATATTCAATGAGTTGGAATTCCGAACCCTCACCAAACGTATCTTCGGCGAGCCTAAAAAGCAGGAAACGGGATCGCAAATGGATCTTTTCGGTGCTCCGGCCCCGGTAATCAGCAACGAGAGTTTCGAAGACGAGGAGCCTGCTGAAAAGAAAACGGCTTTTACGGAAGTGCACGACTATCACCTCATAGACACTCCCGAGTTAAGGAAAAGTCTCCTCAAATATCTGCTTTTGCAAAAAGAGGTCTGCTTCGACACCGAAACCACCAATATTGACTCATTTGAGGCGGAGCTAGTGGGCATCTCCTTTGCCTATGTAGTTGGCGAAGCCTACTACATCCCCGTGCCGGAAAAGTTTGAGGACGCCAAGAAAATAGCCGAGGAGTTCAGGGAGGTTTTTGAAAGCGAAACCATTACCAAGATTGGCCAGAACATCAAATACGATATGACGGTGCTCAAGAAGTATGGCGTTGAAGTGGCGGGGCCATTGTTTGATACCATGCTGGCTCACTACCTGGTCGATCCCGACACCCGTCACAACATGGATGTGCTCGCCGAAAACTACCTGAACTACAGCCCAATTTCTATCGAAACCCTTATTGGGAAAAAAGGCGTGAAGCAGGGCACCATGAGGGATGCAGATTTGGCAGCCATCAAGGAATATGCCGCTGAAGATGCCGACATCACCTTGCAACTAAAGGAAAAGCTTGAGCCTGAGGTAGAAAAATACGGCATGAAAAAACTGCTGGACGAAGTAGAAGGTCCGTTGGTGAAAGTGCTGTCATACATGGAGTACGAAGGCGTCAAAATTGATACCGATGCTTTAAGCCAAATGTCGGGTGAGCTGGAGAAGGCCAGTAAAATAGTAGAAAAAGAAATCTATGAAATTGCTGGAGAAACATTCAACATTGCTTCTCCCAAGCAGCTGGGTGAGATACTTTTTGACAAACTCAAGCTGATCGACAGTCCCAAAAAGACAAAGACCGGCCAATATGCTACTGGGGAAGATATCCTTTCAAAGCTGGCGAACGAACACCCCATCGCCAACAAGATCCTGGAATTCCGGGAGTATCAAAAGCTGAAGTCTACCTATGTAGATGCCTTGCCGCTGATGATCAGCAAAATAGACGGAAGGGTACATACCGACTACCGCCAGGCGGTGGCGGCCACAGGGCGACTGAGCTCAAACAATCCAAACCTGCAAAACATCCCGATAAGAACCGAAAAGGGTCGGGAGATAAGGAAGGCCTTTATTCCACGAGAAGCAGGCTACAAAATATTTTCTGCGGATTATTCCCAAATCGAGCTGCGCATTATTGCCGCTTTTGCCAAAGACGAAAGTATGATTGAGGCCTTTAAAAACGGCAGGGATATTCACTCAACCACTGCTGCCAAAATCTTCAAAAAGCCATTGGAAGAAGTGGACTCCGACATGAGGCGCATTGCCAAGTCGGCTAACTTTGGTATCATCTACGGAATTTCGGCTTTTGGTCTGGCGGAAAACCTAAGTATTTCCCGTACCGAGTCGAAAGAGATTATTGATGCATATTTCACTGAGTTTCCAGCAGTAAAACGCTACATGGATCATATTGTGAACGTGGCACGTGAACAGGAATACGTAACAACCATACTGGGGAGACGTCGCTACCTGAGAGACATCAACTCCCGAAACATCACCATTCGTGGTTTTGCCGAACGAAACGCCATCAATGCACCTATCCAGGGGAGTGCCGCCGATATTATAAAAATCGCCATGATACGCATACATGACTGGCTTATCAAGGAAAAAATGAAGACTAAGATGATCATGCAAGTGCATGATGAATTGGTTTTCGATGTGCATGAAAGTGAGCTGGATGTAGTCAAAGAAAAAGTGGTGCATTTTATGGAAAATGCCATTTCCCTTGAAGTACCTTTGGAGGTCGGCACCGGCGTAGGCAACAACTGGCTGGAGGCACATTAAGACCTTGCGAGGTCGTCCGTGACCGGTTAGTTGAATGCTGGATATCGATCACCTTTTACAAAAAAATAACAACCTAGAAATACCATAAAACATGGAATTGACCATTCCCTCTATGAGCGATATCAAGCGGGCCCACACCCGAATCGCTCGCCACATCCTGCAAACTCCTGTACTCACTTCGCATAGCATTGACGAAATGGTTGGTGCCAGTGTTTATTTCAAATGCGAAAACTTCCAGAAGGTTGGGGCTTTCAAAATGAGAGGGGCCGTAAATGCCATCTTTTCCATCGTTCCTGAACACCGGACCAAGGGGTTTGCCACACACTCATCAGGAAACCACGCACAAGCTGTTGCGCTTGCTTCTAAAATGGCTGGCGTAAAAGCCTATATCGTTATGCCCAGCAATTCGGCCGAGGTGAAGAAAAACGCTGCTATCGGCTACGGTGCTGAAGTCATTTTTTGCGAGCCCACTCTGAAGTCAAGAGAGGACACATTAAAGAAAGTAATAGCTGAAACAGGAGCAACATTCATCCCTCCTTACGACGACCAGGCTATCATCGCCGGCCAGGCTACTGCCGCCAAAGAGCTGATGGAAGAGGTCGTGGATTTGAATGTAGTAATGGCCCCTGTAGGTGGCGGTGGCTTGCTAAGCGGCACCGCCCTCGCTTGCCATTACCTCTCGCCGAAAACTGCGGTTATTGGGGCCGAACCTGAGTTAGCAGACGATGCCTATCAGTCGGTGAAGAAAGGCATGCTGATGCCTGCTAAGCCGCCCGTGACAATTGCCGATGGCCTGCGAACAAGCCTGAGCCCGCTTACCTTTGAGATCATCAGAAATCACGTTAAGGAAATCGTCACCGTTTCGGAAACTGAAATTGTCGACGCCATGCGCATCATTTGGGAGCGTATGAAAATCATCATCGAACCTTCATGCGCCGTACCCTTTGCCGCTTTGTTGAAAAGAAAAGAGGAATTCAAGGGGCAAAAAATAGGCATTATACTCACCGGTGGCAATGTTGATTTGGAAGATTTGCCGTTCGGTAAGTCGTTCGCCAAATAATTTCGTCACTACCTGATCTGTTCGTGTTTGGTTTTGTTGAATACCCAGAAAATAATTGGGAATACGAGCAGTGTTAGAACGGTCGCTGTAATCAGGCCGCCAATAATCACCACAGCCAGTGGTTTTTGCGATTCAGAGCCGATTCCAGTTGACGTTGCAGCCGGGATCAGGCCTATTGACGCCATAAGCGCAGTCATCACTACTGGCCTTGTTCTGACTTTCACACCTTCTATGATCGACTCATTGAGTGACAGTTTTGCCTTAATGTTTTTGTGAAATTCGGAGATAAGAATTACCCCATTTTGGATACAAATGCCAAATAGGGCAATAAAGCCGACGCCGGCAGAAATTCCGAAATTGATGCCTGTCATGTGAAGGGCCAAAATACCTCCGATGAGGGCAAAAGGCACATTGGCTAGCACAAGGAGCGAATCCTTTACATTGCCAAACATGATAAACAAAAGCACAAAAATACCGATGATGCTGATGGGCACCACCTCTCCCAGTCTTTTCGTCGCTCTCACCTGATTTTCAAACTCGCCGGTCCACCCTACGCTATATCCAACCGGCAAATTGATATTGGCTGATACCTTTTTCTGCGCCTCCTCAATAGTACTGCCGAGGTCTCTTTCACGCACCGAAAACTTCACGCCAATAAAGCGTTTGGTATTGTCCCGATAAATAAAGGCTGGGCCTGAAATGGTTTCAATCGAGCAAATTTCCTTCAGTGCGATTTTGGCCCCGTGAATGGTGGGTACCTTCAGGTTAGCAATGTCCCTCTCGTCTTTCCTGTAATCTTTATCATACCTGATGCGCACATCAAATTTCTTTTCTCCCTCATATTTCTGAGTCACTGTTTTGCCACCAAAAGCCATTTCCAGTACAGCTTGTGCATCGGCGATGGTCACTCCATAGGCAGCCATCCTCTCCCTGTCAAGAACTACACTGATTTCCGGTTGCCCAAGGTTCCTCAATATGCCCACGTCCTTAATGCCAGGCACGTCCTTTATTTGTTCAATAACCTGGCCAGCTATTTCATCAAGGTCGTCGAGGTCATCGCCGTAAATTTTTATCGCATTGGATGCGTTGATGCCCGCCACGGACTCGGCAACGTTGTCAATAATTGGCTGAGAGTAGTTGTAAACGATGCCCTGATAGTTCCTGAGCTTTTCATCCATTTCCTCTACCAATTCGTCCAGTGAGATTTTTCGCTTCCACTCCTCCTTTGGCTTCAGGTTCACTTGCATCTGCACATAATAAAACCCACTTGGGTCAGTACCGTCGTTGCTTCTTCCGGTTTGGGAAAGGACGCCGTTTACCTCCTCAAAACTCTGAAGCTCTTTTCTAAGCGTGGCTACAGTCTTCACAGTTTCGTTCAGGCTGGAGCTCATCGGCAGCTTGGCCTCCACCCAAAGTGCCCCCTCATTCAACTGAGGTAAAAACTCGGTACCCAAAAACTTTGATGAAAAGAGCGTAACCGCCAGCAAAATAAGTGCTGTAATCAATGATATTTTCTTGTTCCTGAATGTCCACAAAAACCCCTTCTCAACCATTCGATTCCAGATGTTTACAAACGGATTGTAGGTCTCCTTTACGTTCTTGTTAAGCAGCAGGTGTGAAAGAACAGGCACCAATGTAAGCGTGAAGATCAAAGCGCCAATCAGCGCAAAGCCCAGTGTGTAGGCGAGGGGGGAAAACATCTTACCTTCCACCTTCTGAAAGGCAAAAATTGGCAGCAGGGCGGTAATGATAATCAGCTTGGAAAAGAATATGGCCTTGCCGAGTTCTGTACCTGTTTTCTTGATCATTCCAGCCTTCGCCAGCTTGTTAAAGTTGACCTTTCCTCTGTGCCGGGCCATGTGGTCGAGCGATACGAAGAGTCCTTCCACCATCACCACTGCGCCGTCAATAATAATCCCAAAGTCGACAGCTCCCAGCGAAAGCAAATTAGCACTCATGCCCTTCATCCGAAGGCAGAGGAAAGCGAAGAGTAGCGAAAGAGGAATGATGATAGAAACGATCAGCGTGGTTCGCCAATCGGCCATGAAAAGGAATACAATAACAGTCACAAACACAATTCCTTCAAAAAGATTGTGCATAACGGTATTGGTGGTGTAAGTCATCAGGTTGTCCCTGTCGTAGAAGGTTTCCATTTTCACATCTGACGGTAGCACCCGGGTATTGAGCTCTTCTATTTTGGCTTTCACTCTCTCCAGTACCTCCTTAGGGTTCTCACCCTTCCTCATCACAACAATGCCTTCGACTACATCGTCGTTGTCGTTCAGACCTACCTGGCCCACCCGTGGCATTGAGCTTTCTATTACCTCGGCCAGGTTCTTCACAAGCACCGGGTTACCGTTTGCATCATCGACGATAATATTCTCAATGTCCTCCGGGCTTTGCAGCAATCCAATACCCCTGACAACATAGGCCTGACCATTCTTTTCTATCACATCTCCGCCAACATTGAGGTTACTCTTTGCCACGGCTTCATACACCTCAAGGGGTGTGACGTCGAATTGTGCCAACCTGTTGGGGTCAATACTTATCTCATAAACTTTCTCCTGACCACCAAACGCCACCAGGTCGGCCACGCCAGGGATAGAGCGCAGTTGTCTGTCGATCACCCAGTTTTGAATGGTAAGCAACTCCCTGGTGTCTCTGTTTTTACTTTTCAGCGTATACCGGAAAACCTCTCCAGTCGGGCCGTAGGGTGGTTGCACATCAGGCTCCACGCTTTCGGGCAGCGACACGTTTCTGAGCTGATTATTGACCTGTTGGCGGGCAAAGAAGTCTTCCACATCATCGTCAAATATGATTTTAATCACGGAAAGACCAAACATGGTAATGCTGCGAACGCTGGTCTTCTTCTGGACAGAGTTCATAGCGATTTCTATAGGCGTAGTAACGAATCGCTCAATTTCTTCTGCGCTTCGGCCGTTCCACTCGGTTACGATGATGATTTGGGTATTGGTAACGTCTGGAAATGCCTCGATGGGCATGTTTTTGAAACTGATAAAGCCAGCAATCACGAGCATACCGACCCAAAAGAACGTGAAGGCCCGGTTCTTGAGCGAAAAGGCAATAATGCTTCTAATGAACTTATTCATGAACTTTAGTCAGTTAGGGCGTCGTAAATGAGCAGCTGATTGTGGGTAACTACCCTGTCTCCTTCTTTCAATCCGGCGGCGATATAGGTGATGTCACCCAGCTGCCTGAAAGTCTCAACTTGTCTCACTTCCAGGTCAAAACGATCGTTGAAAACGACCACAAAGTTTTTACTCTTGTCAAAGATTACGGCGTTGGAAGGAACAGCCAGCATTTGCATGTCTTCAGTGTAGCTGACACGAATCGAGGCTCTCATTTCCGGTTTCAGCATATAATCATTGTTGGCCAGTTTAATACGAACTTTCATTGCTTTTGTGGCGGGGTCAATGATGTTGAATATCTTGTCCACCTTGCCATGAAATACTTTGTCCTTATAGCTGAGTGTTGTTACAAAAGCATCAACCCCAAGCTTCACTTCATTGATATCGCTCTCGTTAACGTTGGCAATCGCCCACACATCATCTATCTGGGCGATGTCGAAAATGTTGTCCGTCCGGTCGCTCCTGAGTTGCATGTCCTGATTGATGTTTTTCTCAATCACAAAGCCACTAATAGGCGACACCACCTCGTAGATTGAGCCCGACTTCATGTTGTAAATCCTATAGGTTTCCTCGATTCGATTGAGTTGCGACTGAGCCTTTTCTTGCTGGCTTTTGGCCTCTATCACGTCTCTTTCAGCCACCAATTTTCCCTCATAGAGTTCTTGCGCTACTTTCACATTATTCAGCGCCACCAACAAATCATTCTTGGCATCTTGCATTTCCTTCTCAAAGCCGGCAACCTCCGTACTTCTTATGGTAGCAAGTAGCTGACCCTTGTTGACATAATCGCCCAGCTCCACATATACCTTTACCACGTTGCCTCCCACCACAGGAAATACTTCTATCAACTTGTTGTTATCGGTGGTGATTTTGCCATAGAACCTTAGTTCGTTCCGAAGCGGCTCCAGAGAGGTTTTGGCCGTCGTAGTAGACTTAAACATGGCATCGCTGAGCACAAATGTTTGCTCTCTTTCACTCGTGTCGGTATCCGGTTGGTGGCATGCCCAAAGGGTCGCCAACACTGTCACGAGAATGATTGGTAGTAGCTTTCTCATCGTTTATTTATTCAGAAAACTGGCGTAGAAGTCGTGTAATTAATTCGCTCGCAGGCACCTGCGTAGTCTTTTCTAATGTTGTTGGACTGAATAATACTTTGCTGATAGCTTTCCATAAAATCGGTAAATTCTATCAGCGAAATATTCCGTTTCTGGAAGTTAGCCAGCACCCCTGCATACACTCTGTCAAAATTGTTGAAATCGGAGTCGGGTGAGTTGATATACTGATAGTTGGCAAAGGCCTCTTCATACTTTTGCAAAGCTGTAATGATCTCGTTCTGCAATTTTGATGACTGCATCTCATATAGCTTTTGCGATTGCGCTAACTCTGCTTCGGCTAGTTTGATATGCCCCTGATTTCGGTTCCAAAGCGGCAGAGGAAGGCCCAGCGTAAGATTTACCTGATTTTGAAAGGCACCTCCCCGTTGATCGTAAGACGCTCCGAGAGTAAGGTCAGGAATAGCCAAGGACTTCTGCCACTTCACGTTCCATTGATTCGACTCCACGTGCTGGGATGCGTACAAGAAGTCGGGCCTGTTAGCCGAAGCAGCCTCCGCCAGCACGTCTGCCCCTAGAACGGGGCGCTGTTCATATATTTGCAGCTCGGCGGCTGTAGGGTTGGGAACAACATCTGTCCCGGAGTCCAAAAGCAGCCTGAGTATCGATTGCTGTTCTATGATATCGTAAGCCAGCATGGTGCGGTCATTCTTAAGTCCGAGATAAAGCGACCGGAGCCGCACCATGTCTTTGAGGGCAATGTTTCCTTTCTTCACCTGCACTTCGTATGCCGCCAGAAGCGAGTCTACATTGCTTAATTGGTTGTCGAGTGCCGCCACCGACACCAAGTCGTAATAAATGGAGAAGTAGCTAAATCGCAATTGGTACTTCAAGTTCCGAAGAAGATCATTGAACTGAAGCTCGGCCAGCTTCACGTTGGACCTCGCCAGGTTCACCTCATTCTTTTTCTGCCCACCAAGGTGAATAAGTTGCTCAATTGCAAAGCCTTTCTGTCCCGCCTTTCCAACATCCAACATCCTATTGTCCTGCGGATTCAAAGCATTCAATTCTGCCGAAAAGTAGGGGTTGTCCCAAAGCCTTGCCTGGATCGCCCGTGCTCCTGCTGCCTCCACATTGTATTGTTCAGCTAGCATAAGAAGGTTGTCGTTCAAAAACTTCGACTCAGCCTCGGCTAGTGTATAGCCTCCCTGCCCAAATGCCCCAAAAACTGTGACCAAAAACAAAAAGCCTGTAATATGATAGCGCATCCTTTGCTTACCGTCTTAAATAACCTGGTAGCAAATAGACGGCGGCGAGCTTATAGAAAGCTTAAAGACTACCTTAAATAAACCTTAAATTTTAAAAGTGACCGCCACTTCATTTTTACGAGCCTCCGGAATCCTATAGGTGATGGATGCGTTGTGGTATTGAAGAATTCGTTGAACTATACCCAGCCCAAGCCCGCTTCCCGGCTTATTGGCGGTATTGGATCCTCGCTTGAACGCCTGAAAAAGCCTGGTAAGCTCACTTTCAGAGGGTGTTTCTCCACTGTTAACAAGCACTAGTTCGATTGTATCGGTATTGATGCGCAATGTGCAAAGCACCTGCTGATTGTCAGAGTACAGGTAGGCATTTTTCAAAAGGTTAGTAATGGCGATGCCCAACAGAACTTCGTCCCCCTCTATTTCCAGACTTATCTCCTGGCTGGTGTTGTTCTCTATTTCAAAGTGAAGCTTGTAGTCGGGGTAAATCCTGGAAAGTTTTTGCGAGCAGGCAAAGATCGACTCGTCAAGCCTCACCTTCTGAAAGGAGCCCAGCCCCTTCTTTTCATCTATTCTTGATAAAATGAGGAGAGAAGTGACAACGTCGGATAGCTGGTAAGTATCTCCAGAAATGCTTCGCAAGGTCTGCCTTGCCTCCGGCGAAAGGCTCTTCTCATGCGCCACGTTTTCAAGCTGAGTAACTATCCGGGTAATGGGGGTTCGAAGCTCATGTGATGCGTTGGACGCAAATTCTCTCTGCCTTTTATAAGAACCCTCTATCCGGTCAAGCATCTGGTTAAACGAACCCGAAAGCATGTCGATTTCATCTTTTTTTCCGGAGGCCGGAAGCCTGATATTAAGGTTGTTGTCTGTAATCTGCTGAATCTTCTCCCGCACAATGTCCAGAGGGAGCAGGCTTTTCTTACTAAGGTAAAATGACAAGATCCAAACCGTGGTTGCACCCACAAAAAAGGCCCCCAACAAAAGATACTTCAAGTAATCGAGCTTTCTGTTTCCGTATTTGTCTTCGGCAGTAACCAGTGCAAAGTAATCCTTCTCATTGGAGTCGTAGTACATGCCATAAACATCATACTCGTTACTCCTTTTAAAAAAAGTCTTATTGTCCCTCAGGTACTTTAAATCGTCCTGGTTCCAGCTAATGACAGCATCATCGATACTGCTGTAAATCAGGTCTAAACTATCGTTGAAGATTAAGATTTTCTCATTATACAGCTTGTGGATGGTGTTCCTGTCGATGATTTTAAGCAGCTGATAATCTACCTCTTTTACTTCTACAAGAAGCTTGATGGAGGTGATCGCCTTTTCTTGAAGGCGCTCCTCAAAATCCTCTTTTCTGAATTGAGAAAACAGCGAAAATATCATCAGAAGCACAACCCCCAGAAGTGCCGAAAACAGCAAGCTAAAAATGATAGAAAATCGCTGCTTCAGGTTCATGTTACTCTTCCTCCTTCAGATAATATCCAAAGCCTGGTCTGGTATGGATAAGTTTCGAGTCAAAGCCCTTGTCTACTTTGTTTCTCAAAAAGTTGATATACACCTCAATAGTGTTGGTGCCTGTTTCAAAGTTGATGTCCCACACCTGTTCAGCTATGGCTTGCTTTGAAACAACTCGACCCCGGGCATTGGCCAGCAACTCCAGAAGTCGATACTCTTTAGGTGTTAGCACGATTTCCTTTTTTGCCCTCCACACCTTCATCTCATCAACCGAAATCTCCAAATCAGCGACCTTCAGCAAACTGTCGGGCGTCTTTTGCGGTGACACACTTCTGCGCAGCAATGCCTTGATGCGGGCCAACAACTCCTCAATCTGAAATGGTTTTACCAGGTAATCGTCCGCTCCATATTCAAGCGCTTCCACTTTGTCCTCCACAGCACTGTAGGCGGTTAACATCAGGATGGGAGTAGCACTGTCGGTCTGTCTTATTTTTTTGCAAACCTCTATCCCACTCATGGAAGGCACATTAATATCGAGCACATACAATTGGTAGCTACTGGCTTGTAGCTGCTTAAAAAAAACCACTCCGTCATATACCACGTCGCAAGTCATGCCATGGCTCGCAAAAAGCCGCTTCAGCTCATTGGCCATCGTAAAATCATCTTCCAGCAGCAGTACGTTGGTCATGGTTTAAAAAGTGAGTGGCAACAGTTCACAATTATACGAGTAATAAGGATTCATAAGACCTCTTTTTCAGAAAGGATCACTCCACTCCAACATACAGCCCATCCTCCCTCCACTCCAACGGGCAACAGTCCAGATCGCTGCCTCTTTGCTCTGCCTCCTCCCCAGTTTCCATGTTGAAACGATAGCTGTGTAATGCACATACTATTTCACCGAAGGGATTGACCCTCCCCTGGTGCAGCGGAAACCTCATATGTGGACAGGCGTCGTGAAAAGCAAAAACTCCTTTCGGCGTCATCACAAGGCAAAGCGTTTTCCCGCCAGCCGTCAGTTTTACCGGCTTGTTCATCGTCAGACTGTTTTGCATGGCCTGTTTGCCGGAAAATACCTTATACCATTGCATGTATTGTTACTATTACAATTATTTTTACCCCGATAGCTAAAATTAGAACAACGATGCTCGATTGCCAAAGAGATAAATTTTTTCTGCCTGAAGGTGTGCCCTACCTCAACTGCGCCTACATGTCGCCTATGATGATCAAGGTTGAAGAAAAAGGCATCGAGGGTATGCAAAAAAAGCGGTTTCCTTATCAGGTCTCGCCACAAGATTTTTTTTCGGATACCGACGAGTTAAGGACCCTGTTTGCAGAGATAATTGATACACCTGAGCCCAATCGAATAGTTGTGATCCCTTCTGTGTCTTATGGCATGGCCACAGTTACCAGGAACCTGAAGCTGAGCAAAGGCGATGAAGTCATTGTTGCGGGAGAGCAGTTTCCAAGCAATGTTTATCCGTGGATAAACGCTTGCCGGGATCAGGGAGCAGAGCTCAAAATAATTGCTCCACCAGAGCTGGCAGGAGGACGTGGAAAGAAATGGAATGAGAACATTCTGGAAGCGATCAGCCGTAAGACTAAACTTGTGGCGATCAGCCATTGTCATTGGGCCGACGGAACAGTTTTTGAATTGAAGAAAATTCGGCAGCGCACCAGGGAGGTTGGTGCTTTGCTGGTCATTGATGGCACGCAGTCGGTGGGAGCTTTCCCATTCAGTGTAAAAGAAATTGAGCCCGATGCCCTGGTTTGTGCCGGGTACAAATGGCTGATGGGCCCTTACTCCATCGGGCTTGGCTACTACGGCCCATACTTTGACAATGGCTCGCCGGTAGAAGAAAACTGGATCAACCGATTTGAAAGTGAGAATTTTGCTAACCTCATCAACTATCAGGAGAATTATCAACCCGGAGCCCTCCGCTATGAGGTGGGCGAGCACAGCAATTTTATTCTTGTGCCCATGCTAAAGGCTGCTCTCAAACAAATCATCAAATGGCAGGTGCCTGAAATAAGCGGGTATTGCACTCAACTCACCCGGGAGGCTATTACCATTTTGCGCAACAAAGGCTATCTGATCGAAGATGACGCCTATCGCTCTCCTCACCTCTTTGGGGTTAGGTTCAAAGAAAAGACCTCTTTTGAGAAAACCCAGGCCCTCCTTCAACAGCACAAAGTCAGTGTTTCCGTCAGAGGCACCTCTATCCGCATTTCACCCAATGTTTACAACAATTTCGACGACATTTCTGTCTTACTTAAATGCTTCGAATGATTAAGGTTAACCAAATGGTAGGTTGTTTTCAGCCTATGCAAAAGCCAACCGCTCTAACCTTACTTCTGCTGTGTTTTTTTCATTCCATTTTTGCGCAGGTTCCGGTGATGGAAAACAACCCCGCCACATTAAAATGGAATGAAATAATAACCGACAACTTCAATGTGCTCTTTCCCGAAGGCTTTGAAAAAGAAGGTCAGCGAATGGCCAACACCCTGGAGCACCTCCATGGCCCTGTCTCCAAGTCGCTGGGCAAGAAGCCGAGACCTATTCCAATTCTGCTACAAAACCAGGGAGTTATCTCCAACGGGTTTGTAACACTGGGGCCTAGGAGATCTGAATTTTATACCTCTCCCCCGCAAGACTATAAGTTTCTCGGCAACAACGATTGGCTCAACACGCTGGCTACCCACGAATTCCGGCATGTGGTGCAATTCGACAAGTCCATCACGGGAATCTCAAAGCTGGGCTATTGGTTTTTTGGAGAGGACGTACTGGCGGGCCTGGCATTTATCTCAACGCCACTTTGGCTTTGGGAGGGCGACGCCGTGGGGATCGAAACAGCCATGTCCGGTTCGGGCAGGGGTCGTATTCCCTATTTCCAGGCACTTCACCGTGCCAATGTGCTCGACAGAGGGGGTTTTAAGTATCAGAAGCAGTATTTGCGATCCTACAAAGACCAGATTCCCAACCACTACCTCACCGGTTACCTGATGACTACCTTCCTCCGCAGAACTTACGGTGATGACATTCTGGACAGAGTAACCGAACGTTCCTTTAGCTGGCCAATTCTCCCCTTCACGTTCTCCAGGGCACTGAAAAAAGAAACTGGACTCAACGTCACCAGAAACTACAACCTCATGAGCGAGGAAATGGAAGGGCTATATGAAAAACAGGTGGCCGAGCTTCAACTAACAAGCTTTGATACCATTACCAAAAACAGAGGAAAGGCGTACACTGAATATGCTTACCCACAGTTAACGTCAGACAAAGAGTTACTGGCCATTAGATATGGTATCGGAGATATATCGCAGCTGGTACGGCATCAAGAAAATGGTGACTGGAAAGTGCTGCACACACTAGGAGTTTGGGAAGACAACGGTTACCTGTCGTCGGGCGGTGACAAGGTAGTTTGGAACGAGATTCTTTTTCACCCCCGCTGGGACAAAACCACCTATTCCTCAATCAAAGTTTTTGATTTGAAAACAGGAAAAGCAGCTACCCTGGGCAAACGCAAGCGCTACAAAGGAGCAGGCATTTCGCCAGATGGCACAATAGTGGTTACCATAGAATCAAGCATCGACAATCAGTTCAACATTGTGCTGCTCGACGCAAAAAGCGGTAATGTCCTCAACAGATTCGAAAACCCCGGCAATCACTTCTATTCAATGCCGCAGTTTTCAAGCAACGGGCTATCGATAGTAGCACTGAAGCATGCTGCTCCAAAGAAAAGCATCGTTAGCATTGATATCGAATCAGGTCAGGAAACTGAATGGATCAGCTCAACAACTGAAAACATAGGGCATCCTGTGCTGACGGATGACTGGTTGCTTTATGCCTCCGATGCATCCGGGCTCGACAATTTATATGCCCTCAACCTTTCCTCCAAAGCACGCTATCAGGTGACCTCGTCACGAATTGGGGCCTACAACCCAAGCGTTACAAGCGATGGAAGTTGGATTTACTACAACGAGATGACCAAAGATGGTTGGGACGTTGTTCGGATTCCGTTCGAGGCTGCGAACTGGACTAAAATCCAGGAAATGGTGGTCAATCCAGTCAACTATTTTGAGCCTTTGGTAGCGCAGGAAAACCAGGCTGATATACTTAACACTGTGCCGGAAGTAACCTTTGACATCAAAAAGTATCATCAGTTCAAACACCTTTTCCGGCCCTACGGTTGGGGCTGGATAAACACACTCAGCGACAGACAAATCGAGCTCGGGTTTTATTCGCAAAACATTCTGAGCACCATGTATATGGATGCCGGGTACACCATTAACCTCACGGAAGGTACCGGGTACTGGTCGGCCAATCTCTCCTATCAGGGCTTACCTGTTATTCTAGATGTGGGGGTGCTGTCTGGCACCAGGTCCGTTTTTGAAAATGTCAACAACGACAACAGACTGTATACCTGGACTGAAAAGGGACTCAACGGCGGCCTTCGTATTCCTTTTCACCTCACGCACTCAAAGTATCAGGAAGATGCTTCAGTGGCAGCTGTGTTTTCCTCGACTCTGGTTGAAGACTATGCCAATCCGGTGCTGGACATTGACCAACAGAGAAATGGCTCCCTTTATTCTGCGCAATACAGCCTAAGCTACTCCCGGCTTCTCAAACAAAGCAAGCGTGATATCTATCCAAAATGGGGGCAATCGGTTAGCCTCAGCTATTTTGACACGCCATTTAAAGGAAGCGATTACTTGTCGACTCTGTGGTCGGGAGAGGCATACCTGTATCTGCCTGGTGTGCTGAAGCACCATTCCGTCAGACTGCGTGGAGCCTACCAAAAAGAGGATATCAATAACTATAGGTTTCGCAGCCAGGTTCAGTATGTCAGAGGCTATGGCTACACATCGTTCAAGGACCTGACCACGTTTTCCGCTAACTATGCGTTACCGCTAGTTTATCCTGATCTCGCCCTGGGCCCATTGCTCTATGTCCAGCGAGTTCGGGCGAATGCATTCTACGATTATGGAATAGGAACCACACCCTCTTCCGACGTTACATTCAGTTCAGTAGGCCTCGACCTCTTCTTGGATTACAATATCATGAGATACCTGCCTGTTTTTTCCACTGGTGTCAGGATGGTATACATACCAGAGCAAGACACCTATGTTTTCAACGTGCTGCTCGGCTCGATTGGCTTCTAGCTACTTCTCCACCTTCACACCTTTCCAAAAAGCCACATAACCCTCTATGTTTCTGGCTAGCTCGCTGGCTTCAGGGTAATACCAGGCGGCGTCTTTGTTTTGCTCTCCAGCCACTTCCAAAGTGTAGTAAGAAGCAGTCCCTTTCCAGGGGCAGACTGTATGAGTGTTGCTTTCTTTAAAAAACTCGCTCTTGATGGTGTTGGCCGGAAAGTAGTGATTGTTTTCAATAACAACAGTGTCATTGCTTTCTGCTATTACCTGGCCGTTCCAAATCGCTTTCATAGGTGCTTGCTTTTGATATACCTTTTTAACATCAAAATGGGTTATTGGTTCTGCCACCCAGTAATATTTGGGCCAACTATCTTCCAGCTGACAAAAATCAGCTCTTTTTATTTGGACTGATTTTAAATAAGCCCTAATTTGCATTGATTTTAATAGTTTATGCTACCAGAAGACGCTCAGGAGCTTTTCAAAAATGGAGTAGGTGCTTTGTACCAAAGCACTTCCAACAAGCGGTTCTACCTTGTTTTTCAGGGTGTGGTGCAGCCTTTCAATGCCATTCAGTTCAGTCGGCTGAAATCAAAAATGGAGGGAGTTAATCCTGAAAGTCTCCTGCTTAGTCACTCCCTTTGCGACACCGAGGTTGTGTATATCCCGTCAATAGATGTATTGCTCGTTATGAGGGTGCAGGAAATGATCGGTTTGAAAGACCTCTTCGCCGGGGCAGCCACCATGCTTGAGCTGACCTCAATTCTTTATAAGCGGGTTTACAACGTACTTATTTAGTTTAATTACAAATCAGCCGGCAGCTACACTTTTTGGCTTCGATTCCTGTTATCTTAGCCTATTGAAACCAGATTTTGTTATGAAGGATATTGTAAGAATGAAAACCTCACTTTCTGAAGAAATTGAGAAACTTTTGAACGAGCAAGTGCGCAGAGAAGCCATCAGCTCCTTCAACTATTTAGCCATCTCCTCCTGGTGCGAGCGCAACGGTTACGTGCATAGCGCCAGGTTCTTTGAGCTTCAGTCCGACGAGGAGCGTGCTCACATGAAAAAGATATTCAACTATATCTCGAGCGTGGGCGGGACCGCCATTGTGCCTGAAATCACCAATATTGTGCAGGAGTTCGACTCTTTCAAGTCCGTTTTCGAAATTGCTCTGGAGCAGGAAATTGCCATTACTCATTCTATCAACAACATCGTTGATAAGTGCTACAAAGCAAAGGATTACACCACTGCTTCTTTTCTCGACTGGTTTATCAACGAACAGGTAGAAGAAGAGGCTACTGCAAGAAGGTGTCTTGAAATATTTGAGCTAGTCGGTGAAGAAGGCGTTGGCAAGATTCTTATCGACAGAGAAATCGGGAAGACCAGAGGCACGGCAGAATAGCTGTAAAAATACTTATGTTTGAAGGGCTCCCAAAAGGAGCCTTTTTCATTTCAGTACCCTTATTGCCCAGTTTATCGTATTAGTTCAACAAGTCAGGAGAGGTGAATCTATTTTGATCTTTCGGGAGCCTACTTTTAATTTTTGGTTATTTTTTAACTTCAACTAATGAAACGGATTTTCTGCCTGGTCTGTGTTTTAACTATGGCTTGCTTGTGCCATCTACATGCCCAAAACAGGGCGAGAGACGAAGAGCCAAAAGTGTTGTTCGGAGGCGAAAAAATCAACATTTCCGGGTTTGGAGGAATCATCCTGGAATTCTCATCCATTGAGGGTCATGCTGCCATTATGAATGGCGGCGGTGGAGCGGTACTCTTCAATAGGTCGCTCTTTCTTGGTGGTTACGGGCTCAGCCTCGCCAATAGTATTCATAAAGAAGCTGCCGGTATCAGGCGGGAAACCAGTTTTACCCACGGTGGTTTTTATGCAGGCTACGTCTTCTTTCCGCACAAGCTCGTTCACTTTGGGGTGAGCAACAGGCTGGGCTGGGGAGTGATTAGGTTGACACCAGAGGATGCCTTTTTATCGAGCACCGCTCCCATATCTGACAACGTATTCGTGTGGGTGCCTCAGCTAGAGGCTGAAATGAACTTCTCCCATTGGATGAAAGTCAATGCGGGTGTAGGCTACCGTACGGTATCAGCCGTTAGCAATTCCTTTTACGACAATAAGGATTTTAGCAGTCCATCATTCACCTTATCATTTCTATTCGGTTGGTTTAAATAAGACATCATGGAACAATCACAAAGACGTTTGGTCTTAGGTCTATTTCTCATCATCATTGGCGTGCTTTTTCTCCTGAGAAACCTCGATATCATCGATTTGCCCTGGTATTTCCACACCTGGCAAATGCTGCTCATCGGGCTTGGTGCCTTCAATTTCCTCACCGGAAACCGTTCAGCCGGTTTTATACTTGCAGGTATTGGCGCTGTTTTTTTGCTTCCAGACATTATGACTTTCAATTTCCGTGATCTCTGGCCAATTGTTTTGATCATTATCGGCGCAAGTTTCTTTTTTCGAAACCGAAACAGCGCTGACGAAGACGCCTCGGGCTAAAAGACTGCATAGTCGACAAAATTAAGTTTTTTGGTAGAGCCAACCGTCATTTCACCAGTCATTGGTCGTAAGAGGGACAGCTGTAGGATCAATCTGTATTCCTGGGTATTGAATGTTTGGTGTGTGGTTGAGCAAAAAAAAGGCTGCCCTATTCGAGACAGCCTTTTACCATTAGCTGGGTTGTAAAACAATAAACTATTCCTACTTACTTCTTCCTTAGCTGTGTTGAAAAACAAATTCCTTTTTTGAGCTTCCTGGCTTTGCCTAACCCGCTTCATTTCTGCACGGGTTGCTCTGTTACTTACAATACAAATGTAGGGCTGATGTAAGAATCATTTTTCCCCTACTTGGTATAGCCATTACCCGTGTACTTTTTTTCAACAAAACGATGATTTCCACAGGCCGAGCATATTCAGAAACGTTGAAATGAGCACATTGGTCACTCTTTTTTAACGTGAAGCCGTTTATTTACCCCACGGCTGTTTTTTCGGCTGGCCAAACTGATTATATTCGCAACGTAAAAAACAAAAGCAATATGTTTAATCCTGCTGTTACTTCTGGTGTTGATCTTTTCGTTTACATCGCTATTGGACTTATCTCTCTTGTCAATGCGCTTCTTTTCGTTAACGCAAGAAAAACGAAAGCTAAGGCTGAAAAGAACCACAAATAAGGCACTGCTTTCAGAGAAATGAGTGCATCCGGCTCATTTGTTTCTGTAGAAAATGAGCAAAAAGTATACGCCATTGGCGATATACACGGCTGCATCAATACGCTAAAAGCTTTATTGGATCAAATTGACTACAAGGGGCAATCGCCTCTTTTTTTATTGGGTGACTATGTAAACAAGGGTCCCTCTTCTGTTGCCACCCTCAATTTTATCATTGATTTAAAAAGCCGGTTTCCCAAAGTCCTTCCACTGGCAGGCAATCACGATCAGTACCTCCTCTCCTTTCTCACGAGAGACGACGACGATTGGCTGGATTCCTCGGAATATGCCAACATGAAACGTTATGAAGAGTATCAGATCATTTCTGCCGACGAAAAGCGGCTATTTGTAGATTTTCTTCTTTCGCTTCCCCTGTACTACGAAACTGAAACCACCTTTTTTGTACATGCCGGGTTCAACTTCGAAAGGAAAAGCATTTTTGACGATACCAGTGCCATGGTCAACACGAGGGCTTTTCACTATGACGCCCGCAAGGCCAGCAACAAGCGCCTCGTTCATGGACACCTTCCTGTAGAATTGGCAATTATGAAAAAAAGAATAGAGAGAGAATTTCCAGTGATTCCACTGGACAATGGTTGTGTGTATTCGGGCGAAAGAAAGGATATGGGATCGCTCTGCTGCCTTGAACTAAACAAAATGAAGCTTTTCACTCAGCCCAGGATCGACTAAATCAAAAATCCAGGGAACTGCCGGGATGCAATTGCTGGCGCCAGCCTGCTCGTTATACTTCCAGGTCTTTGTTGTGGCTGCTCACTTTGCTGTTGGGCAAAATAATGGGGCAAATAATTGCCAACACAAACAAAACGCCAATAATAACTACCATTGCCATAGTTCTGAAATTTTAATGAGAGCCCAAATATAGATCAATATTGTATTGACGCCAACAAATAGTTTAACTGGCTGATAATCTCATTAAATTTATCGCCAGCCCTTACCTGTTCTATACAACTCCCTGCTGTAGCATGGCGTCCGCTACCTTTCTGAACCCTGCGATATTGGCACCCTTCACGTAGTCAACAATCTTGCTGCCAGCACCGTGGTTAACACAGTTTTCATGAATACTTTTCATAATAATTTTAAGCCTGTAGTCCACTTCGTCCCTCGTCCATGACAGCCGTTGGGAGTTTTGTGCCATCTCCAGTCCGGATGTTCCCACACCGCCAGCATTAGATGCCTTACCAGGCGAAAACAGCACATCCTTGTTCCTCAGAAAGTGCATGGCTTCGGGGGTAGTGGGCATATTGGCTCCTTCAAAAACGCCAATCACTCCATTCTTCACCAATGTTTTGGCGTCATCTTCGTCAAGCTCATTTTGAGTGGCACAAGGGTATGCTATATCGCACTTTATTCCCCATGGCGTCTTGCCCTCGTGAAACTCCGCCTTGAACTTGTCAGCATATTCTTTTATCCTGCCCCTTCTTACATTTTTCAGGTCCTTAATAAAATCGAGTTTCTCTGCGTCAATGCCAGCTTTATCGTAAACAAAACCAGAAGAGTCTGACACCGTCACAACTTTTGCGCCAAGCTCAATAAGTTTTTCGGTGGTAAACTGAGCTACATTTCCCGAGCCAGAAACGACAGCCGTTTTGCCTGCTATCTCATGACCGTGGTGCCGCAGCGCTTCGTCGCTGAAGTAGACGCAGCCGTAGCCAGTCGCTTCAGGCCTGATCAGGCTGCCGCCATAGTTCAGCGACTTGCCTGTGAGCACGCCCGTAAACTCATTGGTTATTTTCTTGTATTGCCCAAAAAGGAAGCCTATTTCCCTGGCACCTACGCCGATATCGCCTGCCGGCACATCCGTGAACTGGCCGATATGCCTGCAAAGCTCAGTCATGAAGCTTTGGCAAAACTTCATCACCTCATTGTCGCTTTTTCCCTTGGGGTCGAAGTCGGAGCCACCCTTACCCCCGCCCAGCGGAAGGGTTGTAAGACTGTTTTTAAATACCTGCTCGAACGCCAGAAATTTAAGTATGCTCAGGTTGACCGAGGGGTGAAACCTCAAACCACCTTTGTATGGCCCAATAGCAGAATTCATTTGTATCCTGAACCCTCGGTTCACTTGAATCTCCCCTTTGTCGTCCAACCAGGGCACCCTGAAAATCACCACTCGCTCTGGCTCCACCATCCTCTCCAAAATTTTGGCCTTTTTGTACACAGAATGCTCCTCCACAAAAGGAACTATCACCTCGGCAAATTCCAATACAGCTTGCAGGAATTCCTTCTCTCCGGGGTTTTTTGCTGCAGTTCTTTCCATAAATGCGGATACTAAAGCAGTGTGGTTCATGTCTCTTTTTTTTAGGTGTTGATTGATCTCAAAAAATTAATATAAAAGTTTTCAGTGACAAACGTAAACTCAGCAGAAAAAACCGCCTTCACAGAACCCCATTCAGTTTGTCGTTGCCTGTCACAGTGGTCATTTGAAAGTAAATGGTTATTTTTGTGTGAAACGTAAAAAATGTCGCTTCACCACCCCATTGAACTAACCAAAGCCCAGGAGTCGAGGGCTGCTATTGAAAGAGTTTATATCGAAATGCGCCACCTGTTCAACAGTGGCATCTACAAGCCTTCGGGGGCGTCTGGTCAGCAGCTTACCGACTCACTGCTCACCCTCCGACCGGAAATTTATGGCTCAATGAATGACCCCTCAAAAGTTGAGCTGGACGGCCTGGTATATGTGATCGAACGACTTCCAAAGGGGATAGAGGAGTGTCGTTTTATCCGGCTGATCTCAGAAGAAGGTTATCACAAATCTGGCTTTGAAGTACTCATTCCTCATGCGAGAAAGAGGAACTGCTATCGGATTGACGACGAGCAAATGTTCATTGAGGTAACCAGAGGCAGAAGTGAGATTTACGACATTCTCACTCACCTTACCTTTATGTACCATGAAGCGGAGAAAATTAAAGAGCATGCCTATGACGGGGGTGGTAAGCTAAGAAAAGAATGGCTCGCACTGGAAAGGTTGGTCACCAGTGAGCAGGATTTGAAAGGAAAAAGCAAGGAGCTTGCCTTCACTTACCTGTCGACATTACTGGGTAGAACCTACGAGGAAACAAAGGCGGCTGTTATGCGCCTACAGTCGTCCAAGTCGAATAACAATGGGCTGTTTCACATTGTCTACTGGCTGGGAACCCTGATCATTCGTGAAAAACAGGAAAGCAAAACCATCGAAATTTCGTTTTCTCCCACCCTCCGCCAGCGCATTGGACACCACATGTACGGTGAGCGCTGGTCGCAGCAAATCAACAAATACCTGATAAAGGCAAAGCTGCTCGACCGACCCATCCACGTCATCAGCGCCAACCTTCATAGTTTCCTCAACACTCTTTACAGCTTTGCTGCCTTAAAAGAATCGGAACGCAAGAAGCAAAGCCTGGAAGATGTAGCACTTATGCTAAGCGACCCGAAAAACAAAGAGCTCAATGACCGGGTGGAAGCGTTTGCTTCCAAAAATGGCCTCCACCTTATCAAAGACAGCAACGGAACCAACATCTCTGCTCAGGTAATCGATACCGCTAAAATCAACTTTGATCTCCTTCCCACAGAGATTAAAGCAGACCTGACAAAGGCCAAGAGCAAGAAACCAGTGCTGATTGTTTTCGATTACGCCTTTGGCGAGCAGGCCTACGAGATCATGGATGAGCTGTTGAAACCGCTGGAGGAAAACGATCAAATTTCGATCAGGGTGGCTTCAATCAATATCATGGGCAAGGCGGGCATATTGCAGGGAGGCAAAGGAGACATTATGATTCCCACAGCCCATGTGTTCGAAGGCACTGCGGACAATTACCCCATTGTCAATGATTTCAAGGCCAGCGACTTCCACGCAAAGGGGTTATATGTTTGTGAAGGGCCTATGATCACCGTGCTTGGCACCTCTCTTCAAAACAAGGAAGTGCTGGAATACTTCGAAAGCTCCTCGTGGAATGCCATTGGACTGGAAATGGAGGGTGCGCACTATCAGAAAGCTATTCAGTCACACGCAATTATCCGCAACAGTATTAGCAGAGATGTGGTACTAAGGTACGCCTACTACGCATCTGACAATCCTTTGGTAACGGGCAACACACTGGCTTCGGGAAGTCTGGGCCTCGTGGGAGTGAAACCTACCTACCTGATCACCACTGCCATTATCAACAAAATCTTTCAACAGGAAGATTAGGGATCAATCTGTATTTCTGGGGGGATTGATTTTTGGCATTGGTATTTTGTGCTAGCATAAAAAAGCAAAAGGTCCAAGCGAGATGCATTGAACCAGTTTTGCTTTTTTATTGCCTCCTATTTGCTGAATCGAATAACGTTCCTTTTGAGTTTTATCCCTCAGGTTTTCTGCTTGATCCAAGATTAGCTACACACTCAGAATCAGAGCTTTTCTGATACGGAAAGCAGTCTCTCTTTTCAGCGATTATGGCAGAAATATTACATCTGTAATGATAGGGTAATAGAATAGTAATGAACAAGTTACGCTGTGTTACGTTATTTACAGTAGCTAATTATACCAAATCATGCAACTGAGTAATCTACAATCGGAAATTCTTCACTCGGTGGAGAACCTAAAGACAGATCAGCAAAAAGATGTGCTTGAGTACATCTCAGAACTGCAACTAAATGATCAGCGAGTCAAAGCAAGGCTAAAGAGCCAGGCGCTAAAAGAAATCAGGCTGGCCCTGAAGAATGAGGCGTTTGCTTAGCTAGTCTTCTGACAGCACGATTATCTTGTCCTTACTGGAAAAGGTAATCAGATCAGATTTCTTTGGGTTAACCACTACCCCGTAGCCCTGGGTGGCATTTCTGGCATCGGAAATTTTCCGGTAGCCAATAGCTACTTCATTCTTTCTGGCGGCCGACTCCAGAATCGTGTAGAAGTTCACCGGCTTATCTACATTGATATAATCTGTAACCGGTTTTATGTAAATCTCAGAACCGTCTGCGTCAAAAAGATCCTCAAAAACCCTCATCAGGTACTTGTTCTCAGCTACCTGAGTCATCAATAAACTCAGCAGTTTATCACTAACTATAAAATCGTCGGCACTGGTAATATCTGCCAGCTGCCTGTTTCTCATGTCGAGCATTTCCGACACAATGTTCATTTTTCGTGGAGAACTGGAAGAAATATTACGCAGGTGAAGCAGGGTAATTAGTGTTTGGGCATCCGCTTCCTGAATGGGGTAGTACTCCTGATAGCACAGCAGCATAATGTAGTCGAATGTCTGACATTTCTGTGTCTCCAAAACTGCTCTGTCCGTAGTGTCAACCATTTCAAACTCAAGAGTGAGGTTGCTCACTGTCTTCTTTAGCTTCTCTATTGGCGCTACCGCATCGTCAAACTTCGAGATTATTTTAATGGAAGATCCAGGCTGCACATAGTTGTCCAACTCCTGAATAATTGTTTTGGCCCTATTATTCCAGCCAATCAGCAAAATTGTCTCGGCGTGGGTAACATCCACTTCGGTCGTTCTTATTGAGCCCTCTTCCAAATTGAAATTTGTGCGATTAGACACAATCATTGTGTCATCGTCTTCGGTTACTCCAATCATTAAGTCGCCAGGCTGAATGACGGTACTCATTGGTGGATTTACCTCCACGTGGTTATCGGAAGCGAACTGTATGCCGATGATGGCTGAGTCTTCGTAACTGAAAATAGCCTCCCTGAAAGTCTTGCCGACCAGCTTCGGCTCCTCCACAAAATAGATTTCATCGCCGCCAAAATCCATTAGCTCGATATAAACAACCGACAGCCCCGACTGCCGACTTGTTTGCACCATGATTTTAGACACAAAGTCGTCGGAAAGGATCAGCTCTACCTCGTCCTTGCCTACCATTTTTGCTACCTCAAAGTTCCTTTTGTTTTCTATTTCAGCAGTGATATGATACGGGGCCTGCCTTCTGTGTGGACTGGAAATGATAGCCAGGATGGTTTTGATAATTTGACTGTCCGAATTCTCGTTCTCTTTATCCAGAATAATGATAGACTTTGAGTTCACAGGGTTGCCTATCTCAAGGTCATGCAAGTCGATCGGGTTACCAGTTCTGCAAATGATCTTGGTGTTCTTGGTGTTGCCAATTTTGTCCTTTATCTCGTCTTCCATCAACACCTTGTCCTTGTCAGCCAGGATCACAATCTTAGGGTTCTTCTGGTTTTCGTTAGCGATGATAAGCTCTGGAATGATGGTGAATATTTTTGAAGACCAGCCCAGAATGAGCACATGATCCTGCTCCATTACGAACGAACGACCCTTTCTTAGCTGATCCAGTTTGTCCATAATTCCATTGGAAATCAAACCAATCAGGATACTGAGGATGACAATACCAAGCAGCGTAACCAGGAACATGAAAATCCGGAAGTCCCAGTGGCCATCATGCTCGCCAATCGTACCGGGATCCAGCACGTGCATCAGGCTGGTCCAGAAGGTATCGAGAAAGTTGAGCCTGGTTACCTCATCGGGGTGAATATTGGCCAAATACAGAATAGTGGCGAACATCAAAACCAGAAGCAATGCCACCAAGCCCAGGTACGAAATAAGCTTGGTAGAGCCTGCGGACATGAAATTATCAAATGCGTATTTCAGCCGGGCCTTGGTTGATTCGTTATTCATTAATAGGGTTTAAACAACTCAAAAAAAAATTTCCATTTCGTCGATGGAAACAAAATTATCTAATTTACCAGTATAGTAAAGCATAAACCTTTCAATTACCGGATATATTTGGGATAAAACACCTTTGCCCATAAAGTGATCACAACGAATTTACTGATTGAGTATGAAAGTAATTGACGAATAAAAGCCTTCCAACTGCTGAAGGTGAGCTCAAAACCACCCCGTAAGCCTGAGATAATCATACAGCGTTACCCTAAACGCTTCTCTTTTTTCGTCAGACACAAAAAGCGGCGTTTCCTCTCCATCCTGTCGCAGCACAAATCTACCCCCATCTATCGTAGCGTTATAAAGGTTGGCTGAAAAGCTTAGTTGGTCCCGCATATTACCTTCTGCATAGGTGATGCGGTAATCAGGCAAAGAATCACTGCTGACCGTAATATCGATTTCATTTAGGGCACTCCACTCCTCTGACCAATTAAGCATCAAATAGGCCCTGTCCTGTCGCCAATTGAACACGATAGTTGGGATCAGCGGGGATAACGAGTCCCTATCCCATGTCTTGTGAGTATAGAGGTAAACGCCGGCTTCCTGCTCTTCCATTGTGGTGTAGGCAGACTGCCGCATGTTCTTGAAAAAGAGTTCGGAACGATCGGTCGTTTTAAAGTCGAGTTTCTCCACATCAACTTTTTTGCCCTTGTCAACGTTACATGCTAGTAGAAAAAATACACCCCCTACTAAGGTCAATACATTTTTCATTTGGTAAGAATAGTGCTTCCTTTGAACACAAATGTCTCTCTGATTAGTTTTCCGCCTTATAATTATTAAACAATGAAGAAAATACTTATTGCTGTTGTATTGCTGGTTGTAATTGTTGGTTTGGCTTCATCCTGTGGCTATAACAAGATGGTCAGCCTTGAAGAAGGTGTTAGTGGCCAATGGTCGCAGGTGGAAAATGTTTATCAAAGAAGGGCCGATCTTATTCCCAACCTGGTGAATACGGTAAAGGGCTATGCTGATTTCGAAAAAGAAACCCTTACGCAGGTAGTAGAGGCCCGGGCAAAGGCAACTTCTACAACTATTAGTGCCGACAATTTGTCTCCTGAAGGGATGCAGCAGTTTCAGCAAGCACAGGACGGGCTTGGTTCAGCGCTTAGCCGACTGATGGTAGTGGTCGAGCGTTATCCTGACTTGAAAGCCAATCAAAACTTTCTCGAGTTACAAGCTCAACTTGAGGGCACCGAAAACAGGATTGCTGTTGAAAGAAAAAAATTCAATGAAGTAGTTCAGGCTTACAATACAACCATACGGAGGTTTCCAGGCAACATTACAGCCGGTTTGTTTGGGTTCGATAAAAAAGGCTATTTTGAAGCTTCTGAGGGTGCAGAAAAAGCGCCTGAGGTAAAATTCTAGACTATGGCGAAAGAATATTTTAGCGAAGAAGAACGCCGCAATATCGTGCAAGCGATCAAGGAGGCCGAGCTGGCCACCTCCGGCGAAATTAGGGTACACATCGAAAGACATTGTCAGAAAGATGTGCTGGACAGAGCTGCGGAGGTCTTTTCTACATTGAACATGCAGAAGACCAAGCAACGAAACGGCGTTCTTTTTTACCTGGCTGTAGAAGATCACCAGTTTGCGATAATTGGTGATGCCGGTATCAACCAGGTGGTGCCTGACCATTACTGGGGCGATATCAAAGACCACATGAAAGATCGCTTCGTGTCGGGACAGCTCACCCTTGGCCTGAGTGATGGCATCCGCATGGCTGGCGCCCAACTAAAAGAGCATTTCCCTTACCAAAAAGACGACGTAAACGAACTCCCTGATGACATTTCCTTTGGCCAAAATTAAGTTTCTCTATTTTTTCACTGGTTTACTGTTCATGGCCAGCTTAGCGGCTTCGGCACAGAGTTTTCCAAAGCCAATGTCGCCGCCAAGGATCGTGAACGACTATGCCAATTTGCTAACCTCTCAGGAATCTAATATGCTGGAGAGTAAGCTAAGGCAATACAGAGACAGCACCTCCACTGAAATGGCTATAGTTATTGTAGAAACAGTAGGTCAGAATGATATTGATGTATACGCCGTTGAGCTTGCCGAGGAGTGGGGTATTGGCGGCAAAAAATATGACAATGGCATAATTATTCTTGTCGCTCAAAACGACAGAAAGGTTAGTATCAAAACCGGGTATGGAATGGAAGGGCCTATTCCCGATGCATATGTAAAAAGAGTAATCGACAGATATATCATACCTAACTTCAAGCAAGAAAAATATTTCGAGGGGCTTGATCAAGCTACGAGCCTTATGATGAGTATGGCCTCAGGTGAGTTCAAGGCAGACCCACGAACGGCAAGAAAAACGCCAGGAATTTTGTCTCTTATTATCGTTTTCTTCTTTGTCATCGTTCCTATTATTTCGGTTTTCCGGGGAAGAAGAGGGCATTTTTCTTCACGCAAACCTGGCTTCTGGACAATGCTCTTCCTCATGTCGAGCATGAACCGGGGCCGTGGCAATACTTTCAATGATTTCAACAGTGGCAGAGGAAGCTTTGGCGGCGGGAGCGACTTTGGTGGTTTTGGGGGTGGAAGCTTTGGTGGCGGTGGCGCCAGCGGTTCCTGGTAGTTAGTCTTTTCTAAACACCAGCGTTGTCATGCATCTAACGTCATCTACTACCGTAGTCTTCACAGGTTCTATAAGCTGCCACGAAAAGTTGTCAACGATTTCCTCTATCAAACTTCTGTTGAGTAAAAACCTTATGGATCCATCAGGAATCAGGTAACGACCGTTTCCCTGGTCTTCGGTAGTCTCGGGCAGACCAATATCACTGGTCATGCGAATAAAAAGAATGCCCTCGGGGGCTAATACCCGGAACAATTCGGCCACCTGTTTGTGAAAAGCATCCACGCTTTCGGCAAAGTGTAGCACAGCACTGCTGATGACAATGTCAAAGTAGCCAGCTGGCAAAGGCAAACTCTCAGCATTTCCCTCTATCAGTTTTCTTTCATCAAAGCCCGGTCTGATTCCCTTCAGCAGGTAACGAAGCATTTGCAGGGCAGCAGGGTTTTGATCGAAACCATACACATCAAAGCCTTCTCTGGCAAAATAGACGAGGTTTCGTCCCTCGCCACAGCCTACGTCCAACACCTTGCTTTTTCCTTCAAAGCGGCCCTTGAGTACTTGATCCAAAAGGTATATGTCGATATTGCCCAGTTGGGTATTGAGTTCTCTGAAGTTCATTGCTCCGGTTCTGATAAAAGGTTGGATGCCTTCAAGGCCTCGTCAAATGCCTGCCTTCCGGCTTCTATTATTTCCTTGGCCCTGTAGAACTCAAATGTGGAACAAGCCTGCCTTGACACCTCAACACTTAACTCCGGCTTGTATTGCTTCAAAAGCTCGGACGTAAGCCGATCCTGTAGAAGGTCGAGGGAGTCGTTGAGCAAATCAAAGAACCCTAGTTTCTTCTTTGCTGAGCTGGAGCCAGGAATCACCTTGCTTATCTGACTCATCATCTCCTCCAGCCGCTTTGTGTATTGATTAGATTCTTTTTTCTCGGGTTTCTTCAAAGGGCTAACGTACGGCTTGAACGCATTTACATTGGAAACAACGAGGATGTCGCCTTTTGTTCTTTTCACTCTATCAGCAGGCACGGGGTTGGTCACACCGCCGTCTACATACAAACCGTCTCCCGACTTAAGGGGCGTGAGCACTGTGGGTATGGCTACGGACGCTCTGATAGCATGGTACATACTCCCGGAGTCGAACACCTTCTCTTTTTGCGTATTAAGGTCAGTTGAAACGGCAATGAAAGGGATTTGCATTTCTTCAATAGGCCGATCAGGAATAAATTTTTCCAGGTTCTTGAAAACCTTTTCCCCCCTGATGAACCCTTGCGAACTGAAAGTAAAGTCGATGAGCTTAAAAACCTCAATCCTATCAAGATTGCCAATCCACTCCTTGAATTCCGACAACTTGCCACAAGCATGAAACGCACCGACAACCGATCCCATAGAGGAACCAGCAATCGAGGTGATCTCGAAGCCGTGGTCTATAAGCCCTTCGATTACGCCAATATGAGCGACTCCCCTAGCCCCACCACTTGAAAGCACCAACGCAACTTTTTTACCCATGTGTAAAAATAGTTTTTAACAGCCACTTAAATATGTAAATTTTCGACCTAAATCTAAACTTTAACACGATGACACCATTCCATCTTGCCTTTCCAGTTAGTGATATCGAAGCTACCCGGAAGTTCTTCACCGAAGTGATTGGCTGCAAAGTCGGGCGCTCAGCTGAGAAATGGATCGACTTTGACTTTTTTGGGCACCAGATCAGCGCCCATTTGAAGCCGGACGAATTGGCACAGGCAAAAACGAATGAGGTGGATGGCGACAAGGTCCCCGTCAGACATTTTGGGGCTATACTTAAGTGGAAAGAATGGCATGAGCTGGCCGACAGGTTAACCAAACAAGGAATCGAATTCATTATTGAGCCCCATGTGAGGTTTAAAGGAGAAGTAGGCGAGCAGGCCACCATGTTTTTTCTCGACCCGAGTGGCAATGCGTTGGAGTTCAAGTCATTTCAGGACATGTCACAGGTGTTTGCCCATTAACATATGAGCTGGGTCGAAATCGTAGTAAGTCAGTTGAAGGATGTTTATTCAGGTTCGCCCTGGTATGGCAAGCCAGTGAGAGTAATTCTGCATGAAATTATGCCGGAAAGAGTTGGCTTGAGCCCCGATGCTTCCTCACATTCTGTGTTCCAGCTGGCGCAACACATGCTTACCTGGCGCACATTTGTGGTTGAGCAACTAAAAGGCAATGAGGCGTATAAAGTATCTCTCAATTCTGAAAAAGACTGGAGCCCGTCTGATCAAATAAATACAGAGAGTTGGAGCGCTTTGCTCCAGGCCTTTGACGACAACCAGAAAATACTTCTTGACCTTATTCAAAGAACCTCTACGGATACATTCGAGAAGCAAGTGCCAGGAAAGTCTTACAACTTTAAACACCTGATTGAAGGCATCGTCCATCACGACATTTACCATGCTGGGCAGATTGTCACCACAGCGAAGATTGTTGGCGCCTACCTGCCTTCCAGCTAGTGCACGTAGCTGCCGGCGTTGATATCAATGGTGCTACCTGTAGCATGGTCGGCCAGGCCGCTGCATAAGAACGTCACCATGGGGGCAATGTCCTTTGGCTCAGTGAGTCGCTCAAGTGCCAAATCGCCAAGCACCACCTGCTCGCCATATCGCTCCACAAATTCTTTGGCCATATCGGTTCGCACAAAGCCAGGCGCAATATTGAACGCTTTGATACCCTGCTTGCCGTAGGCCCTCGCTATCGACCGGGTGAGCGATACCACCCCACCTTTGGACGCCGCATAGGCCAGGTACTCGGCGGTGTCTCCTCTAAAGGCAGCTCTTGATGAGATATTGATGATCCTTCCAGTCGCCTTTCTTTTAAGCCAATGGTCGATGGCCTTTTTACAAAGAATGGCTGTTGCATTAAGATTGACCATCATGGTTTTGTTCCATTCTTCAAGCCACTGTTTATCGGCGGAACCCATGTCAGAAGCTATGGCCAGACCGGCATTATTGACCAGAAGTTCGAGAGACCCAAATTCACTCACCACCTTATCGAATAGCTGCACTACCTGATCAGGCTGAGCCAAATCTGCCTGAAAAGCTTTGCTCTCATTGCCCAGCACGTGGGCCAGGTTTTCAGCCTCTCTGCCACTCTTGTGGTAATGCACTGCCACGGTGGCACCGGCCTCGGCCAGCTTAGCCGCAATGGCCTTGCCTATTCCCCTGCTGGCTCCTGTTACGAGCACATTCAGACCAGATAAATTAATGTACATAGTGAAGGATCATTCGATATGCCGAAAAATAAGTGATTAGCGCTGAAACTAAAAGACAATCGGCAATCCTCTCTTAGAATGATTTTCCAATTTACCAATAGGCAAGTCGCCCAGGAGAACGGGGCGACTAAGAAAATTACTCAATCTAGTTTAAGAATGTCGATAACTAAATTAAGTTAACCATCTTATCTATAGGGCGTTATGGTTTTTGCGTGTGATTATCCACAATTTTTGCAAAGTTATCCACAATTCATCTAACGTGCTGATTTGATGATCTTTCCAATTGTGACTTGTCCTTCGCCAGAAAATGCCTGGTAGAGATAAACGGCGGGCGGCAATTCTTCCCCGGTTGAATTTCTGCCATCCCAGGCAAGGTTGCCGACTAATTTTCCCGGGTTATTAATGGTTCTCACCAGCTGACCAGAGAATGAAAATATTTTTATCGACTCAACGCCAGAGGGGGTTCCATTTTGGAAGTATATTAAATCAACAAAAGGATTGGGAAACGTCACCAGATCAACTTCTCCGTTGCTTAGCCCCGTTACATCCACTGGCCCCTCAAAATTTTCTATCTGCTGATCCAGCCAAGTGGTGCGCTGATTGATCCAGTTCCTAAGATAGTCCACTTCCGCTGTGTAAGTTGCTCCGACAAAATTGTTAGGCCATGTGTACTGGCCAATTACCGGCCATCTTTGAAAATTCCTATTTTTGGCGCCAGATAAGACATCGGTATATCCATCAATCATCGTGTCAATTGATTCATTGGACCAGGCACCACTCCGCAGGGTAAGCCAACGCAATTTCACCTGCTGTCTGAAAACTGGGTCAGTCATCAGCTTGTCCCACCAAAAAGGAACCAGCCAAAAGTCGTTCGGGCACACATCGTTGAACTTATAGGCCCAGCCTTGGGTGTTTCCTCCCTGGCAGTAGTCGGCGTTGCCAAACGCAAGGTTAAAGTCCCATATTGGCCCAAGAGTCAGGAGCCCACCCTTGTCATCTTTGTCCTTGTACATAAAGGTGCTGAGCCTGTAGCCATCAACATTCCGGCTTAGCTCATTGATCAGGAAAAAGTCAACAAAGCTCGACAGCTCTATATACTTGCGATAGCCTGACACCGGATCCCTGAAGGTACTCGACTTCAGAGCACCCTCGAAGCTCTTCATAAAGCTTTGTATATATGCCTTTTGAGCGCTGGTGATTTCGTCATCTGCTGGCTCATCGTATTGAAAGAAGGCCACCTGATCACTGTTTTTATAATTGTTTGGTCGGTACTCTGACGCAAATCCCCCACCACCGCTGCCGTCGAACTTATCGAGCTTCAAAATGTAACCGCCAGTAAGCTCTTCGCCTTCATTGTCCTCCGGTTTTAGGTTGGCTATGTCCACCCGGTTGTCGTCCCTCTTCACCTTTTCCATAAAAAGGTAGACTCCATGGTATTGCCCATTTAGCACCACCTCAACATATTTTGTTCTTGAGCTATAGCGCTCGGTGAATGAGAAAAGATCGAAGGTTAGTTTGTTCCGCATGAGCGTTTTGTCGGAGTAAGGCCCGTGTAAAACCCAATCCTCCTCCGATGGAAACCCCAAAATCGCCGTGTCGAGATCCTGGCCCTGCTCGTCCCAGGTTTCAATCCCGAAAGACTTCTTTGGAAAAAGGGCTTGCGAAGAGGAGCCTCTGAACTCAATGCCTATAAAGCCGTCGTAGTCGGTAAAAGGATCGGAGGTGTGGTTAGTGGCTCCTTCCGGGTTGTTGATTATGCCCATTCTTGCTTTCACCTTGGGTTCGTTTACTATAGTACGCCCTTCGGTGTTGATGATAATAATGGGGAGGTTGGAAGACTGGAAATCAACAACCTGAGAGTAAGCGGACTGCGTACAAAAAATAGCTCCCGCAAGAAGAGCTCTTAGCAATGTAGTTTTCATAAAAGTAGGTTTACTTACCAAATGTCTTCAAAATAGCTCAAGGCTGTTGGCTCAGCCAGCAGGCCTTTTAGCTTAAGGTAGTCCAGGTAGGCAGATAGCAGCAAAAACTGATCCTTTATTACTCTTCCCCTTAGCTTTTCCTTGGCCTTTAGCCACTTCAACAGGCTCTGCCTGGCATCGCCAGGACCTATGACCGACAATTTCTGCCGATAGGCATCTAATTGAACATCCAATTCTTTCAGGGCTTTGACCTGATCTGCCATCCGTAACGTTTTCTCGTAGGCCGCTCCAAGTTTAACATCCCACTCCGTCCTTGTCTTTACCTCCGCCCATTTATCATTGATCAGAGATAATTGCCTGTTTTGGGTTTGCATGCGATTGGTGTTGAAAATTGGAATGCCAATGCCTACCCGTAAGCCGAACCTCTCTTCGCCCTCCATGTCCCACTCAGGCTGCACAAAGCCAACGTCCCAATCTCGCTTTTCCAGCAGCACCTTGCTTTCCGTGAGTTGCACATTCAACTGCTCTTTCTCCAACGCAAGCGGCACCTCTGATGGAGCCTCCTCCAGGCCCTCCAACCGACTCAGTAGTTTTTCCAGCGATACATCTGGAAACGAACTTTGGGACAGTGACTGGGCTAGTGATTCCAGGTCAGCTCGACTTGACCCTTCCATAAAATTGGCCAACTCACCCTCAAGTTCTTCTGTCAAGTTCATTCCACTTACCCGGAGGTCAATCCTTTCAAGCTCCACATCAAGCAATTCCTCAGCATCAAACCCGCCTTCGGAAATGTATTGGCCCATGTTTTCCAGCCACTTCTGCCGCCAGGCCGCCGATGCTTCCACTTCCTGCAATTGCAGTGTCGCATACCTGATCTTCAGCCAAGCCGCAATTTTTCCAAAAAAGGCCGCTTGCATAGCCGCCTTTAACTCAAGCCTGGCATCGGCCTCCAAAAGCTTGCCCATGTTTTTTCCTGCCGCAAAGTAGAACGGATTAGTCGGACGAAGACGGAAGGCGTATTCAGTTTTGTCGTTGGTAATGCCACCCACTCTAAAATCGATCTCATCAAAATAAGCAACGCCGTACCTGTTTTGTTGAAACCATTCCAGCTGTTGCTTTGCCGCTTTTATTTCTGGCTGACTCTCTATACCAACACCGATTTGATCAAACAGCGGCAAGGGCTGCTGCCTGGCTTTTGCCATAATGGGAAGAAAGAAAAGACACGCAACGATGAGTTTGCTCCCTCTCATGGTACCAGAATCATTACTTTTTCACCCTGAAGCCAGCCTTTTGTGTTGTCGAGTTTGAAGAAGATCTCTTTGCCTGATTGCTGAACCGGCAGCTGTTGCATCATAGTGGGCAGCACTTCGACACCACCTGACCCGATATAGGTTGCCGTCGTCTTCTTGTCTGTTTCCAGTGCCGACTGCACCACCACCCGGGAGAGGTCGCCAACAATATTGGTCTGATCTGTGATATATGCCCTCACAAACTTGTTTTCGTCAGGCAACAGCGACAGCAGATCAGAAAAGCCATCGGCAGTTTGGCCCTCCATAAAATAGACATTGTCGACAATGCCACTGGCGGGAGCCAAAAGCACAAGTGATGCCTTTTCTGCCTCCATTCTATGCTTTTCATGTAGCAGCTCCTCCCTGCTGGCTTCAATGGCCTTTACTTGTAGCTGTCTCTTTTTTAGCAACAACGACTGTTTGAGTTTATTCTCGGAAACACCTGCCTCAAAATTCTGCTCAATAATCGCCAGCTTCCAGGCTGCTGCGCTTGTGGTGTCTTTTGGTTCGGTAGTAGTGAAATTCTTTAGCCAGGAGGCATCCCGGTTCTCTGACATCTTGATCTCAGAGATAGCCTGCTCTCGTTTAGTGCGCTCCTGCTGTAGCTCCAGAGCGAGCTCATTTTTTTCAATTTCAAACTCAAAAAGCTCCTTTTCGCTAGTTGCTTCAAGCTTGCTTTCCTGATAGGCCAGGTCTTGGAGGTCGTCGAGGATGGCTTGCGACTCAAGCCTCATCAGCACAGCCCCTTTCTCAACTTTTTGACCAGGGGTAACATTCACCTCAAGGATCACAGCTTTACGTGGGTGGTTGAGTCTCACCTTGGGGCTTTCCACAACGCCATACAAATTGGCTTTGCGCACAGGATAGTCGAGGCTGAAATAGAGGAGAGCCCCAGCCAAAAGCACAATTGTTATATAGAATGCGTAATAGTTTTGTTTTGGGATGCTCATTTATACTCTTACCAAATTTCCTGATTTTGACCATTTCACCTGAAGAACTCCTTCAATCTCACTCATTTGCTGCAAAAAAGATGTTGCCGCCTCTCCGGCTACCCGAACTACCTGCCACTCGAGCTGCCAGGTGGCTTCCTTCCCTTTTTGCTGACTCACCAACCTAATTTTCAGGCTTAGCGGCTTTATAATTTGCTCAATTTGTGCGGCCAGCTCCATTGTTTCCATTGTCACTACCAGCGCAAACCGCTCTTTCTGGTTTTTTCTCTCAACAAAAAAATGGAGTAGCCAGGCCACCAGGCAAAACATGAAGGTGCTGGATATAGCAATGCTAAAACCGTAGACACCCAGTGCTATCCCCAAGGCCAGTGTGGAAAAAAGAAAAAGCAGATTTTTGGGCTCCTCTATTCTGGTTCTGAACCGGATAATGGCCAGCGCTCCAAAAATGCCCAAGCCACGTGCCAGGCTGTCGCCAATCGACATCATTACGGCGGTGGATGCCAGCGTGGCTAGGATCATCGAAATAAAAAATTGGTCAGGATAAACGAAACCCGTGTAGGTCTTTTTATGCGTGATAGCGATGAGCGAAGCCAAAACAAGGCCCCACATCAAGGTGTAAATGGCTGTGATAAAAGTGGGAAACCCCGACTGAAGCTCCACCGGAAAAAATTCAAGCATACATTCTTATGTTCGTATTTACTCTAGCGTAACACCTAAGTAATGTATCCTTAACGTAAAAAAAAAGCGACCTGGTAAGGCCGCTCGCTATTAATTTCCACACTTTCTGTCAATAAAGTGCCATATCGAACCTTCGCCGGTACTTTTTTGTCAGCTCATTTTGTGCGCCAACGAGTTGAAAGAACGCTACGGCAGCCCGTCTGGGAAGCTCCTCCATAAAAGCTTTGTCGATCATAACCGCCTCTATGAGCAGACTGATGCCGCTTTCGGGGTCATCGTTTCTAAAAGCCTCCTGCGCCGCTCCGAGTTTTTTCCCGACGGCACTGTCAACAGAAATGTCCGCTTCCAGAAAATTGGCCATTTCCTCTATTCTCTGAATGTCCTCGAAGAACTTATTCCGGTTTACCACCTTTAACAGCAGTTCTCTGGCCGTCGAAGCATCTTGCAAAACAATGCTCCTCGCCATAAGCATCCTCCCCTCATCACTCGACGGATAGTCGATAATAAAGCTCTCCAGTTCGCCCAAAGCATTCTGATCTCCTGTGATTAGCTTTTGCTCTATTTGATCCAAAAGCTCCTTCTCTTCGCTCGGCAAATATTGATCGAGCCATTTTTGAATTTCGTGTTTAGGAAGTGCTCCAGTAAACTCAGCAACTACCTCACCCCTATGAAACATTTTCACTGCCGGAATGCCCTTGATGCCATACTCCGCCGACAGGTGCTGGTTTTCATCTGAGTTCACTTTTACTAATTCCCAGGTGCCTTTGGCCTCACCAGCCAGTTCCTCTATGATCGGCCCTAAAAACTGACAGGGCCCGCACCAGGGTGCCCAAAAGTCAACGACCACAGGCACGTCTTTACTTTTCGCTATTACTTCTTTGTCAAAATCCATGCTTCAATTATTTCCGGCTATTTAACAAAAATGCGGCCATTGCCAGTTCCTGAAAACAGCACTTTTGAAGGCTGTTCTATATATTTCCCCAGGCGTTTAGCACCAGCTGCCGACTTCCACCATAGTTCCGGTGTTCGCAAAGATATATCCCCTGCCAGGTGCCCGTGTTGAGTCTGCCATTGGTGACCGGAAGCTGCACTGAGGCTCCCAGCAACGATGCTTTGATGTGTGCCGGCATGTCGTCGGGGCCTTCCATGGTATGCCGATAGTAGGGTGCGTTTTCAGGCACCATTTTGTTGAAGTGACTTTCGAAGTCTACCCTAACGGTCGGGTCTGCATTTTCATTGATCGTGAGGCTAGCCGATGTGTGCTGAATAAACACCTGTAGCACACCTTGTTTGATTTTTTGCAGCTCTGGAAACTGCTCCAACACCTCTCTGGTAATAAGATGAAACCCCCTTGGGTAGGGCTTCAGTGTTATCTCTTTTTGAAAAAATTCCATGATTAATAGTAACGATTGGGTGCCTGATTTGCAACCTGCGTGGTCAGCAAATCACTCTTTTAGCATGGCGAGGTGAACACCACGCTGCCAAATTATCCCTCCTCGTTTTCTTTTTGCCCAGGTACCCATTCGTACGCCCCAATGTCAGGGAGACTGTCTCTTTGGTGCCCGAGGTTGTCGAGATCGATATTGAGGTATTTTGCCTTGTTAATAAGAGGCGATAAACTATCGGGGCGGTAGTCGTAAAGAAATTCGTTGAAGAACTTTGGCGGCGTGTTGATCAGGTTGTTGTTGGCATTGAGCAGCGAGTTGGTCGTCTTCAGTAAACTGTTGCCCACCTGGTAAATGAAGCTGGCCCCTCCCTCGGTATTAAATTCGATCTCCTCCTTCTGTGTCCCCCAAATCACGCTGTTGAACACCCGTGCTTGCAATGGCGACGTAAGCAACTCTTCATTTGCCAGCAATATATTGTCTGAAAAGATGACGGAAGGGTCTTCACGAAAGAAGTCGGAGGGGTAATTGGAAAAAGTGCAGTGCTCGTAGCGGTAGTTGCCGCCCGCCACGTTCGCTACCAGGTAACGAGCCGCATTGTACACGACAGTATTGTAGGCGTATACATCACTCGTCAGGGCTAAAATGCCATCGGAAGACATGTTGCCAATGGTACAATTCGCAATCACCACGTCGGGAATATCATCATCGTCGGGCGTACCGACTCTCAAGCCTACCTCCCCATTTTTGATGACGGTGTGATTGAGGAAGCTGTCTTTACTCCCTTCCAGGAAATAAATGCCTACCCATTGGCCAGGAGCTTCCCGGTAAGCTCTGTCGTTACGTATATTTCTAAAGATCACTTTTTTGCCTGGCGTTCCCTCTGTGATAAGCTTGCCCAGTACAAACAATTGGGCTCCCGGTTGCATAAGCACTTCAACACCCGCCTTAATAGTTAAAGTTACACCAGGGGCAACAGCTAACGAGTCTGCAACAACATAGGGCATGCCAGCTTCCCAGGTTTCATCCTCTTCAATAACACTCAATCCCTTGTAGTACGAAGCGTCCTGGGCCCAGGCATCCAGCACCACATTGGTACGAGTAGTGCCTGCCACTTCCAGGTAGTCCAGCACTCTCTTCGCCTCGACCTCACCCGTAACGGGCAGCCTGCCATTGACCAACACCAACAGGCTGTCCTTGCCTAAAATTTTAATGTTGTTGAATGCTTTTCCCGAGAGGCCATTGATGGTCAACTCAAATGGAGAACCTTCCAGTTGCTTCAATCTGATGCCTGGCACTATAACGCCGTTCTTGTTGGGATTGTAAAGCAGCAGCCTGTACGACGGGCTCAACTGGGTGGTCAGCAGTGTGTCGAAGTACAACGTGTCGGTGGAAAAGTAGAGAGACTCATCGGAAAGCTCAGAAAAAACCTCCTCATCGGGCGTGCATGCCCACCAAAGGGGAAGAATGAGCAGCCATACGATTCGACGAGTCAACATAAGTGCATTTTGAACGATGGAAGGTCGCAATTATTCTCCATCCTTCAGCTTCTCCGAGTGTTCGGCTATCCTCAACTGTTCAATAAACTCCCCCACATCGCCGTCCATAACTGACGGTAGGTTATAAACCGTAAGCCCTATCCTGTGGTCAGTTACCCGGCTTTGGGGGTAGTTGTAGGTGCGGATTTTATCAGAACGGTCGCCACTACCCACCATCGACTTGCGTTGGGCTCCGACTTCGTCGTTATGCTTTTTCAGCTCCACTTCGTAAATGCGTGAACGCAATACCTTCAGGGCTTTTTCGAAGTTTTTGATCTGCGACTTTTCATCCTGGCAGCTTACCACAATGCCTGTGGGGATGTGGGTAAGGCGGATCGCTGAGTAGGTGGTGTTCACCGACTGGCCACCGGGGCCTGAGGAACAGAAGGTGTCCTTCCGAACTTCGTTCATGTCTATGTTCACCTCCACTTCCTCCATTTCGGGCAACACCGCCACAGTAGCAGCAGAGGTGTGCACCCGGCCCTGCGTTTCGGTGGCTGGTACCCGCTGCACCCTGTGCACGCCCGACTCGAACTTGAGCATGCCGTAAACGTCTTCACCAGAAACGGTGGCGATAATCTCTTTATAGCCGCCCGATGTGCCTTCGGTGAGATCGAGCACGTTCATTTTCCAGCCTTTTTCCTCAGCAAAGCGCTGGTACATGCGGAAAAGGTCTCCTGCAAAAATAGCAGCCTCGTCGCCGCCGGTTCCGCCTCTAATTTCTAAAATGACGTTCTTGCTGTCGTTAGGGTCTCTGGGAATCAGCAGTTGCTTGAGTTCTTCCTCCAGCTCCTCCTCTTTTGGCTCAAGCTCTTCAATCTCCATCTTGGCCATTTCACGGAGCTCTGGATCTTTCTCTTTGTTGAGCAGTTCTTTGGCTCCCTTCAGGTCGTTCTTTACCTTCTTATATTCCTCCAGCTTGCCAACAATACGGCTAAGCTCCTTGTATTCCTTGTGCAGTTTGGTGTATTGTGCCATGTCAGCCATGGCATCGGGCTGAACAATAAGATCGCTTACTTCCTCAAAGCGCTTTTTGATGGCCTCTAGTTTATCGAGCATTCCTGAAAAATTAAGCTGCAAAATTAATAAACCCCTGATCTTTTTTCGATTAAGTGTGGTTATTTTAACAGATCGTTAGAGAACCCGTCTATGAGAACGCCAATAATCCTCTGCTTTTCCATTTGTCTGATGGCCGCTGCCTGTGGCCCCATGGACAAAGGGAATAGTGAAGAAGTAAAAAAAGAAATGGAAGATCGGAAGGTGAAGCACGTGCTTCCGTCGCAAATTACTGACAAAGCCAAAGAAAGGGGACTGGCCATTACCGATGCAGCACAAAAGGTTTTGCTTCAAACCCTGATGAAAAAAATTGAGTCGGAGGGCATACTGGGAGCGGTAGAATACTGCAATGTCAATGCTTTTCCGCTGGTAGACTCGCTGTCCAAAGCCAAACTTGCTACCATCAGACGAGTGAGCAACAAATGGCGCAACCCAAAAGACGCACCTGAAGCCGATGAAATAGCCATTATGGAAGCTTACGCCTACAGTGTGGAGCAGGGACAAGCACCGAGGGAGGAAGTGTTTATGGAAGACAATTCCACACAGGTAGTTTACACCCGACCCATTATGATGGGAGCCACCCTGTGCCTCCAATGCCACGGCACTCCGGGGAAAGAGCTTACCCGGGAAGTAGCAGATAAAATCAAAGGCCTTTACCCGGAAGACAAAGCCACCGGCTATGAGCTGGGCGAATGGCGGGGGATTTGGAAAGTGGTGTTTGAGAAGAAGGAGTTGGTGTTGGAGTTGTAGATTATTTGACAGTCTTTCTAAAGAAAAAAAGCAGGAAATAAGCCAATACAATACCAGTTTATTGGTTAATTTCGGTTGAATACAGTTTGTGAAAAAGATTTGCCAGTAATAGTATATTTGTCCAATCATGAGAATAGACTTAAACAAAGGTGTCAATATTAGGATTTCGGGTGAGCTGGGAAAGTTTAACTCAATTCCTGTTGATGCCCTGGTCAAAATCTCACAAAATTTTCAAGACCTAATATTAAGTATTGCGAAAAACGACATCCAAGATAGTGAAGCTGTCGACTTAAATAATTTCAAGGTTGAGTTGTCAGGGTTCAAAACAGGTAGTGCGGTCCCACAGTTTATCTTCACCCAACGTGTCAACTCAACTATAAGTGATGTAGGATTACAAAGAAAATTCGTTAACGAGAAATTTGAAAAACTAATTGGGATAGCAAACGAAGGAAGCTATGGAAAATTAAAAGATATTTATCCTGATTCAAATAGGCGAAACAACATGGTAAATAGCATGTATAGTTTCGTCAACAGCTTTGGGTCTGCTCCAGTGTCATTCGTGGAGGTCAGTGACTCAGATGAAATTACCGAGGTGTATAAAATCAAAAAATTCAAGTCTGAAACTAAGAAAAGCTTAATAGCAGATATAAAAGAAGCGACGGAAATTAAGGAAGAAAATTATGCAGTTGGTAAAATAAAGCTAACTACCTCCGGAAAAACCATCAAGAAGAAGATTGAGGAGATTTATACCAAATCGAACACAACTCTCTCGTATTCCCCTGACGTAATTGTTCACAATGACACCTCATACATTTTAAATTTCCCGTTGAGATGCTCTCTTGAAAAAGAAGATGATTACTACCTAATACAATCTGAATTATTAGACATAGTTGGTACAGGAGAAACAGAAGATGATGCAGAGTTGAATTTTGCGGAAGAATTCAGCTTTATTTACAAGCGATATAATGAATTGGAAGACTCCAAACTCTCGGGCAGAATAACGCAGATAAAGAGTATTTTGAACTATTTAGTTAAGGAGGTAGAATAATTATCTATGGCTGTAATTGATTCAAAAAAAACGTACAAGAATCTAAAAAAGAAAGGATTCATAGACTCGGTCGGCCACAGCGTTGACCATAAGTATCTTGAATTGTACCATGGAGGTAAACTTATTCTGTATACAAAAGTCAGTCACGGAAACAAAAAAGACCTGGGTGATTTCTTGATTAAACAGATGTCTGTTCAATGTAAGCTTGATAAAAATGAGTTGATGGATTTAGCAAATTGTCCTTTGTCTCAAAAAGAGTATTTCAAAATCCTGGCAGACAAAGGACTCATTAAACTCAACGAGCAGGGGGATTCTAATATTCCTCAATAAAGCAGTTGTTCCTGGCCTGTAAGAAATGTCTACTCTGAGGAGGCTAGACAAGTGCCCAATTGGGGCCAGACTTTAGCTTTCTACTACCTTTGGAGATAGGTTGAAGCTTAATATTTAAAGGCTAACACAGTTAATGTTACTACCCCAATCTCGATTTGACGCCATAACAACTGTTTCACAAGCCTTCTCAAATGCTTATCCTTTGATGCTATCAAATGATACATCATCACACTTCCCTATACCTAAAGCAATCCACCACGTGATCGTTCACCAGGCCACAGGCTTGCATGTGGGCATAAATGACGGTGCTGCCGACGAATTTGTAGCCTCGCTTTTTCAGGTCTTTGCTCAAAGCGTCCGACTCTTTGGTTGTCGGTGGAGCTGTTTTGTAGTCTTTCCATTGGTTCACAATTGGCTTGTTGTCCACAAACTGCCAGATGTACTTGTCGAAGCTGCCGAATTCCTGCTGCACTTTAAGAAACTGCTGTGCGTTGGTTACGGCACTTTGCACTTTCAGCCGGTTACGAATGATGCCGCGAAACAGCAACAACTCTTCTACAATCTGGGGAGTAAACTGCGCCACCTCTTCCGGGTCGAAATCGGCGAATGACTCACGGTAGCCGGCCCGCTTTTTCAGGATGGTGCTCCAGCTGAGCCCGGCCTGCGCTCCTTCGAGGATCAAAAATTCGAAATGCTTGCGGTCGTCGTGCACCGGCACTCCCCACTCCTCGTCGTGGTACTTCACATAGTCATCGAAGCCAAGACACCAGGCGCAGCGTTTCTTGTTGTCGTTCATTGGTAGAGGTATTCGCTTAAAAAGCCTGTGATGGTTTCGGCCGCATGATAGAAGAAGCTGAACGGTGTTGTTTCAAAGGTATCTGTTGGCTGATGGTAGTACTTATGGTCTTCTACCCCAAAATAAAGAAAGGGGATTTTCTGCTTGTGAAACGGCCCATGGTCGGACGACATCGTCCAGTCGTCGTGACCGGAGCCAGGCTGGTCGTGGCCCAGCTTGAGCTGAACTTTGGCATACCTGGAGCCGTCGGTATCTATCAGCGACTTGAGCTGTGGGTAATGATAAGTGCCGCAAACGTACAGCTCATTATTGAAGCCTTTGCTAACCATGTCCATATTCAAGTTCAGCTTTACCGGGATATTAGCTTTTTGCAGATACTCTACCAGGGCATAACCTCCCAGCAAGCCGGTTTCCTCCGCATCCAGCGCAGCAAAAATGATGGTGTATTTTGGCGTCGTTTTCTTTGCGGCAAAAAGCCAGGCGGCCTCCAGCAGCACGCTCACCCCCGATGCATTGTCGTCCGCACCGTAGTAAATCTCTCTGTTCTTGACGCCGAGATGATCATAGTGAGCGGTGACAACAACGGCCGAATCACTTTCCCCTTTTAAAAAACCAACTACATTCACTCCCTGCGAAGGGTAGTTCTTTGCCTTCATATCGAACGGAATGAACCAGTTGCTCTCGAGTTCGTGAAGTCCTGCATAGTTAAAATTGTTTTTGATAAATATGCGGGCTCTGCTAATGCCGTTGGTGCCGCTTAGGCGGCCTGCCATTTCCTGAGACGAAAGCGCTTTCAAAGCATTCATCAGTCTCGTGGAATCAACGCTGACCTGACCATTGCTCATGAGCCCACAGAAAAGCAGCAGGCATATTAAAGTATACGCTTTGCTGTGTGTTATGATTTTTGCTCTTACTTGCATTTCTTCCGAAAATATCTTGTTTTACAAAGCCGGAGGGAATCTGGAAGGGATCGCCGGGGCACCTTTTGATCTATTGTCCCTTTTTTCCGTAAATAGCTATTCCTCTTACAATAATAGAAACTTATCCCTGTTGAATATGATAGTAATCCTAAATATCCCCATGAGACACTTGCTGAAATTCACATTTGCCCTTTGCCTGATAGGTTTTACTGCACAGGCACAGGAAGAAGAAATAAATATAGCAGGTTTTCGGTTTCTGGACTATACCAACGATCTGCCTGCCGATCTTTTATCCGGTCGCTCTGCGGTATTTGTAAGCGTGCCACCCAAAAGCAGGGGGACTTCGGAAAGAGGCGACTGGAAAGGTTTTTCAACCGAAATGCACCAGGAGTTTCGGAAAATGGGTATTGATGCCGTTGCCTACCTGAATATCGACGATGTGATGGCTGGGACAGACGTAACGGAAGCCTTTTCGGACTTTCTCAACTCCCGCCAGATCAAGAACCTCATTCTTTTGAGCAAGGTAAATCTTAAAATTGCAGGCAAAGAAAGTGAAAGAGTAGTGGTAGTAATCACGCCCTACGACGGCACGAAAACCTATATGTCGAACGGGCAGCAAGCCTGGAAAGATCAGGACAAAGACCTCGAAAAGGTGGTCAAAAACCTTGGAAAAGCAGTTTACAAATCGAAACAGGAAAACAAGAACTTCCTTATTACAGAAAAGCCGGAGTTCTTTACCGATGTGGATATTGTCACAAAACGACGGTTTCCATCTTTCGCCGGTGACCTGAAAATTGACAAGCTGGCGGTGCCCATGTATACCAAAGTGGAAATCCCTGCAGACAAGCCTGGGGGAATTGTCAACAATAATGTAGAAAAGGAAATACAGAAGTACAACGCCAAAGTAGCCAGCTCCAACAATGTGCTAAAAGGCGCTATGCAGGACTACCCCTTCAAGTATGAATTGGTAGAATATGATGGAGACGATAAAAAACTATACAATGCGGGTTATCAGTATGTGCTGCTTAACCTCAACACTACCGGATACACCATTAGAGAAATGCTGAACTATGAGGTGGACAAGAATGAGACCGACTACATTACAATGAAAACGAGCAATGGCAAAACCATCCTGAGAACCATTCCGGTGCATGCTCCTGTGTACAAGTTTTATGTCAAGCACCTGGTGACCGGCGATGTGTACCTGGGCACGAAGTGGGATGCCGACGAAACAATGGACGAAGCACTGAAAAACTACATACAGAACTTTAAGGATGAGCTGAAGATCAGGTAGGTTTTTAGGATTGCAATGGGCGGCACCTGTTGCAGTTGGATATCGCCCTTTCAGGGCTGGGCTGGTAAAGAAAAAAGGCCCTGACGTCGAGCGTCAGGGCCTTTTTTAATGCGCCCACACTGGGGCTTCTTGTCGTGTCACCAGCTTGGCTATACGCCTTGGCTGTGGGCACGACTACTTCGAGCCGTCTTTGAATTTGTCAAACCTGCTCTTACTGTCTACCCTTGGGTACACGTTGTTGCTTTGCTGAATGTCAGGAATCTCGTTTTTAGGATCCAGCTTGATGCCTACTACCTGCTTGTCTTTAGCAAACACCTTGGTTACCTGCTGTTCGTTGAGTCTCCATATTTCTGCCGGAATCTTCTCGACTTCTTTGGTACCGTCGGCATATGTCCATTCGATGATAACCGGCATCATCAAGCCACCTTCGTTTTTGAAAGTCACTTCGTAGAAGTTCTTTTCGGCGTTTCTTTTCTGAATGGCTTTATCGTCGACGGCGTTTTTGAACTCACCGTATTCCGAGCTTTTGGTGTTGGCCATGGTGAATGGTTTTGGTGCGGCAAGGCCATTTTCTACTGAAGCATCACCTCCTCCAAGTGTGCCATCACCACTCACTTTTACCTGATTTTCGAAACCTTTGGCGTCAATATTCATTTTGTACCAGGTCACTTTGTCCACAGCGATGTCGCACGCATCTACGCTGTAGAACCAACCTTTCCAAAACCAATCGAGGTCAACAGCCGAAGCGTCTTCCATCGTTCTGAAGAAGTCGGCGGGTGAGGGGTGCTTAAACGCCCATCGCTGCGCATATTCTTTAAAGGCCGCATCGAAAAGCTCAGGGCCCATCACAGTTTCACGAAGCAGTACCAACCCGGCGGACGGCTTTCCATAGGCTTCGTAGCCCAGCGATCTTCCGTTTTCAGGATTGGTCATGATCGGGCGAAGGTCGTTTTTCTCGCCCTTCATATAGTTGACTACTCCTGCTGGTGTACCCCATGTGGTATTGAAGCCAGGGTAGTTTTCAACCACAGTCTGGTGCTCAAGAAAAGTGTTGATGCCTTCATCCATCCATGCCCATTGACGTTCGTCGTTGTTGATGATCATCGGGAAATAATTGTGGCCTACCTCATGCACAATCACTCCCACCATGCCTTCAAGCGTTCTCTGAGAGTAGGTGCCATCAGGATTCGGACGGCCAAAGTTGAAGCAAATCATCGGGTACTCCATACCAATCGAAGCGGTATGAATCGACTGTGCCACCGGATAAGGGTAGTCGATGGTGTATTTCGAATAGGTCTTTAATGTGTTTACGACTGCTTTGGTTGACTCTTTTTCCCAAAGAGGATTTCCTTCCTTTGGATAAAAGCTCATAGCCAAAGGCGTGTTGTTTTCAAACTTCACAGCCTGGGCGTCCCAGATAAACTTTCTTGAAGAAACAAAGGCAAAGTCACGCACGTTGTCGGCCTTATAAACCCAGGTTTTAGTACCCTTGGCTCGTGACTTCTCGTTTTGGATGGCCTCCTCTTGCGTAATGATGATTACCGGCTTGTCGAAACTTTTCTTTGCTCTCTCAAGGCGCTCAAGCTGCGTAGCTGTGAGCACCTCTGTTGGGTTCTGCAAAACGCCTGTTGAAGCCACCACATGATCGGCCGCCGTGGTAATGCGTACAGTGTAGTCGCCAAACGCCAGGGCAAACTCGCCAGATCCAAGGAACTGCTTGTTCTGCCAGCCATTCACGTCGTCGTACACCGCCATGCGTGGAAACCACTGGGCAATCGTGTACAAATAGTTGCCGTCCTTAGGAAAGTACTCGTAGCCAGAACGACCGCCAAGCTGCATGCGGTCGTTGATAGTGTATGACCAGGCCACTTTGAAAGAGACTTCACCGCCCGACTTCAGAGGCTGCGGAAGGTCTACCCGCATCATGGTTTTGTTGATGGTATAGGGAATGGCTTTGCCATCTACCGTCTTAACATAGGCGATTTTGAAACCTCCATCGAAGTCCTGATCTCTGGTGATCCGCTGCTGGAGCGACTTACCTGAAATCGTATCAGGCATACTACTGGAAGACACCAGCGGGGTGTTGGAGTCCTTGGCCCTCATATTCTGGTCGAGTTGCAACCAAAGATACTTGAGTTGATCAGGTGACTGGTTGTGATAGGTGATAGTTTCTTCACCGGTCACCGACTGGTTGTTGTCGTTAAGGGTTACCGAAATATCGTAGTCGGCTTTTTGCTGCCAGTATTCCCGCCCCGGAGCTCCTGAAGCTGTTCGGTAGGTATTTGGCGTGGGCAGCATGGTGCCCATTTGCTCAAACTTTTGGCCCCACTGTCCCTGGGCGTTTACATTTTCTGCAGTGATGATGCCCGCTGCAATGGCCAGGCAACTAAAAAGAATCCTTTTCATAAACATTGAGTATTTGATAATCAGTCTTTGGGTTTTTGTCGTTCATTTATCTACCAAATAAGCCCGGAAAGAACTTTTCCCGGGCTCACTTACAGTATGTTTTACTTTTCTCTTTTCCTTAGTTTTTCTTTTCCTTGAACTGATCAAAGCGGGTTTTTACGTCCTGGCGAGGGAACACATTATTGTCTAGCTCCACATCAGCTGTTTCTTTATCCGGATCAAGTTGAATATTCACTACTTCCTTGTTTTTGGCAAACACCTTGGTCACTTCGTGCTCATTGTGTCTCCAGATTTCGGCAGGGATATACTCCTTTTCTTTGGTGCCATCAACATAAGTCCATTCAATAATAACGGGTGTTACAAGGCCTCCCGCATTTTTCAGGGTCAACTCATAAAAATTGGTGTTGATATGCTTTTGCTTGATGGCCTCATCATCCACTTTGTTCATAAACTCTCTGTAAGAGTCGTCGGAAGTGCCACTGAACACGAAAGTCTCTGCTGCTTCCTGAAAATTGGTAGCTGATGCTTTCTTGCCATCGGCTCCCATCACCTCGCCCGAAGCTGTTACCTGATTTTCGAATCCTTTTTCATTGGTGGCCATTTTGTACCATTTTACATTGTCAACCGCCACGTCCACATGATCGGTTGTGTAGAACCATCCCCTCCAGAACCAATCGAGGTCCATGGCCGAAGCGTCTTCCATGCTGCGGAAGAAGTCAGCGGGCGAAGGATGCTTGAACGCCCATCTGTCTGCGTATTCTTTGAAAGCATAGTCGAAGAGCTCAGGCCCCATAATAGTTTCCCGTAAGACGCTGAGCGCTGCCGCTGGTTTTGCATAGGCATTATTACCAAACTGAAGGACCTGCTCAGAATTGGTCATGATCGGGCGAATGCCTTCTTTGTCTCCTTTCATGTAATCAACAATACAGGAAGCGCAACCACGGCGGATTGGCATGTCAGGATAGTGTTCTTTTTGGGTGAGCGACTGCACAAAGGTGTTCAAACCTTCGTCCATCCAGGTCCACTGGCGTTCGTCGGAGTTAATGATCATCGGGAAGAAGTTATGCCCTACTTCGTGCACAATCACGCCGATCATTCCCCACTTTTTCTGGTCGGTATACTTCCCGTCTGGGTCAGGACGGCCAAAGTTGAAACAGATCATTGGATATTCCATCCCTATAGAAGCCGCATGCACGGAAATCGCTTTTGGATACGGGTAATCGATAGTGTGCTTAGAATAGGTAATCAATGTGTTGGCTACAGCCCTTGTCGATTCTTTTTCCCACAGCGGATTGCCTTCTTTTGGATAATAGCTCATGGCGAGTGGCGTCTTGCCATTGATATCAACCGCCATAGCATCCCAAATAAATTTTCTGGAAGTGGCAAATGCTACATCACGAACATTTTCAGCCTTGAATGTCCAGGTTTTCTTTTGTGTCGATTTTGTCTTCTCGGCTTTCTCGGCCTCTTTTTGAGTGACAATAATCACTGGCTTGTCGAAAGTAGTTTTCGCCTTTTCAAAACGCTGAAGTTGTTCCGACGTTAGCACCTGAGAAGCATTTTGTAGCGTACCGGTTGCTCCCAGAATGTGATCCGCAGGCACCGTAACACTAAAAGTGAAGTCTCCGAAAGGCAGCGTGAACTCGCCTCTACCCAAAAATTGCTTGTTCTGCCAGCCATTCACATCATCGTATACCGCCATTCTGGGGTAGAATTGCGCAATGGTGTACACATAGTTTCCGTCCTTTGGAAAGTACTCATAGCCTGAACGGGGACCTTCGAGCATACGGTCATTGATATTGTAAGACCAGGCTATTTTGAATGAAACCTTTCCTCCTGGCTCCAATGCCTTGGGTAAATCCACCCTCATCATGGTTTGGTTGATGGTGTATTTGAGGCCCTTGTCCGACATGTCTTTTACATAGGCGATCTTAAAGCCGCCGTCGTAGTCAGCATCATTGATCATCGTTTGCAAGGATTTCCCTGAAACAGAATCTGACATTGCCGTGGTAGTCACCAGGGGCGTGTTGGACGACTTAGCCCTCATGTTCTGGTCGAGCTGTACCCAAAGGTAAGAAAGCCTGTCAGGTGACAGGTTGTGATAGGTGATGGTTTCGGTGCCAGTGATGCTCTGATTGGCATCGTTGAGCTCAACTGAAATATCATAGTCGGCTTTTTGCTGCCAATAGTCTCTTCCGGGTGCACCGGAAGCCGTACGGTAGCTATTGGGAGTGGGCAGCATTGTGCCAAGCTGCTCAAACTTCTGGCCCCATTCTCCCTGGGCTTTTGCTAAATAACTTGTGCAAAGGGTTAATGCTACAATGAGTAGTTTCTTCATATCAATTTCACTTTTTACCAAAATTTACTTTCTATAATCATTGTCAGTGATATGCCTGCCACAGCCGACGAAATCACTAAAATCCAGTCTCTTTTTTTTACACTTCCCAACGTCATAAAAAGAAATGCTGCCACCATCACCACCAAAACGATCACAATCTGGCCAACCTCAAGGCCCAAATTGAAAGCGAGAAGTTGTGTGACAATGGATTCGTCTTTGCCCAGCAAGCTCTTCAGGTAGTTAGAAAATCCCATGCCGTGAATCAGTCCGAAAAACGCCGCAAACCAATAGTTTAGTTTCACGCTTTTGCTGCCCACTTCAGCGTCTTTTTTGTAAATATTGGCCGCCGCCGTGATAAATATTGTAATCGGAATCAGGAACTCCACGAGCCCTGAGTTTACTTTAATTACGTCTAGCGTAGATAGTGCCAGTGTCAACGAATGACCCAAAGTGAAAGCAGTCACTAAAACAAGGACGTTTTTCCACTGTTGGGCCGAATAAATGGCGCACAGGGCAATAACAAACAGTATGTGGTCGTAACCATTGACATCAAGAATGTGTTCCAGTCCTAATCCAAAAAAGAGGCTAAACTCCGACATAGTTTTCTTAAGTTGCTGCCACAAAAAAGGTTGTAAGTATACATCTTAAATTTTGTACTTGCAGTAAATGTTGTTTCTATGGCAATGATTGTACATATCTCCTTCGTATTCGTTACGTGGCTGGCTCATCCTTTTCACGTGAGCGTATGCGATGTAGAGTTCAATGATAAAACGAAGTCCCTGGAGATTTCCCAACGCATTTTCCTTGACGACCTTGAAGAAGCGCTGAGAAAGAAAAGTGGCTGGACAACGCTGGACGTTGTCAACCCCTCAGATAAGAAGCGATTTGATGCGCTTATGAAAGAGTTTGTGATAGAAAATCTTTCAATAGAAATAAATAATAAGCCCGTAAAGCTGTCCTATCTCGGCCATGAGCTGGAATCGGATGCTATCTGGTGCTACCTCGAAGTGACCGGCGTGAACAATTTGACTACAATAGGGGTTGAAAATAGTGTGCTCATTGACACTTTTCCTGACCAGGTGAACCTGGTTCATGTCAAAAAAGAAGGCAAAATTCGATCTCTAAAGTTGTACAGGGATAACATAAAGGGTAGTATCGACTACTAGTTTTCCCAAATTTCTGAATAAACAATCACGTAAACTCTATTATGGACAAATTGGATCAATACCAGGAAGGACTCATTCAACTATTATTTGACTACGCTCCCAAACTAGTGGCTGCCATAGTCATTCTTATCATTGGCTTTTATCTCATTGGCTTCTTCACCAGATCCTTAAAAAAACTGATGAAGAAAAGGGACGTGGATCCAACTCTCATTCCTTTCCTCTCCAATATTTTCAATGTCATCCTCAAGGCCATGGTACTCATTTCGGTGGCTTCCATGGTGGGTATTCAAACGACCAGTTTTGTGGCGGTAATAGGTGCAGCGGGTTTGGCGATTGGGTTGGCCATGCAGGGCAGCCTTTCCAACTTTGCCGGTGGGGTTTTGATCATTATGTTTCGGCCTTACAGGGTAGGTGATTTTGTGGAAATGCAGGGGCAGGCGGGCACGGTGCACGCAATTCAAATCCTGTATACTGTGCTCAAATCACCAGACAACAAAACGATCGTTATTCCCAACAGCGCTGTGATGGGTGGGACCATTACCAATTACTCAGTGGAAGACAATAGAAGGCTCGATCTCGTTTTCGGCGTGAGCTATTCAGATGACATCAAAAAGGTAAAAGAATTGCTAACTCAAATGGCGATGGATGACGAAAGAGTAATCAAAGATCCTGCGCCGTTTATTGCCATTAAAGAAATGGCCGACAGCTCTGTAAACTTCCTTTTCAGAGTGTGGGTGAAGAAAGAGGACTACTGGCCAATGACGTTTGATATGCAGGAACGAGTGAAAAGCACGTTCGACAAAGAGGGTATTTCTATTCCGTTTCCTCAGAGGGACGTTCATCTCTTTCAGCAGAAGTAACGATGCCAAATGGTAGTTGCTGGAAGATATCCCAGCTACTCCCATTGTATTTGAGCAAACAAATATTGTCGACAAAAAATGAAGCCTTTAGCGGCTTGTTTTCAAATTCCTGCCAAGCCTCGTGAAAGCGAGGCTTTTTTAAATCCCTGAAAGCAAGCGTGATGTGCGGGTGAAAACCTCTGCCCTGATAGTCGGCATTGAACAAATTGAGCGACAAGCGCATAGCTCGGGCCACTGTTTTCTGTAAATCGTGTAATTGAGGCGATTCAACGGGCTCAGCGTAGATTACCCTCGGAGGAAAAGCTGCGAATCCCTTCAATGCCACTTCGAACGGAGTCAGCGGCAAACAGCTTTCTTCCAGCGCAGTAAGAAGTTTTTTCTCCTTGCTCTCCCTCCATTTAAAGGGCATGTGCAACGTAATGTGTGGTGGAGAATTGAGCGATTTGGAAGAATTATATTTATCCCTGAAGTACTCTTTCAGTTGGTGAAGCTCCCCCCTCAACGGCTCCGGCGGCACTACTGCCACAAAGTACAATTTCTCATCCCGAAGTAGGTTTTTTACCATTAAGCACTTAATAATTACTGAATTAGAGATTAAGCTATATTTTAGCAAATCTTTCGAAAACCATTCATTATGAGAAAAATTTACCTCTTTATTTTGGGCTTTGTACTGGCATCGTGCACAGCCTCCCAGGCCCCCGTGGCCACTACCCCTGCTTCAGGGGCGAACGCAGCCTCCGCCACCAAGGACATTGCTGGTTTTACATCAGGAATGGAAAAGTATGAAGGCTTTTTTCCTTTTTACTGGGACTCCAAAAAAGGCAAAGTATACCTTGAAGTAAACAAACTAAATTTTGAGTTTTTATACATCAGCTCCCTGCCTGCCGGAATTGGCTCCAACGACATAGGGCTCGACAGAGGGCAGCTTGGTGGTGAGAAAGTTGTGAAGTTTGTCAGGAGCGGACCAAAAATACTGATGATCCAGCCCAACTACGACTACCGTGCCATCAGCGACGACGCACTTGAAAGAAAGTCGGTGGAGCAAGCATTTGCACAGTCGGCTATCTGGGGTTTTGATGTGCTGGCCGAAGAAGACTGGTCGACGCTCGTAGACTTTACCGATTTTCTCCTCAGAGATTCGCATGGGGTAAGTCAGCGACTAAGCAGAGCCAAACAAGGCAATTATAGCCTGGACAAAAGCCGGTCGATGATTTACACCGAAATGACCAAAAACTTTCCTGAAAACAGCGAGTTTGAGGCCACCATCACCTTTACAGGAACTCCAGCCGGAGCCTGGATCAGGTCGGTGGTGCCTTCACCGGAAGCTGTGACCGTCAGGATGCATCATTCCATGGTACAACTACCCGACTCAAGGTTCAAAACAAGGGCATTTGACCCAAGGTCGGGCTACTACGGCACCACATATATGGACTACGCCACGCCGATTGATGAACCCATTACCAAAAGAACCATCAACCGTCACAGATTAGAAAAGGTTGATCCTAATGCCGCAGTGAGCGAGGCAGTTGAGCCTATTATCTACTACCTCGACCCAGGCACACCCGAGCCCATTCGCTCAGCACTGCTTGAAGGGGCTGCATGGTGGAACCAGGCGTTTGAAGCGGCCGGTTACAAAGATGCCTTCCAGGTAAAAATGCTGCCTGAAGACGTGGATCCGATGGATGTTCGTTACAACCTGATTCAATGGATTCACCGGTCAACCAGGGGATGGTCTTACGGGGCGTCTGTTGCTGACCCAAGAACGGGCGAAATTATCAAAGGACATGTGAGCCTCGGCTCACTCAGGGCCCGTCAGGATTTTCTGATAGCAGAAGGGCTTTTGTCTCCGTATGAAGACGGCAAACAGGTTTCCGATGAAATGATGAAAATGGTGCTGGCCCGTATTCGCCAGCTCTCAGCACATGAAGTGGGGCACACGCTAGGCATTGTTCACAGCTATGCATCCAGTGTCAACAACAGAGCGTCGGTGATGGATTATCCGCACCCTTATGTAAAAATGGATGCGAACGGGAACATCGATCTTTCAGAAGCCTATGCAGTTGGTATTGGTGAGTTGGACAAGCAAATAATTAAATATGGCTATTCTGACTTTCCCGACGGAACCGACGAAGCAGCGGAGCTTGATAAAATCATCAAAGAGACTTTCAGCAAAGGCCTTATGCATATTACCGACCAGGATTCAAGACCTGTTGGCGGTGCGCATCCTTATTCCCACCTGTGGGACAATGGCCCCGATGCCGCTGACGAGCTGAACAGAATGATGGTGGTGAGAAGAAAAATACTTGATAACTTTTCTGAAAAGACCATTCGTGCCAACGCTCCCATGGCGCTGATAGAAGAAGCATTGGCTCCAATGTACTTGTTCCATCGCTATCAGGTAGACGCCACATCGAAAGTGGTCGGCGGACTCAACTACAACTACGCCATGAAAGGGGACGGGCAATTCACTACCAGATATTTGGAGCCTGCCATGCAAATGAAAGCGTTCGATGCGCTGTTGGCCACGATGACTCCAGAAGCTTTGGCCTTGCCCGAAAAGCTCATTCAGCAAATTCCTCCCAGGCCTTACGGCTATCCGAGAACGAGAGAAACATTTGAGGCTAGAACAGGCGTAGAGTTCGATCCCTTGTCGGCTGTTGAAACGGCTGCTGATTTGACGTTATCTTACCTGATCCACCCGGAAAGAGCGACAAGGCTTGTTGAGCACCATGCCCGCAACGCTGCACAGCCTGACTTTAGCTCACTTCTCAGCAAATTGACAGCCAGCACATGGAAGAAAGCTCATCCTGCCGGCTATCATGGAGAAATCATGCGCACTGTCGACAAGCTGGTGATGTACCACCTGATGAACCTCAGTATCAATACCGACGCCAGCGATCAGGCAAGAGCTATTACCTACCTGCAGTTGAAAGACCTGAAAAGCTGGATCGATGCGAAGGTGAAGTCTGAAAATGATTCAGATCAGAAGGCGCATTTGACCTTGGCCTCTGCTCAGCTTGGTCTGTTTTTCGAGAAGCCAGAAGTTGTCAAAGAATACTACAAAGAAACGAAAGCGCCTGACGGCTCTCCCATTGGCATGGACGAGGGAATGGCGTGCGGATTTTGAGCAAAAAAGTGTTCCGGGGTGCTTGGCACCCCGGAACTTTTCTCAACCAATAGAACCGGTTTGTGGAGAACACCTTGCAGTTTTACCAGTGTTCTTGCTACCTCATATCTTCACGGAAGTAACCTGCAAGAGATTTAGGATTGACGAAAAGCTGGCCCAAATTACGGCATTCGCCTCTCACTTATACCAATGAATCCAGGCACCGTCAAACCCCCGATTCCTGATATTCTGCATAGCAATAACTGCCATTTCGAGCGTGTCATATCGCCTTGTTGCTATATAGTATTGTGATTTCTCCTTATCATGAATCAGCTTCGTTTCAAATGGCAGCGGTGTTAGCTCTTCTTTTATTTTTGTCAATTCCGTCGAATTATGAAAAGAGTAAATGACCAGGTAGTAACCAGGCTCTACTTCCTGTTTTGTAGCCTCATCCACCGTATTGTTTCGCTCCGCTTCTTCAAATTTATCAAGGAAATCCCTTTGCTGCACTCTGACCGTGTCTTGCTGGTTTGTTAGCAAGTCAAGCTTCCTCAAAATTTCGGACTGAACCTGGCGTGCAGAATCTTTGTCAGCATTGAGTCTATTTAAAATCCTTTGGTTAGTGTCTTCAATGGTGCTAAGCTTCTTGACATTATCAGCGCCCGTTCTTCGAAACAAAAACCTGACAGAAAAATTGTTGGACACCCCTGTTCCAGAAAACCCGCCGATCGGATTTGCAAATGCATATCCCAGTGCTATTGGCCCCGATTGAAATTCGACCCTCACTCCAACAGTGTTGTTGGTTCGATATCCCAAGCCCGCAGTGAGTGTGTTTTTCCACGATGCCATCACCATGCCCTCCACCTGCCGGTCGACAGGAGCGCCAAAATAGGTAACCGAGGGGGTCACTTTGAAGTCATTTAGAGGAATCACGTAGGAAGCACCACCGCTTATGAACGGATTGAATTCATTGTTGTCACTATGAGTTTCAGGAAGTGCAAAGTTGACGATGAGCTTGTCATAGCTGTAAGTAAGCCCTACTCCCAAACCGAATTTTGCCCTATTATAATTGCCGCCGTTAAGCACCGGGTCACTTAAATTGCCAACAATATTGTCAGTGTCGATGATATTATTTTTCAAATAGGTACTTAAGCCCGCCGACAGTGTTTGCTTTGGCGCAAGGTTCACCTTGTAACCCGTGCTAATTCCATAATGGTACATGTTCAATACTCCAGAGGCACTTCGGTTGACCAGGCCAGCAAACGACAACCGCTTTGATGAATGAAACACACCTCCCACCTGAAACTCTTCGGGGGGTGATGCCAGGCCTGCCCACTTTCTGCCATACTCCAGGAAGACCTGCTCCGGATCGTGAACTACCATTGCCGGATTTAATATGTAGTTGTGGTTTTTTTGAAAATAGCCGAAATGCAAATCCTGGGCAAAGGAGGTTTTACCCACGACTACAATAGTCAATATTATCACCAGCTTTTTCATGGTCAATAAATTAAAGTGATATAGCCTCTCAGCACCTTTTTAGTCGAAAGGTTTTTGATATTGTACCAATAGGTTCCAAGTGGCAGCCTATTTCCCTTGTAGGTACCATCCCAGGGGCTGCTGTAACCGGTCTGGTTAAATATCAGTTCACCTCCCTGACTTCTTATTTCGAACCGATAATCAGTATAGCGCTCTGGCTCCGCTATCTCCCAGGTGTCGTTGATGCCATCGCCATTGGGGGAAATAATGTTGTTGGCGACTATAACATCTTGTTCCCCAGCTATTTTGAGGGTGTAGATCCTTTCGTTGAATAAGCCCTCAGAAAAAACATGCAACTCCACGGGTTCGGCATAGCTCATTGAGGCTTCTCCCGAGGCCCATTGCTGCCCCTCTACTGCTAAAACTGCACCCTCTGACAACACGAATGAAACAGGCAGGTCTGTCAAGGGCGAAGACGCATCAATTATTGCACTAATTTCATCTGAGCCAATTTTTACATCCAGGGTATTCGGGCCCAGGTCAAATGAAAGTATTTCATTGCCCTCTTTCAACATCGGCTCGGCCACTACCATAGGTAGCTCCACATCGCCAATAATGGCGTCTACTTCAAATTGCAGGTCAGCAGTTGGAACTTCAACGACCCCACCATCTGCGTAAACCTCGAACCTGACCTGGCTTTGTATATCCCCCGAGTTTCCAAAAACGACCATAAAAAACAGGTATCTACCTGTAGCTTCATTAAGCATTGGTGAAGCCACGCCAACACACTTTTCGCCAATGAATGCACCCACTTTTGCCTCATCAGAACTAATTTCCTGCCCTCCCAGCCAGGCAGTGCCCACTATGGACATACTATGCTCAAACTCACTAGGGTTGACACTCCAGTCGGGCTGGGCCAAAGCGATTGAACGTAAAAGATTGAAGCAGGTCAACAATACAATTAACCTCAGGCTTCTGGTTGCTCTTTGATGATTGTTGCCTGGCATCCTTTAGTTTATTTAATAATTATCAATTTCGATTCAGCAGTTCCCTCATCGAAAATCACCCGCAAAGTATACACCCCGGGTGCCCTGGTCACTCTGATTTCGCCCTCGAATGCGCCTTCGACCGGCTGTTCTTTCATCCAAATGATGTTTCCTTGCATGTCGACAAGCTGGATAATTACTCCTACGTCGTCAACGGAGTTTATACTATAGTTGAAAGTTCCGTTGCTCGGGTTCGGATAAATGTGCAGATTTCTATGGTTGAGCTCAAACTCTCCCTCCTTCAAAACCATTGGATCATCGAGGCGCCCTTTCACATACGCTGTGCTATGCTCAGGTTCCTTGCTTAATTCAAGCGGCAGTGTCATACCATCCCGCTTCAGCGAATACACTACTCCCTCATGAGTATCATCAATGCTGATAAAATACCTCGTTCGGCCATCCTCAAGCATTGTCCAAAAGGCCTCACCAACTACTTTACCTCCCGACATGGCCAACAGTATGTCACCCTCCAGATAAAGTCCATCTTCCATGCCTACCACAACAGATATCGTACTTTCGGATTGAGAACTATGCAAAGCCTCCTGCTCCGTTGACCTTTCTCTGCTTGAGGAAGCATCAAAACTCCGGTATTTGAATGATCCGCCATTCTGACTCCTCATCATGTAACCTTTACCTGGCTTCAAATGAGTCAGGCTGCCTACCCAGCCTAATCGGTCATCATAGAGAGCGAAAGAAACCTGGTCTTTCAATACATCATTAGGGGTGGCGTCCAAAAGTCCCAAAGCCACATTTATCGGTGTTTTTTGCCGGCTAGGGTAGCTCAGCCAATTCCAGCCCGGTAATAAAGTGTACACAAGACTATCAATATTAAGTGGCTTTCCTTCAAGTTGCAGGATAGAGGGTGACGCCACCTTAATCTTATAGGCGCTCGCAGAACCTACGTCGGTGAGACTGCCCGACCAACCAAAGGCTGAGTTATACTGTGCAAATGAGGCAGCACTTTTTATATAATCGCCATCAGAAAGTGACACCCCTTCAAAAAGACCCTCAGTATCGAACCCCGGGGGTAGGCCGACTGAGAATGACACCCAGTTCCAGCCCGCTGCCAGTGTTATTTCCTGCTGAACAGATTCATTGGGTTGAATTTTAACAGGCCCGGAGAAGGAGCCAAGGATCTCGTTAGAAACAAAAGTGACTTCTGGCGTAACATCAGGATACAGCGTGCCTGCACTTGCGTCCCAAACTTTTAAGTCAACCTGTTCTCCCGCTGGCTGGTTACCATAAACTGTGAGGAAAACAAAATACAGATCGTACGCCTCGTTGTATTTAAGCTCGGTCACCCCTCGCACTTCGTCGCCCACAAAAGCCGCTACCATATCCAACTCATCCGAAGAGATGTTTCCTCCTATGTCCAAAATTCCGATGATGTTCATAGAAAACTCAAACTCCGTAGGATCGACTGCCCAGGTTGGCGGAGTATCAAGCACTCTTATATCCACAAGCATTTTCTCATCAAAGTTGAAATCTGTGTTGAGAAAAAGATCCAGTGTGTATTGACCCGTGCCAAGATCAGGGTCAATTTCAAACACCACGCTACTACTACTGTTGGGAGCCAGGGTTCCCGTGGTTTCTGTTGCTGTTAACCAGGAGGGAAGGTTTTCTATGCTGAATGGTTGCACTTTGCCGCCTTTGTTGAGCAAAGTCAATTCAAAACTCAGTGGATCGTCTGCCTGCTTTTGCAGTGCAATTTGTTGTGTGCCATCTTGGGCAAACCAGGAAACTTCATTCCTTCTAACGTAGGCACTCCATGTAACCGGAGAGCTTTGTCTGTTACCATGCACATCAAACATTCTGTCGATTGTAATATCAATAATCTGGCCTTCCAACACAGACCAATCGCTAACCAGTGGAGTAAGGATAATTTCATCGCCATTGATCACATGCGACACCTCAAAGTTGAGATACTCACGCTGCAACTTTATTTTTGGCGCATCGTCGCTATAAGCCACAGCGCTGCCAACAAGTGCTGCGTTACTTGGCAGCACGGTTTCATTAGCTGCCAAATGAAAATATTCCGGGCCACTACCTGTGGGCACCTCAGGTGCATTGAATCTTCCATATAGCATTAGGCCAATCTCATTGAAGGCGACTTCATTGAATCGATCACGGCTTACTTGTTCAAAAGACCTGGCCATGTTCCACAGGCGTATTTCATCAAGCTTTCCGGTGTAAATTTCATCTACTGTCTCCTCGTTGGATGTGCTGATAAAGCCTCTGGCACCAATCCATATTTTATTGCCCGATATGCCGCCTATGTCATTGACTGGGTTGGTGGTCTCAAGCTTTGCATCGACATATGTGTTGAGTGAGCCGGTTCGCCTCAGCACCATGGCCACATGATGCCAGTTGTTGTCGGCTATGTTGGAAGAAGATATTGTGTGGCGAATGCCTTCGCTATTGAAATATAAAAGCCCGTTCTCCATGGCAACTGCCCATTTGTTAGCTCTTCCATTCGACTGTGTCTGGTCATCACCATTTCCACGTCCATTGGAAAATAGTGTGGCTTTCTGCAAGTTATCCGTCTTCACCCAAAAAGACAGGGTCACGTCCATTTCATCGGTCAACTGTACAAAACCGACGTCGTTTAGCTCGAGATAGGAGCTTCCATCAAACGAGTAGGAAGACCCCTTAGGCTTAATGTCCCAATCGGCATTAATTCTTGCGTTTTTATATCGGGCCAGGTCGTTGGCAAATTCCCCATGACCTTCATTCATTGGCCAGTAACCTACCAGGTTTCTCTCCGTACCTATGAGCTCTTTCGATTTGTTTGCATTGGCATCGGCCAGGGAGAGCCATTTTGTCCAGAACCGAAGATCATGTAGGTTGCCGACAAATGTGTTGCCTCCAATGACAATAGAACTCTCATTTTGAATATTGATGTTTGTTACATTTTCCAGCGAGCCGAGGTTCAGGTCATCAAGATAGATGCTCATTTGCTCAAACTCATCGTTGTAGGTAAGCACGTAATGATGAAAAAGTTCATCAGTGCCGTAGTCAACAGAAAGCACTTTTCCACCGAGTGTCCATTGCAGCTTTCCTGAAACTATGGCCAGGGACATGCCACCTGCCTGCGAGAAGATGACAGCATTGCCCGGTGTTTGGTTGGCCATCCAAAATTCGATTGAAAAGCTTCCATTAACCAAACTGGGATTCTCCAGCACCGCTGTATTATCGGTGCCATCGAAATAAACCGACACACTGTGATTCACTTCCTGCTGATTGGTCTCACCTTTAATCTCAATTTTACTGATGGCTGAGCTATACAGAATCTCTTCGTTGAACTGAGCTCTTATGTCCTCACCAGCGCCCAAAATGCCATCGGAAGGCGTCGGCGTGCCAAACTGAACCGGAACATTAAGATCCACGGTGCCCCTTACCACGTCCGAAGTAAACACTGTGCCATTGCTACAGTTTGAGATGGCTCTCAACTCATACACGCCGTCCGATAGACCTAATGCGCCCACGTCCCACGGGTAGGAAGTAGTATTGTCGGTAATAAGTGTGCCCTGATCTTCTCCTTGAAGGATAGCTTCGTCCAGTAATTCCTGGGTATTATAGTAAGTTCTCAACCTGGTCCATGTTGAAGACGTTGCCTTTCGGTATTCCAGACGGTATTTTTCAAAGCTGCTAAAGGCCCGGTCGTACCCAAACATCGAAACATTTAAAGGGTTAGTCGTATTGTCACTATTGTAGGCGTCTCCGGCATTGAAAACCCAGTTTTCAAGGGGAGCCTCAAGTTCCACGGCAGTACAGGAGGGTCGGAAAATAGCTGAGACTGTTACCTTATCAAGCACGTCAGAGGCATCACACAACGAGGACAAAACGATGTCGATATCCTTGTATTCGTACACATCGGAAATAGACTTTTCAAGGGTGAGAGCATATTCAATTTTTTCGCCGTAAGGAACAAATACCACTGTGCCATTATCTGAGATGTTGACTACCGCATTGTTGGGGTTCGTGGTGTTATCGACCTGAAGTGTAAAGTACGCATCCGCCTCCGCAACACTATTGTTTTCTAAAATCAATTTAAACTCTGCTGGCCGGGTTTCCGGCACATCAACTACACTAGCCACCTCCACACTGATACCTGGCACCTCAACCTGTTGCGTGGCATAACTTATCTGATCACCCCCCGAATAAATGACGCCAGCGGTGTCTGTCTCATAGCTGTATTCACTGTTGTTGTAAAATGTGGTAAGGTCAACTCCTTCGTAAGGGCATGACGTGCGGCCGCCAATGGTGCTAAAAACTGGCCCATTTCCGTCAAAAGCATTCACCACGTCGACACTCAAAAAATTGTAGCTATCATTGTCTTTAAGAGTATAGCTAACCGTTGTTGATTCCGACTCCTCCTGCGTTAAGGCATTGTTCATGGAGGTGTTGAGTGTATTGCTGGTATGCAGGATCAAGCCAGTCTTATTGATGTGAAAACCGAAAGTAGTTTCAAGTGAGGCGTCTATGTTGAATTTTATTGCCTTGGATTTTGTCTGAGCAATACTAATATTGCTTGAGTTGGTATAGGATCCCACGCCCGCATCAAACGAAACATTCTTTACGAATTCCGATTCCAGAAAGTCTACTTTTTTTTGAAGCAGCCCCTTTTTTGTGTTGATAAAATCAACCGCAGCAGCAAGCGACTGAATACCTACCGGCACTACATTAAGCGCCCCAGCATATATCCCACCAACCGTAAGCACTTCACCAATTGTTTGAATAGCCAGCAAATAGTCATCCAGCGCTTTTATTTCCTTTTCAAGATTGGACTTAATCCTGTCCTTATAGTTTTCACGGTCCGACAACGCCAAATACTTGGTGCGCTCATTATCCTGTATCACTTTCTTCCATAAGCGTATCTGCTCTTCATACTGAGACTTCAATAGTACGCCCGGTGTGTTTTCGTCAATGGTACCTAGCTCTATTCCCTCGATGATACCCTCCAATTCCGGGATCAGCGTTTGCAGGATATGTCTTTGTGAATAAATGAAAAAAGTTTCTGACGGCTCTTCTGAAAAATAAAATGCTTTTTGTTTGCTCACATATATCGACTCTCCGCTGGCATTGGTGAGCACCAATGATGGATCGCTTCCTAACTGAACTGAGCTAACCCTCACATTATCGTAAGAGCCGTAGAAGTAGTTTTTAGTGTTGCCTATGTAAAGGTCAGCGTCACTTCCAACAAATGATGGATCATCGCTGGTGGATATTGTTTCGTTAAAAGTGTATGTTTTTGTAATAGTTTTTCCGTTCGTTGACTCAACGGCCAAGCCTATGCCTCCCGTGATGCTATTGACAGCTTCTGCCTCAATCACCGGCCCTGCCAATCCTCCTCCTGCGGCAAACTTCGTCCCCAGTTTCATTTCTACTTTCGTCTCCGCAGTTTGTCCTATTACGAAGCTTGCGTCCTCAGAAAAGGAGATGCTTTTACCGCTCTCAATTGATGCAAAACTGTTTGATCCCGGAGGATCCCGCAGGATAATGTCAGGAACTTCGGGCGCCTCGGTTACGAAGGCCTGACTGCCGTCTGACTGTCCTCCGAGAATAATCCCTTCTGTCTCATAGTTTCTGGCGTCGTAGTCCTTTCCGTCGACCCGATATTTGATGTCTATTGAGCGTGTGAAGGGAGCAGAAATTGATGGAAGGCCAGCCGTGAAGTAGTAGGTAGAAATGCTCTGAATATCTTCATCAACTTCAACCCTCTCTGACTTAGCCAGCGCCAGGTTGTTGGTAATATTAAATTCTCCGTCAACAATTGGCACCCTGTCAAACACCTCATTTCCGGCTCCTGCATCCTGATTTACATACTCTTCAAATGTCTCAAAAACAATAGCATAGTCGACACCCTGTGTGTACACCGGGTATTGAAAGTCGTCCGTACTGATGGGTACTTGTGATGACGTTCCATCTGCGTTATCGACAACCACCAGCACTTCAGTGTCTGAAGACTGCGAAACTACATTAAGCACCGGTGTGGAACGGTAGGTGAAGCTTTTTACGAAATGGTAGAGTTCAGAATTAACAGTTGCTCCATCGGGATCAATATATTCGCTTGAAATGGGGTCTTTGGCCTGCGAAAGGTTGACCGTTTCGTTGGCGTCGAGCAGTTGAATGCCTGCATTATTAATTATCCGAAGGCCGCCCGACTGATTGATTGTATAACTGACAGGGAGAAGCTCGGCCCGGTACTCTCCCGTTTCTTCATTGGTATAAACGATATGTTCTAATTCACCAATTCCTGGTGTGCCTCCAAAAGGAAGATAGTTCAGCGTAATCTCCGCCTGGCCAATATTATTGATGGAGCTAATGTCGACGGTCTCCTCCTCTGGGTCACCTTCATTGTACGTTTCTTTGAGCGGCCCTTCTGCGCCAAAGCCAATGGACTTTGCAGACTCTATTGTGCCACCAACTACCCTGCCCACCAAAGACACTCTCGTAGTATCAAGAAAAGTTACAGCCGATTCCTGATGTTCAAAGAATTCGAAGAGATCGTTTCCGTCGTCCCTGGCGGCGGGAAACCGGCCGGAATAAGTAAAATAGTGCTTGTCCTTTTTTACCTCAATATAATGATTGCCAATTGGAACACTGATTTCAAAGGCTCCATTCTGCCCACTCAGTACTGGCCGTTTGTCTTTGTCGAGAACAATTTCTCCATCTATATAAATGTTAGCTCCCTCAACAAACACTTTGGGGGTTTCAAATAAGACCTCCAATGCGTCATCGAAGTAATTCTCTCCCTTGCTAAGGTTTTGAAGATTGCTATTTACGATTGCCCTGTACTCATTGTAAGTGCCCTCACTCACACTTCCGGGCGTCACGTTCTCCACCTCGGCAATGGGATCAAACACTCCTTTGGTGAGAAACATTACTTTCCCTTTGAAAATAAAAGACGAAATATCCCTAAAATCAATCTTGTTGATGATCTCTGAGCCTGCCCCTATAAAAACAAGCTGTTGAGACGGCTCAAATTCATGCACGCCATATAGCGGGGTAATATTATAAGACTCTCCTGAGCCCGTATACGGAATAGCAGAAATGATATAATTACCATTTTCGTCGGTCACGCCCAAAATGCCTAGCTGTGAAGAAGTAGGTTTTAAGTCGGACCACCGTGAGTCGCTGCTAATTATTTCACCATGGTTCTTGTTGAATTCGAAGCCCACCTTTGAGATGTCATAGGCATACTTGCCAGCTTGTTCGTCGCAGCGCACATAGCTAACAAGGTGCATCTCACCCCCTCCCAAATACCGCTTGAAATCGGTTCGGATTCTAACATCATCAAGTGCTGTTTTCCAAACCCTGATTTCATCAACATTGCCAGTCAGGTCTTTGGCAATAACAACATCGTTAATTAAAAATGGAGAGAACAATAGGTCGCCTGATTCAGTAATCACTGGCTTTTCTTCATCGGGGGTTTCAGGGTGCAATGATTGCAAGTAGTCGCCATCTATTCTTCTTCCGTTAAGAAAGAAAATAGGTGATTCCCCACTTTTGAATACAATGCTCAAATGAAAAAACTCTGGTGCCAGATCCCCGATAGGCTCTAACACATCAAAGCCACGCCCATCCACATTGCCTGTTGGGAAATACTTTTCCAGCTTAAAACTTCTATCCTGGCCATTTGCAGAGGCCATTACTTCAAGATAGGTGTCTTCTCGGGTAACAACTACCTGCAGGTCTTCGAGTACCGTTGGCACGTCATTGATTTCCGATAGGTTGAACAAAGTGAAAGGAGTGGAATTGTTGACCTTAAGCCAGGCTTGGAGGGTGACATCTGTCCCTCCAAGCTCTTCCTTTGGCATAGGCACATGTAGGTTTTGAGAACCATCAAACAGCAGGCTGGCTCCGAAAACCGTGGTTCCACCTTGCGGGTCAGCCCTTACTACAACGTCCTTTACCGGACTTCCTCCATCAAAGCTGACATTTCCGGTAACTACGCCGGTGGGGTTGCGGTAGCCAACACCTGTAATGTAGGTTAGATACTTCGAAGAAATAACAGATACACCAACAGCCTCAACCTTGTATTCATATAGCTTACCCCCCTGCACATTCGAGTCTTCAAACTGATAAGCATCACGTTGAAGGGTGGCTATTTGAGTAAAACCAGATATGTCGTCGGTGTTTGAATCATTAAATAACCGACGATAAATTTTTATCTGTGTAACAGCCTCCTCATTCTGCCCGATCGTCCAGCTGATTAAAATTTTATCGCTAAAGTACCCTTTCGACACCTCAAACAATGCCTCATCGAAAGTGCTCTTTATGTAAAGAACACCGTACGGGAAATGCAGACTGACCTTGTTATTGTCAGCAGTTTCTGTGTATCCATAGTGAATGGGGCTGCCAACATGAAGATCAATAGTTGCCGCATTGCCTGAAGTAGGTTTGCCAATTACAGATGTGGAGGTTGAAATAGTCTGTGGGTCAGACTCCGTTTGCGCCCAAACGCAATTGATTAATAATAGCAGATGGGCTGCAATGATTAATTTTTTCATCATGATTGCGGTTCATTTCTGCTATAACTTAATGATGTAGTTGATACCATAACTTACAGGCCTGGTCTCGGCGAGGCCGCCTGTTAAAGCGGTAGACCCTGTGATCGAATGGTCGTGGCCACCCCCAGCATTGGTGGTTTTATTAGTTGATCCGTCACTATACCCGCTTCCATAACGCAAATCAGTTCCGTCGTCTCCGTCGCTATAAGCATAATCTTGCCCAAAGTTCGTCGAGTGTGTATGATCACCCGAATTATTCGGTACATCAAGAGTGCCAACACCATGAAGGTGGTTTTCGAAACCATCGGCCTGTGTGCCTTTGAGCGATGGCCCAGACTGTCCATTTACCGGGCTGTTACCTGTTCCTCGCAAAAACATTCCTCTTAAATCCGGTGCGTTGTTGTTGCCAAGCAATGCGATTAAGGGTGCAGCCCCTGCCACGCTTGTCAACGATTGTCCATTACATAAAACCCAACCTGCGGGAGCAGTGGTGCCAATAAATGGCAGAATTGACCCTGTTGGAACACCATTGTCGGCGGCTTTGGCATAAGGGCTATATTGAAAGGGAGAATTGGAGATTTCCGTCGTTACACCATCAATTTCTACACTTATCACCAGCGACAGTTTTTCGTGGTGAAACATGATTTCGTCAAACGGGTCAGTGGTGGCATTCCCCGTTCCAATGATATGGGAAAAAACACCAAAGGCATCCGTCATAATGGTGGCAGTTTCGTTGTAAATCGTCGTACCGCCTGGGTTTTTGAGCGTAAAAGTGAAAGTCAGGTTTTTGCTCACAAGCGCTGTTTTCCCGCTGTTCCTGGCGATGCCCTGAACAGCGATGCCGTTGTTTTGAGCATTCGCAAATTGATATAATAAACAGCAAAGCAAAGCAATTACAAATGGTTTCATGAAGATTGGTTTTTGTGGAAAGTTGACGGAGAAAATTCGACAAACTAACCAGTGAAGTTCTGTTTCAAATAGCCTATATATGCCAATTGCCGATAAAAGGGCACTCCACATACTCGATTCGAAAAACTGTGTGAAATTTCTTTCATCAAATACGATGATATTCCATGGTAGAAATAGCTTTGTTCGATCCGAGCTGATTTATATTATACCAAGTTGCTAGATGATCACTTGTTTCGCAATAGGGGATAACCCTCATTTTTCGAAACCAATGGCTGCTAAATCTCTCCTATTTTAGATTTGTGGGCATATACCCATCGGATAAGGCTGTTCTTTACTGCTGAAAGCTTTAGCTTTTTACAAATATGATAACGGTGATTTTCTACTGTTTTAGGCGACAAAAATAGGAGCTCGGCAATTTCAACCGAGGTTTTGTTTTTGGCAATAAGCCTGATAATCTTCCGCTCTGCCGGTGTGAGTTTGTTGAGAAGGCCAGATGGCAAGCCTAAATGCTCCTGGGAATCAATGTTTTGAAGTGCTACTTTCACAGCTACCTTTACTTGGTCTCTACTGAAGGGCTTTATTATATAGTTCATTGGCTGAGTGTTCAGCGCTTTTTTTATAGTTGAAGGGTTGCCGTGAGCGGTAATATAAATGATCTCAGTATGCAAAATATTCCGAATAGCTCTGGCAATAGCAACACCATCTTTTTCTTCTTTCAGGTTTATATCCAGCAAAACGAGCTCCGGCCTGAATTGTCGGGCGATTTCCAGTGCCTCGAGGGAAGAATTGGCTATTCGAAGATCCGTTGCTTCAACTTCCTTTAAGCACCGCTCAATGTCTCTGGCGATGATCATCTCATCCTCGATAATAAGTATTCGCCTATTTGTCATTGTTAGAAAAGGGCATAGTAATGCTAAATTTTGATCCTTCATCATGCTCGTAGGTAATTTCACCTTTGAGCTGGTGCACCAAGTCATAAACAAGCCGAAGGCCTAGCGAATTGAATATAGGATTTGTTTGGCGAAAACCAGCTATTCCCGGGCCTGAGTCGTGAACAACAAGCGCTATCTTGTGTGATCCTAACCTTTTGGCCTTTATTAGTAACCGCTTGGACAGCTGATTGTGAAAGGCGTGTTTGTATGCATTCGTGATAAGCTCATTCAGAATAAGGCCGACAGGAATAGCTGTATCTGTATTAATCATGATTGAATCGCAAGCCATTTCTATGTGAGGGCCTTCGTTCTCATGGTCTAATGAGGTAGTCACATTTTTGAGAAGCTCACTGATGTAATTTGCTATGTCAACTTTTTGTAAGTCGTCCGTCTTATATAAATTTTGATGAACAAGGATCATACTCATGATCCTGGATTGGCTGTTTTCGAGCGCTGCTCTTGCATTCACCTCAGCAGTGTGCTCTTTCTGTAGGCTGAGCAGGCTATAGATCACCTGTAAGTTATTTTTTACCCGGTGATGGATTTCTTTCAAAAGCAGTTCCTTTTCTTCTAAATTTCTTTGGATCGCCAAGTTTTCGGCCGCCTTAATCCCAAGCTCACCTTTCCGTTGTTCCGCCTGAAATTTGAATAAATTAATACGCTCGGCCATGCCAACCGAAAACCACAAAGCCTCTATCAACACGCCAAACATGCCGACATGCAGTGTGAAAGTGTTGACGGGTAATATTGCTAGCTGGGACAGGATCGTAATAAATGCACCAACCAGGTAAAAGGAAAAAGCTATTTTAAAATAGTGCCCCAGGCTAAATCCAGCTTTTTCGCTGACTCTCATTGCCCGCACTACCCAAATGAGAAGAAATACCGGAAGGTAATAGTTTGCATAGATCAAAAACGATAAATCGATCCAAGACAAAGCAAAAAAAGGCAAATAACTCAGCATCCAAATGCGGCCATAGCGCACAAGGTGAGGGGCAACCTTATTAAGCGTCAGAAACCGAATAATGAATTCTGCCGTAAGCCAGCCTGTTATTGGCATTATTACCCAAATAGAGGCCTCGTTCCAGCGATACGATTCGGGCCACAACCACACAGCAAAATATCCGTAAGCCGTAAGCCATAAAACAAGGAATACAACCTCCCTGACCACATAAAGCAGGTAAATTACTTCCGGAACCGAAAAATAAAGTAGTAAGTTATAAACAATAAGGGCGAGCAGCACACCTGAGACAAGTGCCATCAAGATGTCAGTATAATACATGCTCTTGTGAATACTTGCTGAAGAAAAAAGCTGCGGCACCAACGAGGTTAGCTTGTTGTCTTGTCTTTTACTCCCAAAAACCAAGTCAATCCTAGACTTCCCCTTTGGGACATGCAGCTCCAATAAGGGGCTTTGCGGAATGCCCAATAGGTGTCGGCCCTTTACGGAAGGAAAAATCCAGCCCCCTCGATTTTCGTCAATCAATTTCCCGTTGGCATCATAGATTACAACTTGCAAAGTGTCATACTCCCCGGTCGCCAACACCCAGTCTTCTATACCACTTGTGTTTTCCAGCCAAAAGGACTGCCTGCCATGGCCTTCAGAAAACAACACAACACTGGTCTCGTCAACAAGGCCAGATGTTTGGTGAGCCCCCCGAGCTGAAAGCGTTATTGCAGATAGTATAAGGCATAGTGTCAACTGCACAGAATGAATAAAGACAAAAAAGGGGAGAAAACTGTGCTGTTTGTTAAAAAGCTTGGCCGCTATCTGCCAAAAATTAGCTGAACATTTTTTCTTTTTAACCCTCTTTTCTCGGCGACCTACTACCGATGCTGATCCTTCAGCAGATCAGTTACTTTCTTCACAGGGTTAAATGTTGAAACAGGCACTTCAACAAACACGGTGTTCCAATTACTCATCGAACCATTCCAAAGGCCGGGGAGCTCCTGTGCTTTCAACGCCTTGCCATCCTTCGATTTTTCGGTAATAAATCCCGTTTTAGGATCAGTGAACTTCATCAGGTCGAACTTCTTGCCCTTATAGTCTTTGGTACCACAAACCAGATCCACCGGATTAAAGTGTGTGCTCTCCTCGAATATTTTCTTTTGTCCAGCATCCTTCAAATCAACCTGCGCACTTTCCACGATCTGTAGCGACACTGTGCCGTCAGGGTTTTTGCACCAAAAAGGCCCCCCTCCAGGCTCTCCTTCGTTTTTCACCATGCCACAAATGCGGATGGGTCGGTTGAATTTGCTTCTGAGATAAGCCGACCTTTCCTCAGCGGATGCTGTTCTGGCCGTCGTGTGATTACTGGTGCAAAGCTCTTTTTCCAAAAAGTCGTACATGGTGTCAAGGTCGGCCGCACTTGCACTGCCAGCTTCAAGTTTTTCAAGGAACCCAAAAATCTTACTTTGGTACTCCAACAGCAGGCTGGCAATTACCTTCTTATAGATAAATGTATCTTCCTTCAATCGGTCGGGCACCACGTTGTCGATGTTCTTCACGAAAATCACGTCTCCGTTGAGATCGTTCAGGTTCGCTAGCAGTGCTCCATGACCCGCCGGGCGAAAAAGTAGCCCGCCGTCGTTTTCCCTGAAGGGTTGATTACTCATGTCCACGGCTATGGTATCAGTAGATGCCTTCTGCTCTGAAAAGCTTACTTCGAATTTTACGCCATACTGTTTTTCATAACCATCCTGCACAGCATCCACATGCTCTTTGAATTTGGTTCGGTGTTCTGGACTTACTGTAAAATGCAACTTTACGCTGCCGTCCGACGATTTAGCATAGTTGGCTCCTTCCACAAAGTGCTCCTCGGCAGGAGTTCTGGCAACATTGTTCTTTTTATGAAATTTCAAAAGCCCCTTCGGCAACTGCCCGTAACCGAGTCCATTGTCGAGTAATAAGTACTCAAGAATTGAAACGTATTTTCTTTTCAGGTGAGCTTCCTCCAGCGACGTGCCTGACTTTGCATAAGCATTTTTCAAGTCATCGTAAAAAGCGAAATCCTCCAGCCGCTTGAAAAAATCAAACATGGAGCCACTTTTCTGATTGGCTGTGAGCTTTTGATAGTCAGCCTCCGAACCGGTGTACTCCTCCATAAAGCTGAAGAGATCCTTGAACATACGGCTGGCGGCACCCGAGGCTGGCACAAACTTTACGATGGCTTTTGAGGCAGTCGCACTCTCATAGGCTTTTAGGCGGCCTTCAATGTCTTTGTCCGACATCTTACTAAGGCCGTCGCCAATGGTGGCAGCCTTTTCCAGCCTCAAAGGAGGGAAGTCGTCTTTGAAGTTTTGAATTTGAGCTTCCACCACGTCAGTTGAGGAGCCTCGCTTTTTAATGAAATCAATATCGCTGCTGGAAAACATTTCGTATGTCGTTTAAGTCGGCAATTAGCTTCACCTAATTAAGGTGAAGGGGTCGATAAATCCAAGGTTAAAATGGATAAGAATTCTTACTATAAGCTCCTTTGAGTTATTCGACGTAGGGTGTTACACTTTAAAAAATGTTAATTCGTAAAAATCAAAAGTCTTCGTAATTTGTCTACCTAAAGCATATGTCTCCATCATGAACGAATTTTTGACAATATCACCTACCTTCTACGGTATGAGCATCGTGCCGAAGAAATACTGGAAGGACTATGGCTTTGCGCTGCTCACTATTGCCGGAGCTGATGGGGATGTATCGGACCCCGAAATGGACTGGCTTACCGAAGACCTTGGGCAGTCTTTGAAGGTAGGCACCGACCTCATTGCTGCCTGGGAAGAGTTCGACTGGGAAAATGCTGACCTTGGCGAGATTTTCCAACGACTCAACCCTAATCAAATAGCCAACTATAGCAAACTGATGCTCTACGACGCCATCAGGATGTCTTATGCTGATGGGGATTTTTCTGACAAAGAGCGAGAAAGCGTAGATGAGTGTGCCCGAATTCTAAAGGTAAATAAAGAGACAGTAATGGCTATGGAGGCCCTTGTTGAAATGGAACGGGCTGCCGACAAACTCCGACAAACAATTCTTTAACCTCAACATCCAGCTAACCTATGGAAGCTCTATCTATCAGAATCATCAACATTCATTGCTACTTTTATGAAGAAAACGATGGTGACGAGGTCTTTCTGGTGATCAACAAAAAGAAAGTATGGCCTGTAGATGAAAAGTGGTACCGCATGAAGGCCGAATCACTGGAAGTTGATCATGTAATCGACGGGTTCAAAGTGAACGAAAAGGTTGATTTGGAGGTATGGGACTACGATTACCTTAGCCCCAACGATTACATGGGAAAAATCAGCATGCTTATTGACAAGCCAGGCGGGCCCTACACAACCGACATGCAGCTAGCCGACCCCAAGCAAATCGCCCGGTATTCTATCACCTGGGAAATCGTTAAGCCCTGAGCTTACGGAATTAATTCTTTGTGCATCACTTTGGCTTCGCCTTCAATAACGGCTTTTCCAGAGGATTTGTGCGTCAGCATAGTGGCAATGGTGGCTGAGTTTCTCCCGTCGAGACTTACAACTTCTACTTTTGCCTGGTAGTCTTCACCCGGATACACCGGCCTTTTGAATTGCAGTGTTTGACCGAGATAGATGGTGCCATCGCCAGGAAAAATGGTGCCCAATATCCTGGAGAAAATGGCTGCACTGAAAATACCGTGGACAATGGGTTTCTTAAAAGAGGTGTTGGCAGCAAACGCCGCATCGATGTGCACGGGGTTTTTGTCGCCACTTAGCTCGGCAAAGGCATTTACCTGCTCCTGGGTAAGTGAAAAGGGCATTTCGTAGGTATCTCCGACTTTTAGCATGGTGATATTGTTTGGCTTAAATATAAGGGCTTTTTCGCAACTGCCTCCGCACAACAAGTTTTCACCACCAACGGATTATTCCTTGAATCAAAAACCATTTATGTTGTTCTTCCCGCATTAACCCGAAAACCAATCAGTCATGCAAAAAAGACTCAACTACCTGTTGCTGCTGGCCTCTGTCCTGCTCATCCATTGGGCAGAAGCGCAAAGCGGAAAAAAACCTATCGTCACTTCTGACCTTATGAAAATTGTGACCTCCTCACAATTAGAAGTGTCTCCCGACGCTAAAAAAGCGGTGATGGTGGTGACCAAAAGAGATCAAAAAGGAGAAGACTATTTCTACAGCCACAACCTTTACGTGCTCGATGTTGAAAAAGGTGGAGAACCCATTCAGCTTACGTTCGGAAAAAAGAGCGACTCACAGCCTACCTGGGCTCCAGATGGTGAAAAAATTGCCTTTGTTCGATCCGACGACGGAAAGTCGCAAATATGGATTCTGCCGTTAACCGGCGGCGAAGCTTATCCTCTGACTTCCGCCAAACATGGTGCTTCTGCTCCTCGCTGGGCTCCCGACGGAAAATCTATTCTCTTTTCGTCGTCCATCCCCGACTGGGACACCGAAGGCACTCCAACCTGGGCTTATGAAAGACCAGGAAGGGCATTCAAAGACGAACCCAACTGGAAGGCGCTAAAAGACGAAGAGAAAAAGGACATCAAGTCTACACCGGACGGCGACCTTGAAGAACTTCGGGCATGGCTGGCCAAAAATGCCGTCGACAAAAACCCACGGGTATTTGTGAATCAGGATTTCCAGGCGGAACAGGGACTGAACCCAGAAATGAAGTACCGGCATTTGTTTATTCAATCGCTTGACACCGAAAAAGCCCGTCAACTCACCAAAGGTTTCCAGGATTTTGGCGGTGGCGACTGGTCACCCGATGGAAAAACCATTGTTTGCACTTCGGTGTCTTACAAAGTGGAGCCCGACAAACAAAGCTACTCTGACCTTTGGAAAATCGACGCTGCTTCAGGTGCGGCCACCTCCTTCCTTCATATGGAGGGTTTTTCCTTAGGCAATCCTCAGTTCTCTCCCGACGGAAAGTCCGTAATGTTTTACATGCGAGATGATGTAAACAGGCATGCTACTCAAAATGACCTGGGGCTTGTCAACACCGACGGCAGCGGTGCAAAAATGATTACAGCAGAGTTTGACAGAGACGCTGGTGGGCCGGTCTTTTCTCCGGATAACAAAAAAATCTATTTTACTGCCTCGTCCGAAGGCGACATTCCTTTGTACAGCTACGACCTGAAGAAAGGCGAAATCGTTACCCTTTTGGAAGGAGACAAAGGCATCAATGACTTTGCGCTTGCAGGCAAAAAAATCATCATGACCATTACCGACTTCAATAACCCTCTGGAAGTATATAGCATGGACATGAAGAGCGGTGCTTTAACAGCGTTAACACATTTCAACTCGGATTGGCTGAAGGACAAAATCGTCACTCCCGTTTCCGAATACTGGGTCACCCGACCCGACGGCGTAAAAGTACAGTATTGGGTGATGCAACCCGTTGGCTTCAAACAAGGAACCAAATATCCGACGGTACTGGAAATCCATGGTGGGCCTTCTGCCATGTGGGGGCCGTCGGGACTCAGTATGTGGCATGAATTTCAGCTACTGGCCAGCTGGGGCTATGGCGTGGTTTTCAGTAACCCACGGGGTAGTGGCGGCTACGGCGATGCGTTTAAAAAAGGCAACTACAGAGACTGGGGCCACGGGCCTGCCAACGACATTCTGGCAGCATTGGATGACGCTACTTCCAAAAACAGCTGGATGGATACCGACCAGCTATTTGTAACAGGAGGCAGCTATGCTGGTTACATGGTGGCCTGGCTGGTAACACAAGACAAACGTTTCAAAGCAGCGAATGCCCAAAGAGGTGTATACGATCTCACTACCTTTATGGGAGAAGGCAATGCCTGGCGGCTGGTGCCTACACATTTCGGCTACCCATGGGAAGACGGCGTGCAGGAAATCCTTGATGCCAACTCACCTATTACCTTCATCGACCAAATCACGACACCTCTGCTTATCATGCACTCGGATCAGGATCTGAGAACGGGTACTATCCAGTCGGAAATGATGTACAAAAGCCTCAAAGCGCTGGATCGGCCGGTAGAGTATGTACGCTATCCGGGTGAAGGGCATGAGCTCAGCAGAAGCGGCAATCCGCTGCGGATGATGGATAGGCTCGGCCGGTTTATTGAATTTTTTGAAAGGTATGTGAAACACCCCGAGGCTCCTGCGGCTACTGTAGGAGAATAACTTATAGGGCATCCAGGGGCTATTGTCAGATAAGTTTGACCAGTATGGTGTACTGATGGCAGGGCTCCTTGTGGGTTTTCACACTATCAATTGAAAATGTTCCAAAAAATGACTAAGATTGTTTTGACAAAAAATGTCAAAGCGACATCGCCGTGAACAGTTTTGGTTCCATTATTAAAAAAAGTCGGGAAGAGGCTAATATCCCGCTGCGTAAGGTGGCGGCCTTCCTCGACATTGATCAGGCCGTTCTCAGTAAAATAGAGCGGGGCCAACGGAAGCCCAAAAGGGAACTGGTGGAAAAGCTGGCTGAGTTTTTTAACACAAACAAGGAGAAGCTGCTCATTGCCTGGCTGTCAGATAAAGTGCTTTACGAGGTGCAAGATGATGACCTGGCACTTAAGGCGCTACACGCAGCAGAAGACCAGGTGCTTTATCGAGCAGCAGAAAAATCCGAACGAAGCCAAACCATCAGTAAGCTAAAATCGGTCATGAGGGCTTTTTCACAAATAGACAGGGCCTGGATATTTGGTTCATTTGCCAGAGCGGATGATGGCCCTCAAAGCGATATCGATGTGTTGATTGATGTGCCGCAAGAAATAAAATTCACGCTGTTTGATATCGCTGAGATTCGGGAACAGCTGGAAAAGGCGGTGGGAAAAAAAGTGGACGTGGTAATGCTCAACGGTATAAGGCCTGCCTTGAAAAAAAGTATAGAGAATGAAATGCAATTGATTTATGAAGCCGTGTAAACCAACTAGCAAAGAGCGACTGGAGCATGTGATCCAAGCCATAGACCGCATTCAACTGTACTGTCAAAAGCATTCTGTCGACAGCTTTTTGGCCGACGCAAAGACAATCGACGCTTGCCTTTAATCAGTACACAATCATAGGTGAGGCAACGGCAAGTATTGATTCAAGTGTTTTAGAAAAATATGATTACCCGTGGTACAAGGTAAAGTCGTTCAGAAACTTTATACTTCACGAATACCACGCCGTGGAAATGAGGGTGATCTGGGATACCACCACGGAGATATTGCCCGGCTTGAAAGAAATGATGGAAGAAATACTTACTAAGGAGTTTTAATAACCTCATCGCCCAAGCTAACCGTTCACAAATACTGGCATCCTTCCTGCGACCATCTTAGTTTATTCTTATACATTACATTGTTATCCTTGCCAAACCTTCTTAAATTTTGATTTTACATAACCCTACTTGAACATGTATACCAGGCTCATCACCGGGCTTCTGTCCATTGCCTTTGCGGGATTAATTATTTCCATGCCTGGATGCAGCGACTCGACATCTTCAGGAGGCCTGCCCGAAACCGTCAGCTACAATTTTCATATACGGCCGTTGATGAGCGATAGGTGCTTCGCCTGCCACGGCCCCGACAAAAACAAAGTGAAAGCAGGCCTGAGGCTCGATATTCCGGAACTTGCCTTTGCTGAGCTGAAAGAGAGCAAAGGAAAATTTGCCATCGTGCCGGGGAAACCTGAAGAATCTGAATTGGTAAAACGTATTTCATCGGCCGACCCCGCCTACCAAATGCCATCACCGGAGTCACATCTTCCCTTGCTAACAGAGAACGAAATTGAGCTGGTGAAGAAATGGATCAAGCAGGGTGCCAAGTTTGAGAAGCTATGGTCGTTTATCCCCCCCAAAAAAGCGCCTCTTCCCAAAGTAAAAAACGATGAGTGGCCAAAAAACGACCTTGACCTTTTCGTCGTCAAAAAAATGGAAGAGAAAGGTTTGAAACCCACCGAAGGAGCCGACAAAGAAAGACTACTTAAAAGGGTTTCATTAGATCTCACAGGCCTGCCTCCTTCGCTTGATCTCATGGACCGCTTTATGGCTGACGAAAGTGAAAATGCCTATGAAAAAGTGGTGGAAGAGCTCATCAACACGCCCGCTTTCGGCGAAAGAATGGCTGTTCACTGGTTGGACGTTGGCCGCTACTCAGATTCCTACGGCTATCAGGACGACAATATCCGCACCCAATGGCCCTGGCGTGACTGGGTGATCCACGCCTTCAACAATAACCTACCCTACGATAAGTTTCTTACCTGGCAGTTGGCTGGAGACATGCTTCCCGATGCCGATAAAGAGAAAATCCTTGCTACCGGTTTTCTAAGAAATCACAAATACACAGAGGAGGGTGGTGTAATCGACGAAGAGTATCGGGTCGAATACATCCTTGACAAAACAAAGACTTTCAGCAAAGGCATACTTGGCCTCACCGTGGAATGCGCCCAGTGTCACGACCACAAATACGACCCCATTTCGCAGAAGGACTATTTTAGAATGTTTGCCTTCTTCAACAACACACCTGAAGTGGGCTACGAGGGCGACATATCTGTTTCGAAACCAGCCAAGGCACCGAGGCTTGAAATAACAACAGCCGATCTTGATGGAGTACTTTCATTTATCAGACAGCTGGAAAAGGACACCATGATGGTGTCGGTGATGGACGAGCTTGACACCCTGCGCAAAACCTACGTGCTCAACCGTGGGCAATACGATTCACCTACCGATGAGGTGAAGGCGCAGCCTTTATCAGAAGTCATGGGTTTTGACACTACCGCCTACCCAAGAAACCGCCTTGGTCTGGCCAAGTGGACGGTTGATAAAAGCAATCCTTTGACCGCCAGGGTATTTGTGAACCAGGTTTGGCAAATGATCTTCGGCCAGGGGATTGTGAAAACCGCCGGCGACTTTGGTATGCAGGGTGATTTACCGTCACACCCAGAACTGCTCGACTGGCTGGCGGTCGACTTCATGGAAAACAACTGGGACATTAAGTACCTTGTCAAACAAATTGTGACGTCCGCTACCTATATGCAATCGAGCAGTGTATCGAAAGAAAAGCTGGCCATCGATCCCGACAATATCTACCTCAGCCACGGGCCTCGCTTCCGGTTGCCCGCTGAGTTTGTAAAAGACCTGATCCTGGCTAGCAGTGGGCTTTTGGTGAATAAAATAGGTGGCCCAAGTGTAAAGGCCTATCAGCCCGATGGCCTTTGGGAAGCTGCTACTTCCGGCAGGGGTGTGCTGGCTACTTACCAGCAAGACCATGGCGAGGACTTGTATCGCCGGGGTATGTACACATTTATCAAACTTACACTGCCTCCTCCCGCATTGATGATATTTGACGGTAGCAACAGAGACCAGTGCGAGGTGAAAAGGCCTCAAACCAACACACCTTTGCAGGCACTGGTGATGATGAATGACCCCACAATGCTGGAGGCATCTAGGGTATTGGCCGAAAAGCTGGTCGAAGAGCAGTCGGGTAGCGAAGATAAAATCACAAAAGCTTTTAGGATGATTGTGTGCCGGGTGCCGAAGGAGTCTGAGAAGGATTTGTTGAATAGTTATTTTTCAGAACAACTTGGCATTTACAAAAGCCAGGCGATCGACCCTTCGGAGGTGCTGGATGTGGGTGAATACCCTCATTTGGAAGTGGAAAAAAGTGAGGCAGCGGCATTGGCCAACGTGATTCAACTGATTTACAACATGGAGGAATCCATTACAAAGACATAAGCCATGGAAAAAGAACAACTGGAAAACGGCTTAAATCAAAACAGGCGAAAATTTCTTTCGAAGCTAAGTCTCGGTATTGGTAGTGCTGCACTGGGCTCACTGCTGATTCCTGATTTATTCAAAGGAGGAGCTAGTCCGGAAGAAGAAATATTCGCCCAACTCCCGCATTTTGCCCCAAAGGCGAAGCGGATTATTTACCTCTTCCAAAATGGAGCTCCCTCGCAGCTTGACTTGTTCGACTATAAGCCCATGCTGCAAAAAATGCACGGGGAAGACTTGCCAGAGTCGATTCGTCAGGGTCAGCGATTGACAGGCATGACGTCCGGGCAGTCCAAATTTCCCCTGGCAGGAACAATTTTCGACTTTAAACAATACGGCCAGTCTCGTGCCTGGATCAGCGACTTGCTGCCCCACACCGCCAGCATAGCCGACGAGCTCTGCTTCGTAAAAAGCATTTATACCGAGGCCATCAACCACGACCCGGCACTCACCTTTTTCCAGACCGGCGCTCAGGTCGGCAACCGCCCAAGCATGGGAGCATGGCTGAGTTACGGGTTAGGAAGTGAAAACAAAAACCTCCCCGCTTTCTGCGTTTTGCTTTCCAAAGGAAAAGGGAACGGGCAGGGAGTCTACTCAAAGCTTTGGACCAACGGCTTCCTCGACTCCGTCCATCAAGGCGTACAATTCTCAAGTGGTGACGATCCGGTTTTGTACCTCAACAACCCTGAGGGAATGGATCGGGCAGAGCGAAGAAAAATGCTCGACCACCTGGCAGCGTTGAATCAGGAAAACTACGAAGAGTTTGGCGATCCGGAGATTGCTGCTAAAATCCAACAATACGAGTTGGCCTACCGCATGCAGACTTCCGTGCCGGAGCTTACCGACCTAAAAAATGAGCCAGAGTCCATCGTGAAAATGTACGGCCCCGAATGCATGGTGCCTGGTACCTATGCGGCCAACTGCTTGTTAGCCCGCAAGCTCAGCGAAGGCGGCGTTCGGTTTGTGCAGCTCTACCACCAGGGATGGGATGCCCACGATAACCTGCCAGGCCAAATTGTTGGCCAGTGCAAAGATGTGGACCAATCGTCTGCCGCACTGGTGATGGATCTGAGGCAAAGAGGCCTGCTCGACGAAACACTTGTGATTTGGGGTGGGGAATTTGGCCGAACCAATTACTGCCAGGGTAAGTTGACCGGCGACAACTACGGCCGTGACCACCACCCCCGCTGCTTCACTATCTGGATGGCAGGCGGCGGCATAAAACCAGGGATGGTCTACGGAGAAACCGACGAGTTTGGTTATAATATCACCGAAAACCCCGTTCATGTCAACGATTTTCATGCCACCGTGCTTAACCAAATGGGGCTCGATCACGAGAAGCTGATATACAAGCACCTGGGAAGAAGGTATCGGTTGACAGATGTGGCCGGGAAGGTCGTTAAAGAAATTATTGCTTAGCAGAACACCCAAAAGATGAAAAGAAGAACTTTTGTAAGAAACAGTGCACTGGCAGCTTCAGCAGTAATGGCTGGGCCATCTCTGTTCGCCCGTAATTCGAAACAAGACATTATCCTCGGCCATGGTAAAAAGCGCTACAAGCTCGACACCAGATGGAGCCAGGCCGACATCACCAAATACCCGGTGAAAGACTGCCATGAAATGGTGCAGGACAGCAAAGGCCGTATCCTGCTGCTCACCAACGAAACCAAAAACAACGTCATTATCTACGACAAAAAAGGGAAGCTGCTTTCAACGTGGGGATCGGAATATCCGGGAGCTCATGGGTTGACTTTGTTTGACGAAAATGGCACCGAGGTGCTCTTCATTTGCGACAACACCCGTCATCAGGTAATCAAAACGGACATGAACGGTCGTGTACTTTTGACGCTCGACTATCCAAAAGAAACAGGCGAATACACAAAGGCAGACGAGTACGTTCCTACCGAAACCGCCATTGCTCCCAATGGAGATATCTTTGTGGCCGATGGCTACGGTAAAGACTTCATTATGCAATACGACAGCAAAGGCAACTACATCCGTCACTTTGGTGGCCGGGGTGATACAGACGCCCACCTCCTCAACGCCCACGGCGTTTGCATGGATTTCCGTGATCCGGCTAATCCGTCGCTGGTTGTCAGCTCCCGCCAGCAAATGGCTTTCAAGCGGTATACACCGGATGGAAAATACCTGTCTACGATTTCCCTTCCTGGGGCCTGGGTTTGTCGCCCCGTTATCAAAGGCGACTACTTATATGCAGCCGTGCTTATGAGCGCCAGCCAGCCATGGAAGCAATCTGGGTTTGTAACGATTCTCGACAAGAATGACAAAGTGGTTTCCAACATTGCTGCGAATGCCCCGGAATATGAGGCTGGTCAGCTGAAGGAGTTATTCCAGACCGATGCAGTTTTTGCCTACCCTCATGATGTGTGCATCGATGATGAGGAAAATCTTTATGTAGCCCAGTGGAATTCTGGCCAGGTATACCCATACAAACTAACGCCTGTTTCATGAACAAGCTCAGGGGCCTGCTCGCCAACGGTAGCTTTTTCATTTGCTGCTTGCTGGCTTTTCTTCTCGTGTTCGAAAATAGTTTTACAACGCCCGCCTGGCTTCAGGTGCTGGGACGAATGCACCCTTTGCTGCTTCATTTCCCCATAGCGCTGTTGGTTGTTTATGCCCTGCTGGTATTTGTAAGCAAAACGCCCGCTGAGTCACCAGCTGATGAATCACTTCGTGCCGACGACCTGCTTCTTCTGGGAAGTTTTACGGCTGCTCTTTCAGCACTCATGGGATTATTGCTCTCAAAAGAAGGCGGCTATGCTGAAGGAAGCCTGACCTGGCACAAATGGGGTGGAGCGCTGATTGCTTTTTCATCTTACGGATGGTACACGTTCCGAAAGACATGGAATCACCAGCCTCTGCTTTCGAAAGTTATTCCTGTGGGCATATTAGTGTTAATCACCCTTGCCGGGCACCAGGGTGCCAATATCACACACGGCGAAAATTTTGTGCTGGCGCCTGTGATGCCCGACGAAAGTTTCGAAAATGTTCCCTTTGCAGAGGCCGTGATTTTCGACCACATGGTGCAGCCCATTCTCAGGGAAAAATGTATGAGTTGCCACAACAGCCTCAAAGCAAAGGGCGAGCTTGTGATGGAAACCCGGGAGGCTATTTTGGCTGGTGGAAAGAATGGGCCGCTTTGGGACTCTGTCAATTACGAAACAAGTTTACTTCTAAAAAGAATTCACCTGCCGGAATCGGTCGAGGAGCATATGCCGCCGGAAGGTAAAACGCAACTTACCGACGAAGAAAAGGAAGTGCTTGAAGCCTGGATTGCCAGCGGGGCTTCTTTTCAAGCTCTGGCAGCCGAAACTGCGCCGGATCAACCACTCTACCAAATAGCTCAGGCGAAATTCAATGTGAACAAAGCCTATGACTTTAAAGCCGCCGACCCTGAGTTGGTAGAGTCACTCAACTCCAACTATCGGATCATAAGCCCGGTTGCGCTGAATTCGCCGGCACTCACCGTTACCTTTTTCTCCAGCGAAGCTTTTGGTGCAAATCAACTAAAAGAGCTTGAAAAAATCCGCACCCAAATAGTTGAGTTGAGCCTGAACAAGATTCCTGTCAAAGACGAGGATCTCTTATTTCTGGAGCCTTTCGAAAACCTCGAAAAACTACACCTCAACTTTACTGGTGTGACAGACAAAGGGCTCGCTTCACTGGCAAAGCTTTCCAATTTGCAAGAGCTGTCACTTTCTGGAACAGCCGTAACAGCTTCGGGCATCTCCGGGCTGAAGTCACTTTCGGAACTTCGCAAAGTTTTTATCTGGAATACGGCTATTGAAGCAAACGAAGTCAGCCAATTATTGGAGGTTTTTCCTGCTGTTTCTTTTGAGTCGGGTTTCGACGACAAAGGCACTGTCATTCAGCTTTCAGCCCCGGTGATTGTTGGCAACGATGCCTTCTTTACCGACCCTATTTCAGTGAAAGTGAAACATTATCTCAACGGAGTTACGCTTCGTTATACGCTGGATGGCTCAGCACCCGATAGCGTCAATTCCTCAATCTACGAAGACGAGATTCCTTTGGATGGTAATACAATAGTTACCGTCAAAGCGTTCAAAGATGGCTGGTACAGCAGCGACGTAGTTTCGAAATCTTTTCTTAGAAGTTCGATTTCGCCCACCAGCGTTAGCTTGCTGACTCCCCCGAACCCAAAATACAAAGGCAAGCTGGAGCAGGCGCTTTTTGACCACATCAAAGGCACCAATATTCATACCGACGGCAACTGGTTGGGCTACCAGGGTGAAGCCATGGATGTTCAAATCAACCTTGGCGACGATGTGCCCCAAAAGTCGATCACAATTAGCAGCCTCAACAACACCGGCGGCTGGATCATGCCTCCGGCCAGCATCGACATTTGGTATGGTGAAGACGAAAAAAATCTGAAGCTCTGGAAAAAAAATAAAGTAGCACAACCATCCGAAAACCTGCCGGTTGGCCCTGCCTTCTACACTTTCGATCTGCCTCAGGAAAAATACGCCGTGCTCAAGCTTCACATTGTGCCTGTAGCAAAACTTCCAGCCTGGCACGACGCCAAAGGAAACCCAGGGTGGGTGTTTATCGACGAGATTCTTTTGAACTAGAGCCCAACAAATAAGCACCAGTGTCAGGTGCTTTGTTTTATATAACTATGGTAAACCAACCTATCATGAAAAAGAGCATTGTTCTCTTGCTATTCACCACCCTGCTAAGCACTTCTGTTTCTTTTAGTCAAAAGGCGCAAAAAATCTCTAGCAACAAAAAAACCGCCCTTGAGTCGGTGGATAAACACTCCTCCGAACTTATTGATCTCAGCGACAAAATCTGGGAGGCAGCAGAAATCGCCTTGAAAGAAAATGTTTCCGCCAAAGCCCTGGCCGACTACGCCGAAGCTCAGGGCTTTATCGTCGAACGGGGCGTTGCCGAAATGCCAACGGCTTTTATTGCCAGCTATGGCAGCGGCAAGCCCATCATTGGAATTATGGGTGAATTTGACGCTTTGCCAGGCTTGTCACAAAAGGCAGTGCCAGGCAAAGATCCTTTGGTAGAGGGTGCTCCGGGCCATGGATGTGGGCATAATCTATTTGGCCCCGGCAGTCTTGGAGCGGCATTGGCCATCAAAGAGTTGATACAAGCCGGAAAGCTAAAGGGAACGGTTCGGTTTTACGGAACCCCTGCCGAAGAAGCAGTTGGAGGAAAAATCTACATGGCCCGGGCCGGTTTGTTCAACGACCTGGATGCCTGCCTCGACTGGCACCCCGATGCAGAAAACAAAGCGAGCACCCAAAGCAGTCAGGCCATGATTGAGGTAACAGTTGAATTTACCGGACAAGCTGCTCATGCTGCGTTCGATCCCTGGAATGGCCGGAGTGCCCTTGATGCGGTAGAGGCATTTGTTAACGGCCTCAACATGCTCCGGGAGCACATTAAGCCATCCGTTCGCATCCATTACATCATCGAAAAGGGTGGTGAAGCTCCCAACATTGTGCCCGACTACGCCCGGGTGGGTTTGTACGTACGGGATGCCACCAGAGATGGCATGATGGACGTATATAAAAGGGTGCAGGAAATTGGAGAAGGGGCGGCCCTGATTGCAGGAGTTACGCCAAAGCTAACGATCACATCTGGCTATCACGAGCAGTTGCCCAATATCGCCGGTGCCAATGTGCTTTACAAAAACATGCTGTTAGTTGGGCCTATCAGTTACACACCGGAAGAGCTTGAGTTTGCAAAAGGCATTCAGCGATCAGTTAAGATGGAAGAAAAAGGCCTGGATGGAACCATTGGAGGCATTGACCCAACGGCCGAATTTCCCACAGGCGGCTCAACCGATGTGGCTGATATCAGCTGGATCACACCGGAAATTTCGCTTGTCGCTACTACTGCTCCCATTGGCACACCGTGGCACTCCTGGGCCGTGGTTGCCTGCGGCGGCATGTCGATCGGGCACAAAGGAATGGTTTTCGCCGCTAAAAGCTTAGCACTAACAATGGTTGACCTTTTTGAAAACGAGTCCATCAGAAAAGCGATGCGGGATGAGTTTCTGAAAAAAAGAGGCGATTATGTGTACAAAGCCATTTTACCTGAAGGGCCTCCGCCCGTGAGGTGATTTTTCTTGAAAAAAGCTTCAACATTCAGAATATCTAAAGGCATTTATCCATGAAGATGTTTTCGGCTCTGATCTTAAGCGGTATTATTCTGTGGGCAATCAACTGCTCATCTCCGAAAGTGAACCACGAATTCAAAGTCATCTCCTTCTTCACTGCCAAAAATGACCAGGCCCATATCAGTTTTGTGGGAGAAGCACACCCATGGTTCAAAGAACAGGCAGCTAAGCACCGTTTCACTTACGACTCGACCAGCAACTGGAGCAATCTTAACGACGACTTCCTGGCCAACCACGCCGTCGTGATTTTCCTCGATACCCGGCCGGAAGCGCCTGAGCAAAGGGCAGCGCTAGAAAAGTACATGAAAAACGGTGGAGCATGGATGGGCTTCCACTTTGCTGGGTTTGCACTTACCCCTTCCGATTTTAATCAGGACTGGTACTGGTACCATAATGTGTTCCTTGGCGCCGGTCAGTATAAAAGCAAATTCTGGCGACCAACCTCAGCCATTCTTCGGAACGAAGCACCCAACCATCCTGCATTAAAAGACCTACCCGACACTTTCAAAACGTCACCAAGCGAATGGTACCGGTGGGAAAATGACCTCGCCCAAAATCCCGACATCAACATTTTGCTATCGGTTGACTCATCAAGTTTTCCCCTGGGAACGGGACCCAAGCAGCATGAAATTTGGCACAGCGGCTACTACCCCATTGTTTGGACTAATACGAAGTATCGAATGATCTATTTCAATTTTGGTCACAACGACATCGATTACGAAGGTGGCACCAACAAAACGTTGTCATACACTTTTCGCAATCCGCCCCAGAACCAGCTCGTGGTCAACGCCTTGCTTTGGCTGGGCAACAGCAAGTAAGCCACCTGCGTAATTCCGAACTTGCCATTCCTATCTTTCTCTTATCTTGGGCTTCAATTGAAAACCCAAACTCTGTATTACATTGATATGAGAAAATTGCTACTACTTCTACTTTGTCTGGCATTCACACAGGCCAGGGCACAAGTACAAAGCCCGAAAGAATTTCTTGGCTACGAACTCGGCGAAAGATTCACCCGCCATCACCGGGTGATGGAATATTACCAGCACGTGGCGGCCAATTCTTCAAAAGTTGTCCTCAAAGAATACGGACGCACCTTCGAAGATCGTCCGCTGGTTTATGCCATCGTTACCAGCGAGGCCAACCACCAAAATATTGAAACTATAAGAACCGACAACCTGAAGCGGGCCGGTTTGCATAGTGGCAGCCCATCTACCAACATTCCAATTATCTGGCTCAGCTATAATGTGCATGGCAACGAGTCGGTTTCCATGGAAGCCAGCATGGCCACCATTTACGAGCTGGTCACCAACAAAACTGCCTGGCTCGAAGAGGGTGTCGTGATCATGGATCCATGCATCAACCCGGATGGCCGTGATCGCTATGCCAATTACTATAATCAGTACGGCAACAAGGACTACAATCCCGACCCTCAAAGCAAAGAGCACAATGAAGTGTGGCCCGGCGGCAGAGCTAACCACTACCTGTTTGACCTTAACCGGGACTGGGCATGGCAGACTCAGATCGAGTCGCAGAAGCGGATCGCAGTCTACAACCAGTGGATGCCACAAATTCATGTCGATTTTCATGAGCAGGGTGTCAACAGCCCCTACTACATGGCGCCGGCAGCCAGGCCCTACCACGAGCTGATCACCAAATGGCAATATGACTTCCAGGTAACTATTGGTAAGAACAACGCCAAATACTTTGACCAAAATGGCTGGCTATACTTTACCAAGGAGCGCTTTGATTTGCTTTATCCTTCTTATGGCGACACCTACCCTGTGTACAACGGGGCCATTGGCATGACGTACGAGCAAGGTGGCGGCGGACGTGGTGGATTAGGCGTACTTACAGCCGAAGGCGATACTTTAACATTAAAAGACAGAATTGCCCACCACCACAGCAACGGTGTTTCAACAGTGGAAGTTACCGTTGCCAACAAGAGCCAGGTACTTCAGGAGTACCAGAAGTTCTTCAGTAACAACGTCAACAGCTTTCCTGGCAAATACAAAGGGTTCGTGATCAAGGGAGATAACAACCCGGACAAGCTAACTGCTCTTGCTAATTGGCTCGACGCTATGGGCATTGCCTATGGAACAGGTGCAGCAAGCAAACCGCTAAAAGGATTTAACTATCAAACGCAGGCCACAGAGTCTTTCAATCTAACTTCCAGCGACCTGGTTGTAAGCAGCTATCAGCCGAGAGGCGTTTTGGCCAGCATTCTATTTGAGCCAAGCACTTATGTGGAAGATTCCAACACCTATGATATCACAGCCTGGGGCGTACCATACGCCAAAGGCCTGAAAGCGTATGCTGTAAGCGAAAAAATAGCGCCTGGAACTGGTAAGTACAGTGCCCCTTCAGCTGAGGTAACTTCAACCGACAAAGCCTACGCCTACATTGCCCGCTGGCAAACGCTGGAAGATGCCAAATTTTTGGCCCAACTGCTGAAAAACAAAGTGAAAGTTCGCTATGCTGAAACACCATTCTCCATCGGCGGAAAAAGCTACGAAAGAGGTACGCTTATCATTACCCGTCGGGGAAATGAACAACATGCTTCCCGTTTCGACGGATTGGTGAAAGGACTGGCCAAGGAATACGGTCGTTCGCTGGATGCTACCACTACTGGGTTTGTCGATTCAGGCAAAGATTTCGGCAGCGGCGACGTTCACTACATCGATGCTCCTAAAGTGGCTGTGCTGGCTGGCAACGGTGTTTCCTCTTTGGCTTTTGGCGAAACCTGGCATTTCTTCGAGCGCCAGCTCGACTACCCAATCAGTGTACTCGACACAGATGATTTCAGCCGCTTCGACCTGTCGGGCTATGATGTGATCATCATACAAAACGGCAGATACAACGGGCTGGGCGACGGCTCAATGAAAATGATTGATGATTGGGTGCGAAACGGTGGAAGATTAATTCTGGTGCAGGGAGCACTCAACAGCTTTGCTGATCGTGACGGCTATTCGCTGAAGCGCTATGCTGATAACGACGAAAAAGAAGCACTGAAAAAATTGAATGAAAAATGGGACGAAGCCGATGCTAATGTAAAATATGCTGATCGTGAGAGAAACGACATTCAGGGGATTATCCCCGGCGCTATTTACAAAGTAAGCCTCGACAATACTCATCCACTGGCTTATGGCTACGGCAACTCCTATTTCAGTTTGAAAACAGCCGAAAGCAGGTTCGGCAAATTGTCCGGCGCCTGGAATGTAGCCTATATCCCGACAGGGGCTAAACCTGTAAGTGGTTTTGCTGGCAACAGGGTACAAAAGGAATTGGAGAACTCACTGGTTTTTGGCGTTGATCGTATGGGCGGTGGCCAGGTCATCTACATGTCCGACAATCCATTGTTCCGGGCATTTTGGGACAACGGAAAGCTGCTGTTTGCCAATGCTGTTTTCTTTGTCGGCCAATAAGTGATTATCAACTAACCTAAATAATATGAAAAAGCTATTATTCGTAGGACTTCTAGGGGTTATTACTGCCTGCTCGTCGGGTACCTCCAACACAAAGGAAGGTGCCGATACACTGAAAGCTCAGGTAAGCGGTCCTTCGGACTATGATCCGGAAGCAAAACTAAAAGAGCTCGGCATCGAGTTATCAACTCCTTCGGCACCGGTAGCCAACTATGTAAATGCCGTTCGTACTGGAAATCTAATTTTCCTTGCCGGCAAGGGCCCATCCAAACCCGATGGCAGCTACGTCACCGGGAAAGTGGGCGTTGATTTAACTATCGAACAAGGCTACGAGGCTGGAAGGCTTACAGCCATTAGCCAGCTTGCGGTATTGAAAGCAGAGCTTGGCGACTTAAGAAAAGTAAAACGTATTGTAAAAGTGTTGGGAATGGTGAACTGTGCACCTGACTTTGCCGATCAGCCAAAGGTGGTCAATGGCTACTCCGATCTGATGGTGGCAGTGTTTGGAGAAAGAGGGAAACATGCCCGTGCCGCTGTTGGGATGGGCTCACTGCCAAACAACATTGCTATTGAGGTGGAAATGATTGTTGAGGTCGAATAAAAACACCTCGTATAAAGAAAATGGAAACCCGGTGCTGTTGCTTCGGGTTTTCTTTTTTTATCGTGCTTGGGGTAGTAGCATCAACACCATTCGCCGATTCTTGGATGCCAATAGGGCCTGGCGAAAATTTATTCTTCCAATGGAGCTTGTTTTTGCAACCGATAGTGAACGGCTACGTCTATAGAACTGGGCAAATGATGTAATTAAAGCTAAGAACAACTATTTGGGAAGTGGCTGTTTTTTTTAGTTGCCAGGTTGGTGACAAGAAGAGATGGTTCCCCGTTTTATCTCAATACACCCAACTTTATGAACATCATCGGAAATTTGCTATGGATTATTTTTGGGGGAGGCATCTTCCTGTTTTTCGGCTACGTGATCGGTGGCATTGCCCTCTGTCTCACCATCGTAGGCATCCCATTTGGTTTTCAATGTTTTAAAATTGGCATTCTAGCCCTAAGTCCTTTTGGACAAAAAGTAGTGACGACCGAAAGTAACTCTGGCTGCCTGGCTGTGATCATGAATGTAATTTGGCTTCTCACCGGTGGTCTTTGTGTTGCAGTTACTCACCTGGTGTTTGGGCTGCTGATGTTCATTACCATTATTGGCATTCCCTTTGCAACGCAACATATGAAATTAGCTTCGCTGGCATTGACGCCATTTGGGAAAGACCTTAGGTAGCTTCTGTAGATTCCAGAAATCGTTAGTTTCTCATTTTTCGCAAGCCAGCCGAGTTGGTGATCTTGATATTGCTTCCTTTTATTTCGATGAGTTTTTCATCTTTGAAATCGGAGAGTGTTCTTATTACCGACTCCGGCGCAGTGCCAACAATATTGGCGAGATCCTCCCGGGGAATGTTCATGTTGAACTCCTCTCCTTCATTCTTTTCTTTGAACTTATCTTCCAGCATCACCAGAGCCTCAGCCACTCTTTTTCTGACCGAGTTGTAGGCAAGCTTCAGGATTCTTTCCTCCATTTCCACCAAATTGTTGGAAATCATTTTGATGAACCTGATGGAAACATCCCGGTTGCTGTTCAGCAGTTTGTAGAAGTCTTGTTTTGGGATAAGGCAAATCTCCGAGTCCTCCATGGCCATGGCCGACTCAGTGTAGTTAGAATTCTGCAAAAGATCGATGTATCCGATAAAATCACCCTCTTTAAAAAGGCCGGTAATGTATTCTTTGCCGTCGTCGTTGGTTTTGTATGTTTTAGCTTTTCCGCTATTGACAAAAAAGAGTCCGTGTGGAAGATTACCTTCGTAAAAGATTATTTCTTTCTTCTTAAATTTTCTGATGGTGCGGTCAGCCGACAAATGGCTCAATTCATTTAACGCCTTTGCGTCATTCATAAAATCTGCAATGCCATCCACATCATTGGAATACTCCTTTCTGGCAATCTGGTTTTTGCGAAGCCGTAGTTCTATGATATCCAGCAACTCCACATCGTCAAAAGGCTTGGTCAGATAGTCGTCGGCACCCATACTCATTCCTTTTCTGAAGTCTTCTTTTTCAGATTTTGCGGTAAGAAATATAAACGGGATGCCGGCCGTTTCAGGCAATTTGCCTAAAACACGTAGCACGCCATAACCGTCCAGCTCAGGCATCATGATATCACAAATAATCAGATGCGGCAATTCCTTCTTGGCCTTCTCAATACCCTCCTTGCCATTCGCTGCTGTTATCACTTCGTAATCAGAAAGCTCGAGAATTTCAGCGGTATTCTCCCGCATTTCCATATTGTCCTCTATCAGCAATACTTTAGTCATGGCTAGGTTGTGTTATTGGTATCGACACCTTGAATTCGGTGCCTTTGTTTTCTTCACTGCTAAATTCAATATGTCCGTTCATTAGTTCAATATATTTCTTGACAATATTGAGCCCCAAGCCTGTTCCCTGTATGTTGATGGCATTGTTGGCCCTGAAAAATCTGTCGAAAAGGTGCTGCTGATCTTTTGCCGGTATACCAATACCATCATCTTTGACCTTGAAGACAAGTTGGTTTTTTTTCGCTGTTAAACTAAGCCGGATACTCTTTCCCTCATCAGAATATTTTGATGCATTGTTAAGAAGGTTGATTAGCACGTTTTTGATCATCTGCTCGTCAGCATATACGTTTCCTACGACTGGAGAAGAAGGATCAACGACAATCTTCTGATCCTTCTTTAGTGTAGGACCGATTTGAGAAATTGTTTCCTCAATAAATTCTTCAAAATCAAAGATCGTTGGGTGAAAAGTAGTTTTACCCTCTTCCAACTTACCAAGAGAAAGAAAATCGTTGAGAATATAGGTCAGGTTGTTAACGGACGATTTAATCCTCATCACATGTTTCTCTATTTTGTCAGCAACTTCGGTTTCGCCAACATATCGGCCAATAAGCGATGCCGACGAGAGGATTGTACTGAGTGGCGTGCGAAATTCATGCGAAGCCGTGGTGACAAAGCGGCTTTTCAACTCATTGAGCTCTTTTTCCTTGTTCAGCGCATTAAGTATCTCTTTTTCTGCCTTTTTCCTTTCCGTTATATTTTTACAGACAACAAGCAGGTTCACAATCTTGTCATCATCATCGTAGAGAGGCACAGCGTTTACCTGGTATTCCCTGGCTCCGTCCGATACTGTCATTTCCATGTCGAGAGGCAGACCTGTAAGGGCCTGCTTCAGTCCTTTGATAAATTCGTCCTTTTGGTCTATGAAATTCATAGAGGTAGCATAAGAACCAACCCAATCTTCCTTCTGACCCATTGCAGGTTCATTTTCCATTCCGTCTATGAGAAGATATTTTAGGCTTTTGTCAAGCACACATAAAATCCCGTCTGGAAAATTCTTGGCAATTGTTTTGTATAGCTTCTGGCTCTCTCTCAACGCCCTTTCCACCTGGCGTCTTTCTTCAATCTCCTTTTGAAGTGATTCATTGGAATAGGAAAGTCCTTCATTTGCACGGGCAAGATCTCTTGTTCTTTCTATCACCCTTCTTTCCAGCTCCCGGTTGCTCGTTTCTAACTCTTCGGAATATTCTTTCAGCTTACTCTGCGAAAGTTTAAGTTCCGAAATGTCGTGAATGATCCCTGTGAAAATCATTTTTCCTTCAAATGGAGTTTCGGTAATGCTCAAATACAATGGAAACTGAGTGCCATTCTTTTTAAGCCCTTTCACCTCTCTCCCAATACCAATGATTTTTTTGTGACCTGTTCTGTGATAGTTATCCAGGTACTGATCATGCTGAGAGTGGTCTGGCTCAGGCATGAGCATCTTAATATTCTTACCCAAGACCTCTACAGGCTCATAGCCGAACAATCGGGCGGCCGCAGGGTTCATTGACTCAACCAGGCCTCTTTCATCTATCGTTATGATCCCGTCTATCGCATGATCGAAAACAGCACTAAGCCGGGCCTCGGATTCTCCTTTGGAGTAATTTAACATTGAAAACGGTTCGTGTGTGAAAAACGCTGTCTCTGGTAAATATAAAATGATTTGCGCAGACATGCTCGGCCACGAGGCCACAAGTGCATGAAATAAAAAAGCATCGAAAGTTAATCCCGATGCCTTTAGCTTATCGTTATTGCTGTTTGGTTAATTAAGCAGCTCGAAAATACCAGCTACGCCCTGTCCTCCGCCTACGCATGCGGTAACCATACCGTACTTTTTCTTCTGCCTTCTCAATTCATTGAAAATCTGAACCGACAGCTTTGCCCCTGTGCAGCCAAGTGGATGACCAAGTGCTACGGCTCCACCATTCACATTTAATTTCGACATGTCGAAATCCAGGTTTTTGGCAACAGCCAATGCTTGAGCGGCAAATGCCTCATTCAATTCAATCAAGTCAATGTCTGCCATTTTCAGGCCAGCTTGTTTCAGTGCCTTTGGCACTGCGGCCACTGGCCCAATCCCCATGATTCTTGGTTCCACACCGGCTGCTGTATACGCCAGCATTCTGGCGATAGGTTTCAGGTTGTATTCCTGCACCATTTTTTCTGACATCACCATCACGAAAGCTGCTCCATCAGAGGTTTGCGAAGAGTTACCTGCAGTAACCTTTCCGCCAACTCTAAAGACAGGTTTTAGTTTTGCGAGAACCTCCAGGCTGGTATCTTCTCTTGGCCCTTCGTCGGTATCAACCACAAAGCTTCTCGTTTTTTTCTTGCCGTCCTTGTCCACATATGTCTCGTGAACATTAATCGGAACTATCTCGTCTTTGAATTTTCCGTCCTTTATTGCCTTGATGGCTTTCTGATGAGAGTGATAAGAAAATTCGTCGGCGTCTTCCCGGCTGATGTTGTAGTCTTTTGATACTTCCTCGGCTGTTAAGCCCATGCTGATATAATAGTCTGGGTTTTCGTGGGCTATTTTCCAGTTGAGTGCGGTTTTATACCCCATCATTGGCACCATCGACATCGATTCGGTACCCCCCGCAATAATACACTCTGCTGTCCCTGCGTGAATTCTTGCCGCAGCAATGCTTATCGCCTCCAGGCCTGAGCCACAATACCGATTCACTATCATGCCGGGTACTTCCATCGGCAAAGCCAGCAGCGAAATCATTCTGCCCATTTGCATACCTTGCTCGGCTTCGGGTACCGCATTTCCCACGATAAGGTCGTCTACCCTTTTGGCATCAAATCCCGGAACCGAGGCAACCAGGTGTTTGATCACATCTGCTGCCAGGTCGTCGGGGCGGGTAAAGCGAAAGCCCCCTTTTTTCGACTTTCCAACTGCCGTTCTGTAGCCGGCCACTATATATGCATTCATAATTGTAGTACTTTATCTGGTTAACAAAACTTAGTTCCTCAAGGGTTTCCCTTTGAATAAAATGCTGTGAATTCTTTCCACCGTTTTCGGCTCGCCAGTCAGGCTGAGGAACGCCTCCCTTTCCAAATCAAGCAGGTATTGCTCCGACACTTCCGTCGGAGAAGAAAGATCTCCTCCGCTCATGATGTAGCCGAGCTTTCTGGCGATCAGGGCGTCGTGCTCTGAAATGTATCGTCCGTACAGCATTCCTGTTATTCCTGCTTCAAACAAAGCCAACGAAGATTGACCATGTACTTTGATGTCCTTTCTCTCCAGAGGCTGAGTATAACCAGCTTCCGAGAGCTCGATAGCTTTCATTTTTGCGTCGGCCAAAAGGCGGGCCCGGTTCAGCGTGATTTCGTCCGACGGTTTGATATAACCCAATGCCTTGCCTTCGTGTGCCGAGGTGGCCACTTTGGCTGTAGCGATGGTCATAAAATATTCCTGCAAATGATTCAGCTCCGGATCGCCAGGGGCATACGAGTCGCTGGCCCGAAGGGTCATTTCTTTGGTGCCACCTCCTGCCGGAATTAAGCCAACGCCAAATTCCACAAGCCCAATATAGGTTTCGGCGTGTGCCTGAATAGCGTCACAATGAAGTGAAAGCTCGCAGCCTCCACCCAGCGCCATGCCCGAAGGGGCTGAGATTACAGGCACGGAAGAAAAGCGGGCTCGCATCATGGTTGTTTGAAACTGACGAATCATCAAGTCGATTTCGTCAAATTCCTGGTCGGAGGCATACATGAACAGCATGGCCAGGTTGGCGCCAGCTGAAAAGTTGGCTCCCTCGTTGCCAATCACCAGGCCCCGGTGGTTTTCTTCTGCTTTCGCTATCGCCAAATTGATTCCCTCAATTACTTCCTGACCGAGAGCATTCATTTTTGTATGGAACTCAAGATCCAGAATGCCATCACCAATGTCATAAAGTGTTGCGCCAGCATTTGACCAAACTACCTTGTTTTCTTTAAAGGCATCAAGAATAATCAGCCCTTCCTTGCCAGGGATAGGTTTGTATGCTTTCGACGGAATGTCGTAGTAAAGCTTCTGGCCTTTTTCAAATTTATAGAAAGAGGCATTGCCGGCTGTCAGCATTTCATGAACCCACGGAGCTACTTCCATTCCAGAAGCTTTCATCTTTTCGGCAGTCGCCTTTACACCCACCAGATCCCATGTTTCAAAAGGACCAAGCTCCCAGGCAAAACCAGCGCAGACAGCCTGATCGATTTTGTAAAGCTCGTCAGCAATCTCCGGAATTCTCATGGAGCAATACCTGAACACGTCGTAGAAGGTTGCCCTGTAAAACTCACCGGCTTTGTCCGACGCATTGATCAACTTGGGCAAACGCTCTTTTACGCTTTCAATATCTTTTACTTCTTCAAGCGATTTAAATGACGCCTTTGTTCTTGGCCCATATTCGAATGTCTTGAGGTTCAGTTCGAGAATTTCCTTCTCGCCTTTTTCGCTCACTGTCTTTTTGAAGAAGCCCTGTTTGGTCTTATCTCCCCACCATTTTTTGTTGTAAAGCTCCTCTACAATTTTTGGCAGTTTAAACGTGTCCTTCGACTCGTCCTTAGGCAGACCCTGCAACAAATTTCTCGATACGTTAACTGTGGTGTCCAGGCCAACTACATCCATGGTTCGAAAAGTAGCCGATTTCGCCCGGCCGATAATCGGGCCAGTCATTCTATCAACTTCACCAACGGTGAGTCCCATTTTTTCCACCACATGCATACCCGACATCAGAGAATAGACACCAATTCGGTTGGCGATGAATGCTGGTGTGTCCTTGCATAGCACAGTTTCCTTACCAAGGTACAAATCCCCATAGTGCATCAGGAAGTCGACTACTTTTTGATCGGTTGCCGGGGTCGGAATAATTTCCAACAGCCTCAAATACCGAGGCGGGTTGAAAAAATGTGTGCCCGCAAAATGTTTCCTGAAATCCTCGGTTCTTCCTTCAGCCATTAGGTGGATTGGAATACCTGACGTGTTGGAAGTAACTAAGGTGCCAGGCTTACGAAATTTTTCCACCTGATCATACACCTTCTTCTTGATGTCGAGATTTTCAACCACAACCTCCATTACCCAATCACATTCGGCAATAGATTTCATGTCGTCGTCAAAATTCCCTGTTTTTACCAGGCTCGCTTTCCTGGAGTCAAAAAGGGGAGCTGGCTTTGAAAAAATTGCAGTTTGGAGGGCGGTGTTTACAATCCGGTTACGAACAAATGGATGCTCCATTGTTAAGCCTTTCTTTTTCTCATCATCCGAAAGTTCTTTCGGGACAATGTCTAAAAGCAGAACCTGAACACCAATGTTCGCAAAGTGACATGCGATCCTTGAGCCCATTACACCTGAGCCAAGAACTGCCACCTTTTTAATAACTCTGTTCATAAATTTTCTCTTCGTTAATGTAAGTATGGATCAGTTGTTTATCCTCTATGAGTTGATTAATCTGTGTGATGACGTCAAAGAATACCTTGAGCTTTTCAGGGTCGACCTGATCGATCACCATTTCGTTGAATGCTATAACTACCCTTTTTGAGAGAGTCTTCTGATATTTTCCCTTTTCAGTTAAAAATATCCGAACCGACCTGCCATCGTTGGGGTCAGGCATTTTGTAGATGAGCTCCCGCTCTTCCATATTTTTGAGCATCCTTGTGAGACTCCTTGCTTCCAGCCCCATAAGAGGAGCTATCTTGGTGGCCGGGGTGCCCTGTTCGCTTTCTATATTGAGCAACACAAATCCAATCGATGTGGTAATGCCATCATTTTGGCCTGCCTGGTTATACATCCTGGCAATGCTATGCCATGCTACTTTAATATTATAGTCAATGGTGTCTTCTCTCTTCATTCTTAAGGGATAACGGGAGTATATCAAATATAGCAAAATTTGTTATGCATGCATACTATTTTTGCCCGGCATTTGATCAATGTAGAAAAGTGTATTTATTGATTGAGGTCACCCCGAAGCTCCCGGAATCTTTTGCGGGCCTCGGCGGTGTAAATACTTCCCGGGTAGGTCGTAAGCAGTGCTTGAAAAGCTTCCATGGCAAGTTGCTTGTTCCCTAGTTGCTTGTCGATAATTTTGCCCTTTAGAAATAACGCATCATCTCCAAGGATATCTGTAGGGTAGCTGGCAAGTACCTTGTCAAGAAGTGCAATGGCTACTTCCGGATGCCCCAACTCCTGATTGATTTGTGCCATTTTGTACCAAACCTCATCTGTAATTCTGTGGTTAGGAAATTGGCTAAGCAACGAGTCAAACCCCTGTAGGGCTTCAATTTTCTTGTTTTGGAAAAGCATCAAATCAACAGCGGCAAATTTCTTCATTGCCCGCTCCGTGGTATCCATAAGTGTATTGTCCTGAATCAACAAGCTAAGGGCCATGGCGTCATTTGAGATTTCCCGGGAAGTCGCAAGTTTCAAGATATCGAGGTGGGCTTTCGCAAGTTCAAAATCACCATTATAGTAATTAAGCTTCGCATTCTTGAGTTTTGCTTCATAGCCAACCAGGCTTTCTTTGCTGTCTTTTTCCACCTGCGAATAGAGTAGCGTTGATTCCCACGGCTCTCCTATCAGGAGATAAATATCCCCAAGATCGAGTTTGCAACTGGAAACCAATTGCGGCTGAGCCCTCGGAAAATTGATAATGTCTTTTAGCGTAGAAATTGCCTGATCCTTTTCATCGAGATAAAAAGCATATAACAAAGCCTTGCTTCTGAGCGCTTCCAGGGTGTTGCTGTTCAGCCCCGAATCTTTGATAAGATTATCGTAATCGGCGATCAAAGTTCTGATGGCGGTGGTGTCAACCGGATAAGTGTTTTTAACTTTTCCTTCCCTGGCTTTTATCAACATCCTTCTTGCCAGCACATAATTGGAAGACGAAGGATATGTTTGAATAATCCATGAGAAAATATCTTCAGCATCTTCAAATGCTCCGTTGTCAATTGCAATAATACCAATTTCGAGCACTCTCGACCCCTCGCCTTTCTCCCGGCGATCAATAGCTCTTGCTTGTGTAAACGCACCAAAAAAGTTTTTCTGCTGAAGTTCTGTCCAGATAAGCAACTCGCCATAAATAATATCATTAGGACTCTTTTGCACCTTCTGGATAAGAATAGTTTCCAGCGCCTCCAAATCTTCCGGTTCTGTGAGGAGGTTCTGCAGAATATTCCTGACGTAGTTGATATTGTTGGGATTTTGAATGGCAAAGTTGAGATACTCTTCCATCATTTGCTCCCTGTTGTTGAGCAGGCGATAGATATTTGCCAACTCAATCGAATAAGCATACTGATTGCCAGACGATTGCCTTCCTGCCAGGTAAGTTTTGAGAGCATACTCTCTGAGTTGCTTCGAGATAAAAGTTTGGGCTGTAATCCGAAGCTTGTAGTTATCCCCTTTTATGCCTGCTATCACCGACTCAAATTGGCTATTGGCTTTATCGGTCTTCCCGGCCGCCTGATACACCATGCCCAGGTCAATCTTATAGATTAAGTTGCCCTCATCCCGCTTAATTTGTTTCTCTACGTAGTCTTCTGCTTCCTTGTAGTTTTCAAGGTTGATCAGGAGCGCCAGGTAATTATTATGAACAAAAGGGATATTTCTGAAATCCTTCACCAGGTCTTTATAAAGATCAAGGGCCTTATCAACATCGCCCTGGCCCAAATATTGATTGGCCAGATCTATTTTAGCGTTGTCCTGGGCAAAAATTAAAGCCGGCGCAACGAGGGTCAGTATGGCTATTATTATCAGTCGTTTAGTCATTTATCCACATTTTCTGTTTTCTAATATATATAACTAATTTTTTAAAAGATTAATTGAAGAGTATTATTAAGTCTGTGGATTTGTGGATAAGAAAATTAGCATAGGGTAATTGTTGATTCAACTGGAGTTTCAAACAATATGTTAACATTGAAACGGATGTGATTAGCAAATGGAGTGAGTTTGTTGATAGGTGGGGGTTTGGTTGTGTGGGTATCTTTTTTCCGTGACTGTGTTGGTAACCGGTAACTGAAATGTGTACAAAGCTGCTTGTTTGAAAATGGCCTTGATTGTTGCGCTCGACTTGGTTCTGGTTGTGGAGAACTTGGGCAGTTAAACACAGGCTAAGCTGAGTTTTCCACTAGAAGGTAAGCTCAATATTTTCCTGTGTCCAGTTTTGCCTAACGTTGAAGAATTCGGGATATATGTACACACTCTCAGGCTCTATTCGTTTAAGGCTGTTTCCGGTTGACCATACGCCGTCTTTATTATCATCGATTAGGACTCTGAAGGTGTAGTCGCCCGGAGGGACATTCTTGAATTCGAAACTGGGCGTGCCTGGTTGTGAGAAAACTACTTTGTATTTGTTGGTTACGAGTTGAAGAGTGTAGTGGGTTTGATCCGTGATAATATTGCCTCTTATTATTCCTCTTTCCTCGCTGTTTATAAACCTCAGTGGTATGTTTTCTGTGTATGAAGTGTCGCCATCTACTGAAAAAAAGGTTCCTTTTGGCAGTTTAACTCGGGTGTAGTTATCTTCTACTTTATCCAGTAAGTTTTTGATTTTGTTGTAGCGCTTAAAGTCGATCGATGACGTATCGGATTTTAAGGAGTCAGTTAGGTGCTCGTAACGAAGTTTTGCGTTGAGTACTATTTTCTTGTCAATTTGCGTGTTGACGGTTGCTCTGGTTTTGTGACTGTTCCATATGATGGTGTCTACCCTGATCGGGTGCTGAACAAGGGTGTCTATAGAAACTCTCATCGAGTCGGCGATGTAGTGTGTTGCCACCGGCTTAGTAAACGATAAAGTAAAGGTTGTTTTCTCAAGTATCTGTTCGTCTTTTGCAGGAACGGTGGTGAATGTGAATGGCGGTATGGTTCGCTTACTTGACGTAAACTTTAAGTAGGCGGTGTCTATGGTTTGATTGTAGGTACTGTCTATGGAGGTGATGGCTATCTGTAGGCTGTCTTTTTTTGGGTTGGAGACTGGATAGAATATTATGCCTCTGCCGTCTGTTGTAAGGTTGGCTTCAATTGTCCAGTTGGGAAGTTTCAATGAATCCAGAATTTGCACACTGAAATCTTTAAGTGGTTTATTGTAGCGGCTTTCGAAGTGGATTCCCGAAGTGCGGGAGTTGAGCTGGGCGAGCGGCCTTACATCGTTCCGGATAATGGGGATGACAAGGGAGTCAATATTTTGTGTTAGGGCCAGTGTGTCTGCAATGAATCCATGCGGCTCATCATTCGATTCACATAAGTTGTTTTTGTTCTTGTCCTGAAAGGCATAAATCCTGTAACTCCCGTTTTTAAGATTCTCTATGGAATAGGTTCCGTCCTCTGCTGTTTTTGCAAAGTAAAGAGGTCGTTTGTTAAATATGTCCGTTGTGTCTTTCGCTTGGTAGAGTGCCACGGTTATTTCTTTCAGAGGTTCCTGGGTCATCAGATCGATTATGCTACCGGTGATTGACAACGAGTCGATGTAGGTGGTGGTGCTAAATGCCAGTATGATATTTTCCGCATCGTTGTTTTCGGTGATGTCTGAAATAGTGCTGTTAAAATTTAACGTGTAGGTGGTGCTGTCAGCAAATGGGTTTTCGAACTCTAGTGTTATGCTTGTTTTTTTTATGAGTACATCAAATTTGTTTTGATCATCCGGGGTAATGATAAGTTTAGTTTTGATTTGGTCTTCCTTAATGAACTCATCAAAGACCAGGGTAATTTTCTGATCTTTAAAGTTGAGAGACTTGTTAATAGGATACGATTCCAGAAGAGTGGGAGGAATAGTGTCTTTTGCTCCTCCGGTTACGGGTTGTTGGCTGGCACATGAGGTGTAAAGGACAAATGCATATGCAGCAAGAAAAGCTGAAAGAAGTATATTTTTCATTTCTTTTGGAAAATGTAGATCATACTGCTGTATTGACTTGTCCTGGCTCCGTAAATATTTGATTTACAACCATTTATGATGGACTTGATGATTTTATTGCTGCTGTTGACGTGCGTTTCTGATAATAGGCTGATATAGAAGGAATCAAGATATAACGGTGCTTTTTTAACGAAAGAAAGTCTGTTTGATTTTAGCAGCATTTTGATATTTTCATCATCGAAATGAAATAGATGACGAGGTACATCGTAAGCAGCCCAGTGTTCTTTATAGTGTTGTGCATCCCAGCTCTTGGTGTTTGGAACCGCTACAACCAAATACCCGCTTTTGCTCAACAGCTTTTTTAGCTGTTTTATTGTGACGTTGAGTTCATGCACATGCTCAAGAACGTGCCACAAAGTGATTACTTCAAATTTTGCTTCTGCCTCTTTAACCGATGCCAGGTTTCGGTAGACTGATAGCTGTTTACTCATCGCTTTGGAAAGACCTACCTCCGATGGCTCTACTCCCCGGACCTGGTATTTGTTTGATTCCATGTATTGCATAAACTGGCCAACACCACAGCCGTAATCCAGAAGTCTGCTGCCAGGTTTTGCTAGTTTTTTGATCAATCGGAATTTGTACCACAACGTATAACGTTGAGCTAATGAATAGAGTCTACTCATTAGGCTACCGTCACTGTTATGCGATAGGTAGTTACTTGAGTCGTAGAACTGAGAGATGGTTTCTTTGTTGGGTCGTGGGTTGGTTATTAGCAGGCCACACGAAGTGCATGTAGAGATAGCAAAACTCTGTCGAGAAACAAGATGATCTTTGCAGATAAGGCTGTTTCTTAAATCGGTGTTTGAGCAAATGGGGCACTCGTCTATTCGTTCGTACATGTCCAATTACCTCCCCATGTATACCATTAGTATTGAGATATCTGCTGGGTTAACGCCGCTTATTCTGGAAGCCTGCCCTAACGTGTGTGGTTTTATTTTTAGTAGTTTTTCACGTGCCTCCGAAGAGAGGGCTGTTATTTTGTAGTAGTCAAAGAGTGGATCTATCCTGTGGTTTTCCAGTAAGTGAACTTTATCGGCTAGCTCTTTCTCTTTCACGATATAGGTTTCGTATTTGATTTCTATCTCGCTCTGCTCTATGGCTTCTTTTGTATATGGCTTTAACGCATCGGCGGTTTTGCTATGCAATTTGAGCAGTTCAGAAAGGCTAATTTGTGGCCGCTTTAAAAGTGTGTAAGCGGATGTTTTTTCCTTTATCGTAGCGGTATCTATCGTTGTGAGCTCTTCGTTGATTTCTTCTGGGGTGTATTTGAGTTGTTTCAGAACGGCATGTATTTGATTGCTCTGAGCAATTTTGTCCCTGGTTGCTGCGAGTCGTTGGGCGGACGCCAAACCTATGCCATGGCCTTTTTCGGTTAGTCTTATGTCGGCATTGTCTTGTCTCAGAAGTATTCGAAACTCCGCACGTGAGGTAAACATTCTGTATGGTTCTTCGGTGCCTTTATTGATAAGGTCGTCAATGAGTACACCAATATATGCTTCAGACCTGGTGAGTATCAGGGGATGTTTCTCGTTGTTTTTGAGGTGGGCGTTAATACCCGCCATAAGCCCCTGCGATGCCGCCTCTTCGTAGCCAGTGGTGCCGTTGATTTGTCCGGCAAAGTACAGATGCTGGATGAGCTTTGTTTCTAAGGTAAGATTGAGTTGTGTAGGTGGAAAGTAGTCGTATTCGATGGCATAGCCAGGCCTGAACATTCTGGCCTTCTCAAAGCCGGGTATTTTCCTTAGTGCCTTTATTTGTACGTCTTCTGGTAGCGAGGTGGAAAAGCCATTGACATATACCTCAACGGTGTTCCAGCCCTCTGGCTCAACAAATATCTGGTGCCGGTCTCTCTCAGAAAAGCGGTTGATCTTGTCTTCTATTGAAGGGCAATAGCGTGGCCCAATACCCTTTATCCGTCCGGCGAACATGGGTGACTTCTCAAAGCCAGTCTCAAGTATACTGTGTACTTCCGGGTTGGTGTAGGTGATATAGCAGCTGGCTTGTGTTGCTAAGGGAGTGGTTTCTTCGCTATACGAAAACTTGCCAGGTTCGGCATCTCCCTTTTGTTCCTCCATGGCGTCGTAGTTGAGGCTGCGGCCATCAACTCGGGGTGGCGTGCCAGTTTTCATTCTGCCGGACTCAAAACCAAGTGTTTGAAGCTGCTCGGTGATGCCCTTTGCCGCATGCTCGCCAGTGCGGCCCCCTCCAAACTTCTTTTCTCCTATGTGGATGACGCCGTTGAGGAAGGTCCCGTTTGTAAGGACAACAGCGCCTGATTCGATTTCTATTCCGAGGCTTGTTTTAACGCCAACAGCTTTTCCGTCTTTGACAAGCAACCCGACCACCATCTCTTGCCAAAAGTCTACGTTTGGATTGCGCTCTAACGTTAACCGCCATTCCTCTGCGAATCTCATTCTGTCGCTTTGAGCTCGTGGGCTCCACATTGCGGGTCCTTTCGACTTGTTGAGCATCCTGAACTGGATCATGGTCTTGTCGGTGATAATACCCGACATGCCACCCAGGGCATCTATTTCACGCACTATTTGTCCTTTGGCTACGCCACCCATCGCAGGGTTGCACGACATCTGTGCAATAGTGCCCATGTTCATAGTCACAAGCAGCACTTTGGAACCCATGGTGGCTGCAGCATGTGCGGCTTCACAGCCAGCATGTCCAGCCCCTACTACTATTACATCGTATTTAGGAAACATATATTTTGATGTTCCACGTGGAACGTCTAGGTATTGTTAGTGTTAGCAACAGAGTGAGAAGAAAGAATGTTCCACGTGGAACATTATTGATCCGGGAGCAAAGATAAACAAGCATCTTCTTTTTTTCTCATAAGCTCCCTTTCTGAACTTGCCTTGTCTTTGTAACCACACAAATGAAGAATGCCATGGATCATAACTCGATGTAGTTCGTTCTCAAAAGGAAGATTTAGTCGGGCGGCGTTTTCTTTGACACGGTCAATGCTGATGAATATATCACCTTCGATCTGTTCTTCTTCCTCTGAGTTATCAAAAGTAATGATGTCAGTAAGTGTATCGTGATTGAGATACTGCACGTTCATATTGTGCAAGTAGTCGTCGGAGCAGAATACATAGGAAACCTCTGCAAGGGTATGCTTCTCCAAGCGTATCACTTCTTTAATCCAGGAACGAACTTTGTTGGGAGAAGCTAGTTTGAAAGTTATCTCTTCACTAAAGAAGGTGATTTTCATCCTAGCCCAGGTAAAAGATCAGGTCTACCTTTTTGCCGCCTTCGTGGAACTTAACTTCGTCACACAGGTTCTTCATTAGGAAGATGCCTCTCCCTCCGGGCTTCTCGAGGTTTTCTGGCGCAGTGGGATCTGGCAGGTGGTGGTAGTCGAAGCCGATCCCTTCATCCTGAACTGTGAATTGAAGGTTTTCATTGAGTAATGACAGTTGCAGCAACACATTCTTGTGAGCGTCCTTTCCGTTCCCATGTAGTATGGCATTGTTTACGGCTTCGGTTACAGCAATCATGATATTGCCATAGATATCATCTTCAAGACTGAATCGTTCTTTAGCGTTGTCGATAAAACTCTCAACGATTCTAATATTCTCAGGAAGAGAAGGAATCTCGATTTTGATATTATCCATTTCTAAGCGGGTTAATTGCTGCCAATACGTTTAAAGTACTCATTTACCTCTTTTTTGTAATAAGGGTTCAATTTAGGAGGAACAGTTTTAAGCAATTCAATTTCCTTTTCTTTTAGCTGCTTATACTCCTCAAAAGCTGCCGGTATCTTTCTTTCGAAATCTTTTGCGGCCTCTCCTTCCCTCTCCTTGCTAAGTTCTCTTTCTCTTTCAGAGTTTTCTGCTTCTAAAAGCCGTGTTACGATGTCTTCTTGCCTCTCCTGGCTAATGTTGGCCAGTCGTTTGTTAACAAGATCTCTTTCGGTTTGTTCCATCTTTTTGATAGCATCTTCCAGGCCGCCCGGCCCACCTTCTTTGTCGCCACCCATCTTCTGTTGCATGGCTTCGAGCTCTCTTCTAATCATTTCTTGCTCGGCAGCAAGTTTAGCCAATTCTTCTGATAGTTGTCTGCCTGTTTTTCCGCTTTTTTTGAGATCGTTAATTTTCTTGCTGAGTTCACTCTGAAGGTCGCTCAGGCCCGGCATGTTTTTCTTTTGCCCTTTTTTGCCTTTCTGAGGTGAGCCCATAGCGTCAGCCATTTGTTGTTGCATTTGCTGAAGTACGTCGTCGAGCAATAAAGCGAGGTTGTTCATCGATGTCATAGAGAATTGCTGCTTGCTGATCGCCAGAGATTTGTTCCGGTCTTTAAGCGCATCAAGGCTTTGATCCATGTATTCATTGAGCGCACTCACCTCTCTTGTTACAAAGGAGGCAATTTGAAAAACTCTGTTGGCCAGTGCAAGGAGGCTGTCTTTAACGATAATGGCATCGTCCTTTATCTTTAATTGCTCCTGAGACAATTCAAGAAACCTCGGATCACTCTGATTTACTTCTTTGAAGTTGTTCATAAGCGTTTCCTGGCTGAATGAGAGCTTAACGAGGTTGTCTACTATGTCTCTGAGGTTGTCGAGGTTTTCCTCAAGCATTTCCATCTCCATGTTGCTTTGCATTTGTTGCATCTTTTCACCCATCTGCTTCATTTGCTGAGCACTTTTCTTTTGGTTGTCAGACGCCTTCTTCCTCTTCTGCTCTTCCAGATTAGAAATAGACTCCTCCTGGTTCTTCTCCACTTCTTCTTTCTCTTCACTGAAATCCGGCATGCTTTCAGGGTTGTTGAGCTCCTGGTTGAGCTCGTTTAACTCTTCCATGTCTTTTTGAAGCTCCTGAAACTCTTCTTTGATTTCTTCCTGCTCCTTAATGAGGTCTTCTTTAGAGTTGTCCGCATCTTCAGTCTTCTCGCTTAATTCCTCCTGCTTGTTGCTTGTTTCTTCCAAGTCCTGAACTATTTCCTCAAGCTTAAAGTCAAATTTCATCTTGTTGAAAAGCTCCAGGGCTCTTTCGAGCTCTTTTTCAAGGTTTTCTTCCTTGTTTTCTATCTGGTTCATCATTTTTTGAACCTCGCCAAGCTGCGACTTTTCCTCCAGCAGTTTTTTCAGTTCGTCGTAGAGTTTTTTAGTTTCATCATCAAGCAGTTCATCCATGAGCGACTGGAGCTTCTCCATTTGGTCTTTTAGCTTGGGGCTGCTTTCTGAAAAGCGTTCTCTACGCTCATTCAAATCTTTGTTCTGGTTCTTTAGCTTTTCTATGTTTTCGCTCAGCTCCTCTTTTTTTTCCAGCAGGTCTTGTATCAGCTTCTCGTCCTGCCAGTCCATCTTTTTCTTGGTCTTCAGGCGATTCTCTATTTCCTTTATCTGATCCTGAATTTCTTTCGCCTGGTCGAGGCTCTTGTCAATCTGTTTTTCGGCACCCTGAGCTTCCTTTGCCAACGACTCTTTTAACTCTTTTTTCGTCGGCACCTTCATGTAATAGAGGCCTGTGCGTGTCGATTTATGCCCATTAACCTCATCATTGTCAGTTACTTCTATGTAGTAGGCAAGCGTCTCTCCTTCCTTGAGGTTCATGCTGTCGATGCGCCACTGGTAATAAAAACCCTGAGAAGACTGCTTTTTGTCGAGAGGAAGTGGAAGCGTGCTGAATAGTGATTCTTCCTTAGCATTCTGAGTTTGGTACTTAATGGCTAGCTTGGTAAGGCCATAGTCGTCGCTCACCGACCCGCCCAGCACAATGAAGCTGAAAAGAGTGGTGTCCTGGAAGATTTCTGCGTGAATTTCAGGTGCCTTGTCTTTTATTACTTCAATTCGGTACCTGATTCTGTCTTTATTTTTGCTGAATTTGTTGGCTAGCTGTACTTCATAGTATTGTGGGTTGAAAAACGTCTTTTCTACATCAAATAGCTGATTGTCAGATATTTGTGATTTTACAGGCTCCTGGTCTTTGTCAAATTTTAGCCATAAGCTGTCGGCTTCTGTGGTGCTGAACTGCCAGTTGATCTGGCTTCCCTCAGGTACTTCCACATTGCCTATGTTTTCCAAAAGAACATCTTGTTTGCCGGTGTAAGAAGGGAAGTCAAGGAAGACGTTGAAGTTTTTAAGAAGAGGCCGATTGTGTAGCGTAATCTGATATTCAGCACTTGAGTACCCTGCCGCTTCGAACCTAAAGTTGGTCTTTACAAGCATTTTCGGAAAGGTAAACTCAAAGAGTCCTTCGTCGTTTTCGTTTAACTTGATTCGACGGCCATTATTTTCCAGGTACACATTTTCGGGGATGTTATCTCCTTCAATGCTCATTTTCAATTGAAAATCCTCATTGCGAAACCCGTCCAGGGACTCATTCAAGAGATTGAATGTAAACGGTGGCGGTGGGGTAAAGGTCTTATTGTATTGAATGATCCGGGCGGCACTTTCCGTAAATAGCTGAGGAATCAGCAGAAGCAATATTAGTGTGATACCTACAGGAATGGCTAAATACCTTAGAAAGCTAAGGTTGGCATTAATTCTTATCGCATTGACAAACTTTATCGTTGAGAGCTCCTGGCTTTTTTGGTCTATGCTGGCTAAAAGAAGACTTTCATCCTGATTGGTAATTTTTTGGAGCTGCAGTACATTCAGAAGTTTGTCTTTCACTTCGGGAAAAAACCGCCCGATCTGACGGGCTGCCTCGGCGTCATCAAGGTTTTTGCCTCCGGAGTAAATCTCCCACAGAGGCTTTATAATCCGAATCAGGAGTATGCCAGAAGTGAGAATGACAAAAGAAAACAACAAAAAGCCCCTGATCCACGTGCCGAAGCGAAAATTGAACTCTAATACGGTAAACGTCAAGAAAAGGCAAAGGCCTACAAGAAGGAAGTAGAGAACACCTTTAACCAGCTTGTCGGTATAGTATTTCTTTTTGTAATCATGAAGTTGCCTCTTGACGGCGTCAATTCCTGTATTCATTTTGGCCTCCTTCTTTTCATCCATTTGCAATTCGCAAAGGGTATGATACTAGTTATAACGAATATCGTGAAAAGAATGTAGTTAAAAACGGAAAATTGTTTGAATAGACTTGCTTTCGCTGTCGAAAGCAGCTAAAAAACCGTTATTTGATGCTAAGTCCAACGGGGCAATGGTCAGAATGAACCACTTGTGGCAAAATTTCGGCGTGTACCAAGTCTGCTGCCATCTCCTGAGTGGCGAGGTGGTAATCAATCCGCCATCCCTTGTTGTTTGCTCTGGCATTGGCTCTGAAGGTCCACCAGCTATACTGGTGAGGTGCTGCGTTGAATTGACGGAAAGAGTCCACAAAGCCGGTGTCTATGAATTCGGTAAGCCACTCACGTTCCTCCGGCAAAAAGCCAGAACTCTTTTTGTTGGACACAGGGTCGTGGATATCGATCGGCTTGTGGCAAATATTATAGTCCCCCGAAATAATGAGTTTAGGATGGTCGGCCTTTACTTTTTTTATGTAGTCAGTAAACTCACCCAACCATTGCATTTTGTAGTCCTGTCGCTCGTCACCGGAAGAACCCGAAGGGATATAAACACTCATGATAGAGTAGTCCTGGAAATCTGCCCTGATCACCCGACCCTCATAGTCCGACTGATCAATGCCGGATCCGTACTCCACATGTTTGGGTTTAATTTTTGACAGAATGGCAACACCACTATAGCCTTTTTTCACTGCGGGAAACCAGTAGCAGTGGTAGCCGAGGTTCTCGAACAACGAAACGGGAATTTGCTCTTTGTGGGCCTTAAGTTCCTGAAAACAAACGATTTGCGGATCTTTCTCCTTTAGCCACTGCGTTATTCCTTTGGAAACAGCCGACCGAATTCCGTTTACATTATATGATATAATTCCTGTCATTATAATATACTTTCTTTTTCAAAATACTCAATAACATGAATTTTTAGTAGCTTTTCTTGTTCTGTAGTGTCAAAATGTGGCAATTTTTTCATCATCTTCCAGTGAGGCCAGCCGTCCTCGTCTATGCCCTCCAGGGCGTAGAAGCCAGAGAAACTCAGTACTTTGCAGATAGCAATGTGCATTAAGTCCTGCTTTTGCTCTTTGGTAAAAGTCCTTCGCCCCTTGCCCAGTTCTTGTACACCTATCAGAAAAAGTACGGCGTTGAGGTCAGCCGGTTTTTTGCCAATCATTTTTTCTAGTTTGCCAAGTAGCGCCTGCCACTCCCTCTCGAGGTCCAGGTCTTTCTTAAACATTTTGCGGTGTTTGTTTTAATTCGTCCCAAAATTCTACGGCCCTTCTAAGGTGTGGAATTACTATCGTGCCCCCAATAAGTGTGGCTATGCCGAACACCTCGTCCATCTCCTTATCGGAGCAATCAAGTTCGTAACATTTGCCCAAATGATAGCGCACACAGTCATCGCACCTGAGCACCATGGAACAAGCAAGCCCCAGCATTTCTTTATTTTTTACATCAATGGCCCCTTCGCTAAAGGCATTGGTGTCCAGATTAAAGATTCTTTTAACAAGCTTGTTATCAGAAGAAAGAATGCGCTCATTCATCTTTTCTCTGTAGTTATTGAATTCGTCTACTTTACTCATACGTTCTATCTGTCTGCGTTTACGAAGGAGTCACAATTGTGCTCCGGGTATTTTTGAAAACGGGGAATACAGGTTGTGTTTGCGAGCACTTTTTTTTCTATATTTTACCCATGGCAAATATCGCAAATGAACTTTGGAATGATTTTGTTTCTTTGATATTTCCTGAAAACTGTATCTCATGCGGTGAGTTATTGGTTCGGGGAGAGGATCATTTGTGCACAGCTTGCCGTTATCAGCTGCCTGTTGTAGATGAAGCTATCCGAGACTCTCTTCTGACAAACAAGTTTGTGTACGAACCAAAGATAACCTTCGTCGACGCTTTTTTAACCTTCAAGAAATCAGGCATTACTCAGAAGCTTCTTCATCAACTAAAATACAAAGGAAACCGAGAGTTGGGTGTTATGCTCGGAGCCTGGTATGGCAACCAGCTAGTAGAGAGGCCAGATTTTTCGGCTTTTGATGTGATTGTTCCGGTGCCTCTGCACAAAAGAAAGCTGAGGATCAGAGGCTACAATCAAAGCATGGCAATTGCCGAAGGACTTTCCGTCTCCACACAAAAGCCAGTCGACGCTGAGCTACTAGTCCGGTCAAAATTTACCAGCACTCAAACCAAGAAGCAAAAAGTAGACCGCTGGCAGAATGTGGAAAACATTTTTGAGATTACCAGCCCAGAGAGTGTAAAAGGGAAAAAGGTACTGCTTGTTGACGATGTGCTTACTACCGGCTCGACACTTTCGTCTTGTGCCTCAGTGCTGATCGGTGCGGGGGTTAACGAGGTAGGAATTTGTGCTTTGGCAGTTTCCCACAAATAAAAAAAGCTCCGAACTTCGGAGCTTTCTTATATCGATAATTTTGTTTTGTCTTAGTAGTTGGTGCCGGCACGAATCATCGCACAACGGAAACCGATAGTAGAAGTTGACGAATCTTCTTCCAAGTATCTTCTGGTTCCCGGCGACATCCAGTAAGCTACGTCAGCCCATGAACCTCCTTTGTAAACTCTCACTCTGTCAGAAACAAGTGAGTTGAAGTTCTGAGTGTCATAACCTTTTTCGTCATCAAGGTAACCGTCACGACGAACAGGGTTCAGGTCGTCAAAGTCCTGGAACGAAAGCGGGCGGTAAACGTCCCATACCCATTCGTTAACATTTCCTGACATATTATAAAGACCGAATTCGTTCGGTGGATAATCGTAGATATAAGTTGTGATCATGGCGCCGTCGTTCAGCTTGCCGGCAATACCAGCGTAGTCACCACGACCTCTTTTGAAGTTAGCCAGGAAGTAACCCATTTTCTTTCCATAAGGATTACGCAATGAGTGACCATCCCATGGATACAGTCTGCGGTGAGTTTGGTTTTCGTCCAGCCACTGAACACCAATAAGTGCCTGAGCTGCATATTCCCACTCAGCCTCGGTTGGGAGACGGTAGTTAGGTAGCACAACACCACTTTCCAAAGGAATTCTTTCGCTTCCTGATTCTGCAAGAGTTACGTCCTCAAGACCGGCATCTTGCGCAAGCTTAAGGTTAACCACTGTGGTTCTCCAGTTGCAATAGTCATTGGCTTGCTTCCAGTTAACACCTACAACAGGGTAGTACCTGAAACCAGGGTAACGAAGGTAGTGATCTACATAAGGATCATTGTAAGCAAGGTCTCTGGCCCAAACAGTTGTGTCAGGCAGCGACGACTCATAAAATTCTCTTGATGAGTCAAGGCGAATGTAGTAGAGATACTCCAACCAGTGAATGTTGGCGATTTCAGTTTCGTCCATGTAGAACGAAGCAACTGTCACGGCTCTCTCAACATTGTCGTGTCTGTTCATCAAATCTTCCTCGAAAGACCCAAGAACGGTACGACCTCCTTCTATAAAAACTAGATTAGGACCCTCAGGCTGACCGGCATAGTCGCTCACCTGAAAACCACCCTCCTCGTTGTACTCCATTCCTGTCGCTGAGCTCAGGCTGCCTGGACTACTACTTGTTGGTGTGCTGGAACCGCAACCGCCTAGAAAAGCGGAGAACCCAACAGCCAAAGCAGAGGTACATAAGATGTTAACAAAATTTTTCATAACCTGTTTATTTGAACTTAAAAAGCTAATGTAGCCTAGATCGGGCATATTTAATAACGATCAGCTACAAATTTCAATTATAATAAGTTTTTTTCAAAAAAAGAGAGGACAATATAGGGATTTATCTAAATAATGTCTCTAACAGACGTTTTATTGTGCTACTGCCGCCTCATTTTCCTGTAGCATTTTTTTCAGGTAACCGATTGCAAGGTCTACTGACTTGACCTGCTCGAGGTTCAAAATGAGTCGGCCTTTGTGCTCCCTCATCCGGCTGATCTTAGGATTCTTTTGCACATACTCCAATACTTTGCCAAAGGTAGCTGACTTGAAATAGGCTTCATTTTCGCCCGAAACAAAGTAGCACTTCAGCACTTCTGCTTTTAATATGAGCTTCTCAATTCCGGCTTTTTTGGCCAGCCAGCGAAGTCGTACAGTTTTTATAAGCTCTTCTACTTCTTCGGGAATGGGGCCGAAACGATCTTTAACATCGGCGCTGAATTTGGCCAACCCTTCCTCCGACTCCACGCTGTCGAGGTGAGAATAAAGGCTGAGCCGCTCTGAAATATTGTTGACGTATGACTCGGGGATGAGAATTTCGAGGTCAGTTTCTATCACGCAATCGGTGGCCACTGCCTCAACCGCCTTCTTGAGGTCTTCCGCAAACAGGTCGCTGTAGTCCTCAATTTTTAGCTCCTGAATTGTTTCGTCGAGGATTTTGTGATACATCTCAAAGCCAAGGTCAGAGATAAAGCCGCTTTGCTCGCCTCCCAGCAAATCGCCCGCACCCCTGATATCCAGGTCTCTCATGGCCACTTTGAAGCCGTCGCCCAATTCGGAAAACTCTTCAAGTGTCACCAGTCGCTTACGGGCTTCGGCTGTCAAACCTGACGAAGCACCTGAAAGGAGTAGACAAAATGCCTTCTTGTTCGACCGTCCTACCCGTCCTCTCATTTGGTGTAGGTCGGAAAGCCCGAACATGTGCGCCCGGTTAATAATAATGGTATTGGCATTGGGGATATCAAGGCCACTTTCGATAATGTTGGTGGACACCAGCACGTCGAACTCACCCTCGATAAATCGCATCATTACTTTTTCCAGCTTGGCCCCGTCCATTTGTCCATGAGCAATGCCTATTCGTGCGTCGGGCACCAGCCTCAAAACGATACTGGCAATCTGATCAATATCACTGACCCTGTTGTGCACGAAAAACACCTGACCGCCTCTTCTCAACTCGAAACTAATGGCGTCTCTGATCACGCTTTCGTTAAACTCATGCAGCTCGGTAGTCACGGGCTGTCGGTTGGGTGGTGGTGTGGCAATAATGCTTAAGTCCCGTGCCCCCATCATGGAGAAGTGAAGTGTTCTCGGTATTGGGGTTGCCGTCAAGGTCAGGCTGTCAACGTTGACCTTCGATTCCTTGAGCTTTTCTTTGATTTTTACCCCGAACTTTTGCTCTTCGTCAATGACCAACAGTCCCAGGTCTTTAAATTCTACGTCTTTGTTCACAATCCGGTGCGTACCTATCAGAATGTCAATTTTTCCTTCTTTGACCCTCTGAAGTATATCCTTTATCTCCTTTGTGGTACGGAACCGGTTGATGTATTCTATATCCAGCGGAAAATTGGCAAGCCTTTCTTTGAACGTGCGGTAGTGCTGCATGGCCAGAATGGTGGTGGGCACAAGCACCGCCACCTGCTTTCCGTTGCTCGCCGTTTTAAAAGCTGCACGAATGGCTACCTCAGTTTTGCCAAAACCAACATCGCCGCACACCAGTCTGTCCATCGGGTGAGGCAGCTCCATGTCTTTTTTCACGTCGGCAGTAGCCAGCGCCTGGTCGGGCGTGTCCTGATAAATGAAGGATGACTCGAGTTCGGCCTGAAGAAAATTGTCGGGTGGGAAAGCATAACCGGGCGTCGCCTTTCTCTTGGCATAAAGACTGATCAGGTCTTTGGCAATGTCTTTTACCCGCTTCTTTACTTTCTTTTTCTTGATGTCCCAATCCTGAGTGCCGAGCTTGTTGATCGGCGGGGGCTGCCCCTCTTTGCCGGCATACCGGGAAATTTTATGCAGGGAATGCACACTTACGTACAGCAGGTCATTGTCCCGATACACAATCCGAAGCGCTTCCTGTTTTTTTCCACCTACATCCACTGTGTCCAGGCCTGCGAACCGGCCCACGCCGTAGTCGATATGCACCACGTAGTCGCCGGGCTGTAGCGACTTTAGTTCTTTGATTGTAAGGGCCTTTGACTTGCTATGCTTTTCCCTGGTTTTGTATTTGTGAAAGCGATCAAAAAGCTGATGATCCGTATAGCAAAGCAATTTTATCTGTTTATCGACAAAGCCTTCCCGAAGCCCCGCCAAAAAACCTTCGAACCGCATCGTGGGATCCAGTTCCTGAAAAATTGTGTCCAGGCGCTCGATTTGTTTTTCCGACTCGGCGGCGATAAAAAGGTTATATCCCTGCAACTGGCGCTGGTTGAGGTTCTCCACCATCATTTCGAAGTTCTTGTGAAATGGTGGTTGGGGCTCCGCTTCATATTGGAAGGTTGTAGCATTTTCCAGATAAAACCGGCTCCCAAACTCGATCATCGGGAAGGAGAAAATGTGAGACTTGATGGTCGCAGCATTTTCGAACAGGTCGGCGGGCTCCAGCACAATTTTCGTGTTGCCGCTTTCCTTCATCAGCACGTCAAAGCTTGCAGAAGCCTTGGTGAAGTAACTGTCGAGCTGATCGTAGAGTAGTTGCAGATCCTTTATCCAGAAACGGGTCTCTTTTGGCACAAACTCCAGGAACGACTGCCTTTTTTCCTGCAAAAGCCTGGTTTGCACATTGGGAATGATGCTGATGGAATTGACCGAATCTTGCGATAGCTGCGTGTTTGGGTCGAAAGTTCTGATGCTTTCTATTTCGTCCCCAAAAAGCTCCATGCGATAGGGCAGCTCCCCGGCGTAAGAATATATATCGATAATACCACCTCTTACTGCGTATTGACCGGCTTCATACACAAAGTCGGTTCGCTCAAAGTCGTAGGTCATGAGCAGTTCGGCGATGAAGTCTACATCTACCTTGTCGCCGACTTTGGCATTAAATGTATTTTCTGTTAGTGCCCTCTTGTTGATCACCTTTTCTGTGAGCGCTTCCGGATAGGTAACTATTATTTCTCCCTTGCCACTTCTGTGGTTGAGCTTGTTCAGCACGTCAGCTCGTAGAAGAATATTGGCATTTTCGGTCTCGTCAAACTGGTAAGGGCGCTTGTAGGAAGTGGGGAAAAAGAGTACTTCCCTTTCGCCAAACAAGTTTTGCATGTCGTTAAAAAAGTAGGCAGCTTCCTCTTTTTCGTGCATAACAAACACATGGCATTGCCTGTCCATCGAGAACACAGCAGCGGGCACAACGGCATCGAGACTACCAACAAGCCCTTTCACCTGAAAGGCCCCACCACCTTTTTGCTTGAAGCTTTCAGCCAGGGTCTTTACAAAACTATCTTGCTTATAAATTGACAGGAAGTCGGAAACTTTCAACTTAAGAACATTTTTTGGTGGGCAAAAGTACGGATATTATGGTGATGGAGCGTTATATAACGAATAACCGAAGGTCATTTTATGATTATTCATCGAAAAATGTTGAACCAAGGCTCAAACAAAATGTTTAAATACAAATTACGGAGCTAGCATGGCAAATTCCTATAAGAAAACAAAGGCACCGACCAGTTCATTCCCGCTCAACGAGCTGGAAAAAATGCACCCCTATAAAATGCTGTTGCTGATAGGGATTTTTGGGAGTATTCTGATCTTCTTTTTCCTGTTAATGGTCTATACTGCGTCCGGTACATTGGTCGACAAAACAGCTAAAATTGAGTTTCCGAAGGCATTTGTCATCAGCACACTTATCTTGTTTGGATCCAGCTTCACTATCAGTCGGGCGATAGAATATTTTGAGAAGGAGAAAACAAAGCAGCTAAAGAAGTCGCTGCTGTTTACTCTTGTGCTTGCCTTTGCTTTTTCATTCTCGCAGTTTTTTGGGTGGAATGAGCTAATGAATCAGGAAGCCAGCAATGCGGTGAGAGGAGCCATCGTCTATTTATATGCCCTTTCGGGCCTTCATATTTTGCACATGAGTGCCGGCATTATCTACCTGGCCTATTGTTATGTCCTGCTCATCCGAAAGTTGAGTAACCCTGTTCACTCGTTGCTTTATTTCACCAACCCATTTCGGAAGCTTCAGCTCGGCCTGTTAGTCACCTACTGGCATTTCATGGACGGTCTCTGGATGTTCCTCTTCCTGTTTTTCTTGTTTTTTCTCTAGAAGAGCCCTTTTGGCACAGATATTGAAATGAACCTACAAGAATATTTGTTGCGCTTCGTTCAGCTATCAGGAGAACCAAAAGCAGAAATATTTGTTAATAATACTGAATCACAATTCCATAGTGGTTTCATAGATAGGTTAGGTTGGTGATTGGGCATGTACCTCTGGGGCATGCCCTTTCTTTTTTTAACAGTAATTTATTCCAGTACCTGACATCCTAAAGGTGCTTGTTTCTATTTTTGTGGAGTTCAACTACCGATACCATGAAAAGAAAATTTCTTCCTCTCACTCTTCTCCTGATGCTAACATTTTCAGCTCAGGCGGTAAACACCACATCGAATGTGCTGTTGTGGGGCCAAACAGGCCACAGGGTCGTTGGACTTGTGGCGGAGCGTCATCTTACCAAAAAGGCAAAAGCCAACATCGAAAAAATACTTGGTGGAGAAAGCTTGGCCATGGTGAGTAACTATATGGATTTTATTAAATCCGACCCAACCTACAAGCACATGGATCCCTGGCACTACTGTACGATTCCCGAAAGCCAAACTTACGAACAGACCGGCACCCCCCAGGAAGGAGATGTGATAGCTACCATTGAAAGACTAAAAAAGGAATTGAAAAGCAAGCAATTTACAGATGGGGACGAGGCGTTTGCCATTAAAATGCTGGCGCATCTGGTGGGCGATATTCATCAGCCGCTACATGTGGGTAACGGAAACGACCGGGGTGGCAACGATGTGAAACTGAAATACTTTTGGGAGAACTCTAATTTGCACAGGGTGTGGGACAGCGACATAATTGATGGTCAGCAGCTGAGTTATACTGAATTTGCCGACTGGGTGGATATTGAAAACAAGGCAACAGTAGCTGCTTGGCAAAAAAATGTAACGACGGATTGGGCTTATGAATCGATGGGCCTGAGAAAGCAGGTATATAACTTGCCAGAGGACTTGTCGCTTTCTTACAGATACAACTTTGATAATATTGATGCCGTAAAATTGAGGCTGGTGCAGGCGGGGGTGCGATTAGCGGGGCTGCTGAATGAGATTTATGGGTAATTGGTTGTACCTTAATGTATGGATAAAAAGAAGCTGACGGCCGTCTTCAAAAAATTGGAAGACAAGCTCAACGAGAAGGAGTTCGATTTGGAAGCATGGAAGGCGTCTGCCGTTTCTTTGTTCTCGAGAACATTTGGGGCGACGGATCCAAAAATAAAGCAAATCCACGACCTCAAAATTGACTACAGCAGCTGGGCGCTCCGGGATGCACCCTCTACCTATCACCCACTGGACTCGTGCAAGAAACTGGGCAGAGAGGTAGTACTTTCTGCTATCGATGAAATAGAGCTATTTGGCTTGCCCGAGCAAAAAGACCTCCGCAAGCTGCTTGGCGAGGTGTACTCTGAAGCAGAAGTAAAGCAAATCGTGGCGTTGGCTGGTGTGGAGAAAAAAGAGCCAGAGCTGAAAAAACTGCTGGATAAGGCAGGCAATCAAAAAAATGTGGCTTTGATCATGAAATTATTGAGTGAGGAAGCTTTAGACTAGGGAAAAAACTCCTCGTTGATAAACGGCACCAAAGCCAAAGTCATGGCATGAGCGTAATACTGCGTTCTGTCGATTTGCCCATGAGTCAACAGGCCCACCGCTCCATCTTTTTGTTTTGAATTACTTCTCCCAAAAACCTGGTCGTCGGCTACGCCCAGCTCCAGCCCTTGCCGAACGAGCTGCGCTACTTTGTCGGGCAGCGGAAAAGTAGCTGTTCGTGCTCTCGATGTATGGTCAGGTGAAAGAATGACGATCCAGGCAAAAGCTTCCATCAGGCCGGCGGCATCTGAAATGCCGCCTTCTATGCCCACCCAAAAATGTCCTTTTGGGTGACTTGCCTTTGCATTCGTAGCTCTGTTAAATGCGCCCCGGTAGGTTTCCTCATCTGTCATGGGTTGGTCGGCAACTTTAGAAGATGCATCGACTCCTTCGAAGCTAAAAACGTCTCCGGGGAATGACTTTTCGAAAGCATTTTTCACACACTGCACTTTTACCGGGTTTCGGCTACCGATAATCACTGTTTTCTCCATGCTGGTAATTATACTAAATTAATGTCGGCTCCTAATCTTTCCTTTTTATCAAAGGGATTGCAATATTGGATGCAAAACTCACCAAGCCCATTCTCCGATGATGCTCCAAAAATACTTCAAGTTCGCTGTTCGTGTGTTGGTAGCTCTTTGTCTCAACGCCGACGTTTCGCATGCTCAAGCCGTGCTGCTCAAGCCAGACCGGGTTTTTGACGGCGAAAAAATGCTGACAGCCGGAACGGTAGTGCTTGTGGAAAACGGCAAGGTGGCCTACGTAGGGCCAGAGAGTGGCACAAAACCGGGAAGAGGCGCAAAGACGGTAACACTGCCTGGCCAAACCCTACTTCCGGGGTTGATAGAAGGACACTCCCATGTTTTGCTGCATCCATACAACGAAGTGTCGTGGAACGACCAGGTGCTGAAAGAGTCAATAGCGGAGCGAGTGGCCAGAGGTACTGTGCACCTTCAAAAATCGTTGGAGGCGGGCATCACCACCATGCGGGATTTGGGCAGCGAAGGTGCTGGCTATGCCGATGTTGGCCTGCGAACGGCATTGGAAAAAGGCGTTATTCAGGGCCCCACTTTATTGGTAGCTGGCCCGGCGATTGTGGCCACTGGCAGCTATGGGCCAAAAGGCTTTCACGATGGAGTAAATGTACCACTAGGAGCAGAAACCGCCGATGGCCATGACGATTTGATAAAAGTGGTGCGTGACCAGATTGGCAAGGGCGCTGACCTGATCAAAGTGTACGCCGACTACAGGTGGGGGTTGAACAGCTCAGCCGCCCCTACTTTTACTTTGGGTGAGTTGAAGCTGATAGTAGAAGTGGCTGAAAGCAGCGGTAGACAGGTAGTAGCACATGCATCCACCAAAGAAGGCATGAGAAGAGCGATTTTGGCGGGTGTAAAAACGATAGAGCACGGCGATGATCTTGACGAAGAAATAGTAAAACTGATGAAGGAACATGGCGTGGCCCTTTGCCCAACTTTGGGGGCTGTTGAGGCCATTGCTTCCTATGGTGGCTGGAAGAAAGGAACGGATGCAGATACCGACAGAATCGAGAAGAAGAAGGCTTCAATGACTTTGGCACTTACTTCAGGCATCGACATCCTTTTTGGTGGTGATGTGGGTGTTTTCTCGCATGGCAATAATGTGTATGAGCTTGAGCTAATGAACGAATATGGCATGAGTGCTATTGCTTGTTTGCAGTCGGCCACGTCGCTCAATGCCAAGGTATTTGGTATAGACGACAAGGTTGGAAAAATTCAAAATGGCCTTGTGGCGGATCTTGTTGCCGTAGAAGGTGACCCAGCTAAAAACATCAGCGACTTAAGAAAAGTAAAGCTTGTGGTTCAGGGAGGGAAAGTGATGGTGGAAAAATAGGCGTTGCGCTCCAATATCTTTTAGAACAGATCACCCATAGCGGGTACTCCCTTATTCCCTAGACCGGTTCCCTTGAAGAGTTGTGAATTTTCATTGAGCGCATAGCGACAACTTTGCTTAACGATTCTATCGTCTGAAAATACGAATTCCCAGCCAAATAAGAGGCAAAAGCGCCAGCAGGGAAATCGATGCAAAGTAAAGGCTATCGAAGCTGCTCTGATAGTCAATAGCCATAAAAATTGCCCTGGCCACCTGATGTATGCCAAGGAACAGTGTAACACCAACGATGAGCAGGCCAGCTAAGTTGGAAAACGCACCGTTGGTGTGATGAACCATGAGTCTGTTATTGTTAAGCACTAGCAGGAGTCCCGTAGCTGCCACCGGAAGCAATACGCCATTGATGGCCTGTGCTAGCAGGATAATGGGTACGGGGCGTAAACCGAGCAACCCAAACACCAGGCCAACGATGAGTATGCTGCCCCACACGAGCCTGTAGTTTGTTCCTGTGGCTTCCCAATTCTTTTCTCCCTTCCCCCAAATGCTTTGTGCGGTAATGGCTGAAGCTAGCGGAGCGGTAATGGTGCTGGTGAACCCGGCGGCAAATAAGCCTATGGCAAACAGGTATTTGCCGGGAAGGCCCACTGCTTTTTCCAGCACCGTTGCCATTCCTTCGAAGGAAAAAGGAAGCGGCGACAAAGTGCCAGAGAGCAACACAGCCATGGAGACAATGCCACCCAGGCCAATCGCAACAATGAGGCCTAACCTCATTTCCCCTAGTTGCTGACCTTTGCCCAAGCCAGAGCCCAAAAACAGGTTGTAGGGCACAATAGTAGTGCCCACCAGGCCAATAACCAACAAAATATCGTCGGCGGGAATTTGTGGAATCAAAAGACCTCTGGCAATAGCCACAGGTGATTCGTCAATGAAAAAGGAAGTATAAAGAAAGGCCACTCCCATTACCGCTACCAAGACTCCCACCGACTTGGCTATCGAACCTGCAGAGCCTCCCCACAAAAGAACGGCAGCAATACCGGTTATGGCCAAAGTAAAAACCCATGGAGGCAGAGGAAACAACAGCCCCGCCCCTGAAATAGCCCCGACAATATTGCCCGCCTCGTAGGCAGCACAACCAAAAATCACGGCTCCGCCGAGTAGCCACTTCATCCATGGCTGATTGCCAAAAGTCAGTGTGATAGCTTCCCCTATGGTAAGCCCAGAGGCAATGGTAATGCGGGCGGCCCCTTCCTGTAGCACCATACAGGCCAAGGTGGAAAACAGCAAGGCCCAAAGAAGAGACACGCCGTGGGATGCCCCCGCCAGCGACGCCGTGGTAATTGTTCCCGGGCCGATGAAGGCTGCCGAAATAACAGACCAGAAGAGAATGTTAAGGAGCTTCTTTTTCAAAAGAGAGGTATAGATAGATCAGCCCCAATATATGGCATACAGGTCTATTTATAAATGCTATTGATGAGATGCGGGGGACTGGCGTGGATTTTTGCGGCAATTGACTAACCAAGGTGGCTTTACCTGCAGGGTGAAGGCTATAGCCGAACGAAGCGGAGGGGATTTCTGGATGGGTTATTCCTGATGTCGTATTTTGATCTTGTCAGGATCCTGCCTCATGCTAAAGACATCAGTCACATATACTACATCGTCTTTTTGCAGGTAAATGATCTTGTAATTGCCTTCAAGTATAAACCTGTGCCCCTGATTGAGCGGACGAAGCTCTTCAACTATTCGGCCTCTGTTTGCTAGATTCGATAAGGTTTCTGCCCTAAGAAGGATATTTTCTACTATTCTGTTGGCAATATTTTCCGGGTAACTGCAATAGATCTTTCGGAGGCTTTCCTCTGCTGGATCGGCAAACTCTACTTTCATCCTACCAATCTTTCACATTGTCCCTCACCTTATCAATACTTTTTGTTCTGCCATCTTTGATGGCTTTGTTTGAAGCTTCGGCCCTCGATATCAGGTCGGCTTGCGTGATAATATTTTCATCGTCATCGTAGCCAACGACTTGTTCCTGATAGGAACTTTGTAGTACATCTTTGACCTTGCGGATGATGGCCGCATCTTGTAACCTGGCCAGCTGTTCTATCAGAAGAAGCTTTTCTGCTTGTAAGTCCATTTGTATCGAATTTCTGTCTTTAAAGGTAACGATTTAATTCTTTGTTTGATTTCCCACAACGGACGATATTGATAAAATTCAACTTTCGGGCCTTTCCTAAAATTCAGTAAAACCCTGCAGGTGACGCAATTTTAGGGGGAGCTTACACCAGCACCAGAGCTGACTGCTGACGTTCCCTACCAGCTGCGTTTAGCCAAAAGCGCCCGTGCCAAGGCTAAGAAGTTTTGCCCTGAAGGCTCCCTGGTGATTTTACAAACACAAAAGGAACGAAGAGACCGCTACGCCCGCTACCTGGCTGAGGTGCTCCACGAGGGAAAAAACTCGGATCATTCTGTATTTCTGGGGGAATTAACTTTTGGCATGGGTATTTTGTGCTTGCATAAAAAGCAAAAGGTCCAAGCGAGACGCATTGAACCAGTTTTGCTTTTTTATTGCCACCTATTTGCTGAATCGAATAACGTTCGTTTTGAGTTTTACCCCCCAGATTTTCCGATTGATCCAAAAACTCTTTCTGATTACTTGCCCGAGATTAGCGTTACAAAGCCGTGGAAATAGGAAGCTAAAAGCTTCAGGAAAAATAGCTGCAAGTTAAGCGATAGCGTAACTTGCAGCATGGAGTTTCTTTTTCAAAAGAGACGTGTGAATAGATCATCCCAATATATGAGAGATAGATCTATTTATAAACCCTGTCGATGAGCTGCCTACTTTTTGAAAGCACTCAACTCCACGTAGCTGTTCAAATTACCTTTTTCATCGTACGATTCGCTTTTTACCATGCCTGCCCCTTCACTCAGATAGTCTACACTGGAAGAGTTCATCGTTCTTTTCATGCCCATGATCGACATGGTAGACTCTGAGTCGTAGGTCATTTTGAAGCAATCGTAAGTGCCGGCGGCTGTGGTTATTTTCTCTTTACCCACCACTTTCCGGTTCTTAATGGACACGGTGGTGTTGGTGGCCATGGCTTTCATGGCTGGATTATCTGAAATGACTTTAACCACAAATGTGAGATCTTTCAGCGACTGGCCGGCCTTCAGATCAGATGGAATCGTGAGCTGATCGCCCTCAAAAACAATCTGAACATCCTCCATGCCTTCCATCCCTTGCGGCATAAAATTTCTCATGTCCATTTTGAAAACACCGTCTTCGCAAATCATCTCGATTTCATTGTTGCTCAGCTCTTTCTTTTTATCGTACATGGTCACCCGGGCCTTGATGGTTTGGTTGTTGCCAGAGCCGGTCACGGACAGAATCTCTGTCTTGTCTTGAGAAACTTCTTTCCCTTTTTTATTGAAATAGGTTCTTTCTATCACCGCCCCCTCATTGTAGTTGAAATAGGGGTTGCATTGGCTAAATGCCTGTTGAGAAAAAATAAGAAGGCCAACTGCGAAAAATGATTTGAGTAGCTGCATGGGGAATAGTGTTTTGCATTATTTTCCATAAAAATAGTACAAAAGCGATAGACTGTCAATGCTACTCAAGCAGCTGTAACTGCCTAGGAACCCCACCCGCCGCCGCCCGGCGTTTCAATGACAATGGCATCACCTGCTTGCAAATCCATTTCGTCAACACCCTTGAGGTCAACGACTGAACCATTGCTTTTTTCAACAAACTGCTTTCCTGTTGCTCCAGGTTTGCCTCCTTTCATGCCATAAGGCACCTCTACCCTGTGCTGAGTGAGGAGGGTGAGCTCAACGGCCTCGGTAAAGCGAAGTTTTCTCACAATGCCGTCGCCGCCCTTCCATTTGCCGGGCCCGCCCGAACCTTTTCTGATAGAAAATTCTTCCACCTGCACCGGATACCTCCATTCCATGATCTCGGGGTCGGTAATGCGGGTATTGGTCATGTGATGGTGAATGGCGTCGGCGCCGTGAAAGCCTGGCCCGGCACCAGTACCGCCGCAGATGGTTTCGTAGTAGCCGAAGCTTTTGTTGCCAAACAGGAGGTTGTTCATCGTGCCCTGGCTACAGGCGGAGAGTTTCAACGCTTTGATCAGGGTGTCTACCAAGCGCTGGCTTACTTCTGTGTTTCCTCCAACCACCGCTGGGCACTGCGAAGAGTCGGCTGGAAAAGGCGGGTTGAGTAAGCCTTCGGGGAGAATAATTTCCACTTGCTTCATGATGCCCTCATTGAGTGGAATGTTTTCCGAGATAAGGAGGCGAAGTACATAAATCACCGCACTGCGTACAATGGCGGGCGTCGCATTCAGATTGCCCGGATGCACCCTTGACGAACCAGTAAAGTCAACGGTTAGCTTGTCATTTGTCCTCTGTAGTTTTACTTTCAATGGGCTTCCATCGTCCAGTTTTTCTGTAGCTTCAAACTCGTTGCCCGGAAGCTTTTGCAATTGCACCCAGAGCTTTTCGTTGGAATAGTCTTTGAGCCGCTGCATATAATGCAGCACTTTTTCGGCTCCTTCTTTCTGGCAGAGCGAAAGCAAGGCACTTTGGCCAGCCTTAATTGACGACAGTGCCGCATTCAAATCGGCCATATTCTCTGCCACGGCCCTGGTGGGGTGGCTGTGCGCTGTAAGCACCTTTTCTATATCTGACCATCGTGCTTCTCCCTTTTGGATCAATAGCATGGGGTTGATGACAACTCCCTCTTCGGCCAAATTCTTTGCATCGGGCGGCATTGAGCCTGGTCTTTTGCCTCCCAGCTCCGCATGATGGGCCCGATTGGCCACATAGCCCAATAGTTTCGTTCCCTCAAAAGCAGGTGCAATCAACGTAATGTCGGGCAGGTGTGAGCCACCGAAACCGGGGTGATTGGTGACTGCCACATCGCCTGCGCCAAGAGGCAGCACTTCCAGCACCTTGCGCACGCATAGTCCCAGCCCGCCCAAATGCACTGGGATGTGGGGTGCATTGACCACCAGATCCCCTTTTGGATCAAGAAGGGCGCAGGAAAAATCGAGGCGTTCTTTGATGTTCACAGAAAACGCCGTACGCATGAGCAGTGTACCCATTTCTTCGGCAATGCCCCGAAACCTATTGGTAAACAGCTCGAGTGCTACGGTTTCATGTACCTCGTTGAGGCCCGAAGAGGAGGAGGCTTCTGTCAAATCTAAAATGGCATTGAGCTCGTGCCCTACGTTGGCTTGCCAGCCCGGGGCGATCCATGTAGTGGAGGTTTTTGAAGCCAGGAGGGCGGGGCCTTCAATTTTTGCTCCCGGAGACAAGGATTCCCAGTCGTAGAGTTGGGCCGGTAGTTGTTTACCCTGGTGCGTTATTTCTTTGGTTCGTTGCGGTTGTGCAGCATGTACTTTGACGGGCAGGAGCCCAGCGTCTTTGCTTATTTTCAATGCAGAAACTTTCACCTTTATCGACTCCACCTCTATGGCCCGGTTTTCTACCCAATGACCAAACAGCTCTTCATACTTGCTCTTGAAGGCAGCATGCAGGCCACTATATTTTTCAGCTTCAACTTCTATCACAGCATCTTGCCCTGAAAAGCGCAGATAGGCGGCCACAAATGTGGTCTCTGTCTCTAGGATTCCCTCCTTTCTGAGCATCGAACTGGCATCGTCGGCTGCCGTGGCGACGATTATTTCGAAATCATTCTTCAAATCATCGAGCGGTTTCAATACTTGTTGAGTGGCCATTCGCTCCTCAACGGCCTTGCCAATGCCGTAGGCACTCAGCAGTCCGGCATCGAAAGGCACAATGATTTTTTTCATCCCCAGCAATTCAGCAATGGCACAGGCATGCTGTCCACCAGCCCCACCAAAGGCCAGAAGCGCATGCTCGGCTGGGTCGTATCCTTTTCTTGTGGAGATGTTTCTAATGGCCTCTGCCATCCGCTCGTTGGCAATTTGCAGGTAGCCTTCGAGCAGGCTGTTGCCTTCCAGTCGCTCCCCGGTTTGGTTGTTTATTTCGTTGAGCTGCTCTTCCAGCCTTTTCGCCGACTCCCCTTTTTGTACAGGAATGCCAAACTTTTCCTCATCCACCCTACCTAGCAGTAGATTGACGTCTGTTACGGTAAGGGGTCCGACGGCACCGTAGCAGGCCGGCCCAGGTTGGGCACCGGCACTTTCGGGGCCCACGGCTAGCTTATGGCCATCAAACGAGCAGATGGAACCGCCACCTGCTGCCACGGTTTCCACAGCCACCGAAGGAGAGGCGATTTTTGCCTGGCCCACTTCACATTCGAAGCAGTAGTCGGGTTTACCAGCATACCGGCTCACGTCGGTGCTGGTGCCGCCCATGTCGAGGGTCAGGATGTTTTTCTCACCACATACTTTTGCAATTTCGGCAGCACCCACCACTCCTCCAGCCGGGCCACTGAGCAAGCTGTCTTTTGCATGAAAATCGTTGGCGCTGATGAGGCCACCCGCACTGCTCATCACTTTCAGTGAACTGCCGCTGGAGAGCTTATTGGAAACACCCGTTAGGTAAGAGGAGAGAATGGGGTTCAGGTAAGCGTCGGCCACTGCTGTTTCGGCCCTGGGGAGCAACTTGATGGCAGGGAAAAGCTGCGACGAAACGGATACATACGTTAATCCGGCTTTTTCACACAAATCGAGCACTTCTAATTCATGAGCTGGGTTCTTGAACGAATTGAGCAAAGAGATGGCGACCGACAGAATGCCCTTTTCTTTTATTTTTTCAATAGCCTGTTCGACCTCACCAGAATTTAAAGTGATCAACACGTTTCCTTCGGCATCTATTCTTTCATTTATCTCAAAAACATTCGAGTAAAGCGGCTCAGGTTTTTCGATTTTCAAGGCAAAGATATCGGGCCGCTGTTGTGTGCCGATACGAATCAGGTCTTTGAGGCCTTTTGTTACCAGCCAGGCAGTGTTTGCTCCCTTTCTTTCCAGCAGAGCGTTTGTTCCCCGGGTAGTGCCCAGCCGCATGTCCATGGGAGGAAGTGCGTTGTCTAAAGCCGTTTCGGTAATTAACCTGGCTGCCAGCACGGGGGCTTCTTCGCCGCCATCCAGTTCGAAATCACAGGGAAATAAGAGCTTGTTAGGAATGGGACTTGTTAGGGTGAATTTGAAGTTGTTGGGATCAAAACTGGCAATGGAGTTATCGGGTAAGTCTTGGCCGAGAAACTTTATTTTATAATCGTTTAGAATACGTTTATTGACAGCGAACGAAGTATCTACTTGAAAAGCGTTTTCAGCCACCTGCTCAATGGCCTTTCCCCTCAGCTTGCTGCTGCTGAGCACTTTCACTCTTTTTATCTCGCCTTCGGGTGTTTCTGCCAGGCAGTCGGTAAAGGTGCCGCCGGTATCCACCCAAATCTTCCACTTCTTGTTCATGGCTGTTTTCTTGCGACGCAAACTAAGTAACGGAACCTATTTCTCAAATTCATCATTGATTGGAGGAGTTGTTTTAGTATTGTGACTTTGAAAGCAATAACAATAATATGTGCCTGATCACCTTTGCCTGGAAGCACCACCCCAACTATCAGCTGATTTTGGTGGCCAACAGGGACGAATTTTACGAGCGGCCCACTGCTCCTCTTGGGTATTGGAACGACAATCCCGCTATACTCGGAGGCCGTGACTTGAAAGAAGGAGGTACGTGGATGGGCATGCATCGATCGGGGCGACTGACAGCCATCACCAACCACCGTGACCTGGAAAATATCAAAGCCTCGGCTCCATCGAGAGGGAATCTCACGAAGGACTTTCTTGCTGGCAGCCAATCCTCGCCGTCGTTTTATGAGGGTGTGAAAGGGCATCTTGATCTTTTCAATGGATTCAACTTGCTGACTCTTGAAAATAATGAGCTATACTATTTCAATAATATTCAGAAGGAGCTAATACTGGTAAAGCCTGGTATATATGGGCTTTCCAACGCTTTTCTCGATACACCTTGGCCAAAAGTGCAAAAGGCAAAGCGCTACTTTGAAGCCACTTTGAAAAAGGATCATCCCAGCGCTACCGAAATGATCGAATGGATGGGCGATGGGGAGCTGGCGCCGGATGAGCAGTTACCCGCTACCGGGGTTTCAGCTGACTGGGAAAAACAGCTGTCGGCTATGTGCATTCAGACTGAAAGTTATGGTACCTGCTGCACTACAGTTATTACGGTTGATAACAATGGTCGTGTGGAATACACGGAAAAGACTTATCCCAAAGGCAATAGAAAGTCGGGCATCATTACCGTTCAGTTTCCTAACTAGTATTATTTTGAAAACGCCCTAAATGTTAGCAATTTTGCGGTTCCATTAACCCCCTAATAATTGTAAAATGGTCACACTTGAAGATACTTACGGAATAGTCGAAGCTATTGAAAAGCTTGGGATTGAAAATAAAAATGCCGGATCCTCAACCGGCAAAAGCTGGATTGCCTCCGGTGGAGAGGTGATAGAAAGCTTTTCTCCGGCCGATGGAGAATTGATTGCCTCTGTAGAGTCTGCGACTGCTGTCACCTATGAGCAGGTGATAAAAAAGGCTGAGGAGGCTTTCAAAAGTTGGAGACTTGTGCCAGCACCTCAGCGTGGAGAAGTTGTAAGGCAAATCGGTGACGAGCTGAGAGAAAATAAGGAGCATCTGGGTAAGCTTGTTTCCTATGAAATGGGCAAGTCGCTACAGGAAGGTTATGGCGAAGTGCAGGAAATGATCGACATCTGCGATTTTGCTGTGGGCCTTTCTCGTCAGTTGTATGGCTTGAGTATGCATTCCGAAAGACCTGGCCACCGCATGTATGAGCAGTGGCATCCAATGGGCATTGTGGGTATCATTTCTGCTTTTAACTTTCCTGTTGCCGTTTGGAGCTGGAACACTATGTTGGCCTGGGTATGTGGCGATGTTTGTGTTTGGAAACCCTCAGAGAAAACACCAATAACAGCCGTTGCCTGTCAGAAGATAGCTGCGAAAGTGTTCGAAAGAAATAATTTACCAGAGGGTATCAGCGGCCTCGTTATTGGCGACTATAAAATTGGTGAGCTTCTCTCCAACGACACAAGAGTGCCATTGGTTTCTGCCACCGGCTCTACCCGCATGGGCAAGAAAGTCAGTGAAGCTGTAGGCAAAAGGCTGGGCAGGTCTCTGCTGGAGCTGGGCGGTAATAATGCCATCATTGTTTCGCAGCATGCTAATTTGGACGTGGCAATTATCGCAGCCGTGTTTGGTGCTGTGGGCACCGCAGGGCAAAGATGCACCACTACCAGAAGGCTTATTGTGCACGACAGCATTTTTGATGAAATGAAGGCTCGGTTGACTAAAGCGTACTCTCAACTGAAAATAGGGAATCCGCTGAGTGAGAAAAACCATGTCGGCCCGCTTATAGATAAACTGGCGGTTGAAAATTACCTCAACGCCATTAAGGAAGTAGAAAAAGAAGGAGGCAAAACCATCGTTGAAGGTGGCGTGCTTTTAGGCGCTGGCTACGAGTCGGGTTGCTATGTTAAGCCAGCCATTTTTGAAGTAAAGAACACTTTCAAAATTGTTCAGCACGAAACCTTTGCTCCAATCTTGTATTTGATTAAATACTCAGGTGGTGTAGCTGATGCCATCACTCTTCAAAACGGTGTGCCTCAGGGCCTTTCTTCAGCCATTCTCACAGATAATCTGCTGGAGGCAGAACAGTTTTTGTCGCAGGCAGGGAGTGATTGCGGTATCGCAAATGTCAACATTGGCACCTCTGGTGCTGAAATTGGGGGAGCGTTTGGAGGGGAAAAAGAAACAGGTGGAGGAAGGGAGTCGGGTTCCGATGCATGGAAAGCCTATATGCGCCGCCAGACCAACACAATCAACTACAGCGCAAAATTACCTTTGGCTCAGGGGATAAAATTTGATCTTTAGCAGTGTATTTTAGCAAAAAATTAGTAACATTTGGTGTCTTAGCCCTTTTACCCGAGGCTGTGACACCAACTAATAACTTAATATGGCAGTGACTGTAGCACCAAGGTTCAAAGCAGTGATGCTTATTGACGACAATGAGATCGATAATTTGATCAATCAAAAGATGATTGAAGCATCGACATTATCTGAAAATATTTATGTGCACACCGGTGCCAAGAGCGCCATTGAGTTTTTAAGAAATATAGAAAAGCTTGGTGCGGCAGGACATTCCATTCTTCCTCAAATCATTTTTCTCGACATCGATATGCCGCTGATGGATGGGTTCCAATTTTTGGATGAGTTTGAAAAATTCAGAGTGGAGACGAAGGATATTTGCAATATCGTTATGCTTACTTCTTCAATTAACCCTCAGGACGTCAACAAATCGAAGAAGTACAACTACGTTAAAAAATACATCAACAAGCCCCTAACCCAGGACACGCTCGAGAAGATAAAGTTTTAAACCACCGACACAGAACTGAGGTCGTTTATGAATTTTTCATCCATTCGAATGAGCGTGGTTGGCGCATAAACTGAAATATTGGATGAATTGAATTTCCTTGCCAACACCGAAATTTTATCTGCCTTCTGTTTTTTTGCTTCGCTGGTAGCTACCTTCAGAATCTTGTTGAAGACTACGACGTGGTCAATGTTTTCTTTGCCCATAAGCCTCACCTGTCTTTGAACGCTATTCATTAGTTGACTGAATAAATCATAGTCGCCCATCATACAGTACTGCAGGGCTAGCACCGATTTGATTTCAAGCTGGGCAAGCGGGTATTTTTTAAGGCTTACCTCGTTAAGGAAATTGTTGATCCACTTAGCAGCCTCGTCATAGTTGCCAGCATAGTAGCAACTCAGGGCCCTGTAAGTGACATAGGTAATATAAGCAGGTACATTGAGAGGATTTGGTTCGTATTCTGAAAACTGAAGCTGGTTCTCCTCTTCTAACGTTTCCTCTACTTTCAAACGGATACTTCTTCTCAGCTTTGTGATGAGCAATTGGGAAGAAAAAGTGAAAGTGGGATAGTTCATCAAAAGAGTAGCTACTGCATCGTTCACTTCATCAAAGAACTCTTCTGATTTTTTATAAAGCTGGTAATGTGTATAGTACTCCAATTTTAGGTAGTCGAACAAAAGAGATAAATGGTGGTAGATAGAATCGAGCGTATACACTGAAAAGTAGCTCTCCACTTTTTTGAGAATGTCCTCAATCGCCTCCTCATCCTGATTAAGTTCACTTTCTTTGTCGTCCACAAAAAGTCTGTGAAAGATATTTACCGCCGACTTGTACACATATAGCCTGTGCGAATCATGAAGTGCACTCACATTGGTAAGCTCCCTGAGCAAGTAACTCAACCCGAGCTTTGAAGTTTCATCTCCTGTGAGGTAATAGTCGCCATAATTTTTAAAATAGTCTGCCAAAATATCTTCAGCCTTGTCGGTGGCAAGCATAAAGGCTACATGTTTGTTATAGAGCTGGGAGTAGCTAAACTGCTCTGGCGAGTGCATGTGTAAGCGCTTGAGGTATTTGTAAACTACTGTTAGCTCTGACGACAAATCGTAGTCTATCAGCTCTTTCTCCAATTTTTTTAGCGTGGCAAGGGCAATGGCTCGTTTCTTGGTGAACACGACGTCGTTCACGTTGGCTACCTTTTTAAGAATATCAGTACGGGGGTTTTCCATTTGCTCCACCAGATACTCTTCAATTTTCTGGTTTAGCCGTGAGCGCAGCGTATAGTACGCATTGGGGTTGACTCCCAGCTCCTCCATGATCTTGTTGTCGCCAAGGCTTCGCTCTCTTATGCCCTTGAGCAACGACGCTGATTTTTCAGCAGCGCTTTCGTTCAAGCTGTTATAAATGGCCTGATAGTCTTTATCGGAGAGTTGTTTAATAATGTTCTTGAGCTTTGCCATCTCTTATGTGTTTCTGGAAATTAAAATACCCATTTTTCAATTGTTTAGCTATAAGCTTCAATTTTATTAGCGGTAGAGCCGTTAAAAACTATTAAATGAAGCGAATTCTCGTTCTAAAAAACGGAACAGAAGTAATAGCTGGGATAATTGTGAATACAATTAGACAGGAAGATGGACAAAAAAAGGAAGACTTGCGCCTTCCTTTTGAGTTAAATATTGAAGTGGAGCATATCGGAGTCGAACCGATGACCTCTTGCATGCCATGCAAGCGCTCTAGCCAGCTGAGCTAATGCCCCATTAAAACACCAAAGAAGCAACGTTGAACCGCAACGAGCAGGCTCACATTGAAGTCTTGAATTGGGGACTGCAAAAATAGGAAAGAAATTGTATTCTCAAAAAGGTCGGCGGGCTTGCACTATCCTTTTCCAATAATAGTCGGATTTTAGGTTCGTTTCCATCACGCCAAGTTTTGTTGAGGCGTGAATAAAGCGGATGTCGGTTTTGCCTCTAACGTCGGTTACCATACCAACGTGAGTGATTTTTCTTTTCCTTTTGCCCATGGCAAAGAAAATGAGATCCCCTTCTTCAAGGTCATTCAGGGAAACTTTTCTGCCCATTTTACTTTGCGCATTGGATGTTCTGGGCACCTGGATGCTTGCCGACTCGAACGAACGGAGAATTAGTCCTGAGCAGTCGATACCACTCCGGGTGGTGCCACCGTATTTGTAGGGAGTGCCTGTGTATGATCTGGCAGATTGAATAATAACGTCGACCTTTTTTGCCCTGGATTTTTTGGAGCCGGCACAGCCGGAGAGAATAAGAATGGAAAAAATGAAAAGAACAAAAGAGGGTCTTAACTTGGACATATTTATCTGACGAATTTTCAGAACCGTTGAATTACTTTAAAATTACACAAACATTTGAAAAGAGGCTCAAATAATGTGCGGGATAACAGGAATTAAGGCATTTAATGAGATCGGAAGGATCAATATGATTCACCTGGCCGCCGCAACTGAATCGCTCGCCAAAAGAGGGCCCGACAATCAGGGGCTCTTTTACGACCATTTTGTCGGGATGGGGCACCGTCGTTTGAGTATTATCGATGTTTCTGAAAACGCCCACCAGCCGATGTCGGATGCCTCAGGCAGATATCAAATCATATTTAATGGTGAGATTTTTAACTACAAGCAGCTAAAAAAAGGTCTGCAAGAAAAAGGGGCGTCATTCCAAACAGAAAGCGACACCGAAGTGCTTCTTCAGTTGTATATATTATTAGGCAAAAAAGCACTGAATCATCTCAACGGATTCTTTGCTTTCGCCATATTTGACGCAGCTGACGGCTCGCTATTTATCGCCAGAGACCGCCTGGGTATCAAGCCGCTTTATTACTACTACGACGAGGACAAGCTGATTTTTGCCTCAGAAATGAAGGCCATTATGCGCTATGGTATTCAGAAAGAGCTATCATTCGAATCGTTGCTTACGTATCTTCAGCTTAATTACATCCCTGCTCCGTTGACGATTCTCAAAGGAGTTCATAAGTTATTACCGGGGCATTTCATCGAGTGTAAAAAGAATGAGGTGACGGTTGAGCAGTGGTACAAGGTTCCATTCGAGGCAAGTAGAACTGTTGGGCGTCAAGGCTATTCCGACAAGCAAAAGGAATTGAGAGAGCTTCTGACCAGTGTCGTAAAACAGAGGCTGGTGGCGGACGTTCCTCTTGGCACATTTCTTAGCGGAGGCACCGACTCTTCCATCATAGCGGGCATTGCGTCGAAGCTGCACCCTGGCATTCATTCCTTCTCCATTGGATACAAGGACGACCCTTTTTTTGATGAAACTGAGTACGCTGAGTTGGTGGCCAGGCATTTCAACACTCAGCACCATGTTTTCAAGCTGTCAAACGATGACCTGCTTAATCATTTGGATGGCATGATCAGTTATATCGACGAGCCATTTGCAGACTCGTCGGCATTGCCGGTGTACATACTTAGTGAAGAGACCAGAAAGCACGTAACAGTGGCGCTTTCCGGTGATGGGGCAGACGAGCTTTTTGGTGGCTACAACAAGCACCTGGCCTGGCAAAAAAGCGTTGACTCGAGTTTTTCGAATGTCATGGCAAAGCGCCTACTCCCACTGTGGAAAAGTCTCCCTGCGTCAAGGTCGTCGGCTTTAGGAAACAAGGTAAGGCAGCTGAGTAAATACGGGGAAGGGCTTAAGCTATCTGCCGAAGACAGGTATTGGCGGTGGGCCAGTTATATGGCGGAAAACCGGGCGCTAGAGTACTTAAGCCCTTCTGCAAAGGAGGGTCTTGGCATGGACATGTACCGTGACCACAAGGCCGGATGGTTGCTGCCACTTAAGCGCTCAGATTCGCTAAACAGCTTTCTTTTGGCAGATACCCAGCTGGTGTTGCCCGATGACATGCTGACGAAGGTTGACCGGATGTCGATGGCGAATGCGCTGGAGGTAAGAGTGCCATTTTTGGATCATAGAGTGGTGGAGTTTGCTTTTGGGCTGCCCGAAAGTTTTAAGATTCACAATAGCACTAGGAAAAGAATTTTGCAGGATGCATTTAAAGAATTTCTTCCTCAGAAGCTTTACAATCGTCCCAAAAAAGGCTTTGAAGTGCCCCTGCTAAAATGGATGCAAAACGAGATGAAAAGCACGCTGGACAGCATTGTTTTTAATGAAGAAAAGTTAAACGAGCAGGGAATTTTCTGCCCTCAGCAGCTAGCTTTGCTTAGGCAACATCTGCACAGCAACAACCCGGGCGATGCGCATGCTACCACGTGGGCCTTATATGTTTTTCAGAAATGGTGGGAGAACTACTTCAAGTAAGAGTCAATCAAGCATCAGTGCCTGACTGCCAGAAAGCGGGGTCTTTGCCCACTTTGCGAATGGCTTCCAAAAAGAACTTTGCGTCCTCAACATTCCACGATTGCGGTGAGTCGCCCCAAAGAGACCTGAAGCCGTCAATGGTGATATAATTCCTCCAGGCATTTTTCTTCCAGAAGTCTAGCAAGTTGGCGATGGAAGAAATATAGTCTTTGGTGAACATGCCAGTAGGGGCATTGCAGATAAAGCTTTCGAGGAAATAGGATGGAGTTCTGTTCTCGTCCATATGGCCCATCTGCACCAGCCGGTCTCTGATGTTTTTGAAAACCCTCACCGTGGCAAGAAACTGACCTTGAGAGCCGCTTTCCTTCACTGCCTCGTAAGCATTGTGCTGCTTTGGAAAATTAATGATGAGCTCTTTCCCTTTTTTCGTGTAAAACGCCACACCCAGTTTTTCTACTTCATCTCTTCCGTGCTTGATAAACAGCTTGTATTTGAAGCATACCAGCACATTGACGGGGAGGCGATTAGGAGAGCCAATGATATGAATGACATTGTCGCCATCCTGCACCGACCCTTCGCCAAAAGCATTTTGCATGCTTTCCAGTATGTTTTCTCTGAAGCTTTTATAGGTGAGGTCTTTTCCTGCAAAAGGGTCTTCGTTGCTTTTGCTGGAGCCTGTTATTGAGGTCAGCTCAATCGCTACGTCAACCGGGGTATTGTATTGAGTATTGGTGCCATTGAGGTGAGAGCCATGGAGGTAGTAGGCTACTCTGACAGATTTTGGGAATCTTTTATAGCCAGCCAGGGCGTTCTTAACTACTGCAATTGTTTCATCAAGTTTTTCTGCCTTTATGCGGCTGGACCATTTTTCTAAAAGATCCTTTTGAGACGCCATAATCTTTACTGCGATTAGTATTTCAACAATATGTTACCCTTCAATGAAGGCACTATAAAAAATATGCTTGACATTAACAGGCTAACAAGATTACACAATTTTTAGCTTTTTTCGGCAACTGCTCCTTGTTTTCAATTGACCTGCCAAATGAAAAAAGGGAGCGACTAACTCCCTTTTTCTATTCATCAGGCTTCCGCCAGTGTTTCTGAAAACTCTGAAATTGGAATGCAGCTACAGAAAAGGTTTCTGTCTCCATAAGCATTGTCAATCCTGCTTACACTTGGCCAGAACTTACTGCTTTTCACGTATTCAAGAGGAAATACTGCCTTTTCCCTACTGTACGGTAGCTGCCATACTTCGGCCAGTGCTACTTTCTGAGTGTGTGGGGCATTTTTCAGCACGTTGATCTCACGATCCGCCAGGCCTTTTTCCACTTCCCTTACTTCTTCCCTTATGCTGAGCATTGCACTACAGAACCTGTCCAATTCAATAATTGACTCACTCTCTGTTGGCTCAATCATCATAGTGCCGGGCACGGGGAACGACATGGTAGGCGCATGGAAACCATAGTCCATCAGCCTTTTTGCCAGGTCTTCCACTTCCACTCCAAACTGCTTAAACTCTCTGCAGTCCACAATCATCTCATGAGCGCACCGGCCATTCTTTCCGGTATAAAGAATTTTATAATCCCCTTTCAGTCGTTCCTTGATGTAGTTGGCGTTAAGAATTGCCATTTTCGTTGCATTGGTCAATCCCTCACTTCCCATCATAGCGATGTAAGCGTACGATATCGTGAGGATGCTGGCGCTACCGTAGGGCGCAGATGAGATGGAGGTAATCGCTTTGTCTCCGCCTGCCTTCACCACCGGGTTGCCTGGAAGGAAGGGAGCCAGGTGAGCCCCAACACCAATCGGGCCCATGCCGGGTCCGCCGCCGCCGTGAGGAATGCAGAATGTTTTGTGGAGGTTGAGATGGCAAACGTCAGCGCCAATGCGTGCCGGGCTGGTCAAACCAACCTGGGCATTCATGTTAGCGCCGTCCATGTACACCTGTCCACCATTTTGATGGATAATGTCACAGACATCTATGATTTCCTCTTCAAACACACCGTGAGTGGACGGATAAGTAACCATCAGCGCCGACAGATTGTCTTTGTGTTTTTCGGCTTTGGTTTGAAGGTCGTTGAGGTCGATATTTCCTTTTTCGTCGCAAGCTACGATCACCACTTGCATACCTGCCATTACTGCACTGGCTGGGTTGGTGCCATGCGCTGACGAGGGAATAAGCGCCACGTTGCGGTGGTTGTCACCCCTGTTCTGATGATAAGCCCTTATTACCATTAAACCGGCATACTCGCCCTGTGCGCCGGAATTTGGCTGCAAAGAAACTGCCGCAAAGCCAGTGATCTCTTTTAGCCAGTCCGAAAGCTCGTTTACCAGCTGCTGATAGCCTTTTACCTGATTTGCCGGAGCAAAAGGGTGAATGTTCCCAAACTCGGCCCACGTTACCGGAATCATTTCCGATGTGGCATTGAGCTTCATTGTGCACGAGCCAAGGGAAATCATAGAATGCACCAGAGAAAGATCCTTGTTTTCAAGCCATTTCATGTAGCGAAGCAGCTCGTGCTCCGTGTGGTGCACATTGAAAATCTGATGAGTCAGATAGTCGCTTTTGCGTTCCAAAGCCGAAGAGAAGCTCACGTCCACATTGCCCGACTGGCCCTCCAGATCAAATCCTGAAGTTGGTTTGCCTGCTATTTCGCTAAAGATGGAAAATACTACTTTCAGGTCTTCCAACTGCGTGGTCTCATCCAGAGAGATACCAACATGATCGGAAGAGAAGTACCTAAGATTTACACCTTTAGATTCCGCAACGGATTTAATGGCTTCTTTTTTACCTGCTACCTCTACTTTAAGTGTATCAAAAAACTCGGCATTCAGCTGCTTGAAACCAAGGTGAGCCAGACCAGCATTCAGTAGTCTCGCCAAACCATTAACTCTTGCGGCAATTTCTCTCAAGCCATGGGGGCCGTGATACACGGCATACATGCCAGCCATAACGGCCAGAAGCACCTGTGCCGTGCAAATATTGGAAGTAGCTTTTTCTCTTCTAATGTGTTGCTCTCTGGTTTGCAGCGCCATGCGGTAGGCTTTGTTGCCTTCCTTATCAACTGACACTCCGATGATTCTTCCGGGTATCTGTCTTTTGTATTCGTCTTTTGTAGCAAAGAAGGCTGCATGCGGCCCGCCGTAACCCATTGGTACGCCAAAGCGCTGGCTGTTACCGACTACCACGTCAGCACCCATTTCTCCCGGAGAAGTCAACAGGGTGAGGCTCAAAAGGTCAGCAGCTACAGCAATCATGAGGTCGCTCTCCTTAGCTGAGGCTATAAAAGGCTTCAGGTCTTTTACCTCGCCGTTGGCATCCGGATACTGAAGCAAAGCACCGTAGAACGAAGTGTCGGTGACGTCGAAAGAAGAAAAAGGAGCAATAACCAGCTCGATGTTTAAAGGCTCAGCCCTTGTGACAAGTAGGTCAATGGTTTGTGGAAAGGTGTTTTCATCCACAAAGAATTTGTGAGCGTCTTTTCTCGATTTTTTCCTTAGCTCATGCAGCATAGTCATGGCTTCGGCGGCGGCTGTGCCTTCGTCGAGTAAGGAGGCGTTGGCGATTTCCATGCCTGTCAAATCAGATACCACGGTTTGGAAGTTGATAAGTGCTTCCAAACGTCCCTGAGCGATCTCTGCCTGGTAGGGGGTGTAGGCTGTGTACCAGCCCGGGTTTTCCAAAATGTTTCTCTGAATAACGGCAGGCACCACGCAGTTGTAGTAACCCATCCCGATATAGCTCTTGAACACCTTGTTACCTGCTGCAAGTTGCTTGAACTCGTTCAGGAACTGATATTCATTTCTTGGCGTCGGAAGTTGCAGCGGCCGCTCCAGCCGTATCTTTTTTGGAACAGTTTGGTCAATTAATTCATCAATAGACGATACTCCAACAGTTTGAAGCATTGTGGCTAGCTCTTGGTCATCTTTACCGTGATGGCGACTCTCAAAACTAACCCTTTGGTTAACGTTGATCTTCATTAAGTTACCCCCTGAAAATGTGTAGTGATATGAACCTTATTTCTGACTGCAAAGGTATAATTTAATGTGAAGATATTTTGTTCCGGTTTTCAAATAAAATGTGGAATTGGTGTGGGAGGTTTACACGAAAAGAATAAAATTGCCCCGGTTAACCCAAAGCAATCATGATTCAGAAACTTTCATTACTTGTGCTCGCCGTGGTTATTAGCTGTGCAGCGTTTGCTCAGGATAAAAAGGCGATAAAAACCTCGAAGACCATCACAAAGGAAGACCTTTATGCCCGTCTCGAAGTGTTAACTTCCGACAGCCTGGAAGGTAGGGAAACTGCCACAGAAGGTCAGCGAAAAGCCGCTGCTTTTATTGCAGGCCAGTTCAAGCAGTACGGACTACAGCCAATTGTGCCTGAAGCTGGTTCAAAATCTTACTTTCAGCGTTTCCCTCTGCAAAAATCTCAATGGACCGATGTTTACGTGAGGGCAGGTGGCACCAAACTGGAGAACGGAACCGATATGTTATATTTTGGGGCTGCCAGTACTGCTGAAGAAGTAACCGCTGAAGTCGTTTTTATCGGAGATTTGGCACAGGCGGCTGGCGTCATCCAGAGTGGGGCTTTTAAGAATAAAATTGTTGCTGTGCGAGCAGAGGACGCCAGGTCATGGCGAGCCATAAGCATGCAGTTTGCAGACGCAGGCATTAAAGGCTTTGTTGTTTTTGGTGGCGAGTCGGATACTCAGTTCAAGGCGGCCGTTGATCGGTACAAAAATTACATTACTGCCCCACGACTAGGCCTCAGTAGCGAAGGTCGTAGCAGTAGTGAAGGCCCTTTTGTTTTTATTGTTTCGCCCGATGCCGCAAAGGGGTTCTTTGGCCTATCTATTGAAGACCTGATGGAGGGTACCTCAGGCGCAGAGCAACCGATGGCTAGTATCAGCTTTAAGGCAGAAAGAACCACCGAGGAGGTGATAACTGAGAATGTGCTTGGGTTTCTGGAAGGGACTGACAAGAAAGACGAGGTGCTGGTGGTAACGGCCCACTACGACCACCTTGGAAAAAGAGATGGTGTTATCTACCATGGCGCTGACGATGACGGATCGGGCACGAGTGCAGTGTTGGAAATAGCCCAGGCATTTAGCGAGGCAAAAAAGAAAGGAAATGGCCCCCGGAGAAGCATTTTATTTATGACGGTCACGGGAGAGGAGAAAGGCCTTCTAGGGTCGGAATACTATACTGATCATCCGGCGCTGCCGCTCAGCCAAACCGTTGTCAATTTGAACATCGACATGATAGGCAGGGTAGATGATGCTCATTTAGACAATGAGAATTATATCTATGTGATCGGTTCGGACAAGTTGTCGCAAGACCTGCATCTGCTTTCTGAAAAGGCCAATAAAGATTACACCAACCTTGCGCTGGACTATACCTATAATGATGAGAACGATCCGAACAGGTTCTATTATCGCTCCGACCACTACAACTTCGCCAAGAACAACGTGCCGATCATTTTCTATTTTAATGGTGTGCACGCTGATTACCACCGTCCCACAGACACGATCGAGAAAATAGCGTTCGACAAGATGACCGCTGTCACAAAGCTGGTTTTCTTTACAGCCTGGGAAGTGGCGAACAGGGAGGAGCGGATTAAGCTGGACTAGCCAAATCACAAGAAACCGGTGCGAAATGAATGCAAAAGGCCCTTGAACTTCAGTTCAAGGGCCTTTTTAGTGTGGTCTAGAAACAACTTGAGGGATCGGCAAAGCCACATCCCCCAAGATCTTTTCAACCAGCTATGGAAAGAAAGACTTATCCATCTTTCTGTATCAAATGTATGCTTTTCACCTCAAACAAAATTTTCGATTAGATGAACCCCCCAAATTCTTCGATGAATTCTGTAGATTCACAGATCAACGTTTTTTCCTTTTGTTCTTTTTGGGTGTTGGCTTCTTAAATTGACCTTTCGGATGCTTCTTGTCATGAAAGGCACCTTTGAAATCCGGGTCATCTTTTCTCTTCTGATGATCCACTTCCCTGGCCATGTCCTGCTGCTCTTCGAAAGGGGTCTCCTCAATGATCAAATCTTTCGGCAAACGGTGGACGGGAATCTGTTTTCGGATAAGATCCTCTATTTTGCGAAGGTGATATTCTTCAGCAGGGTTAACAAAAGTCCAGGCTGAGCCTGCCTTGTAAATTCGCCCTGTTCGTCCTATCCTGTGCACATAATCTTCATACAGCACAGGCACATCAAAATTGATAACATGGCTCACCATGCTCACGTCGAGGCCTCGTGAGCTCACATCCGTAGCTACCAGGATTTTGCTGTCGCCAGCTTTAAAGGCCTCAAAAGCGTTGATTCTGGCATTCTGGTCTTTGTTGCCATGAATCACCTTTACAGATGGATTGATTTTTCGGTGTATAAATTTATAAAGGTTGTTGGCAGTGTCTTTTGTTTTGGTGAATATAATGACCTTGTCAACTGCCTCCGTTTGATGCAGGAACCAGTTGAGCATGTGAATCTTCGTCTTGAAGTTAGGTATGAGATACACCCGCTGTTCAATTGTTTCGAGCGTACTCGACTGAGGGGCTACTTCAACTGTCTGAGGAAACTCCAGAAACTCCTCTGAGAGCTTCACTACTTTTTCGGGCATGGTGGCAGAAAACAACATGTTTTGCCTCTTGACGGGAATCACCTCCAGTATCTTCCTTATCTGCGGCATAAAGCCCATGTCCATCATTCGGTCTGCTTCATCCAGCACGAGCGTCTTAATTTGGCGTGGATGGATAGCCTCTGCGTGATAAAGCTCGGTGAACCGACCGGGGGTGGCTACTATCAAGTCCACTCCTTTTTTTAATTCTTCGATCTGAAGCTTTGGCCCTTTTCCCCCATAGAGGCCCACTACCCGAAGGTCGGTGTAGGTAGCCAGCTTTCGGGCGTTCTCCTCGATTTGCATCACGAGCTCCCGGGTGGGCGCCAGAATGAGTGCCCTCGGGTCGTTGCCTTGCGCATACTTGATTTTCAAAAGAATGGGAATCAGGTAGGCCGCTGTTTTGCCCGTGCCCGTCTGCGCTATTCCGAAGAGGTCGTGGCCTGCGTTCGCCACAGGAATGGCCTTGGCCTGAATAGGAGTCGGCGATTTATAACCCAGATCGGCGATAGCGTTCAGGAGTTGCTTATTCAGCTTGAACGATTCGAAGCCGGCCGACTCCTCCATAAAATTTTTGTTATCTATCATGCCAGAGCCCCCTGTTTGGGTATATAAATGTAAATTTGCATATCAAATAGTCCATCCTATGAAGACGAAGCTGATTGTAAATGCAAATATAGTGAACGAAGGCAAGGTACGTGCCGCAGATGTGTTGGTGAAGGGGCAGTATATCGAAAAGATAGGTTCGCACTTGACTGATGACGCCGACGAGGTGATAGATGCCGACGGCAAATACCTGTTGCCAGGGGTAATCGATGACCAGGTGCATTTTCGTGAGCCGGGCCTCACACACAAAGCCACCATTTACACAGAGGCGAGGGCTGCCGTGGCCGGAGGCGTAACGTCTTTTATGGAAATGCCCAACACAGTGCCCAACGCATTAACTCAGCAGCTGCTGGAGGATAAATATGAAATTGCCCGGCAAACATCTCTGGCCAACTACTCTTTTTTCATGGGAGCCAGCAACGACAACCTGGAGGAAGTACTAAAAACGAATCACCGGAATGTGTGTGGCATCAAGGTGTTTATGGGTTCTTCCACTGGTAATATGTTGGTAGACAATACGCAGGTGCTGGAAGGGCTTTTTAGCAAGGTAGACATGCTCATAGCAACTCACTGCGAAGACGAAGCCACTATCAGAGCTAACACCGAAATATTCAGGAATAAGTATGGTGAAGATGTGCCTATCGAATGCCACCCTCTCATTCGGAGTGAAGAAGCTTGCTATCTCTCGTCATCCATGGCAGTGGGCTTGGCAAAGAAGCACGGCACCAAGCTTCACATTCTGCATATTTCAACCGGAAAGGAAACAGCGCTGTTCGACAGTTCAATTCCTCTGGCAAAAAAAAGGATAACGGCTGAGGCATGTGTTCACCACCTTTGGTTTTCGGATGAGGACTATGCGAGCAAAGGGACACTTATTAAGTGGAACCCGGCCGTTAAAAAAGGAAGCGACAGGGAACAGATATGGAAAGCCCTGCTGGAAGACAGAATAGACGTGGTGGCTACTGATCATGCGCCCCACACCTGGGAAGAGAAACAAAATAGCTATTTCAAGGCGCCTTCCGGGGGGCCGTTGATTCAACATTCGCTCGTGGCGATGCTTGAAAAACAGCGGGAGGGCAAAATAAGTATGGAACGGCTGGTGGAAAAAATGTGCCACAACCCAGCTATTTTATTTCAAATTGAAAAGAGGGGCTTTATCAGAGAGGGCTATTTTGCTGATTTGGTGATTGCCGATACAAGCTCAACCTGGATGGTGGAGAAATCAAATATCCTGGCGAAATGTGGGTGGTCGCCTTTTGAAGGGCAAATTTTTCATTCAAAAATTGACACTGTCCTTGTTTCGGGGCACAGAGCCTATCACAAAGGCCAATTGGATGAAACTAAAAAAGGTGAAAGATTATTATTTACAAGGGACTAAGTGCTTTGCAAAATTGATGAATGCCATTAACTTTGCAGTCCCAAAATTACATGGTGGTTGTAGCTCAGCTGGTTAGAGCGCCTGATTGTGGTTCAGGAGGTCGCCGGTTCGAACCCGGTCTTCCACCCTTGTGAAATGAAGAAGCCCTCGCAGAGGGCTTTTTTTATGCCCCATATTTTCCCAACGAGTTAAGTATGGATCAATCTGTATTTCTGAGGGTTGGATATTTCGTGTAGGGTTAAGTAAAAAAGCAAAACTGGTTCAATGCGTCCCGCTTGGACCTTTTGCTTTTTTATGACCACTCGTGGCATTGCGGTTAAAGGTTAATCCCCCAGATTTTCCGCCTGATCCTTAAGTATCATTTTTCCTTTCCAGTTTCAATGATTTACTTGACATGACCTTAACCCGTTGTGCGATGAAAACATTGATCTTTTCTTTTCTCCTCAGTTTTTTATCAATCTCTTTAGTTGCTCAGCCGCCAGCATGGAACATTCAACGGGAAGTGGTAAAAATTCCCATGAGGGACGGCGTCAACCTGGAGGCTATTTTGTATAAGCCAGCAGGAGAAGGTAGATTTCCCGCTATTGTGTATAGGACACCCTATGGCAAGGACGAATACGACGGTTACGCCATGTTTCCCCTTGCTGCGGCAAAAGAAGGGTTTGCTGTTTTTCTGGTGGACGTCAGGGGTCGTTTCGGGAGCGAGGGAGAATTCAAAGCGTATCATCAGGAGCGGCCCGACGGCTACGATTTAATAGAATGGGTGGGTAAGCAGCCCTATGTAAACGGAAGAGTGGGAACCTATGGGGGCTCCTACCCGGGCATTGTTCAGTGGCTGGCCCTGTCCGAAGCGCCGGAGGCACTCAAAGCGGCAGCACCCGACATGACGCCGATCAATAGTCACTATTTTTATTACTTTGGTGGTGCTTTTTCTCTTGTTTGGCTCGACTGGTTTATGCCTTTCATTGTCCCTGACCTTCGTAAAAGAGCCAATGACGCCTCTGGCCCCTGGCTTGATAGCGAGGCTTATGACGACTGGGTAAAAGAAAGAGAAAGCTGGTACAAGAACAGGCCGTTGTCCGGCATGCCGCTGCTGAAAAAATATGCGCCTTATTACTACGACTGGTTGTCTCACCCCGACAAGTCAGACTGGTGGGACTTTGCCTCGGTAGAAAAAGACTTTGAGAGAATGCAGGCACCTGCCTTGCTACTCAGTGGCTGGTACGATGCTGCCTATGGGCCCCTCGGCGCTATTCAGGCTTTTCAGGAAATGAAAACAAAGGCCGCCACCCCCTTGGCGAGAGAAAACACCACACTGATTCTTGGCCCATGGAACCACACGTCGGTAACCGTGAGGAAGACAAATTTTGGGGAAATCAGTTTTGGACCGTCGGCTGGCTTTGACTTCGACAGGGTTTTGATCGACTGGTTCACCATTCACTTAAAAGAAGAGGAGGCTCCCATGCCTGACCCTTTAAGTGTTTTTGTGATGGGCGCTAATGAATGGAAAACGTTTAGCGACTGGCCCGTACCCAATATCGAAAGCACCACGTTTTATTTGGTCGCCGGTGCCAACAACAAAAGTGGTGAACTTGTATTGCAGCCGTCAAAAAGGGCGAAAGCCATGTCTTACACCTTTGATCCAAATAATCCCGTGTATGATAAAAGTTTCGAAAAAAGCTATCCCTTCGACCAAAGAGCAATCGAAGCCCGGGAGGATGTGTTGGTGTTTACCTCCGAAGTTTTGCAGGAGGACATCGAAGTAATCGGCCTGGTGGAGGCTGCGTTGGCGGTTAGCTCATCGGCTAAAGACACTGATTTTCATATAGTGCTTTGCGATGTCTATCCCGACGGCAAGTCAATTAACCTGAGCGGACTGGATGCGGGCTATTTAAGGATGCGCTACCGGGAAGGGTTTGAGAAGCAGGTGTTGATGGAGCCGGAGAAGGTTTACCCAATATCTATCGACAACATGGCGACGGCTAATTTGTTCAAGGCGGGACACCGCATCAGGCTGTACATTACCAGTAGCAGCTTTCCGCATTACGACCCGAACCCGAACACAGGAACTAATATTGCCACAGAAGCAAATCTGATTCCGGCTGTCAATAAAGTCTATGTGGGTGGTAAGAATGCTTCGAAATTGATCCTGCCAATAGTGAAAAAGTAGCGGCTGCGCTTTTATTTTACTCTAAGCTGAAAGCCGACGCTGTGATGGTTCTCAATTTGAACATTCGGATCGTGTCGGAGATACTTTCTCAAACGTGATACAAATACGTCAAGGCTTCTTCCGGCAAAATAGTCGTCGTCGCCCCAGAGCTGTAAAAGAATTTCGTCTCTTTTCACCAGCTGATTCTTGCGACTCACCAACATGAAAAGCAAGTCGTTTTCTCTTCGGGTTAGCTTGGTCTCACCGTCTTTGAATCGCAAGCGCAACGTATCGGTGTCGAGTGTATACTCGCCAATGCCTAGCTGCTGAGAAGTTGGCCTTTCTTCGGTAGGCGTGGTTCTTTTAACAAACACAGCGACACGAAAAAGCAACTCCTCCATACTGAATGGCTTGGTGATGTAGTCGTCTGCTCCAATGGAGAAGCCCTTCAGCTTGTCTTCCTGAAGCGAGCGGGCTGTGATGAAAAGGATTGGAACGGATGAATTGGTCGCCCGGATGCTTTTTGCCAATGTGAACCCGTCTACTTTTGGCAGCATAATGTCCAGAAGGCAAAGGTCGAAAGTGTTGGCTTTAAGAAATTGCTGAGCATCCAGTCCATTTGTGGCATGAACCACCTCGTAGCCACCCTGCTCCAGATTGTCCTTTAGCACGAAGCCCAGGCTTGGGTCATCCTCTACTAATAGCAGTTTTGGCCTATTTTTCATGAACTGCTGGGATTTTGATTCGAAAAGTTGTTCCCCTACCGGGTGTTGAACTTACTGTAATGTCACCGTTATGGGCTTTGACTATTTGCTTTACGTAAAACAGGCCCAACCCGAAACCTGAAACGTCCTGCACATCCCCATTTGGCACCCGGTAAAATTTCTTGAAAACGTGTTTCAACGATGGAGCAGGAATACCCCTCCCCTCGTCTTTAAATAAAAGAAGTACGTCGTGGTCAGTGTCGGTAACATCAAGTGTGATGACTGGGGCACCCTCGGAATACTTGATGGAGTTGTCGAGCAAATTGCCCAGCACATTTTGAAAGTGGAGGGCGTCGGCTTTTATCTTACTGTCATTGCAATCGCATTTGAGCTGCCATTTGCCGTTAACGGTTTGCACTTTTTCGCCGGCAGTTTGGTCAAACTCCTTTAGCAGGTCGGCTACCGACTGTACCTCCATGTGCAATTGCAGCTTGTTTTTTTCTACCAACGCTATTTGTAGCACCTCTTCCACATGGCTTTGCAATCTGTCGGCCTCTTTTTCGATCAAAGAAGCGTATTTGTGAAGCCGTTCTTTAGAGTCCTTTTCATTGGCCGACCGGATTACTTCTGCCGATAGCTTAATAGTCGACAAGGGAGTCTTGAACTCATGCGTCATGTTGTTGATAAAATCCCGCTGAATTTCCGAAAGTCGTTTCTGCCTTGTCATCACCACCATGGCGTATGCAAAAAATCCGATCACAAGGAGCAGCCCGCCCGAAGAGTACACCAGAAAGTCCATCCTGCCCAAAAGGTATCCTTGTCTTGAAGGAAACAGCACCCCAAAATAATACTGGTCTTCTTTTAGTGACGGGAAGCTCGCCTTGACCAGCTTCCCTTTGTTTTCTGAAACCTGATTTCCATATACCATGAGTTGCGACTGACAATCGTATATGCCATACTCAAAATCGGTGAAAATATTTCGCTTGTTCAATTCGGCTTTCAAGAAGTATTCCAGGGTTCGGGGCTGTAATGCCTGTGAAGTTCGTACGATATAGTAATTAGCCGATATCTGCTCAATGGGGTTGTAGGCTGGCACATCCAGGCCATCGGTTTGGCACAGCGACTCCACAACATTGCGTAGTGCGAGATGAAGATTATGGTCGAAAGTTCTGGATTCGGCAATGTAGGCCTGCCTGATCCAAAGAAATTGAATCAGCAGAACCCCGGCTACTGAGAGTGCTCCGAGTGAGGTGATAAGCCTGATTGAACGAGTCCTCATGATTCAAAATTAAACAATCCATTGATGAACAGTGTGTCATTAACATTTCATTAACACTTGTTATGCTTTCATTAACAGCCTTTTAAAGCTTCAGTACGGACATTTGAATCATTATTTATTTTTTCACTAAAACACATTAATTATGAAAAAGAACATTGTTGCACTGGCAGGGCTCTTTATTGCCTTTATCGCTCTTTCAAGTTTTCATCCCGCTGATGAATCATTGACATTCAAGGCAATGACTTACGACTTTGGTAAGATCGAAAAGGGAGCTCCCGCAAGCCACAACTTTGATTTCACCAACCCATCCAGTGAGTCAATTACCATCACTAAAGTGACAGCTTCTTGTGGGTGCACCGTAACGGACTATACGAAGGGTAGCATTGGAGAGGGTAGTGAAGGGTTTGTGAAAGCTACTTATAATGCTGCAAAGACAGGGGCTTTTAGTAAGACTGTGAGCGTTTATCACAGTGGCTCCGAGGCCCCTATTGTGCTGACCATTAAAGGAGAAGTAGTAGAATAGTGATATAAGGGTATAGCGTCTGATTTATGTTTCAGCGCTATACCCTTCCCATTTTTTAACCTGACCGAGAAAGGAGCAGACGGTGAAAAGGCAGACCATGAAGTATTTTACCAGCCCAAAAGACCAGCCCACATGGGTTCGCAATACATTGACTATTGTGGCCGTAGTCGTGGGTGTGGTAGTTGGCATAACTGCCATTTTCGAAAAGCCCATCATCAAGGCAGCGACCGACTTTTTTAGCGCTTGCTAATCGGACCTCCCCATTTAAGCCTTTGTTTATTTCGAATTGTTTCTCAAACTTTGCTGGCTAGCAAGTCGCATGTTGCAGCTTCGATGTGTCATTTTGGGAAGTTAGCTCAGTTGGTTTAGAGCACCGCCTTGACAGGGCGGGGGTCGCAGGTTCGAGTCCTGTACTTCCCACCAATGCAGCCGATAACAACCCGGGCTTTCAGATGCTTAGTTTCTACCCAGCCTCTCTAAACAAGGTTTTGATGTCATTTAGAATCGCTTTTTATGCCCTTTGCTTTATAGCTTTGGCAGCTTGCCATGGCAAAAGCGATAGGAGTGACTATGCTGAGGAAAAAGCGAGAGCACCCTTCGAGGCGGCTACCTCAATGGGAATCATAAAAGAAAGTAGCCTCGATGAGATTTCAGGGATAGTGGCCAGTCAGAAATACCCCGGCTTTTATTGGGTGCACAATGATAGTGGCGGCAGTCCTTCCGTTTACCTGATCGATAGTCTTGCTCAGCTCAAAGCTGAAGTAAGGTTGGAGGGAGTGATCAACCGTGACTGGGAGGATATCGCCATTGGTCCAGGGCTGGACGAAGGCTATTTGCTTTACGTTGGTGAAATTGGTGACAATAGAGCTGCTTATGGCAATTATTCAATCTATTCGTTTCCAGAACCTGAATTGAATATATCCGAAGGCGTTCAATCCCTCGGTATCAGCGATTTTTCCACCTATCAATTTCAGTACCCTGATGGTGCCCGGGATGCGGAAACCTTGCTGGTCGACCCCACCAATAGTGACATCATTGTTATATCTAAAAGAGGGGACAATGTTATTGTTTATCACTGGCCTTTTGCGGAGCAGACCCCCGAACCTTATGTGCTGCACAAGGTGGGTGGCATCCCGTTCTGGATGATTGTGTCGGGAGACATATCGCCAGATGGACAGGAGCTTTTACTTAAAAACTACGAGTCGATATTTTACTGGAAGAAGGAGCCCGGCGTTCCCTGGCTGGAAGCGATCATGACGAACCCTCACAGACTTCCGTACCAACCGGAACCACAGGGGGAGGCCGTTGCGTTTACAACAAGCGGCCGTGGCTACGTCACGCTAAGTGAAGGAAAAGGTTTCCATGACTCTCAGCACCTCTATTTCTACCGAAGAAAAAGTGAGGAATAAACGTTATTGGGTTTACACAAACTGACCAATGTCAGGTTTTCTGAATATTGAGGTCATGTCAGGGGGAATTGGGAAGCTTTAAGTTTACTTTTAATTAGCAACCTTGTAATCCGACAAAGACATGAACATTAAGAACATACTTGTACCGACAGACTTCTCTCCGTGTTCGAAGAATGCTGTTAGAATTGCAGTAGGCCTTAGCAAGAAGCTAGGTGCTAAAATCCACCTTATCAATGCCATTCATGTGCCAACGCCGCATATGGACATCGGCGGCCAGGCCATTATTGAACCAATGCTGGAAGAGTACGAGGAGGAAATTGACAAGAAATTTGACGCTTTGGACGAAGAAATTCCAGGGCTGAAGGATGTTAAGCATGATCATAGAGCCTATGTATCTTTCACCATTGACGCTATTTATACGGCGATGGAAACCAAGAAAGTTGATATGATTGTGATGGGCACAAAAGGCAGTCATGATACGCTTGAGAAGTTGCTCGGAGGAGTAAGCAGTGAAGTAATTCGAATTGCTGATGTGCCGGTGCTGGTGGTGCCTGAAACTACCAAAGAATTCAAACCAAGGAAGATTGTATTTGCCGCTGACTTTAATAAGATCGAGTCAATAGGACGGCTAAGTCCGCTCAAGGATATTGCCGAGCTTTTCGAAGCTGAAATCACAATCGTCAATGTTACTGAGGATGACAAATTTCCATTTAGTCGCCTGGTGGAGAGCTTCAAAGTCGACAAATTTCTTAAGAACATTAAGCACTCTTTCGAGACTACAAAGAATGATGATGTAAGAGCCGGGCTTTTTGAATTTGCCGAAAAAAACTCAGCTGACATGATTGCCATGATGCCTAGAAAGCATTCTCTTTTTGAAAAGATTTTCAAAAGCAGTGTTACAAAAAAAGTAGCCATGGGTGTCAAGGTGCCTTTGCTCACCTTTCACGAGTAACACAATATAGATGGCTATTTGGCATCAAGACCCTGAGTACAAGCACTCAGGGTTTTTTATTGGCCTTTGAATACAAAACCCAGGGCAAAGCCAATAAGAATTATAATGGGGCGAGGCATTTTAGTGAACTGAAGCACCAGGAAAGTAATAATGATCACCAGAATATTGAGGAGGTTTTGCTCCAGGGGCTGGTAAAGCAAAAAAGCCGCTGCCACTACCATGCCCGCACTGGCGGCGTTGATCCCCTCCAGTGAGGCTTTCACAGGCCGGTATTTTTTAAGCTGATCCCAAAATCTGGATACGAAGAAGATCAGGAAAGTGCCTGGGAGAAACACACCTATGGAGGCGATAACTGCACCCATTATTTCACCGCTTGTCCCCCATTCCCGCATGGTAAGAGCTCCGATAAAAGCACTGAAAGAAAAAGTAGGGCCCGGAATCGCTTGTACCAGGGCGTAGCCAGAAAGGAATTCCTCTGAGCTGAGGTAGCTTTTGAATTCCACAAACTCCGTATACAGAAAGGGAACAAGTACCTGCCCTCCGCCAAAGATGAGGCTTCCGTTCCGGTAAAAGTTCTCAAATAACCTTATTGGCAGCGTGATGGCCTGGTACTTTGTCGCTGCGCCAAGTAGCGCTGCAAATATCAGCACGCCTCCCCAGAGGAAAAAGTTGGCCCATACGATGTTTATCTTTTGACGCTCTTCTTTTTCGTGCCTTTTGTATTTGGTGGAAGAGATTACTCCACCTGCTAGCAGAAGTACGGGGAACAAATAGGGGGAGCTGATAAAATAGGAAATTACTGCTGATCCAATCGCTAAAAAAATGCTTGTCCGGCTTTTTACCACCTTGCCCCAGATAAGCACGGCTGAATAAGCCACAAAGGCAATCGCCATGGGCTGGATGAACCGGGTAAAATGTAGGCTGAGCTCTTTCACCTGCAGGCTGTTGATCAGGATGGCGGCCGCCGTCATAACCGTTACAGCCGGCAAAATCCAAACCAGCAACGTCAGATAGGCCAAAGGCGGCCCGCCTCTTTTGAAGCCTATGGCGGTAATTGTTTGGGTGGAGGTGGGGCCCGGTAGCAGGTTGCACAGCGCATGCAGCTCAATCAACTCCTCTTCTGTTAAATATGCCCTGAGCTTCACCATCCTGTCGAGAATGATGGCAAAATGTGCTTGTGCTCCACCAAACGAGGTTATGGCGAGGATGAAAACGTCTTTGAGAAAGATGAAATTGCGAATATTGCGCATGGCAATACTATTTCTTGAGGCCTATTTCAGCTAGCCTCTGGTGGAGGAAGGCTCCAGCTGTTATGTCATCGTATTTTTTGGGATGTTCACTATCAACACAGCTTTCCAGGCAGGTGAGATCCATGTCGGACCGGGGATGCATAAAAAACGGAATAGAATACCTAGAGGTATGCATGAGCGCTCTTGGAGGGTTTACTACCCGGTGGATAGTGCTTTTAAGCTTGTCGTTGGTCAACCTGGCGAGCATATCGCCCACGTTCACAACCAACTGCTCAGGTAGTGCCGTAATTGGGATCCACTTTCCGTCCCGCCTCAAAACCTGGAGGCCGTCTGCGCTGGCTCCCATCAGCAGCGTAATTAGGTTGATGTCACCATGTTCGGCCGCCCTTACTGCATCGGCAGGAATGGCGTCGGGATTCTCAATCGGAAAATAATGAATCGGTCTCAGGATACTGTTCCCATTTTTTACCTTTGATTCAAAATAGTCTTCCTCTAGCTCAAGATACAATGCAATGGCTCTCAGCATCGCTCTTCCTGCATTTTCAATAGTTCTGTAAGCTGTCAGGGCAATTCCTTCGAATTCTGGAATCTCTTCAGGCCAAATATTGTCAGGGTACTCCTCTTTGATCGGGTCGTTGTCGGTTACTTCCTGGCCGATATGATAAAACTCTTTTAAATCGCCGGTCGACCTTCCCTTCGCATGCTCCTTTCCCTTGGAAATATACCCCCTTTGACCAGCCAGCTCCGGCTTTTCATATTTTTGTTTTACTGCGTCAGGTTCGTCAAAGAACTTCTTGATGATACTGTAGAGCTTTTGCTGTAATTCGTCGGTCAAGCCGTGATTTTTGATAGAAACAAAGCCTATGTTGTTGTATGCTTCCCCGAGTTTCTCAACAAATTTTTTCTTTTTTTCAGCGTCTCCGGAAGTGAAATCAGCCAAATCGAGAGAGGGAACCGCATCAAATAGGACCTGGGCCATAGTTGCTTGTATTTTGTATAATGATAGTGAAAAACGAAAAAAAAAGCCACCATACTTAGTCAACGTGAGTTGGAAGCTAGCATGGTGGCTTTTAGCTGTTTTATAGAAATTACTTCACCGTAATCTTGATGCTGGCGGCCATGTCAGGGCCATACGATGTGTGTACTCCATCAGCAAATTGCAGCGAGATAGTGTAGTCGCCTGGAGCAAGCTCAAGCTGAGTGTCAGTCTGTCCTTTGCCAAAATGAATGGTTGAATCACTGGCAGGAATTACCTCACCTTTTGGCCAAAATTCCTGATTGATAAGTATGTGATGATGGCCAAATCCTTCTTTTACCTGTCCTGCTGGTTCAACCTGCATGCCTTCCACACCCATTTCCACAAATACAGGGCTGCTTACCGTGGCTCCGTCGGCAGGAGATTTGAAAAACACCCGGGGCTTAACTGCTTCGGCAACGGTTTCTGTTGCTTCCGGAGTGCTGGCCGTCTCTTCTGTGTTTTCTGTTTTTGGACTGGAGCATGCATATACACCAAATGCTACCATAGCTCCTAAAAGAATTTTTCTCATAATTGACAATTTTTGTTGGTTCGTGTAAAATTATAACTCTTACCACGAAATAACCATCATAGCAGCAAATAGATTCGTGAGGTAAAGCTTAATGAAGAATTTGTCGCAAGACCTCCACCGACTTGAGCGAGCCCAGAGTGCCAAGGTGGTGATCGTAGAAGCTGATGACATTTTTCAGAGCCTCTCTTTTAATCTCCAGGGTGGTTTTCTTTTCGTGAGCGTAGGGAGCGTTGTACAAAAACTCAATAAACTCCAGCACCTCTTTCGAGAGCAGATCACTTTTCGTCAGGTGATACACCTGCTGGTACAGGTCTTCGGTGTTGACCAGGTCGAAGCCCAGGTATTGCGTAAGCTTGACAAGAAACTGTAAATGAAAGCTTTCAAAATTGGCAGTTAGCGTATCGAACTCTTGGAGGGATTTTGCTACGAAATCAAACTGACCGGCGTGATCATGCTCGTTTTCCCTTACGATCTTGCTCAGTACCTCACCCAAAAAGATGCCGATAGTGGTTTTTCGTATTTCAAAGGGAATATGTTGATACGGATAAAAACACTTTATTTCTGAAATACGATTGAGTTGCGCTCCGTCTTTATGATAGATTACCAAATCCAATAATGTGAGTGGCTGGTATAGCGCCATCTTTCCTTTTGATTTGGCCGACCTTACTCCATTAACAATGTAAGACTGCAAACCAAAATCCTCGGTATAAATGCGGGAGATAATCGACGTGTCCCGGTACTTGATGTAGTTGATAGCTATGCCACGGGTTTTCTGTAACATGCCTTTAGTTGATTACGGCTATTTTGCCGACTACAGATTGGCTGCCGTCTCGGGTAGCAGCAAACACAATGTAAATGCCCGAAGCAACCCTGGTTCCGTTGTAGTCGGCCAGGTTCCAGGTCGCCGTTCCGCCGGTGCTGACCATTTCTCTGACCAGGCGACCTGCTTCGTTGGTGATTTTAACAACTGTGTCGTAGGCGAGACCCTCGATGGCCACCACACCATTGAAGCCAGGCCTTACAGGGTTTGGGAAGATTTTTGCTTTTTGCACGACTCTGCTCGGAGCTGTTGCCGTTGTTCTGTACGACAATAAGCCGCCGGAAGTAAGCACGAAGAGCTCACCCGAGCTATTATTAATTGTCAATTGCTGCACATCGTTGGCGGCTAACGGGCTACTTTCTCTTGTAAATGAGGTAAGCGTTCCTACCCCATATTCATCTAGAAGGAACAAGCCTTTGTCTGTGCCAATCCACTTTCTGTTTGCGCCGTCTATTTCTATCGCCTGAACAGGTTCGTCGTTCAATACAAAAGCGTTCTCTGCCACCGGATAGGAGATCAAAAGATCGACTGGGTCTAACACCTCGTAGGTGTTGGCTACAATGGCCAGGCCGCCTGATGTAGCCAGCCAGGTGTAGTCGTCTTGGTCGAAAGCGATGTCAGCCACTGTTGACGAAGGAAGGCCAGATCCTGTGTTAATGATTCTGTATTCTTTCGAGTCGATGTTGAAAACTATTACACCGCTATTTGAGGAGTGTGGCAAAATTCCCCAGAAATCGCCGTAACTGTTTTGCTGAAGGGAAACGGCTGGCGGCAATGTGTCCGGGATAAAGCTAAGAGGCTCCCAGCTTCCGTCGGCAAGCATCAACATGTACTTGTTGCTGGCCTGATTGGAGCAGATAATCAGGTTGTTATTTTGATCCACGGCCATGGCCGTAACTGGCACAAAGCCGTTGGTCGCTTGAATGAGGCTGCCCGGCGTTTGGTGGTCGATGAGCTTACCTGAGCTGTTTTGAATAATGCCTTTTCCATAGACCAGGACATAATAATCGTCGGGGTCACCTGCCGAAGCAATCGAAGAAGCATCCTTAAAGAGCGAAAGACTTCCTGACAGAACAGGCTCCCAGCCCTCCTTTGTGAAAGTCGATACTGAAGCGTTTCGGTTAAAAGGAATAAGGCCATTGTACTCAAAACCACCACTCAGGGTAAAAACTTTATTCCCAATCGCCGAAACATCGGCAATGGCACTTTCGAACGGGCCATTCACCACGTGATAGGTGATTCCCTCTGCGGTAGACTTACCCAAACCGTTTTTTTCATCTGCAAACCAGATGGTTCCCTCGTCAGCAAAGGCGTCTGCCACCACAGTGCTGTTTCCCAGGGTAAAGGCGGAGGTTTGGCCATTCACAGATCGTTTGGAGACTTGATTCCCTTTTCCATAGAGCAACTCTCCATTTTGCAGCGTGAGAAACTCTGGTTTTGTAGTAAAAGAGATTTCTTTCCAGCCACTTCCTTCATTTACCCATAACCGCCCTTGCGTGCTGGCAGCGTAGGAAATTTCATCCGAAACTTCAATGAAATCAATTTGGCTCACCCCTTCAAGCGATCGCTTCCAATTGCGGAAGTCCAGTAGATTAGTATTGTTTCGGCGGCCTGAAATAATGCCGGCTGTGGTAGCAAGCACAATGCTATCTCCTTTGATGCCTCCATCCAGAATGCCTACGCTCGTTCCGTTTCTTCCCAGCTCCCGATAGTCATTCACAACCTGAAATGAGTGCAGGTCAATTTCCAGCATGCCAAAGCTGGTAGTGGCGAAAAAGGTTTCTTCCCCGACGAAGATATTGTTAATTACTTTACTGGAAGTGATATTGGCACGCATCAGGTCGTTGACATTAATAGTCTCTGACTCTTTGAGGATATCAATATTGCCATTGGCATAGCCAATGAGAAGAGAGCTGCTTGACTCATGCGCCGCAAGTGCTGTGATACCCACATCGCTTAAACCATTGGCTTTGGTGATTTTTCTGATAGCCATGTTTTCACTGTCAACCTCTATCAGGCTATGAAAGGCGTTGCTGTAGATTCGTTCCTTTAGCTTGACTACTCCATATCCCTGGTTATAATTGAAGTGCGTTCGCCACTGCCCCACAGGTATGTCGTTTTGCCCTTGGGCAACAGCGGTCAACAGGAGAAGTGCAAAAGAGACTAGCGAACTTTTTCTATTTCTTGTCATTACCCATAGCTTCCCAAAAGCATTTGCGGCACCTTGCTTCATAGGCTTCTTTTTCACCGAGCATTATTTTATTGTTTCCCAACGAAGTACGATATGAGTAGGAAGCAACGTCGCCACAGTTCATACATATTGCGTGAATTTTTGTCACAAATTCTGCGACAGCCATTAGCTGTGGCATACAGCCAAATGGCTTGCCCATAAAGTCCATATCGAGGCCAGCCAGTATCACTCTCTTGCCTTTATTTGCAAGTGCTACACTTACGTTAACGATTTCGTCATCAAAAAATTGAGCTTCGTCTATGCCTACCACCTGGCTCTCTCCGGCCAGCAAAATAACATCGTCGGCAAATTGTACAGGGGTTGACCGGATGCTTCGGTCGTTGTGCGACACCACATTTTTGTCGTGGTATCTTTTCTCAATGGCAGGTTTGAATATCTCCACTTTCTGTCCAGCAATTACCGCCCTGTTCAATCGCCTGATGAGCTCTTCTGTTTTACCCGAAAACATGGAGCCACAGATTACCTCAATCCAGCCCGACCGACGGCTTTCCCTTCCCGACCCTTCTAAATGTGGCTCTATTAGCATTCTTTCCTTTATCCTGTGTAGTCAATATGCGGGAATTTATTCTCATCCGCTACACTTATTTCAATATCGTTCGAGACCCTGCACTGGCAGGCAAGTCGCTCATTGCTTTCCAGCCTACCCATTTCCACATACTTTTTTTCCGCTTCGGTCAGTTCACCAAGCAATGCCAGCCCTTCATGAACGATCGCCTTGCAGGTTGTACATCGCCCTTTGCCGCCGCAGGCGTGCATCCAGTCAATGTAGTTTTCCTGCAAAATAGAAAGGAGGGTTCGGCCACTATTTTCGCTGAATAGGCGTTTGTTATTCAGGTTTTGTATAACGATCTTGGGCATAAAACTAGCTTTGCAAAAGAAACAAAATATATGCGGGAGAGCAAACTGAATCATGAGGCTATAGAAGCGTTTGCTGAATTGTTTACAAAGAGAGCTTGTGATTCTTTCTTTGAAGGCACTGATACTATTTCGGGGAAGGAAATAGTGGATTTAACTCCTGTAAAGCAGGTGAATTATTTTGTGTTGAAAATTCTTTTTCGCAAATGGCAAAAAGAGACGCTGCGCCTACAGAGCCCCTATTTTAATTATAAAAATGAGGATGTTCGCAAGGCTCTTCTATCATTTATGAATGCGCTTTCCCAGCAGATAAAGGTTAATAGGGTGAACTTTGAGCCTTTGCTACAGCAAGCTACCAGGGAAGCAATTTTACTGATTGTGTCTCCCTACGATTTTTTCAGAGAGGAATTGACCGGGCACGAAAGCGGCAAGCTGAATGACAAGTATTTGAAAAACAGTTCAAAATACATTAAGGTCAATCAAGAAATTTTTGAAAGCTATGTGGCGCTTTTTGGGGAGAAAGCGGAGGGCGACTTGTCGCATGACGACGCTGTTGTCTTACTCGATGAGCTTTTTGCTGCTGGAGACCTCTCCATTGAAAACCGCCAGGAGTATGAGGAGAGGTTTAGCGAAGTAGCACAGGTTGATTTCTCAACTTTTGTAGAGGAGGAGGATTCGTCGGAAGAAGATGACGACGACAATGATGATGATTTTGATGAAAATCCGGAAGAGGAAGAGAGTGAAACCTCAGAAGACGAGGACGATGATAGCTCAATGACTGTGGAAGACAGAGGCCCAGCCGAAACTGCAGAAGAGGACGAAGATGATGAGTTGATACGTTTTGTTGACGAGGAGGAAGGCGAGGAGGAAGACGAGAAACCCTCCTATGATGCCCTGGAAGAAGTGCAGGAAACGCAGGCAGAGGAGGAGGTTAAGGGCAAGGGTTCATTTGAGTTTTTGGGAGATGAAGAAAGCGATGATGACGCTGAGCCGGATGCTGCACCCTTGAACAAGCAGTTTTCGTCTGAAAAAACGCCGCTCCATGAGCAACTAAAAGCCGAGCAAAGGCCTTCTTTGGCTGAGGTGCATCAAAGTCAAAAAATTGATAGCATAGCTGGCAGCATTACGGTTAACCAACGTTATATGTTTGTTAACGAGTTGTTTGACGGTGACAGTGATGTTTTTCTGGCCGCAATGAAGAAAGTGGAGGGCTGCGATAGTTTCGACGATGCTGTTGAACTCCTTATCCAAACCTATTCCAAAAAACTGGAATGGGACATGAACGCTCCTGAGGTAAAGGAGCTCCTTAAAATTGTCTTCAAAAAGTTTCGCTAGCCGTCTTTCAAGATCTTGTGAAGATTTGCATGCGGTGTGCGTCCAGCTTCAAAAAGATAAACAGCAATATGGTGAATGCCCACAGTGAGGAGCCGCCATAGCTGAAAAAAGGCAGTGGAATGCCAATAACAGGAAACAGCCCGATGGTCATGGCAATGTTAAAGGCAAAGTGAAAGAACAAAATGGACGCTACCCCATAACCATATACCCGGGCAAATTTGGATTTTTGGCGTTCAGCCAGCTGGGTAATTCGCAGGAGCAGCGCTAGAAAAGCGGCGATCAAAATAAGTCCACCAAACCAGCCGTGCTCCTCTCCAACAGTACAAAAGATATTGTCCGTGCTCTGGTCTGGCACAAAGTCGAACTTCGTTTGTGTGCCTTGCAGGTAGCCCTTACCAAACAGGCCACCAGAACCAATGGCAATCTTAGACTGGGTCACCTGCCAGCCAGCGCCGAGTGGATCAGCGTTCGGGTCGATGAGTTGCATCACCCGTTTTTGCTGGTGGGGCTTCAGCACTTTGTTCATAATAAAATCGACACTCTGAACAAAGCCAAACATGAACACAGTCGACACGATGACAACGCCAATTTTTTTGATATTTCTGCCAGACAATGCCGCAGCCAAAAGACCGAGCGTTAAGAGCCCGATAATGAGCACCAGCTTATTCACCAGCAGTGTAAGAATGAAAAGGAGCACGAATGCAAAGCCAATCATGAAGAAGACAGGGCTTAGCCCTTCCCTGTAAAGCACAATGATAAAGCAGGCAAACACCATGGCAGTTCCGGTGTCGCCCTGTAGCAAAATCAGAGCCGCTGGCACGGCAATAATGCCCAGGCTCATCAGTTGGGTGCTGATTTTCTCGAACTTGATGGTTGGCTGGCTGAGAAACTTTGCCAGCGCCAGTGCAGTCGCAAATTTTGCAAACTCCGAAGGCTGGATGCCAAAAGCACCTATACCAAACCACGATTTGGAGCCCTTCACCTCGGAGCCGAAAATAAGCACGCTGACAAGCATGACCACAATGACACCCAGCACAATGAAGGCAAATGAGTCGTAAAACCTGAAATCAATAATGCTTATGACGAGGATAATTAGGACGCTGGTACTGATCCAAATCAGCTGGCGGCCTGAGTTGATGCTGAAATCAAAGATGCTGGCGCCGAGTTCATCATCGTACACAGCTGCATATATGTTTAACCACCCCAGGAGCACAAGGAGGAAGTACAGAGAGACTGCGAGCCAGTCAAACTGGTTAGAGGTTAAACTTAGCCTTCTCGTCCGCATCTAGAAAATCTCCTTTTAGTACGTAGGGTTCCATTCTCAACTTTGCCTTTTCTCCCTTGAGGTATTTTTCGATAATAAGGCCGGAGATAGCTGCTGCCGCTCTTGCGCCCTGGCCTGCATTTTCTACGTACACTGACACAGCAATCCGTGGGTTATCCATCGGCGCAAAAGCGATGAAGGCCGAGTGATCGGGGCTATTGGCGTTTTGTACGGTACCGGTCTTACCACAAACGATGATATCGTCCAGTTTGGCTCTGTATTGGCCAGTGCCGTGTTCTACTACGTTATGCATGGCTTCAACAGCAATATCAAAGTATTCGGGATTGATACCGGTGTGGTGCTGCACTTCATATTCCGGCCTGGGCTTGCCTGTGTCGCTTATCGCTTTTACGAGGTGAGGGGTGTAATAGTAACCACGATTGGCCACGGTGGCAGTAAAATTGGCCATTTGCAGCGGAACGACCAGGTTCTCGCCCTCGCCTATGGCAATGGAATAGATGTTAGAATATTTCCAGGGTTGATTGTTATAAGCCCTGTCGTAGTAAGCTACGTTGGGCACCATACCACCTTTTTCATTGGGTAAATCTATTCCCAGTGTGCTGCCAAAACCAAAGTTGGCTACTCTGCCCCGCCATTTCTCAAGCCCAATTCGGGTATCTTCGTAGGTATCCCTGGAGACATCCTGATTCACTACCCGCTTCAATACCTGATGAAAATACGGATTGCAAGACATGGTGATGGCCCCCAGCAAATTCTCAGATGGGCCATGATAATGGCAACCAATCACACTCTGGTTGCAGGCGATCACCGTGTTGGGGGTAATCACTCCTTCCTGCAAGCCGATCATGGCCTGCATGATTTTAAAAACTGAGCCGGGTCGGTACATGGCCATCAGGGGCCTGTTAAAAAGGGGAACCAGACTGTCTTGGGAAAGCTTCGTAAAGTTGGTGCCAAAATCCCTGCCGCTCAACACCGCCGGATCGTACGACGGACCAGACACAAAAACCAGGATTTCCCCAGTGGCTGGCTCAATGGCTACAATGCTTCCCACTTTTCCTGCCAATAGCTTTTCTGCATATTGCTGAAGCTCAATGTCCAGGGTTGTGGTAATGTTTTCGCCAGGAATACTTAATGTGTCGTATAACCCGTCTTTGAAGCTCCCCTTATCAACCCCACGAACGTTAACAAGTTTGTACTTCACACCTCTTTTGCCTCTCAGTTCTCTCTCATACGACAACTCGAGGCCGCTGATGCCGATGTGGTCTCCCTGGCTATAGTAACCAGTGCGGTCAGCGTCAAGTTGCCTTTTGCTAATTTCACCAGTATAGCCCAGGGCGTTGGCGGCGCTTTTTGTGGTGTAGCCCCGCACTGTTCTGGCCGACACATAAAATCCGGGAAAGTCGATGAGGTAGTCCTGTGTTTTCGCAAATTCTTCCGGCGACAGAAGGTTCACAATTTTTGATGCCTTTATGGGGCTGTATTTTCTCGCTGCATTTAGCCGTTCGATCAAGTCAGCTTTGGATATATTGAACAGGCGGCAGAACTTGGCGGTATCGAGGTTTTCGATTTCCTTGGGCACACCAAGAATATCATACACCGGGCTGTTGTACACCAGCAGTTTGCCATTGCGGTCATACACTTCGCCCCTGTACGGATACTCAATTACCTTTTGAATGATGTTACTATCAGCAGCACTTTTGTAGCTGGTGTCAACTATCTGGATAATGAACAGCCTGACGAGCAGGATAACACCCACCAGCACCATTCCAGTTTGGATATATAGTTTTCTGCTATCGTTCATAGCCGGCTACCTTTCTGAGGCATTCTTATATATAGTATGATCAAGCTCACCACAAGTGTGAAAATTGAACTCATAGTTGCTTTACCTAAAGTTACCCAAAACATCCCCAGATTTCCTGCTTCTATAAAGAAAAGCGCTACATGATGGATAAAGATCAGAGGAATAAAATAGGATAGTACCCATCCCCAACCCAGCTCGGCAGCCGATATTTGCGTTCCAGCGTCGTACCCACCGCCTGGAGTTAGTATTCTGATCAGCCCCGGTCGCAAGTACATTACTAACACAGCACTGGCCGCATGAATTCCAGGCGTGTCATAAAAAGTGTCAATTGAGATTCCGTACAAAAAACCAGTAGCCATTAATGCTATGGCAGATACCTCAAGAGGAATAAGAAGCAAGGGTAGGATATAGATGAAGCAAGATGAATAGTTGCCCAAAATGAGGTTTTTGAGAACAGTCACCTGGAGTAATCCAAGAATAATAAATGCGGCAGCCAGACTTATGTAATTGCTTCTATTCATAATCTGGAATAGTTACTTGTTCGAGTGAGTCTTTTTCTTCGGCCAACAGATTTTTCACTACATACACGTATCTGAGACTGTAGAAGTCGGTAGCGAGCTTCACCTTAACTGTGTAAAACGTGGCGTCATCAGAAATAGTAAATTCTGAGATGGTACCTGCCTGATAGCCTTCCGGGAAAATGGTATTGAATCCGGAGGTAACAATGGTGTCTCCCACCTGGAGGTTTACATGTCGGGGGACGTATTGCAGATCAGCGTAAAGGGCATCTCCCGATGTCCAGCGCAAAGTGCCGTACACCTGATTTCGTTTGACGGCCGTGGATATCAAAAACTCAGTGTGCAGCAGCGAAATCACCGATGAAAAATGCTTCGAAGAATATTTTACTTTGCCCACAATTCCCTGGGGCCCTACCACACCCATACCCGGGACTATGCCGTCATCCGACCCCTTGTTGATTGTAAGATAGTTGTTGACCCTTCTAGTGGAATTATTGATGACTTTGGCAGCCAACATTTCATATACATAATTAGATGAGTCTATTGAAACTGAGTCAACCCTGATCGGGTCTATTCCTTTGGGGGGTTGATTCAACAACATTTCGTGCAGTTGGCGGTTTTCTTCAGCCAGTTGTGCGTTTACCTTACCCAGAGAGAAGTAGTCAGATACATTAGATGAAACGCTCAGCACATTGGCGGCCAGCCGGTTGGACGAGTTGAAAAACTTCGCCCCCAAATAGCTTCTGTCGTTTAAGACCAGCCAAAAACTTATTACCTCTAAAAACAGAAAGGTTAGAAAAGCCCTATTTCGGTAGAGAAATTGGAATAATGAATACATTCAATGGTTAGGTCATCAAAACCGCTTTGTATGCATTAAGATTTTTCAAGGCAAGGCCGGTTCCTCGCACAACAGCTCTTAATGGATCATCTGCAATGTGGATCGGAAGTTTAGTTTTCATGGCCAGGCGCTTGTCGAGACCTCTCAGCAGCGCACCGCCACCCGTCAAATGAATGCCGTTGTCATAGATGTCCGCAGAAAGCTCCGGAGGGGAAATTTCCAAAGCTTTGAGTACGGCTTCTTCTATTTTCGATACAGACTTGTCTATGGCGAAAGCGATTTCAGAATAGGAAATCTTGATCACTTTTGGAATGCCCGTCATCAAGTCACGGCCTCTGATTTCAAAATCTTCGGGCCCTTCGTCGAGTTCAGTAAGGGCCGAGCCAACTTCGATCTTTACTCTCTCAGCGGTACGCTCACCAATCAGCAGGTTGTGCTGGCGGCGCATATAGTCGAGAATGTCTTTGTTGAAGGTGTCGCCGGCTACCCGGATCGACTGGTCGCACACAATGCCCGAAAGTGCGATGACAGCAATCTCAGTGGTACCACCTCCGATGTCCACTATCATGGAACCAACAGGTCTTTCGATGTCGATGCCAATACCGATGGCCGCAGCTATCGGCTCCGGAATCATGTAAACCTCTTTGGCACCGGCGTGCTCAGCGGAGTCACGTACCGCTCTTTTTTCCACTTCAGTAATGCCGGACGGGATGCAAATAACCATCCTGTGGGAGCTTGGGAAAAAGGACTTACCACCCTGATGGATCATTTTGATCATGCCTCTGATCATGTGCTCAGCAGCATGGAAGTCGGCAATCACGCCGTCTTTTAACGGACGGATAGTTTTGATGTTCTCGTGAGTTTTTTCATGCATTTGCATGGCCTCACGTCCTATCGCTAATACTTTGTTGGTGTTTTTGTCAATGGCAATAATCGAGGGCTCGTCAACTACAATTTTGTCCTTATGAATGATAAGGGTGTTGGCCGTGCCCAAGTCTATGGCTATATCGCTGGAGAAAAAATCTAAGAATCCCATTGTTTATTTTAATTCGCTCAATTACGCTGAAAACGTGTCGAAAATACAAATTTGAGACTAATAATCTCGTTGTGTTTTAATATTAATCAATGTTTGAAATGGCGATACCCGGTAAACACCATAGATAGGCCATGTTGGTCGCAATAATCGATCGACGCCTGGTCTTTGATAGAACCACCTGGCTGAATTACCGATACAATGCCAGCCTTGTCCGCAATCTCTACACAGTCGGGAAAAGGAAAGAAAGCATCAGACGCCATAACTGCACCCTTTAGGTCAAAGCCAAAACTTCTGGCCTTTTCAATGGCCTGGTTCAGTGAATCAACTCTGGATGTTTGTCCAACACCACTCGCCAATAGTTGATTGCCTTTGGCGAGTACAATAGTATTAGATTTGGTGTGCTTGGCCAGCTTGCTGGCAAACAGCAACGCATCAATTTGCTCACCAGTGGGCTCGGCCTTTGTCACCACCTTAAGGTCTTTTTTGCCATCGGTATGCAGGTCACGATCCTGCACAAGCACGCCATTCAAAATGGTTTTCGCCTGCTTGGTTGTGTCGATCCCAGCCTTTTGCTTCATTATGATTCTGTTCTTCTTTGATTTAAGCAGCTCTAAAGCAGCCTCATCATAAGACGGGGCAATCAGCACCTCAAAAAACAGCTTGTTTAGTTCCTCTGCCGTTTCCAGGTCAATTTTTTTATTGGTTGCCAGCACGCCGCCAAAGGCAGAAACAGTGTCGGCTTCAAATGCTTTGAGATAGGCCTCTTTCACAGTTGAAGCCACAGCCACGCCACAAGCATTGGTATGTTTGATGATGATAAAGGCCGTTTCTTTCGGGAATTCCTCCACAAGTGAAACAGCTGCATCAATGTCCACGAGGTTGTTGTATGAAAGCTCTTTGCCATTGAGCTGATCAAACATTTTGGCCATGTCGCCATAGAAAACGCCCTTTTGGTGAGGGTTTTCGCCGTAGCGAAGGGTGGTTGCTTCGTCCTCGGCCATTCGCAACGATGGAATTTCGTCGTCCTGATTGAAGTAGTTGAATATGGCCGTATCATAGCCCGAGCTTATTCTGAAGGCATGGGCAGCAAATTTCTTTCTGTCAGTTTCGGAGGTCTCACCCTTCTTCTCTTCAAGCAGGGTGCTCAAGTTTGGATAAAGGTCTCTCGATGCCACTATGGTGACGTCGTGGAAATTTTTGGCCGCCGCCCTGATGAGCGAAATGCCTCCAATATCAATTTTTTCTATGATTTCCTCTGAGGTTCCCCCCGCTGCCACTGTTTCTTCAAATGGGTACAGGTCAACAATGACTAAATCTATAGATGGAATTTCAAATTTTCCGGCCTCTTCAATATCAGAATAGTTGCCTCGGCGGTAGAGAATGCCGCCAAATATTTTTGGATGGAGCGTTTTCACCCTGCCCCCGAAGATTGACGGGTAGGCTGTAAGCGACTCAACTGGTGTCACTTTTATGCCAAGCTTTTCAATGAATGATTGGGTGCCTCCGGTGGAGTATAACTTTACACCCAGCGAGTGAAGTTGGCGGATAATTGGCTCAAGTCCATCCTTGTAATAAACTGATATTAAAGCAGAAGTGATTTTTTTTTGGCTCATTTACGGTTAGGAAAATTAAGGTGCAAAGCTAATAAAATTTGCCTGCGTGAGGCATTGTTAGGTTGAAAAAAACCCTGTGTTTTTTACTGAATCACCTGATCGTGTATTACTTGAGGAAAATAGGCGTATTCAAGCTGATGAATTTTGGCAGCCAGGCTTTGCGGCGTTTCGTCCTTTTCAATATCGCATGATGCCTGGAAGAGGATTTTGCCTTCATCATATTTTTCATTCACCAAATGGATAGTAATGCCGCTGTCCTTTTCACCTGCCTGAATTACGGCCTGGTGAACTCTGTCGCCATACATGCCTTTGCCACCGAACTTGGGCAGCAGTGCCGGGTGTATGTTGATAATTTTGTCAGGGAAAGCTTTAATGAGATTGTCAGGAATAAGCCAAAGGAATCCAGCTAGAACCACCCAGTCAACGCTGTGAGCTTTTAGTACTTCCAGCACATTATTGTTTTCGTAAAAGTCAGGTCTCGAAAAAACATGAGAAGGAATTCCCAGTTTTTTGGCTCGGTCAAGCGCTCCTGCATCCTTTTTATTTGACAGGATGAGCTCAACGGCTACGTCGCTGCTACCTTTGAAGTGGTTGACAATGTTTTCTGCGTTTGTTCCACTTCCGGAGGCAAATATGGCCAGGTTCTTTTTCATGATTTTTAATTGGCGGCAAAGAAAGCCATACTGATGATACCACTCAATATAAATAGCTTACAAAAGGTACTTAGGTTGGCAAATTTGTCTTTGGTATCTGCTCTCAAAAAGTAGATGATGAAGAGAGAAGCTGGAATGATCATCACCATGAAGTAGGTATTGAGTATTTCGTTTTTTGCCTTGAAAACGAAGTAGAATATGCTCGCAACGAAGACAATGAGCAGCAAAAACACAAACTGCTTTGTTTTGCGAATGCCCCACACGATGGGAAGCGTCTTACAGCCGAAAGTTTCGTCGCCTTTCAGGTCTTCCATGTCTTTGATAATTTCCCTTACCAGCGTAATGCCAAAGGCAAAATAGGCGTAGGTAAAGATCAGCCAATTTTTTTCTCCAAAGAAAACCGCCACCACTAGCACCGACACGCCAGTGAGTAATGCAATGCTGAAGTTACCAACAAAGGGAAGTCGCTTGAGTTGGTTGGAATAGAGCCACAATGTGAACGCAGAGAAACAGTGGATGAGCCCGATCCAGGGAGACAGGAAAAAGCCGATGAGTATGCCTGCCAGGTTAAGCCCCAGCTGCCAAATCATGGCAATTCTGCGCTTTAGAATCCTGCCTACGATCACCCGCTCGGGCTTGTTGATGTAGTCGATTTTTACGTCGTAGTAATCGTTGATGATGTAGCCAGCCGCAGCAAGCATGAGTGTGGAGCTGGTGAGCCAGAACAAGCCCGTGTGAGTGAAAATTGCCCATAAACCGTGAGTGGAGGTCGTAAGAAAGAGGGCCGTCATGTATTGAGTGAGGGCAATAATAAGAAGGTTAGGAAACCTTGTCAGCCTAAAAAGACCGGTGAATGAGAAATTCCTGGGCCGGGACGACTTTGCCATTTCCTCCAATTAAGGTTCAAAGAAAGTGCAGAACCACTGGATTTCAAACTACACGTCCGACTCATATTTGCTGTCGATGATTTCCTGAGAAATCATGCGGTACATTCTTTGCAGCGATTCGTCATCGGCTAGAAGTAAGGTCTGAGCATCGATAGTAGCGAAATCTTCTCTTGCTGCCGGGCCGGTTTGCGCATTTTCAGGCCCGATTTCAAAAGCTTTTCGAATAGTTTCCACCACAAGAGGTTTCAGTATATCCAGAGAAATGTCGTCTTTTTCAAGCACCCGCTCGGCCGACCTCAGCATAAAGTTGGTAAAGTTGCTGGCAAACACGGCCGCCACGTGCAGGTTCTTCCTTTCTTCCTCTTCCATGAACACCGGCTCTGAGCCAAGAGATGCCACTACACGGTTAAGGATTTCCAGTGTGTAATCGTTGGAGCCTTCTATAATAATCGGAAGCTGCGAAAAGCTGATAGCTGCGCCATGGCTAAAGCTCTGAAGCGGCCATAATACACCAAAGTTTTCGGCGGCAGTCACCTCTAGTATGCTCATGGGTGTGGCGCCCGATGTGTGAACAACGATGGCCTCGTCGGGAAGCACAATTTCGGTGGCCACCTGCTCTATGGCTTCGTCGGGCACGGCGATAACGAAGAAGTTGCAGTCGCTGTCGGAAAAATCGAGGCTATTGACCAGCTGACTTGAATAGAGGTTATAGGCCAGCTTCTCCGCTGATTTTTGAGAAGGGTTGAAAATTTCGGCAATCCGGTGACCGCCTTTTTCCAGGGCCATGGCCAGTTGCGTGCCCAGCCTGCCCGAACCGATAAGAGCTACTCTGAAGGAAAATCGTTCTGCCATTAACTGTCCGCTATTTTGTGTATTGCGGCAGCTAATTTATCTAATTCACTGGTAAGTGTATACACGTGTGGCGTTACTCTTACTCCTTTGATGTTTTCCCACACAATGCCCACCACGTGGATTTTGTAGTCGTTGAACAGACGGGTAGCGATTTCGCCGGGCTCTTTGCCCTCGACGGCGAAGTTGCCAAGGGCACAGCTAAAGTCGGGTTTGAGAGAAATGTTGAGTTTGACTTTCGGGTGGTCTTTTACCTTTTCGCACCAATAATTTTTGAGGTACCGCAGCCTTTCTTCTTTTCTTTTTGGGCCTATGGCATTGTGAAAGTCAATGGCCTGACCAATGGCCTGCTCTGGCGCAAAGGAGCGGGTACCAAGCGATTCAAACTTGCGAATATTATCACCCCTGGGGTTATCGTTAGTGAAAATAGGCCAGATTTCAGTGATGCGCTCTTTTCGCAGGTAGAGCATGCCGGTGCCAAACGGGGCGCAGAGCCATTTGTGGAGGCTGGTGCCGTAGGCATCACAGCCAAAGTCGGGTACCTTGAAATCCATATGGGCAAATGTGTGGGCGCCGTCCACCAGCGAGAAGATATTTCTTTTTTTCGCCTCTTCGCAAAGTCTCTTCACGGGCATGATCTGCCCGTTCCAGTTGATCATGTGGGTGATGTGAAAGACTTTGGTTTTCGGTGTTACGGCATCGGTAAATGCTTTAACAATGTAGTCGGCATTTTCGGTTGGCATATCGAGGTTGAGCCATACCAGCTTAATGCCGTCTCTAAGCTCACGCTGCTTCCAGGCATTGATCATGTTGGGATAGTCCTGCTTTGTTAGGATTACTTCGTCGCCTTTTTTCAGGTCCATGCCATAGATCACCGTATCCAGTGCTTCGGTGGCATTCCGGTTAATGGCGACTTCTTCAGGACTGCAACCCGCTAAACTTGCCAGTTTTTCACGTAAAGGCTCACGACCCTGGTCGAGAATGCCCCACATATAGTAAGAGGGAGCTTCATTGCTGAGGTGATAGTAGCGATCGTTGGCTTCCTGCACCACTTTGGGCTGGGGGCTTACACCGCCATTGTTGAGATTGATGATGGAGGGAGATACAGTATATGCCTGGCGCACTGCTGCCCAGGAGAGTTCGTCTTCGGCGGCGGTAATGGGGTCGAGCGATTGCAGGGATTTCAATCCATCCGCCACTTCGAAAGAGGCAGCTTTTGCAGCCATGCCCGACAAAGACAAGGCCCCGGCTGCGGCACTCATTTGCCTGAAAAAAGATCTTCTGGATGCCTTCATAGGTCGATTGATTGTTCGCCTATGAAGGTAGTAAAATTGACTTGATTGTTGAACGACTTTACTTGAGTGGCCTGCTAAAACCTTCCGGGGGTTCACTTTTGCCGTAATGTTTCCTAAAGTTTAAGAACGGCCCCTATAGGCCCGGAGACCCTTGAAGGGTTACTAAATTAAAAGTAATTGAGTGGTTTATTCCTCCTGCCCCTTGTCTCTCATTTTGATAAACTCGACGTAGCGCCTGCGAATAGCCATGGCGAAACCTAGCACCATCACAAGTGTGCCAGTCCAAAGTATGTTGATGTAAGGCTTAACTACTGCCTCCAGAATGACCCACTCTTTTTGTGTGGTGTTGATGCCAAAAGTGAAGCTATTGCTTTCAGGATGCACGTTAACGAAAGTAATTTTTGCACCCACATCATTTACCTCCTCTGGTATCAGGCCGATCATTCTGTCCTTGATCAGATAAATAGGCTCCACGATATAGTCTTCATCACTTCCACTGATAACGATTCTCGCCTTGATTGCTACGTCTTCCGGCCCCAATGTCACTTGTGGAATTTCCGTTATTCTTTCAATGCCCTGCACCCTGGCCACGAAGTCGTTCACAAAAAAAGTCTCTCCAACCTTTACAGTCACTTCTTCCGTTTCGCTCCACTCTGTTTCAGATTCAGGATCCGGGAAGGTTCTTACGTGGGTATATAAATCGGAGGTGAGCGTTCTTTTTATGTCCGGAGAATAAACTTGTCCCATGGATTCGTTCATCTGGAGCCTGGGATACAAATTAAAAGTCTGCCCGTTCTTTTTTGAGTATTCTATTTCAAAGAAAATGTTTTCCGGGTTGTCAATCTCCAGCGTATCTCCTTCGGAGAAGTATTTCTTTCCCTTCCACGTAATGTCCTTTCTTGCTACCACTTTGTGCTTATCTCCAAAGGCCTCGATGGCGCTGGTGCTCACGTAGCCAGGAAAGCCTTCTATCTCTTTTCTGATCCCTTTGTAGTTCAACGAATAGTCGCCCATTTGCATGGCTTCATGTTGAAAAAGCAATAGGTTATCTGTGTTCATTTCTTCAGGGAAATCTTTGTGCCAAACCATTCCGGTGTTATTGATAGAAATGATTTTTGAATAGCCAGAGGAGAAGAGAACACCTACAAGCATCATTGCAATGCCAATATGCGCCACGGCACCACCTGCCAGCTTCGCATTTGATTTAAGCAGCAAAAAGAGAATTTTTCCATTGGCAACAATGGAATAGATGCCGGCGGTGAGCAAAAGGATGTAGGCCGGTTCAGTGACTTTAGCCACGACGATAATAATTCCGGAAGCCAGTAAAGAGATAACTGCGGGATAAAAGAGGGATTCTTTGAGCTTTTGTTTGTCCACTTTTTTCCACCAGAAAAACTGCCCTGTTCCCGATAGCAGAGCCAAAATCACAGCAAGCCAAATTTGCCACTTGCTGTAGAAAGCGACCTGATCAACTGGAGGTGCTACGTTGGATATGCCGCCAAACAATTCGACGATAGCATTCCACACAGGGATGGATGTAGGTATGATTACCTGAAAGGCCATTACACAAAGAGTGGCTGCCCCCATGAAGATCCAGAATTCCCTGGAGTACGTGGATACTTCCTCATCAGAAGTTGGGATCTTGCCCCACGTTTTGGCTAAAAGCCAAATAGACAGTGCTGCAAAAGTTATCAGATAGACCAGGAGCTGGCCAGAAAGACCGAGATCAGTAAACGAATGAACAGACGAGTCTCCAAGTATGCCAGAGCGGGTAAGGAAGGTGGCATATAGCACCAAAATGAAAGTAGTAATGGACAGCACCATGGCAGCCTTCAGTGCGTTGTTGCTTTTCTTGAAGGTGATCATCGTGTGGATAGCTGCTACCAGCACCAACCAAGGCACGTAGATGGCATTCTCCACGGGATCCCAGTTCCAATAGCCACCAAAATTGAGCGTTTCATACGCCCAATAGGCACCCATCAAAATGCCAACGCCAAGTGTTACCGCTGAAAACAGCGCCCAGGGCAGTGCGGGTCTGATCCACTCTTTGTATTTCCCTATCCAAAGCCCAGCCATGCAATACACAAAAGGGATGATAGTAGTGGCAAACCCAAGGAACAAAGTTGGGGGGTGAATGACCATCCAGTAGTTCTGAAGGAGAGGGTTAAGGCCAGAGCCATCTTTGGGGACGAAGTCTGGGTTGAGCTGAAAAATAGGCGCATTCATTGCCTCCCGCAGCAAGATGAACGGAGAGCTTCCAAATTTGACATTGAAAATAACGACCCCGAGGATCATTGAAAGAAGAAATGCCTGCACAGCTGCGAAAACAGCCATGATGGGTGCTTCCCAAAACTTGTTGGTGTTGATAAGGATCGCCCCAAGAATAACATGCCAGAATGCCCATAGCAGGAAAGAGCCTTCCTGGCCGTTCCAGAATGTGGCAATCTGATAGTATACCGGAAGCTCAGCAGAGGAGTGGCTCCAGGCATAGTGGTACTCGAAATAGTGGCTGTTGATAATGTAGAAGAGTGATGCAACAACACCAAAAACAGAAGCACCGTGAATGTAAAAGGCGATGCGTGCGTAGCTGAGCCACGAGGGCCTTGCAATTTCGTCGGAACGCTGGGCTTTCCAATATGAAAATGCGCTGATGAGAACAGAAACAAACGCTGTGATCACTAAAAAGTGACCTAAATTACCAACAAAGGTATGTATCATCTACTTTTCGGGCTTATCTGACCTCTCCAACTTTTATTTCATTCTCCTGATATTTTGAAGGGCACTTCATCAGGATTTTGTCGGCAACGAACATGTTCTTTTTGTATGAACCAACAACCACTACCTGCTCCGACCTCAGAAAGTCCATAGGCATGGGCTCGTTATAAATTACTTCTTGCTCAAGGTTGTTTTGATCAACCATGATGAAGGAAAAAGAAAGCATATCGGGGCTGGTTTGGATACCCACTGGCTGCCCTTGCTGGTCTTTTTTCAGGGCACCTACTACGTGGATCATGCCCGAGTTCCCTTTTGCAGCCAGTTCCTGTGCTTCTCCAAAGCTCACATAGGTGCTTGCGTCACCTGCTGTGGAAACAATAACCATGACAGCCACGGCTATGATAATGATTCCGAATATGTGCGACTTTTTCATTGACTCTCTTTTTATATTTCAACTACCTAAACCTTATTTTCTGTGCAGAAATTCCTCCACCTTTTTTTCCAGCCCCGCCACTTTCATGTCCATTCTTACCACGTAGAAGGTAAATCCTCCCAATAGGGCCACCATTACTGCTACTACCACATAGATTTTCCCTTCAGCCCGGAAGCCGTCTGCCATTTCAACAGATTGATTGGCATAATCGTTTTCATCTATTTTATGTTTTTCCTGTGCCCAGAGGCTGGTTGAAAAAAACATGCCTGTGGTAAACAGTGCTATGGAAAGTGTATGCTTCATTTTATTGCTCTGTAACATGTTGAACTAATCTCATTCTGATCCTGATGGTGGCGATCCAAAAACCTATAAGCGACCAGCCTATAACGGCAGTGTAAAACACTTTCCTCAGTTTGCTATCCAGGTCATAGGCATTGAAACCTGGGTTGCCGCCGTTGCCGGGGTGCAGTGAGTCGGTAAGCCGGGGAAGGATAAACAAAAGAGGGATTAAAATGGCAAAGGCAAATATGTTGTAAACCGCACTGATCCTTGCCTTTGTGTTTTCGTCCTCTATCGATCCTCTAAGTATAAAATAGGCGAAATAGATAAGGATGCCGATGGCGGAAGCGTTTTGCTTGGGGTCGTTGCTCCAGGGCTCTCCCCAGGTAAAATTGGCCCAAATCATGCCAGTTACAATGCCCATCACGCCAAATGCTACACCAACGTTGGCAAACTCTAAACTATAGATATCGTTTTTGGGGCTGGGGCTGGAAAGGTTCTTGATGGCGTAAACTACCGAGGCCAGCAAAAGCAAAATCATGCCGAACCACATGGGTACATGAAAGTGCAGCACCCTGATGGTTTCATTCAGAATCACCAGCCGGGGAACGTCAAAAAGAAGACCTGCACACACTACATAGAGCATGAGCACAACTGCCAGGATTTTCCACCACCATTTTCTTATCAATTTATCCATATCAGCTTTTCCAGAGAAAAGGAAACAACACATAGCCCAACGCAATTCCAATGCAATCTACGGCCGCCAGCGTAATTAGTTCGTCTGATGTGTCGGGCCAAGTTAGGTCATCAATAGCATTCTTTACAGCTTTAATTGACAGCAGGAGAATGGGTATGAGCAAGGGCAGACTCAAAATGGCCATAAGTACAGTATTGTTACCAGCTTTTGAAGCAATGGCTGACATCATCGTGAGCACCGATGAGATGCCTATGGAAGCAAGCGCCACCACTGAGGCGAACATCAGTGTGTTGATGACCGGATAGCCCAAAACCGTTCCGTATACTACCACGGCAATCACCGCCAGTACCACCATGAGCAAGCTGTTGTAAACCATTTTTGCCATAATCAGGCTTATCGGATGCACCGAAATATAGTAGTATAACTGCCTGCCGGGAGACTCCTGAAGGAAGCTTTTGGCAATGGCATTGATGGCGGAGAAAAGGATGATGATCCAAAAGAGGGCATTCCACAAATGGTCGGGAAGTCCGGCCTGATTTTTAACTCGCAGACTCAGGTAGATAATAAAAATGGTGCTGACAGTAAATAGCAGTAGGCCGTTGAAAGCATACTTTTGCCTCCATTCAAGGGTTACCTCTTTGAGGAACAGATATTTTACTTCAGTCCACATATTTTTTGGTGGCGCAAAGTTACATCAGAAAAAAGTGTTTTGGTAGCAAAACGCAGTTAAAGAGCGCTGATTTGAAGCATCAACAGGCACCATAAAAAAGTTGAGGGAAGCAATTTGATTGCCTCCCTCAACTGTCAAATCCGAAAAACTTTTTGGTAAAGAGAAGATCTGTTGATCTATCTACTCCATAAACCCATAAAGCTTCATCTCCCGCATGGTCCAGGTGACCTCAAAGTCGACGGGGCGCCCACGGAATTCTCCATGCACGATAGAATCGGATTTTGTTAAAGTCAAGCGCAAAAATTTCGTTTCTACCGGAGCTATTCTGATAGCCATTGCAGCATTGTCACCCTCCGCCTTCTCCAGTAATTTTGTCCATTTTTTGCCATCCATCGACACCTCCAGGTCATACTCTTTTGGATAGGTATGGATAGGAGGAGGTGATCCTGGCCGCCAGCCTCTGCTTATTGGTGGCGAGGTGAAATGAATTTCAGTAATAGTGGCAGGTTTAGGCAATTGCACCTGGTACCACATGCCCGCCTGTTGGGTAATGCCTGTTGTCCAGCCTTCAAAGTTAAAGGCACCCTTCGCCGATGCTGTGCTTCCCTTTCTGGTGTTGGCAGTATGGCTGGCTGTCATTTTCCAGCTGTCTGTTGGTGTTAAAACTTTGGGAACTGAAGCCAACAGCTCTGGATAAGTGTAAGACTTAGTTTGCCCTGCAGTGTTTGCCCGAACCCTGGCCACATCTTCGGCGGTCACTAGTGAAGATTCGTTCTCAAAATTGGCCCTGATAAACGAGGCTGCCGCAGCGATCCACTCATCGTCATTGTTGCCCATTGGGGCCATCATGATGCCTGTGTACGAAGTGCCTTCGATATCTCCTGTGAGGCCGTGCAGCAGAGTCTTAATCACATAGTCCGGGTGGCCCTTTACTCGCTTTGAAGCGGCCAGCGATGGTGCCATTAACTTGCCTTGCCCGCCAGGAGCTCCGAGCCCCAGCGTACCATGGCAGGTAGCACACAGGCTGTTGTATATATCGGCACCTTTTTCAAGCAGCACCTGCTCTTTTTCCGAATAGTTGGGGTTGTTGCGCCCAAAGAATGAATTAACTACGACTGGTTCCAGTACCTGCTGCGCCACAAGCTGCATGCCAGCTGTTTGATCTGCGGCCATTATTGCCTTCACTGCCTCTTCCGTTCCCGGAATTTTGAGAAGCCTCCCCGTCATCATCGCCCGCATTTTCACCATGGTGTCCTCATCGTTCATCATACGTACGTAGTCAGCACCCAGGGAAGTGTCACCAGCCTTATAAAGTGTTTCGCCCACCCACATGGCTTGAATGCGCATACGTGGATTGGAATCTTTCATCATTTCCCTGACAAGACCAGCATCTAGTGCACCGATACCTTCAAGTATCCACAAAGCGTGAAAACGAGCCAAAAGGTTGTCACTTGTCTTAGCCATCTTAACTAACTCAGGAGCTACCGATTTATCCTGGCGTTGCACCAGCACCTGCTGAGCCATGTCTCTCCACCAACCATTAGGGTGACTGAGGTACGCCAGAAGTTCCGACGATTTTTGGTCGTACATCTTTGGCTTTGTCTTATCCCTTTCCATTCCCTCATAAGAAAGCCTCCAGATTCTGCCGAGACCAACTACTTTATCAAGTTGATACTGCTCTATTTTCGCTCTCAGGTAAGAGCCCACCGGCGTCCATTCTCCTTCCTGAATAATGCCATGGTACATATCGGTGATGTACATGGTGCCGTCGGGGGCGGTGGTCATATCAACCGGGCGGAAAAGCGGATCGGTGGAGCGAATAAATTCTGATTTTTGATCTTGAAAAACGTTGTGAAGTGTTGTTAGCCCTTCGTTAACTACAGGATTGATCTGTCTGACAATTCTTGCTACGGGCTCTCCATAGAAATATTGACCGTAAAGCTCTTTTGGTAGTCTGTCGCCCCTGTACACGTCGTTGCCAGCTGCACCCGTCACTCTGTTCAAGGTTCCCTCGGGCATTCTCACCGCTCCCATGCCTCCTTGCATATCGGCTATCTTTACGGGTGCTCCCCAGGGCACATCGAAACCCTCTGCGTAGTTCACGTCTTTTACGATATAGTCGCCATAATGAATTGGGAATTGAAAGGACATGGGTAAACCGTTAGACCCGCCCTGAAACCAAAGCTTGCCGTCATCATCATGCGAAATTCCCCACTGGGCGTGGTTGGAGCCTGTGGCTTCTCTGATGACACCATTTGGCGTCCACCTGACTCTGAATGGGTTCACTGTGCTATACAGCCAGTTGTCCATGCCCCAGTACAAAAAGGCCTGCTGATGTTCCACATTGCCGGGTCGGCCAAAATTATCTGTAAAGAAATCCTTTTTGTCTGCCTTCCCGTCATTGTCGGTGTCAGTAAACATGTATACGTTGTCGGTATTGGACTCCATCGTCAGCACACTATTGGGACCAAAGGCCAGAACAAATCTTGGGAAAACGAGACTGTCGACAAATGTTCCCCCGGTTTCATATATGCCATCGTTGTCTTTGTCTTCCCAGCGGGAAATGGCGCTGACTGGCTCCAGGGTGCCTTCAGAGTCTGCTGTGAGCATGTAGGTGCGTAATTCCAGCACGTACATTCTTCCGTTGCCATCAAAAGTAATGGCACCCGGTTGCTGAATTTGTGGTTCGGATAAAACAGGCTCCAGGCTGTAGCCGGGCTGTAGCAGAAACTTCTCCTTTTCACCAGTTACCGACAATGGAATCACCGGTTTCTTTGGCTCAAGGTCAATCCCCTGCCAATAGGCATTGGTGGTGTCGGCCCCTTCAGGAAGACTCACCATGGGAAGGTTGACAGTGTCCTGCGGAGTGCTAAGCCGTGGAGTCTGATCAAATTTATTGCTCGGGTCGGAGCATGAAGCAATAGAAATAATTACAAAGAAAGCGATCGCCATGGATCGCCATGGACGTTGTGTAGTTTTCATAGGATAAAATCAATATAGATATGCCGTTGAAAATTAACCAATGTCAAAGTGTATTCCCATTAGGTAGCATTTCATTGGTTGGTTTTCTTGCATAATACCACCCTATTGTGATACAAATGGAGTTCCTGGTAAGACCGTTTGGTGCAACTCCTGGTGGAAAACGTGTTGTACATTCCTTAAATTAAGGCTAATATGAACATGTGAATCACCCTAAATCAAAAAACATGAAAAAGACAATAACCCGTTTCTCTGAAAGAACGATTTTGTTGCTGCTGCTGGCTCTTTTGGCAGGCTCTCCGGCGATAATGGCTCAGGAAATTGGCATTCAGATGGGTAGCATGAGAGAACTCATGAAAGTAGATGTGGAAAAGACGCTGGCTCGTCTACAAGAGCTGGGCGTCAAAGAGCTTGAAGGAGGCACTCCACGTGGCATTGATAAAGAGGCCTATAAAAAGCTACTCGAAAAATACGGGCTCAAAGTAGTAGCAGTTGGTAGCAACTTCGATGCACTGCAAAAACCAGATGAGCTTCAGGCAATCATCAATAATGCGAAGTTTTACAATGCTAAATTTGTGCTCTGCTACTGGATTCCCCATACTGAGGAAAAGATGACTCTTGAGGAGATGAAGAAGGGGGTGGAGGTGTTCAACGCAGCAGGCAAGACGCTTAAAGAAAACGGATTGACCTTCGCCTACCATGCGCATGGCTATGAATTTGTCGACTACGAGGGAGGCAAAGGCACCTTGTATGAATACTTCATGGACAACACCAACCCCGATTATGTCACCGTTCAAATGGACGTGTTTTGGATGCGTAATCCAGGACAAGACCCTGCTGCGTTGCTGAGAAAATACCCGACTCGCTTTACTTCGCTGCATTTGAAGGACAGGAAGCCAGGCAGCAAAGACAACCTGCAGGGCCGTCAGGATCCTGAAACCAACGTAGTGCTGGGCCAGGGCGATGTTGGCATTGCCGAGGCCATGGAAGCTGCTATGGAGATAGGTATCAATCATTACTTTATTGAGGATGAGTCGTCCAGAGCCCTAGAGCAGGTGCCTCAAAGCCTCGACTACCTGGCTTCGCTGAAGACGAAAAAGGGTAAGAAAAAGAAATAGACAGTCATGAGAAGAGCCATGTTTTCATTGGCACTTTTGTGTGTGTTCAATGTCGTCAAAAAAACAAAATTTGGTTTTTTGAGACAGACTTCTAGCCGTACCATCTTGGAATTCCCCGGAGGCCAACCCTCCGGGGTTTAAACTTTAAAGTCATGTACATTGAAGTAATTTCACGGGCATGTCAAATACCAAACCCCGACCCCTTTCTTTGCTTGTCCCAATGGGCGAGCAAGAACTTGCCAAGCAGGTGGAGCATGCTAAACCGCTCTGCCACGTCATACTTCCTTCTCATTGATTTCCATCCATTCACTGATTCCTTCGTATTCCGCCCATTGACGGATCAAGACTAGCTTCTTATGATACACTTCTTTGTGGATCCACCAGTACAATGAAAAGTAGTCGGGCCCAAACTCCCAATAGTCATAGACAAAGTTTCCCTTGCCTAGCAATGATTCAATCTTGCGGGTCAACTCTGGCACAAATTCACCTTCTTCCATTATTTCATATCCCAACTCAATAAGTTCATCGGGCGTCATATCCTTTCGGTAGCTAAGAAATGCATCACCTGCGTAGAAATGCGACTTTACCTGGTTATGGAAGTAAAAGGCCTGGTAAATATGTGTGTCTTTCCGGTCATTTTTCATGGCCTTATAGTCTTGCTCTGTCACTTTTTACTCGTGCCATTAGTAGGAATCAGACAGGTAATATTCCAAAAATATTGCTTTTGTCGGCAATCAGGATGAATTTACCAAAGTATCGCATCAATTGAATAGTTAAAACACGGTATTTCTCTGTCTGCGGAGTGCTATAACGGATTTGACGTCCCGCTTTTCAAATGCCATAAGTAACCTCCTGCTTGCAGGGGCTTAATGTTCGTTGAGATCACTGTCGACCTCCCCTCTCGCCGTCTTAGCAAGCCAGGACAAGAAGCGTAAACAAAGAAGGAGCTATCTGCGCCCCTTCTTTGTTTATCAAATATTCAGAATCTATTCAGTCCTCAGCGACCTGGCCGGGTTCATCGAGGCCGCTTTTACCGACTGAAAACTTACGGTAATCAAAGCGATAACGGCAGCCGTCAGACCCGCAACAGCGAATATCCACCATCTTATGCCCACCTGATAGGCAAAGCTTTCCAGCCAACGGGTCATCGCATACCAGGCAAGGGGTGTAGCAATCAGCATTGAAATCAGCACCAGCTTCATAAAATCAGCTGACAGCAATGAAACAATTTGACCGAATGAGGCACCGAGCACCCGCCTTATTCCAATCTCCTTGATTCGTCGCTCTGCTGTCCAGGCCGCAAGGGCAAAAAGCCCCAGGCAGGCAATGAATATGGCCAGCATGGCAAATACTCCGAATACTTTCCCAAACCTGACATCAGCCTGGTATTGCCTGTTAAACGAGTCATCCAGAAAACTATAAAGGAAGGGTCGGTGAGGGGCTAGCGATGCCCATTTCTGTTCCACCTCCCTGATGGTAGCGGGCAAATCATTCGGAGCGACCTGTAGCGTAAGGTAGCTCATACTATATCTCGGTTCCAGTCGGAGGGTCAGTGGTTCAACTTTATTGTGTAAAGAGACGTAGTTAAAATCCTTGACTACTCCGATTATTCTGCCTTCTTTCCCCCACTGAGAAAACTTTTTCCCCAGAGCATCTTCTGGGTTGGTATAACCCCAAAGTCTTGCTGCTGCTTCATTGATCACCATCGAGTTGGCAGTGTCGGCTGGAAAATCTCTTGAATAGGCACGGCCTGCTACAACGTCAATGTCAAAATGGGGGATGAAGTCGAAGTCAACTTCGTAAAGATCAGGAGCCTGACTTTGCATTTCGCCCGCAGCAGTTTCAATTAGCGTGGTTGCCTTAGGAAAATGGCCGCCCGGGACTGTTCGAGATGCTGCGGCGGAGATAATCGAGGGATGTTTCTCGAACTCATTCTTGATCATCTCTAGTCGCTCTTGCACCTTACCGTCGTAGTCAAAATTAATCACCAGCATTTGCTCCTGATTGAAGCCGGTGTCTATAGATCGGAGGTGCTCGAGCTGAGAGAAGACTACAACAGTGCCTGCGATCAATGCAATTGACAGAGTGAACTGAAAAACTACCAGCCCTTTTCTCAATGCAGCCCCCTGGAAAGAGGCCTTAAGAATCCCCTTGAGCACCTGCGAGGGTCGAAAGCTTGACAAAACCATGGCGGGATAAAAGCCGGCAAAGAAACCCGAAACGATTGTTGCCGCAAGCAGCGCCGTCAACACTTTTGGCGCCAGGATCAGCTCATAGCTTAGTTGCTTACCTGTAAGCGCCTGGAATGAAGGTAGTAAGAGTAATGCAATTGCCAGGGACAGCACTCCAGCCAATAAAGAAAGCAGTACGGCTTCAGTAAGAAACTGTGCTCTAAGTACCCCCTGTTGAGCCCCTGCCACTTTGCGAACACCCACTTCCTTGGCCCGTGTCATTGACCTCGCTGTGCTTAAGTTCATGAAATTAATGCAGGCAATAAATAGTATGAACACGGCAATTGCTGAGAAGATATAGATATTGGACAGGTTGCCGGTTACACCTGGTTGCCGTTTGGCCTTAGAATAGAGGTAGGCCTTACTCAATGGTTCAATCATGACGTTGTAGCTCCAGTCGGTCACATGCCTTCTTGTAAAGGCATGCATTTTGGCTTGTAGAAGTGCTATATCAAAGCCCTCTGGCACCACAAAATAAGTGTAGGAGTCCACATAACCCCAAGCAGTGAACACACCAGGTCTCGACTTTTTGAACATACTCATCGGCAAAAGCACGTCGAAAGTAAAGTGAGAGTTGTGAGGAATGTCTGCCAGAATACCAGTTACCATGCAGGTTGATCGTTCATTAATGCGTCCTGCGATAGCATCCACTTCAATGGTTTGACCCAATGGATCTTCATCTCCAAAGTATTTTTGCGCCGTCGATTCTGTCAGCACAACACTGTTGGGTTGTGCAAGGGCTGTTTCAGGGTCGCCCGCTACGAACTTCCAACTGAATACATCAAATACAGTAGAATCAACGATAAAGATGTTTGGCTCATTAAAAATATTATCTCCCTTTCGCAGCACCGTACTGGCTCTTCCAGAAAACCGTACCACCTGCTCCACTTCTGGAAACTCTGCTTTCAGCGCAGTGGCAACAGGAGCATTGCCCCACACCGAATAGTCAGCTGGGTTGTTGCTGGTGGAGACAGTATCAGCCAAGTTGCCTGAATTATGCAGTAGTCGGTATATGCGGTGAGCCTTGCCGTGGTACTGATCATACGAGAGCTCATCGAGTACATACATAGCGATAAAAATGCAGCAGGCAAAGCCTATGGCCAAACCGGAGACGTTCGTGAAGCTAAAGAGCTTGTTTTTCAGCAGCACTCTCCAGGCCACTAGTAAATGATACTTGAGCATGATTTGATAGTTTAGTCCTTTTGTAAAATTGTTGCGCATCAGGATGCCGGGACGGAAAAAGCGAATAGCATTCCACACCAGCCTTCTCTTAGCTTTATTCTTGTTGTGTTTGAGTAAGTCTCTGTTGTATCGATAAATAAGGTCACCCTCTATCTCTTCATAGAGATACTCTGGGCAGATGAGTTGAAGGAACCTCCGCACCCAATTGGGGATTATCTGATCCTGTTCCCTCACTCCGCTGCGATTTTAAGCTCGGGCACCATGTTCCAAAGTTTCAGCCTGCTGTCCTTGATGTTTCTGAGCATGGCCATACCGGCGCTGGTGATGGTGAAAATTCTCTTTTTGCGCCCACCACGCATGCTGGTGCCACCGCCAAGCTCCGATTTGATAAAGCCTTTGTCTTCCAGCCTGTACAGGGTAACATGCACTGCACTCAGGTTGACTTCCCGTGCTAGTTTCGATTCTATCTCTTCTGTGATGGCCGCCCCATAAGCATCGTCTTTCAAAGCGGCAACGAGTGTGAGGATCAGCTCCTCAAACTCGCCTATGTGTTCTTTGCTCATATACTTACAAAAGTATATGCTTATATTTTGTAAAGCAAATTAGTAAAACAACACGAAAAAGAAAACCCCGCTCAATAGCGTGTACAATAGCAAAGAACTACGGGCTTTCCACGGCTTGAAAAAGCCCTGGGCTAAAAGAATAATTAAAACTGTAAAGCAACAAGCTCCCAGAAACAGAATGGCAACCTGGAAAGCCGAACGGCCGTCTGTCAGAGCATTAGGGTGTATACGATGGGATTATTTCTTTATATGCTGCTTTGATTTTGACGGTATCTCCAGTTTGTGCAACTTTTTCAAGCATCGAAACCATGGTTTCGATGCCTCGAGGGTGAACATTTTTCTTAGCGGAAAATATTTTTCCATGCACTGTGGCTTCAAGTGTTTCCTGCGATGTAAGCAATTCCTCAAACATCTTTTCCCCAGGTCTAACTCCTGAAAATACAATTTTTATATCCTGATCAGGAATTAGGCCAGAAAGTGATATCAAGTCTCTCGCCATATCCAATATTTTCACGGGCTTGCCCATGTCTAAAATAAATAGTGAGCCATTCTTATTCATTGCGCCCGCCTGCAAAACTAACTGGCTGGCTTCCGGTATAGTCATAAAATATCTAACCATTTCAGGGTGAGTAATGGTAATAGGCCCACCGTTTTTAATTTGCTCCTTGAATATCGGGATCACACTTCCCCTGCTTCCAAGCACATTTCCAAACCTAACCGAAACAAAATATTGATCCTTTTCAGCTTTTGAAGACGCTAGCGAAACAAGGTGCTCGCTCACCCTTTTTGACGCTCCCATAACTGAGGTTGGATTTACAGCCTTATCTGTCGAAATATTGACGAAATATTTAACACTATACTTAAGTGCAAGTTCAGTCAGGTTCTTGGTGCCAATAACATTGTTGAAGACAGATTGAGCCGGGTTGTCTTCCATAAAAGGAACATGCTTATGAGCTGCAGCATGGAAAATCACCTCTGGCCTGTATTCATCAAACAGCTTTTCCAGAGTGTCTCTGTCTCGCACATCGGCAATTTTAACATCAAATTTTTGGAACCCCCTTTTATCCCTCAACTCAATACTGATCAAATGTAAGCTGCTTTCCCCTCTCCCTACCAATAGGATGGTGTCGGGATCAAACCTGGTAAGCTGGCGAACAATCTCGGAACCGATGGAGCCACCCGCACCCGTAACCATTACCCTTTTTTGCTTCAAATAAGCAGATATTTTGGTGCCATCTAGTTGCACCGGCTCCCTCCTCAGCAAATCTTCCAATTCGACATTCCTAAGAAAGTTAATATTTACCCTTCCGCTTATGAGATCATTTAACCTTGGGATTGTTCTGTGTGGTATGTTGGCCAGTTGAGCGTACTCGACGATTTTTCGTATTGTGTCTCCTGTAGCATTGGGCATGGCTATAATGAGCTCGTCAATGTTCTCTTCATCAATAATTTCACTCATCTCCTCGATCTGCCCAAGAACAGGAACCCCCAAAAAACGTTGGTTACTTTTAGTCGGATCATCGTCCAGAAACGCCACAGGAAGGAACCCTTCTTTCGGGTTTCTAAGCATTTCTCTCGCAACCATTGTTCCCACGTCTCCTGCACCGGCAATCAGCACCCTTTTCCTTCGTGGGAAATTTCTTTTGGAAACGAAGTTTTTGAAGTAATATCTAAAAAGAATCCTTATGCCACCAAGACTCAAAAGCATTAGTGCGGACTCAATAAATGGGATCGAGTATGGAACAACAAAATTTGGCCGTAAAACAAAAACAAGCACCCAAGCAAAAAATCCAACTACTACATCCGCTTTTACTAGTGAATAAAAATCCGAGAGGCCTACATTTTGCCATGACTGTTTGTACAATTTGAAATGCCAAACTGATGCAGCCTTGACGAAGAATAACAATGAAGAGTAAACAAATAGGGACTCAGCCAACCTTTGGATATCTCCCTCAAGACGCAAAACAAAACTAACTACGGTGAGAGTTGTCCAAAGCAGGACATCAATCATGAATTTGATTATCGATTTATTGCCTATTATGAAACTATGACTACTTGTCATTTCGCTTAGTTTTCCCAAATGTCTGACCTCCTTCACTGATGCCTTTTGTTATCAAAGTCTGCCTGGTGTAAATAGTGCTAAATTGAAAAAAAAGCGTCAATGAATAGTTGCCCCCCGGCTGGTACCCTTTCCACCTGATCTTGATAATAATTTCCTCAATGTTAGATAGATTATATAAAAATAATTTCTTACTGACGGGTTCTCTATGTAAAATTGATTGAGGCTGATTTTATGTGGTAAAATTTCTTTGATATAGAGCGAGTCAGGATCAGAAGCTAGACTTAAAACGTCATTTTCATCTTTATAGAATATTGAGGCCATATCGGTAACTCCTGGCCGGATGAGAAGAATCTTCTTCTGATCTTCTGTGTAATGTTCAACATATCTTCGAACTTCCGGTCTCGGCCCAACGAGGCTCATATCCCCTTTGAAAACATTGATCAATTGAGGAACCTCATCTATTTTATATCTCCTCAAAAATAACCCAAATTTTGTTATCCTACTGTCATTTGCCCCAATCGTCAAAAGACCATTTTTGTCAGCACCACTCCTCATAGTTCTGAGTTTATATAAAGTAAACTCCTGCCCCCCCCTACCTACTCTTTTCTGAAGGTAAAAAACCGATCCAGAAGAGTCGGCAACAATTAGCGCAGCAAAAAGTAAAAAAGCGGGAAGAAATAATATCATTCCCAAAATGGATATCGTTAAATCTAGCAACCTAATCATTTCAGCGCAGAACGTTTGAAACGGCAGTAACTAAACAGTTGGTTACATACTCAATATGCTCATCAAGAAGTTGAGGATAAATCGGGAGTGATATCTCATTGGCGTAGAGATTGTAGCTCACTTCAAACTCACAAATATCATAAGCCTGTTCTTTAAAAATAGTAAGTAAAGGGAGCGGTATAAAATGAACGTTCACCCCAATGCCAGCTTGTGTCATCTCTTCAATAATTAAATCTCTTTGAGCTTCATTTGCTCCCTTAATGCGAATTGGGTACAAGTGATAACTTGACTCAGTGCTTCCATGTCTCAAGGGAGGAAGAATTGCCCAGCTATGCTTGGAAAAGATTTCCTGATACATATTTGCTATGCTTCTTCTTCGAGGTAGAAGAGTACTTGCATATTTTCTTAGTTGAGCAACTCCAATTGCTGCACATATGTCTGGCATGTTCATTTTGAAGCCAGGATACACAATGTCGTACTTCCACCCTCCCGCTTGCAACTTAGTAAATGCGTCTTTTGTTTGCCCATTAAGGCTCCAAAGCCTCAATGTTTTATAGACGTCGCCGTTGTCAAATGGCTCTGGGAGATTTAAGCACAATGCTCCTCCTTCAGCTGTCGTAATGTTTTTTACTGCATGAAATGAAAAAACACTGATATCGGGCAACGCTCCAACGGGCTTTCCTTTGTAAACTGCCCCAAGAGAATGGGCTGAGTCGCTTAGAATAAGAACTCGACCCAGCTTCTTTTGTGGGTCTGATGTGGGGTTAAAATATTTTTCGGAAGCATTTCTTACAATTTCGATTATTTGGCCGTAATCGCATGGCCAGCCGGCTATGTCCACTGGAATGATTGCTTTGGTCCTGCTGGTGATCGCAGCTTTCATCTTTGCAGGATTAAGGGTAAAGTCGCTCTTAACATCTACCATGATGGGGGTCGCTCCAATATGCTTTACTGCCAAAGCCGTAGCACAGTAAGTATACGCAGGAATAATAACTTCATCACCTCTTCCCACTCCGAACCAATGAAGGGCCAGCATTAGCGCTGAAGTTGCTGAATTGACAGCTACAGCAGAATCACACTGATTGAACTTTGCGATGAGATCTTCTAACTCCTTTACTTTGGGGCCAGTAGTTATCCAACCTGATCTTAGCGTATCAGTTACTTCAGTTATTGTGTCTTCATCAATAAATGGTGGCGAAAAGGGAATATTCATCATAAGCTGTCAATTTTTTTCATCGTCGACTCAACAATTGGTAAAATTACAATTAACTGTTCTTCGAGAAAATTGGATTTGCCTCTCCCCACGTGGTCACTTGTTATCAAATCTTTTTCGGTTGGCATAATAGAGAATTGCGGGTCTATAAATTTAAAGATACGCTCGAGCACAGCTTCAGAGTTGTAAACAAGGTCTTCATATTTAATTTCGATAAGCCGTCCGGAATCTATTGATTCCCGGGCCTCAAGCATTTTACCAACACAATATGTCCATTGTTGCGCAACTATTTGATCTATCGATTTAAATTGAAGATCTTTCGACATTCCTGGGAAGTTGACTCCCCAAAAGAAATCATTTTTCCTCTTAATGAGATTTCTCTTCAAAAACTTCATTCCGTAGTTAATTAACAAAGAAGGAGGCGTATTTCTCATCTTTTGGAGAAGGTATTTGCTGTCAAGAGGGGCCTTCCATTGTCGGATTACTGACTCGCAGACGTCAATTCCGTTTCGATACAGAAATATATACTTTGCGCCAGGGTAATTCCTCCGCAGGAATGGGATTCTGATGGTATTCGAAACCGATTTCTCAATCAAGTAATCTCCTTTCTTGGCATATCTCTCCAAATATTCGTGTATCCGATGCTTATTCTTAGCAGAATAGTTAGCAGGACTTAATTCGTCATGCTCTAACGACTCGTTTCCCCACCTCCAGACAAAGTTTATGTCGTATGGGACTTTACTAATGCCTGGATGCTGGGCAAGCACGTCCCTCAACATTTTTGTGCCTGAGCGGGCCGCTCCGATAAGAAAAACAAGATTACTCCCTTCTTTTGATAACTTCATCTATACATTGTAAATAATTCTGTGCTATAATTGATGGTCTAAAGTTGCCATCGTGCGTAGCCCGACAATTTTTTGATATCTGCCTTACTAATCCTGGGTCTTCTACAAGCGACACTATATAGCGCTCCATTTCATCAATATCGCCGTTCAGAACGCTTTTTCCCAACCCATGTTCTGCAATCAATAGTGCAATCTCAGAACTGTTGCCTCCTTCATAAATTACTGGCTTGCCAGCTGCAATGGAACTATAGAACTTACTTGGTACCATGAGGCCCTCATAGCCACTTTTTAAGGAAATAAAGTGCGCTAAAGACTCCTGGGAAACTTCTTGAAACTTGTCGTCAGGTAGGTAGTCGATCAACGAAACGTTAACAGGAGACTGGTCAGCAATAAAGTTTTCTATTAGACTTCTGTGTGCGCCTTTTCCAACAAACAAAAAATGAAGGCTCGACAGCCTCGCTAGTCTTTTCGAAACACCAAGAATTGTCTCGAACTCATGGGCCACACCCATGTTGCCCGAATAGAGTATTATCGATTTTCCCTCCAGCCCAATGTCAGACTTAATGCCAGTATTTACTACTGTATCGGGGCTGTAGGTTGAAACGTTGTGAATCAGTTGGATTCTTTTCTCATTCACACCCTTCCTGACTAATAGGCTTTGCATACACCGACCAATTACGATTACCTCTTCAGCTTTCTTAAGTGCTCTTAGGCCAAGAAAATTAAGCAGCTTATAAACCGGCCCCGTGCGTCTAAGCTTTCCCATGACCACCAGCAATTCAGGTTGAAAGTCCATTATGTGAACAACATAGGGAATTCTGACCAATCTTGAACAAAAAGCCCCCAAAATGTAAAATAGAGGGGGTTGCGTGTAAAAAATATTGACTTTAGGCCTGCTCCATAAAATTTTGATGGGTGTCAGCAAGAAGTAAGTTAAATGGGAGACTAACTTATATTTCCTCAGAAATGGAATCGTCCAAACATATTGAATGTGTTGACTAATATTACTTGGTTTAGCTCTATAAATCCCTTTGCTTATTACTGCCGACGTTTTCAAACCCTGAGATTCAAATTTCTCAATTATCCAATCCCAAAGAGGAATCGCTATTTCGAAGGTGTTATAAAGTTTGATCAATTCGTGCCTGTTTTTAATTGATGAAGGGAATACGTTCCTACTTCAAAGTTTCCAAAAAATCCATGAACTTCAATTTAACAATGTCTGGATAAAACTTCTCTTCAAATACCCTCCTCGAACCGGTGGCGCACTCGATCCAATACTGGAAATCGTACAACCTGACTATTGCGTCACGTATTTGCAGCGGCGACATTTTTTCCACCAAGACGCCATTCACATCCGTTTTTACGTACTCTGGAATTGCTGCATGAAAGGTAGAAATAATAGCGTTGCCCGCATTCATCGCTTCAATAATACTGACTGGCTGGCATTCTGTGGGATAGTAGGTTGGCAATATAAAAACATGGGCTTCCATAAGTGCCCGCCGAAGTGCTTGCCGGTCGGAGATGGCACCAAGCACAGTAACGAATTTCTCAAGTTTATTCTCGGACAGAAACCTCAAAAATTCCAATTCATCGGATCTCGCCATCCAACCTCCGATAAAAGTTGCATGGAAGTCAATAGCCGAGTTCCCCGAAAGCAAGACGAGGGCTTTTGCTAGATCCTTATATCCTTTGGAGGGGATCATATTCGAAATATAGATCAGTTGAAAAGTATCTTCCTTTTTCCGACTACGAATCTTTAGCTCTACTTCGTCTTTTGAGACCAGCAGTTCTTTACTTAACGTATTCTCCAGAACAAACTTTTTGTTTAACTGGATATAAGACGCACACTCTGCATACATTCTCTCGCTCGAAAAAATAAAGCGATCAACACCCGTAACAAAGGACAAAGTAAAAGGCCTAAGCAAGTTCTTTCGAAATAAAGAAGAGTAGCTTCCTGTATGGATGTGCCCAACAATAAAATCGACCTTTCCCCTGGCTGCCAATGTAGTCAAGTAATTTTTTAAAAAACCGAGCGTTGAATGAGAGAAAGTCATGTATAGGCAATTATATCTCCTTCGATTGAGCTCCTTTCGCAGCCCAATCAATTTTTTGATGTGAGAGACAATACCGCCTATTCGAAGCAATCCCGTTGACTGAAGTCGTCCCTTACTATTCGAGATATTAATCTTTTTCTTTTGCGCGTCGTTAAGCCACCCAAATACCAACTCGTTATTCACGGTGTGGCCAGTGTAGGGGGGAGGGAAATTAGTGAAGAATAATACAGACGTCCTTTGTGCTTTGCTAGTATGCATTTAGCCGATACTTACTTTTCAATTCTTGATAATACTCTAAATCTCTTTCTGAAAAGTATTCAACCCATTGATTAGTTTTCCCTTTATTGAAAAACATTTGACCCCCGGAAAAGAAGTTCATTTTCGACATTCCGTGAATCTGTTCATTTGCTTTTAACTTATCAAAAGCGGCATTGTCAAATGCCATTGATAAAATTTCAGTGTTGATATCAAGACTTAACTTCTGCAAAGAATCCGAAATTTCCTTTAATCCGTCTCTCTTCAAGTCTTCGTACCTGATAACGCAGGTTGCCTTTTTCTCCCACGATTTTAAATGTTTGAACCAAGCTTCCAGACCAAATTTTTTGTCTCTTATAAATGTCTGGAAACTCTCAGGGTTCACTGCCGACACCTGCTTGCTCCTGTAATTATAGTAAGAAACCATGGTATCCCGAGGGTCTCTCACTATGAGAAGGCTTTTTTTACCGGCGAATAGGGGTTTCCATGCCCAATGGGTTTTCACAAATCTTGGCATTGACTTATACGGCCATGGTTTTAAAAGGTCATTGACCCCAAACTCCGGCATAACTTGATCCAGAGAGGAAAACGTCACGATTTTCCCATTGAGTTCACTCAGGGAGATGTAATTATTTATTACAAATCTAACCCATGTGTTCCCGGATTTGGGGAATGAAACCAGAACGATGTCCCTCTTGCTAAGTCCCAATACTCCCTTAGCGTATACAATTATTCTCCCGAGACGGTTTCTCACAACATTACCAGTTCCAATATCTAGATACACTATCACTATGTTTTTTGCCATCACTTAGCTTCAGCAGCTTTGCAGCCAGTCCTGAGTTCATTTCCTTATAATGGCTATTTAATGCGCTTGTTATCCCCTGATCAAAAACCTTCTCCTTTACCTGATTTTTTAAGACTCTCGCAAGAAACTGGTTAGTAACGTCCGCAACCTTCGACACAATTTTATTTTTTCCGCCTAACCTTTCAATCAAAATCAATAAGGAGTTATAAGAGTTTCGTTTCGGCCTTGAACCAATTGATTGTGGAGTAAAATTCCTTTCTACTCCTATGAATGAATATATCGCACTTAAAGCCTTTTGAGGGTTCTGGCTAATATATTCAAAAAAAACAACGTGGAAGTGAGTTGGGTCAAAGCAGGCTAAATAATTATCCAGCTGCTGTTCATAATATCCTCGACCTAGAAGATCTCTCACAATTCCCAACTCTTCATCATCTGAATTGGAGGATATAGCTTTCAGAATCTGTGTCTTTATATTTAGTGTCTGATCGATTAAACCTTTCCTCAGATACCAAAAGTAGGCCGATTGAAACCGTTCTGTTGGATTTCTCAAAAGCAGTATAAATTTGCAGTCCGGCAAATGCTTCTGTATTTCAAATGGAGATTCTTCAGAATAAAAGTATTCGACGGAGACATCCCCAATTTTCTTTCCTGCTGTATTATTTCGTCCAAACAACCCGTAGTACCAAGTTATTCCGCCCTCTTTATTATATCGAGGACCTCCTATGTACTCAACTTCCCTTTTTCTATCGGGAAGGATCACTTCCGGGTGCTCCTTTAGGCAAGTATATAGCCAGGAAGTGGCAGATTTTTGTACCCCTATAACCAAGAAATCTATCACGATCTAAATGAATTGTTTTAATTTAAAAATTACCTCACCAAATCAATGTATGTTCCTTTTCTGCTTATGAGCTTAACAAAAACCAGGGTTGGGGCTATTTTTGCAAGAAAATCAATCGCCGTTTGAGACACAGAACCTCCAAAAAAGACATAGGCCAAGTTTAGGACAAGAAGCAAATAAAAGAGTACATTGTTTGGATCTAAAGCGGAATTAATTACCAACGGAAATTGAAAAAAGAGGGTTTTATATATAATCCCAAATATCCCCATTAGGACGATAACGCCGACACTGCCAAAGTTAATGAATAGCTCTGCTATAATTCCAGGTGGAACCCCTGATCCACCGGAATATGAATTTCTTTTGGCGTCGAAAATAGCGGTCCCTACCTCCTTGCCAACCGAAACATTGGGTTTTTGAGGCCATACACTCCTTGGAATTGGTGCATAAACCCAGCTTACCATGGTAGACCCATATTTGTAATCAATTTTGTGTGGAACACCATTAATTATGTGGGCAGTCTTTGAAATACCCAACATGTTCCTGTTGACGGCTACCTTCTCAATAAGATTATACAAAGAGTAATTGGCATCTTGCTTTTTGGCCCTTAACGAGGTTATAGCGATAATCAAAAAGAATGAGCCAACAACCCCTAAGGTGAATAGCTTAAGATTTAATCTATTATATAATACCAGAATTATGAAAAGGTTTAGAAAAAATATTAATAGGCTTGAACGACTCGATGAAAACAATGGAAAAAAAACATTAATAAAACCGAGGCCAAAAATTAATGCGGTCCTAGGCATCGTAAACTTTCTCTTGTATTGAAAAGTATCAATAATTAGAATATAAAATGCCAATTCTGATAGAGAAATAAGAAGTCGCAAATAGCCTAAGCTTGTAGCCCAGTCACTCCCTTCAACAACAAAATATCTCTTCTTGGAAATGTTTTGAAGCAATGAATCAAAGCCGCTAATTCCACTGTATTTCAAAAAAACAATTAGTGACGTTAAAGATATTCCAAAAAGCACCCAAATAAGCAAGTCAACTTTCCATTTCACCCAAATTGAGCTACTGAAGTTTCGGGCCATTGTAAATAATCTTGGTTGAAACAACGTAAAACAAAGCATAAATGACATCAGCCCCAGCAATAAAATAATACTCGGCCAAATAAAAGAAGTGACATTTTCATTTAACCTCAAATAGTCCAGTACGTATACATCATCAGAGTAAACCAAAAAATAGGATCTAAGCAAAACTGATGCGAGAAGGGTTAAAAAAAGAAAAAAAAGCGGGTTAAAAATTAGGTTCTTCGACATTAACAATATCCCAGCAATGGCAACACAAATTAAGTTGCAGATAATAAGAAATATGCTGTCATAACCTTGCCAAAAGACAAGGTGCATTACTATTAGTATTGAACATACTATTATGACCGCTTGCAAAAAGAGTCGCCCCATTCCTTAATAAATAAACTCAAAGTGGTTAATTTTGTCTTTCTGTATTTACGAAATTCGTATCCTCAATGAAAATTGGCCGAAGAAGCTCTTTTAAGCTCTGATCTATTTTCCCGTGAGATGCTTCCTTCCGGTTTAGCTTAATCAAGATTTGAAATACTTTTCCCACATATTGCCTTAAAGCAAAAGGAATATATATCCTAAAGTCGCTGTCTCTCAATTTATGAATTGCACGAACTAATCCTTTCCACCTTATATCATACTGTTTATTGAAATTTTTGGAAACCTCATGATGATGGTAAGGTGTCAACCCGAGGAATTGATATACAGCGTTCAGTGTTCCCAACCGATCTCCTTTAAATGAGTCCAAATCAAGAAAAAGCATCTGATTTCTTGGAAAATACTCTAAAAACCTGTCTATATTTTTCTTGTAATGGCTAATATTACAATAATACCTAAATTTAGGGTGGTTCATTTCTACAAACTCCTGAAAAGGGGGCAATTCGAAACCTAACTTCATGTCTTGCCAATAATGGGAATATATTCTTTCAACAGGGTCTCTAACCATAAATATAAACTTCACTTTCGGGGCATGATCAAAAATCAGCTTTGGGGAATCATCATTGATAAAATATAAAGTTGATGCCTCTCCATAAATTTTATTTGGCCCCTTCTCAAATAAGCTACTATACCAAGACATTCCATAATCAAAACGACCGGATAAATTTGGCCCATACTCAGCCAGATTTGACTTTACAACGCCCGGGGTTCGTGAAAAAAAAACAGGCTCCTTAACTTTCGACATGCTTATCAAAGGATGCTGATTGAGTATTGCGTATAATGCGGTAGTGCCACATTTCGGTGCTCCAGCAATGATAAAATCTGGAAAGCTAGCTTCTTTATCGTTTGACATAAAAGGCTGGAAAAGTTACAATATTAAGCTTTCGAAACAAGTATAGCGAAGCTGCAACATTCTGTATTGCCAAAGCAGAAGAACTGGCGATAGCCCCGCCTATGTATCCATAGGTTGGAATAAGCAAGAACGAAAGTGACGCAAGAAAACCAAAACTAATAAAAAAGGAATTTTTCATACTATCCTCATTTCCACTCATCATAAGAATAACACCTACAGGCCCTGCTATCACGTTAATTAATTGACCAATTATCATTATTCTAATCGTGACACTTGACTGAGAAAAGGATCTTCCAAATAAGTCCAGCACCAGTTCAGGATAACCGAACAACAAAACAGCCAACGGGAGGGTGACTACTACTATTAGCAAGGTCACTTTTTTTGCCAAAGTAGCGACCCTCTGTATTTCGTTTCGAGTAACTAACGCCGAAATTTTCGGGGCAAATACAGCGTTAAATCCCATCAGGAAAAAAGACAAGAGCGTCGCACACCTCCTGGAAATTTCATATTCAGCAACATCAGTATCTGATTTATAATATCCAATCAGAAGTGTTGGTAGCCACAAAATGAATTGCTGAAAAGTAGTTGACCAAATCACGGACTTTGAGTTAGCCCAGAGTTCTGCGCCTAAAGTTTTTTTGTCAATAGGATCTATTTCCTGGATATTAGCTGTAAGCTTTCTCAATTGATTTTCGATGAGGCCAAATCCGATCATTAGCGTAATTATCACTGCAATAGAATAAGAAAAAATTGCTGTCAATTCACTTACAGACTCAATGAATATAGTGCAAATAAAAAGTCCGATGACTGAGACAATACTAACTACCGAGCTTTGCAAAAAAAGCCCGATTTGAATCAATCCAAGACCTTTTAAGTATTCACAAAAATTTTGGTGCAATGATAATGGCAAAATAACTATAGAGAAGCTCCTTATATCGGAACCAAGAGTAAAATCATTAAATAAATTCCCGGCGATAAAATCAGCAAACACAAATGTTGCCATCGAAATAAATACTGTAAACCCCACAACACTCTTCAAGGACACATGTCTAAAGTAAAGCAGACTAGCTACCGAATTCAATTCTCGATATTTTGAAACAAACCTTAAAAGAGTTCTATCATAACCAAGCTTGCCAATAGTGCTAAGAATTGAAATAAAAGCAAAAATAAGAAAGTATCGCCCAATTAACTTAGGCCCCAATACTCTAGTAAAATAGACATTAAAGAAAAAAGTTGAGAGTATCCCTAGAGACTTATTGATAATTGCCAAAAACGCTTTTGTACTTAACTGGCCAAATTCCGATGAGAAAAATTTTGAATATTTGTCAATCATAATTATAAGAATCCTTTCAAGCCAATAAATTACCCACGAATTCTTTTAAGCTTTGAGGGCTGTGGAGAAGTTAAATACAAAGCCAATATTTTTGAATTTCAGAGTATCCTGAAGTTTATCGATTTGTTTAACGTCTTCTATTGAAGATTGCTTCCTTTTGATAACTACAAAGGTTGAATCAACCTTTTGGGCTATCATCACTAAATCAGCTTGATCATTGAGTGACGAGGCGTCGATAATTACAAAATCAAACTTAGCCTTTGCAGATAGAATAAACTCGCCAAAATTGTTGGGCCAAATCATTAAATCTGATGAATCTAATACGGATCCTTTTCCTATAAAATGTAAATTCTTATGGTTAGTCGTTTTTACAACCTCTTGCCAGTTAGATCCCTCAAATAAAATATTGGTCGTCCCTAAATCGTTGGGCTCCGAAAACGCTTCAGAAAGCTTAGCGTGCGGAAAATCCAAATCTAACAGCAAAGTCTTGTAGCCTGATCTCGCAAAAGAAAGCGCAGTATTCAATGAACAAAAGGTTTTTCCTTCTCCGGAATTTCTAGATGTAAAGAGTGCACTTTTTCCACCATTTGAACCATTGTCTAACATTGTTAAGAAGGAACAAATTCTTTTGAAGGACTCTCTAGTTGATAAACTCTTTCCAAACTCCAAATTATCCTCATCAAATGGAATTGTCGAAATAACGGGAATATTTGACGCGCTATAGATGTCGCCAATTCCGTGGACTTTGCCGGTCAAAAAATCATAAAGCACAATTCCAAAAATGGGAAGCAACAGTCCTAGAAATATGGCAATCGACAAATTCAACAGTAACTTAGGCCTTGCCTGACTTATTGCGATTGCATTGTCTATCACGACTACTGACATTTCATTACTTGCTAAGGCTATTTCAGCTTCTGCTTTTTGTTCTTGTAAATACAAGTAAAGGCTTTCAGATAATTTTAGATTCCTTTGAATAGAGACTAGATACTTTTCGCTACTTGGTAATTGTTTGAACTGACTTTCAGTTAGAGAAATTCTTTCATTTAAGTTTTTTATTTCCAGTTCAGTTGCATTTTTTAGATTAACTACATTTTCTCTAATAGAATTTACAATTGAAAAATACAGAGTCTCAAGTGTCTTATACTGTGGGTTGATAGTAGATGTTGAAGCTTTTAACTGAACTATTTCATATGAAATGCTATTTAGATTTGTAATTAAATCATTTAACACTGGGTCGGAAATGCCTACAGAAGAAGGGCTTAATATCTCATCTAGTTTAGGGTTTTCTATGTAATTGGTTAGGTATAGGTAATACTGCAAATTCAGTTCACTCTTTGCCCGTTGCGTCTCTAATTGACTTAACGTAGTATAAAGTACATTTCCTTCTTGAGTGATGTTCAGGATTTTATTTTCCTTTCGGTACGACTCAAATTCAGATTCAAGCTCTTTAAGTTTGCGTTCAACACTGACCAATTGACTGTCAATAAAATCAACAAGGTTTACCGCCTTTGCATTCTTTATCAATGATTCTCTTTGAGCGTATTTTTTAACGAGTAGATCAATAATCTCAATACCATGTTCTTTGTCGGATGTTTCCAATGAAATTTCTACAACATTTGATTTTGAGCTAACGGACTTTATTTTAATTTCTTCAACTAATCCAATCGTATACTGTCTGGGGTTTTCAACTTCAATACCTATCTCATTTGTCAAAAATTGGTCAAAGTTGTTTGATTTCAGAACGACAAATTGCGTTGCTCCTAATTTGACTACATCCCCAAAATGGAAAGTATTTTGAATCAACTTGATATCACCGAATACTTCATTGGTAATTTTGTAGCTATCAACACTGGTCAAGTCGATATAAAGATTGAAATATTCTGAAGCGTCGGAGCTTTTAACTATATCTAGTATAATTGGCGAAGAATCCCTGCTCAGGTATTGTTTCCTTACCCCGTCACTGGAGTAGTAATTGATATTGGATCTAAGGCTATCTACAACCTCCCTGAGAAGTGAATATGAACTCAAAATCTCCATTTCGTTTTCTATGCTGGTTGGAGTTTCGAAGTAGTCTAACTCTTTAAAAAAATCTTTCTCATTTTTATCGTTTTGCTTTATTAAAATACTGGACTTTATTGTGAACTGCGTTTCTATGAAAAAATTGGCTGCAATAGAAATGATTAGAAAAACAGTAAGACTTGCTGCGATCAATCTCCATCGATAAAGTATTTTCCTCAGAATATCTTGAAAGTCAAATCCCTCGTCTTCTGAAAAAAAAACATGTTGTAAAGTGGATTTTTGCTTGTTCGTATTCATGGAGCGTGAGTTTTCGAATTAGTCTTTGGGCTTACAACTGGACATTGCATCCATATCTACTCAATTGAAAAAACATGTATGCCGGACTTTCTGGCGTGGAAACATATCTAAATGTTGTGAACTGCACCCGGAGCTAGTCCGGCTAAGTCGAGAGCCGTATTTTGTGGCAGCGAAACAGAAATCCATTTTGAGTCCCATCAGTTCTATACCTATTTTTGTTCTGGCTTTATTACCGTTAACTAATTTCCTGCATTGGTAAATAGCCAAATCACTGCAGACACAGCAACAACAATTAGCGCCACATCTCTGCCTATTAAAACAGCCGGACTGACTTGGCTCAGCTTATGTGGCTCAGCGTAGATTAGGTCGCCCTGTTTTATATAAAAAAAAGGGCTATCTATTAAAGAAATGTCAGTCAAATCAATATGATAAATATCTTTTCCATCCGAGCTTTGTCTTATAAGAACAATTTTTTTTCGATTGGCAAAACCTGTCAACTCGCCAGCATTTGCTAGTGCTTCAAAAATCGTAAGTCTATCCTGTAAAACGGTGTATCGACCTGGTTGCACTACTTCTCCAATTGCAGTATACCTGATACCTCCAGTTCTTACCACAATGAAAGGGTCATTTATATACCTTTTAAGTTGACGCTCTATTGAATTCTTAAGTGAGTCTATTGTGAGTCCCTCGGCCGCAATAAAGCCTATCAATGGCAATTCAATTTTGCCATTTTGGCTAACTTTATAGCCGGTCAAGAAATTTGCATTAGCGGCAAAGTCAATTTGGGTAGTATTGTTTGAGCCACCAACGTTCTTAAATATTTCAGTGACTTTTGGGTCAATTGAACGCACTTCAATACTAACAACATCACCTTTTTGCAAGGTGTAGATATTGAAATCATGAGTAGAGTGTTGATCAGCAGAGGTGGTGTTTGAACTATCTAGTTTCTGTAGGTAAAGGACATTTCGATGAGATAAACACCCCTCCAAAAAAAATGACAACGTTAGTGCAATAATAATGTTCCTTCTTTTTACGGCCCTCTTCATTATAAATTTTTGATAAACTTTTGGAAAACTAACTGTTAAATACACCTAAAAAAACTGAATAACTTTCCTAAGTGGCTTGAGACTTAATGTATAGGGCTTAGGTCTTACGTTGTTGATTTGCCATGCCTTTCTATCTTCTGTATTTGCTTGAACCCTATTTTTTAAAGACTTGTTACTAACGCCACCATCCCTCATTTTAATAATTACTTGCTGAAAATAGTGGCAAGTAATTTTTTTTACGAAAAGCACTCTTAACATCATTTCGTAATCTGCTGAAATCTTAAGTGATGGATCATAGAGGCCGTATTTTTCATAAACGCTTTTTCTAACAAAGAATGTTGGGTGAGGTGGCGACCATCCAAAATAAAACCTCTTCCTTTCAAAGTGGCCACTATGCCACCGCCTTACAACATCGTTAACTTTGTGTCTTTTAACATACTCTACATCTGAGTATGAAGCGTCAATTGATTTATCTTCGAATATTCCGGCTATTTTATTAAGCACATCAACATCAACATAAAAATCATCTGCATTCAAAATGCCTACTATTTCACCTGTCGCAAGTGCGATGCCCTTATTCATTGCGTCGTAAATCCCATCATCGGGTTCGCTGATGATTTTTGCAATTCTATCTGAATGCCTAAGTATCTTTTCTAAAGTTCCGTCCGTAGAACAGCCGTCGATTATTATATATTCAACATTTGAATAGCTTTGTCCTAACACTGAGTTTATACAATCCTCAATAAAGCTTTCATTGTTGTAAACGACAGTGATAATACTAACCTTCATTCTTTTATTTTCTCTGTAGGCCTAAACATGGGCTTTCAAATGTAAGACACTAAGGTGACAAAAATTCTTAAATAAATCGTCCACAGACTTTTCCAACAATTGTACATTGAACCCAAGTAGGATTATTTGTCCAGAGAGCTGTGCATAAACTCGGTTAGCTTTTTGCTTCCCGTGACATTTGTATGGTACCCATCTGCGAAATCCACTTCTAAAAGGTGAACCTCGTTGAGATCGATTGGGTGAATTTTGTATTTATCTGACATGTACTTAATTGCTGAATCATAGTTAGTGAGCTTTCGCCGAAACGACTGATGAAAAGGTGCAATAAAGAACCTCAGATCCAGAGCCTTATTTTTGGCAATAGACAACAATTCCTCGAAAGCCTTATCTTCAATACTTACCTGAACACAACAAACCTGCTTATAGTAATTTATGATAGACAAATCAATAGTTCTCGAGTTAATGTACTCCTTGTCATTCTTGAGCAAGTAAAGGAGTATCCGATATGTAGATTGAGTGTTAAAATTTAGAAGCTTCAAATAATCGTTAAAACCATAGTTCCTATTGCTATAAACAGTGTCAACGGAAGGGTACAGATTTCGAAATGGCAGATAGAAATCATCGACTTCACGCTGCTTCGAAAATGATAGCTTATTCAAACATTTCGAAGACGTGCTGTCGGAAACGATTTGCCATGGAAGAAAAGTTGTCAGCTCAACAAAAAATATAGCATCTTTCGTGTTTTCGGCGTCAGCCAAATCGTTGACAAAGGAGTTAAGCACTGTCGGCTGCATACCATTGAATGACATATTTATTAGGCTGGTCGAGTAGTTGTCATTCCAAAAAGCTTCGTTGATACTATTTACTCCTCTCGAATCGCCCAATACTACGATGTCATTTCTTACGTTCCTTATTGCTCTTGAAAAACGAATATTACTTTTTGACGTAAGAAAATTTAACGTATGATAAGCGATCTTATCTACAACAAAAATAGTCGTCACAAGAAGTATTACTGCTACAAGAAACTTCTTCATTCTTAAAATTGAAAATAAATGAAACTCAGTGCCCTCCAGTTTCCCAGAAATATTAAAAGGACAGCAAGGAGCACTACAGTAAACCAGTTCTTAAAAACTAAGCCCCGCTCTTCACACAAATCAACTGCCACAACTATGCAAGTTAATAATACCCCCTCTGCCAAGTCAAAGTAAGACAATGGTAAAGAAGCCCCACTGCCATTTTTGAAAAAGCTTGCAAAGATGTTGACTGTGTCTGTAAGATTCAAAGAACGAAATGGAATCCACGCCAAAGAAACAACAGCGAACACAAACAATCTATTTAAGATAGCTGGAAAAGGTATTTTTAAGGGCTTAAACATTCTCTCTATTGCGAGAAAGGCACCATGCAAAGCGCCCCAAATTATAAAATTGAAACTTGCGCCGTGCCATAAACCACCAAGGGCCATGGTGATAAAGAGATTACCATAGGTTCTAGCCTGCCCCTTTCGATTACCACCTAGAGGAATGTACAAATAATCTCGCAACCAGGACGAAAGGCTAATGTGCCACCGTCTCCAAAACTCTGAGAAGGATTGACTAAAATACGGTCTGTTAAAATTTGTATTAAGGTCAATACCAAATAGTTTGGAGGTTCCTATCGCAATATCGGAGTAACCCGAAAAGTCGCAATATATTTGGAAACTGTAGAAAATAATCGAAAAAATAGTGTAGAGATGGCTCTGAGAGTACAACCCTACATTGCCATAAAAGCCGTCAACTATGACTCCTAAATTGTCTCCTACCGCCACCTTTTTAAAAAGCCCCCACACAATCAAGTGTATGCCTTGAATAGCTGAAGTGTAGGAAAATGACCTTCTTTTTGTTATCTGCGGGAGGAGTACAGCGGCCCTTTCGATTGGGCCGGCCACCAGCTGAGGAAAATAAGCAACAAATGTAAAGAACGACAAAAAGCTTCTTGTTGGCTGTAGTTGATTTCTATAAATGTCAATTGTATATGACATTGTTTGAAATGTGTAAAATGAAATCCCAACTGGAAGTACAATATTCAAAGTTGACGCGGTCATTACCACACCAAAATTGGCCCATGCCTGTATCCATGAGTCAATAAAAAAATTATAATATTTAAAGAATCCGAGAACCCCGAGGTTGAAAAATATACTTGTAAATAGTATCAGTCTTTTATTGTTTTGAACCCGAGCCCGATCAATGCCCAAACCGCAAAAGTAGTCGACAACTGATGAGGCAAAAATCAGGCTGAGGAACCGCCAATCCCACCAGCCATAAAATACAAGAGAGGCCAACAACAGAAAGCCGTTCTGGAGCCTCAAGTTTTGCCGGAGCACTAGCCAATATATAAGAAATACGGTCGGCAGAAATATTAAAAACTCGACTGAATTAAAAAGCATTCGGTGTAGACCTAAATTTCATGTTAACCTTTTCGCTAGCCTAAAGTTTCGGGCTTCCTGGCATTCACAAGTATATATTTAATTAGGAAAAAGTTGATGAGGAAAGGAAATATACTCCTTGTTAGCAAATAATAATCAGAAATTAGATTAGTTACTATGTAAGCCGTAGTCAAAGAAAAAAGTACATAGTAGGCTTTCTGATAGTCTTTTTTTAACGGGATTATTTGCGTTATGTAAATGTTGTAGAGAAGTATCGAGACAATAAATACTCCCAAGATGCCAAAGTAAGCATTAATAGTTGAAATAGCCCCATCGTACCAAAGCGCATCGTGAGAAAGAAACCCTCTGCCAAACAACAAGCCGAACTGATAGTTATTCTCAAACGACATAATTAATTTTGCCACTCGACCTTGGGCACTTTGATCTTCTCCCAAATCAAAACTAAGAGACCTTTCTATCAGTCGGTTGTTAATGATTTGATCAGAGGCAACCACCCCAGCAACAATGAGACCAATAAGCAAAACAAAGTAGATAGGCAGCCTCTTCCGTGAGATATAAGGCTTAAAAGTGAAAAGACTATACAACCCAAAGTAGACAGCCAGAAAAACCAAACCCGACCTTCCACCGGTTAGCAGTAGAGAGGCAATAGCCAATACAAACAAAATACCCCTGAAAAGCCTGTTTTTTATCGCTTTGTAAATAAAAAAAATCAAAATGAAATACATCGCCAGCACCGTGGAATAGAATGGAGAGTCACTGGTGTAGTTGTCTTCATTGAACGGCAAGCTTGGTCGGAAGCTCCCTCTAATCACGCCCGTAAGGCGAAAGTACAAGTAAGCATAAACCCAAAGCACAAGGATTAGAAATATGAGAATTTGATAATTTATAGTTGAGCTTATCTCATTTTCGGCAAAACCTCTTTTTTCAAGTGCCTTAAATATTAGTAGCGGCATCAGAAACTTGTATGCAAAAAATATTGTGTCAAATCTGGTTACACCATACTCAGACACCGAAAGTACTGTGGATATAGATACAAGAATTGCCAAGCCGATATAAATGGTGAATGTTTTGGAGGTGATGCTAATGTCTTTAATATAAATAAGGATCAACAGCATCAGAGAAATATCCAAAAGTCTAAAAGGACCTAAAAGTTTTAGGTTAAAAGGCACAGCAAGAACAGACACACTCAGTAGAATGTATGAAAAATCGACCGTAATGGTTCTCCTGCTGGTTAGTCTTAGTTTCAACACCATGGCTATCTCATCGCCTTTTGATTGTGCCTGTTCCCGTTTTATAAATCAATTGGCAAAACTATCCATTTTCCACTTAACTCTGGTAATTATGGAGGCAATTTGGGGAAAGAAGCATATTAGGATCAATTTTAGTTTGTGTACATGTTTCAAGTTACTTTTAATGATGCCCAGCAGGCTAAAATCTGACTTCAGGAGCTTGTTATATTCCTGGCTATAACGAAAGATCTCTCCGTTTTCCAACCCGAGAGTATCAATATTTTGCTTTAGCCTCTCTATTAGAACCAGCATTCTATTAGCTCTGAAATTGATTATGGCCTTGTCGTAGTTAAGAACACCTCCGAATGTCTGATTCGGGTGCTGACGGTAGAGGTACAGTTTCTCCTTTATGTGGTAAATTTCCCGAGCATACCTTTTTATAATTAAAGAAAACCAAACATCTTCGAAGGGCAAGTGATCTGGCATAGGGAAAACCTTTTCTGCAATATGCCTTTTCATTGACCAGCCCCACCTTGGAATCGAAATAAGATATTTTACCACCGAGTGGTAATCTTCTGTGATGACTAGGCGATTGATGAAATAGCTGCCCAATTCCTTCATTTGCTCGTCGACAACAAAACTATCGTGACAGTGCGCATCGTACCGGTTTAGCTCGTCTATATGACTGAAGAACTCAGGAAGTAAAACATCGTCAGCATCGATGCACTTAATGACGTCGCCAGTAGAAAGGCTGAAGCCATAGTTGAGGCCCTGCACTTTGCCGGCACCAGCATTTTTGAATATCTTAATCCTTGAATCCAGCTCGCAAAGCTTCTGAACTATTTCCAAAGTACCGTCAATGGAATGGTCGTCAACAACAATAAGTTCCCAACTGACTTGGGTCTCCTTTTGCAGTGAATTGATCGCCTCCTGGATATATGCCCCTGCGTTTTTAGCAGGCATTATAAATGAAATCATAGACCTCCTTACTTCAAATGTTGGTAGATGGATTCAATCTGATCACCTACCGTTTGCCAGGTAAAAAACTTAAGTGCATGCTCCCGTGCCTTAAACCTTCTCTCAGTGCTATCGTCGTATTTTAGTTTAATTATTGCTTCAACGTATAGCACCGGATCATCGGGCAACATGAATGAGAAAGTCAAATCTAGATAAGATTCCAGTGAAGGCAACTTTGAGGTTATGACAGGCAAACCACTTGCTATTGATTCTAGGATAGCATTATTAGCTGTACAATCAATCATTGGTAACAATAAAGTATCGCATTCTTGATAGAGATCTTTAAGTTCATCATCAGAAATATGGATGTGAAACTTAACTTGCCGATGCCTTGCCAACGCATAAAGCCTAAAGTCGTTCGTTTGACGGGCGAGAGGATAAACGAGATGCACGATAATATCCGGATCCTGTGCGAGCAATAATTCTACAACACCTGACAGCAATTCAATATTGCGCAGCCAATTTCCGACAAACAAGCAACTAAAGCTGCTCTTTTTAGCATCTGTTCTTGGTGATGGCTGAAAATACTCGATACTTACTCCATGAGGAACAAAAAAAGTAGGCGCCTTTACCGCCTCGCCGATTGTCTTTTTTTCATACTCACTTAAGACGATTATTTTGTTTATCGATAAAACCAAATTTAGGTTACCTGTGACCTTCCACCACGATGTCGGTTGATGTATGGTACCAATTATTGACGGTTTCCCCCTCAACAGCCTCTGCACCTTTGGACTACCTAATAGACAAAAACTGTCTTCTACATAAAGGAAGTGTATTATATCCATTTTGCGAAAGATGGCATACCCAATCACTCTAAGTTCCGTAACCAGCCCCCCCCCAGTATAAAATGGGGTACGAAAACCAAACTGCTTCCAAAATTTAGAAGCTGCCTTCAGTATTAACTTGTTAAGTCTTGTCGGCTTTGACTTCCAAATGAAGCTTACTGCAAGAGTTTCCTTCCTGCTGTGAAGCTCATCAGCTAGTAAATCATAACCACTATGTCTACCCATGTGGCTATATCCCCCTCTGACCACTAAAATCCTCTTCATCAGTAACAATATTAAAAAGCAGACAACTTACTCGCTAGTATACCATTTTGGCTTCCTAAAACCACTTTTTCCGGCCAAATAGTACAGCGGACCATAAAGTTTCAGCACAAAAGTTCCCTTTTTAAAACTGGAAGCGAACAATAGCTTAATGAAAAAAACCGGAGCCATTGCAGTTGCGAATCCTATTCCCTTAGCCAAATTAAGCCAGGTTCTGTTTTTCTTTCGAAACGTTTCCGCCGCATCCACGCCTTTTGCGTAATAAGAATCTAACCACCAATCCAGCTTCAATTTGTCTTTTCGTATCAAATGGTCGATTTCAATATCGGGGTTAAAGCCCACCTGAATTCCGACCGCTCTTGCTCTAATTTGTAACTCTATTTCCTCACCATAGCTCACTTTGTCGCCACTCATTCCCAAACTGGTGTTAAAGCCATTCAAACTCTCAAGGATTTCCCTTTTGAAAGTGATATTTCCGCCGCTTGCAAATTTGTTTTCGGATAGTACTCCGGTTTTGGAAAGAAGATATTTGTTAGTTCCCTCAGTTTCAGGAAACCAATCGGGCCTACCAAATTTGAACCATTGGTGATAAACCCCGCCAAAAATAGGATAATCATATTGTTGTATAGTTTCTAAAATCTTTTCAACATAATCATTATGTGAAATGGCATCATCGTCTAGATAATTGACCCACTCAGTTTTTGCAAGTCGCCACCCCGCATTCCTGGCGTGGCTCAAACCCTGGTTTTCCTCCTTCAGGTAATGCACATTATGGTATTTGCCCGCCATTGAATCCACTACCTCCTTTGTTCGGTCAGACGAATTATTGTCTACCACCACCACGTCAAAATTTCTGTCATCCATTGACTGGTTCACTATTGATTCAAGGCATTCTTGTAGCAAATCGGAGCGATTGTAAGTGCAAATAATTACAGTTAGCTTTTTCATTCTTGAATTCGAAATCAGGCAGATAACCCGAGGCTATCCATATATAATTCAGCAATATTTACCACATCGTACTTGGAGACTTTAGCCATTATTGTTTTTTTATCCACAGGTAATTCTATTCTGCTTAACAAGGCTTGAGCCAGAGCGGCGCTATCCGAGACCGGTACCACGTACTGAAGATCCTGACCATCAAATATTTCGAGTGGAATATTACAGTTCGTTGTGACTATGGGCAATCCACAGGCCATCGCTTCTACAAATACCATTGGAAACCCCTCGTACTTTGCAGAGTGAAGCAGACAAACTGCTCGTGACATAATTCTATATGGATTGTCTTGAAAGCCCATAAAATCAACTGCTTGTGCAATGCCAAGGTCACTCACCCTTGCCTCTATCTCATTTTGTAGTGGTCCCACTCCCAATATCACAAGTCTTAAACTCCGATTCTTACTATATGCATCAGCAAAGGCCGCTATCAGTGTAGGATAATCCTTCTGCTCGTAAAATCTCCCCACAGAAACAATAACTTTCAGGGAATGATCATTTATCCAGTGGTGTTCAAATGGCTGACTTGAAAGCTCTTGGATAAGCTTGCTATCAATTGGATTGTTGATGGTAATACCCTTTGCCTCAATTCTGGGTAGAGTACGCAGAACAGACTTCTTAACTTCCTCGGATACGTAAACTATTTGGTTAGTCTTAGTGTAGGCAAATTTCGCTATCAAACTCAGCAGTTTCGATCGTCCATATTTTTCAGGGGCATTAATAAATGTCAGGGCATTGTGTTCTGATATTACTACCCTTGCTTTGTTAGCGTATAGTATATTGCTTAACGGTGCGATGACATTAGGCCATTCACCGACGGCCAAGACCGCCACCGGCCGTAGTTTTACAAGCAACCACCAAAAAGCTATTAGTCTTCCAACAATGTTCGCCCGAACCAACCGGGGGTGTAAACTTGAAACTTTGACGTTTGGATGAAGAGAATTTAAAAACACACCCTGATGACGGATTAAAATCAACGACACGTCCAAGCCTTTTTCTGCAAAATAATTGCAGAGCGTAAGACACACCTTTTCAGCGCCACCGCCGTTCATAGTGTTAATTAAGATCACTAAACTTCTATTTCCCAAAATTACTTGTTTTAGACTTACTTCAATTATCTCATTCCTACAATGACAAAGCCATATTTCTTTTAGCCAGCGAATTTAGCGACTCCACTATCTCCACAGATTTAATCATATACATACTTCTTTTTTTAGTTCCCCCTAAAATTTCCACTAGCTCTTTTCGCCACTCACCCGATTCATCAGAACAAAAGAAATGGCTGTCGTTAAGATGCCTAATGCCTGTAGCGCCGGCTGATGTTGTTAATAATACTTTGCCAAATGAAAGCGCTTCCACAGATTTAATTTTAAGTCCCGTGCCCATTTGCATAGGATTGATGCATATGTCCGCCTGCGCATAAGCCTCCTCTACATGTTGAAGCCTACCTAAAAAGAAAATACCAGACAGAGATCTAATTTTTTCTTTCTCATCGCAAATTGACCCTGCAATAAGTAACTGAGCATCAGGACACTGTTGTTTCAAATCCTTCCAGATGCTCTCGATAAACCAATTAATTCCATGAAAATTAATTGGGTTGCCGGAGCCAACAAAAAGGATATCCTGAGACTGGCTAGGCTCTAGGCGATTGATTTTTGTTAAATATCCAACTTCAACAATTCTAGGGGAGCGGGTGGAGAAAAAAAGCCGTTCAAAAAAAAGCTGATCTTCTTGAGTAATAGCCCATACTACATCTGCCTCGCTCAAAGCCTCTCTTTCTTCCTTTGGTGTCAGACTATACCAGTCCGTAGGCTTCAGACCCTGCTGAACATACTCTTTGAAACGGTCGGTGAGTACGTCATGAGTATCGATAATTTTTAGAGTTGAACGTGGAAATAATCTTAACAGATAGGCATTTATGGCATAATTTACGATTACGACATCATAGCTGTTCTTGGAGGTATGCTCTTTTATAAAAGCGGAATGATGACTATACTGATAATGTCTCAACGGCTTATTGAACCTAAAAGAAGTTAGACCAAACTCTAAAAGAATTTTAAGTCGGGCAAAGAAAGTACAAACTAGCTTTCGGGCTGTGGATACTTTAAAGATGACACTGGCTGAAAAGGTTGTGGCACTTGAATTCGCAACAAATACATTTCCTTCATATAGTTGTGCAGTTGCTTCGTGTACTTTGATCCCTACTCCAAAAATTAGAAAATGCACCTGGAGCCCCATTTTCTTTAATTGTTCGCTAACACTAATTATCCTTAGTTTATTTCCGGCATCCGCCGGATATATATCAAATGTGGAAACTATAAGTACTTTCTTACCCATCTTGTGATTCTAGTGTCAATCAAATAAGAAATTGCACGAAAATGAATTATAGAATCAAACCGCCAAGCCTTGCCGATTATCCTCCAAACTTCGACGGCACTGAGTGAATTTTTTAGCGTCCCTAATTGATGTAGGAACCATTTAATTGGCAAATTATTGTTTTCCAGCGAATGGAGAACCCTTTTTTGACCATATATCCACTCAATGAACTGGTAACAAGCTTGCATCTTAAGGCTTGCTGTGGAAGAACCTTTATCACTCGAAATATTATCACCACTATATCTCCAAAAGACTTGCGCATCGTTTATGGACTTGATTCCTGTTTTCATAGAAATTTTAGACCAAAATAGATCATCAGCTGCCCAAGCAAGGGGTAACTGTGGAAAACCGCCAACCATTTTATATGCTTTTCTGGAAAAAATGTACTCAACCATATAGCTTTCCTCTTGCGCTCTCAACCTTATATTCAAAAACTCCTCTGTTGACATTACATCCGGAAATTTGTTCCGCCTCAAAACATTTCCTTGACGGTCTATTTTACTAGATGCAAATTTATAAACATCATAGCCTGGAGCAGCTTGCAAGGCTTCCTTGAAGGATTCGAGACAATGAGGATCCATTAAATCGTCATCTGAAAACATCCAGACCCACGGTTCGCCGTCGGTCATAGAGACACATCTTTCCCAGTGTTTAACCAGTGAGCTTCCTCCAAGATTTTCGTCGAATCGCTTATAATGAAGCCTGTCAAGGTATTGATGTGACTGCAATAATTGATAGATATTGTGTGGACTTGCATCATCCCCGACGTAAAGGTTAAAATCTAACGAAGTTTGCGAAAAAATAGAATCAAGACATTCAATAATGTAGTCCGGCTTGTAAGCGGGAATGATAATTGCAACTGTTTCCGACACTAATGTATTTTTTCTTACTAAATAATAAGTAACCTTCAATAAATGTGTGGCTATAAGTCGATTTAGCGTATTAGCTTGACAAAGGCATAAAGCAAACGCCCTATCGGGTTATGCTTGACAAAGTTATCCAATTTCTCAACTCGACTCATATTGGCCTCAACGAACTTTATATGATCAATGGTGTCGCCAAAAATTCTCCAGTAAGAACCTATATTCTTTTCAAATATTCTTTTTCTTACTTTTTCAAGTTCCGACTTATCTCCTCGCAACTTGTCATCCCTCGAACCTTCCTTGATCCTGTAGTAAAAGCATACTTCAGGAATCTGATAGACTACCGAACATTCATTCAAATACCTAATGTTAAATTCCCAGTCTTCATAACCGGACACGAATTCTTCATCATAACCTCCAATTTCAGTAAACCTTTCTCGCTTAAAAACGCTTGAGCAGAAAATAGAATTCTCAAGAAGTAATGACTTAAAAGCATATTCGCAAAGGTTCCATCTTCCTGATTTCTCTCCGAAAAACTCAGCACTGGAATAAACTAAGTCAGTTTCGGGGTGATCCTGGAATCTTGCAACTGCCAGCTTCAAATAGCTCTCAGCAATTTTGTCATCGCCATCAACCGGCAAAATTAGTTCCCCTCTACACTTAGCTATTCCATAATTCCTTGCGCTGGATGGACCTCCATTGACCTTTTTGAAATATTCAAATTTGGTATGACTGTCGCAAAAAGCCTTGGCTATTTGACCCGTCATGTCAACACTTCCGTCGTCGACAATCAAAACCTCCCAATTCACGTACGTTTGAAGTTGGATACTCTTTAGCGTCTCCAAAATATAATCCTGCTGGTTATAGCAAATTACGATTATTGAAACCAAGGGATCACGGCCAATAAAGCTCATATTTTTAGAATAAATCCAATCTGATCGATCTTAAAAAACCAATTGCTCTCAGAAGCTTAACGACTCTACTCTTCTTTATTCCTGCATAATTTTTCTGAATTTGGGATAGCAATTCATAGTCTTGAATAAGTAAAGGAAACTCCTTCTTCAATATTTTTTCACGCTCACTAACTTGCAATCCAATATTCCCCGGCTTTGAGCTTAATCCGTCAAACTGAAAAGTTGAGACACATTTAGGTACGTGCGCATATGAGAGTCCATGTTTAACAAGGCCTAATAAGAAGAATTCCCAGTCTGAAACAATTTTGTTTTTTTCATTATATAAACCTACAACGTTAAATGTTGAGCGTTTTATGAATGTAGCGGGGTGAGGTAGCGATTCGTGGAAAAAATAGCTGAACTTTAGTTCGTCTGGATATTCTTTTAGGTATTGTTCTTCGCTGGTAACCACCAAAAGATCTCCATAAACAATATCGTTCAAACCCAAATAGGGAATCAATTCTTCAATGACTGTTTCCGTGCGTAATAGGTCGCCACTGTTTAGGAACAATAAATAGTCGCCTGTCGATAATTCAATTCCTTTATTCATGGCGTTGTAAACACCACTGTCCGGTTCGCTTATCCAGCGTGAAATCCCTGACTCATGCTGCCTAATTACATCTAAACTTGCATCCATTGAGGCCCCATCTACAACGATGTATTCAATGTCAGCATACGTTTGGTCGACAACGCTCTTTATAGTCTTTTCAAGGCCTGGCGCATTATTCAGATTGACCGTGACAATAGATACCTTATACATCCTGGCTTGCTTTAACCATAGTCGCTACATCGAGAAAGTCTCGCCCAAAACGAATTACATCTGACTCATAGTCATAAGAAATAGACTTTCTTGACTCCGCCCATACAATTTTCATTTGCAAGGCAAGTTCCCCAGCGCTATTCTTTTGAAAAAAAAGCCCTTTGTCTCCCAGTTGCTCAACATGAACCGGAAAATCGGAAGCTACTATCTGCTTTCCTAGTGACTTCCCATCCTCGATAACAGTACTCCAGCCTTCAAACAATGATGGCTGAATAACCGCATGAGCGTAATTCATAATAGTAAGCATGTGTTCCTTGGGGATAAAGCCTAACCACAAGAAATTATTTTGCAACCCCTTTTCGGAAATTTTTTCTTTTAGTCTTACTGGATAATTAGGATCTCGATAGTCCGACTCTTTGCCAGTGAAAACAATTCTAATTGAACTGTCGCTTTTTGACAGCAGTTCCATAGCTTCGATTACGAGTGAATGGTTCTTATGCTTCCATAATTGGTTCGCTACTAGAAAATACTTCTGCGGTAGGTTGTAGATTTTAGAACATTCCTTGTAAATAACTTCAAAATCAATTGTTGAATGAGATACAGCAAACCTCACCAGGTGCAACCTGGCCGCACTCTGTGGAAAAAAATTCTTAAAGTCGTTCAAAGCATTCTGACTACTAAAGACAATGTTGGTTTTACTAGCCGCCAATTTTCCCTGCCATTCATTTCTCTGAGTTAACTCCTCAAGAGTAAAAAAATCGGGATAATACTTTTCCTGAAAATCCGGGATCCACCACAACTGATTCTGGATCGCTGCGAGCTCCTTATGAAATCCTGCATTCGGATAAATAACGTCTACTATGGTTGAGCGAAATTTCTTAGGAAAAAAAAGCCGCTTCGAGAGAAGGTAGAAAATTTTATTAACCACTCTTTCAAAAACAGAGTATTTTCTAGTGGCATCTACAAAATCTATAAACGGATAGTTTACTTCCTTTAGAAAGGTCAATTCGAAGTCTCTTTTATAAAAAAGGGTAATCCAGGGTTGCTTTTCTTTCGGCAAAGATTTCAGAGCATGTACAATATTGATAATATAATACAGCCCACCTGTCCAGAGATCAGAATTATCAACAAACAATCCAATTTTCAGCCTTTTAGCCATAATGCGTAATTTTTCAACCCTTCATTTAAAGACACTTGCGGCGAAAATCCTAGCGCTGAAATTTTACGTATATCTGCTTCCCAAAACAGCGGGTCACCCATCCTGTTTTCCCCGCTAAAGGTAATCGGTCTATCACATTTCATGACTTCCAGAAAGCTTTGGATAGCGTCTCTTATTGTGGTTTGCTTTCCGACAGCGAGATTATATATTTCACCTTCAAAGGCGCCTTTATCGGCAATAAACCCAATTGCCCGTGTGACATCATCAATGTTTATGAAGTCTCGTGTTTCATTCCCAGTTCCAAAAAACTGAAGACTGCTGTTGCTCTCAATCCTATTAAAAACATCCCAAAAAAGTTGTTTTTTTAAACCAACACCGTAAGCTGAGAAGATTCTGACAACCCCAGTATGTAGTTTAAAATATTTGTTGAAGTACTGACAAATTTGTTCAGCATGCATCTTATGAATTCCATACGGAGAAACAGGTGACAACGCCTCACTTTCTTGTATTGGAAGGACTTTTGGATTACCATAGACGGCAGCACTTGAAAGTTGAAGAAATTTGCAATCGTGGTTCCATTTAAGAATAGCGTTGAGAATGTTTGCCACCAAATGGACGTTCAGCGTAAAGTCAACTAGGGGTTCTGAAATGCTGAATGGGACAGATGCTGACCCGGCACAGTTGATACATACCTCGAATTGGTTATTCTGGAAAATATCATCAAAGGCTTCTGGCGTTGTTGTCTGAAAGTACTCTGGGCAATCCACTTTTTTTTGAATATCAGCAGACCAAATGTCATGTTGCTGAAGTTGCAAATATCTCATCAATGATTTTCCGATGAATCCTTCCGAGCCAATTATAAGTATTTTCATCTAACAGCCGCTTTTTTTTAATGTCCGAATAACCTGGGCCGGATTTCCCACAGCTACTGACCATGGGGGAATGTCTTTGGCTACTACACTTCCTGCCCCTATAACTGACCCTTCTCCAATCGTTACACCCTTCAGAATAGTAACATTAAATCCTATCCACACTTTACTTTCAATTAAAATTGGCTTACTTACTACATTTGACCAATCCTTATTGACCAGATTATCCCCATGGTATCGAATATAGTCTTCATAGCATTGACGATTATCGTTTTTCCTTTCCTCCCAATGTACGCTATGAGAATTATGATCATAAACCGTGATGCCCCAGGCTAATGTCACGTCATCTCTAATTTCTATCTTGTTTCTGCTAATAAAGGTAGCCCCTCCAATATGTACATTATCGCCAATCACGACTTCGCCCTTTTCTGTTTCAAAAACGAAACTAGCAGTTATTAGGCACCTTTTTCCGATTGTGAGGTAAGGCCTTTTTTCTAACATTTCCTCTCGATCAAATCTCAGACCAACACTTTTCAGAATCGAATCTTCTTCTTTTTGTATATAGTCGACATATTTTTCTACCGAACTAGGCTCACGCTTTTCTGGGTATAATAGTCGATAAATTTTCTTTAGGACTGCCTTCATAAACCTCTACTGGGAATACCTGTTTAAGTAATCCGCCAAACGCTTAGCGGCCGTTTGACGAACACTTTTCTTCACCGGAAAATGTACGGTCTTAAAGGCTTCAAATCCACTTTTTAGAAGTTCCGTATGTTCATCTGAAAAATATCCAGAATCAATCATCAGTTCGTATGCGTTCTGGATTTTCAAAACATTTTTATGATGATCTTGCATACCCCATACGCTATTCATATGCAACCGATGAACACCCATTACAGTAGGAATATAATAATAGTCGCCATGTTGAGCGTTCAAAAGATGAAGTAGCCAATCTCCCAGTTTTGCCTGGAAAAAAAACTCAGGATATTTATCAATAAGATAATTCTTAAATATCACCGAACAGGTAGGCATTGCATTGCTAAAGGTGATATCACTAAATGTGTGTTCTTTGGCTCCGCTGAAATTACAATACAAGAAAGACGCTTTTGTATAGTCGCCTTCATATCGCTCCTCGGTATTGTGAAAGCAGCCAACGAAAGCCGGGTGAGTTTCTAAAAAATCAATCTGGGTTTGCAACTTATTAGGATCGGTCCAAAAATCGTCTCCTTCAAAATAAGCGATGTACTTACCCACAGGGCTGGTGATCAAATCCATCCAATTTCTTGCTGGGCCCACATTTTGCTCCTGAAAAATCAACCTAATTTTTTCAGGATACCGATCTTTGTATTCCTTGATTATCTGACGTGTTCCATCAGTTGAAAAATCATCTGCAATAATGAGCTCAAAAGGAAAGTTCACTTTTTGCATGAAGACCCCATTAAGTGCGTCCCTGATGTAAGCTTCATGATTGTAGGTGATCAAGCAAATTGAAAGAACAGGAATCATTTACCAGTTATTTACCCTTTTCACAGAGAAGAAAAATACTTGAACAAAGATCAGGGTACTGATGCCCGAGCTGGTAGCAACCTTCCAGATACTCATTGCTTATAATGTCCGTTTGCAGGAGCCTGTCCCATTGAAAGTTTGCTAGTGCTTTAAAAAAGATGCCCGTTCGGAAAACGACGTTTAAGCCAGCAGCTTTTGCATCTCGCTCGAGGGTATCAAGAGTATAGGTAATGCGATGGCCATGCTCACTTTCCGCAGGTGTAATGGCAGAATTATGAGAAATAAGCCCCATTTTCACTGCTATCTGCCTTGAAGGTGCGTTGGCGTTAGGGCAAACTAGAAAAAGCCGACCATTGTCAGACAGCCACTGATCATTTATCTTTTTTAGCACTAAAACCGGATCATCAATATGCTCCAGTACGTGAGTAAGTATGACGTTGTCATATTTTTCATTCAATTCAAGACTCTCAAACAGCGAATTAATAAACTTAACTTTACCGCCAAGCTCCTTTTTTGCTAACTGAATGGCCTCATCCGAAGCTTCTACACAAGTTATATCATCAAAATGGGGCACCAGCCTCTTCGTAAAGTCTCCCTTGAAGCTTCCTAATTCGAGTAAAGACCCAGGTCTGAAAAAATTGGTAAACGATTTGAGCATGAAGCCATGCATTACGTCAAAGTCGAAATCATACGCATATTTGTGATCGCTGGTATCTTTTAACTCTTTGTTATAATCCCTGTCCTTCATACTGTTTCTATTCAATTTCAAACTCATTTTTAATACTTCACCGCCCTTGTGACTAGCTTCAAAATTATACTTTTTATATAGATGAATTGCAGGCTTTGCCTGACTATTAACTTCCAGGCTGATTTTATGGTAGTTTCTTTCCCTCCCGTATTCGATACAATTGAATAGCAAACTACCTGCTATACCCATTCCAAAATAGGCTTTAATCGTACTTACGTTGGTTATATAACCTATGCCACGGCTTGCGTCATTAAAATACGCTGCCACTAAGCCAACAAGCCTGTCTTCGGCCCACGCTTCAAAAGTGACAGCATTCGAACGTATTTTAGTTGCGTACTCATTAATATTCACTTTGGTGTCCAAAGAGGGGCTGAAATTTTCTTTGCATTCATTTAAATGATTGGCAATATCCAACCACCCTGCAGCATTTATTCGAAAAAGTAATTCAGTTGATTCCAATTTTTAGAATTCTTAAGTGTCGATCAATTGTGCCAATCCAAAACCGTATTTGCCGAACTCGTTGCCATTATAAAGCATGTAAATCTCATCTTCTACGGTAAAAATATGCGGATAACACATCATTTCAGAGTCCCATCCACTCTCCGACTTCTCTATTCCTCCTGTAGAGTCATCTCTGATCCAGTTAACCAGGTCATGGGAATATGCGTATCCTATTCGATATCCTCTCTCTGGGTTTTTTCTGAAATCTGTGGCGTGCCTGAAGCAAAAGTACATATGGTAGTAGCCGTTATGCTTAATGACTGTTGGAAGCGCCTGACACTCATTTTCATCGATAACGTTACCAATAATCTCAACGCCATCTTTTTTTTCCCAGGTTACTCCGTCGTTGGAGGTAGCGTGCGCAATTTTATACACTCTGGCCGGAGGCTCTTCATTTTGCGCTTCTATCCAATTTTTCCCGAAAATATACCACATGTGAAAAACGCCGTCGAAAACCTTAACAAAAGAGTCTCCCACAAGCATAGGCTCTTTCAACGAAGAAGAAAGCACTGGGCCGTCTCCTATTTTTTTAAATGTATCGCCGTTATCGTCACTAATAGCGAGGCCTGTTGACGTGTCAACAGAGACCGATACTCTTCTGTTCCAACCACATGTATAGGCCATGATTTGACCATTATGTAATAACGGGTTAATAGGAAAGATTCCGTGCTCATCAAAACAACCCAGTTTTCCGAGAGGAATCACCTCATTTTTCGAAAAGTTTATGATTTCCTTTAGCTCCTTATCAAGGTCAACAAATGCTATTTCACTAAGAAACTTCCCTGTTTGGTCTTTCTTTCTGGTTGAAAAATAGATTCTAACGTGCTCTTTGAACACAATTGTTTGTGGAGACTGCGCATAGTCAGTACACTCAAAGTTCAAACCATGATTGGTAGGATCAAATAGCTTACCTTTCTTTTTCCACTTCATATTGTAGCCGCATTAAGTCAATTCAGCGATGCCAAACCCTTCTCTACCAACTTGATTGCCCAGGTAGAGCATATAAACTTTGCCACCAAGTTCAAAAACATGAGGATAACTGACCATTTCTGAATCCCATCCAGTTGCGGAAACATCGATGCCTGCTTTTATATCTTCTCTTTCCCAGCTAATCAAGTCAGCACTGGACGCATAGCCAATCCGGTAGCCCCTTTCTTTTCCCCTATATCCTGTACCGTATCTATAGCAAAAAAACATGTGATATTTTCCGTTTAGAAAAATCACATCGGGGCTTGCCTGGGCCTCATTTTCGTCAAGTATATCAAGAATTAGGTCGCTGTTGTGTTTTGTCCAGTTATACCCGTCGTCTGACGTTGCCATTCTGATTTTGTAGACAGGTTCGGGCTTCCCATTGTCAAGCACCCACCTGCGACCAGCTATGTAGAAAAGGTACCATTTGTTATTAAAGAACCTGATTTTTGGACCACTTAGAATAAATGGCTCATCTGGGGTGTAGGATAGTATCGGCCCGTTTCCCATTTTGTTAAAAGTTATACCTTCGTTATGACTTACTGCCATTCCAATTGCCACATTGAAAGGGACAGATTCACACCTTGTCCATCCAGCATAATAAGCACGATACTCATTATCACACTTCACTACAGATACCGGATAGGTACCGAACTCATCAAACGTGCCCAACTCGCCAAGTTTTAAAATTGGCTCATCGCTAACCCGGATGATGTTGAACAAGTCGTTCTTATCTAAATCCACATATGCAGAATAGCTTACGTATTGACCATTCCTGTCGGGTGAGGGTCTACATGAAAAATATACTCTAACGAAAGCATCAAAAATGACTACAGAAGGAGCTTGAGCAAACTCCTTCAAAAAAGATTTTCCTTGTACTTCCAAAGGGTTAAATACCCTCCCTAACTTTTTCCAGTTAAAGTTCATGTTTAGTTAGACACTAATGTATAGTTATTGATCAATCGATCAACTATCTCATCTACAGAAACAAACATCATCACATCCAAAATAGAGAGCCATGGCACAAAAGCATTTTGAAACTGCGAATACTCAAAAGGACTCGCCTTTAAAAAACTTAACTCTATCCCATCCAAGGCAAATTTTGAACTTGAATATAGCTCAACACCACCAATAGGATTAATATAAGCGCTAGCTCCAATTTTCTTACAAATTTCAATTACTTTGCTTTCTGACCTTAATTGATGATTGATATCTATGGAGGAAGAGATCACGATTTCTGTCTGTATTCCAAATTGATTACAAACGATGCGGACGGAGTTAAGAATATAATCGAAGAGATTTTTGGACTGATAATTAAATATATCCTCCAGTATTGGATATGTTTTATCGGCAAAGGGGGCCTTGCGATAAGCTTCCTTTATTTTTCTAAGGATTTTGGCTCTGTCAGATTCAAACGAATCGGCTAAAAGCCTTTCTTTTACTTGCAAATAGTCTGAATCTTTCTTTAATGGCAAGGTGAAAAATTCGTCTCCACCATTAACTAAAAATCTGTTGCGATTGATCCATCCTTTCTTTGTGAATTCAATGTTGTCATAAATAACGAACTTATCAACCGCATTGATCAATTGAAAATACCCTACATATGGAAGAAAGTAGGGTTGCATGATAGCCACTTTCATATTAATTATTTATTGTTCGCAGAATGATGCGACATATATAATCCACATCTGTCAAAGTAAGGGTATGGTAGAGTGGGAGGCAAAGCACTTTGCTAGCAATTAATTCACTTTCTGGGCATGAAGACCTACCGAAAAGATCGATGGTGTTTAACGAAGGGTAAAAATACCTTCTTGGGGAAATTCTATTGGCTTCGAGATCTTGAATAACTTTCAGTGTTTGTGCCTCACTTTGAAAAACAACAGGAAAGTATGCATAGTTATACCTTGTATCCTTGTTTAAAGTTGGAAATTGGATTACACTATGTCTTAGTTTCTCAATATAATGAAGACTCTGCTGCTTCCTCCTTTGTAAAATTTCGTCTAAATAGTTTAGATTCAATAGACCCATAGCTGCATGCAGTTCAGAGTTCTTGCCATTGATCCCTACCTCCGCAAATTCTTTAGGCCCGTGATGGCCAAAGTTTCTAAGAAAGGCCAGTTTCTTTAACAGGTCTGAATCTTTTGTAAAAACAGCGCCGCCTTCAACTGTATGGAACAGCTTTGTAGCGTGAAAACTCGTGGTACTTACGTCCCCAAATTTGAAAATAGATTGACTCTTATAAGTTGTTCCAAAGCAATGAGCTGCATCGTAGATAACTTTCAAATTGTGCTTGTCTGCTATTTTACCAATCGCCTCAATATCACAGGCATTTCCAAATACATGCGTAGCTAATATTGCAGTCGTTTTAGGAGTGATTGAAGCTTCAATCAACTCTGGGTTTATGTTAAAGTCCTTTGAATTAATATCAACAAAAATGGGCGTGCAGCCTTCCCAGATGATGCTGCTACAGGTTGCCACATAACTAAAGGGAGTGGTTATTATCTCCCCCCGAAGATTCAAGGCTTTAATAGCTAGCTGTAAGGCAATTGTGCCATTTGTTACGTACAGCAAGTGGGGAATATCCAATCTTGTCTTCAATTGCAGCTCAAGCTCATTTACCAGAGGCCCATTATTGGTGAGCCACTGTCGTTGCCACACATCAGCAATTAAGGACTGATATTCTTCTATTGGGGGTAAAAACGGCTTTGTTACTGGTATCATATCAACTGATGACCCATTTAAGGTCTGGTTTCACAATCCCTTCTTTTTGACCACGCCAGCCAAGCTCCTGTTTTTCTTGTTCAACTAGTTCGAACTGAATTATGTCATTAAACTCTGTTAACACCTGACCTTTATTCCTAACTAACAATAGTCGGCTGATATTGTAAATGCCAGTATTCATAAGATTTGGCGGGATAACACACGATGCAGCAGTCTTAAATTTTCCTTTACAGTCAATGTGAGAGTCTGTAGTAGCTACAAAAACTAGATTACCTAGTTCGTCTACTAAATGGTAGGTAATATCAAGGCACTCCCCTGAGAATTGCTTGTTTACAGCCAGCTCAAACTCAAGCAGCAAGCTTTCATTTATTCTTAACACATCCTTCTTATTTGCGCCAGATACTTTTGCCATTAATAATCTAGCTGACTCATTGCCAGGACCGGTTTCTGGCGTGTAGTTCACTTGGGTCTGAGATTCGGAGAATTGCTGCAAATAGCTTTGCATAGCCCCTTGTATTGACCCGTTGAATTCCATTTGTCCATTTCTAAGCACGATGCCTTGTGTGCACAAATTAGTTACTGCACTCATGTTGTGGCTTACAAAGAGAACAGTTCGCCCTTCTCCCTTGCTTATGTGCCCCATTTTACCCAGGCACTTCTTTTGGAACTCTGCGTCACCAACAGCCAAAACTTCGTCCACTATTAGAATTTCACTTTCCAAATGAGCTGCTACGGCAAATGCCAAACGAACATACATTCCAGAAGAGTAGCGCTTAACCGGAGTATCTATATATCGTTCAACTCCCGAAAAATCAACTATTTCATCAAATTTCGATTTTATTTCCAGTTTACTCATCCCGAGAATGGCACCGTTCAGAAAAATATTTTCTCTGCCTGTCAGTTCAGGATGGAAACCCGTACCGACTTCCAGCAAACTGGCAATTCTCCCTTTGACTTTAACAACTCCAGTCGTCGGAGACGTAACATGCGACAGCACTTTCAACAGTGTGCTTTTACCTGCTCCATTTCGACCAATAATACCGACCGAATCACCCTGTTTAATATCAAAGCTAATGTCCTTAAGGCTCCAAACTATATCAGAATCTCCTTTTTTGCTTCGATCATTTGCTTCTCCAATCTTCAAAAACGGATCCTCTTTGCCTCGTGAAAGAGCCCACCATCTTTTGACATCGTTAGCCAATGTACCAGTACTAAACTGCCCAAGCTGGTAGGCTTTTCCAAGGCCCTTTACGTCGATTACAACATTACTCATATGGTATCAACAAAGGTTTTTTCTACTTGCTTAAATGTCAGTATGCCAATAAGGAGCACTAAAACAGAAATTACACCCAGGTAGAGAAGATTCATCAGTTCAAAGTGCCCCTTGCCAAGCAAGCCAAACCTTACGCCCTCAATGACCTGTGTCATTGGATTCGCCGCTATTATTGGCTTGTATTTTTCCGGAACAAAGGATAGAGGATAGACAACAGGCGTAGCATACATCAATAACTGTGACCCAAAGGCGACTAAATAGGCTATATCTCTGTACTTTGTTGTCATGGCGGAGACAATCATTCCGAGGCCCATGCCGAGGCAGGCAGTACACAAAATAAAAATAGGAAAAATGAGGATGTAGGAGTTTGGTCCTATATCGGATCCAGTCGACCAAAAATAAATGAATACTAAAAGAAAAAGGAACAACTGAATACCAAACCTAACCAAGCTTGACAGCACGATGCTTAGAGGCATTATAAGTCTCGGAAAATATACTTTTCCGAAAATTGATTGGTTTTCACGAAACACGTTGGATGTCTTGTTAAGGCAGTCTAAGAAATAGCTCCAGGTTAAAATTCCCAATAGGTAAAACAAGGGTGCTGGCACCCCTTCAGTCGGGATTCTGGCAAACCCGCCAAAAATAATTACATAAACCGTCATTGTAAAAATCGGCTGAATGAGAAACCAGAGTGGCCCTAAGATTGTCTGCTTATACAACGAAATAAAGTCCCGCTTAACAAACATTAGGAGTAAATCTCTGTACCTCCACACGTCCATTAGCTGCAGGTCAAACAAACTCGACCTTGGCTTAATAATACTATCCCAATATCTGGTATTACTCTCCACCTTACTCTGCCTGTTTTAAAACCTTGTGTCCTGCATTAAGCAAATGGATGTCTCTTTGAAAAAGCTTAACATCCGAATCCATCATTTCTTCTACAAGACCTTTCAGTTGGTATTTAGGAGTCCACCCCAACTTGCTATTAGCTTTTGCAGGGTCTCCAATGAGAAGGTCAACTTCAGTTGGCCTAAAATATCGTGGATCTACTTTTACTAAAGTGTCTCCTACTTTTAATCCTTCGGGGAGATCTGAATTCCCAACTTTCTTCATCAACCTATCAGAATCCATTGATTCAAGAACTCCAACTTCATTTAGGCCATTTCCATGAAAAGCCAGGTTAAGCCCAACGTGAGCAAACGACATTTTTATAAAATCTCTTACACTGGTAGTAACTCCGGTGGCAATCACATAGTCCTCAGCAACGTCCTGTTGAAGTATTCTCCACATGGCTTCAACATAGTCTTTAGCATGTCCCCAGTCTCTTTTCGCATCAAGGTTACCAACAAATAAGTCTTGCTGTAAACCCAGAACGATCTTTGCGGCGGCTCTTGTGATCTTGCGAGTAACGAAGGTTTCTCCACGAAGGGGGGACTCATGGTTAAATAGAATTCCATTGCAAGCAAACATATTGTATGCTTCCCGGTAGTTCACAGTTATCCAGTAGGCATAAAGCTTCGCAACCGCATAAGGCGACCTTGGGTAGAAAGGTGTCGTCTCTGACTGAGGCACCTGTTGCACCAATCCGTACAATTCAGAAGTGGACGCCTGATATATTCTTGTTTTACCTTCAAGACCAAGAAGTCTCACGGCCTCAAGAATCCTCAGCGTCCCAATGCCGTCAGCATTTGCAGTATATTCTGGTGTATCAAAACTCACCTTTACATGGCTCATTGCCGCCAAATTGTATATCTCATCTGGTTGTGTCTCCTGTATAATTCTTGTCAGATTCATGGAATCCGTCATATCACCATAGTGCAAAATAAGCTTTGGATGGTCGACATGGGGGTCTTGATACAGGTGATCTATCCTGTCCGTGTTGAACAGCGAAGCTCTCCTTTTTATGCCGTGAACCTCGTACCCTTTTTTGAGCAACAGTTCAGCAAGATAGGCGCCGTCCTGCCCAGTAACTCCTGTAATTAATGCCTTTTTCATCAACTAACTTTTTAATTATAATCATGAACAATAAAGCAACACCATTATCCAGTGCTAATTCAAACCAACATGTCATGATTGATTACTCGTTCAAAAACACTACCCGAAATCTGCACTTTTTTAGTCATTTCAACTTTTCCGAAGGCTCTTTTAGGTCTGAGCAATAAGAATTTTCTATCATAACCATTTTAGCTTATCCTTTTTCCATCCATTTAGCATCGTTACTCACTATTCCCACCCTCCAACTTATAAGTCACCCGATATCTTCTCAGGCAGATATAGCGAAAGACTTTACCATTACCCCAATTTAGAAAAATGCTGAGTTCTTATTCTTAGCATTGCGCAATATAGTGGTGGTGGTGACGTGGCTATCAGTATTCTCAGCATAACCAAGCCACTTAAATTGATTAGTTTCCGAATTAGGTCATTCTCCAAACTCCTCAAACATTCCTTCATGTCATTTTTCAGCGTCGGAGTTATTGAAAAACTCAGTCAAAAGCGTTAAGTGGGTTTTCGAAGTGTTAAGAGACGATGGCAAGAGAATTTATGAGTAACAAAATTACTCGATTGTTAAAAACAATCCAATAAAATCTGGCCTTTTGCATAATAGATTAGTCTATAGGAGTAATTCTCAGTTCCTTGAAGTAGGCGACAAGCAGCATCAATACCTGAATAAAAAAACCAACAGCCGCACCCATCGCTGTATACAGAATGATTATTTTACTTACGATTGGCTCGGAAGGATTGCTTGGAATTGAGACAGGTTCAAACTCAGAAAAAAGAGGTGTTTCTTTTTTTACCTGTATTTCAGCCTGCTCAAGCTGATTGGATAACGTGTTGTAAATATTAAAGGCTAGGGTATACTCAAAATTAAGGTATTGCTCTTTTGATTCAGCCAGCTTGGTCATCCTGCCCTGATTGGAATCACGAAATATGGCCAACTCCTTTTGTGCCTTCAAATATTTAATTTCAGCCTCTATTTTCCTTTCTCTAATAAACTCCAAATCCAATCGAAGCTTTTCTGTTTTGTATTTGGAGAGATAAGTTATGAGTTTTTCAATCACTACGGTGTTCAATTGTGCGGCTACATTTTTGTCAGGCATTGTTACGGTAAGTCCAATAATTCTTCCCTCGCTAGCAATACCTATCCTTTTTTTTAGCTGAGTCATAACTTTCTTTTCATCACCAGACAAAATGAGAACCGAAGGATAATCTTCCATTTTCTTTCTGACATGTTTTGGAATTACTTGGCCTTTACTTTTCGCAAATCCGAAAAGAATCTTGATGTTTAATGGCAAGTCCTTCAAATAGTCTGCTGCCTCAGCGAAGAAGTGCTTTGGCGCAGGCTGAAGGAAAAATTCGTAAAGAGATACGCTTTTTTTCTTTTTTTTGAATTGGAATTCTTCATCCATCAATTCCAGTAGAAACGGAGTGCTTTTAAGAATTTGTGGGTACATGTCCGATCCCAAACTTCCAGAACCTCCATCACTTGACCTTCGATTTGTCCGAACCCCCGCCAAACCGATAAGGTCACTAAGCCCACCAACACTTCCGTCGTCTCCACCCTCCGATAAAATTTCAACCGTGGCCTCGTATTCTACTGGCGTAGTGCTTGCGACAATCACACCAATTATAAGAAAAAGAACAATTGAAGCAGCCAGATAAATTTTTCTGTTATAAAACAGCCAGAAAATATCAAGCAGAGCAATTTCGTCACCAGAAAACGTCTCTTTAACAGTAATTTTTTTATTTCTCATAAAAAAGCTCATTAATTCCTAAGCACCTGAGAATTTACCAGTAAATAAAGCGTCAGGAAGCTAGTAGAAAGCCCGACAATTTCCTGGATCGAAATAGGTCTACGTGCTGGCGCAAGTGGAACTATAATTTCAGCTCCAGGGTCAATTTGAGGGTAAAATCTAAACCCCAAAAATCGTTTTGTTCGCTTTACTTCCCCGTTAGCATAAACAACATAAGATCTCTTCCTACTTGCATTTTCAGAGAAGCCCCCCGCATTTCCAATATATCCTTTTAAACCTTTACCAGTTTCATACCGAGTCGTTGTTGGGTAGAGTACTTCGCCTCTTAGCCTCACAGTCTGTAGCTCTTTTGGAATGGTTAGTAAATCACCATCTTTCAGTATCAAATCATGAGGAGATCCTGGGTTCTTAATAATCTCATCAAGATTTATACCCACCAATTCTGCCTCCTTCATTTCTTTTTCCTTGACCGTACCTGTACGAATAAGTCTTTCCGTCCTGGCTTCCTCAAGAAGCTCCTCATCAGACTGATTCAATTCACTCATCAAAACAGCCTCATTCCCCTGGGTAACCCTTGCATCCAATCTTTCAAGCATCTTCCTTTCAGATTCAATGTTTTCAGCATCCTTTCTAAGGGTATTTGCCTGCAAATCCGTCAATTTCTCCAACCTTATTTCTTCTTCTGGCTTAGGCTCATAATATTCTGTCCTCCTCAGAAGCGTTGCACCCTTGGCATAAGCAAATTGATTTAAACCGCCAGCTCGCTTTACAAGGTCTGATATTCTCATTGTGACAATATCGAGAGCATATTCTCCCGGATAATTAACCTCCCCTTCAATGGTTACCAACTTTTGTTCCTGATAACCAGGGCTTTTTCGAACAAAAACATGATCAAATGGACTTAAAGTAATCTCTCTTTCTTCATTGGCTATTGACAAATTATTGTTGATCGGAAAAGTAATGATAGAAGCTATTTTTCCTGAATTGTCGTTGCTTACTCTTCTTGCAATCTCTATAATTGAGTTAGCAGCTGATTCTTTCAAACCCCCTGCCCTGAGTAGCAAATCACCGATTGTCATGTTTTCGGCATATGGGTAGTTTCCCGCTTTATTAACCTCGCCGCTAACTTCCACGGAGTATTCCTCCCGAAGGTCAAAAATGCTCACAATACTAAGCAAATCCTCGTTTTGCAAAGCCAAATCCTCAGTTTTCCCCTCAAGTACAGCGCCTAAATCTATTGACGCAGCTCTGAGAGTAAAGTTCTCCGAAGTCCTGTATAAAGTAGCTCTGCTCAAAAATGCATCGCCTTGAAGTCCGCCGGCTTTTTTTAGCAGCTCAGCGATCGTTAGCCCATCAGTTAATTCATATTGTCCCGGACGAACTACTGGGCCTTGTACCTGAACACGGTTCGAGAACCTATCCTGAATTTCCCCAATAGTAAAAATATCCCCATCTCTGGGGAAAAACCGCTGCTGTAGTGCCTTGTCGAGGGTTTCAACTGTTTTCATTTCGTCGCCTACTCTGGTAACAGTGATCATTTCAGTATAGGCTAGTTCATTGAAACCACCTGAGAAGTAAATCAAATCTTCAAATGTCTCATGAGGCCTCATTTCAAAAAGCCCTTGTATTCTGGTAGCCCCAATAACTTCTACTCTATTTGAAATAGGCCTAATTAGAATAACGTCATCATCTTCCAACCTTACGTTAGTGCTGTCGTCGCCTTTGGTTAAAAATGGATACGTATCTACTTCAGAAACAAGTTTGCCAGATCGGTACACCTGAATATGCCGAAATGTACCATTGGTAGTAGGACCGCCAGCCACATAAAGGGCGTTGAAGACTGTAGACACTGATGGCAATGAATAAGTACCAGGGCTTTTTACCTCTCCGACAATATTCACTTTAATTGTCCTTACATTTCCGAGCGTTAGTGACAGAAATGTGTTTGGATTGTTTCCTCTGAGGCCCGAATAATAGTTGCCTAACTTGCTAGTCAACGATGAGATAGCGGCTTCAACAGACAGTCCACCGATATTTATCAACCCGATAAATTTCATGTTGATTTTTCCATCCGGAGTTATGATTTCTTTGAAGCTGTCGGTTGTCGCACCGTAAATATTGATTATAACCTCGTCGCCCGGGCCCAAAATATAGTTCTTGGGCGTAGGCATATTCAAATTGGGAGAAAAATCGAGAGGCTTATTGTGAAAAATGGAATATCCAAAGATTTTCTTCTCAAGGCTAGTTAATTCGTAGCCCAAGCTATCACGACCCGTTATTGACTCAAACAAGTTGTCGCTACCAAACCTTTGAGTCTTTCGCAATGCTTCGGCTGAAGATTCTTGTCTTTTCTCTCTCCTGAGTCTCACATTGCTAACTTGTATTACTCTTTTTTCAAATTTCGCATGCTCGGCGGGAAGCATCCCTCTTTGGCGCGCCAAAGCAATCAACCGATCTTGTGAGACACCCAAAGTCTCCGCCTTAATCAAAAGATCTTCAATTTGTTGGTCCGTCAACAAATCGACTTTGATCGAGCTCAAATCCCCAAAGGACTGCGACTTCAGATCGTTTGGAGCCAGAATGACGATCAGAAGAAAGATTATTGAAGCTAATTTAAACAACCCTTGCAACCGAGAAAACGATATACCTAATTTTACTAATTTCATTAAATGTTTTGAGTTTTCGTTTAAGAGAAACACTGTCTTTTATATTTCTGCCTAGCAGGGTTTATTACCAATGCCTGGTTGTAAACGGTCGCAAATATAAATAATTATAGCAAGAGTGCGCAGAATTCCCATATTTCTGAGGCATTATCGCTTTTACCTTATTTGCTGGTCAAAGTAGGGCCTAATCTGCTGACACAAGCTTAGTCCATTGGGCCAGAACGGGTTGTCTAAGTTCTTCTCAAGTTCACTCTTTTCTTCAATTGCAATAGGGCTGCACTAAAGTCGTTGCAATCAACGCACATCGCAACTTATTGTAAATCTACCTGCCAAAGCGGTAAACAGCTTTGACATTTCCAAAGGTATTTAACTTTCTCTCGCCCCTCGGAAGTACTGCATTCTCTTCGCCAGGCCTAAAGCCCCATTGATAATTGTTCGAATTGACAAAGGAGAGGTTGGCGCTTATGAAGAACCTGTTGAAGTTTCTGTCAAAGAGCAGGGCTGCCGAGGTGTCCACCCATGGAGAATGAAGAGGGTTGTAACTAAAAGCCACATTATAAAAATCGTTATTATGAGTAAGCCTTTCCATTCGCATTCCAATCTTATTTAATCCACTTACCCAACTTGCCTCTAACGACTGTAGGTTACTCCCAGGGCCAATTCCAGCTCCAATCACTTGCCCAAGATGCGTAAAGCCGTTGGTGACTTGCGAATGGAGGTACCAACTCTTGGCATCTCTATTGATATAATTGCTGGACTGCTGCAGCTGTGTAAGCTCTGCATTCAGTTGAAGGTAACGATCCTTCCCAGACAATGCAAAAAGCTTAGAAAAACCAAGTATGTATGCCCTTGAGTGCTCAGGAGTCATAATGAAATCTCTCAGGTTCCAGGATGCGTCATTGCGTCCGTATTCTGCATACAACTCAGCTTGCACCTTTTTCCAAACCCATCTAAAATACACTGAAATCATTTGATCCCTGTTAAACAAATCATCAGAAACTGGATCGTTGGCTTTAAAAATATTTAGTACGCCCGGAAAATAGTCTTTGTTCTTTTTGGTGTCGCCAAAATATTGTTGAAAAACTCTGGAGGCTCCAAAATGAAAGCCTGAGAACCACGATGGAGAATAATTAACGGTGAATCCAGACAAATATCTCCAATCGTCTATGGGATTCAAATAAAGTGGATTGATAATCTGCGTTGGCAGGTAGCCAGAACCTTCGAGCTTTCCCACCAGTGTCTGAAATTCAAAGGTTCCTATCAATGTCTCGATTGGTTTGGTGGTTTTTAACCCCAAGTGATAAAAGCCAGGAGCATTGTTGCTAAAAATCAAAGCGTTTCTTTTTCCCGGGCCCCACCAGATGTTCTGAGAAGAAGCTCCAATAAAAACTGGCCCCAGGTTGAGACCAGCAAAGCTTTGTCCAGGGTGAAGCCTATAGTAAGCGTCGTCACCAAATCTCTCAGGCGAATCTATATAATTATAGGTGTACCGATAGTAAAAAGGCAGCACATAGGGGTTGGTAAAACCTTGATACGCTTGGTTTGCCGACCAAACTGCTTCAGGACGTAGCTGCACTTGAAAGGGCCCCGCTTTAAGATAAAATCCTCCTGAGATGTAAGACTGGAAGCCCCTGGAAGGGATCATCAAACCATCGTTCCACCCATATGGATTAGTAGTGTTCAATTGAGTAGTTAATTCAAAAGGGAGTAACTCTATGCGAGCCTTAGACTTCTTCCCACTGAAAACAATACCACTAAATGCATAGAGCTTTGTCGCTGAATCTGCTAAATAAACCTTACTGCTAAATGGCCGAATATTAAAGGATGGCCTAATCAAAGTATCTCCCAATAGCTGTAGACGCCGTATTCGCTCCTCAAAGGATTTAAAGCCAGTAGGCATATCTTGAGCATTGACTACAAAGGAAATAGCCAACGTTACTATGAAGCCAAAAACTTTTATTCCCTTTTTCATTAGCCTATTTCTCGTTAGCGTGTTGAAAAGCAATGCCACCAAAACCTCAAACTTTGCCTGTCTTTCCTGCTAAGTAGTATTGAAGCAAAACACCTCAAGATACTCATGTGCACCGACCTTGTTTCAAATTAGCGTTGCCAAGATATAAATCCCACAGAAAAGCTTAGACGATATTGTCATCTACCTTTCCGGCGGGCAAATTTGAAAGCAACAATGGCAGATGGGTTTCATCAAACTATAACAGAACTTTCAGTATTTTGGTGGTTCCAGCTTCCAGGAACCCTCCTTAGCCACTGTAACTAACACTTCAAGCTCTTCAGAGAAAATATAACTTGTATTTCCAATTGATGAGAGGATCTTATAAATGCCTTCAACAGGGGTTTCCCATGAATACTGCTTATAGTGATACCTCTTAATATTCACGTGAAAGTCATCCGACAAAAGGTGGAAGTATTTTCTTATCTCTTTTGCAGAATACTCTTTCCAATGGTGGCCATACGTAACCCTCTCAAATATCTCCCCAACGCCAACACCAATCCCCGTCATAGTCAATAAGTTTTTTATGCTTCTGACGATGCTCATCAAAGTCAAAGAATTAGGTGTCGATATATAAATGATCCCTCCAGGCCTTATTATCTTATGAACACTCTTCCAAAATGAAATGGGGTTGAATGTTATGTGCTCCATAATCTCGGTAAAAAGAATCAAGTCGTACCTGGAATCAACGCCTTCCATGGACGTCAACTGTTCGAGATCGTTTTCAACTATCCCTACTATCCCAAAGCCTTTTTCTCTCTTCCTGACAAATTCAAGATCCCAAAAAGGACTTACATCCATGGCGTCTATCTGGTAGCCCAGTTTGGTAAGAATCATGGAAGAATGTAAATAGTGGCTGCCTATTTCCAAAATTTTGCTGCCTGGCGGCATTACCTTTACTACCGAAGACGCCATTCTCCGATACCTGCGTTTGTGGTAATTGAAATATTCCAGGTCGCTTTCTTTTTCTTCAGCAAGTTGAGAATGCACCTCTTCTATAGCTTTTTCGACGTCAATAACTGACCTCATTAAGTTGCTTTATAAAGTTTATCCCGCAAGGAAATAATTTGTGAGGGTAAATATCTAAAGCTTTTTGTATTTATGTGACTTAAATTGAAAATAGATGATCCAATGGTAGTCTGAGAGAACAGACCTATTCAGTTTCCTTGAAAGATTTTCATCTAATGTCGGGTTGGGAGTCGCCTCCTCTAGCTATGAAAAGAAACTATTTTTATAATCTTATTTTTTCATTTTCGAATATCCTTTTTCCTATCATAACCTTTCCGTACGTGTCAAGGATATTGGGGCCCTCTGGCATTGGAAAGGTGCAGTTTGTCACTTCCTTCTCTCAGTACTTTACTCTTATAGCAGCGCTGGGCATCCCCGTATATGGTATTCAGGTAATTGCAGCGGCAAAAGGCGATTTTTTTAAACTTTCAAAGGTCTTTTCTGAGTTGACAAGCATATACATAATTACCAGTTTGTTGCTTTCATTAGCCTATTTTGCCCTAATTTTTTCGGTTCCTTTTTTTGGCAACCAGTTTCAACTGTTTCTATTTGCAGGTCTAATAGTGGTTCTGAGTTTTACTTCAATCGAATGGTTCTACTCAGGCCTCGAAGATTTCAAGACCATTGCTGTCAGATCCGTCGTCATAAAATCGATAGCACTTGTACTTACTTTCACTTTCATAAAGGAAGGTGACGATTACCTGGCCTATTTACTTATTGTTCTATTCACAATACAGGGAAGTCACTTCCTGAATGTGGTCTTGCTGAGAGGAAAAGTCTCTTTGTCATTTTCAGGTTTAAATCTAAAAAGACATCTCAAACCTCTTCTGTTTATCTTTAGCACTACCGTAGCCGCAAGCATGTATACTGTGCTTGACACGGTCATCCTTGGCTTCCTAACAAGCGACGAGTCTGTTGGTCTATACACAGCTGCTGTCAAGCTGACAAGGATCACTATTCCGATCGTGATTTCATTGGGTGCCATATTAGTGCCCCAGGTTGCACGGGCACTTGCAAGAAATGAGCAGGAAGACATGAAGGTAATGGTCAACAAAGCTTTTGGTTTTGTCTTACTTCTGGCTATACCAATTAGCGTGGGACTTCTGCTGCTGGCCCCCGAATTTATTGAAGTGTTTTCAGGTGAGGGATTTTTACCTGCAGTGCCAAGCATGCAAATACTTTCAATATTACCTCTTCTTGTTGGTCTCGGGCATCTATTTGCCTTTGTTATTTTGGTTCCTGCTGGCTTTCACAAAGAAGTGTTTTACTCCGTAGCACTTGGTTTGGGCCTTTGCCTTGCCCTTAATTTTGTTTTGATCCCAGCCTTTCTGGAAGTCGGCGCTTCAATTGCCAATGTTCTAACCGAAGTGGTTGTCACCTGTTCCTACCTTTATTTTATTCAAAGGAACTTTCGCCTTTCATTTAACTGGATGCCCTCCCTTAAGTCGATTCTCTGTGCTTCACTGTTTGTCCCCATTATATTTGGGCTACGGCTGTTATCTTTAAGTGCGGCACTTACACTAACATTGTCAATAGGGTCCTGTGTACTTGTCTACATGACTTTGCAAATGCTCGTGCTAAAGAACGTGCTCATGATGGATTTATGGCAGGCCGTAATGAAAAAGCTTAACCTCTGATGCCTCGAAGGGTTATGAAAGAAAGAAAAGTTTCTGTGGCTATGGCGACATTTAACGGCGGTGCATTTCTGGCCGAACAGATTAACTCGATAGTCAACCAAAGCCTACCCCCCTCAGAAATTGTAGTCTGTGATGACTTATCCCAGGACAACTCTGCGGAAATTCTTAAGAGTTACGAATCGTCAGGCTACCTGCGCTACATTCCCAACGAATTGCGGCTCGGCATTATTGAAAATTTCAAAAGGGCCGTTTCCCTAACTGAAGTTCAAAACTACATTGCATTTTCGGATCAGGATGACATTTGGATGCCGCACAAGCTGGAGATGTTGTTACATCGCATGAACGAAATAGACGATGGAACCACTCCAGCCTTGGTGTATTCAGACTTGGCTGTAATTGACAAAAAAGGTAAAGTGATTAGAGAATCGTTTTGGAATGAGCTTGGACAGGACACCTATGTTCACTGTTTCGAAACACTGTTATACGGAAATTTTGTTACCGGCTGTAGCATGTTGATAAATCCGCCAATGCGAAAGCTATTTCTCGAAATGCCCTCCTCCGCACCAATGCACGACCATTGGATGGCTTTAATTGGATATAGTTTCGGCACAGCATCCAAAATTGACCTGCCGCTTGTAAAGTATAGAAAACATGAAAGTAATGCGGCCTTTTCAGCGTCTCATCAAAAAAAAACTGCTTTCAAGCGGCGACTCCAAAACCTAAAATTTCTAGTCACGGGGGATCAAGACTACCTAAAGAGTGAGACTGCAATAGCTTCGCTTTTTTTAGAGAAGTTCAAGCCAGAGCTGTCAGAAAAACATCGCACTATGTTACTCCGCCTTTCACAATTGAGGAACCGATCCTTTTTGAAAAAGAAAGTCTCATTTCATTTGGCCCTGCGTGGACGATGGAGAAAGGAGAAGTAGCCCTTATCCCACTGCAGCGGGACTGTGCAGGAAATGGCAGGGTGAAAATTTGTCACATCACGTCCATTGCGGAACCAAGGCAAATCAGGGTCAAACACCAGTTCCCACTGATAGTTAATTGACCTGACATAGACAGCTTTTGCGGATAACAATATGTTAGAAATTTTCCAATCGATATGTAGCCCTGCTGTAAAATCGATCCAATGTCTTCTATAATCGCCTGTTCGGGAAAAAGCATATAGCATCCAGTCATTGTCATGTGTGATTCTTTCTAACTGGATACCTATTCTATTAATCCCCCTTATCCAACTGAAATCCAAATACTGCGAGTTGCCCCCTGGCCCAATTCCTGCGCCGAGAAGCTGGCCCTTGTTAGTAAACCCTTGACGAATATAGTCGTCGGAATACCAACTATCCGCATCAAAAATTCCTTCCCTTTGTGATTGTTGTAACTGAGTGACCTCTATTTGGAACTGCAAGTACTGTTTGTTCCTTAAGGGGAACAACTTAGTGAGACCCAGAGTATAGCCTCTGTTTTTTTCGGGCTCCTCAAGCCATCTCCTGAATTTTCTAGGTTTCCCATGGTTGCCGTATTCAGCGTAGATCTCTGCTGATTCTGGTTGAAAGACCCACCTCAAAAAAACAGAAGATTGCTGACTACTGTTTGATTGCCCAATTATTGGAGCCTCAAAGGGGTTTTCTTTCCTGTTAAAGACTGGAATAAAATCTTGAAAGTGCGCTAAATCGTCATGATAGAGCTGCTTTGTTTTATTGTAGCCGAGGAAAAGCCCTTTGACCCATTTTGGCTGCCACGAAAGGTTGATCCCCGAAATATATCTCCATTTATTTCTTTTAGGAGAAAAAAGAGTTGCTCCATAATATGTTCTGGCTTGCTGTGGCAGGGGTTTTCCGGAGTTTTCTATTTTCCCTGCAATAAATTGCCCTTCGAAACTGCCGATTGCAGTAACCACCGGTGCGTTTGTTTCCAAAAATAAATGGGGGAATCCCTGCGCATTGTTGCTCAATATTATTGCGTTTCGATGACCAGGCCCCCACCATAGGTTTTGGGTTGATATTCCCACGGAAAAGTGGCCAAAGCTGTATTTCACGAGGGACTGACCCGGAAGAATTTTGTTGTATTTTCCGTTTGTCAGTTTTTCAGGTTGGTCTATTCTGTTCCACCAAATATACCTCCACATCCAAATGATGTCGTAGTGCACCGAAGGAAACCCATCGTAGTCGAGGTCCCGTGCGAAAATGTATTCCGGCCGTAATTGAGTAGTCAATCGTCCATACTTAATATGCAACCCGAAGCTTAGAAGATTTTGAGCGCCGACAGCTGGTATAATAGCTCCATCATTGCCACCATAAGGAGTTTTTGTGTTGCTCTGAAAGCGATTTTGCAGAGGAAGGACAGCTACTTTAAATTTCTCTTGATCAAAAACCGAATTCCCTTCCCACAGATACCGGACATCGTTAATGTAAGACGAATCGTCATTTACAAAAGACAGTGATCGCCTGGAAAAAGAATATTTATCCGAAATGTTTTCCAATAACTGGCCCCGTCTCAAATAGTCCTCGACAGCACCATAACCCACAACAGGAATCGACTGCCCAAAAACTTGATTGAACAAACATAAACTCAGAAGCCAGAAAAGATACTTTCTCACATTAAATGTACTTTGGGCATGATGCTACTATATGAGCTGGCATAACAATTAAAATATCTATTCATCTTCATTCAATAGTAGCAAGACTCATCTTGATGTATTCGTAACAGTACGAGTGCTTACTCTCTTTTAACTACTTGTATGTCAAAACAAACACACTAAGCCTCCAGCTTTCACACCAAATATTTCCCAGTAGAAAGAAGAATAGTAAATCATTTCAATATGGTCTAATTTAAAGTAAGCGTTTTCAAAGTCAAATTATCAAGAGACCAGCTTTCGTCACATATGTCATTTGGAATAGGTTGGGTGAGCCTATCAAAAAATCTGATTTCCAGCTTATCTCCTGAATGACCAACCGTTTTACTGATTTGGTAAATACTAGTTCCATTACTGAGCTCAGAATAGTAACACAGCAACGGGAGGTCAGTCTTAAAAGCTCCGGTCTTCGGGTCATTCATCCTCCATCCGTTTTGAGGATAAGATTGTTGTATGCACCATAAAGCATTACATATCCCATTGGAAAAAGTGGTTTCGATGATTGACTGCCCGTCAACCAGCATCAGCCACCAATCTGGCCCAGCCGGATACGATAAATTGCCATCCCACGAATCATGAATAAACAAGTCAAAGGAAATAGTTATATAATTATGTTCAGGGAGATCGTCCATTGCCATAGAAAATCCATCGTCAAAGTAATTTCCAATTACCTGATTTCCATTATAATTCATAAGCTTACCTCCGACAATATTATCCATATTGGTACTCTCAAAATCGTTGAAAAATACAATAGCGTCATTTTTCACCGTGGGTTCACACGAAACAAAAAAGATCGCAAAACCCATCCACCAAGAGTATTTAATTGATAGTGACATAGTCCCGATAACTAATTCCGCAGCTTCTTTGCGACTTTATTAAAAGTTTCAATGTACTGGTTGCTCACATTGTCCCAGTTGTACTTAGCTGTCAGCCCTTGCCGGACAACGACCCTAAACTCATTCGCCAGCTTTTCATCCATATCCAACACTTCTATTTTTTCCACCACTGAGTTAGCGTTTTTTTCGAAAAAAAGCCCATACTTGTCTACACCAAGTACTTCTCGACTAAATGGCGTATTCAAAGCCAATATACAACATCCATAGGCCATTGCTTTAAGTAAAGTGGGGTTGGTTCCTCCAAATTCGTGACCATGCAAGTACACGAAGGCATTGTGATAAAGCTCGGCCAATTCCTCTGGATCTGTCACATATCCTGTAAATAGTAACCTGTCATCACTTTCAGCCATTGATTTAATGTTTTTGGCATAGTTGTCTTTGTAGGGCACGTCACCAACAATGACAAGTTTTCTTTCAGAGTTCGAGCGTAGAAAACCCTCTACCAAGAGGTCAGCGTTGTTGTCAGGTATAAGGCGGCCTACAATTAGAAAATATTCTCCTTTAGTAAGGCCCCACTTCGATATTTTAGAGGGATCAATAGATTCTCTAACATTCGCTCCGTACGCAATAACAACTGATTCTCTTTTAAACAGATTTAGATATACCCTCCTCATTTCATCAGAATCATTGACCAACTGATCATATAGCTTTGTGGAAAGCCAGGATGCAAAATAAAAGTAGCGGGCACCTAATCCCTTCCATTTCGGGCGTAGCCATTCCAACCCATCAACATTAATAACGGTCTTCTTTTGGAACAACCTGGTTAGTAGGCCAAATGGCCCATTTGCAGAGTTAACAACAAATATCACGTCTACGTTACTAAAGCATGCATGTACAACCGAAAGAAAGGAATGGGTTAGCTGACTAAGCACTTTTGTCTCCAATGAAGGCAGGTAAACCAAATCGATGCCTTTTAGCCTTTTAGGCTTATCTTTGAAAAGATTTTTGTGACAATAGACAGTAACCTCGATGCCCCTGTCGACCAACCTTTCAGAAAGTTCTTTTACAAGGGTTTCATAACCACTATAAACGTATGGATAACCCCTTGAACCAATGATTGCAACCCTCATTCGAAAAATCAAGTTTTATTTTTTATCAAAAAGAATCTCACTTTTGCGCATTATTGCATTGTAACAATCTTTCATGAATCCGATAGTTTCAGCTATTTACGTTAATCACAACACCTCAGCCCTTTTGCTGGAATCGGCATCCTCGCTGATTGAAAAAAGCGTCTCGTCTTCTTTCGAAATTATAATCATTGACAATGCCTCCAACGAAAAAGAAAAATCGATTTTAAGGTCAGCGTCTCAAAAAAAAAAGACTCAAAATATCAGACTTATATTTTCTGAGGTAAATCTCGGATTCGGCAAAGCTAACAATCTAGGGGCAAAACATGCTTCGGGAAAATATCTTTTCTTTATCAACCCAGACACGTTGATTTTGAACGATGTTCTCGAAATTTTCGTCAGCTTTATGAGGGATTCTGGGCCCACCGTAGCTGCGTGCGGAGGAGGCCTACTAACAAAAAACCTTCAGCCAAATCATTCTTATGGTAACTTCCCCGGCATACTGCTTGAAGTTTGTAATATAGGGCTTGGACTTAGCTTTCTTCTGAATGGATACTATGAAAGAAAAATAGCGATTGGTGCTAAAGTGCATGGGAGTGGAAAATTACAGGTTCCATATATTGTAGGCGCAGATGTTTTTATAAGAAATGAACTCTTTTGGAAGGTGGGTGGCTTCGACGAAAACTACTTCCTGTACTATGAAGAAACTGATGTTTTTCTTCGCCTCAGCAAACTGGGGTTAACCTCTTACATACTCCCAGAAGCCAAAATTATTCATTTTGAAGGTGGGGCAGTAGGGAATAGTCAATCTAATACCTTCAACAGGTTTAAGCATGAAGTGCTTTTAAGAAGTAAACTTTATTATTATAAGAAGTGGTACCCAGCAGCTTATTTGCCAGTTGTAAAGACGCTTATTTTCTTTCAAATACTGGTTCAGTTCTTAAAAGGCAGGATGGGTAACGATATTAAGTCACTGCTTCGTTCCTACCTTACTAGCATTTCGCAAGCCAACGCTCAAAACAGCGTGACAAATGAGTAGAGTAAAAACAATACTGGAGGAATTCACCAACAAGCCGCTTCAGGTCATGCTTCCTTCCAAGGCTTATCTCGATCTTCTCTTCAGGAAACGAGGAAGTGAGGAGCCTGAGATGAGACAGGTTTATGATCTCTTCAATCGACCATCTTCTTTTGAATGATAATATGAAAAAATGCAATGCGGATGAAACTGGCAATTGATACTCACCATCTTCTTACTGAAAAGGCAGGCACCAGGAGAGTGACCGAAAATTTGCTTGAGCAACTAAAAGCAGCGCCCAATACAGAGCTGCTCGAGTTTCAGCCAGGATACACGGTAAAAAAAGGCTCCGGTCTACTCGTCAAACTCCGAGGCCACGCACTTCGATTTTTTTGGGTGCATATTCAACTGCCGTTTCTGTGCGCTAAACATAGGGTTGATTTCTTGCTTTCTCCTGAATTTAATACCCCACTTTTCACAACCTGTCCAAGGGCCGTAATCGCCCACGATGCTCACATGCGGGCTCAGCGAGAGTTTACCAGCACTTTGTGGTTCTATTTCTACTATATTCCATTTATAGAAGTTGCCATCAGAAGAGCTGACTTGATATTCACCGTTTCACAATTTGCTAAAAGGCAAATCGTTGATTTAATGAGTTTGGACGAAAGGAAAGTTCATGTAGTATATAACGGAGTGGACCAATTATTTTTTAAAAGTACACCTAAGTTCAATTCAAAGCTTCCCGGTGGACTTGTGGCAGACCAATATATTCTTTTCGTTGGCACGTTTGAAGCAAGAAAAAATATCGGAAGGCTTCTTGAAGCTTTTAGCATATTGAAAATCAGACACACCGAATCACTTCAAAAATTAAAGTTGGCGATAGTAGGGCAATCTGCTTCCGGGAAGCACTCCGATAGCACTCGGCAAATACGATCGCTGATTAAGAGCCTAAATCTAACGAACGACGTAATACTTTGCGGGTATGTGACCGACGCTGAGCTGCCAATAATTTACCAAAACGCTAAGGTTGTGGCGTTTCCATCTTTGCACGAAGGGTTCGGACTCCCCATAATTGAAGCGTTTGCAAGCAACGTACCTGTATTAACCTCCAATCTGTGTTCAATGCCAGAAATAGCGGGAGACGCTGCCTTGTTGATAGATCCTTACGAAATAGACGATATCAGCAGCAAACTTGAAAGGCTACTTTTCGATGAGGCACTTCGCCAAGTGCTAACTACCGCCGGTACTGAAAGAGTGAAGGAGTTTACGTGGGAAAGATTCGGCTCAAAAGTGCTAGCAAAAATCACATCCTTTTTGAATAAAACAGATGTCAGCGCTGATACATAACAAAAAGAAAAGGCTACTGCTATATGCGGTTAATGCTGTTCTATGGCTACTTTTTCTGCCTAAGAATGTGTTTGGCAAAAGTGTGAAGTTTAAGTCCTTGCCAGCAAAGAAAATTCTATTGGTAAGGCTAGACTACATAGGTGATGTAGTTATGACGAGCCCCTCCTTTTCATTTATAAGGCACCGGTTTCCCAACGCCAAAATCACACTATTGACTAACCCTTCCGCCAAGGTGCTTTTTAGTAAAGACCCAAGGATTGACGAAATCGATACTTTTAATTGGCCTTGGGGGCATTTGAGAGCAAATAACCGATTTAGCTTTTCCTTATTCAAAGAGTTATTCCACCTCGTTTTTCGCCTAAGAAGAAAGAAATTCGATTTGATGGTAGATTTTCGAGGAGACATGAGGTTTGCGTTACTATTCGGCTTCTTTACAGGCGCAAAGGTGCTGGTTGGTAACTCAAGGTCAGGAAACAAATTCATGCTGGACTACGCATCGGAATATGATGCCTCAAAACACGAACTGGAGAGGACTTTAGATGTATTGGCCTGTTTCGGGGAGATTCCTATAGTGAGTCACCCTGAGATATTTCTTTCAGACGAAGCGAAGCTTCTGGCAACAAAACATTTTGAGGAGCTTCTGGGTACAAGCTCGCTAAAAAAACTTGCTATGATTGCTCCTTTCTCTTCAAAGGATATCAAGTCCTGGCCCCTTCCTTATTTTGAAGCCGTTATTAAGCACCTTTTAACCCTGGATTACAAAGTAGTTATAGTTGGAACAAGGGAAGACCAGGAAAATTCTGCATCACTTGCGAGTGCTTTTCCTTCAAAAGTGTACTCTTTGGCAGGCAAAACAAGTCTTAATGAGCTAGCTTGTATGACGTTAATTTCTACACTTGTGGTTGGAGTTGACACCGGTGTTCTGCACATAGCGTCTTGTTTTGACACTCCGATCATAGCCATTTTTGGACCAACACGCTCTTGTGAATACCGGCCTTATTCCAAATTTTCGATAGTAGTGGATAGTGGTGAATGCAAGTGCGATCAACTCACCCATGCAAAGTGTGATAGTCAAGTTAATGGCTATGCAAGATGCATGTTTGAACTAGGCCCACAGGCCGTAATAAGAGCTATTCAGAGCATATAAATCAACCATTATTTCCTTCCGCATGTGAGTTGTTGGCAGCATAAATCCTTATGATTCCGCCTCGTTGAAACAAGCTTGCCACCACTTCCAAAACTGTCGACACCGGTAGTAACAGTCCTACTAACAGATAAAGAGGAATATTTTTCTTGTTTTTTAGACTGTGAATAAGGTCTCCTTTGTAGCCCACCAAGCCGAGGCACGTACGCAACATTCCCAGTAGGCCCACGTGCGAAGAGAAGTAGCTAATTTCGACTGGGCGAAGGCCACAAGACTCAATTAGAGAGATAATAGAGTCTTGGCTAAAATGATTTATATGACGAGGAACGTCCAATTGCAGCCAATTCTTGCCAGCCCACTTTGATTGCCAGCTATCTATATTGGGAACTTCCACAACTACCAGTCCTCCTCGAATCAAATTATCGCTTATAAGATTCGTAAATAGGTCGTGGGGTTTGTTTAAATGCTCTAAAACGTGGAATAAACTTATCACATCAAAAGGAGCGCCCAAAAGTTTGCCTTTGGAATAATAGCTGGAATCTATTTCTAACTGATAAAATTTCCTGGCAAAGTCAGCTCTTGGTTCCGACGTTTCCACTCCGTTTGTCCTGAAACCAGCCTCCTTACACAAGGAGAGGAATTTACCCTTCCCACTTCCAAAATCAAGTACTGCGGGTTCCGAACCATACCTCTTCTGAATCTTGCCAACCACTCGATTGTACTCAAAAGAAAGCATTTTGTCAAAAATAGAATTTCGATTGTCAATGACTCTATAGCGCTCATCCCGATAGATTTCTTCTTCAGAAACATTCACAACAAAATAAGTGTAATGGTGACCGCACATTCCGCAAGTCACTATTGTGAACTCTTCTGAAATTTTGATTCCGTTCTCCAATCCCAATGCATCTGGCTTGGTTGAACACAAAGGACAGGAAGCTTGTTTCATATGGTGTTTAACTTGGGTCGAAGTAAGGGCCTTCTGTTGATCTGATAAACTGAAACACTATATCCCACCATCCACCACGAAACAAAGGCGACATAAAGATATATCTCGGCATTGGAGGTAAAAAGTGGCAAAAACATACCCACTTTCACCGTAGCAGCTGTAAACGGTATTACTTGATGCTCTTTAGAATTCGCTAGCCTATAAGCCTTAAATGAATACCAGACCGACAGAAATAGTAAAAGGCAATAAAGAAAAAGCCCTAAAACTCCCAGCTGAACGCCAAATATGATGAATTGGTTTTCGCCGCCAACACGAAGACCCTCTACTACACCTCGGGCATTCCCACTCATCGCCAGCCCTATGCCCTGAGGTGATGCAATCATACTATCAATTCCCTCAAACCATTCTATGGCATGACCCAGGGTGGACGGCTCTTGAAAAGTAACTGTATCGTAAATGAGATCGACTGTATCCTTTGGAGCCCAAAAATAGAAATATAAGCCAGCGAGTGCCAACAATCCGACCCCAACAAAAATCATTCTGTAATACCTAAATATGATCGTGACGAATACAAGCTCAACAAAGAGCGATGCCATAGAGGCCCGGGAAAATGTTAGCACAAGTGTAATCAGGAGCAAAACTATTAATGCGGCATATTTCCCTCTTGACAGATTTTCTGTCGCATTTAACAGCAAAATGAGCGAAAGAGGGAAGGCAAGTACTACAGCACTTGCGAGCTCTAATGGAGTAGAAAAAAAGGAAGAATACCGTTTATGGCCGGCCGCAGTTTCAAAAGTCCATGAAAGCATATATTCGCCAGTTGGTTCTATTTCATTTAAGGCTTTGTTATACTGAGCATATCCGGTAAAACTATGAAAGTGCGTTCCCATTGCGGCTTCCGCGGCAACAAAAAAGAATGCTATAACCGCTACGAAAAGTATGACGTTAGTAACGATTGTGGTATCACGACCACTTTTCGAGAAGTTTCTCCCAAAGAAGTACATGATCCCAAGCATAAGAATGTTTTTAAAATAGGCCAGCTTTTCTGTAATCCCAGCCCCTCCGAGGGGCAATATTACATATGTAAAAGCAAGTAGAAGGAAGGACATAAATACTATGTCAATACTTAGAAGCTTATAACTCCAGGAAAAAAAGTCTCTCTTAAAAAAAATGAAGGTGAGAAATGCAAACAGGACAATGAGCTCTTTTGCATATTGGAAAAAAACAACGGCTGCCGTTGATCCGGTTTGCTTGTACACTAAACTTAGAATGGTAATATATGCCGGCAGGTATAGACACATAAAAACGATCACATACTCACTCCCACCCTTAAAAAGGATTTTATAAGATGAATAGCCAATAGCCAAAAGTGCGGCCAAGAAAAACAACAGAAATAAGATCATTGTTTACTGACTCTTGTCTTAAAAAGCGTGGTCGATCTGTCTTTCATCCCTGGCCGAAATTCTCATTGAGAGTTCTACCTTGCTTGCAACGCATGTGCAAAGAAAAACTTCACAACAAAAAACCCTGTCGAAAGTAATCCAGAGACGAACATGCCTACAACTAGGCCTTTATACCAGCGCCATTTGTTGTTTTCAAGATGCCTCATAGGTCTGTCAATTATTTGAATCAGTGGTTGCCGATCCAAGTGGTTTAGCTTCGCCAGTTCGAGATTCTTCACAATTTCTGAATATGCAGCGAAGGACGATTGTAAATCCATCTGCTTTTGCTGAATAGGTACATTTTGCTTTCGGTTCAACACATTGTAATTCAACGTTCTCTCTAGGTTTGTTGCAATATCAAGAACGGAACTGTCAAGCACTTTCTTTACACTGTCTGCTTGATGCTGTAGAGTAGCCACTGTCTCGGTTGTCTTTCTTGTTTTACTATAGAGGTAGAAGTCACTCACTTTTTTCACCAAAGTCGTGTCAAAGGCCGCTGAAAAAAACGGATCCTTAGAATTTACCTGCACACTAATAATGTTGAGTCTCCTTGACGGTTTGTCGACTGTTATGTAGCTTTTCTTAAGTTGCTCAACTACTTCAATCAAAATACTGTCATGACTGGCTGTGAACTGCGAACGATCCACATCAAAGGACAATCCCTTAAGATAGCTCTTTGATTGCCAGGACTTGTCCCATTTCGACTCCCTTCCAAATGTATTAATGAGTCTTTCTTTGCTTCCATTGTGTTTTACCTCAGTCAGCAGCGTCTCTACTAGCATTCTCTTCGACCTATAGAGCTCCAAAATATTCTCTCCCTTAAATAGACCTTCCTCATCTCCTCCGAGAGATCCAAGGCTCAGGCCAAGTGAAGAAGCAAGTCCGGAGATTTGACTCAAACTGCTAGACTCCTCAAGTGCGAAGGTTGTCTGCGCCGTATAAGTCGGCTTACGCATCGTATACAGATAGCCTAAGACACCCCCAACCACAACGACCAAGGCGATGATTTTCCATTTATGTAACACATAGTTCACCAGAGCTGCTATTCGCAACAAAAGCTCTCTAAGTGAAATGCTATCTTCCTGAAAATATTTCTCCTTTGCCATGAGGTTCTACTTGAAAGTAATTTGACTAACCACCAAGGCAATAGTTGCCAACCCGGTGGCAACGCCAATAAGATCTCCAGGTTTCAGCGGTATCTTCAGCGGCTTAACTGGTATTATTATCTCAGCCCCAGGCTCAACATTTGGGTAGTTTCTCATAAACAAAAATCCTTTGGTTCTAGCCACCTCCCCGTTAGCATACACCACATAAGTGCGGCCTTTTCTCGCCCGGCTGTCGAACCCACCAGCCCGGTCAATAAAGTATTTAACGGACTTGCCATTCTCATATCGTACTGTGGTGGGGTAAAGTACCCTCCCCCTCAACCTTACTGTCTGTAGTTGCTTCGGAATACTGATCACATCACCTTCTTCCAAAATCAAATCATACTTTGATCCCGGGTTCGACATAATCTCCTCCAGATTGATTCCTATAATTTCGGTTTCCTTCAGCCCTCCGCCAGCCAAAAAAGGATTAGTAAGTCCCATTTCGGCGAGCCTTTCCCGTTTAGCAAAACTGGAAAGATCCTCATTAGAGGAAAGATCGGCTGCCTTCTCGTAGAGCTCTTCATCAATTTTGTTGGACAAAAGGTTCTCAGACTCTGTACGGTCTTTCTGGCTGCCTTCGATATTCTCCTGCACGCCCTCTAAGCTTTTCATCTTTCGTGAAAGCTCAGGCTCTTCGTTGAAAAACTCTGTCCGGCGAATAAGTGTTGCTCCTTTGGGATAGGCAAATTCTGAAAGTCCACCAGCTCGCTTGACAACGTCAGAAATCTTCTCATTCACATTCCTAATGGCATACTTGCCCGGATACAGCACTTCACCGTCAATTTGGATAAACCTTTCAATACGATAGTTGGGGTTTCTTCTGACAACTACATGGTCAAATGGCTCCAGCACTGTGCCCGTGGACGTCATTCCAAGGCTTTTGTCGACCTGAATCACTATTATATCAGAGATGTCTTTAGAGTTGAGGTCTTTTACTCTTCTGGTAATCTCAATGTTCGATTCCGCAGCAGCCTCTCTCAGCCCATTAGCCTGAGCGATAAGATCTTCCACCGTCATTTTTTCCGAATAGGAGAACTCTCCCGCCTGATTTACTTCTCCAGTAATCGTAACATAGTATTCTTCCTTGAGGTCATATTTCGAAAAAACAGTAACAACATCTTCCCTTTGGATGACTATGTCTTCATTTTCTCCTGACAAAACTTTCGCCAGATCGAACGATATCGTTTCTGTCGACAAGTCATCCAGTGTTCTGGTAATCGTAGCCCTGGAGCCATATGCATCTCCGGTGGGCCCGTCGGCCCTTTTGATAAGCTCAGTCAAGGTGAGCCCGTCGGAAAGAGAATAAGAGCCGGCTCGGAAAACAGCACCCTTTATCTGCACCCTGTTAGCATAGCGGTCAAGGATTTTTCCAACCCTGTACACGTCCCCACTTTTCGGAGTGAATATTTCAAACTGGTCTTTGAAAACATCTGCCACCATTTTTTCGGTGTCATTGTTTCTGGTCACATTTACCCGATCCTTGTAGCTTTGATCGGTGAAGCCTCCAGCGTAGTGTAGCACGTCTTTAAACGACTCATCGCCGCTTAACTCAAATATGCCAGGTCGTTTTACCTCCCCTTTAACTTCCACTCTGGAGGTATACGGATCAACAATGATCACATCTTCCTCCTGCAGCATTATATTATTCTCAGCGTTTCCTCCTATCAGGAAATCGTAGGCGTCTACGGTGGCAATAAGCTTGTTTTTGCGGAAGACCTTTATATTCCTGAAAGTTCCATTAGTTGTAATTCCACCCGCAGCATATAAGGCGTTGAAAACTGTGGAAAGTGAGCTCAGCGTGTAAGTGCCCGGTAGTCTCAGCTCACCTACCATATTCACCTTAATAGTGCGCACCAGACCTAAAGAAACATTGATAAAAGTATTGGGTGTTGTCCCCTTGAGGCCAGTATAGGCTACGGCAAGTTTATCGGTAATTTGCTTTTTAGCCTGATCTATCGTCTGACCACTTACCGAAATCGGCCCAAAGTTGGCAATGACGAGCTTGCCTTCTGCATTAACCCTTGCTTCGAAGTATTGCTCTGAAGCACCGTAAACATCTATGAAGAGTACGTCGCCAGGGCCTAGCACATAATTTTGTGGCGTAGGCATATTGAGGCTTGGTTCAAAGGTCAGCTTGAGGCTTTCGTTGTTAAAAAGTGAATAGCCGAAAATACGTTCCTCAAGTGGGGCCTCTTCCTCCTTTTCTCCCGGCTTCTTAGGCCCCATAATCTTATCCCAATCATGCTGCCCTCTTATCTGGCTACTTGGATACGATTTTCCATCGCTCACCCGAGCCGAACTAATTTTATTGACCCTGCCTGAGAGTTTGTTCACCTCAGCAGCAGAAAGTCCCTGGCTCTGTGCCAACTGTAGCATCTGGTCTGGCGAGTACCCCATAGACGTGCCCTTGCTCATAAGCTCGACTATTTGAGCGTCAGAGAGGTTGTCAACATTGATAGTTGAAAGATCAGGGATGGCCTGACTACTTGCTTTTGTAGAGAGGCCAATGAAAATGGCCAGAAACAAAACGGTGAAGAGACGGTATTTTGCGTTCGAAAAGGTCATGATACCTTTTTGCTTAGTCTGGTTTCGAGAAATAATGCGCAAGATAGGATAATTAATTAGCTTACTAAATAGGAATACAGCCCTGACAACGAAGGCGGGAGGATAGTTGGTGTGCTATGAAAATAAAAAAGAGAACCTGTTAGTCCTCTTTTTTGGCCTTTGCTATGAAAAAGTTATTGAGCAATACCTCTTTGTTGTACCTAAGGGACTCGTTTGTTTTGTTGTCTATCACCGAGCCACCTGCTGCTTCCAGTACTGCCTGCGCTGCTGCTGTGTCCCATTCCATGGTAGGCCCGAAACGGGGATAAACATCGGCACCACCTTCCGCCAGCACCATAAACTTCAGCGAACTGCCCATTGATACTATTTCAGGCTTATCGTATTGACTGATAAACTCATGCGTCTCTTCGCTCATGTGAGACCGGCTGGCCACTACTCGTACAGAGCCTGAGTACCCAGACGATTTTCCACCATCAAGCCGAGTCGTCTGACCTTTTTCTTCCAGAAAAGCTCCCTGGCCAATGATTCCCCAATGCAGCTTTTCCTGCACCGGTGCGTACACTATGCCGGCCACTAGCTCCGTTTTGTTAACCAAGGCAATGTTGACTGTAAATTCGCCGTTTCTCTTGATAAACTCCTTTGTGCCGTCGAGAGGATCAACCAGCCAGAAATAACCCCAGCCCGATCTTTCGCTGAAATCTATCCCTTTGCCTTCTTCACTCAACACCGGGATGCCGGTGCCTTCAAGGTGTTTCATGATCACCTCATGCGCTGCCTTATCCGCCTTCGTAAGCGGTGAATTGTCGCCCTTGGTTTCCACACCAAAATCTTCTGTGTCGTAAATTTTGAGAATGGCCTTTCCGCCTTCGATGGCAGCTTCTTTGGCTATACCAATCAGGCTCTTAATTTTAGTTTGCTCCATCAGATAATCATCCCCGCTGCAACGGTTTCGTTGGTGGCCTCGTCGACCAAAATGATACTGCCAGTATTTCTGTTTCTCCTATAGGAATCTACCAATAGCGGTTTGGTCGTCCTGAGTTGAACCCTGGCTATTTCATTGGACTTGATGTCTTTGTCCTCCTCCATACGGTGGAGTGTGTTGATGTCCACTTTGTATTGCACTTCCTTGATGATCGCTTTCACTTCATTGCTTGTGTGAAACAATGTGTACTTAGCTCTTGGCAATGGCCCTTTATTGTTCATCCAGCATAGCATTACATCTATGTCCTGGACTGCTTTGGGTTGATTATTGTCACGCACGATCATGTCGCCACGGCTGATATCAATATCATCTTCCAGCGTCAAAGTAACCGACATAGGAGGAAACGCTTCTGCGATCGGGCCATCTGCCGTGTCGATAGATTTGATTTTTGAAGTGAGGCCCGAGGGCAGCACTGTTACAGCATCCCCAGGCTTGAAAATGCCGCCAGAAACCCTGCCTGCATAGCCTCTGTAGTCATGATATTCATCAGAATGAGGGCGTATGACCGTCTGCACTGGGAAACGACAATCAATGTGATTTTCGTCGCTGGCGATGTGGATTGTTTCCAGCTCGTGGAGTAGCGTTCCGCCGTGAAACCAGGGAGTCTTCTCCGACTTGTTTACTACGTTGTCGCCGTGAAGGGCACTAATAGGAATAAACCTGATGTCTTTCACATCGAGTTTGGCCGCAAAATCTTCATACTGCTTCACCACCTTCTCGTAGGCTTCCTCGGAGTAGTCGACCAGATCCATTTTATTCACACATACTATAATGTGTGGGATTTGCAGGAGGGAGGCAATAAAACTGTGACGGCAGGTTTGCTCAATCACCCCTTTTCGGGCATCTACCAGAATAAGTGCCAGGTTGGCCGTAGATGCGCCAGTCACCATGTTACGGGTGTACTGGATGTGTCCGGGCGTATCGGCAATAATGAATTTCCTTTTTGGAGTAGCAAAGTACCTGTAAGCTACGTCTATCGTGATTCCCTGCTCTCTTTCATCCTTCAAGCCGTCGGTCAAAAGCGAAAGGTCCACGTGACCAAGTCCCTTTTTCTTGCTGGAGTTCTCGACTGAAAGTAGCTGGTCTTCAAAAATCGATTTTGAGTCAAAAAGCAACCTTCCTATCAAGGTACTTTTCCCGTCGTCCACACTTCCGGCTGTAGTAAACCGGAGCAGTTCCATGTCCAAATATCCGTCTGACATTATCTTCTAATTAAAAATAGCCTTCTTTCTTTCTGTCTTCCATAGCGGTTTCAGATCGCTTATCATCCGATCTGTTGCCTCTTTCTGTCTGCCTTAGCGCCGACACCTCAAATACAATCTTCTCCAGCGTATCGGCATCAGACTCTATACCGCCGGTGATCGTGATATCGCCCAGCGTTCTGAACCTGATCTTCTTCTTTTCAATTTTTTCTCCTTCACGAAGCTGCGTGAACTCTGATTTGGGCAACCATGTACCGTCACGCCTGATTACCTCTCTTTCATGGGCAATGTATAGCGAAGGTATATCGATGTTTTCTGACAAAATATATTGCCAAACGTCCATCTCAGTCCAGTTGCTGATAGGGAATACTCTGAAGTGCTCTCCCTGGTTCTTCTTGCCATTGAATAGGTTCCAAAGTTCCGGGCGCTGATTTTTTGGATCCCACTGACCAAACTCATCTCTATGTGAGAAAAAGCGCTCCTTGGCACGAGCCTTTTCTTCGTCTCTTCTGGCACCTCCCATCAGGGCATCAAACTTATTTTCTTCGATAGAGTCCAGTAAGGTGGTAATCTGCAACCAGTTGCGGCTGGCATTTTTTCCGGTTTCTTCCCGAACCCGACCAGCATCAATAGACTTCTGCACAGATGCCACCACCAAATTTACCCCTAGCTCCTCCACTAGATTGTCCCGGAAGCTTATCGTTTCAGGGAAATTGTGCCCCGTGTCGATGTGAACGAGAGGAAAGGGGATTTTGGCAGGCCAGAAAGCTTTTCTGGCCAAATGCGTCACCACTATAGAGTCTTTCCCTCCGGAGAAAAGTATCCCGGGGTTTTCAAATTGAGCAAAAACCTCTCTGATGATAAAGATGGATTCTGCTTCCAGCTCCTTCAGGTGAGTAAGATTGTACCTCGCCATTAATTTTTAATTTTTTTCAAAACTACTTCCAAAATCTTTTTTGTGCACACTTCCAGCGACTCTTCGTTGGTTTTTACTACCACATCTGCACTTTTGGGCTTCTCAAAAGGTGAGTCGATCCCGGTAAAGTTCTTGATTTTCCCTTCTCTAGCCTTTTTATAAAGCCCTTTCACATCTCTTTGCTCGCACACTTCCAGCGGACAATCGACAAATACTTCTATAAAGTTATCCGCCCCAGCCAGGTCTTTGGCCTGCTTTCGATCATCAATAAACGGCGAGATAAATGCCGTGAGCACAATAGTGCCCGAATCGATGAAAAGCTTCGATACCTCACCAATGCGACGGATATTCTCTTTGCGTGCCTCATCACCAAAATCCAGGTCTTTGTTGAGGCCTGACCGAATATTGTCACCGTCGAGAATGTAAGTGTTGAGCCCCTGGGTAAAAAGAGCCTTTTCCACTTCACTGGCCAATGTTGACTTGCCGGAACCCGACAAGCCAGTTAACCAAACCAGCACGGGTCGGTAGCCATTTCGCTCTACTCTGTCAACATGAGTGATACTGTGCTTGTGCGGAATTATATTTTCTGAAACCGAATCAGCAGACATATTTGAAGCAGGAAAAATGAATTAACTATATTCTCTATTGGGTTAGTATAGAATTGAGGCACAAAGATAATTGAAGGTTTCCCGAAAACAAGATGAAAACCCCCATAAACCAATAAAGGGCCATGAAGGCCCTCTATCAATGCTTATCAATGTAAATGTGCTACAGTCTCCGAAGAAGTATGTCTCCGCTGATCGACTTGAGCTGAAGATTCTTCCCTCCGTTGTTCAATTTGGCGTCCAGCTTGACCCCGACAATCTCTTTCAGCCCTTTCCCGCCATCAAGGTACTCGAAGGTCAGGTCGCTATAGATGTCGCCAGAAATAGTTGACGCCTTCAACGAAACGTTTTGTGAGGCTGGCAGCTTGATGTCTACATCACCAGAGATGGTCTCAAGGGTCAGCTCACCGCCTTCAAAGGTAGTTTCAATGTCGGCGCTGATGCTTTTCACGCCAATATCGACCCCTTTTGGTAACCACACCTCCACCGTCATAGTGGGAGTGGAACAGTAACAGTTTTCCCGGCCACTTCTTTGCTTCTTCCAGTAGTCCTCAAACTGTTGCTTTTTCGTGTAGATGCTCAGTGCCGAGGTAGTATTGTCTACGCTGATCGTGAACTCAGGCGTGGGCCAGTCTTCTTTTTCCTCCACACTTAACACTGCCTTTGCTTCCTGTTGATCCCAGTGATTAATCTTTATCACCGACGAGAAATCAAACTCAAGGTATATCTTCTGGCCTGCTCTCACCGGGCTATTGGCTTCGGTGATGTATTGGGCCAGGAGGGAGGTCACGCTTCCCAGAAGCATGACCAAACCCATTGCTATGGCTTTCATGGCTGAATTATTTCTTCCTTAGAAAAATATCACCACTTACCGCCCGGAGCGATATTTCAACACCGCCACCGTTAAACGTTGGGTTGGCATTCATGCCTCCCCACGACTTGAGGCCTTCCTTTTCAGCAAACTTTAAATCAAGGTCAGTATAGATTTCACCAGATACCACGCTTAGCTTAAAGTTAACTTTTGCATCGGAGGGCATGGTAATATCAATATCGCCACTTGTGGCGGCCAGGGAAGTCGGCTTGGTTGCATTCATTTTGCTGAAAACAATGCTAATGTCGCCACTCACTGTGTTTGCCACTATCGGGCCCGATACGTCGGTCAAGATGATGTCGGAGTTTTTCGACTGCACATTAACTTCGCCACTAAGACCCTTCACTACAAAGTCTCCTCCTCCGTGCCATGATTCCTGCTCGTAGGACAATCCCATGGCAGTCGGCATCTTGATTATGTAATCAGAGTCGCTGGCCGCCTTGCCTGCTCCTGAAAGCAAGATGACATTTCCTTCCGTCTTGAGGTTTAACCCTATCTCCGTGTTGTCGGGCCCGGTCGCTGAAAGTGGTTTCAGTCCTTTGGCCTTTTCCGGAATCCCTTCGTAATCAAGGGCGGTAATGACCAGTTCCGTACCGGAATAAGCCTCAAAAGTAATATCGGTTTGTAGGTTGGACACTTTCAGTGTGTACTGCTCTGGAGAGCCTGGAACCTTAAATTTGAATTCCTTGGTTTGGCCTTCTCTCTCACCGAAGGGGCTCATGTCTCGTCTGTCGACCTTGGCCAGCCTCGCCAGTTCCTGAGATTTTGCTGGAAGCTGACTAACCATTGTCAGCGCCAACACTGCTGTAAATAATTTGATTGTTTTCATTGTCCTTTATTTTTTATGCTTATCAATTATTGAATGCTTTATATCAATACTTCTATGCCCAACTGGGCTTGTTTTCTCACTTCAGGTAGCGTCTCTGTGTTGTCAATCAGCGATTTCAACTTGTTCACCGCACTCTTTTCTTCGAGTTCCACCATCATGTTGATGAGGGAGATCTGAACAATCGGCTCCGTCTGAAATTCCAGAGAGCGAACCAGCTCGGCTCTCACTGTGCTGTTGGCAGTGGCAAACTTCTGCAATGCATTGGCTGCCGCCAGCCGCACATTGGGGCTGGCATCGGTATTCAGTGTGGTCACCAGCGCTTCAATCAGCTTTGGGTCAACCTTGTTGTAGCTTTCGACCTGACTCACCGCCTGTATTCGTTCGCTTGGGCGTTGCGCTTTCAGATTGGCTAACATGAGCATTTCTTTTATCTCACCGATTTCTTCCTTCATTTCGGCTACCTGATTGTTATCGGTTACTTGCGGCTCACCTTTATTTCCCCACCAATAACCCATGGCTACCAGCAACACCGCTGCAGCCACTCTCGACATGGTTTGCCAGGAGAAGAGAAACGCTTGTCTCGCTTTCGGACTTGAATGCAAGCCTTTCTTCTCCTCCTCAATCATGGCAAACACATCCTTTTTGAGTTTTTGGCCCGGTTGAGCTGGCTTCACCAGAGAAAACTCTTGTTCCAGCTTCAATTCCTGCTCATAGGCCTGTCTACAACTTGCACACTCATCAAGGTGAAGCTTCACTGCTTCCTCCTGATTTTTTGAAAGCATTCCGCTGATGTACTCCGGCAAAAGCTCCTCTATATGTTTGTTAGTTTTCTGCATGATTGAAATATATTTCTCTCAGTTGCTGGATGGCCCGGTGCATTTGCACCTTGATATTGCCAACCGTCGTATTTCTTATTTCTGCTATCTCTTCGTACTTCATTCCTTCCAGTTTACCAAGCACAATCAGCTCTCTTTTGTCCTCCGGCATTTTGTCGAGCGCCTGGAAAAGTACCGACTCCCGCTCCCTGGTTATTTCGTCTTCCTCATCGCTATGATGCAGGTCGGCGACATTCTCCACTTTCGTAAAATCGTCAGTGAGCTGCTTGTTCTTCCGGTAGTGATCGTGGTGCACATTACGAGCCATCTGGTACACCCAGGTTTTGAATTTGTACTCCGGGTTGAACGATTTGCGGTATTTCATCAGCCGCATGAACACGTTCTGCACCAAATCGTCGCTTACATCCTGATCGAAGGTCATGCGGAGAAAGAAATTGTAAAGCCGTACCTGGTACCGCTCAAACAAATCCTTCAGATAGTCCAGGTCATCGTTTTGCACCTGAATCATCAGCCACTCGTCCGTTATCATCTCCACAGTTTTGGTCAGGCGATTTTGCAAGCTTTTCCGATCGATTTGGTTTGGTTACCAAAAAAGGTACGGAAGGTTACAGGAGGGAAAAAGATTTATTTGGGAAAGTTGGAAATACCCGACTTGAGGATATAAGAAAAATAGGAATAGATTGATATGAAGGAATTTACAGTAAGTGGCGGTTTGGAGTTGTGCCTTTGCATCAAAAAAAGACTGCGTTAAGATAAAGCGATCTATTGCCATGGCTTTGGCCGGTGTGAAGACATACCGTTAAACTAGATATGTATTTAGTTTAGCTTGCTGTCCTTCCCTATCATTCTAGCCTAACAGTCCTGATTTCCAGGCTGCTCATTGACCAGCTTTCATCGCAGGCCGGATAGTCGGTATTGGTTTGCACCAAGCGGTCATAAAACTGAAAGAAGGCTGTCTTACTAGTGTGTGCTATAGTCTTTGTTATTTGATACACGCTGGTTCCGTCAGACAGATCGGCCCTGTGGCAAAAGCCTGGCAAAAAATGAGTAGCGCCTGTTCTGGGATTGCTGAAGTCGGGAAAGCGCTTTGGGTAAGATTGAAAAAGGCAGTAGGTGCTTACGCAAGGGCTATTCGAAAAAGTGACGTCCATGATACGAGCGTCGTCCAGTTCCATATACCACCGATCCGGGCCATCGTCTCCACCGGCGTTGCCGTCCCAGGAATCGTGCAACAACAAAGTGAAGGTCACATCCAGAAAATCATGCTTCGGAAGATCTGAGAGGTCGAGACTAAAACCATCTCTGTTATACGGGCCAACAACCCCATCCCCGTTAAATTCAAAATATTTACCTCCTTCTATATCACCCAATTCGGCTTGGTCAAACTGGTTGGTGTATATCAATTCAGTTAATTCCTCCTTAGGTTGGCATTTAACCAGCAGAATTAGGGTCGAGAAAAGAAATGTGGCTTTAATGCCGTTTAACAACATAGGTGCTCATTCTAGATTACAACGATAAGTTCGTTTCAATATAAAAGTCTATTCAGGAAAGTACTAGGTTCAAATCCCTCCCGCTGCTTTGGCTGCCTAAAACAGCCGCCTAAACAGCTTCGTAAACTTCAGCATCTCGTTCAGGTCACTGACCTTGATTTTGCCCATCATGAAGGCCATTTCGGCGCTGCGCTTTCCCAGCTCAATTTCTTCATACACAGCATCGCTTGTCTTTATCGTGCATTTGGCTTCGCCCTCCAGTCCCTGGCTGACACGGCAGGCTCCTTTTTCTATTACTGCGGTAAATTGCCCACCATTCTTTCCTTCAATATCAAAGTGAAATACCGTTTCAAATCCTTCTTCCAATTTTTCAGGCCTGAAGCGATCCTGTAGTGACAAAACTATTTCCCGTGCTATCTCTGGTTTGGTTTCCATGGTTTCTTGTAGGTATCTAATGCTATTTGTCTTTCTTATATAAATTCTCCCCAATGATTCAAGCGTCCGCCTGGATCAAGTTCTATTCAGCTTTCGGTACTTTGTTCGTCGTGCCACCAGCCTGTGCCTTCGCTGTGGGTACGACGTACGCAAAGCCCAAGCGAGACACTTGAACTATCTACCTTATCTGCTAATAAAACGTCTTACCTTTCTCCGCCTGCTCCACGAGCATTCCCGCTGGCTTGAACCTGGCACCTATTTCTTTCTCCAGCTGAGTCATCTTCTCAACAATAGTTTTGGCTCCTTTGACATCGACGTATCGGAACGGGCCACCCAGAAAAGGAGGGAAGCCCAACCCAAAAACAGCCCCGATGTCTCCGTCTCTTGGTTCTTTCAATATGCCTTCCTGCAGGCAATAAATCGCTTCATTGATCATAATCAATGACAACCTCTCCTGTATTTCGGAATCTTTAAAGGCTTTGTTTCCCCGGCTTTCAAAAAAGCGCAACGCCTCCTCATTCACTTTGCCCCTCAGTTTCTTGCCGGTCTTCTCATCGTACTGTAGAAAACCCTTTCGGTTCTTGCGCCCCTTAAAGCCAGCTTCTGCAAGTTTATTCAGTAAGTCGGAACTCTTCGCTCCCCGCTTGTTGAAGAAAGCTTCCAAATCGCCTTTGTTGATATGAGCACCCACGTCAATACCTACCTCATCTATCAATGTAATCGGTCCGACAGGAAAGCCGAATTTCTTCATTGCCTTGTCCATTTGTAGCGGATCGGCTCCTTCTTGCATGAGCAGCAGCGCTTCATTGATGAAGGGAGCCAGGATACGGGTAGTATAGAAGCCCGGGCCGTCTTTCACTACAATACAAGTTTTGCCCTGCTTCACACCAACTTCCAGCACTGTGGCGGTTACCCAATCGGCTGTTTTACCCGTAACAACTATCTCCAACAGGGGCATTTTGGGCACTGGCGAGAAATAATGCATGCCAATGACTGTCTCCGGCCGGGAGGAGGCTTCAGCGATTTTCGTAATCGGCAATGCGGAAGTGTTGGACGCAAATACGCAATCCTTGCGAATAGCGGCTTCAGTCTCTTTCAGCACTTTGTGCTTAATATTAATGTCTTCAAACACAGCCTCTATGATCACATCCGCTTTGTGGAATCCCTCGTATGTAGTCGTTGTGTGTACCTTATTAATTATGGTTTCGGCATCTGCTTTGGTGATAGCTCTTGTTTTCATCTTTTTTATCAGCACAGCCCATATGTTCTTTTTGGCCTGGGCCAATGCTGGCTCCTGTAAGTCTTTCAGCAATATATCGGTGCCATTTTGAACTGTGACTTCCGCTATGCCTTCGCCCATGAGGCCAGCACCCAAAACTCCTAAAGTTTTCACTGGCCTGGCAAGCGCTTTCATCGGGTTTTTGCGCAGCGCATTCATAGCAAAAAAGATGTTGATCAGCTGAAAAGCTTCTGGAGACTGAAGCAGTTGATCGAAGAGTTCAGTCTCTTTTTCGGCAGCCTGCGCCCGGGTATGGCTCAATCCGTACTTAACTGACTCGAGTATCTTGTAAGGAGCAGGGTAGTTGCCGCTAGTTTGGCGAAGCATCATTTTTGTTGCCTGGCTGAAAATAATTCCCCGGGTCAGCGGGTTGCTTTCAAGCACCTTTGAAGCCAGGGGCATTTTGCTTTTTCTCCTGTACTGACCAGTCGCCAACTTTCTGGCAAATTTGACAGCCGCATCAAGTAGCTTTGGTTGATAAACCAGCTCATCCACAAGCCCCATTTTCAGGGCTGGAAAAGCGTAAACATTTCTTCCCGTCAGAATCATGCTAAGGGCATTCTGCACACCTACGAGTTTTGGGAGCCGGTAAGTGCCCCCCAGGCCGGGCAAAAGACCCAGCTTTACTTCTGGCAATGCCATTATAGTGCTGCTGTGGTTACTGGCCACTCGTCCGGCACAAGCCAGGCTGATTTCCAAACCCCCGCCCATACAAGCACCATGAATGGCTGCCACACAAGGCTTTTTGGAGTCTTCCAGGTCACGCAGCATAGCATGGCCAGCCTGCGCAGTTGCTTTCGATTCGCCTGGCTTCATTTTCAGAAACTTCTCGATATCGGCACCAGCCATAAAACCCTTCTTCCGGCTTATCAGCACCGAGGCTTTAAGGCCTGTGTCTGCCTCAATCTGCTGCATTACCTCCCGAAATTGCGCCTCAGTGTCAATGGAAATCTTGTTCCACTCTTCTCCGGGCAAATCCATCCAGATCACGCCTACGTCGCCGTGTTTTTCAAGAGTCAGAAAGGAGTGTTGTGCTTTTGAAGCCATGATAAATTGAATTAAGAATCGCCGGGAAACGCCCCAGACCTTTAGTATGCATGCAGAGTAAATATAGACGTTTATTTAGGATTATGTAAGGCAAATAAACACGAAGTTCTCTATTGGCTGATCGCCTTTTGTTGCGTACTATCTTTTCGTATTTCCTGTAGCCTTATTTCGGCCATGCCTCTCACCTGAATAATCATTTGAAGGTCTTTAGAAGTAATAAGAGTAGCCAGTGGCACAATCTCCCATGAATCAATATACACCTCCAGTTTTTCCGCTAGCTTTCCCTTTTCTATCCCGCTTGTGATGAGCATGGGGATCATGTCGGCATAGGGTTGGAGTTCATAGGTAAGCTGCCTTTCAACCATCACCTTTATGGAACTATGGAGAAGCCAATCGGCAGAAGCCAGAACGGCATCATCAGAATCTACCACAAAGTCAAAGTCTTCTATCCGAAAGCTTTTGGATGCCCGGTCTATCACCGGCCTTCCCTGAAGATACACGTCGCCCCTCACATCGCCTGTCAACCCCAGCTTCACGGCCAAGCCATCCTCCGTGCCGTATACCTCCACATCCTTGATTTGCGCCGAATAACCTGCCGAATCGATCTTCATTCCTACAAGTTTTTTTCTACTGTATTTGTTGACCCTGTCAAATGGAAGCGTACACAGCACACTTGCCACCAGACTGTCCTGATGGTCTGTTTGAAAACTAAACTCAGGTAATGGCACAGGCGCAACGGTCAGGTCATCTCCTTCCACGAGGGTTGATATTTGAGCCGTCAATTCCGCTTGCGCTGTAATTTGTCTTTCAGGGCCACGAGTCCATCTTGCTTTCAGCGTCTCGGCTTTGGCCAGCAGCCAAATCCTTGGCTCATCCTTTTTTAGTCGGATCGGTTGCTGCAAGTCGCTCCAGATTTTTTCAATGATTTTTCTCGTGTCGATGGTCTCTTTCATAAAACCATCCAGCTTCAGTGTAAGGCTGTCCTGGTGGTCGTTCAGCGCTTTCTCGACAGGTTTTCGGAAATTGATGGTAGTAATTCCCAGATTCATCACGGGGTCGCTTTTCCAGACGATCTCCTCAATAACCGTTCTCGGTCTGATGCTCCAGTCATTTTCAAAACCAAGCTCCGTTTTAAAGAGCAGTTCCAATTCAAATTCTATCGGCGTTTGATTTTGGATTTTCACGCCCAAAATATTCTTCATGTATTGACCTGAAACTTTCAGATGAGCCCGATAGCGAAGGTCTGGTGCTTTCCAGCTTAATATAATGGGCTGTTGCTTCGTAAGCTCAAAGTAAAGGCTATCGTTAGCATTGACCGCTACTCTCTTTTTTAAAAAAGTGCCATCGATTTTTTCATTGATAAGGGTTTCTACCTTATCGAGGCTAAAGCTGAGAGGGATGGTCAGTCTTGAAGCCGGCGGAGCGAGCGTTGAGTCTAGCGAAGTTCTTTCCGGGGCGTCGGTTTTAGTTTTTTTACAGGAAACAAGGGTCAAACCCAAAGCGACGGTAACGGCGAGGCATTTTAAGATATACATTAGATTTTCTCCAGAATCATGCCGTGGCCATGAGCGCCGGCAGCGCACGCTGCAAGCAAGGCCAACTTGCCATTCTCCCTTTTTAGCCGATTCATGGCGGTGGTTACCAATCTCGCTCCTGTGGCACCAAAAGGGTGACCCAAAGAAAGTGAGCCTCCATGAATATTAAATTTGTCCATTTTTATCTCGCCGGCTTTTGCAGTCAATCCCATCTTCTCCTTTGCAAACTGGTCGGAATTCAGTGCTTTGAGATTCGTGACAATCTGGGACGCAAAAGCTTCGTGAAACTCTATAACGTCCAATTCTTTCAAAGTGAGGCTTTGGCGTTGCAGTAATTTATAGGTGGCATATGCCGGGCCCAGCAGAAGCTCTTCATTGGGATCCTGACCCGTGAACACATAGTCTCTGATTTGAACGGATGTGTCGTAGCCCAGGGCTTTGGCTTTTTCCTCGCTCATCAGAAGCACCACAGCTGCTCCGTCGGTAAGGAAAGAGGCATTGCCTGCCGTTATTGTCCCATTCTTTTTATCGAACGCTGGTCGCAGCTTGGTAAGTTTTTCAACGGTCGTGTCGGCACGATAAGTATTGTCTTCCTTGATCGCCTTGAACGATGGCGGAAATTCCGCTGGAGTAATCTCACCGGCCAGTATGCCTTCCCCGGCGGCTTTAGCAGCCAACTGGTGAGACCGGGCAGCAAATTCATCCTGCTCTTCACGGGTCACCCCAAATCGGGTGCCCATCAGTTCACAATCCTGGCCCATGGTTCGGCCGGTGGAGTATTCCGCTATCTGGGGCACTTCTGGTTTGAAGTCTGACGGGCGGAGTGACAACACAAACTTAATCCATTCTCCTGTCGAACGAATCTTCTGGGAAGCGAAGAGCTTAGTTCTCATTTTCTTAGGAAAACCTATTGGAATATCCGACACGCAGTCGGTTCCACCCGCAACAACCACATCGGCATGCCCAAGCCTGATCAGGTCAGCTCCCTGGGCAATGGCCTGGTTGGCGGAAATGCAGGCCTGGGATACAGTATGTGCCGGTGTGGTAAAAGGAATACCTCCGGTGAGGGCACATTCTCTGGCCACATTGGATGTCACAATATTATGCACCACCGTACCCATAATCACCTGTTCAACCTGTGCCGCATCGAGAGAGGTTTTTTTCAAAAGGCCCGAAATAGCCACAGCACCCAGTTGATAGGCCATAAGATCCCTGTAGCCCGTGCCCGACTTTAGAAAGGGCGTTCGTGTACCATCGACTACTACTACTTTCCTTCCGACATATGATTGCTTCGCCATATCTGGGGCTGTTTAATTGAACATAATTATACAAAAAACCCTCAGGACAATAAACATCCCGAGGGTTTGAAACGTCTCGTGAGAGCAGGAATTATTCTCCTCCTCCTTTTTTCTTCTTAAGCAGCCCTTTCAGTTTGTCGGCAGCCTCCTCCTTCACTTCTTCTTTCTTCTCTTCGACTTGTTCCTTCACTTCTTCCTTGGCAGCCTCTTTTTTCTCCTCCACTTCTTTCACAACGGCTTCTTTCTTTTCTTCGGCTTGCTTAATTGCCTCAGCTTTTGCTTCATCAGCTTTCTGTGTCGCCTCATTCTTCTTGGCATCCATTTCTGAAGCCAGCTTCGCCTTGGCAGCATCGGTGGCTGATTTTCCACCTTCGCCTGCATCTACGCCTTTCAATGTCACTTTTGGATCATCATAAGTGCCCCCAACACCGAAGTTCATAACAATGTTAGAGGAGATAGCCGAGCTCACTCCGGTTACTGAAGCTATTGCCTGGTTAGCGGCGGCCGATGCGGCACCGGCAGGCACGTTCATGGCCATGACGTAATCCATAGTACCATCAATACCATTACTTCCGGCAATAGTGGTTTTGTATTTGCCTACATTTACATCGAAGGGCTTCAGCCACACTCTTCCGTCCCTGATTTCTGCCTGCATAATCACGTCCTTCAGGCTCAATGTCCCTGAGTCATCACCAAGCTTCGATACCGAAGAGAGTGCAGTCAGTACCTTCACCTCGTTTACCTTTCCTTCAGCTACCTTTACCACACCCTGGCCAAGGATCGACTCCATGACCGGCATCATATCCTGGCCTAAACCTCCAGCCATCACAAAGTCAGTGGAGAACTTTCCTTCCATCTTCTCAGCTATCGGAGCCAGTTGTTGGACTGTCGTGAATGTATTGTACGCTGCTTTGATTGACATATCGGTGATTGAAAAATCAAAGGCAAATATTGGCTTCTCAAGGTCACGGCTATCGTACTCCCCGTCCATTGCAAACAGGCCATCCATCAGGTTGAACTTACCATTATCAAGTTTTACAACACCGTCTTTCACAATGATATTGCCCTTCATGTTTTTGATCTCCATGTTGTCATACAACAGACTGGTAATGCTTGATCTAAGAATGAAGTCGATATTCTTTGGTACTTCTACCACTTCAAGGGCAGCCGTGTCGGCCTCCACAGTGGCAGTGGTGTCTTCATCGGTCATCCACTCGTTCAGGTCAAACGAGTTTGAAGAAAAATTCAGCTCGCCTTTGATGGTTTCATCGTTCATCACATAGGCCATATAGTTGGTAATGGCACCGGTCATGGCCATGTCGCTACGGCCAAGCGTAGCGTTGAACTTACTCAGGCGAACTTCTTTTGGATTGAAGCTCAGTTCAGACTCAGAAATAGCAAAGCCCTGGGGCAGGTCGGCATCTGCATAATAGAAGTTGCTTACGGTCATCCCTCCACTTGTAGCCAGCTTGTCGTATCTCTCGGCATCTACATCCGACATTTTGCCTTTCGTCTGCATATTGGCAGCGATTTTGCCTTTCAGCTCCATGCCCTCCATTGGAAAGATTTGCATGATCTTCTCGAGATCAACACCTCCATTCACTGCCAAATCCCAGGTATAGTCATCGAGGTTTTCAAACCGTAGTGTTGATTCAAGCCTTTCTCCATCTACCAACATGGTAAATTTGTCCATCAACACCACCGTTTCAGCCATTTTGCCGCTTTCGTTTTTGATGGTAGTGTGCATGTTGATCTGCTCCATGGGCACAGGGTAGTCAGCATATTTGATGAATCCATCCGCCAGGCCCATTTCCATGTCGATTGTTGGAATCGTGTTGGCGATGCTGTCATAAACGCCTTGAGATTTGGCACTCATGCTGAACATGCCCTTCATCTCAAGGCCTTCCATTGGGAACATGGTGGCCAGCTCACCGAGGTTTAGTTTTGCCTGAATGTCAGCCACCATGTCGTAATTCACCAGGTTTTTGATGGTTAGCTTGGCGTCTACCGGATTACTACCGAAGTCGAGGTGGAACTGTTTGATGTCAACCACCGTGTTGTCTATGTTGCCATCAGCACAATCGATCAACATATCAACATTCACATTACTCACTGCTGAGGGCAGATCAGGATATTTAAAATTGCCGTCGATTACCTTCATGCCAAAGTTGAACGCTGGCATTTGAGTGTCGTTGTAGATGCCTTTTACAAGCCCACTGAATTGGGTGTCGCCAGAGGCTGTCAGCCCGGTGAAGCTATCACTGTACATGCCAGGCACAAGCGACAACAATGACTTGAAGCTATTTTCAGGCGATGAAAAATTAATGTCCATGTCGTACCCTTCTTCTGGCATGGCAAAATACCCGTCAAAGTTGAGGCCGAAGTCATTGAGCGACACCACATTGTCCTTAAAGGTAAATTTCATCTGGCCTAAGTCCATATTCAGAGCCATGTCGGCTTTGAGCCTTTTATTGGACATGTATTCTACACCATCATAGGCGACAACCAGATTTTCTATTTCTGTATAAGTGTCCATATCAAACACCTCCAGCGTAAAGTCGCCGCTTCCCGTGTGGTTCATGCCTTTCATCGCCATGTAGAAAGGTATGGTAGCGTCGTCATAAACAATGTTGCCATTTTTGATCTCCCATTTGTCGATGCCAAACTGAACATCACCACTTTCTGTTGGGGTTTCTTCGGCAACTGGTTCCTCCGAGGGCTTGGCTATATCATAATTGGCTTTGCCGTTGGCCAGCACTTTCACGTAGATATTTGGCTCGTTGAGGTACAAACCGCTGATACGGTAGTTGCCGTTGATCACAGACATGATGTTGACCACCACGTCTACCTGATCGACCGCAGCCAGGGTGTCTTTCTTAAATTCATCTATGCCAACAACCCCCAGGCCACCGAGTGTTACTGTTAGATTGGGAAAGTTTTTGAAAAGTGTAAGGCCAAAGCGTGATTCATCAAAATAGACTTTGGCGTTAACATTCTCCGCAATTGCATCGTCGAGCGCTGCCTTAATATCATCTTTATAGATGAATGGTAGTATGGCTGCTGCCAAAAGCACTACTACAATGAATCCACCAACAATCAATAGAAACTTTTTCATGGCTGAGTGATTTTAAATTCGGAAAGGACAATTACCCGTATATATTACGTTTTCGTTTGAAGTAATTAGATGCAAATTAACAATTTAGAATGCTGAATGATAATAACGAGGACATGATTTATTTATGATGTTTATGCATCAGCATCTATTGAATTTATAATTTTCACAAACAATGATCTTTACACCCAAAATAATCTTCAGAATATTGCTATGGGCGCTCTTGCTGGTCGGCGGAGTAGTGCTGTGGTTCAACAGTGGGTTGTTTGTTGAGCCGGCCACGGTGAACCAGCGACACCAGGTGCTGCTGAAAGAAATCGAAGCATTGGGCAAGCTGGAGCTGGTGAAGTACCGGATGCAGGATGTGGTGGAAATAGAGAGACTCAGCAAGCGATACCTGGATCTGGGAATTTTCAGGATACAGGACGGTGGCGACTCAAAGGCGGTGCTGATTGCTGCAGGAGAGGCTGTAGCATGTATTGACCTTTTAAAAGTGACGACTTCTGACATTATCGACGGCGACACACTGGTGATTCAACTACCAAAACCTGAGCTTTGCTACCACAAAATTGACCACAGCAAAAGCAGGTTTTACGACTTAAAAAGGGGCATTGGCCTGGAAGACAAAGAGTTCAACCAGTTTATTGACACTGCCTACGCTCAGGCCGAGGCTCAGATGATGAAATCCGCCCTCGATGGTGGCATCCTTGAGGAGGCAGAGGAAATGGCTTACAAAATCCTCTTGCCGCTACTCAATAAAGTTGCGTCCCGGCCTGTAATCATTTATTTCAAAGAGGAGGACGTTATCCGCTTAAACTAAGCCGTAAAAAACTCTCTACATCAAATGAATCTAGACTTTCAGGAAAAAGAATTCCGGCAATACACCGAGCAAGCAGTAGCCATCTACTTCGGCTGGTTAAAGCACCTCAGAGACTCCAAAATCTATCGCAACTACACACCAGCTCAAATTCAGGAGCGATTTAATGAAGCTCTTCCCGAGGACGAAACATCTATGGAATCGTTGCTGGCGAGTGTTGGTTCCGACGTTTTCGAGATGTCGAACTTCAACCCGAGCCCCAATTATTACGGGTATATCACCGGCGGAGGCAATCAGGTTGGCATGCTTGCTGAGTTTCTAAAAGCTGGGTTGAACCAAAACAACCTGAAGTGGCACAACGCCCCGGCCAACTCCGAAATGGAGAAAATAGTCATAAAATGGCTCTGCCAGTTCATGGGTTATCCTGATGACAGTGCAGGTGTGTTGGTAAGTGGTGGCTCGGAAGGTAACTTCCTGCACCTCGCCGTCATGCGAAAAGTGATGGGGCCTGCCTCTCTTTCTCAGAGGGGCCTTTATGGCCAAAAACCTATGACGGTCTATGTTTCTAGTCAGGGTCACTCAAGCTTCGACAAAGCCATGGATCTGCTGGGCATGGGCAAAGAATATCTTCGGAAAATTCCAGTGGATGAACAGTTTCAGGTGAGAGTAGATTTGATGGAAGAGGCCATTCAGAAAGACCTGAACGAAGGATTGCTTCCCATTGGCGTTATCGGTATTGCAGGTTCTACCAACAACGGCGCCATCGACAAGCTCGATGAACTGTCAGCCCTCTCCAAGAAATATCAGTTGTGGTACATGGTCGACGCCGCCTACGGTGGCCCTGCGGCAGGCACCACTTTGGCTGGTCATCTTTTTAGGGGAATGAATGAGGCCGATGCCGTTCTTGTTAACCCTCATAAATGGCTCTACGTGCCCTTTCAGGTGGCGGCTGTTATTGTGAGAAAAAAAGAGCACCTCAAAAACACTTTCAGCCTGGTGCCGGACTACCTGCGGGGAGGTTTGGAAAAGACGGACAGAGAAGACCTGATGGATCTGACGTTACAGCTCACCAAAGACTTTAAAGCACTGAAAGTATGGATGACGTTCAAGGCCTATGGAGCGAAAAAACTGCGACTGGCTATAGAGAACGACATTTCAGTGGTGAGGTATTTTCAGGATTTGGTAAATGCCTCCGAAGACTTCGAAATGCTGGGGCCAGCCAATTTGTCGATCGCCACCTTTCGATATGTTTCAGATGACATTGGAATAAAAAGTAACCAGACAAAAATTGACGCAGTAAACGAACGGATACTCGAACTGATAGAAGAAGACGGACGCATCTTTTTTGCCGGCACCCGTATTAGTAACAGGCCTGCTTTGCGTATCAACTGTAACAATTACCGCAGGACGAAAGCTGATATCGACTTTTTGCTGAAAGTGTTGAGGGAATTGGGTGAGAAGGCACTGTCTACTCTTATCTAGTTGATTTTATATTATATTTGTTTTACATGAAAACAATTACGCTCAATCTTCCGGAAGAGACTGACGAGAAAGAGGTCAAGATGATCGTTGCATCATCACTCTTTGAAAAAGGGATATTGTCGTCTGGCCAGGCTGCTACTTTTGTTGGCATCTCCAAAAGAGAGTTTATTGAAACTGTCGGCAACTATGGAGTGTCTATTTTCGGAGAAACCGCAGACGACCTGAAGAAGCCATTTCCTCATGGCTGAGGTGATTATCTCGGACACAAGCTGCCTAATTGCTTATCAACGAATTGACAGGCTCGACATCCTTCAAAAGTTATTTCATGAGTTGATCATTACTGAGCAGGTTCTCCCTGAGTTTGGCAAAGCTGTTCCTAAATGGATAAAGGTCAAGTCAGCACCGACCCTGTTTAGTCATAGCATTCTTGAAACGCTCGATTTAGGAGAAGCAAGTTCAATTTCGCTCGCTCTAAAAACGCCTGATTCAATTCTAATTCTTGGCGAGCGGAAAGGAAGGAAAGTTGCCGCCGACCTGGGCCTGGAAATTATAGGCTCACTAAAAATCCAGTTCTAGCAAAACATAAAAAGATCATTCCCAGTGTGCGTGAGGTAGTGGGTCAGCTTTCTGAACAAAAATTTCGATTTTCCACACACATAGTCCGACAGCTTTTAATAGAAGCAGGCGAAGAATAGTTACACCTCTACCATCACCCTCCTGTAAAACTTCTCTATGGAAGCGCCAATGGCCTCCCATTCTATCAGAAACCCGTCGTGTCCGTAAAGCGAATCGATAATATCCAGTGAGGCATCGTCAACGTGGGAGGCCAAAAACACCTGTTCATCAATAGGAAACAAAATATCGGACCTGATACCAACAAAGTGAGAGTTGGCTTTTATCTGCGAAAGTGCTTTCTCTATGCTGCCTCTTCCTCTGCCCACATTGTGCGAATCCATTGCTTTTGACAGCCTCCAGTAGCTATAAGCATTGAATCGCTTCTTCAGCTTTTCTCCCTGGTACTGCTGATAACTCGATGCCAAATAGTCATCGGTTTTTTCAGTCGTGTCCTCCTCCTGCGTTCTCTGGTAAGTAAGGTAGTGCCTGTAGGAAAGCAGGGCAATTGTTCTGGCAGTCTTCATTCCCTCAAGCCCAGCATCTGGTTTGCTTTCCTTAAATGTAGCGTCGTTCACAATCGCCATCCTTTGTGACTCGTTGAAAGCAATGCCCCAGGGTGAATGATGGGCGTTGGTGGAAACTCCAATGAGGTTCTCAAAAACTTCAGGCTCAATAATGGCCCACTCCAGTGCTTGCTGCCCTCCCATAGAGCCCCCAATCAGGGTATGGACTTTCTCGAAGCCAAGGGATTTTCTCAATTGAATAAAAGCGCCAACTATGTCCCGGTTGGTGGGCGTGGGAAAATCGTGAAAGTAGGGTTTGGCTGTGGAGGGATTTTTGTCGAGTGCGTTAGTGGAGCCATAACAGCTCCCCAGCATGTTAGCACAAATCACAAAGAACTTCTCGGGATCATACACTTTTCCGGGCCCAAACAACCCTGGCCACCACTCTGAAGGGTTGGAGTTGCCAGTCAGCGCATGACAAACCCAAACCACATTATTTTTTTCTGGGCTTAGCTTACCAAACGTCGTATAAAGCAAATGGTATTCGGACAATTGCTTACCAGATTCAAGCTTTAGTGGTTCGGTTGATTTGTATATATCCTCAGCTATTTTCACTCCTTCTTCAATTTTCTTGGGTTAAAATTCCTCCCGGGAGCATCTGTTACCACCGGGAGGTAAGTCATCAATTAACCTGTATATATAATTAACTAAAATCTACTTTTTTAGTTGGTCAAAAGCCTGTGTCAAGTCTGCTTTAATGTCGTCCACATGTTCAGTACCAGCCGACAGTCGCAATAAATTAGGGTCAACCCCAGCTTTTAACTGCTCCTGCTCGCTTAACTGTTGGTGAGTTGTCGACGCTGGGTGAATAATCAGCGTTTTCGAATCCCCCACGTTGGCCAGGTGGCTGACAAGTTTCAGCGAATCAACAAACTTCTCTGCATTGGCCTTACCGCCTTTGACTTTGAATGACAGCACACCACCAAAGCCCCTCTTCAGGTATTTCTTGGCCAATGCGTGGTATTTGCTGCTGGCCAAACCTGGGTAGTTTACACTTTCAACCAAAGGGTGTTTTTCCAACCATTGCGCCAACTCAAGGGCGTTCTGCACTGTTCTGTCCAGTCTGAGAGAAAGTGTCTCAATGCCCTGGAGCAAAAGGAAAGAATTGAAAGGGCTTATCGCTGGGCCAAGGTCACGCAAGCCCTCCACCCTTGTTCTGATAGCAAAAGCTATATTAGGCAGTCCAAGTGGGTTTCCTTCACCAAACACTTCCCAGAAGTTCAGTCCATGGTAGCCTTCAGATGGCTCCGAAAACTGCTTGAACTTTCCATTGCCCCAGTTGAAGTTTCCACCGTCAACAATAATCCCTCCAATACTTGTGCCATGACCACCAATCCACTTGGTGGCAGATTCAACTACCACGTTGGCTCCACGCTCCAGCGGGCGAAAAAGGTAGCCACCGGCACCAAAGGTATTGTCAACCACCAAAGGAATATTGTGCTTCTTCGCTACTGCTGCTATCGCTTCAAAATCGGGAATGTTGAATTCCGGATTGCCTATCGTTTCAAGGTAGAGTGCTCTGGTATTTTTGTCGATCAGCTTTTCAAACTCGGCCGGTGAGTCATTTTCTACAAACCTCACGTCAATACCCAACCTCTTGAAGGCAACTTTGAACTGGTTATAAGTGCCTCCATACAAGTGGTTGGTAGATACCAGGTTTTGGCCTGCTTCCAAAATGTTGTGCAAGGCCAAAAGCTGTGCGGCCTGGCCCGATGCTGTTGCCACTGCAGCAACCCCTCCTTCCAGAGCAGCAATTCTCTTCTCAAAAACATCCGTCGTCGGATTCATGATCCGTGTATAGATGTTCCCAAATTCTTTCAGGGCAAACAGGTTGGCACCATGCTCAGAGTTTTTGAATGTATAGGAGGTGGTTTGATAAATAGGTACCGCCCTCGACTGTGTGGCTGAGTCTACTTCCTGACCTGCATGTAATTGCAGTGTTTCAAATCTTAATTGTGACATATTATAAGGTGTTTTTAAATTGAAGTTGAATTAAAAAATTGCCTGTAACGGGTCGGCACACTGGCCAATAGTCCGTCGTTTGCTGCTAAGCGACAAAGGCAAAAGCGCCTAGCAGCAGATACAGCAGCAGCAACGAGCAACAGCTGCCTCGATTGAAAAATTTAATGCGTGAATTGATTGAGCCGATGAAAGGCCGTACGATGGGGTAGCGCTTAACGCTAAAAGAGATTCCTGATTTTTCATTTTGCTCTCAATTTATATTCTCCGCCAACCGGCGGATCAGGATTTAGCACCTTACCACCTTGAGTGGCCGGTTGCTAGCGCTTCATAGAGCCTGTCTCTCCACGCTTCTTTATAAATCAATTGCTAAGAATTGACTTGAAGGCACAAACGTAGATATGCCGAATTATGTTTCCAAACATTTTGCAAAAAATTTCCTGAGTGCTGATTTTGAAGGTATTGCCTCGAAAATGACGCATTTTATTTTGTGTTCCTCCGACAATTAACTCAAATGCGGTCTTCTAAATATTCATATTCAGCTATATTTGGGCCCGATTAAAATGAAAATCATGAGAAAGAAGATTGTAGCAGGAAACTGGAAAATGAATAAGAACCTTGAAGAAGGACATCAGCTGACTTCCGAGGTAGTTAACATGGTGAAGGACGAAGTGACCAGCGCCGTGCAGGTGGTTTTATGTACACCTTTTATTCATTTAAACTCTATCAGCAAACTTTTGGCAGGAAGTAAAAACGTTATGCTTGGTGCGCAAAACTGTAGTGAACATGCATCAGGTGCTTACACGGGCGAAACGTCAGTTTCGATGCTCAAGTCTGTCGGCACTCAGTTTGTCATCATTGGCCACAGCGAGCGAAGAGAATACTTTGGAGAAACCGATGCTCTTTTTGCAAAAAAGGTTGATGCGGTGCTGGCAGCTGGCATGACGCCTATTTATTGCTGCGGCGAAAAACTGGAAGTGCGTGAAGCCAACAATCATATAAAGCTGGTAACTGCGCAGGTCTCTGAAGCACTTTTTCACCTTTCGGCCGAAGCGCTTCAAAAAGTAGTGATTGCTTACGAGCCAGTTTGGGCCATTGGAACTGGTAAAACAGCCTCCTCCGCACAAGCCCAGGAAATGCATGCTGAAATCAGAGCTCACCTGGCCGGAAAACATGGCAAGAATGTTGCCGAAGAGATTACCATACAATACGGCGGCAGTGTGAAGCCGGACAACGCAGTCGAAATTTTTGCCCAGCCCGACGTGGATGGCGGACTGATCGGTGGCGCCTCCCTGAAGTCACGTGACTTCGTTGACATTGTAAAAGCAATGAAGTAAATGAATATTTTCGTTTTCCTCGGTTTAAGTAGTTTAAGCCTTTCTTCTGTCGAAAAGCCCGTAGTTGCTGTAGATCAGGATTTCTGTGGCGTTTATGGAGCCATTTTCGTGGAAACGGACAGAAGAAGGGCTGATTACATCGTTTTTGAAGATGAAAACGAAGCTTTTGCCGACATGCTGATTTTCAAGGAGAGCAGCAGGGTTTTTGCTGACAGGCAGGGCATCTGGTACTTCACAGAAAACCGTGGCTTGGCCGACTTCACCATATACTATGTCAAAGAAAAAGGCCAGCAACACTTTTCTGTTAATTTCACCGACACCGAATCATTTGCCGGCTGCAGATAGGCAGTTAACCACCCTAATCCAGGTCAACAATGGACTTTATCGAATTGCAAATTAAGACCTCCAGGGATCTTGCAGATATTCTCATAGCCGAGCTGGGAGAAATTGGCTTTGATACCTTTCAGGAAACTGACGAGGGGTTTAATGCCTATATTTTGGAAGGGAGCTTCAAAGAGACTGATGTCAAAGAAATTATCCAGAAGTATTCTTTCCTTGGCATTGCCAGCTACGAGACTGCAAAGATTCCGAAGGAAAATTGGAACCAAAGCTGGGAAACCAACTACCACCCTATCGAAATCCCCGGCCGCTGTAGGGTCAGAGCGTCTTTTCATAAACCCGACCCATCTTTTCCGTTGGAAATCGTTATTAACCCAAAAATGTCGTTCGGCACGGGGCATCATTCCACCACCTATCTCATGATGGAATTATTACTCGATAGTGACTTGCAGGGAAAGTCGGTGTTTGATTTTGGCACTGGCACTGGCATATTGGCCATTTTGGCCGCCAAACTCGGTGCAGTGCACATAGATGCCAGCGACATCGATGAATGGTGCATTGAAAACGGCATTGAAAACATTGCCATTAATGATTGCAGTAATATTAAAATCCAGCTAGGCGCAGTGAAGGAGGTAAAAAAGAACCCTTCTTACGACCTGGTCATCGCCAATATCAATCGAAATGTGTTGCTGGAAGAAATGCCAGACTATGCCGCTGTGCTTCCGGAAGGCAGCAAGCTTTACCTAAGCGGCTTCTACGAAACTGACCTACCAGTAATTGAGGAAAAAGCCATGTCACTTGGCTTTCGCAAGACCACCCATAAGGTACGAGAGGCGTGGGTGGCAGCTGCTTTCGAAAAAAAGGCGGTTGAATAGATAGTAACAGGCCCCCATTTTTCGTTACCTTTGAAGTTATGCAGGTGTTTTTAAGGGAACGGTTATCTCTCAAAATGAGATTCTTAGCAATATTCCTATTGCTGTCCTCACATCTATGGGCCCAACAGTTTACCTTTTCAACTGACCCAAATACATTCGGGCAAGATTTATCAAACGGCATCAGGCAAATTGACAACGAGGGAGCTGCCAAGATTGCAGCTGATTTCGTTACCGTTTGGAACTCAGGGCAAATCAGTGCCGACCAGAAGAAAATCATTATCGACATCGCCGTCAAAATGCGGGATCGCAGGATGCGAACCTACCCATACTTCGAGTTCTTCGGTGCCTACATAGCCTACGCCATTCAAAAGGAAAATATTAGCTCTACCGAGCTCACAAATCTTCTCAAGATCAACAATCAGGTGGTCGACACCTATCGCAACAAGGAGTACAGTGAGTTTTTGCTCATGCTCAATCAGTTTTTTGCCCGAAGGGCTTTGTACTACACCAAATACTTCAAACTATATGCCGAGGGAGGCACTTATGGTTTTGAACTGGACGAGGCGGAGCCAGCCTATGTGTTGCCAGCTGAAGAGCCTCCCATTGAAGATGAAATTGTTGAAGAAATTCCGGCCGATAGTGGCTGGGGAACTGCCGACACCGGCAACGACGGTTGGGGCACGCCCTCCAATAGTGGGTGGGGCAATGACTCAGGATGGGGCAACGACCCGGTAGCCGAGCCCGAGCCCGCTACTGACGCTTTTGTGGCAGAGGTGGTTAACCAGGCAATGCTCCCCCCTGTGAGCGGCCCTGTAATAAAGCTCAACAATGTGAATTTCAGGTTAGTAACACCCTATGACTCCGTCGGCATCCAAAACACGTCAGGCTCGGTTGTCATCCACGACAAAGTATTCGTGGGCAGCGGGGGTAAATTTAACTGGCCTGGCGAAGCAAATGGTGCCGAAGCGGCCTCAGTTACCTTTACTGATTACAGCTTTGAAATCACTAAACCAAGAATAAGTGCGGAGAAGGTCAGTCTCAGCTTCCCTGCCTGGTTTGACGGAGAAGCAGAGGGAATTTTCGACTTCAAGAGCTATCAGAGAACAGACAAAGAGGAGCTGTATTTTCCCCAGTTTACTTCCTACTATGCCGACATCACTTTAAAACTTAAAGCGCCAAATGCTACGTATACGGGGGGCTTTTCTATTATAGGAAACAAATTTTACGGCACGTCCGCCCTTAAGCGACCATCTGTACTAAATATTAGAGATGACTTCGGTCGTTCTTTTACAGCAAGGGGCGTCAAGTACGCCTTCGAGGACTCCTTGATAACGTCGGACAAGGCAATGGTCGCTATTTACCACAATGGCGATTCAATCTTCCATCCGCAGAATAAACTGGTTTTTGATGAGGGCAAAAACCTACTCACTCTATACAGAGACCAGAATAAATTCAAAGGCACGCCTTACTCTTCGTCGTTTTTCGTGATGGACTTTAGCGCCGACAAAATTAGCTGGGATTTGAAGACCGACAGCCTCGATATCTCTATTATGAATGCTCGAAATCGTGTCCCAGCGGTTTTCGAATCTCAAGACTACTTTAGCGAAAAGAGGTTTTCAATGTACCCGGGCTTGTTCGGATATCATCCTATCATGGCCGTGGTTCGGTATGCCAGGAATTCAGGAGCAAGTGAATTTTACCTTCGCGACATGACAACGGCCTATAAGCTTGACTACAATCAGGCGCTTGCGGCAATGAATTTCCTTTACCAAAATGGCTTCATCAATTTCCAGGCTGAAACGGGGTTCATAAAAGTGAAGGACAAATCTTTTCACTACATTCTATCTAATCAGAACAAGAAAGACTACGATAACCTTATCGTACCTTCTCTTACTGAGCGGTATCCTAACGGCACTCTCAATTTTGGCACCAAAGAACTCACTCTCAGGGGCGTTGACAGGGTATACATTACTACCGACCTGAAGGTTTACATGGAACCAGACAGCGGTGTAGTCAAAATTCTGGAGGGTAGGGACTTGCTATTTAATGGAATGGTGAATGCCGGAGATTTCGTCTATAAAGGAAAGGATTTTCAGTTTCAATATGCGGACAACCTTTTTGCCATGCCGACAATTGACTCCATCAGGATTCAGATTCCAGTGCCTGACTCACTTAAGGTTGAAGGCGGTGAAGAAAAGACTGCCTTGCATAACCACCTTGAGCTTACCTCCGGAACCCTATTTGTAGAAAGCCCCGACAACAAGTCAGGGAAAAAGCAAAACCTCCAGTACCCTTACTTTACTTCCGATTCCGAGGCTGTTGTTTTCTTCGACTCTAAAGAGATTCTTAAAGGAGCCTATAACAAAACAGTGAGGTTTGTCATACCTCCTTTCGAAATCGACAGTTCCAATAGGAGCGATGGGGCAAGTATAAGCTTTGAGGGCACATTCCACGCTGGAGACATACTGGAGCCATTTGAGGAGAAGCTTGTTATTCAACCTGATAAGTCACTGGGCTTTGAGCATAAAATACCTGAAAGCGGTTACAAGCTGTATGGGGGCACTGGAACACTCTACAACAACCTAAGCCTGAGTTACCAGGGCTTGAGGTCAAATGGAAAGATTGACTATTTAACGACTACCGTATACTCTAACGACTTTATTTTCTATTTGGATTCTACTTCAGCCATTGCTCAAAGTGGCGAAATCAGGCCGGGCAACTTAGGACCGGCGTCCTTCCCACAAGGAATAATGGGAGCCCTGAGAATGAAATGGCTGCCCAAAAAAGACAGCATGTTTCTTAAAAATATAGGTGACCCCATTGAGTTGTACAATGGCACAGCCAAGCTTCAGGGGGCTGCAAACATTACTGCCAAAGGCGCCTTTGGGCTTGGCACGCTGGAGACACGTGGGTCGAGGGTGAAATCGAAGCAGTTCAGTTTTTCAGAAACAAAATTCAGCGCCAGGCATGGAGCGTTTGAAATTTTCACTGACAACCCACAGAAGCCAGCCATGGCGGGAGAGGATATTGCGCTGAACTTTGACCTCGCCAGCAACATTGCAGACGTGCACCCTGAAAAGGCCGGTGTAGCGGCCATAGGCTTCCCTTATGCGCAAATGAAGACGTCAATCACCAACGCCATCTGGAACCTAAACGACCAAAAGATTACGATGAGCAAGCCGGCCAATGTTGCTATTGAAGACTCCTACTTCTACTCAACCCGGCCCGACCTCGATTCGCTGGCGTTTAACGCAACAGCGGGTATTTACGATATCAACCGTTACGAGTTGAACCTGCAGGGCATTCCGTACATCACGGTGGCGGATGCGGAAATAACGCCGGAAAACGAGGAGATTACTATCCTTGAGAATTCAACACTACAGGAGCTTAAAAATGCCATTGTCAGGATCGACACTGCCAATCGTTACCACACCCTGACCAACGGACTCATCACCATTGTTGACAGAAATAAATTCACCGGCAGCGCCCTGTATCAGCTCGTCAATGCGGCGCAGGACACTTTTACGATCAAGTTCAATCAGTTTGAGCTTCAGAATGTGCCCATTGCAAAGAACAGGTTCAAGACGATGACGGTGTCCGAAGGCGATGTGCTGGAAGATCAGGATTTTGTGATGTCGCCGGGATTTCTGTACAAAGGTCGGGCGAAAATGTATGCAGACCGGAGGGCGCTTGAGCTGATTGGCGGAGTGAAGCTCGACTGGAAGAAAGAAAGGGACTCTCAGTGGATCAGCTACACCAACAAAACTGAAAACCCTGAAGTGCTTGTCAACTTTGATGCCTCAACAGCGGAAACAGGTCAGAAACTAGTCGCAGGCCTACACTATGACTCATTTGACGACATTATATACCTGACCTACATTAACGACAAAAACGACCCGATTGACTTTGATCTTTTTACACCTCATGGCACCCTTTCTTATAATCTTGAGGGGGATTTCTACAAAATAGAAGACCAAGCCAAGTCAGACGGGAATTCCTATGCTGGTAGCACGTTCATTTACTCCGAAAACACCAATAGTGTGATCTTTGAAGGCCCGGTAACCTTTATAAAAAACAGCGCCGATTTCACTTTGAAGGCATCTGCAAAAGGGATTGGCCGACTCGACTCCTCCTACTTCAAAATGACGGCTTTTTTAACGGCCGACTTCAAAATTAGCCCAGCCGCAACCGAGGTTATGACGAAAGACCTCGTTGACATTATTGAGCGCCTGGGGGCTCCACAGGCAAATAACATACAGGGTGACTTGGTTTATCTCCTCGCCAACCTTACTAGCGATCAGATAGCCAAAAGCTATGAAAACAACACTTTGAAAAATTACGTGCCGTTGGTATCTGTGTCGCCAGAGCTTCAAAAAGCACTGTCTCTCTCGGAGGTCAACCTGCAATGGAATGCTACTCACAAGGCCTGGTACAACGATGGCAAGATTGGCATTTCAAACATTTTCAGAAACGACATAAATGCAGAAGCTGACGGCTTTGTTGAAATTAAAAGAGACCCCCTTGGAGACATCGTAAATATTTTCATCATGTTTTCAGAAGCCACCTGGTACCACTTCAGGTTCGACCAGAACAGGCTCCTTATTCTCTCTTCCAACCAGAAATTTAACGAGGAGATAAGAAACTCCTCTACACTTGAAAAAGCCGCACTAGGTGCTTTTGCTCTTGGGCTTGGCGAGGAGTCCGAAACGATGACTTTTATCAATAATTTCCGCAAAAATTACTATAATATCGACAAACCTTTCAAACTACAATTCACTACCGACCCTGCCTTTGGAAAGGACAGCTTTGATACGATTGAAAAAGACAAAGACGGTTTCTAATCCTGCGACTGCCAGGGTAAACAAGCCCTTCCCGAAAGTTCGACCTGGTTGTAACTTTTTTCAATACGACCACGGACAAATACCATTGATACATAGCAGATTTGCCTTTGCAGCGTCTTGGTAATATTCCTTACTTTTACCTGATGAACACACTGATGTTTCATTCCGAAGAAATGCAGCACAGCAACCTTTAACACATTAGCCCGATAAATTAAAATTTCATGAGTGTTAAAACCAAGATTCCCTACATCGAGGAAAACCAGCAAAGGTTTTTAGATGAGCTTTTTGAGTTGTTGAGAATTCCATCGGTGAGTGCCGACAAAAAGTTCAAGGACGATGTAAAAAGAGCAGCGGAGTTTATAAAGAAGAAGCTAATTGAAGCTGGCGTCGATAAGGCTGAAATTTGCCGTACTGATGGTCATCCCATTGTTTATGGAGAAAAAATAATTGACCCCACACTTCCAACTGTTCTTGTATATGGACACTACGACGTGCAACCTGCCGATCCGTACGAGCTTTGGGAAACCCCTCCGTTTGAACCCACCATTAGAAACGAGAAAATCTATGCCCGGGGTTCTGCCGACGACAAAGGCCAGATGTACATGCATATCAAGGCATTTGAAACGATGATGCGCACTAATTCGCTCACCTGCAATGTAAAGTTCATGATCGAAGGTGAGGAAGAAGTGGGCTCCAACAATCTGGGCATTTTCACTGAAGCCAACAAACAGAAGCTGAAGGCTGACATGATTATGATTTCTGACACGGGCATCATCAGCAATGAACATCCTTCTATCACAGTTGGGCTTCGTGGTCTCACTTATGTGGAAGTGGAAGTAACAGGGCCAAACAGAGATCTTCATTCGGGTATGTATGGCGGCGCTGTGGAAAATCCCATCAATGTTCTTTGTGAAATGATCCACAAAATGAAGGACGAAAATGGTCATATCACTATTCCCGGGTTCTACGATAAAGTCGTGGAGTTGTCAAAAGCAGATAGGGAAGCTATGGCGAAGCAGCCCTTTTCGCTCGAAAAATATAAGAAAGACCTCGACATAGCCGAAGTTTTCGGAGAAGACGGCTTTTCGACTATTGAGAGAACCGGCATCAGGCCGACTTTCGATGTCAACGGCATTTGGGGAGGTTATATTGGCGAGGGTGCCAAAACGGTGCTTCCCTCCAAAGCCTACGCCAAAATCAGCATGCGACTAGTGCCAAATCAGAACTCTGACGAAATCACAAAGTTGTTTACGGACTATTTTCTGAACGTAGCCCCTAATACAGTAAAGGTAAAAGTAACACCCCATCACGGAGGCGAACCCGCTATGGTGTCCACCAAGTCCACAGCCTACCAGGCAGCGGCATTGGCAGTGGAAGAAGCCTGGGGAAAAGCCCCGATCCCCACCAGGGAAGGGGGGAGCATACCCATCGTAGCACTGTTTCAGAAGGTATTGGGCCTCGACTCTTTGCTGATGGGCTTTGGATTGGATGAAGATGCCATCCATTCTCCCAATGAGAGCTATGGCATATTTAACTACATCAAAGGAATTGAAACCATCACGCTATTTTATAAGCACTTTGCCACTTTGAGCAAAGCAAAATAAAAACTGGCAAATAAACTCTCTGCGAAGGGAATGCGTTAAGGAGTCAAATTTGGCCCTTTCTCTTTCTGGAAAAAGAAGAAACTTATGAAAAGAATACTACTAGGTCTGTTTGGAGTTTTTACCATTTTTGCCTCCTACGGGCAGGTACAAAAGCCCATATCGTGGAGTTATGAGTTGAGCAATAAAGACCCCAAAGTGGGAGATACGCTTAGCCTCATTTTCAAAGCTAAAATAGATAATACCTGGTATTTATATTCTTCAGACTTCGACCCTGATCTCGGTCCAATTGTAGCAGAGTTTGATTTCATCGACGATCCCTCCTATGAAGCAATTGATAGCATAAGACCTATTGGCGCCAAAAGAAAGTACGACGACCTGTGGGAAGGGGAGTACACGTATTTTAGAGAGCATGCTGAATTTCGTCAAACCATTCTCGTCAATAGCCTGCCAATTAACCTTTCGGGCAGTTTTTTCTATCAGGTTTGCACTGATGTAGATGGCAAGTGCATCAACTTAGACGAAGACTTCACATACGCCACCTTCTCTGGAGATTCCAGAAAAAGCTCCGTAGAAGTAAAAAAAGGTTCTAATGACACCGAAACGGCAGTCCTGAACAAAAGAGACTCCACGGATGCCTATTCACTCTGGGGCTTTATGGTCGTTGCCTTTTTAGCAGGGCTTGCGGCGCTGCTCACACCCTGTGTGTTTCCTATGATTCCCATGACGGTTACTTTTTTTACCGGAAAGGGAGACAAGAAAAGTGGTAAGGGCATGGCCTTGTTTTATGGCTTCAGCATCGTGCTTATTTATACCCTTATTGGATCGCTGGTTGCTCCATTTATGGGGCCTGAAATTGCCAATGACCTGGCCACTGGCTGGGTACCTAATGTCATTTTCTTTTTGGTCTTCATTGTTTTTGCCCTGTCATTTCTTGGGCTTTTCGAAATCACGTTGCCCCACAAATGGGTCAATGCTATGGATCGAAACGCTGACAAGGGCGGAATGATTGGCGTTTTCTTTATGGCCTTTACGCTGGTGTTGGTTTCTTTCTCTTGCACAGGCCCGATCGTCGGAAGTATCCTTGTCGAGTCGGCCGGGGGAATGATCTTGAAACCGATTTTGGGTATGGCGGCATTCTCTATGGCTTTTGCAGTGCCATTTACATTGTTTGCCTTTTTCCCGAACTGGCTGAGCACATTGCCAAAGTCCGGCGGGTGGCTCAATTCCGTTAAAGTGGTGCTGGGTTTTCTGGAGCTCGCTTTGGCGTTCAAATTTTTGAGCATTGCCGACCAGGCCTATCACTGGAATATCCTCGACAGAGAAATCTATCTGGCTATCTGGATTGTGGTGTTTACCTTATTGGGGTTTTATCTGTTAGGCAAAATACAGCTCCCCGGCGACAGCAAAATGGAGAAGCTGCCAGTACCAAGATTAATTCTCGCAGTAATCACATTCACATTCGTGGTTTATATGATCCCGGGGATGTTCGGTGCCCCCTTGAAAGCCCTGGCCGGATATTTACCTCCACAGTCCACGATGGATTTTGACTTGCCCGGCATTGTTCGTCAGCAGGGAGCTTCTTCCAATTCAGGCACAGCATCCAACAGCATCTGCGAACCGCCAAAATACGCCGACATGCTTCACTTCCCTCATGGTCTCACTGGCTATTTCGACTACGACCAGGCCATTGCCTGCGCACGGGAACAACAGAAACCGCTTTTTATCGATTTTACCGGACATGGCTGCGTGAACTGCAGGGAAATGGAGGCAAGGGTGTGGTCTGACCCTCAGGTGCTCGAAAGACTAAAAAATGACTTTGTACTAGTGGCGCTTTACGTGGACGAAAAGACCGAGCTCCCCGAATCACAGTGGTATGAGTCGGAATATGATGGTAAAATCAAAAAATCCATTGGGAAACAAAATGCAGACTTGCAGATCACGAGGTTTAACAACAATGCCCAGCCTTTTTACGTGATTTTGGATCCAAACGAGAACCTTTTGGCTGCTCCCAAGGCCTATGACCTCAATATTGCTAACTTTGTAACGTTTCTGGATAAGGCGAGTTCTTCTATGACGAAGAACAAACCCGTTTTTTCGACCATAAACCCCTGATTCGACCTGATGAAGAAATACGTTCTGGCAGGAACCATCTTAGTAATAATCTCTTGTTTATTTTTCCTCGCATATAAACACCAGCAAGCTACCTACCAACCTGAATACACCGGCGAAACGGAATTGGTTACGGTAGACACAGTCACAACGGTCTACGAACCCGAAAGACTCTACGGTTTTAATTTGGATTCTTTTAACGTTTACGAAGACATCGTTAAAAGAAATCAGACACTGTCTGATATTCTGAAGACCTACAATATTGACCCCACCAAAATTTATGAGGTGGCCACTAGCTCAAGAAAAGTCTTCGATGTAAGGAAAATTGGCTACAGAAAAAGCTACACCGTTTTCACCACAAAAGACTCTGCGGCGAAGGTCGTAGCCATGGCTTACGAACCGGACAGAACCGAATATGTGGTCTTCCACATGTCCGACTCTGTTTATACAGAGCGAGTACAAAAGGAAAAAGCGCTTCAAGTTCGGGCTATTGCTGCCAAAATTGAGTCTTCGCTCTATGAAACGCTCATCAACGCCAATGTTTCCCCCATGCTTGTTTCGAAGCTGGTTGACATGTACGCCTGGCAAATCGACTTTTTTCATATTGATGCCAACGATTACTTCAAAGTCATATTTGAAGAAGAGCTAATTGAAGGCGAGGTGGTAAACATTCCAAGGGTGGTGGGGGCCTATTTTTATCATGCTGGCCGTGATTTTTATTCGGTGTACTACAACCAGGGAGACGGGCTGGATTACTTCGATGAGGAGGGAAACAGCCTCCGAAAAGCTTTTCTCAAGGCACCTGTTAATTTTAGCCGGATAAGCTCTCGGTATTCGGGTAGACGGTTTCACCCCGTGTTAAAGAGGTACAGGTCTCACCTGGGGACGGACTACGTAGCAGCTAAGGGAACGCCAATTTATACTGTGGGTGATGGTGTTGTCACGGAAGCCACCTACCATTCAGGAAACGGTAACTATGTGAAAATACGGCACAACGCCACCTACACTACTCAGTATCTGCACATGAGTAAAATAGCCAGCGGCATGCGGCCCGGCAAAGCGGTGAAGCAAGGTGAGGTTATTGGCTACGTGGGAAGCACAGGGTTGGCTACGGGGCCGCATGTTTGCTTCCGGTTTTGGCGCAATGGCGTTCAGGTCGATCCTTTCTCTGTCGAAATCCCACCGTCGCAGCCTATTGCTGAGGCGTATAAAGAAGCATATTTCAAAGAAAGGGATAAGATTCTTTCGGCTATTGATACCATCTCCTTTTTAACCGAAAAGCCAGTTCTCAATGCTTCTGTAGATTAACCTTCTCTTCCTGCACACTTTAATTTGTTGCCAGCAGTTTAGACAGTATATTCTCGCAAAATTTTCTAAAACAGTCAAGTATGGGGAAAAGGCTGACTTTGCTCCTTTCAATGTCACTCATTTACTGTTGCAGCTTTTCCCAAAAAGTGGCGCTTGTACTTAGCGGCGGCGGCGCCAAGGGGCTGGCACATGCTGGGGTAATCAAAGCCCTCGAGGAAAACAACATCCCTATCGACTACATAGTGGGCACTTCAATGGGCGGCATCGTAGGTGGGTTCTATGCCGCCGGATACAGTGCAGACCAAATCATGGAAATAGCTCTATCACAAGACATCCAAAACTGGGTCAAGGGAGTGATCAGAGATGACTATAACTACTACTATACCCAGAAGGATCCTGACGCCCGATGGATGTCGGTTGAATTGTCACTTGACTCTGCCTTTACGGCCTCTTTCAGTGCCAATATAGCTGAGGATCATGCGCTGAACTTCGCCCTGGCCGAACACCTGGCGCAGGCATCCCGAAAGGCTGCCTACAATTTCGACAGCCTTTTTGTGCCCTTCAGGGCAATGGCCGCAGAAGTTTTCACGCAGCAGGCAGTGCTGCTGAGTGATGGAAACTTGTCGGATGCACTCAGGGCTTCAATGACGGTTCCCTTCTTCTTCCGCCCTATAAAGTTTGATGGAAAGTATCTTTTCGATGGTGGCATTTACAACAACTTTCCCGTGGACATTGCCATCGAGGAATTTAAGCCCGACATCATCATTGGTGTTAATGTAGCCTCAAAGGTTTACAAGGAATACCCCTCCAAAGAAGCCGACCACCTTGTGAACGAGCAATTGCTCTTTCTTATGCTTGATAAGTCTGACCCGACAAGACTGGAGGGTAACATCTACATCGAGCCCAATCTGGAAGGGCTCAGTTCAACTGATTTTGCAAGAGCCAAAAGCATAACCGACAGTGGCTATTTGGAAACTATGAGGCAAATGGAGTTCATCAAGTCGAAAATAAGTCGTCGTGTTGAGAAGGAGGAAATCGCCTCTAGCAGAAACTCATTTAAATCAGATTTTGTACCGCTCGACTTCAGTGAAGTGGAGGTCGAGGGGTTTAATTCCAGACAAACAAAATACCTCGACAATCTGCTGGAGAAAAAGAACAAAATTGTTGAGCTCGAAAAGATAAAATCAGGCTACTACAAAATCGTTTCTGAAGACTACTTCAGAAGTATGTATCCTCAAATCACCAAGAGCGAAACAAGTGACAACTACAAGCTAAAGTTGACAGGCTCACCTCACAGGAAGGTGAAAATGATTTTAGGGGGAACAATGACCAGCCGAAGCACCTCTAACCTGCTGGTTGGCGCACAATACAAGCGGCTTGGCCAGGTATTCACCCACTTCGACGGTGCCATCAATGCCGGCAGGTTTTACCAATCTGCCAAAGCCAGCGCCAGGCTTTACTTTCCAACATATATCCCCTTCTATCTGGAGCCAAAATACGTTTACAACAAGTGGGATTTTATTAATTCTACTGAAATACTTTTGAAGGACAAGGCTCCCACAATAGTCAATCAGGTGGACAGAAATTTCACCTTCAACATCAGTACTCCCCTGGGCACTCACCACAAACTGACGTTCAGCCCGGGCCTTTTTTACACCCGAGATAATTTCGCCGCTATCCCGGAAGTTAATACCAGCGATGTACTTGACGAACTGCGACTCAAGGGTTTTATGGGCAAAATAAAAGTGAGGCAGAGTAACCTCAACTTCTATCAATACCCAACAAAGGGAGAGGCCTTTGAAGGTTCTGTTGGCGGATACCACGCTTCAGAAAAATACTTTCCGGGAAGCACCTCCGGACTTGCTTACAGAGAGGCCAGCCACTCCTGGCTAACGGCGAAAATCTCCTACGAAAAATACAACAGGTTGCTTAGCTGGTATGGAATCGGTTATCAGGTGGTCGGCCATTTTTCAACATTCCCTGCCCTAAGCAGCTACCGGGGAACTCAAGTTGCCGGTGGCGGCTACTACCCATTTCAAGACAGTCATACTCTCATTCTGGAAAACTTCAGATCCAATAAGTTTGCCGCTGGCGGTCTGAAGCAGATGTTTTTTGTTCGTGACAACCTTCATTTCAGGATGGAGGGACATTTTTTTGCGCCACTCCAGTTGCTTGAGAAGTTGCCAAATGAAATGCCTGTATATAGACAAAACACCAGGAAGATATTTTTCGCTGCATCAGCAGGTGTAGTCTTTCAAAGCCCAATAGGCCCCATTGCCTTTGCTGCTAACTACTATGATGATGAAGAGCAAAAATGGGGAGTACTGTTTCATTTGGGCTACTTGCTGTTCAATGAACGAGCCTTTGATTAATTCAATAATTTTTTTTATTAGCTTCGAAAAAGCTTACTTTTATTGGAAAAATTACTATCGACCTTACCATGAAAATAACACCGGCAGCATATCTTGCCCTGTTTTTTATAGCAAGTGCGTGGCAGCTTAAAGCTAATGCTAGTTTTTTATCAACAGCAGGGTTTTATCAGCAGAAGGATTCCTTAGTTAAAGTGTCTGGAAAAGTTGTGGATGATAAAACCGGAGAACCTATTGTCGCCTCTGTTTTCTATGAAAAGCTTCCCTATTATGATGATATGGGATCGAATAAGAGCAAGCAGCAAGATGGCTCTTTTGAGCTATTCCTATTCAACAACACTTCCTACACCATGAAAATTAAGGCAAATGGGTATGATGCTGTTGACAGAGAATTTAAGGTTGGGCTACAGGCAGGCGATTCTGCCTTTAATTTGGAGTTCCGCCTTACCCCTGACAGGGCTAATCAAATGATCACTCTCGAAAATCTTATTTTCGAAAGAGGTAGGTCAAAGATAAGCTCAAGCTCGTTCGAAGAGCTGGATCGTTTGGTGGACTGGCTTAACGAGAGGCCCAACATGGTTATTCAGCTTGAAGGCCACACCGACTTTGAAGGCAGCGATGCCGCTAATATGGAGTTGTCGTTGGAAAGGGTAAATGCCGTAAAAGATTATCTAATTTCTAAAAACATAAAAAAGAACAGAGTGCAAACAAAAGCTTTCGGGGGCACTCAACCACTTACGCTTGAAAGAACTGATGAAGATAAACGAAGGAATCGCCGTGTTGAGGTACGAGTCATTCGAGAATAATTTATCCCTAATCCTAAACCTTATTGAATCGGCTTGATATGAAAAGAATTCTACTAGTATTATGTTCTTTTGCAATTGGCATAAGCCTGAAAGCACAGGAATCTGTTAGCTGGGCCAGTAGAGTCATTGAAGTTTCGTCAGAGATGTCCCCACTGGAATACTCAGCAATGCAGGTGCTTCACAAGCCCAACGTGTTGCCCAATGGAGGCGACAATCCCAATGCCTGGACCCCCAACAAGGCCGACAGAACCGAATTTATCACTGTTGCTTTCGAAAAGCCTATTAGAGCACAGCAAATTGCAATCGCTGAGTCGCAAAACCCGGGTGCCATTTCGCAGGTATATGCCTACGATGCTTCCTTCAATGAGTTTTTGTTGTTTGAGCTGACTCCCAGAGCCATCCCTATAGAAAGCAGGCTGCTCAACCTTTTCTTCGAAAGAACCAGTTATGAGATTGCCGGCATCAGGCTCGTTATTGATGGGCGTTCTATCAAAGGGCTTAACAGTATCGATGCCATCGGTATAAGTGACTCAAACATTCCTATTACAGTATTGGTCAACATCGCCCAGAATGTAAACCAAAACCTGGAAACAGTTGAAAAATTGGGAGAAAACGTAAACAGTACCTACGTAGAGCACAGTCCAATTATATCTCCTGACGGAAAATACCTCTTTTTTAGCCGTCAGTACCATCCACAAAACGTTGGAGGCGTGGATGACGCCGAGGACATCTGGTATTCAGAATGGAATGAAGAAAAGCAAGAGTGGAACATTGCTAAGAATGCGGGCCCACCATTGAATACAAAAGGGCCAAACTTTGTTTCTTCCATAACTCAGGAAAATGGAGAGATGATACTTTTATTGGGTAACCAATATGGTAAAAAGGGCAAAATGTTTGCTGGTGCTTCAATGAGCAAGCTTGTCAATGGTGAATGGGCCGAACCTGAGAACATCGAGATTGAGAATGACTACAATTACAATTCCAGAGTAGACTATTCGCTTTCGGCAGACGGCAAAGCAATGATTATCTCATCGGAGAGGGACGACACCTACGGCGGGCGAGACCTCTATGTATCATTCAAAAAAGGTAACGGCACCTGGTCGGAGCCTAAAAACCTTGGTGGGGATCTCAACAATGCTTCTGATGAGCAGGCACCTTTCCTGACCAACGACAATAAAACCCTCTACTTCTCTACAAAAGGCATCAGTGGATACGGTGGTGCGGACATCTTTGTAACCACGAGGCTGGATGACACATGGCAAAACTGGTCGGAGCCCGAAAACCTCGGTGCAGGGATTAACACTGCAAGTGACGACATCTATTTCAATATGCCCACTTCAGGCAAGCATGCCTATTTCTCAAGAGGAGATGAAAATGAGGACACTGATATTTACAGGTTCGAAATTCAGGAGTTTTTCATCGAGTCCGACAAACTTTTGGCTACTACCGAGCTGGATGGTGCGAAGAATAAAAATCTGAAGCTAAACCCAAGAGACGTTGTGATTGCGCTAAATGGAAGAGTGCTTGATGAGAAAACTCAAAAGCCTGTTATAGCCACAATTATGATAGAAAGACTTCCTGATGGTGTTGATATTGGCGCAGTGAAGACCAATCCTGAAACGGGCGAGTTTCACTTTAGCCTCAGAGGAGGTGCACACTATGGCGTTATCACAGAAGCCGCCGGCTATATTTCTCTTGATAGAAATCTAGATCTTAATCAGCCTAACCCTGAAGAAAAAACGAGGCAACTTGATCTTTATATGGTTAAGCTGGAAAAGGGTGCGGAGATTTCGTTCAACAACATATTCTTCGATCTTGAAAAATATGAGCTGAAGACCGCTTCATACCCGGAACTTGAAAGAGTAAAAGAGATGCTTGAAGCACAGAGAATTGGAAAGATTGAGGTTTCTGGCCACACTGACACCTCGGGCCCGGAAGATTACAATCAACGACTATCTGAGCTTCGTGCCAGAGCGGTATACAATTACTTTGTCAACAATGGCATCGATAAAGCAAGACTGACTGTGGTGGGGTATGGTGAAACCAAGCCCAAGGTACCGAATGACACAAGAGAAAACCGTGAGAAGAACAGAAGGGTAGAGTTCAAAATCATGGAGTAAATCAGGTGCTTTTGCTCGACTTTAGATAAAATCAAAAATGCCCGGCTTCGTCCGGGCATTTTTATTTGGCACCTCTGGTGAAAGCTGCTATGAGAAAAAGCAACTGCGCTGAGATTCTTACCAAAATCTAACTCACCGCAGCCCCCTCAAAACACTTCCTGGGAACTTTTCAAATGCTAGGTGTATCATCGTTTTAAAAAATGTCAGTCATAGATACATATTGTCTCGATAGAGGGAGGCAAAATTTCCTGATGGGAGGGGCTTGAGAGGCAGTCCAGGGGTTGACTAAAGCAAGGAGCTTAACCTTACGGCAGCACTTTATTTACTAGCAAGCAATTCGCTTTGTCCCCGGAAGTAATCTCTTACATTCGAAATACGATCAGACGGGTAAAGAAAATATGACTTGTCTACCAAAGCAACAGCCTTTACGATCTCTTTGGCATTCCAGGCTGCAATGGCCCTGTTGTAGTAGTTAAGCCCAGCTAACTGCTTTTTGGTAAGCATGCTGTTCTGAATATAACTTTTCTGGCCGCTTCTGGTATTCGACGAAATGCCCGATATGCTCTGACGCTGTGCGCTGAGATACTCTCTTTCTTTCTCCTGTATTTCATTTTGAGAAGAAATAAACCCGGCAATAGGGTCTGTAGATTCAAACAAGAAGTCTTTCCCTGCTGTGTTGATCTTTAAATAGATGTGGTAATCCGTTTCCACCAAATTCACCTCGTACCCCAAATCAGTGAGGTACAAAAAGTAAAGCGATGTAGCAGTGAGGCAATCATACTGTCCGGTCTCGAATTGATCTGCAAGACTCACATACTGCTCATAGTTTTTCAGCTCCTTCCGGTGAACCCTGTAGAAAAAGAATTTCAAGAACTGTTCTTCGTTCTTGTATTTCCGTTGCTGACTTTGATAGAAAGCAAGATTGGTTTCGTAGGTGGTTAAGTCAGATTCGGCACGTTGTTGATCAACTGACTCATCGGCAACCAGTAACAAACTCAAAGCTGGTTCGCTGGAGGTATTGAACAGTACCTTTTCTTCAAACTCTGAATGAAAACGCAAATCAGACACACTAATCCCCTGACCGAAGCTTATTGAAGCCCATCCGGTTAGAAGAATAAGTATGTAAACTCTTTTGCTCATCAGTTATTTTCTATTAACTCTTATCTAAATACGAGACGACATAACATAAAGTTAACATTAAATTAATACAACGTATGCCTCTCTCAGCTTTTTTCGACGAATTCGTCGGAGTAGTGGATAAATGTCCTTTGATCTGACGCCACACATAGTTCAATGTTACGTTAATGTTACCAAAAATAGTTTTTGATTATCTTCCGGTAGACAATGAGGCTTATTTGTGGTAATTTGTTAGTAAGGATTAACACCACCTGAAATTGATAGACGAGAAACACCAAACAAAAACGCTTGACTTTGATCTGTCCGAGGTCTTTTTGCAACAGTCACAGAAAGCTCTTTTGCTCAGGAAAGAAAGCTACAAGCTGAGAATTGACCGGCTGAAAAAGATCAAGGCATGGATACTTGCCAACAAGGCGAAAATTCGTGATGCCGTATACAGCGACTTCAAAAAGCCTGGCTTTGAAGCTGACCTCTCTGAAACCTTTGTTGTGCTGGCAGACATCAATCTGGCACTGAAAAGTCTTAAAAAATGGACAAGACCTACATCATTGCCTGCCGGGCTAACCTATTTCGGCTCTTCTGCATCTGTCGTCTACGAGCCGAAAGGCGTTTGCTTAATTATTTCTCCATGGAATTATCCGTTCAATTTATGCATAGGGCCGTTGGTTTCGGCTATTGCTGCGGGCAACACCGCTATTATAAAACCATCTGAATTGACTCCCAACACCTCGAAGCTTATTGCGAAAATGGCAGGCGAGTTGTTTCCCCGGGAGGAAGTGGCGGTGTATCAGGGTGGGCCTGAAGTAACCCAACAACTTCTTCGGCTTCCCTTCAATCACATTTTTTTTACCGGAAGCTCGGCTGTAGGCAAAATAGTGATGGAGGCAGCAGCCAAAAATCTAAGCTCGGTAACACTTGAATTGGGAGGTAAATCTCCCGTTGTGATTGATGAAACAGCAGATTTGAAAGACGCTGCGAAAAAAATCGTCTGGGGAAAACTTCTTAACTGTGGCCAAACTTGTGTGTCACCCGACTACCTCTTCATTCACGAAGGCGTAAAGGAACCGTTTTTACACCACATGAAGCATTTTCTGGATGTCCTTTTCAAGCAACCTGAGGAAAGTTTTAAAGAATCGCCTAACTACGCCCGAATCATCAATAAAAAACACTATCACCGGCTATGTGAGGCCTTGAGCACGGCCATAGAGGACGGGGCGAGCCTTGTTTGCGGTGGCGACGTTGATGAAACTGACAACTTCATTTCTCCTACCGTCCTCGACAATGTGCCTCTTCACACCACGCTAATGAGAGAAGAGATTTTCGGGCCTATCCTTCCGGTTAATACGTTCAAAAATCATGACGAAGTCATCCAATACATCAACAAACAACCCAAAGCCTTGTCGCTTTATCTGTTTTCGAAGGATAAGCGCATTCAAAAAAGGTATAGACTGGAAACCTCGTCAGGAACAGCTTGTGTGAATGACGTGGTAGTCCAGTTCCAGCACCCGCACCTTCCCTTTGGCGGAGTGAACGAAAGTGGTATCGGCAAGTCTCATGGACATTTTGGGTTTCTGGCCTTTTCAAATGAAAAAGCCTGGTTGAAACAAAGGATCGGTTTTACGTCAGCCAAATTGCTCTATCCACCTTATTCAGCTTCAAAAAAGAGTATTCTCGATATCCTTATGAAGTATTTCTGAAATGACGCTTACAGAAAGACAGTGCAGCATTTTGGAGGAAGTGGCCAACACCTTCATCGCTCCCCACAACACAAGTGGCGAGCATAAAGGTTTTTGGTCCTCGAAAGGAGCCGACAGGGTTGCCCCAGGCCAAATTGCGGAGGTGATTGCATCCCAGCCCCGGCCTGCACGTGAGGAATTTACCCAGCTACTGAAAATATTGGACAGCAACTTGCTCGGCATGACCTGGGCGGGGCCTATGAAGAGGTTTCTGGATCTGACTTTTCAACAAAGAGAAAAACTTTTCGTCACCTGGTCCAATAGCCCTGTAAAAAAGCTCCGGAAGGCATTCTCATCTCTCAAAAAACTTTCAACTTTCATCTATTTCAGCTCCACCGAAGATGGTTACCACCCCGACTTCAAGGCCATTCAGTATCCCGGCCCGCTGCTGGGCGATGCAGACAAACTCCCCCGACTTGCGGTATTGCAGATTGACAAGGATAGTATCCTAACCTGCGAGGTACTCGTGATTGGTAGCGGTGCTGGAGGCGGCGTTATTGCGGGCGAGCTGGCCGGCTCAGGCAAAGACGTTATCATCGCCGACAAAGGCCCCTACCTGCACGGCGTTGACTTCTCTCAGGAGGAGGGTAAGATGATTGAGACGTTGTACGACGGGAAGGGTGCCATCACGTCCTCCGACGGTCAGGTGAGTATTTTTGCTGGTAGCTGCGTAGGCGGTGGCACTACCGTCAACTGGGCTGGTAGCTTTAGAACGCCTGACTATATTCTTAAGGAATGGGCCAGTGAACATGGCTTGCCTTTCTTCCAGTCAGCATCGTTTCGGGATAGCCTAAATGCAGTAGCAACTGATATAAGCGTTAACACCAACTATCAGCTTCACAACCTGCAAAACCAACTTCTGTTGGAAGGCTCCCAAAAGTTAGGCCAGCAAGTTGAACTGATTCCAAGAAATGAGTGGCAACCATCCGAAGAAGATTTTCGAAAGCTTGGCTTTAGCAGCCTGGGGGACAGGTACGGGATTAAGCAAGGCACCGCTCAGACTTATATTCGAAAAGCTGTAAATGCGGGAGCACGCCTTCTTTCGAAATGCCAAATTGAAAAAATATCGATAAAAAATGGGAGAGCAATTGGTGCCGAAGCGGTTTACTATTCACCTGAAGGCCAAAAGAAAAAGGTCTTTATACATGCCGAAAAAATTGTAGCGGCCGCCGGGGCAATTCAGACCCCAGCGTTGCTGAAAAGAAGTGGGCTCAAAGATGAGCACATAGGAAGACACCTTTACCTTCACCCCACCGTAGGTATTAGTGCCACCTACGCTCAAAAATCAGAAGCCTGGTTTGGGCCAATGATGTCTGTAGTCAATGATCAGTTCGCCCGGTCGGATGGCAACTACGGCTTCAAGCTTGAGACACCGCCCACTCATCCCGGCCTCATTGCCATGTCTCTTCCCTGGTCAGGTGCCCACCAATTCAAAGAAGACATATTGAAGGCATCGCACATTGCTTCTTTCATAGCCATTGTACGAGACAAGTTTCCTGGATACATCACTATCGACAAGGAAGGCCAACCCATTGTGCATTACAAACTTCACGGGTTCGATTTGAAGCACCTCATCAAAGGGATGGAAGAAGCGAGCAGGCTTCATTTTGCCAACGATTGTAAGCAAATTATTTATCCGCATTTCGGTAATCATCGCTTTAATAATACAGGCAAACGAGCCGATCTAGAAAAGTTTGTCCACAACCTGCCCGTCTGGGGCTGGAGGCCAAATCAATTTTCGCTGTACAGTGCACATCAAATGGGCACCTGCCGAATGGGGGAAGATAAAAAGACTCACCCAACAGCACCTGATGGCGGCCTGTATGAGGTTCCAAACATCTACATTGGCGATGGGTCAGCTTTCCCGTCGGCTAGTGGCGTGAACCCCATGCTGAGCATTATGGCTCTTGCCCATCACACTGCTCAGGGGCTAAAATAGATGCGTGCAAAAGCAATTCCATTTTTATAATTTCGTTCGTCCAATTGTGATCAAAACCATATGCGCAGTCTTTTAAAATACTCCACCATACTTGTTGCCCTTACCTTTACCTTCTGCTCTGAAGGTGACAAAACCCAAAGGGCCCTTCAGGGAAAATGGAAAGCCAACTGGACAACGAGCAAAGAGGCCTTCCCCGATGTGAGCGATGACATTGCCATGACCATGGAAGGGTGGATTGAATTCAACAACGACGAAGTAACTATCACGGCCTATGGTTACCCTGGCTGCATATTTTCGGCAGACACACTTGAGCACTCGCAAAAATGGGCTATGAGGAACGATACGCTGGAGCTACTCAATGAAGACGACTTACATGGAATAGTCTACTTAATGAAAGAGAAGTCTGATGACCATATCCAATTGGTATTGATGGGTGACATCTTTCTGGATCTCACCAGATAATCAATTGTGCAGAATGATCTTTAGGCTCTTATCCAGCTTCTGATCAAAAATTCTATACCCCTCTACCCCTTGCGCCAAGGGCAGTCTGTGAGATATGATTGCAGAAAGGTCAATTTGCTGATCACTAAGCAACGGAAGCAGTTTTGACATGTAGTGCCTGGCCGGGCACCTGCCCGTCTTGTAAGTAATGTTCTTGTTGTAGGCATCAACTGGCGAAAAGGTGAAGTTGGTGGCAGTATGCACACCCACAGATGAAATAATTCCACCAGGGCGCACCACATCGAAAGCCAATTGTTGCGCAGAAGGGTTCCCTACAACTTCCATCACAGCATCGGCTCCAATTCCTTTGGTTTGCTCAAGAATGAATTCCTTAACATCGGTTTTTGACAAGTCCACCGCCGTGGCACCATACCTCTCAGCGATAGCCAGGCGTGCCGGTACACTGTCCACGGCCCAAATTTCATCCGCTCCCTGTATTTTTGCTGCCAGAATAGCCATCAACCCAACAGGGCCACATCCCAGCACAACATACTTCCCACCTGGTCTGACGCCAGCGTTCTCAGCACAAAAGTAACCGGTGCTGAAGATGTCGCCGGTGAGCAATACCTGTTCTTCGCTAAGACCTTCAGGAGATTTAACCAGCGTACTATCGGCAAGTGGCACTCTTACATACTCCGCCTGTGCTCCGTGCAACCCATGGCCGTGCTCTACCCAACCATAAAGCTGCCCTTGTTGGCATCTGCATGTAAGACCAATTTTGCAGAAATAACATACACCACAACTCGTCGTGAAAGGGCTTACCACCCTGTCGCCATTTTTAAGGCCAGTGACAGCACTTCCAATCTCCACCACCTCCCCGACAAACTCATGGCCCATGACAGTTCCGTAATCCAGCCCCTTTTCGTGTTCCCGATAGACATGCAAATCGGAACCACAAATAGCAGTGAGCGCTACTTTTACAATCACATCTGTTGGATGAATGATCGATGGATCCGTAACCGTTTCAAAGCTCAGCTTCTCCTTTCCCTGAAATGTGATTGCTTTCATCGGGCTCTTAGTTAAGCTTTTCCTTCAAATATTGAGCCGTGTGGTTATCCTTCAGCTTCACCATGTCTTCCGGCAAGCCAGCAAACCCAATGGTGCCGCCATCAATTCCGCCCTCCGGGCCAATATCTATGATCCAATCGGCATTTTTCACAATCTCCATGTTGTGCTCGATAATAAGCACTGAATTCCCCTGGTTCACTAAAGCATTGAGTGCGTCGAGTAGCTTTTTAATGTCATGAAAGTGAAGGCCAGTGGTGGGTTCGTCAAAAATGAAGAGAATGTGCTCGCTGCTGCCAGCATTTCGCTTTCCGATGAAAGAAGCCAGCTTCACTCTCTGCGCTTCACCGCCCGAAAGTGAGTTAGACGATTGCCCCAGCTTCACATAGCCAAGCCCCACCTCAAACAGCGGCTTCATTTTGTTGACTATTCCCGGCTTGTCCGAGAAAAAGCTGATGCTTTCCTCTACCGTCAGATCAAGCACCTCGGCAATGTCCTTGTCTTTGTATTTTACTTCCAGCACCTCGTCTTTGAAGCGCTTACCATGACAGGTATCGCACAACAGGCGAATATCTGCCATAAACTGCATTTCAATTTTTACCTCCCCCTCTCCCTGGCAGGTTTCGCAACGGCCACCTTCCACATTGAAAGAGAAGCTAGCAGGTTTCAGGCCTCTTTGCTTAGCAAGTGGTTGTTCCGAAAACAGCTGGCGGATCACGTCGTACGCTTTCACGTAGGTCACAGGATTGGATCGTGACGACTTGCCGATGGGGTTCTGGTCTACGAACTCTATCTGTGTAATCCGTTTGTAATCTCCTTCAAGCTTGTCAAACTTACCGGTTGCCTCGTTCACAGTGCCGAGTATTTTCCCTATTGCCGGGTAAAGAATTCTTTTTACCAAAGTCGACTTGCCTGATCCGCTCACCCCAGTCACCACCGTCATCACGCCAAGCGGCAGCTCCATCTTCACGTTCTTGAGGTTGTTTTCTCTGGCTCCGGAAATCAATACCGACTCATTCCACTTTCGCCTCTTCTTGGGTACCTCAATCACATCTCTGCCGTTCAGAAAACGGGCTGTATGAGATACGTCCTCTGTTAGTATCTCCGCCCAGCCGCCCTGAAACACAAGCTCGCCTCCATGGCTGCCAGCTCCAGGCCCAATATCAATAATTTGGTCGGCTGCTTTCATCACCTCCTCCTCGTGCTCCACCACTATTACAGAGTTCCCCAGATTGCGAAGGGTTAGCAGCACTTCAATAAGCCTTGAGGTATCTCTGGGATGCAGGCCGATGCTCGGTTCATCCAAAATATACATGGAACCCACTAGTGCACTGCCGAGTGACGTGGCCAGCTTTATTCGTTGAAATTCTCCTCCCGAAAGTGTGCTGGTCAAGCGATTGAGAGTTAAATAACCAAGGCCTACCTGATCCAAGTAAGTCAGCCTGTTGATTATCTCTGTTAATATGCGTTTGCTCACCTTTCTGTCGTGCTCCGACAGTTCAAGGCCTTGCAAAACTTGCAACACCTGTGAGACTGGCATCAGTACCAGGTCGGTAATAGAGTGGCCGTCGATTCTCACATAGGCCGCATCTTTCCGCAGCCTGGTACCTCTGCAGTCAGGACACACAGTTCTGCCTCTGTACCTACTGAGCATCACCCTGTACTGAATCTTATGAGTTTGCCCCTCCAGGTACTTAAAAAAGGCGTCAAGCCCGTCAAAGTATTTGTTGCCCGTCCACAGCAACTGGTACTGCTCGGGTGTCAGCTCGTTAACTGCCCTATGGATGGGGTAGTCAAACCTGATCCCATTTTTCAAAAGGGGTTGTGCCCAGGCCTGCATGGTTTCGCCACGCCACGGGGCCACCGCTCCCTCATACACGGACATACTCTTGTCTGGAATTACCAGGTCTTCGTCGATACCAAGAATTTTTCCAAAACCCTCGCAGGTTCTACAGGCTCCGTATGGGTTATTGAAGCTAAACAGGTTGACACTTGGTTCTTCAAACCGGATGCCATCAAGCTCAAACTTATCTGAAAACTCACGCCTCCCCACTCCCAGCACATCCACATAGCAGGTTCCTTCTCCTTCGAAAAAAGCCGTTTGTATGGAATCTGAAAGCCTGTACTGGTTGTCTTCATCTTCTGGCTGTGCCGACGCCCGGTCGATAAGTATTTCAAGTTTCTCAGGCTTTTCCAGACCCTCTTTTTTCTCCACCAAATCTTCAATTTGAAGTATCTCTCCATCGAGAACCAATCGGGTGTATCCTTTACTAAGCAAAATCCGAAATTCATCATCCAGGCTCCTCTCCGTTTTCAAACGCAACGGGCAAGTGATTACCAGCTTCGCCCCAGCCTTGTGACTATATATCCAGTCCACTACGTCGGTAACCGAATCTCTTCGAACCACCTCACCACTTACTGGCGAATAGGTCACTCCTATCCTGGCGAACAACAGCTTCATGTAGTCGTAAATCTCCGTTGTTGTCCCAACAGTCGACCGTGGGTTGCGGGTATTCACCTTTTGTTCGATAGCAATCGCCGGGGAAACTCCTTTTATGTACTCCACCTCAGGCTTCTCCATCCGACCTAAAAACTGTCTGGCATAGGAGCTAAGGCTTTCTACATATTTTCTTTGCCCCTCCGCAAAAAGAGTGTCGAATGCCAGAGAAGACTTGCCTGACCCGGACAGCCCCGTGATGACCACGAGCTTGTTTCTCGGAATGGCGACGCTAACATTCTTCAGGTTATTTACTTTGGCACCCTTTATGATGATATACTTACGTGGGTCAAGGTCATCAAAGGCTACTGCCTTGTCATTCAATATGCTTACTTCCATTTATTCCGGGGGGTATTACAACGCAAACTTAAGTCTATAATGGTGAATTGCAGTTCAATTGTTTCATTTAAGGTAAACCAAGATAAACGAAGCTTATCCACACATTATTATCTATACAAAACTTTTGTGCAAAAAATTTTTATGTGCGGAAATGAATGACTAAAATTCACATCTTAACATAGAAATAATAGTGCACGAAGCACATAGGATTAACCACTTTAAACCTCTAACTGTTACAATATGGCATAAACCTCTACGTTACTAAAAGTGAAGTTTGATGAGCAAGAATGAAATTAGTGACAGCCAATTAGTAACGCTGTACAGAAACGGGGACGAAGAAGCCTTTAGTACACTGTTAAACAGGCACAAGAACAGAGTTTATACAACGATTTATTTAATTGTAAAAGACCGTTATGTGGCTGAAGATTTATTGCAGGATTCATTTATAAAGGCCGTTAAGACGATTAAGTCTGGCCGGTATAATGAAGAAGGAAAGTTCCTGCCATGGATACTTCGAATAGCCCATAATTTGGCCATAGATTATTTTCGAAAGGAGAAGCGCTACCCTGTGGTAGTGATGGAGGATGGCTCCAAGGTATTCAACACCCTTGAGTTTGCTGAAGATCCGATCGAGAATAAACAGATTAAGATGGAAACCCATCAAATGCTCCGGCAGTTGATACAGGAGTTGCCCGAGGCTCAGAAGGAAGTATTGATTATGCGTCATTACATGCAGATGAGCTTTCAGGACATTGCTGATTCAACGGGTGTTAGTATCAACACCGCTCTGGGCAGAATGCGGTATGCTCTCATTAATCTGAGGAAGAGAATGCAGCAAACAAGTATAGCCTATGACAAAAACATTTACAGAAAATGACCTGATACGGTATGTATATGGAGAGACTTCAGAAATAGAAAATAACGAAATCGAAAGTGCTTTGCTATGCGATAGTGAAGTGCAGGAACAGTTTGCTCAACTGCTGGAGATTACTCAGCAGCTGAGCGGCGTCAATTATTTTCCTTCTGAAAACTCGGTGAAAAACATCCTTGATAAAGCCAAAGAACTAAATTTGCAGTCTATCGCTAAATAGTGAGAGACTAATGACACGCAAAGAGCGCTACGAGGCTTTTATAAATTTCTTTACTGAGCACTTTCCTGAACCAGAAACGGAGTTGCACTATGGCACCCCGTTCGAGTTACTGGTGGCAGTGGTTCTGAGTGCCCAGTGCACAGACAAAAGGATCAACCTGGTAACGCCTGCTCTTTTCAAGGATTTCCCGACGCCTGCCCACCTGGCCGCCACTACTTTCGACGAGCTTTTTCCCTATATAAGAAGTGTGTCGTATCCCAATAACAAGACCAAGCACCTGATTGGATTAGGGAAAAAGCTCGTGGAGTCTTTCAATTCGGAAGTTCCGGGTACAATCGAGGATCTTCAAACCCTCCCGGGTGTGGGGAGAAAAACTGCTAACGTTATAGCATCGGTGATATACAATCAGCCTACCATGGCTGTGGACACCCACGTCTTTCGGGTATCGAAGCGGCTGGGGCTAGTGACAAAATCTGCCAACACACCACTCGAAGTAGAGAAACAGCTTGTAAAATACATTCCTGAAGAACACATTCCAAAAGCCCACCACTGGTTGATTCTGCACGGCAGATATACGTGTCTGGCCCGGACTCCAAAATGTGAGGAATGCGCCATCGCCTCCTTTTGCAGCTACTACGAAACCTCGCTGAAGCAGCGCTGAGCCATGCGGGTCATCGTTCTTCATCAGTACTATAAAATGCCTGAAGAAGGCAGAGGCATCCGTTCCTGGTATCTGTGCAGGGCTTTGAAGGACGCTGGTCATGAGGTGGAGGTAGTGACTGCCTGGAACAAAAAGGAGAAAAAGACGACATCAACGAATGGGTATCCGGTTCATTATCTACCCATTCATTACTCTAACGAGCTAGCTGTCAGCAGCAGGGTTTGGTCGTTCCTGCGGTTTTCGCTTTCTGCCTTCAAAAAAGTTAACTCACTACAAAAACCAGACTTCCTTTACGCCATAAGCACGCCACTGAGTGTGGGCATGCTGGCGAAACTGATGCATTGGACAAAGGGTATTCCGTATTTTTTTGAAGTCGGCGACCTTTGGCCCGATGTGCCAGCACAAATGGGGTATTTGCGCAATCCGCTATTGATTCGAATCCTAAAGAGCCTGGAGCTCTCCATCTACCAATCGGCGAAAGGCATTGTGGCCATGAGCCCGGCAATGTTGGACTATTTTAACGACATGGGCTACGGAAAAAAAACTATTTGCGTCACTAATTTTTCTGACCTTTCTCTTACCAACGCCCTCTCGCATGAGAGAGAACAGACAGACCGTTTTACTGTCGCCTACGTGGGCACTTTGGGCAAAGCAAACCACCTTAGCTACCTGATTGATTTGGCTGAAGAAGCTCAAAAAAGAAACTTGAAAAATTTCCAGTGCATTATCATGGGAGAAGGCGCGGAGGAGCCCCTGCTAAAGAAAATGATCGTTGATAGAGGGCTTTTTAATGTTTCGCTTTTTCCACACTCCAGTAAGAAGGCCGCTATAGGTGTGCTCAAAAGTGCTTCGATGGCCTATTTGTCTTTTGGGCCATATGACAAGTTATGGACGGGCAGTCCGAACAAGTACTTCGATGCCCTGGCAATTGGAAAACCCATCCTCTGCAATTTCGGCGGATGGATCGGTGATGAAATCACAGATAAAAAATGCGGAGTTGTTTACAGCCCTTTTGATCCCCAATCATTTTTTGATGTCAACTGGGCATCGCTTCAGGCGGATGATACACTTAAAAAAATGGGCGAAAATGCCCAGGAACTAGCTCAAAAGAGCTATGCTCTTGACAAACAGATTCCAAAGTGGCTAACGTTCCTCAGCCGCTAGTGTGGATTCGGCCTGTATTTAGATAGCGTAAAAATCTTCTTCGGATCATCTTCCTCCATGAGTTCCTGCAAGGTAACCTTCGGATTGTTCTTCATATAGGACCTTACTATTTCCCAGCCCACCCAGGCACCGATACGTCCCGGGCATTTTTCCCCTATCTCATACACATTTGGCCGCTCTCCCATGAACTTGTTGATGAGCTTAGGCTCAGTTTCATATAGCAGTTGGTTTTGAACAAAATTTGCCCAGACCACGTCTTCATTCTTGTGCACCTCTCTCAGCTCCTCCTCCGAAAACCCGATGATAATAGAATCGGGTGCGCACGGCACCATTCGCTCCGTAAAATAATAGGTTTTCCCTGCGGTTATCATTTCATTGAGTAACGTGTTATCCCCGTAGTCGACCTTGTTGTAGTAGTGGGATAAAAAGAAAAACGAAGCTGGAACTATATAATCCGGCTTAAAACGGCGGGCAATGTAGGCTGGTACATTGTCGGGTTTGTACTTTGAGTCGTTTCCGATGAAAAAATCCAGCCCGATGACCAGCAGGCTGTCCGAAAAATAGATGTCCCGGTAAAAACCCGTGACCATGGTTTGCACTTTCGGCGTTTTAGAGGTTGGGTAATAATATTTGAGGTGCTGAAACGCAGAAACATACTGTAACTCCAGCCAACCTATATCTCCAAATTTCCTGTCGACTTCCATCTGCAATGAATCGAGGTGAGGGATTAGCCTGATCATTTGATTGGCCAGCACACTGTCGGACGGATACTGATTGGCATCCAAAAAATAGTCCGCTAACGTCGGATTGCCCTCAAGGAACGCTCTCACCTCACCAGAAGTAGTGGACTCAAATAGCGGAACTTCCTTCCTTTCAATGGAAACCTCCATGGGTATTGCAGCTATTTCGGGATCGATCTCACATTCCTTGTTTTCGCAAGCAGCGAAGGCAAAGAAAATGAGTAGAAATGCATAATTTCGATTCATCGTATCAACTTTGGACTAAAACTATTGATTATCCCTCTTTGAAAAAACTGGGAGACCTTGAATTAAAGTATTTTTCAGCAAGGCTAGCAACTTTGCCCCTTTGCGTAAAGAAACGATCATTTATGAAAAGAATTTTTATCCTTTCTATTTTTTGTCTCATTTCTGGTGTTGCCTTTTCTCAGGTAAAAATCGGGCTTAGGTTTTCCCCCTCTTACAATATCAACCGGGTATCAAGCTTGTCGGACACGTTGATTCTATCACCACAGCAGGCAACCTTCAAAATGGTGCTGGGTATAGTAACAGAGTTTGCCTTCACAGATACCTACAGTTTCACAACCGGGCTTGCTTTTGCGCCAAAAAGTGTTGGGATCAATTTTGCCGGAGAAAACGGCGGATCACATACCAACGCCACCGAAGAATATAAAATACAGTATCTCCAGATTCCCGCATTGTTGAAACTGTATACCGACGACTACCTGCCGGGCAGCAGGATATACTTTCATGTGGGTGCCATGATCGACGTCAAGATATTTGACTCGCCTGAAAACAATGACTATGTATTCATAGAGAAGTTTTTGCCAGTGGATGCGTCGGCAGTGCTGGGTGTTGGTACGGAGGTGGAGCTTGGGATTTCCACGATTGTGTTTGGGGGATTGAGCTACAACCGGGGGCTGACCAACATGGCCTCAAAAACAATCGCTCTTGACGCAAAACCTATTGTCAAGAGCGATTACTTCCAATTGGAGCTCGGTTTAAAGTTTTAAACCAGCTCTATTTCTTCTCCTGTAGAATTAACGAAGTGGAAATCCGTCAGGCCTAGTGATGAGTCCTCGATCAGGTGAACCCACTTGTAGTACTTCATGAACCACTGTACTCTCTTGGAGTAAATCCCTTTGGTAAAATAGGCATAAAGATACGGATGAAGGCTAATGGTTAGCTTCTTCTCGTTTTGCTTGCCAAAGATGTGTTCTATGTTTTTCTCAATCTGATCGGCCACTATTACTGACGCCGTGATTTTGCCGGTACCGTTGCAGGTGGGACACACTTCCCTGGTGCTGATGTTCATCTCAGGTCTCACCCGCTGCCGGGTGATCTGCATCAGACCGAATTTTGAAAGAGGAAGCACAGTATACTTGGAGCGGTCGGTGCTCATCTCCTGCTTCATCCTCTCATAAACCTTCTTCCGGTTATCCTGCTTTTTGAGGTCAATGAAATCTATCACAATGATGCCGCCCATGTCCCTCAGCCGAAGCTGTCTGGCTATTTCCGATGCAGCGTCCATGTTTACCCGCAAGGCCGTCGACTCCTGATCCTCTTCGGCGTTCGACTTGTTGCCGCTGTTAACGTCAATTACATGAAGCGCTTCTGTATGCTCAATGATTAAATAGCCTCCTCCGGCTACACTTACCGAACGGCCAAACGACATCTTGAGCTGTTTTTCTACGTGGAAATGCTCAAATATTTTAACCTTACCGGTGTATTGTCTGAGGATTTTTTCTTTGTCGGGTGCTATCTTGTTAACGTAGGCACGAACATCCCCGAACGTCTTTTTGTCATCGATATGAATGGCATCGAACGATTCGTTCAGGACGTCTCTGAGAATAGAGTTTGTCCTGCTCATTTCACCGATGATCTTGTCCTTCGATTGGGCTGTCTTCAGGTTTTTCATCCCTTCTTCCCAAATGGAAACAAGGTTTCTTAAGTCCTTGTCGAGCTCGGCAACATCTTTGCCCTGAGCGACAGTCCTGATGATAACACCAAAGTTTTCGGATTTTATGGACGACACCAAACGAACAAGCCGTTTGCGCTCATCGCTACTGTCAATTTTCTTGGAAACATTGACAGTATTTGAGAATGGTACAAGAACTAAGTACCGTCCCGCAAGGGACAATTCACAAGAAAGCCGGGGGCCCTTTGTGGAGATTGGTTCTTTTACAACCTGTACAAGTATCTTTTGACCCTTGGTAAGCACCTGGCTGATCTTGCCAAGCTTATCAATATCTTTTTCGGGTTTAAAACCTGCAAGTTTGTGGCTTATATTTTTGTTTGTAAGTACAAGCCGTGTGAACTTATTCAACGACTGAACTTGCGGGCCCAAATCGAGGTAATGCAAAAATGCATCTTTCTCGTAGCCGACATCAATAAAAGCAGCATTTAGGCCCTGTACGATCTTCTTTACAGTGCCTAAATATATATCTCCAACATTGAATTGATGATCATCACTTTCCTGATGATACTCTACCAATCGCTTGTCTCTTAGTAAGGCAATCCGGGATCCCTGTGGAGTCGAATTTATTATTAATTCATTGCTCACACTGATTCCGTTTTAAAAAGTAAATTACTTCTTCTTGTGCCTATTCTTTCTGAGTCTTTTCTTTCTCTTGTGAGTAGCGATCTTATGTCTCTTTCTTTTCTTTCCGCAAGGCATATGCGAATGTCTTTATTTGTTAAACAATTTTTTTAATTCAATTCCTGAAGGTAAGAGTCAACTGCGGCGCTTACCGCCGGATCATTTTCCGTTTCCTTCGCTTTGATAAGCCAGGCTTTTGCTTTCTGCTTGTCACCTAACTCCTTATAACTTACACCAAGATAAAACATGGCCTGGATGTTCTCAGGGTCAATTGTTAAGAGCTTTTCAAGTCTCTCAACTGCCTTATCATACTGAGCCGACTGCATCGAAAGAATGCCCATATTGTAAAGGGCCTCTTTGTTGTCAGGGTCCTTCTCCAGAATTTCTCTCAACATCAAAATTCCCTGCATGGGGTTCGGTGAAGAGATGTAGGTCATGGCTATTTTTGACTTAGCACTCAAATTGTCCGGATTGGCTTTTAACACCTCTCCAAGCAACTCCTGAACCTTACTTCCGAGCTTTTTAGCCCTGGCATCGTCCGCCGCAAAACCGAATGCTTCGTAATAATAATTACCCGCTTTCTCCTTTGCCTCTATCGACGGATCGACCTCCGCAAGGAGGTCAGCGTACTTAGCAACACTGTCCAATTGTTGTACCAAAAGGAAGGTGTTCGCCAAAGAGTCTGCAAAGATAGCTGAATTGTTTGGATTTTTTAACTGCTCCTTGAAATATTGTATCTTTTGCTGGTCAGAATCAGACAGTTCTACTTCGTGGGCTCCTGGTATTTCTTCAGCTCCTGCATTTTCTTCCTGCGTGGCTGACGGCACTTCAGCTATATCACTGTCATTGTCTACGACTACCTTGGGAAGACTGAAAAGAACGATGATCAGCCCAACCCCTAATATGGTTAAGACAATTTGTTGTTTTGACATGAAGTTTGTGTGCTGGAAATAGGACTTCCTATTTCAGTTTGTTGCTGCTTTTTACCTTCTCAATAAAAACCTTTGACGGTTTAAAGCTTGGTACATAGTGCTCATCGATGACGATAGCCGTATTCTTAGAAATATTTCTGGCAATCTTCTTGGCTCTTTTCTTGTTTACAAAACTTCCGAAACCACGAACGTAAATATTACTACCATCTGCCATCGAACTTTTTACCACAGTGAAAAAAGCTTCTACGCTAGTTTGCACGTCTGCTTTATCAATCCCCGTTTTCTCTGCAATTTCGTTTATTACGTCTGCTTTAGTCACCTCTTCTATATTTTAATTATGCTTTGCTACTCGATTTTTTAATGGGCACAAATTTAAATGAGCGGGGTAGAAATAAAAAAGAAAGAGTTAAATAAAAGCGCTTATTTTGTGCCCTCAACGAAAGTATTTCTCTCATCGTGGCCGAAAGTAATCAGGCGTTTTCAAAGATTTTAATAAGATGGTACGAAAGGCACAAAAGGGATCTTCCGTGGCGTGAAACGAAAGACCCGTACGCCATCTGGCTCTCCGAGATCATACTTCAGCAAACACGTGTTGCTCAGGGCCTTCCGTATTTTCAGAAATTTATCGACCGGTTTCCCACTGTAGGCACGCTGGCGGAGGCAAGCCAGGAGGAGGTGCTGGCGCTGTGGCAGGGTCTTGGTTATTACTCCAGAGCGAGAAATCTACATACATGTGCTCAAACGGTGGCTTCGCAATACGAAGGCAAATTCCCGACCAGCTATAGGGAGCTTCTGCAACTAAAAGGCATAGGTGGCTACACAGCCGCCGCCATCGCCTCCTTCGCCTTTAACGAAGCTGTGCCTGTAGTCGATGGAAATGTTTATCGGGTAGTCTCCAGGGTATTTGGGTTACACGACGATATTTCGAATGCTTCCACCAGAAAGGTATTTGAAGAGCGACTCGCATCGCTTATTCCATCCGATACGCCGGGCGAATTCAACCAGGCCATTATGGAGTTTGGTGCGCTTCATTGCACACCGTCAGCACCAGACTGCAAAAGTTGCGCTTTCAGTCACTCGTGTTTCGCATTCAAAAACAACGAAGTGGCCAACTTGCCGGTAAAGACAAAAAAAGTGAAGGTACTCAATCGGTATTTTAACTATTTTGTTTTTCAATTCGGCGAACAGGTACTTATGGGGTCAAGAAAAGATAAAGATATCTGGCTTGGCCTTCACGATTTCTTTAACATTGAACGAGAAGAACTGTTTGATGAGGAAACGGCTCTTATAGAGGTCAGCAATTTGATTTCCACTACAAATTGGGAACTAATCGATATTTCAGCAACTTATAAACATGTATTGACTCACAGGATTATTTATGCCCGTTTTTTTAGGGTGCGTATTTTTCAGTCTGATGACTTCATTTCGTTAATTCAAAGCACAAAGTTGAAGCCAATTAGTGTTGGTGACACCGACGGAATTTCGAAGCCAGTATTGATCACCAATTATTTGAATGATACCTTATTTTAAGTTATTTTTATTATGCCTATCTATCAAAACATTACAAAAAACAAATCTTTATGTCAGGAGTAAATAAAGTGATTCTGCTTGGAAACCTTGGAAAAGACCCAGAGATAAGACACCTGGAGAGTGGTCGGGCTGTGACCAACTTCACATTGGCCACCAGCGAAGTTTACAAAAACAAGGAAGGCAACAAGGTAACTAACACCGAGTGGCACAATGTAGTTTTATGGACGCCTCTTGCAGAAGTAGCTGAAAAGTATCTAAAAAAAGGGAATCAGGTATATATCGAAGGAAAAATCACTACCCGTTCCTACGACGATAAAGACGGAAACAAGAGATACATTACTGAAGTAGTAGGAAGGGAAATGACCCTCGTCGGCGGAAGGCCAGACGGCGGCGGCGGCTCGTCCGAACAACAAAATAGTGGATCCTCTCAGCCAGCTCCAGTAGCAGCAGAGCCAACCGATCTGGATGATTTGCCGTTTTAGCACTATATTACAGCTTTTATCCATCAATGGAAGACCCGTACCCCAGTATATATTTGACATTAATTGGAGACTTAGGTATCACTTATGTCTCCTTTTACATTTTTAGCGGCGTTCTATTTGCGTTGCTGCTCTACCTTTCGGCCCTTATTTCAGGGTCGGAAGTAGCTTTCTTTTCCCTGAGTCATGGCGACCTTGCCACGTGCCGAACCTCAGCCAGCTCTCAGGATAAGCGAATTATGAGCCTGCTTCAGGGGCCGCAGCGGCTTTTGGCTACCATTTTGATCATGAACAACCTGGTCAACATCACGATTGTGACATTGGCGACCTATGTCACCTGGGAGATAGTTGGTTCGAAATCGGCCGACGGATACATTGTGGCTGTGCTGACTGTGATCACAACGCTGGCTATTGTCTTTTTTGGAGAGGTGGTACCAAAAGTATATGCCAATCAAAACAACCTTAGCTTCGCCAGAAGCACCTCTGGCTTGCTGAATGTAGCCGATACTGTTTTCTGGCCTGTGTCATGGTTGCTGCTGTCGATCAGTTCAATAGTTGAGAAGAGGGTAGAAAGAAAGGGCTATAACGTGTCGATTGATGAGCTCAATCATGCGCTGGAGCTAACCGCCGAAACTGAAGCCACGGAGGAAGAAAAAGGCATATTAAAGGGGATCGTAAATTTTGGCACACTCACCGTGACCCAGGTAATGCGATCCAGGGTAGACATCACGGCAATTGATTTTGAGACCGACTTCCATGAGCTGATGGATCAGATCAATAAGACGGGTTACTCCAGAATCCCTATATATAAAGAAACGGTCGACAAGATAGAAGGGGTTCTTTACATCAAAGACCTGCTTCCTTTTGTGGACAAAGACGAGAACTTTCTGTGGCAGAACCTGATGCGTCCGGCGTTTTTTGTGCCCGAAAGCAAAAGAGTTGATGCGCTATTTAAAGACTTTCAGGAGAAGCGGGTGCATATGGCCATCGTTGTCGACGAATATGGTGGCACCTCCGGGCTTGTGACCCTGGAAGATTTGATCGAAGAAATCGTTGGGGAGATCAACGATGAATTTGACAACGAAGACGAGATAGCTTACAACAAACTCGACAGCAATACTTACGTGTTTGAAGGCAAGATTTCGCTGAACGACTTTTGCAAAGTAGTGAGTGTGGAAGGCAACATCTTTGACACAGTGAGAGGCGACAGCGAATCCCTTGGAGGGCTGATTCTAGAGATCAATTCTAAGCTTCCCAATGTTGGAGAGAAAATTCGCTTTGAGAGATTTGTTTTCACGGTAGTGTCGGCAGACAACAAGCGGATCAAAAGAGTGCGTGTTTTCATAAACCCCTCGTTCCAGGCGGAAAGTCTCCAAAAGGATAAGTAATTTAAGGGCATGAAGCTTAGATTCTTTCTTTTTTTCTTCCCGGTCATTCTTGCTTTGAGTGTTGCCTGCGAAGGCACCTATCTTCCCAAGCCGAAAGGATACAATCGTATAGACCTTCCGCCAAGTGAGTATGTTGCTCTGCCAGACTCCTTTCCTTATCAGTTTCAGTATTCTGCTTACGCCAAGCTTCTGAAGGACTCTTCGTGGATGGCCGAAAGGTATTGGATTGATTTGTACTACCCCACGATGGAAGCATTGGTGCAGGTGACCTATAAGCCTGTGAAACATGATACCACCTTGCTCAGAGAGTATTTTGAAGACTCCTACAAACTCACTTCCAAGCACAATATTAAAGCGTATTCCATTGAGCAGATGGATTTGGTTATACCAAATGGTGGGTGGGCTGTAGTATCGGAGCTGACCGGCGAAGTGCCCAGCCAATTTCAGTTTCACGCCACTGATTCTGCCAATCACTTCATTCGTGGAGCGCTCTATTTTGAGACTTCCACAAAAAACGATTCTTTAAAGCCCGTTATTGAGTACATTAAGTTCGATATCATCCACATGCTCAACACCCTTGAGTGGAAATAGGCATACAGTAGAGAACCATTACCCATCGCATGTCCGGCTTTTTTGAAACCAGAATAGAGTTCCTGAAAGGCGTTGGCCCTCAAAGAGCGGAGCTGCTAAACAAAGAGCTGTCTATTTTTACCTACGGTGACTTACTCCAGCACTATCCGTTCAGGTACGAAGACCGGACAACCTTTCACAAAATCAGAGACATAAGAGACGAGGAATCCTTTGTGCAGGTGATGGGGAAAATCCGATCAATGGAAACTGTTGGTATTGGCGGGAAGAAGAGGCTTGTGGCTCATTTCTATGACGAAACCGGAGAAATGGAGTTGGTTTGGTTCCAGGGAGCTGCCTGGATTTCTAAGAAGCTCCGGGTAAATACCCCCTACCTTGTGTATGGCAAGCCTTCCGCTTTTGGCAGCAAGTTCAACATCGCCCATCCGGAAATTGAACCACTGACGGTTGATAACAGAAAAGGCGGGTATCTGCAACCCATTTACCACACCAGCGAAAAACTTAAGGCCCGCTTTATCGACAGCAAAGTGATCTCGAAGTTTCAGGAGCAGCTATTGCTGGTTGCTTTGCCGTATATCCACGAAACGCTTCCCGACTTTTTGCTGCAGAAATTTGGCCTGGTGAGCAAAAAAGAGGCGCTGGTAAATGCCCACTTTCCGAAGAGTAGTGAATGGTTGGAAAGGGCGAGAAAGCGGTTGAAGTTTGAAGAGCTTTTCTACATTCAACTCAGGTTAGTAAGCCTTAAGGGCTCCCGAAAAGACTTGTACAAGGGCCTGGTGCTGGCCGACACCTCTCTGCTCACCACTTTTTACAATGACCATTTGCCGTTTGAGCTGACTGGCGCCCAAAAAAGGGTGATCAGGGAAATTTACCTCGACATGAGATCGGGTAAGCAAATGAACCGCCTTTTGCAGGGCGATGTGGGAAGTGGAAAAACCATGGTGGCCTTTATTTGCATGCTGCTGGCTATAGGCAGCGGCAGCCAGGCTACCCTCATGGCACCGACTGAAATTCTGGCCGGTCAGCACTACACCGGGCTCAAAGAGTACGCCGACAAAATGGGTCTGAGCATTGCCAAGCTCACCGGTTCCACCAAAAAGAAGGAAAGGACAAGGATTCTGGCGGAACTGCTTTCTGGTGATATTCACATACTGGTGGGCACTCATGCGTTACTTGAAGAGCCTGTGCAATTCAAAAGCCTCGGGCTAGCCATCACCGATGAGCAACACCGCTTTGGCGTAGCACAACGGGCCCAGCTTTGGCAGAAAAACGAAGAGTTTTATCCTCACGTGCTGGTGATGACAGCCACGCCCATTCCCCGCACGCTGGCCATGACGGCATACGGTGACTTGGATACCAGCACGATTGATGAAATGCCCGCAGGCCGGAAACCTATCAAAACGATTCATAGAACAGACGCCGCCAGGCTGCAAGTGTTTGGTTTTATCCGGGAACAAATTCAGTTGGGGCGGCAAGCTTACATTGTTTATCCGCTCATTGAAGAATCGGCATCGCTTGACCTCAAGGATCTGATGGATGGTTACGAAAGCATTGCCAGGGCTTTTCCGGACTTCCAGCTCAGCATTGTGCATGGCAAAATGAAGCCAGAGGCAAAAGACTTTGAAATGCAGCGTTTTGTGGAGGGTGTAACTCAGATTATGGTAGCCACCACGGTGATTGAGGTGGGTATTAATGTGCCCAATGCCAGTATGATGGTAATAGAAAATGCTGAGAGATTTGGGCTGGCCCAGCTGCATCAGCTCAGGGGCAGGGTGGGCCGGGGTGCCGACCAGTCGTATTGCATTCTGATGACAAAAGACAAGCTAAGCCAGGAGGCCAGAACCCGTATTCAAACCATGGTGGGCACCAACGATGGGTTTGAAATTGCCCGGGTCGATTTAAAACTAAGAGGGCCGGGCGACTTGATGGGCACCCAGCAAAGTGGTGTAATGGATCTTTTGGTTGCCGATTTGGTGCAAGACGGGAAAATACTTCAGGCAGCCCGGGAAGAAGCCCAGCAGATTATCGATAACGACCCCAAGCTAACACTGGACAAGCACCGGGTGATCAAGTCACACATTTCTTCCCTCAAAAAGTCAGTGACGAACTGGAGCCGGATCAGCTAGCAATCAGCCAGCATCATTGAACCAGTCTTTGAACGCACTTACCTTCTCCCGGCTCACCACAATTTCTTCTGGCCAATCCACCGTCGGCACTATCCTAAGCCTGGTAACGGAGTAGATCAGCACATCTTTGATCGCATCGATATTGATGATATAAGTGCGGTTAACCCTGAAGAAGGATTTCGGGTTAAGTATCTCCTCCAAGGTCTCCATTTTATAATCTATCACATACCTCGCTTTGGTATTGGTAACTATAAAGCCATTTCTCCCCTCGGCGTAAAAGAAGGCCACATCTTCGGTTTTCACAGAACGGATATGTTCGCCCACCTTCACCATAAACCTGTTTTTGAAGTCCTTTTGAAGGTAGCTTTTGAGTACGTTTTCAATGGCATTCGCAGGTTGTACCGTGGCTCCTTTCTTCAGGAGCCTTAGCTTCTCTATGCTTTGCTCCACTGCATCTCTGTCGATGGGCTTGAGAAGGTAGTCTACTCCGTTCGACCGAAATGCTTCCAAAGCATAATTATCGTATGCAGTGATGAAAATCACCGGCACGTTGACGGGGTGCTTTTTGAATGCCTCCAGGCTTAGCCCGTCTTTCAACTTAATATCCGTCAGTATCAGCTCTATCTCGTCTCCCTTGCTTTCCAGCAGTTCCAACATAGCCACCACTGTTGTCGCTTCACCTATCAGCTCAATTTCAGGTGCGATTTCGGCCAATATTTTCTTGAGTTTGTCTGATGCTGGCTTTTCGTCTTCTATAATGATGGCTTTCATGCTGCTTTCTCGAGTTTTAGAAGAGGTAGTTTTACAAATCCCTTATCGTCAGCTTTTACTATCAGTAGAGGTCGCTCGGTGAAGTGCTCAAACGACTGAAGCAATTCCATCATTTTCTCCTTGCCCTCCACCGTTGGCATCAGCCTTTCCCACAGGGTATATTCAATGGTCAAATAGTCCTCCTCTCGCCTGACAAATATTTTCAACGGTCGGCTTTGGTTGATCATGTTCGAAGCGATGATCCACTCCATCACAATCATCATACTTCCTGGCAAAAGGTAAGCCTCTTCTTCGATAGCTTCGCTGTCCGGCAGCCAATGAATATTGCCATCGTACTGCTGGTTGTAAAGATACACTATGCTTTCTGCGATCGTCAATTCAGAACTCATTTCCGAAAGATCTTCGTGCCGGCTGTCCAGCACACTTCTGTACACATGCGAAAGCTTCTGGATGAACTTGTCGGCGGCCCTGTCCTTTTTGTAAAGAATAGAAATCAGGGTTTCGAGCGATTTGTAAAGAAATTCAGGGTTAATTACCCTGCTAAAAATCCTCAGCTTCAGGTCTATGTTCTTTTTCAATACCCCTTCTTTGTCCAGCGCCCTGTTTGTTTCAAGTGTAAACAAGATGACCGAGGCGAGCACTATAAAGTAGAGAACGTAAATAAATCCGTAGATGGATAGAAAGGTAGATAATTCGGTGGTGAAGGTGCCGAAGCTATAGCCGATCACCCACACAAAGTAAGCGCTGATGCTGGCGAACACCACAAGCAGGGTTACCAGCAACCCTGCAAGAAATAATACGCCAAACGAGAGCTTAATAAAGTCACTGCTTTCAATTCTTGGCACAAAGCCATTGGCAATAGCCCGCAGCAATTCAGCAACCAAATAGGTAATTCCTATGCACAACAAAGCTTCCTTTTCGAAAAACACCTCACCAAGGGAGCCCAGGTTATCAAACACCAGCAGCACAAGCATGTAAATGAGCATACCCAATGGGAGAGGGGCAAACAACCGTGATATCAAGTGATTATAAAAAAGTTTACGCTTCATAAATGAGGAAGTAAGGGAACGGAGACGCTAAACAGCTTGTCGTTTACAATCCGAACTGGTAAGTCGGTAAAAAAAACATATCGTTTTTGGATATTGGCCAAACCCACCTGTAGCGACTCTGCCTCATCCACTATGCCCCGGTTTTCATTGGTCACACAGATATAGTTACCCTCCTCTTCCTGAATCACTATCTCCATCGGATCCAGCTCCGAAAAGTCGTTGTGCTTAATGGCGTTTTCGACCAGTAGCTGTATCGTAAGCGGCGGTATGTTAGCAGAAAATTTATTAGCCCCTATTGAAATAGTGTGGGTGAGGGCATTGCCGAATCTTACTTTTTGGAGAAACAGATAGGCCCTTACAAAAGCCAGTTCCTCCTCAACCGTTACCAGCTTTTTGTCCTGAGAAGCAATAAGATACTGGTAAGACTGCACCAGCCGACGAATGAACTGCTCGGCTTGTTCTGACGAGTCATCGAGCAGAGAGGAAATGGTGTTGAGACTGTTAAACAGATAGTGGGGACTAAGCTGTGTTTTCAGGAGTTCATACTGAAGCTCAAGCTGCTCTCTTTCGTGCTTGAGCTGGTTGAGTCGGCCTTTAGAGTATTCGCTGAAACTAAAGTACGACAGGTCAAATACTCCATTGACGATGATCAGAACAAAAAGAAGCAGCGCTAATTTGATCATTTCAGGCTTCAGCGTTTCGAATGAAACCGGTTCTGGAAAAAGTCCTTTGGACAGCTCAAGGCCCAGGAGAACAATGCCAGCCAATATTGCAGCCTGCACAAGCGATCCAGCAAGAAACCGGACGCCCAGCGACTTCCTCCAGGAAATGACTGCATTTAACCTGATGTTGGAGTAGACTATTGAAATGCCAGCTACAGCACCCATGGCCACTACCAACAAATAGGCACCAAGGTGGCCAGCAAGGTCGGGAAGCTCTCCGGTTTTACCGTAGTAGAGATAGTTGAATATCCCTACTGCGATAAATGCCATTCCTGATGATTTCAACAACCATTTTCTCATGGGTGGCTCTGGGGCTTAATAAAGTTTCTCCATCACCCTGCGGTACTCGCTGCTCGAAGGTATTTTAGAGGCAGCTTCCGACACAGCTTTTCTGAATGTGTCATTTCTTGGCATAACCTCAGCTACTTTCACCAGCACGTCTCCCCTTGACGAGGAAGAAGCGATATGCTCAGAAGCGTCAATTACTCTCATAAGAAAATCAGGATGTACGTTACCGTCTTTCATGAAAGTTAGCAAAACATTTCCTTGTTCCGAAGAGCTTGGTATCCTTGTGACTGTTTCAAAAACAAGATCGCTGAGCTGGGGGTCGTTGCGCATTTTGGCTGACGCCGCTCTCAGAACCTCACCCTGAGTAGAACTGCTGGCAATACTCTGCACTGCTTTGATCAATGGCACCAGCTGCGACGGTGTTGGTTCTTTTTCGATGATGGCAAACTTCAAAACTTCGCCCTGTGTGGAGCTGCTGGCAATTCGGCTGATGGTAGAAGCGAGTTCACCAAACAGCTCATTTGAAAGTTGGCTGGAGTTGTCGATAGCGTACTTAAGCACTTCTCCCTGCTCCGAGCTGGAAGGGATCTGGCCGACAGATGACAGCACTTTGCTGAAAGTATAGGCTTCCAGATTTTCGTCTCTCATCAAATCTCTCAAAACACTTCCTCTTTCTGAGCTGGAAGGAATATTATCGACCACGTCAAAGTATTTATCCTGTATGCGCTGATCTTTATCAAACTGCCTGTTGTATAACCTCAACACAGAGCCCCGCTCGGAACTCGAAGGGATATGATCCACCGCATCCAGCAGTGCGATTTTAGTTGAGGTCTCCAATTGATGCTTCTGTAGCGCATGGCGCAAAGTGTAGGCCGATTCTGAGCTCGACGGAATATTGTTCACTGCCTCGAAATAGGCCGCGGCACTTTTGCTGCTCGAAAAAAACTTGTAGTCATACTCCCTAAGTAACTCGCCACGGGTTGAACTGGAGGGAATATCTCTGCCAATGGCAAGCGCAATTTTAGACAGCCCGGCTTCAGAGAGCCCATTGGTTTCTAACAGGAACGAAAAGTATTCTCCCTTACCGCTTGAGCTATTGATTTCCTCTATTTCGTCAATCACTGCATCAACGCCGCCCTTCCTGTAGAACCTCTTTACCCGATCCTCGGCAGCCACGCCGGTGGAGTGAATCACATCGAGGAGAACATCGGCCAGCCATTTTCTTCCTTCCGGCTCAAAGTTGATTTGGGTTCTGTTATCATAAAACTCGTAAGATAGCTGGCCTGCATCGTTACTACTGATAGTGAGTTCCTTCTTGTTGCCAAAAGTTGTTTTTCTTATTGTCAGATAGCCGCCGGGGGTAATGGCTGTCACCTCGGTATCGGCATCATTTACTTTGACTGAGCCCCTTACTTTTATTTCCAGGCTGGAGGCGTTCCCAACCATTTTGAAGTCATTTCTGTAGGTCTTTGTTTTGAGGGAATCCTCTCCGGCAGCCTGGGCCGTCACAATAGCAAAGCAGAATACTGCCGCCGTTGTCAAAGTTTTCATCATTAGTTTTTTCATGTCGATGTCCTTTTTAAGCTTCACATCCAATAAATCTGACTGGAAGCATTTCTTAGAAATTCATTTTGAGTTGATGATACAATGAACGGTAAATGGATGACGAAAGTAAACGGCTATGTAGCCAACCGGAGAATGTTTGTAGCCAACCGTTCAATTCGATTATTCATTTTTATATCAAAGTTTTCAGTGCCATTGGATTTTGGCCTATCTTAAATGAAAATTCCAAATTCGAACCACCGACTAAGCACGTCACGAAATGAAAAACACAATTAAGCTTGCCATATTTTCAGCTGTCGTAATTGGGTACATTACCAGCTGCACTCCTTCAACAAAAGAGACCAATGACGGCCAAAGTGAGTTTGTCGAGAACCCACCGGCTGACGGCTTCGATGAAAAAAACTCTGACGCCATTGCCATTAAACTTGCCGATGATGTGATGACCAGCATGGGAGGGCGAAACAGCTGGGACGACACCCGGTTCCTCGCCTGGAATTTCTTTGGTGCCCGCAAGCACCTGTGGGACAAGCAAACTGGCGATGTGAGAATTGAGGCGCCGAGAGACTCCACCATTATTTTGATGAACATCAATACCATGACAGGCCGGGTAATGAAGAAAGGCCAGGAGTTTACCAGCCCCGACTCCCTTTCAAAATATCTTGAGAAAGGCAAGTCCTGGTGGATCAATGACTCCTACTGGCTTTTCATGCCATTTAAACTAAAAGACAGCGGGGTAACCCTGCAATACGTTGGCGAAGACACAACAATGGATGGCCGCAACGCCCATGTGCTAAGCCTTCTGTTTAAAGGTGTGGGTGTGACGCCCGACAACGGCTACAAAGTATATGTTGATATGGAACAAAGTCTGATAACTCAATGGGCTTACTACAAAGATGCCTATCAGGACGAGCCCAACTTTGTGCTGCCATGGGTCAACTACAAGCCCTACGGTAAAATTCTTCTGTCGGGTGACAGAGGTCAGCGGCAAATCACCGAGATAAGCGTTTTGGAAACTGTTCCGGAAGGGTCATTCACTGAGTTTAGCCCTATAATCCTGTAGTTTATTGAATCATTGTGTCATTCAAAGCCCGGTTGGTCAACTAAAGCTTTCTTCTTCTGGGGGTTACCTATTACGGATTGATTTTATTAATGAACAGGAAGTTTGTTCTCTTCCAACCGATTCTCTGTTAAAAGAGTCTGTTAAGCAGCTTCAAGCCTATTTTAATGGTAAGCTTGAGTTTTTTGATCTGCCACTGAAGCCTATCGGAACTGATTTTCAGTTGCGGGTTTGGGAGGCATTGGGCAAGATACCCTACGGTACCAGTTGGTCTTACCTTCAGCAAGCTACTTTTTTGGGAGATGCGAAGTGTATCAGAGCAGCAGCAAGTGCAAACGGAAAAAACCCTTTGCCAATCGTTATTCCTTGCCATAGGGTGATTGGAACAGATCAAAAGTTGGTTGGATTTGGCGGCGGGCTGTGGCGAAAAGAGTGGCTTTTAGGTCATGAAAAACACCCTAATTACCTGTACAAACAGGGTATGATTAAGTTTTAACCGTTAGCAGCATTATATTTTTGATTACATTTGAACCAATATTTGACCAGCTATACTTGTTTTCAAGTATTTTTGATGAAAATCTACCTGCTTCCTGCGATTCGTTTTCGAATGAATTAATTTGGCATTATTAGTGCAGAAAGGGTTAAGTAAAGGATCACGGTATGTTTAAAAAGACCTTAGTTTCGCTGGTACTATTCACGATAGGCGTTTTCATGGCGCTTTTCCGTGCCGACTTGTCGCTTGAAGACCTATCGATAAAGTATGCAGGAAGAACGTCTCGATTCGTGAAAATTGATGGCCAGCCTATTCACTATAAATCGGAAGGAAAAGGATTTCCAATCATTCTTCTTCATGGCACTGCCTCATCGCTTCAAACCTGGGACAAGTGGTCGCAGGAGCTTTCGCAGTATTATCAGGTGGTGCGAATAGATCTCCCTGGTTTTGGACTAACAGGCCCATTTCCTGACAATGACTATTCCATGAAGCACTACAGTGAGTTTCTGGAGAAATTCATTAGTACCGTTGGCTTAGGCCGCTGCTATATTGCCGGTAACTCCCTGGGTGGTGAAATTGCGTGGAATTTTACCATAGATTACCCGGAAAGGGTTGAAAAGCTTATTCTGATCGACGCAGCGGGCTACCCGAATGATGCTCCCCCGCCATTTATTTTCAGACTCGCCAAAGCACCAGGCTTCAACACATTTCTGAGGTTTTCGACACCAAGATTCATGGTAAGAAACAATCTTGAAGAGGTGTACTACGACGACTCGAAAATTGACGAAGACCTTGTGGAAAGGTACCAATCCCTTTGCCGCAGAGAAGGCAATCGCAGGGCATTCATATATAGAATGAATACTGTGCATATAGATAGAAGTGATGAGCTTTCGAAAATAAAGCAGAAAACCTTGATCCAGTGGGGAAAGCATGACAAATGGATTCCGTACAACGTTGCAGATTCCTTTGCCACGAGCATTTCTCATTCAGTTGTTAAGGTCTACGAAAATGCCGGTCATGTTCCTATGGAAGAAATTCCTGAAGAAACCGTAGCCGACGCCATTCAGTTTCTTCAGGAAGATTCTCCATTCCATTTCCCTTTCATCTTTGCTAATTCTCAGGAAGTGAGAAGAGGTAATAATTGATAGGAAAAACTACCATTTCAAAAAAGTTATTTTCTGTAGTCTAGTGCCGGCGGCCTGTTACCCAACAAAGGTTCGTAAACAAAGTCGTTGCCTCTTTTCGTGTTAAACTCAGCCTTTGCCTGCTCAAGTACTTTAGGGGATTTGAACAAATCGTAGCCTGTAATGGCCATCGCCTTTGCGGCCACCATCATTCCCTTAACGCCAATTGACGTGCCGCCACTGGCAACCGCCTGCCAGCTATGGGCTGCTGTGCCTGGTACCCAGGTAGCCGTAACCAGGCCTACGGTGGGCACGTTCCAGCTAACATCGCCTACATCGGTAGAAGCACTTCCGGCCCTCATCTCGTACGGCATAATTTTTTGCGTGTAATCCAGCGACATGGCACTTTTGCCAAGCGTAGTAGATAGTTTTTCAGCAAAAGCCTTTTCCTCAGCAGAGTAAGTGTAGCCTCCTACTTTTTCCAGGTTAGTCTGCATTATTTTGGCCAGGGTTTCGTTGGGCAGCAAACTGTATACACCTCCGGTTACTTCTATTTCGACCCTCGTATCTGTGCCAAGAGCAGCCCCTTTAGCGGCGTTTTCCAGGCGGTTCCACATGTCCTTCACCTCGTCGTTGTCTTTATGGCGCACATAGTAGTAGGCCTCCGCAAAGTCAGGAACAACGTTCGGTGCTGTGCCACCATTGGTAATCACGTAATGTATCCTTGCGTCCTCCTTAATGTGCTCTCTCATCATGTTCACCATCATGTCCATAGCTTCCACGGCGTCCAATGCCGACCGTCCTCTTTCGGGAGCCGCCGCTGCATGAGAGGCAATTCCATAGAACCTGAACTTGCCGGTTTTGTTGGCCAATGATGTGCCAGGGCTGGCGCTGTTCGCACTTGCTGGGTGCCAGTTAATGACTGCGTCTACATCGTTGAATAAGCCTTCTCTCACCATGTACACCTTTCCGGAGCCGCCTTCCTCGGCTGGCGTGCCATAAAATCTGATGGTTCCCGAAGTTTTGGAGGAAGCCAGCCAATCCTTAAGAGAAATAGCGGCAGCGGCAGATGCCACCCCAAACAAATGATGCCCGCAAGCATGACCAGCTATTCCCCCCTCTATTGGAGACTTCTCCGGTACAGCCGCCTGGCTAAGCCCTGGCAGGGCGTCAAATTCGCCAAGTATGGCTATCACGGGTTTGCCATTTCCGAAACTAGCCGTGAAAGCAGTTGGAATGCCGGCAACGCCGCTTTCGATCTTGAAGCCTGCGTCGGCCAACACTTTTTGCAATGCCTCTGAGCTCTTGTACTCCTGATAGCCAACTTCAGCGTACGACCAGATGTCCAGAGCAGTTTTGCTATATAAATCCTCTTTCTGATCAATGCTGCGCATGATATTATCCTTGTCTTTTTGAGCAAAGCCGGTTACGGCTAAGGACAAAAGAAAAAAGACTGGTAGAATCCTCTTCATAGTGATGGGTTTAATTGATTGGATAAAATAAGCAGGAAAAGCCGCACCAAAAAGTAGCCCTTTGGTCTATGGTCAAAAAAATAAATACAAGGCGCCAATGCAACCCCGGGCATATTTTGGCGTCATTAATTTATTTCCATCAAAGACTCATCATGTTTAAGAATTACCTCAAACTTACCGTTCGAAACCTGCGTCGCAACAAGCTTTACGTTTTCATTAACGTGTTAGGGCTCGGAATCTCCATGGCCTGCTGCATTATCGCCTATCTGAATACCCGGTTTGCTTATGATTTTGATAAGCAGCATGTTAACAGGGAAAACATCTACAAGGTGCAAATCAACAAAGATGTACAAGGGCAGCCAGTTCCCTATGGAATCACACCTGTTGCATTGGGCCCACGAATAGCGCAGGACATCCCCCAGGTGGATGAAGTGGTGAGGGTTACTGGTGACTCTTACATTTTGAAGGTAGATCGGAAGGTTTTCAACAGGCATATCACTTTTGCAGACCCTAACTTCTTTGACGTTTTCTCTTTCAAAATGAAGGAGGGCTCTTTTGATAATTTTTATAATAAATCGCAGCTTCTTCTTTCTGAAGAAATGGCGACAGCTTATTTCGGCGACGAAAGCGCCACTGGTCAAATCATTACCCTGGTAACTGCCGATGAAAAAACCAGAGAGTTCATCGTCGGCGGAGTGCTCGAAAGCATGCCTGAGAACTCAACCTTTCAGTTTGACGCCATCACCGTTTTTGAAAACTTCCTGGATCTCAACAAAATAGCCAATAATAGCTGGAGCAGCTTTGTCGGGGGCACATTTCTCTTCTCAAAAAATGGTTTTGCTCCTGATCAGGTTTCGACGCTTCTTTCCAAATATGTGCCGGAACAAAACCAAGCCCGGCCTGATTGGCTGATAGGATCGTTTTACTTGGAGCACATGCCGGACATGCCTTTCTCTGGGCGAGATATCTATTCCTACTGGTTTCCGCAGGCGATGCATCCGGCAGCCATCATTGCTCCGATCGTAATGTCGGCACTCATACTTCTCATCGCATGCTTCAATTTTACCAACACCTCCATAGCTACTTCCAGCAAGCGGCTTAAGGAGATCGGCATCAGAAAAGTAATTGGCGGCAACAGGCAACAACTAATCATCCAGTTTATGGCTGAAAACCTTGCTCTCTGCTTATTGGCTATTGTAGTTGCTCTGGGCCTCGCTTCTTTTCTCGTTCCCGCCTACAGCGCTATGTGGGAGGGCATGACGCTGATACTCGACCTCTCGCAAAATACCGAGATTTACCTGTTTCTAGTTGGCCTCATGGTAATCACAGCAATAATCGCTGGCGCCTATCCATCCATTTATGTAAGCCGCTACGAGCCAGTGAAAATTTTGAGAGGGAATCTCAAAGTGGGTACGACGAGTTCTCTTTCGAGGGGGCTTTTGATGATGCAATTCGGTTTCACTATTATGGCCCTGGTGGCAAGCATGGCGTTTTACCAAAATGCCATTTTTCAGGAGAATGCCGATATGGGGTTTGAAAAAGAAAGCGTAATAGGTGCCAGGGTGAGTTCGCTGCAGGAATACACCACGCTAAGATCGGCGATGGAAAAGAACCCCGACATCGTTAGTCTGGCAGCCTCTGCCAGTCATATTGGTTTTTGGAACTACGGCAGAACTATCAAATCGGGTGATGTGGAAAGGGAAGTAATGATGATGGACTTTGGGCCCGAGTACTTCGAAACCATGGATTTGAAAATGGCAGAAGGGAGGCCCTTTGGAAAAGACCTTGCCGAAAGCGACAGGCTTGGTTCCATCATTGTTAACGAAAAGTTTGTGGAGGCGTTTGGTTGGAAGGAGGCTGTCGGCCAAAGAGTATCCATCAGCGATACGCTCCACTTAACTGTGGTTGGCGTGATCAAAAATTTCTATTCCGACAACTTCTTTTCCCCTATTGAGCCCTATGCCTTCAGGCTTTCCAGAGAAGATAATGTCAACTTTCTCATCGCCCGGGTAGCAGGAGACAAAATTGTTGAGAGTTACAAGGCCATGGAACAAAACTGGCTGGACCTGTTTCCGGACAAGCCTTTCAACGGCTTTTACCAGGAGGATACTCTCAAAGAAGCCCATGAAGTCAATGCAAATATTGTCATCATCTTCGTTTTTCTTGGCGTCGTCAGCGTGTTGCTGTCAGTGATTGGTCTATTTACCCTCATATCACTTAATGTGATCAAGCGGGTGAAAGAAATAGGTATAAGAAAGGTAATGGGAGCCGAAATTCCGCAGATTCTTTGGCTCATTAGCAAAAGCTTTCTTTTGATGGTGGTGGTCGCCAGCTCCTTGGGTGCAGTAGGCGGCTACTATCTTACTGACATGCTGATCGAGTCCATTTTTAAGTTCTACAAACCAATTGGGTTGGTCAGCTTTCTTGTGCCATTTCTTATCATTCTCAGTATTGCGGGTTCTACTTCTTTTCTAAGGGTTTTTGCTGCGGCAAGGAAAAACCCCGTTGATAGTTTGAGGTACGAATAGACCGGCTCTCTACGGAGGTGGTTGTCCTTAAACCGACCCTTGTAGGCCAAACCTTACATTCCAACAAGAGCTGGGTGCTTTGGTTGGATCATTTATGGTGTAAATCGTTAAATCGGAGGATTATCATGCTTTAACCAGTCTTATGCAACCTTCTGAAAAAGAGGTGGATAAATTATTTTGTCTCAGCTATGCTTCACATAAGTTGAAGCAAACGATTGCAATGAATTGTTTTGAGTATTTCTTACATTATTTATAATTATTCTGTTTGTATTAGTAATTTTGCGCTGAAACAAAACGATGTGCTGTTTCGTTATGGTAATTGTAATATTAAGAGTGAGGTGTTTATGAATTTCGGCGCAACGCTAAACAACAATGGTTGGCAACAGTCAACAGGAAATAAGAAGACGAAGGGAGTTATTAAAATGTTTGGTTCCAGAAAAAATGTTTCGGCCCTTGTGGCTATTCTTTTAGGAGTACTAATCGTGTCTTTAGCGATCAATGTTAAAGAGACTCCACAATCTCAGGCAAAGGTTTACTCTCAAATGAAGTAAACCGAACGGTTACCGGCAGCTATTCTTTGTCGGGAAGTAGCATAAGGAGCTTGCCACTAGTGGTGAGCTCTTTTTTGTTAATGGCCATCTTCCTGAATTTCCCTTCTACATACATTTGGGCCTGGTCGTCGTAGTGCCTGCTGTGAAAAACGCCGCTTTGTCCGGTAGGTAAAATGCTCTCCGAATTTTCTATGTCTGAAAAATCGACAACCCGCCGTGTACTGGGCCCAAACGAGACCCTGTACTTGTTTTCGGTTGTGACAGGATAACCCCAGTTGTTGATCACCTCCTCACCCGAAGAAACATGGAAATCGCCTACGTTTAAAACCTTTCCCAGCAGTGGCACCACACCCAGGGCATGGTTATGTGTTAGCGTGTGGATATTCCACCATCTCCATTTGTCGACGTTCTTCCCCAGATCGTCTTCCAGTGAGACCACTGCACTTGTAAGCGCTCCGTAAATCACTTCCTGCCGGGGTTCAACAGCTTTCTTGTCGGCATTGTACCACCAGGAAGAGCTATCGTTGGCAATGAGAAGAGGAAAGGTTCGCTTCCTGAGGTCAGTTGACATGAAGAGGTCAAACTTGTCCTGACCCAGCTCGTCCTTCATTGCTTTTTCTAAAATGGTGTACAGCCATCTGGTATAAATAATTGGCGCAGCACTTTGCCCATCAAACTTGCCATCCCAGGCTTGAAGCAGCTCGAGTGCTTTTTGATCATTTCCTAATAAAGATGCGTTCTCCATTGCCGATAGCAGCACACCAATATTTTGAGCCACAGCTGGTGAAGTCTCATCCATCAGCATCTTTTTTACGTCCTCCTTATCCCAATCATTTTTGCTATCGATCAGTTGCTTTATCCTTCTGGCCCTGTCCTCCGGCAAATAATAGCCCGGGTAATAGTAACCATTTACACTGTCAGGCTGGTTGTTGGCAGAAAATACATAGCCTGCTGGCGGGTTCACTGAATGGGGGTTCTCGGCAAAATCGTAGTAACCAAGTAAATCATCCTCTCCGGAGGCTCCATTAAGAATGGTAAACGAGTTGACGTGTTCTGGCCTTTTCATCAGCCGGGCTGTGGCCCACCAGGCCACATTCCCTTTGGCGTCACCGTACATCACATTGAGGCCTGGGGCATGTATAAGCGAGAGAGCGTCGGTAACATCTTCAGGCGACTGCGCATTATTTAGCTTGCGGGTGGCGTCCAGCACCTGATTGGGAAGCTTGTTGTATGTCCACCACATGGCTACCGGATCAGGCCCAACTATCTCTCCCAAAACTCTGTTGACAACGGGGCCGTGAAGTGATGTTTTGACTTGAAAAACTATGTCTTCCTCGTCTTTTACCTTGATTATTTCGTCCCGGTAGTCGAAGCTTTTCCATTCTCCTTCGTATAGGTACTGATTGCTATCGGCTTCGTTTTCCTTTTCTCTGAAAAAGTCGACATCGTCATTTTCGAGCATTGTCAAGCCGACCGCCACCTGACGATTGTGTCCCAAAATTGCAAACGGGTAGCCGGCCAGGTGATACCCATAAAGTTGAAAATCAGGGGTTTCCAGATAGGCTTCGTACCAAACAGAAGGCTGAGAAAAAGCAATGTGAGGATCATTGGCAAAAAGCACCTTGCCCGACTTTGTCTTTGATGGCCCCAAAACCCAACCATTGCTGCCAATAAATGGAGAAACAGGTAAGAGGCTAAGCATTTCCAGCAACTTTGCAGAAGACTTTTCATTCAAGCCAATGGGGTCTCCAAAATAGCTCGGGATCATTTGCCTGGTGGTGTCTGCTTCTAGCCCCAGGTCTTTCAGGTAGCTGGCACCGAGTTCAGCATTGATGAAGCTCACCAGTGGGTCGGTTTTGTGTGCCGCCGCAAAGCTAAACGACATATAGCCCACGGCGTTATAAATATCCTCCAGGGTAAAAGGCGTTTTTTCAATACCGAGCAGCTCATACTCCAACGGCGTTGGGCCCTTTTCCAAAAATTCATTGATGCCACTCAGGTAAGCCGCTGCTTCTTTCAGCGTGGGGTTATTGGTTTGAGCTCGCAGTTTTTGCGCCGCCTCCTGCGACGACAGGTGTATCCCCAACGTGCGAAAAAACTCATCGGTCGGCAAAAGATCCTTTCCAAGTATTTCCGACAACCTCCCAGGCGCAATCCTCCGCACCAACTCCATTTGAAACAGCCTCTCCTGTGCATGAAGGTAGCCCATGGCCATGTAGAGATCATTTTTGTTCTCCGCATAAATGTGCGGAATGCCATAGCTGTCAAACCACACCTCCACTTTGTTTTCAAGCGGGCTTAGGGTCAATTTACCCTTGTATTTTGGCTTAATGTGTTGCAGATAAAAATATAAGGAGATGACCAGTAAAATAATTAAGACCAGGATGCCTTTTAGTAGCCTCTTGATGGTTTTCATGTGGGTGGGTTTTTTGAAATTTAAGGGTTTTTGAATTTATTCCATCAGACTCTCAACTATTTGCTTAAAAGACGGGCCTATATTACCTATCAAATAATGCTTCCGCTAAAAAACTCCTGTACATAAACGATTCCGTTTTTATCTACCTTCCAAAAGAAAACCAACCCACATATGAAAAAAACTGTATACACCGGCCTTATGGCCCTGTTAATGCTTACCTGTCAGTCCTGGATTTCGCCAGCGCCTGCCGGTTCGAAGCTGAAAGCGAAGGCTTATCAATTGGCGGAAAAGGTAGAGCCTAAAGTCATCGACTGGAGACACGACATACATGAGCACCCGGAACTCTCGAACAGAGAGTTTAAAACTGCCGAAAAAATTGCAGCACATTTAAAAAGCCTCGGTATGGAGGTAAAAACCGGTGTGGCTATTACCGGGGTTGTGGGAACACTGGTAGGAGGAAAGCCCGGTTCGGTAGTCGCTCTCAGGGCCGACATGGACGCCCTTCCTGTCCCTGAAAGAAACGACCTTCCCTGGAAATCAAAGGTAATGGGGGAGTACAACGGCCAGTCAGTTCCGGTGATGCACGCCTGCGGACACGACACCCACGTGGCGATTCTGATGGGCGTGGCCGAAGTGCTGAGCCAAATGAAGAGCGAATTAAAAGGCACCGTTAAGTTCATCTTTCAGCCAGCTGAGGAAGGTGCGCCGGAAGGTGAAGAGGGTGGCGCCGAACTGATGGTAAAGGAAGGGGTGCTGGAAAATCCAAAAGTGGATGCCATCTTTGGGTTGCACATCAACTCCGCCACTGAAGTAGGAAGCATTCGTTATAAGCCAGGAGGGGCTTTGGCCAGCGTAAACAGTTTCACTATCAAAGTGAAGGGGCGCCAGGCACATGGTTCTGCTCCCTGGAGCAGCATCGACCCAATAGTAACCGCTGCTCAAATCATTAACAATGCCCAAACCATCGTGAGCCGAAACATGATGCTGACAAGGGAAGCTGCCGTTGTCACTTTTGGCAGTATACACGGTGGCGTGCGAAGCAATATCATTCCTGAAGAGGTGACGCTCGTTGGAACTATCCGGGCGCTGGACAATGACATGAGAGACCAGATTCATGAGAGATTACGCTCCATCGCCACGCATACAGCCGAAGGCATGGGTGCTACTGCCGAAGTAACAATCGACAAAGGATACCCCATTACTTACAACGACCCGGCACTGACAGCCAAAATGCTTCCAAGTCTTCAGGAAGTCGCTGGTAGTGAAAATGTGATTTTGTCGGCGGCCAGCACTGGCGCTGAAGACTTTTCTTTCTTTCAGGAAAAAGTGCCTGGCTTTTTCATTTTTCTGGGGGGCATGCCAAAGGGGCAAGACGCCTCAAAAGTAGCTTCTCATCACACGCCGGACTTCTATGTGGATGATGAAGGAATGCTGTTGGGTATAAAGTCTCTCTGCGCTCTGACGCTTGACTACATGGAAAGCCCGAAATAGGTTTCAGTCCGGCTGCGGTGGAAAAAACCTACCGCAGCCGGACTCCCTCACAAGGTTTCTCTTTTGAAACAACAGCTTCTTCAAATGGATATTGATAAGTACTTGCACCGGATAGACGTTTCAGCCAGGGAGGCTCCAGGTGCCCGTTTCCTCAAGCACCTTCATTATCAGCATTTACTACATATTCCATTCGAGAACCTTGATATCCACTGGGGCAAGGAAATTCTGCTTGACACTGAAAGGTTGTATAAAAAGATAATTGAGCAAAAGCGAGGCGGTTTCTGCTACGAGCTCAACGGTCTTTTTTACAGTTTGCTTACCCAGCTGGGGTTTACCTGCTACATGGCCTCTGCCAGAATGCCAAAGCCTGACGGAAAACTCTCTCCCGAATTCGAGCACATGTGCATTTTGGTGCAGTTGGAAGGCGAGGTGTTTCTTTGCGACGTCGGTTATGGCAAAGGGCCCGTTTACCCCCTCAAGGTGCTGGAAGAGAATATGCAAATGAGCCTCAACCAGTTTTACCGAATAAGGAAGAAAGACGACGAGGGCTGGTGGCTTGATGAGTCGGATGACGGTCAATCCTTTGAGGAAAAATACCTCTTCTCACCAAAAAGAAGAACACTTATAGAGTTTATCCCCCGCTGCCTTTATCAACAAACTGACCCTGAAAGTCATTTTAGAAATGGAAAAATGATCACGCAGGCCACTCCAGAGGGCCGCAAAACGCTGACGGAAAAAATGTTGATCGTGAACAGTCGGGGGAAAAGAACTGAGCATTACCTCCTCAACGAAGATGACTTTTATATCAAACTGGAAGAACACTTTAATATTCACCGCTCTACAAATTAGGCTTTAGCTGCGTTACCAACTGATCGAGCCCTTCTTTATAAAATGCATATACCCTCTTTTGCTGCTGCGCCTGATCTTCAATGTCAAAAAGAGACTCTGCAGTTAAAACAGCGCCCAGCCAGTCTTTCTCGTGCCATTTACCATGACTCATAGGTGTGAGCTTGTCTCTGGAAGGGTATGGCCAGGGAGAAAGGTAGAAGTACGGCTGATCATAGAATTGATCGCCAGGAGACATGCCTATACCAATACTGCTGGTCGTTTCCGGGTCGCCTGTGTCATTCAGAATAATAAGTGCCGCTATGTCGAAATGATGTGGCCAGCACCGTACGTCGGTTGACTGTGGGAACTCCCTTTTCAGCGGCCTCAAAATATGGTCAGCATTATGAAAATACTTCGCAATCTCTTCAAAAGCCTCAGCATCCTTTTGCTCAAATGGCTTTCCATGTGCTGTGGGGTAGTCTGGAATTTCATAAGGAAGATTGATGGCAAATTGGCCCGTGTCCAGACCCAGTCCTTCCAACTGCTCTTCGAGCCAAACCATCGACTGCGCCTGGGTTTTCCCTTTGAGGTCACATTCCCCTATCGTCCTTACCTCGTCGTCGACCATATGAATGGTGAGGTTCGCCAGATCAAGTGAGACCCGAAACTTGGTTGAACCCTCCACCCAATTACCGGCCAGCCGTTGAAATTGCGGCACCCACACAAGATTGGCATGTTTGTCGTCCTTTGCCTTGGGAAGGTATATTCGCCCCACCACAGACACCTGCTGAACAGCCTGATGCAACGTTTTTCGGGCAACTCTCAGGGCTTCAAAATTTTGGTAGGTTAGCGGTTTCCACGCAATGGTATCCATATTCACGACAAGTTAACTAATCGGTTATTGATTCAAAATCAAGCATTTGTTAATTGATTGTCAACAATGCCGTTCGGTTATACTCCAATGCCTCTCATCCAGTACCTTACTGGCAAAAGCTTCCGTTATTGTGCTAATGCGCAGCGGCAGGAAAAGTCCATATTAATCTCTGGCAGCGATGAACATATTGTTACTTACCTATGAAGGTAAAATGGCAGGCTCCACCAACTCCATTTCATTTCTGGCCTTAGGTCTGGCAGAGAAGGGACACAAGGTATATGTGTGTTGCAGAAGAGAATCTCTTTTGTACACCCTTCTTGAAAATTCAAATGTCAATTTAATCCCGATGAAGTTTCGTGGCAGGTTCAGTCTCAAAGATGTCCTTTTTCTAAAGCAGCTGGTGCAGCGAAACAACATTCACATAATCAATGCACAGTCGAGCAAGGATAGGTACATCTCCATTTTTACCCGATGGCTGCTGGCAAAGAAGGTGATAGTGGTTCATACCCGTCGGCAAAGACCCCGAAGCATGGGTGGATCTATTCAGAACTGGTTTTATGTTAAGGGAACAGATAAAGTTGTGGTGGTGGGCGACGAACTGAAGAAGGTGTTTACCGGAAACGGATATCCACCAAGTCACCTCGAGGTGATTTACAATGGCACACCGGCCAGTCAATATGATGTTGTGTCCTCCGAAAAGGTGGAGGAGCTGAGAACGAGGTTTGGTTTGAAAAAGGGGGACAGGGTAATTGGTTGCGTATCCCGGATGAAAGAACAGCCACAGTTGATACAGGCGCTTGCGCTGCTTCCGGCCAACATCAAAGTAGTGTTTGCCGGAATAAAACCAGGCAGCCTCGATAAGTGGATTGATGCCTATGGCATAAAAAATGAGGTCATTTATGCTGGCCTACTTGACCGAACAGAAGTACTGAACGTCTATAAATTGTTTCAGGTAAATGTACTGACATCAACAATGGATGGCTTTGGTCTGGTACTGGTGGAAGCGATGGCGCTGGAAGTGCCAGTGGTGGCTACCAATGCGTACGGGATTAAGGACGTAATTAAAAATGAAGTGAACGGGCTTCTTTTTGAAAATGGTGATATCAGTGGCCTTGCCAGGCAAATAATGAGAACGTTTGACGACGACTCCTTACGCAATACTTTGATACAAAACGGAAAAAAAACCGCATTCGAAACGTTCTCGATTCAAAAAACAATTGACCACTACGAGGATTTTTTCAACGCCCTCATCGACAACAAGGAGTCCCGCTAAGTTTTTGCACCTCTTTTTGTCATTTGTGCTTTATTGCATAAAAAAAGCCCAGTCACTGACGGGCTTTTAATTGGTTATAGGTTAGTTTAGTTCATTTCTTGTATTTCATCGCCTTCTGTCTCAGCAATGCTCTGTCTGAAGTAATAGCGGGATCGGAATAGATATTGGCAGAAAGCTCAGAGATTACTTTTCTGCTGAAGCCAAGCTTCTCGGCCACTTCCTCGCAAAACTTGATCTCGCTCAGGAACACCTCGTTGTCAATCTTCATTAGCTGCACAACATTGTAGAGCAATTCGAATCTGTCGTCGTCGCTAAGGCTGTCTGGTATGTTCAGATCCAAAGGATTTTCCAGTAGCTCTTCAATCTGCTTGTGGCTTAGTCCACCAGATTCACCAATTAAAAAAATCAACTCCCTTTCCTTATCAGCCAAATCATCATCAGCTGATGCAAGTTGGATTAGTGCACTTATGTGTGTTTTGATACTCATGGATTAAATGTGATTCGTAAATAACTTGTTTTGAGTGGTAAGCCTTTATGCTGTTTCAAATTAAATAAAAACCCTGAAGTACACAACATTCAGTTTGTAGAGGATTGGTTTGCACCGATTAACCTGGGCCCTCTAATCGCTCTTCTTCGTACAATAATAGAACAGATATTCTGATTTTTGACATAAAACCTTTGTTTTCATAAGTAAAGCACCTAAAACACACGACGTTGGTTAACTAATTCTGATTTTTGTAGTATATTCATTCTCTGACCTGTGGAGGTGCTTCCCATGAATAGCGCAGCAAGCCTTCATCCTGTAAAAAGGCGAAGGACTTGCCAGATTCGAGAGAATTTTTTGACCTGATATCCGATACCGGGAGCACTGGCTAACGATTAATTTTCTGTTACTATTTTAAATCAATACCATGCAAGAGCTGATAAAGATCGCTTGTGCTGAGATTGGCGTAAAGGAAATTCCCGGGCAGGCACACAATGCACGCATTCTCCAATACGCCAGCGAGGCCGGATTCCAAAATGTGAAAGACGACGAGACTGCCTGGTGCAGTATCTTTTTGAGCTGGTGCTGCCTGAAGGCGGGCCTCAAGCGGAGCACCAAACTCAATGCCCGCAGTTGGCTGGCCGTCGGCACTGTAACTACGCAACCTGAGCCGGGAGACATCATTGTGTACTGGCGCAAGGCCATCGAATCGTGGGAAGGCCATGTCGGGATTTACATGGGCACTTCCTCCGATGGCAGCCGCTGCTACACCCTGGGCGGTAATCAGGCTAATATGGTGTCCATTTCCGGCTTCGATTCCTCCAAGGTGCTCGGTTACCGCAGGCTTACCACCGAAAAACAATTCATTCTCCCCAAGCCGCCTCTCAAAAAGGGCAACAAAGGAGCGGCGGTGGTGCAGCTACAGGATGCACTCAAAATCGCTGGCTTCGATGCAGGCACTTCCGATGGCTTCTTTGGCGAAAAAACAGCCGAAGCCCTGCGCATGGTTCAAAGTCAGAGTGGCACCCTCAAAATTGACGGCGTGTATGGCGCAAAAACCAAAGACTATCTCGAATCTCTTCTTCAGGCATAACCTTTTTCAACCATGGCAAAAACTATTAAGTCAACCTCATTTGGGTTTAGAAACCTCGTATTTGAAGGCGGCGGCGTAAAAGGCATCGCTTATGGCGGTGCGCTCGATGAGCTGCAAAAGCTCGGCATGCTCGCTCACCTTGAGCGAGTGGCCGGTACCTCCGCTGGTGCTATTAATGCCTGCACGCTTGCCCTGGGTTGTACGCCTGCCCAGGTAGGCGAGCTGATCAGCACCACCAACTTCGCCGATTTTCAGGACGGCAATGGACTGATTGGCAACGCCCTTCGGATGTTCAATAAGTTTGGCTGGTACAAAGGCGACGATTTTATGGACTGGATTGGCGAGGTGGTCAAAAAGCAGACCGGCACCAAAGACTTCACTTTCGGCGACCTCGACGATGCCATCAAAGGCGGCAACACCTCCTTCAAATACCTCTACATGGCCGTGACCAACCTGTCGGAGCAAAAAGCAGAGGTATTTTCGCACGAAAACGAGGCCCACAAGTCGATCCCTGTCAGAAGGGTAGTCCGCATGTCGATGTCGCTGCCGGTGTTTTTTGCGGCCTTCAAAAACGGCAACAATGTGATGGTAGATGGCGGCGTGAGCTACAACTACCCTGTTAACTTGTTTGACAAGCCTGAGTACGTTGCCAACCCTGGTAACTCCCTGGAGGGTAAAGACGGAAGCATTCTTAACATGGAAACGCTTGGCTTCCGGCTCGACAGCAAAGATGTGATTACTTATGCAAAGCGTGACTGGGCTACACCACCTGCCGATGTCAAAAACCTGAAAACCTACGCCGTGGCCCTGCTCGACTTTATGATGGAAGCCGCCAACAAAGCCCACCTCCAGGGCGAGGACTGGAACAGAACAGTGTTCATCGATACCCTCGATGTGCGCACCTCCGACTTCAGCCTGCCTGCGCACAAAATTGCGGAGCTCACAAAAAGCGGCACCAAGGCGGTGAAAGACTATTTCGATTGGAGGTTTATCAAAGCCGAGAGTCCGTGGAAAGATCATCCGGTGGTTTGAGGCAATCATTTGGTTAAGTAAAAAAGTGAATGTAACTACCACTACAGTATATAGTATGTGAGGCTTTTGTGTAGGGCAATTTGCAGAGACCACAGTACTCTTTGCGTTATCTTAACTATTCTATATGACACATGAAGAAATTGGCGAAATCCTATTATTAACTCTTTATGAGAATGGGCCACAATCATCTGTATCGAAAGCATTGCTTCAAAATAGTTTGCCCTCAACTGGAAGTAATCCTGCTCAAATTTCTACCGGCCTGATTAGTAAAGGTTTACTCAAGCAATTAGATCCCTCTGAGCCGGATTTTTGTTCTTTGACAACGAACGGTTTCGAGGTAGTAGAAAAAAAGCTAAAAACTAAGTACAAGGATGATTACCTGTCCTCAAAATCGTTGGAGCAGCTAATAAATTCTACTGGTTTTGGCAAAGGAACCTATGATGTAATCTTTGAAGTTGACGGGAAATATGGATTCACGGTCAACTTGGCAGAAACAAATGCGTTTTTTAAGCTAGAGAAAGTAGGCCATGTATACCGCCTACTAAGTAATCCCAGTAAGGATAACACAAACCCAACAACACCCTCAGAGTCACTAGATAGGTTTAATGGTTGGCTAAAGGAATTGAAAGGCTATCTACCCCCTAAAACCTATCAGAAATTTGCCTTGTCCGTACTGGAAACGGATTCTAACTTTGAAAGAATTGGGTTCAAAAATCAGGGGCTTATCGGTTATCTGCTGACAAATGAGAGTGAATTTACGGTTCCTCTCTACGAATTTACATCTAAAGATGTGCCTAATAGCTTTTTTTATAATACCTCCCTAGAGCGTGAATCCGCTCTAAAGTTCTACGATGCAGGTAAAACTATTGGACATGGTTATACATCTCCAATGGGTGAAGACACTATTGAGCTAAAAAGGTATGGGCTTGAAAATTCTACACTGTTTGTAACCAACCCATTAGAGGATATTCCATTCAGTGACGAGACTACAATATTTCAACCTCCTATCCACCTACTTAAAAAACAAAAGGAAGGCACTGTGCCTATATATGTCTACTCAAATATTCCCGATCAACGATATTTCGAGCCGCTACCAACCGAGCAAAGCAGCGTTAAAGAGAAAGATTCTGAGAGTCTCAACGAAGTTGTCAAACTTCAAGGCGACGGGCCGGCAAAAGACGACAGGCTTCTTAGGGAACCATTTATAAATGCATTAAAATCGCATGTTGACAGGTACTGGAAGGAGACTGGCAATCAAGATTCATACACAATCCATTTAGACGGCGAATGGGGTAGTGGAAAGTCTAGCATTCTTGATATGCTTGAGTTAAAACTTAAAAACGATGACTGGGCTGTTGTAAAATATAATGCGTGGCAAAATCAGCATCTAGAAAACCCATGGTGGATTCTCATTTACCGAATTTATCTTGGCTTAAAGGCTGAAAGTAGCTTTCTTCCAAAAGTTAAATTATGGTTGTATAATATTTGGTGGGGATGGATGAAGCCCAGCATATGGAGCCTGATATCTTTTGTTCTTCTCGGTTTAACTGGTTATTTGACTGTAAAGTGTAGTCTACCTTCACTGCTGTTCCCTTCCCTAAGCAGCATTAAAGATCAGACCGATACAACGATAGGCATTCTAACCTTTTCTGGTTCTGCTTATTTATTGATCAAGTCATTTTTGGGGTCAATATCTCCAGGACTTTCTAGACCTGAGGACTCGTTCCTAAAGAACATAAAGGATCCAATGAATGAACTTAAAAACTATTTCGCAGCGATTATTAAAAGGTCCGATAAACATTTAGCTGTATTTATTGATGACCTCGATAGATGCAATATTGGCTCAACTGTTAGGCTTTTAGAAGGGATTCAGACTTTATTTAAGGATCAAAAAGTTCTTTATGTGTTCTCGGGTGACGGCAAATGGATCACAAAGTGCTTCGAATGTCATTATTCTTCATTTGTAGGTCTCGGAACAGAAGGAAATGGATTAGGAGATTTGTTTCTCGCCAAAGCGTTTCAAATGTCCATATCTGTCCCAAAAATGTCTTCAGAGGCAAAATCACAATACATGAGATTTCTCTTAAATGTGACTCAAAAGCCCATTGAAGATTCTCTTACAGCTGCTCAAACTGAGGAAATTAAAGTTGCTAACTCTGAGCAAGAGCTCAGCAATATAATTGAAAGCAATAAGAGCAACCCAAACACCAACCAGATTGAGCTAAGAAAAAATGTATCTGAGAGGCTTGCCGATATTGATCTCAAAAGTGAACTAAGCCATGTCCTTCTCCAGTATGAAAAAGATCTTGATGCAAACCCGAGAAGCATCAAGCGATTTATTAACAACTATTCCTTAACACGGAATGCGCTGTTCTTGGAAGGAAAAACACTTACGGACATTTCTCAAGCTGATTTGATCAAATGGCTAATACTATCATCTCGCTGGCCTTCATTTGCTTATGGCTTAAAGAATAATCCCGAAAAATTAGACAAGCTCAAAGACCAAAACTCCGCATTTAACAGCTATGTAGATGGTTGGCTGACATCAGAGTTGGTAAGAAGGCTTTTTTGAGACGATAGAAGTATGCTCCCTTCTTCCACCACTACAATAAAGTCTAACCATTCTCTCCCGGAAATTCTTTACCTTATCCGTTGTCACGTTGACCCGACACGAAAGTGAGCCTATTCTCATAGAAAAGAGCAGACGCTCGTTGGGGAGACCTCTCCCTCCTGCGTCGGTTCGGGGTGACGTGTATTAATGATGATTATGCTTTAAACTACCTACTCATGAAAAAACACCTTCTCACTCTTCTCTTTGCTTTCATTGCCATCGGTTTTGCTGCTGCGCAAACGGCCACGCCGCTGCGCATCGTGGTGCTCGGTGCCCACCCCGACGATTGCGACCAGGATGAGGGCGGCACGGCCATTCTTTTTGCAAAAATGGGCCACCAGGTCAAGTTTGTGTCGCTCACCAACGGAGATGCCGGTCACCAAACCACCGGCGGTGGAGCCCTGGCCAAGCGAAGAATAGCCGAAGCCCAGGAAGCTGCCAAACGTTTTGGTATCGCAGAATATGTGGTGCTGGGTAACCACGACGGTGAATTAGTGCCTAGCCTGGGTGTCAGGCTCCAGGTGATCCGGGAAATCCGCAAGTGGGATGCAGATATTGTGATCGCTCCCCGCCCCAACGACTACCACCCCGATCATCGCTATACCGGCGTGCTAGTGCAAGACGCTGCCTACATGGTGGCCGTGCCCAATATTGCGCCGGAGGTGCCTGCGCTGAAAAAGAATCCCGTTTTCCTTTACGGCTACGATGGTTTTCAACGTCCTAATCCTTTCCGACCAGACATCGCCGTGGACATCACCGAGGTAACGGAACAAAAAGGCCATGCCCTGGATGCCCATGTGTCGCAGTTTTATGAGTGGCTGCCATGGATTGGTGGCTATGCCGATCAGGTGCCCGAAGGCGCTGAAGCAAGAAAAGCCTGGCTGACCAAAAAGTCGGTGAGGCCTCCTTCAGCCGAGGCTAAAAAGGCCATTGAAAAATGGTATGGCAAAGACCGGGTGGCCAAAGCCACCAATGTAGAAACCTTCGAGATTTGCGAATACGGCCGCCAGCCCAACGACGAGGAGATAAGAGCCCTGTTCCCGATGCTGAAATAACGTGAACTTTTCCGGCAGTCTTCAGTTTCAATGCTATGATGAAGGCGTTGAAGACTGCTGGGATTGTTTTGCTCAGTTTGCTATTGCTGGGAGCAGGCGTTATTTGGATAGCAAGTGATCCATTACCCGAGGGAGAAAAAGGCCCGGAAGCAGAAGCTCTGGCCGATAAAATGCTGAAGTCCATGAACTATGAGGCTTATCAGCAGATCAAAACCTTGTCATGGACATTTCCCGGAGGCCATCACTACGTTTGGCACAAACCGGAGAACATCGTTGCTGTGACCTGGGCGGATATGGAAGTAAAATTTTCCCCCGACACTTTCGAAGGCTCAGCAACGGAAAAGGGCAACGCTTTGGAAGGTGACGAGCTACATGATGCGATCCAAACAGCCTGGACGTATTTTGCCAACGACTCCTTCTGGCTGGTGGCCCCATTTAAAGTAAGGGACCCCGGCACTGAGCGGCGGCTGGTAGAAACAGCCGATGGGCCTGCATTGCTGGTCACCTACACGTCCGGTGGCGTTACCCCGGGCGATAGTTACCTGTGGCTGCTCGATGAAAACTTCAAACCCAGAGCCTGGAAGCTCTGGGTGAAAATTATCCCCATTGGCGGTGTAGAAATCAGCTGGGAAAACTGGGAAAACTATGAAGGAGCCTGGCTCGCCAGCTCTCGCAATGCGGGTTTTTACAAAATGGAGATAACAGACATTCAGGTAAGCTACTAACCGACAGCTTTACCCTCTGCCCTTGCGCCTTTGGCCTCTTTGCGGTCTGTCGCCCTTTCTGTGTGCTCTTTCTTCCTGTAATTGATCCAGCTTGGCCACCTGCTCCTCGGTCAGAACGCTCTTCATCTCTGCTTTTTGCCTATCGTCGATGCTTTTGATCTCTGTTCTTTGGGATTCCCGTTCTTGTTTGCCAGCATCCAAAACGCCTTTGCGCTCTTCCGCATATTTCAAATGAATAGTATAAAGTTCTTCCGATTGCTGGTCGGTGAGATTAAGCTCTTCTTTTAACCGGGTGGTCATCTCTTTCGCCCGTTCCTCGGGAGTTCGCTGAGCATGTTTTTGGGTTTTTGCTGTGCTCTGTTCTTCTTGTGCCATTAGTGTGGTAGCTGCTACCATTACACCAATGAATGTGATTACAATCCTTCGCATATTTTTCGTTTTTTAATTAGATGCACGAACACGCAAAAGGTTTAATGGAGCAACAAAACTATCTGCTGACGGCGTACATGCCGCCTCCGATAAAAAGGAAGATCGTGCCAATAAAGGTGAGGATAATAGGCCCTATCCAAAGTTCAAAAATGCCGTCGATCCTTATCTTTTCGTAGCCCTCATCTGCGATCACAAATACTTTTACCGGCTCGCCGATATCGTAGGCCGGGGGAGTGGATGCTACCGAGCCCTGCACTCTTTGTTTTTTGCCCTTGTGGGTAAATTCCACTACGGGTATAGAGCCTCCATCCGAACCGTAGGCAAATTCTGCTACTCGCCCTTGCAATTGCAGCGCATGGTTCAGTTCCTCTTTCGTGTCGTAAGCCATAGTGCCGCCGATGGTAAACAGAAGAACTGCCAACCCCAAAAATACCCTGGAAAGAATGTAGAAGACTTTGTCGGGCCCGGAAAAACTGGTGCGGGCAAAAGGTCTTTTTTGATAGCTACTCCCCGAAAGTGGCACCTCTCTCTCCAGGGCCTCCACGAGTTTCAGTGAATCCTTTAGCGCCAAACCAAATTGTTGCTTCACGTACTTAACCGCTTCGAGCTTTCTACCGTCAGCAATCAGCTGATGTATCTTCAATTTGGTGGCTTCAGGAATATTCATGTTAAAATTTACAACTGTTCCTCCTGGTAGTCAACAGCTAAAGCCCTTTAAGTGGCTTGAAAGGCGAAACCTCCTGGTGCATTTTAATGGCTCGTTTTGACAGATAAAGTCCAACGATCAAAGAGACAAGAGCGCCCAGCCAAATGCCTGGCACGTGGTCCATGAAAAGGAAATAGTCATAGGCGCCGTGCAAAATGGTGGCAGCCCCTAGTCCAATAAGGCCGAAAGCTGCTTTTTTGTGTTGAAATTTCGCTTTACCCAAAAAGAAACCCATGAGCACCGCAAAAGTAGCATGTGCTGGCACAGCGGTAAACATTCGCATGATGGCAATGCTCACGCCACCCTCAAACACGTAGAAAAGGTTTTCCACCGTAGCAAATCCCATGCTTACCATTACTGCGTAAATAATGCCGTCGAAGGGCTCGTTGAATTCTTTGTGTGGATAAAGGAAGTACCTTACGAAAAGATATTTGCTTCCTTCCTCAATAAGTGCTACCATGCCAAAGGCGTAAAGTGCCAGGTCTTCAGCACTGGAGTGATCGAGAGACACAAACTTGTCAGCAATAGCCGAAACTACCAGTGTGAGCACCAGGCTGAGTATGCCAAAAAGAAAGGCCCGGAGCAAAAGCCCTTTTGGCTCTTTTTCGTGCTTGTCTTTGAGGTAGATAAACAAAATAATGGCTATGCCCGGGGCCAGGGCCAATGCCAGCAATGTAAAAATCATGTTGGTTCGCTAGTTCTATTCGTTATCAATATATCAATCAATTGTAATATCAGCTATGAATTTTTCCAACCGTATCATTATTGCAAGTCTCACCATGTCTCTTGTAGCCATCGCCTTGGGCTGCAATAAGCTCAACGACCTTATCAACTTCAAAATGTCTTACACATCGGAAGTGACCGTGCCATCTTCGCTTGGTGTCAATCTGCCACTCGATATTCTAACACCGCCGGTTTCTACTGATGCGGAGTCAACATTTAACAGCAATAACACCAACAAAAAGCTGGTGAAGGAGATTTATCTGGAAAATGTCGATATTAGTGTAAAAGCTCCTGAAGGCCGGGATCTCAGCTTCTTGTCGTCGTTGCATGTATATATCAATGCTGACGGACTTGACGAAAAGCTGCTTGCGAGTGCAGAAAATGTTCCAGACAATGTGGGTAATATGCTTTCGCTGGAGACCTCGGGAGAAAATTTCAAGGAGTATATCATTCAGGATACTTATGCGCTACGGGTAAAGGCTGTAACGGACAAGCTGATTTCTGAAGACGTAGAGCTGAGCATTAAGTCTGGTTTTAAAGTAAAAGCTGGTTTGCTGAACGACTAAAAGTTGGAGGCTTCTTATATATGAGATTACCCTATCTTCTTACTCTGATTGCCTTTATCGGCTGCGCTCCGCAGGAGTTGCCACATCCTGCGCTGAGTGCAGAGGAAGTCGTTCATATCAATTTTCTGGCTTTGCAGCAAAACGACTCTCCGGAGTCTGACCATGGCATTGAAATTGCCTGGAATTTTGCTTCGCCCTCGAACAAAGAAAATACCGGGCCGATTGAACGGTTCAACATTATGGTGCACAACGAAAACTTCAGGCCGCTGATCAATTGCAGACACTTTGAAATCCGCACGCACTTTCAGGAAAAAAGCGAAGCTGAATTTCTGGTACTTATTGAAGATAATGAAGGCGAAGTGCATAGCTATATGGTGTCGTTGTCGCTCCAGAAATACCCTCCTTACGATGACTGCTGGATGATCGATGCTGTTATTCCCATGCGCCTGCCGTCGAAAGATGGCCCAAGGGTGGCCCTTTTTACAAAATTCAACTATTTGCAGGCACCTTTTTTATAATTTCATTCGTCTTTAGCAGAGGCAAATGGTATGTTGACGTTCTACAACACAATGAGCACCCTGAATGGAAGTAATCACCACCGACGAAGGCGTCAAGTACCTGGAAATTGGCCACGAGCCTGAAAATGGCTGGATAAGGTGTACCTGGTATGGCAATGTTTCCATGGCGTATATCTCGAAGGGGTCGTCGCTCTATTCCACCCTCCTGAAAGCAACTGGTTGCTCCAAACTACTGAACGACAATACCCATTTTGAGGCGAACTGGATCGCCCTTAACGACGAGCTGGAAAAAGGACGAATGAGGGAAAGTGTTGCTAATGGCTTAAGATATATGGCGCATGTGCATTCTTCTAAGTTTATTACTCGGTTTTCTGCCGTAGATTTGGGAACCAGGGTCAAAGACTTTGAGTTTAAACTTTTTGAACAGCTATCTGAAGCTGAGCAGTGGCTCCGAAGTGTTTCCAATGAATAGACATCGCATTTTAGTTGTTGGGTTTTTTTCTCTCCTATGCTATTGCCATGGCGTGAAAGCGCAAGAGACTCCCGCATTACACGAAATATTTGAAGACAACAGAAATGGCTGGTCGCTGTTCGAGCGGCCGTATGCCAAAAGCATGATTGCCAACGGTGCCATGTATATGGAAGTGGCTGACGGTGACATCGGTTTCTTTAATCAGAAGCATTTTCAGCTCGACCCCTCCAAAGATTTCAAGTTGGAAACGATAGTGGAGGTAAGAAATTTCAGAAACGGAAGCTTTGGCCTGGTGTGGGGTGCCGACGAGTACAGCAATTACCAGGCAATGGACATCAGCCAAAATGGCTTTTTTCATATCTACTCTTTCAAAAAGAAAAAGGTAACACCGATTCTACGACCTGACTTCCTGCCGACACCATTAGAGGAGGCTAGGAAGCATACCATCGTGGTGAGAAAGACTGGCAATGAAATTTTCTTTGAGTTTAATGGTCAGTTGCTCGCTCAGGCAAAATTCACGCCGTTTCAGGGCACCTACTTAGGGTTTCACCTCAGAGGCCAGGTGTCTGTAAAGGTTTACGAGTTCAACATATATCAGGAAACTCCCGAGATCAGGCAGGCAGAAAGCACCATTGCCAATACGGTAAAGGAAAACCTCGGCTCGAAAATCAATTCTCAGTATTCCGAAAAGGGAGTTGTTATTTCTGCTGACGGCGCCACATTGTATGTGGCCCGTGGAGAGCACCCTAAGAACTTTGGGAGCCTGAAGAAAGACGACATCTGGTTTTCGGAGAAAGACTCTGTGGGAGAGTGGGCGGAGCTGCAAAACATTGGCACACCCCTCAACAATAGTGGCAACAACTTCGTGATTTCCGCTGCCCCGGATGGTAATAACCTGCTGGTGGCCAATACCTATTTGCCCGATGGCAGAAACCTGGGCGGCGGCGTGTCGCTCACCAAAAGAAGCCCTACTGGCTGGAGCATTCCCGAAAATCTAGTGATCAACGACTATTACAACAACGCTGACTTCGTAGACTATTGCCTGTCGCCCAACCAGAATGTGCTGGTGATGGCCCTGGAAAGGAACGACACCAAAGGAGACATGGATCTGTATTGCTCTTTTCTTAAAAGCGACAACACCTGGTCAGCCCCTGCCCACATGGGCCAGGAGGTGAATTCGTTTGCTATGGATTTCTCCCCTTTCATAGCAGCCGACAATGAAACACTCTACTTTTCATCGTATGGCCATCCCGGCTACGGCAGTGCCGACATATTTGTGAGCCGACGCCTCGATGACACCTGGACAAAATGGACTGAACCGGAAAACCTGGGACCTGACATCAACACCAATACCTGGGAAGCCAATTATACATTGGACGCCAGAGGCGAATATGCCTACCTGGCATCGGTGCAGCATTCGATGGGCAACAGCGACATTTTCAGGATTCCCCTGCCAGCCTCGGCCCGGCCTAAGCCAGTGGTGCTGGTGACCGGTATTGTGCTCGACGCCTCTACAGGCCAGCCAATTGAAGCGCAAATCAAATATTTTTCACTGGAAGATGTGGGAAAAGAACTGGGGCAGGCTTCATCGCACCCTGTTACCGGCCGCTATACGATCATTTTGCCAGCAGGTGGTGTTTATGGGTTCAACGCAGAAAGAGAGGGGTATATTCCTGAAAGTGCCAACCTGAACGCCAGCGACATCAACATGTACGCAGAGCTACAGCAAAATCTGCTGCTGGCACCCATCAATGTGGGGGCATCGGTAAGGCTCAACAATATCTTTTTCAATACTAATGAGGCCATTTTGCAGAAGGAGTCCTTTGCTGAGCTCGACAGAATTATCAAGCTGCTCCAGGCCCACCCCAAAATGGAAATTGAAATAGCGGGGCATACAGACAACACGGGAACCGCTGACTACAATCTCAAGCTTTCTCAGGAAAGATCGCAGGCCGTGATTGACTATTTGCAAACAAAGGGATTGTCGGGCCGGGCTACGGCGAAAGGCTACGGCGATACCAAGCCAAAAACTGACAACGAAACCGAAGAAGGCAAAAGCCTGAACAGGCGGGTGGAGATTGTGATTCGGAAAATGTAGGTAAGTCAAGGTTCTCCGTTTCCCTATTGTAGCTCAAAGGAAAATATTTCCAAACAGGTGGCCCAAAACGCCGGCGATCATTGTTTGGCAAGCTGCCCTGCTCACCAGCAAGACTTAGGCTTGTGTATTTTGTAAAAAGGAGGTGCAGGCACAAAAGTGCCCGCACGCCAGCCAGAAAATACTGCCGACTTTCCCTATCTTGCCCTTCATCCCCAACATGTCTTCTCTATGAAATACTTCGGCCTTTTCCTTCTGCTGATTTGCTTTTTGACCGCCCAAGCCCAGGAGCAGGTCTATTTTAATGCTAAAGTATTTACTGCCAATCCGCAGCAGCCTTACGCTGACGCCCTGGCCGTGAAAGGGAAGACCATAGTAGCGGTGGGCAACTACGAACAGGTGAAGGCGAAAGTCAGCGAGCAGGCAGAATGGATCGACTTGCAGGGCGGCTTTGTGATGCCCGGGCTGGTCGACAGCCACAACCACGGCATTGACGGGGGCATGGGGCTGACCAAGGCCAATGTGAACGACCTGTTTCTGGACGTGGACCAAATCCACCAGTTTGCCCTTGAGACACTAAAGAAAAAAGAAGGCATGACCGGCGATGTGCTGGTAATTTATGGCCTGAACATCAGCACCTGGAAAGCGCTGGACAGGGTGATCAAGCTTTTCAACAGCGGTGAGTTCAAAGACCAACCGGTGTTCCTGCGGGGCTCCGACTGGCATACTGCCTGGGCCAACAAAGCCATGCTGAGACGGGCGGGCGTGACCAAAGCCTATCTGGCATCGCTGACGGGCGACGACAAAAAGTATTTCGGTGTGGCTGCCGACGGTGAAAGCAATGGGTTTGTTTCTGAAGATGGTCAGCACAAAATTGAGGAAGTGCTGGAGCCCGATACCGACTTCAGTCTGGGGGCCATAAAAGCCATGGAGTATAACAATGGCTTCGGCATTACTGCCTTTCTGGATCCCTCCGCTGCCCGGCTGCCCGGCCCGCACGACAATATGCTTGACTGGTACCAGCGCCTGGAGCAACAAGGCCAGCTCACCGCCCACATAGCCGCTACGGTGGTGGCGGAGGTGAATGCCGACCCAATCCCGCAGATGGCTGCTGTGAGGGCCCTGCAGCAGCAATACAACGGCAACAACCTACAGGTGCTCGGCTTCAAAGTTTTTGCTGATGGCGTGGTAGAGCACCCTACCCATACAGCGGCCCTCTCCCTGCCCTATACCGGCACCCAATCAAATGGCGTGATGATGATGGATCCTGAGAAGTTTGCCCGGTTTGCTACCCTGGCCGACAAGGAAAACCTGTTGGTTCACGTGCATGCCATTGGCGATGAGGCGGTGACAGAAACCCTCAATGGCTTTGAGGCCATGCGAAAAGCCAACAAAAGTATGGCCCTGCCCCACACCATTACCCACCTGCAGTTTGTGCAGCCTGCCGACTTCGACCGTTTTGCCCGCCTGAATGTGTTGGCCTCCTTTCAGCTGCTGTGGGCCCTGGGCGACGAAACTACCATTGACATTGTGAAGCCCTATGTGGATCCCTCGATCTACCAATGGATGTATCCGGTGCGGTCGATGCTGCAGGCTGGGGCCACCATTTGCGGTGCCAGCGACTGGCCCGTGTCCACCGCCAACCCTTTCGAGGCGATGTATTATGCTGAAACCCGGAAAGGAGCGCTGGGGGTGCTCGACGCCAGCCAACGCATGCCGAGGATGGCGATGCTCTACGCCTACACCTCCGAAGCGGCCAAGGCCCTGATGATGGAAAACCGTATTGGCTCGCTGGCCATCGGCAAATCGGCCGATTTTATCCTGCTGGACCGGGACGTGCTTACGGTGAGCCCGGAGTCGCTAAAGGCTACGCAGGTGCTGTGGACAATGTTTGAGGGGAAGAAGGTGTATGAGACGGTGAAATGAGCGAAGCTGCTGTCAATTGGCACCTTTTATAGTGAATTCCCTGTTACTCTGAAACCACTCCCTCGCCGTTATCAAAGCCTCCTGATAACTACTTGCTTCCAGGTCACCGGAAGCAGTTGTGGCTATCGGAAAGCTTTCGATTTCAGGGGCAAGCAACTCCAATATCCTGTAGGCGCAATTGATAGCATTGATTTGATCCGGGTTGGCCGATTCACAATTCTTTTCGTTGCTGTAAAGCAATTCTACCAGGTAGTCGTAGAGTTGCTTTTGCTGGGTGTAAATAATTGACGGTGCCATGTCGTAAACCATATCGTCATTTACTTCAATGCCCCTCACTTTATTGTTCACCAGGTTGATGGCCGTTTGATCACCCATTCTGGCCAATGCCAGGTAGGCCGCCCATCGCACCTTTGCCGAATTGCCGGGCTGCGACAACTGCCTGAGAGCTGGGGCGGCGCTCTCGTCTTTCAGCGTTCCGACCATTTTTATCAACACCTCCTTCTTTGGTGCCTGCCGATCCAACGCCTGGATAAGTAATGTCTTCTGAGAGGCATTGAATAAAGAAACCGGCACAGAACTAAGGTTTTGAATGGACAAGCCCACTATGTCGGGAGATTCGTCTTCCATCCCCTGTAGCTGAAGGGCCAGTATTTGTTGTTTGGTGGCGGGAGCAGTGGCACTTTTTTGTATGACGTCAAGGGATTGGTAGCAGAATCTTCTAACAGAAACCAGGGTGTCCCTCAAATTCTCGGCAACTACGCCTTTTACGATTTCCATATTATTTGTCGCCCTCAATAAATTGTAAGGCTGGGCTGGATTTGCCCCCATTCTCACTTGATTCAAGTGGGAAGAGTAGGTTTCGTCGGTCGTTTGGCTCAACAAACAGGTTGAGAAAAAAATTAATAATACAGGAACAAACAGCGCTATCCTTTTCATCACAAATTCATTTGAAAATCCTTGTTAATCCCGAAGCTGAATACCAGTATTTGCAAGTGGCCGTTCACCTTGCCGTATAAAATGCTTGGCGCAGGATTGAATCTCATATTGGCGTTGGCAGCCAGGTAAATGTCCACCAGGGTAATAGTGCCAGTATTTCCCGACACTTTCTTTTTATACTGGGCGTATATCTGTGCCCATAACTCCAGCCAAAGTCCGGCTTCCTGCAACTGAAAACTGGGATTGTACTGCGCAATCACCTGCACGCCGGCTGCCGCTCCGGCTTCGATGACCAGGTCAAATTCTACAATCGCAATGTTCACGTGGATGGGGTTCGGCTTGAACATGAACTCCAGTCCCAGTCCAAGATTGGCGGTATTTTGGTTGAGGTCGAGCCAGCCCGTTGGGCCAAAGCCGGCGCAGTTCAGGATAAACTTGAGTCGCTCCTGCTGACTTCCCAACGCCACTCTCCAGGCGCCGGGCTTCACATCCACCAGCAAGCTACCCTGGGCGCAAAGCACACCCGGTTTTTCGAAAGAGGCGGCCAGGTGGCCAAAAAAGTGCTGCTCCGCTGAATTGTATTTTAGGACGATGGTGCCCTTTACAACCGCCGTTTGATCAATGCTTGCCACTTGCGGCACACTGCTGAGCATCTGGCCATTGCCTAGGAAGTCAACCGTAAAGTCGCCAGTAGCGGCCACGTCCATTTTTGCGTCTATCTCCAGCCGGAGCATCTTACCATTTTGGGGTCCAAAGGCCACCATGTGCAGGTAAGCCCCATAGTTGTTGTTGCCATCTGGGACGATGCCCTCCAACCCATTGGCCGCCATGTGGCGGTAAACCCTCCCCTGCAAAGCCACTATTTTGACTACGCCGAGCGCTATTTCGTCAGTCACTTCCTTGATTGTGGAAGGCTGCATCGGTTGTCCCATTTTATCAGCGTCGGTAGGTTCTCCGGGCGTAGGTGGAGGGCCTCCACTTCCAACTTCAGCCATCCAGAAGCTCACATTATCCTTTCTTCCGCTCAGGTAGGCCAGTTGTATCTGAAAAGCCTTGGGCACTTTCACAAAGGCGTCAACATCGCCCGACCACGAGTCACCATATTGGGCATGTCCTTTTGTGAAGTGAATAATTCCATTGAGGTCAAGTGCCGGGGAGCGCACACTGATAGGAATGGGGTCAAAAAGCAAATCTTTTGGATTGGCCCCCGACAACAGCTTTCCGCCTACAGCGGCAAAATCCACCGGTATTGAAATGCCCACTTCTTCGCCAAGCAGGTTATTCACCATTTCGTTGGCCGCAATTGAAGCCTTTTTGGCCACCGCTCCGGAAATTGCCTCCAGCGCTCCCTTCTTAATTTGATTGACTATTCGATCCGCACTTATGTTGGCGATCAAATCCTCACCTACACTTTTTATCGCCTCCAGCATCTTGTCCATGTCCACCTGGGCGCCCAGCTCGTCGCCTATGCCTTTGAGTTCATCGTCGAACCCATCAAGAACCCCCTCCATAATTTCAGAGGGGTTCTGGTCTTGATTGAGGGCTCCCAGCACCACGTTTTCGGCTGTTCGCCTCACCAGTCGCCTGGCCCGTTCATTTAAATTACTGCTCACAAACGAAGTGACCGGAGACACAATGTTTTGATTGACCGACGCATTGAGCGCCAGGGTCAGTTCATTCACTATTGCCTCTCTGGTAGAATTTGCCACCTCTTCAACGACCAGGGCGGCATCGGGGGCATCCTGCGATATGCTGGCTACTACATCAGAAGAGACTGTGGTAATAATGGCGGTTACGGCCTGATCCAGCTCCTCCTTAACCGAGCCGGTTAGCTGGTTGGCTTTCCCTATGATAATGCCGTTGATATTCCTGGTAGCCAGATCCACTTTCATCAAAAAGCCATCTCCCAGAGAAGCAACTTTATCAATAGCAAAATTGGTAGCAAATCGTTTCAGCTCTGCTACAACGTCCGATATATTGTCAAAATCCTCTTCGCTATTCTGAACCTGTTCAATTAAGCCATCAACCACCGTGGGGTCGCTGGCCAGCTCCCGGAAAAGCTCTAGATAGGCCAATAGCCGCTCTTTGCGGTCGGCAATGGCTTCATAATCAATTTCGGCGGGTTGCTCAGGCGTACTGACCAGCGACGCTACGTCGTGTGCCTGACCCCCAAGTCCGCCGGAAGCAGATGCAATCAAATCGACCGTGGTGGATTTCAAGGCCTCAGTTTGCTGTTCTACTTTTTGGGTGAGATCCTCCTCCATGGCCGCCAGCCCTTCCTCCAATTGATCAAGGCCATTTTGAGCCGACGCCAGGTTGAAAGCTCCTTGCGTAGGCGCTGGCATATAGCTCTTGTCCAGCACGGGGTTTTCAACCATGGAATAGAGATTAAATGCGGGTGCCCCGTCGTCGCCACTTACGTCCTCACCCATCACCACTTTTCCAGAAATAGCGAAGCCATAGTAGTTTTGCGTTCGGCCAGCACTAAGGGCATCTATAGTCACCGGATACCCCCTAAAAATGGCGTTGACCTGGTTAGTAAGCGCCAAAACCCCTTCCGGCACGTAAAAGCCTACCCTGTAATCTCCCCACACATTGAAATTATTGACTCCGCTCAACGTTACACCAACTGACGGCCAGGTCACATCCATCGTTAGTCGGAGGTGATCGTTGCTTGCCATTTCCCCTTTCCTTATGGTGAGATCCACAGCTAGCTCTCCTCCTTCCGGGTTGAAACGGAACGTTTTGTTGTTCAGGTTGGCCAGGGTTCCCGGCCGAAACCCTCTGTCATATAGCTGAGAATGAAACTCAAAAGGCGTCGTGGTATCAATAAAAGGCACCAGAAAATTCCCTTCCAGCCTGCTGGCCTCATTCGCTTGCTGGTTGTTGATGTCCAGTGTAAGCCTTGTGAAGTTGGCGGGAAACGTATTGAATTCCCCTGTCACGTTAAAGTGCAAGTCGTGCTTGAGGGTGAAACCCTCTCCAGTAACTCCCACGAGGCTATTGGGCAAAGTATTTAGATCAATGCTGCTTTCGAGTTCGCTGCTGAGTGCAAACTGGCCAGCCCCATCCATCGCTTCAGCAATTTTCAGGGTAGACTGCTCAATATAGACACCCTTCCAGTAAGGCTCGCCGGCAAATTTTCCTGGCGATGAGGCATCATCCAGGTCAATGACACTTTTACGAGGAAGCAATTCCATGCCTGTACCCGCTACTACTCTCAGTGGAACTGTATTGGTTGAGTCTGATATCTCTATTAGCCTAAGGTTGTCCACCTGATTAAAAGCCCAGGTAGCACTGCTACCTGTGACTGATTTGGCCGAAGGGGTAGTCAGCGTTCCGTCAAAACCAAACCAATACTGATTGTCGAAGATCACCACTGTGCTGGTTGGAGAAAGGTCAAGTCTGAAAAACTGAGGATCCAGTAGCTCGAAAGAATTGCCGTTAGTAAGATTGGCTACTCCTGAAAGCCGAAAATCGTTAAAATCCGAAGCGAACTTCTCCGATGTAACTTTTCCAATGCCCGATGAGAGCAAAGGAAACGGTAGATCCCAGGAGAAACTCCCCTCGACAAACAAACCATCCTTTGTTATTTTGTAATTGGTTGCCAGAAATGTAGCCTCACCATCTACCTCATTACCTGGGGTAAGTTCGAATGCAATGGGACTGGTTTCAATGTTGATTTCTCCACCGATCAAATACGCTGAATATCCCGACTGACGCAACTGTAGATTTTCAAACGCTATAGATGTCCACACTTCCTCTCTTGAAAGTCGTACTCTCCCCGTCCCCGAAAAGCTGGCGAAGTCCTTATTGGTGATATTGTCTACCTCAATTCGATGACCAGCAGCATAAAACCTTTCTACCAACGGTGGCCCATAAAAAACTGAGATATCACTTTTGGCAACCTCCAACCCATTTGTATAACCTTTTACCTGCCAAACATAACCTGAGTCTATATCCGGGTAAGGCAAAAGCTCTGATTTGGGATAGTTGGTGAAGTTCTCACTTATCAATTTGTAGTACCATTGCGAGTTTTGCCGGAGAGCATCTTCCGGAGACTCGCCTGGAGATAGCGGTTTGATATTAATTTCGTAGTTAACCCCCTGCTCGGGCGCCCTCGATGTAAGTGCATTCCACTTGATTACTGCCGGAATCTGCCTTCTAAAACTATGACCATAAGGTGGGCTGGTAAGTTCAATTTTTCCACCTGTAGGCCAACCATAGTATAGCAGCCTAAACTCGCTGTATCCATTGTTTTTGTACCTGTCTTTACCGTCTGCATCTATGGCCTGCACTCTGTATACATAGGCCTTTCCTGCCTCTAGCAGCGGATCAGCCGGGCCATAGGTGTAGTTGGTATTCTGCAATAAACCACTTTGAAATACCTGTAGCGCCTGCCCGTTTTGCACAGCGCTGAGGGGGTTGGCGCCTGGCTCCGTGAGCTCCCACATAGTCAGTTGGAAATCAGTACCCATGGTATTGTTAGCACTCGCTGTATTAAAAAGCTGCCAGGTGATAGGAAAACTAGTGGTAGTGGCTGGGTCGAGAAACTCGTTGTCTGTAGGGCTAATCAGCCTGGGTGGATCCAACAATTGTATCCAGACATTGGCACAACTTTCCTGCGACAACAGCTCACCCGTATTGTAGTCCAATACCTGAAGGCAAATCGAATACATTCCTTCCGGCAACCTTCCAGAGTTAATAATTTGGCTCGTATTCCTTCCGCTCACATTGAGGTTGTTGAAGTTGAAATACTCCGCCCAGTCGGATCCGCTCAACACATAGGGTACGCCTGGCTGGACGGTGATGGGCGATGCTGGCGTGAATCCATTTTTGGTGCGGAACCGCACATCCATGCTTTCGATGGACAACCTTAGCTTGAAGGTCCATGATGCCTCATTGAAGTCATTGAATAAAATATTGGCCGAGAGTCGGTTGCTTCCTTCGGCCGTGTAATCGCTGAGATACACCGAATAGGGGGCTGGCAGAATGGGCTGGATATCGGCCGGGTATCGCTGTACCTGGGCCAAAGCACCGTGCACAACAAGCACCAGTGAGGCGAATAACAAAAGCCATCGCCGTTTCTTCGTCGTACGCATTTTCCAGTCAGATATGTTTTGCCTTCTATTCACTTCAACTACATCTTTTATAGGTCGTAACAGGCCACCCTGTCGTCAGCTGACTTCAAAAACACCTTTTTGCCGATGGGATCGATCGAAAAATCGGGGGTGCGATCGTTCGTCACAATCTGCCCCTCTTCTTCTCCTGTCAGAATATTGATTTTGACGAAGCCGATGCTATGATCCTTTTTGGTAAGTATTAACTTGTATGTATCGGTACCAGCCTGCTCCCCAAACCTGGCCTGAGCCATGGCTCCAAGGCCTCCGGTCACGTCCCTTGTAAAAGTGGCCACGGTCATTTGCTTCTGCGCCTTTCTGGTGAAATTGTCGTTGCCCTGGAGGGCTCCCTGCATCCCGTAGCCAATAGAGGAAGCACCGTAGGCAAAGCTTGTGAGTGCGGTGCCTGCACCCAGCACACCGAGCGCCAGCTTGGCACCAAAGCTTTGCTCGGGAGCAGGATAAAACTTATGGTAGAGTACCCTGCCACTTTTGTCGATCAACATGGCATTCTGATTGCCCGTGAGCAGGTAGCCATTGGGCAATAGCTGTATGCCCGTAGGCAGTTCCCCTCTGAAGGCAAAATTGGAGGTGATTTCCACCCAGTCCTGTTTGTCGGGCATCACCCGCACCAGCTTGCCTTTGATGTACATCACAAAGCTGCCGTCCTCATCCTGCACCACGCTGATGGGTACTTCGCCAGCCGACAAATATTTGTCGCCATTCCACATAAAAGTGCCGTCGTCGAGGTTAAGGAAGTTGGTTTCCTGTTCGCTGATGAAGAAGAGGGCGTTGCCGTACTGCTTGTAGTAGGTAAGCTGCCCGTTGATAACTGGTCGTTTTTTCCACATCGGCTCCCCTGCTTCATTCACAAAATTGATATAAGCCCTGCCCACTGCGTCCATCATTGCATAGCCCAGGCCTTTGTCGGTCACAAACACCCCGGCATTCTTTTCGCCGCCCGTGCCCATTTTTTCCTTTTTCCACAGGTGATCCCCCGTGGCGTAGTCAATTTTGCCGGAGCTAAACGTTTGAAAGAGTAAAAAATCGCTTTCTCCCAATGCCACCCCGCTGTATTTGGCCTTGGAGTAGTCGACCGGATTTTTCCATACTTCCCCGCCACTGCTGAGGTCGAGGGCGTCCACAGCGAAGTTGCCTGCTGCGCCGCTGGCCAGGCCAATTTGCTTGCCGGTGTTTTCTTCAAAAAAAGTAGAAGAAGGGGAGCCGCTCACGGCAAAAAGCACAGGCTTATTTGGTTGTAAAAACAAATCGATGTAGTTCTTTTTGCTGTCGGTTTGCCACATGATGGCCCCGGTGCTGCCGTTCAGCTTATAGAGGTCTTTCCCCAGGGCATACACAATATTGCCCTCGCCGTCGATAATGGGCTGGGGCTGCAGGTCTTTGCCTTTGGCCTTTTCGAATTTTGTGTCCCACTTCCTGTCGCCGGTCACATAGTCAAACATCGTGATGCCATCACCGGCTTCGCTGCTGTAGGCAATCATGGCGCCACCAGCTTCGGGGATTACCTTGGTGCTAATGATCAACCCCAGGGCCTCTTTGGCCGAATCAAAAATCAAGTTCCCGTTCAGGCCATTGATGATCAGGGTTTGTGAGTCGCCGCCCTTGTCGGCAATCAATACCAGCGGCGTGCCATCAATGATTTGGTAATTCGCCTCGGGCACATTGGTGAGGGTGGTGATTTCCCATAGCTTGTCGCCGTTTTCAGGGTTCACGCCGTACAGTCCATTGTCGCAGGAAGCAATGAGGATACCGTAGTCGTTGATCTGCATCCATTTCAGCTTGCCTGGGAGAGAAATTTCCCAGGAGGGGGTGAGCACCTGAGCCTCAGCAGCCAGCACCGCCAGGAGTCCGAGTGAAAGGAAGAGGCACCGATATGCCGTCCCTACGGGACTTTTTGTTAGTGGATTTGCATTCTGTATTACCAATGTGTCGTCCCGCTGGGACTGACTGCCGCTTCTTTCTGCTCTATCATTCGCAGGTGGCTTTCTGAATTGGCCAGGGGTGCTTTTTTCGTTTACGTCGTCTCTATGGGACTGGTGACTAATTGGCTGGTTGTAATGTGTCATATTCTAAAAGCATAGTTGAGTGTTCCCCGCCATTCCTGTGTGGCTTTGGCAGCTTCTTCGTAAGTGTTTTTCAATAAGTAAAAGGTGTTGAACGACACCGTATGCCGCTTGCCGGCCGTCCAGTTGACTGACCAACGCACATTGTCGATGTGACTGTTTTTTGATTTGTTCAAGTAGCTGTTCAGCAGGCTCAGCGACAAGCTGCTTCGCACCTTGTTGTCCATAAAAGACCGGTTCACGCCAAACACCGGCCCCAGGGTGAGGTTACTGATGCCTGCGGCTGACTGATTGATAGTGAATGACGTGTTGGTCGACCAGTCCTCTCCAATCTTAAAGCTGTAACCGGCGTTACCACTTTTGAACAGCGAGCCGTTGCCCTGGCTGTCGGTGGCGTCCTGCAAATTGCCACTGACGAAAAGGGTACCTGTATTGGTTTCCTTTCCCGTTTGGTAGTTCACGGAGGCCATGGCCGACCGGGTTACCTGAAAGAACTCCAGCGTGTCGGACAGGATATCGGTTTGCAGTAGTAGCTGTTGGGTGCTGGTACTGAAATTCGATACGTTGAGGTTGATATTGAGTTTTTCCGTAGCGGAAATGGACGCCGATGAGCTGAATACATATCGGATGACACGGGCGCTGTTCTGGTTGTCGAGGTTATTGTGTTGCAAGCCCGAGCTGGTGGAGAGCGTCACTCTGTTGTTGAACAAAGGCAATGAAATACCAGCCGTGATGTCTTCGAGGTCGTTGTTAAGAAACGACGAGCCGTGCGTGGTGTAGCCCGGATCCACTCTCCGGTAACTTAAGTTGGCCTGAAAGCCATCGCCCTGATAAGTAAGGCGAGATTTCAAGGCGTTGGTAAAAGCGGAAGAACCGTTGGGTTTGTAAAGCCCTCCCAGGTTGTTGATAAAGGAATAGTCGTTGGTGAACAGCTCAGGAATCCGCCTGTCCCGGGTAAAAAGGCTGTAAGCATATTCCCCTTCCAGCGAAAACCGATCAAAAAATTTAAAGCCGCCTTCGAGGCCCACCACCAGGTTTTCCTCGGGAGTCACCACTAAAGAGCTGTCCACCACATCGATGGAGTTAGGGTCGTCGTACGCCCGGAAGAACATCACTGCAGCCCGTTGCTTTTCCAATTCAAAGCCGACCTTGGTGCCAAAGCCGATGCGCCTGTAGGTGGGCTCGGCATACACCTGGCCAAACTGTGAGAACTTGGCTACTGGTTTGGCAAAGCGGCCGTACATGGCGCTTACCCTGACTGGGTTGTTCTCCGGTTTGTACTCCACACCAGCACCAAAGAACAAGTTGCCAGCCAGCGTGTAATCAGAAAAGTTGATGGTGCGGTGGCCCAGGTGCACGGTGAGGCCCTTGTAGGTGGGGCTGATGCCAAACCGGTTGAAGGGTTGCGGTTGGGCAAAGCTTTTGTTTTGCTGACTGAGCGTGGCCGAAAGCGGCACGCTGATGATGCCCAGGAAAGTGAGATTCAGATTGGCGTTCAACTGCCAGAAGTAAGGGTCTCTGCGGCTGGGCATACCCGCCGCATGGTAAAAGGTTTGCGTAGCCGACAAGCTGCCATTGTAAGCAAAGAGCTTTTGTTCGCCCAATGTTTCCAAATCCTGCGCAAAAAGAGTCGGCGGAAACGCCAGCGATAAAAGCAGCACAGTCGCCAATCGCCAGCCCAGATAGCGGATGTTTTGCCCAACCCCATTGTCCACGATCGGATTTTGGGGTGTGTCCTTCGTGTTTTTGGGTGTGTTTCCACACCCGTTCTGGAGTGCGTCTCCACACTCCACGCTTTTGTCTTCACCCGCCTCGTTTTTGGGTGTGTCTCCACACCTTATATAATCGCTCGTGTCTTCACACCCTATATCAAGATCGTTGTCCTCACACACCAGCATGCCTTTCCGTTTCCTGGGTGTGAAGACACACCCAGGAACAACGCACCCGGAAACGAACTGCAAAATATCCTCACAAGGGGCGATATGTTGTCTCAGCCCCCTCACCGCTGCTCCCATTTATAAATCCACGGCACGCCGATAATGAACGGCCGGGCCTTGCTCTCCATCAGTTCCTTGATGAGCCCATTCGCATTTTCCAGCTCGTTAATCTCCTGCGAGTACACAAAATACCAGGTGCCCGAAGCGCTTTGGGTGACTTTGGTATCGAGCCCGGCCTCCCGTTTCAAAATCCGCTGAAAGAGCTTGGCATCGTCCAGGTTGCGCAGGGCTCCAACAACCAGGTAATAGGGCCCTTCCGCCACCGAAGTTGTATCATCGGGGTTGGCCTGGAGCCGGACAATGGCCTTGGAAAGATCCTCCTGGTAACCGCTCACTATTTCCCTGAGCAGCCGCAGCTCCTCATTCTGCGCTGCCAACTGGCTTTGTGTTTCGTTGAGCTGCCCGCTCACCAGCTCGTTTTCCTGCTTCAGCGCATCAATTTTTTCGTATTGAATGGCCGATTGCTTCTCCAGCGACTTGATGCTGCCGCCTTTTTCTCTGGCTATGGGCGAGTCGCTTGATTTGCGCAGCCTCAGCCCCAGCACAAATTCGTGCGTTGAGCTCCCCAAAATGCTCAGGTCCGTCGTTGGGAACTCATAGGTATAGCCAAACACAAACTGCTCGGCCAGCTGCGTGCCAACGGAGAACCCGGCGCCAATCTTTGGCCGGTAGTTCATATTGAGCCACACCAACTGCTTGTAATTCACCATCAGGTTAAAATCGGCGTGGGAGGGCAGCCCCTGCACCGTGCGGATGAGCACCATGGGCTTTACCTCAACATTTGGCCCGGCGACAAAAGTGTAATCAGCTGTAGTGTAATAGTGCCGGACAAACGTATAGTCGAGCGACTGAAACAGCGCCTCGTTGTTGTATTTAATGGTGTTTTGAAACAGCTGCTCACTGGCAAAGCCCACGTGGAGCTTCTTTAGGGTATAATGCAGGCCCGCATTGCCCTCGAATACCGTCCGCTGATCCACGGCGCTCAGAAGGTTAGGGTCGCTGATGTCGTCGGCCTGTATGCGGTCGAAAAAGATCCGGTTTTGAATGGCCAGGAAGGACAGGCCGAAGCGGAGCTGCTGGTTGGGGCTGAGGTCGATTTTGTAGGAGCCTGTTATTGCCCCCGACGTGCGTCCGATGATATTGGTGACGTCGTTAAAAAAAGTAAGCCCAAGGCCTATGTTTTCATTGTTCAGTTTTGTGTCAAGTGTGAACACCTGCGTTTCGGGTGCCCCGTTCACGCCCACCCATTGTTTGCGGTACAAAAAGAAAGCGCTGGGCACTCCCGAATAGCCCGCCAAAGCGGGATTGTAAAGGTATTGGTTAAGAAAATACTGGCTGTAAAGGGGTGTTTGCTGGGCGAAAAGCAATGAACAAGAGAGGTATGTGAATAAAAATAGACAGCATATTTTAACATACAATCTATTATAATTGGCCAGCAGCATAGGAACGGTTAGGTGGTAATACTTCAGATAAATAAATAAGAAATTTTCATATTAAGCAATTTATATGGGAATATATCACCATGCAGAAAATGTAGTTTAGTGACTTTAAATTAGTTTTAGACCATAATGAATATTGGCTACCGAATGATTTTGATATCTTAAGAATAATATATTTATTAGAAACTACTTATCATATTTCTAATAATGTGCAGGCAAAAAACTATTGCTGTAATTTTTTTCTCTATGATTTTCTGCAACTGTAATGGACAAGATTCATTCGTTTTTGCAAGAAATCACCCTGCAAATTCAGCCGGAAACTTAAGTATCGAACTAAAATGGTACCATGCACTTTCACTTTTTGGGAAGGAATTCAATGTGTACAGGAGGGACGCCAACTTAGTTGAGTGGCGGCTTGTGTCGCCAAAGCCCGTAAGTATGCTTCAAAGCCTGCCAACCTCACTTATTGAGCAAGATGAAGAGTTGGACTTTTTTATTGATGCACTGAATCAAGCTTCACCTGAAGAGCTTGAGGATGATTTCTTAAAACTGAACATCTTACTAAAGAGCTTTGAAAGCAATGAGTTTGCCAGGTTCCTGGGCATCTATTTTAAAGACAACGAAGTGCTTCCAGGAAAATCCTACCAGTACAAAATCACCATTTTGAATGGATCTCAAGAAACGGTTTTGGGACAGTCCAGCTTTATTGAAGCAGGAAGTTATCAACAAACGGGGGGGGTTCAGGACTTGGAAGCCTATCAGGAAGGTAGGGTAATCAATTTCAATTGGACCCAAAATTCTAATCTGTATTATGCATATAATCTTTATGAAACAGATTCAACCGGATCGACAAACAGGCTAAACAACCAACCGCTGATGCTCAGTATGCAACCCGACAGCTCGGGCATATTGGTTTTTCCGAAACCAATGTTTAAAAGACGTGGAAGCATAGAGGGAGCTAGTTATTCCTACTATATAGAGGGTATTGACTATTTCGGAGAAATGAGTCAGCCATCCAGCCTGGTAAACATTAAAATAGATGACGTGACTCCGCCACCTCCACCTTTAAACCTATCGGGAAGGGCGGACTCCCTGAGAGTGCTTCTTCAATGGGAGCAGGAAGACACAGGAGACCTTAAAGGCTATACCATTTATCGAAGTCAAAAAAGCGAGGGCAAATTTGAGCCGGTCACCACTAGCTTGCTTTCCGCCGGAAATAATACTTATAATGAGACCCTTCAGGTTCCCGGGCCTTATTACTATCGAGTTGAAGCTGAGGATCACACTGGCAATAAGTCGCTGTCTGAAATGGCTTTTGTTGAAGCTCAGGACGTGTTTCCCCCTTCACAACCGCTAGATTTGGCCATTAAGTCCGACACCGGTCGGTTCTATTTAACCTGGCTAGGAAATGAGGAACCCGATCTTAAGGGATATCTGCTATACAGAACTGTTGACGAAAACGATCCTGATCATTATGTGTTGCTAAATGCTGAGCCGCTCGACACCAACTACTACGAGCAGCGTCTTCCGAAAAACGTTAAAAACGAATTTTTCTACTTTCTGGTGGCCATTGACACTTCTTACAACAGAAGCAAGCCGTCGGCTATTGCCACAGCGGTCTTACCGGACGTTGTGGCTCCAGAACGGCCCGTGATCAGCCAAGTCGGTTACTCTGATGAAGGGATAATCGTTAACTGGATTCGTAATGTGGAAGAAGATTTGGCTGGTTATCATCTGTACAGGTCTGACTCTTTAAACTCGGATGACACCCAAGTCAACCAGGCCCAAATTGCCAAAAGCTCGTTCCGATTTGTCGATCGTACGACCATAGGAAACAAAGACTATTATTATCGTCTAGCTGCTATTGATTCATCAGGAAACATTTCACCACTATCTGAGGCAGCCTATGCATTTCGGCGTGAGGAGTTGCTACTAGAAGCCCAATTAACAGTAAAACTCAAAAGCCAGAAAAGGAAAAAGACCAATCGGTTAGAGTGGTCTGAAATTGATCCAAAGCTTATCAAGGGCTACGTGGTGTTTCGGGGTGAAACTGAGAAGTCGATAAAGCCCATAACGGGGCTAGTTGCCTCAACCAATTTTGTTGACAAAGACTTGAAAAAAGAAGCTTATTTCTACCAGGTGAGGGCATATTCCATCCCAGGCAAGGTGATTATTTCTAAGACAGTTGAATGGGGAGCGAAATGAGAATCTTTCGCAACATATCGCCGTCCATCAAATGGCTCCACCTGGGACTACTGTTGATGACGCTTCTGTTTTATCACAGCAGTCGAGGCCAGATTTCTGCGAGCAACCGAAATATTCCAATAGATATACACACAGACGCAATATTTTTCATTCCAGGCAACTATACAGACAACTCGACAGATGGTGATGGCAAGATTATATTGGCCGGGACACTGATTGTAAATGGAAATATTAGCAACAATGGCGTAACAACTTTGATAGCTAAACCGGCCAATCCGGGAACTCAGTATCTAACTGGAACAGGAGATCAGACACTTACAGTCAATTCTGCCGACACAACATACCTTTCAAACTTTGTCCTTTCGAAACCTGGTGGGTCATTTATCCTGCCGTTTAAGAAAAATGTTCTTTTCGGGCAAAAGTTAACATTCAGTTCAGGCAAAATAAGTCTGGCAAGCAGTCAGGTCTATCTTAAGTACGGTGGAGCACTTGCAGGCGAATCTCTTGCTTCGAGGTTTACTGGTATCGGCTTCGTTAGTACTAAGGTTCCCGCAATAACAACTGATACTGAAAATCTTAATATCGCCGGAATGGGGCTTATAGTAGACATTGGCTCAGATGGAATGGGCGCATCCGTTGTGACAAGGCATCATATACCGGCAGGTATAAAAAGATTTGATGTGGCAAATGATGCCACCATTCTCAAATATTTTGAAATAACGTTTGGAGAGGAAGCAGGCATTTTTGACAATATGACATTCAACTTTTTCAGTGGTACTGAAGAGATGAACTCACTAGGAAGTTCGGCATTGGCCGTTTATACCTCGAGCGACAACGGATCATCTTGGCTTATGCTTGATGCGGTCGTACCATCCGGCTCAAGCAGCATTACGAATAGCGACGTTAAATTTGAAGCAAATTCGACAAACCTTATCGTTGTTGCAGAAACTTGTGACAACGACCATAAACCTAAAGCAGTCCCAATCTCAAACAATGAATCCGCCCAAATTCAGGAAGGCAATACCACAATTAAGGTCTGCTATGGCGGGGAATTAGATTTAAGTTCAACCGCAGACTACCATCACTGGATCGTCAATGGAGTAGTAATACCATCCTCCTCCGTAGACACTTACATTTTTGATCTGACAAACCCGACAACCGATGGCGCAAAAATCACCCTTTTTGAACGAAACAATAGGGGCTGCGAGCGAGAAATTGAATATACAATTGACGTTTTACCCCTGCCAATAGCTGACTTCTCCCACTCACCGGAAAACGGTCAATCGTGTTATGGTGCAACGATGCAATTTATAAAACAGTCTCTACCCGTCGGATCAGGTGCCGACTTCGACCTTGTTGCATGGTATTGGGACTTCAAGGATAACGACATTACCAGCACGCTTGAGGAACCAACCCATGTTTTTTCTGACACAGGAAAGTTTGCGGTAACCTTGATAACAGAAAATAGATTTGGTTGCAGCAGTACTGTTTTTTCGAAAACGGTAAGAGTGAATGCATTGCCTATTCCTGACTTTGATTTTGTGGATCTTTCGGGCACTGCAACCGGGCAAGCATGCCAATTGGAAAAAATAGGGTTTACAAATAAAAGCTACTACCAAAACTTCGACGGTACTGAAATCTTAAGCCCAGCTATTGACATGTTTTATCAGTGGGATTTTGGCAATGGTTATAAAATTGTTACCCCTTTTGATACTACATACACATACAACAGCTACGGTGAAATGGCAGTAAAGCTGATTGCAACAGTCCCAGGTTTTGGATGTACGGACAGTCTTACAAGAGTCATCAAGGTGGATCCGAGGCCAGTGCCAGCTTTCCGCTTTATCGTTGAAGGAAATGAGATAAATGGAGTAGCCCAGGGGGTCTGTGAGGGGGTTGATATTCTTTTGGCCAACGATAGCGAAATTGGCGACGACACACCACTTACCTACCTTTGGGATTTTTCGGATGAGTCTGACCTTAGCGAAGAGTCTGAACCAATCCACGAGTACCTGTATTCGGCTGACAATTATCGGGTATCGCTGGAAGCTACCTCTGTACCGTACGGGTGTGTTTTCTCAGATACAATACCGTTGATCATCCACCCTGCCCCCATCGGCGATTTTCATATGGAATTCGACGAGTTGGCCATCAATGATATTTGCACGGATGTGGAGGTGGATTTTGTCAATAATTCTGACATTGCGGCAGGCACCATTGACACTTACACCTGGAACTTTGGAGACGAAAGTGGATCTGCGCTTGCTGCTCCGACCCACTCCTTCGCAAACCCCAGGGCGCACACCATTTCCCTTACCCGAATCTCGGACAAGCTTTGCACCAACATCGTCGACGGGTACCTCACCGTTCATGCTGTTCCCGACGTCGATTTTGTTTTCAACGATGTGTGCGATGGCCTTCCGGTCGAGTTTTTCGATGCCTCCAGCGTGCAAACGGATGCCATTTCGTCCTACGTCTGGGACTTCGGTGACAGCGGCTCGTCAAATCAACAAAATCCGGAGCATCAGTATGCTGCCTATGGGAGTTATACGGTAAAGCTCACCGCCGCAAATACTTCCGCCCCCAATATCGCTGCTAACAATGCCTACAGCTGTGTAGCCTCTGCGGAGAAAACCGTAGAAATCTTTCAAAGGCCATTCTTCAATATTGGCCCCTTGGGTCTGAGTTGCTCCGGCGCCTTCACTATTGATCCATCGATCGATCCTGCTAATTATATACCACCGGGCACTTCCTTTACCTGGTACAATGCGCTGGGCCAGCAACTGTCCACAGGCGCCACCCTCGATGTGTATGAATCCGGTGTTTATAAGGCCGTATTGACCACAGTCAACCCGCAGAATTGCGAGGCCTCTTTCTCCATACCGGTATATATCGTCGACCCAGGAGACCTTGGCGCCGACCGAACCGTGTGTGAAAGTACTGTGCTGGATGCAACGCCGACTTCAGCGCCCTTCACCGGCGTGCTGCAGTACGAGTGGGCCAAAGATGGCAGCCCGTTATTTGAAACAGGATCCAGCCTGCTGGTCACCGAATCGGGTAACTACACCGTGACGGTTACCTACTCTCCGAACAGTGGTACCATGACACCTTTCTGCTCCTATTCAGACAACGTGAGCATCACGATCAACGAGGTGCCCGTGCTCGACCTGGGAGGCGATGTCCTTGTTTGTCAGGGCGAAACAGTCACGCTTGCCTCCAATATTAGCGGCGACTCCTACGTGTGGACTAACATAGTCTCGGGTGAAGAATTGGGCTACGATGCCACTCTGGAAGTAACTGAAGCGGGGCAGTACCAGCTGACGGTGGAAGCAGGCACCTGCTCGGTGTCAGATGTTGTTTCAGTTGGCCTGCTGCCATCACCCGAAGCCGGCTTTTTGACCAGCGCCCTGCAGGTTTGCGAAGGAGAAGAGGTTTCGTTCACAGATATTTCATTCTCGATGACCGCAAGCGATCCCATTTTTGCACGCTATTGGGATTTCGGTAATGGCGAAACGGCCGACACCGCCAATCCCACGATTGCCTTCCCTACGGCCGGAACCTATGCCGTGGAACTTGAAATACAAACCCAAAACGGGTGCGCCAATACCTTCACTAAAGACGTAGTTGTCGACGCACCTCCTGTGGTATCTTTTGATGCAGAAAATGCGTGTCAGGGAACTTCTGTCACATTTACCAACACCTCAACAACCACCGCTTCTCCTGTTACTTATCTTTGGGCTTTTGGCGATGGCACCACCTCCACAGAAGAAAGCCCTTTCCACGCCTTCGACGAAGCCGGTGTGTTTGATGTAACGCTTAAAGTTACTTCTGGAAAGTGCACGGAAGAATTTTTGAAGCCAATCGAAATCTATTCAGCGCCTGACCTCGACCTGGCTGCCACTTCTGTTACCTGCGGCAACCAGCTTGTTCTTGACGCTGGCAGTCCTGGCGCTACCTACAGATGGTACGATGTCGGCTCAGGAAGTACACTTGGTACCGACCAAACCTATGTCGTAACCTCAAACATGGCCATAGGCATTGAAGTGACGACCCCAAATGGTTGCCTGTTAACCGACGAAACAACTGTGACTCTCAACAGCCCCGTTCAAATTGATTTGGGCTTAGACAGGGAAGTTTGCGGCCCTGTGACCCTTGATGCAGGGGCTTTCCCTAATGGCACCTACGCCTGGTCAACAGGGGAAACCACCAGAAAGATCAATGTTGCCACCACCGGCTTATATAGCATTTCTTTTGTGGATCAAAATGGTTGTACCGACTCAGACGAGGTGTTTATCACTGTATCTCCACTGCCTTCTGTGGAGTTGGGCGGAGACATTACAGCTTGCGCAGGGAAGGTGGTTACACTTAATGCGAAAAACCCGGGTGCCCAATTCCTATGGTCGACAGGCCAGACCAGCCAAAGCATTAGCGTTACCCAAAATGGCACTTACACCGTTCGGGTAAGTGTAGGCAACTGTTGGGTCGAAGACAATATCCTCGTGACGTTCCTCGAGTCACCCGAAGTAAACATCACTTTTACTGGTCAGTGTGAGGGTGATGCCATCAGCTTTGAGCCTGTATTATCCAACGACACCGGCACTTTGAACTACCTTTGGTCGTTTGGCGATGGAACCCAATCGGCCAACCCTGCTCCTAACAAGATCTTCAGCGTGGCCAACACCTATGAGGTCACGTTGGTAGCCACCAATGCAGCCGGTTGCAAAACCGAAGTGAGCAAGCTGGTTTCGGTGCAACCTTCTCCCAAGCCTAACTTTGTGTTCAAAAACGTTTGTGAGGAGGAGGAACTGGCATTCACCAACACGACTGCTTATGCAGGCAACCTGAGCGAGGTCTCTTACCTGTGGGACTTTGGCGATGGCAATAGTTCTGAAGCTTTTCAGCCCACAAATAGCTACGAAACAAAGGGACGCTATTTCGTCACATTGACTGCCTCTACCGGGGCGTCATGCGAAAGAACTCAAACCAAGGAAATAGTCGTTAACGAGGGGCCATCGTTTGATCTTCCCGCTTCTATCGAAACATGTGAGTCCACTTACTTGCTGGATGCTGGTAACCCTGGCAGCACCTATAAATGGCAAAATAACTCTTCCAACCGAACGTATTTAGCCACCCAAAGTGGCGCTTACACCGTTCGGGTCACAAACACGAATGGCTGTGCCGTGTCTGGTGCCGTTGAGGTAACCCTGCTTGAATCGGAGCTGCCAGACCTGGGCGAAGACCGGGAGGCCTGCGGAGAAGAAGTGCTTGATCCGGGGGTCAGTGCCGCCAGCTATTTGTGGTCGACGGGGCAAACGACTCCCACAATAACCGCCAGCAAGACCGGCACCTACTGGGTGGAAACCATCAGCAATGACCTGTGCATTCACAGGGACACCGTCAACCTGATCGTTTACCCCAGGCCTGTGATCTCACTGGGCGACGATATAGTATTGTGTAAGGGAGAGCCTCTAACACTTGACGCCTCGTCAGACATAGCCAGTAGCTATAAATGGAGCAATGGCTCCACCGACCCTCTGCTTGCTGTCACTTCCTCGGGCACTTACGGTGTCACACTCACCAGCCCAAAAGGCTGCACTTTCTATGAAGAGATTAAAGTCACGGTCAATGAGCTTCCCACCCTGGCGTTCGCCGATGAATATGAAGCGTGCGAAAGCCTGCTTCTCGGGGTAGATAATATCAGGAGTGAGTTCTTATGGTCAACAGGCAGCACCGGAAAAAGCATAAAGATTACAGAAAGTGATACCTACTGGTTCAAAATTTCAGACCGCAATGGCTGCGTGAATGCAGATACCACCAGCGTAGTTATCAGGCCCAAACCTATAGTTGACCTGGGGCCGGATGTAGTGCTTTGCTATGGCGAAACGGTTGAGGTGGATGCGGGTGCGCAGGCCGGATATCTCTGGAATGATTTGTCAACCAATCGATTGAAGTCGGTAGGAGCAACTGGTTCCTATACTGTCACGGTAACCAACGAGTTTGGGTGTGAAAGCAGCGACAAAATCAACGTTACAGTCAAACCAACCCTTGGCCTCAACCTGGCCGCCGAGGCTTTAATCTGCTCCCCCGAAGAATTCTTCCTGGATGCCGGTGTCGACGATGTAGGCTATTTCTGGACGTCCAATACCGGTTATACCTCTACGAATAAGGTGGTGTACCCAACTGACCCCGGCACCTATTACCTGCAGGTGACAGCAGATGATGGCTGCACCGAAACCGACGTGGTGGAGGTGAAGGAAACCACCCAAAAAATAAAGGCCAGCTTCCTGATACCAAGTGAAGTGGCTGTGGATGAAGAGGTACATTTTGTGCAGCTGACCGAACCCGAGCCCACACCCCTCTCCTTCAAATGGAATTTCGGCGATGGGTTTTCGTCGGTGAGGGCCAACCCTTCTTATATCTATTACCGGCCAGCAGACTACACGGTGAGCCTGACCGTGTCGAATGGGGTGTGCTCCGATACGGAGGAGAAGCTGCTGAGGGTGTTGGAGTTCAGGCCATCGGCACCGGCTACCGACAAGGCGAGGCTGCTGGAGCTTTACCGAAGCAACCTCTACCCCAACCCGGCCGAAGACGTGGTAAAAATTGACCTGGAGCTGAGCGATGAAGCACCGGTACTGGTACAAGTATTCAACCTAAGCGGGCTCAAAATAGCAGAGTACGAATTCGTCGGAATAGAGGAGCTCATTGAGTTCAATATGCACGGGATGGTGCCTGGCACCTACATCATGGCCATACAGGCTGGAAGGATTTCGAAAACGATCAGATTTGTGAAGACATATTAACCAACAAAAAATGAACTAAATACAACTAAGGCAGCCTCCTTTTACTTCTCCCTCTCCCACCGGGAGAGGGGGCAGGGGAGAGGGACAGAAAAGCCACCTCAACCTACGACCTTATGCTCATTGACCTAACCTATAAAAAAGCGCTTCTTACTTTGGTTTTCCTGGCAGGCGGCTTGTATGCGGCCCAGGCAGTGCCCACTGCCACCTTCACTGCCGCCCCGGTCTGCAAAGGGCAGGAGACCGTTTTTGTGAACGGCTCCACCACGCTGTCGGGCAGCATCACCTTCTACTCCTGGGACTTCGGCGATGGGCAAAGCTCCACCGTGCCCAGCCCCCGCCATGTGTATGCCTCTGCGGGTGATTTTGTGGTGAGGCTGTGGGTGATGGACAGCAACGGCGACCAGGACGACTTCTCTACAACCGTCACGGTTTACCCCACTGCCACGGTCAATTTTACGGCCACTGCCGCCGACCGCTGTGTGTCCACCACCCAGTCGTTTACTGACCTTACCTCCATAGGGGGCGGCTCCACCATCACCGACTTTGAGTGGGACTTCGGCGATGGCACCATCGTCAACTCCGCTACGTCCATCAACCCCACGCACGACTATGCCGCAGCAGGCACCTACACGGTTACCCTTACTGCTACCACCAACAATGCCTGCGAAAGCAGCCTGAGCAAGTCCATCACCATCTACCCCGACCCGGTGGCAGACTTCACCTTCCCCGGAGATGTATGCCTGGGCGAAAGCATCGTTTTCACCAACAACTCATCGATTGCTTCTGGAAATGTCACCTACACCTGGGATTTTGACGATGGCTCCCCCACCTCCAGCCAGATCAATCCCACCCACACTTTTGCTTCTGCCGGGGTTTATGACGTGAGCCTGCTGGTGACCTCAGTCGCTGGCGGCTGCACCGATTTGATCACCCAACAGGTGGAAGTGTTTGCACAACCTGCGGCCAGCTTCACCTTCAGCGATCATTGTTTTGAGCAGACGGCCAGCTTTACCAATACAAGCACCGATGCTGCTACCTATCTTTGGTCTTTTGGGGATGGCAACCAGTCGACCGATGCGAATCCTACTTATGACTATGCTAGTCCGGGTACTTTCGAGGTCACATTGGAGGCTACATCTGTCAACAATTGTGTGGATGTGATCACCCAAACCATCAATGTGCGGCCCAACCCGGTAGCTAATTTTGAAGTAAACGACACCTGCCTGGGCACGGCCACCGCCTTCACCAATCTTTCCACTATCACAAGCGGGCCTGTTACCTACTCGTGGGACTTTGGAGACGGAAGTCCGCTTTCCACCGACCCCAACCCAACTTACACCTACCCAACAGCCGGTGTTTACACCGTAGAGTTGACAGTTACTTCAAGTTTTACCTGCGAGGCGACCTACAGCACGACGGTAGAAATATTTGAAACCTCAATAGGAGGCACACTGGCCGGTGGCACCACTCGCTGCGAAGACGATGATGCGGTTTATACATTGACTTTATCAGGAGAAACAGGCGATGTGATTCGGTGGGAAAGGTCGCTCACGGGTGTAGACCAATGGATCACCATCGACAATGCGACCACCTCGCTGGACTACAGCGACCTGGCGCAAACCACTTACTTCAGGGCACTTGTGCAAAACGGTGCCTGTGCGGCCGTTTATTCTTCCATGGCAACCATCCAAATCGACAAGCTAAGCGTAGGTGGCACGCTGGGCGGTGGTACCACGGTGTGCAATGGCACCAATTCCACCACCCTGGAGCTGTCGGGCTACACAGGAGGGGTAGTAGAATGGCAGTCGTCCGCCAGCTCAACCGGGCCCTGGACGCCCATCGTTTCCACTGCCACCTCCATGCCTTTCAACAATTTAACTGCGACTACTTATTACAGAGTGATCGTGCAAAACGGAGTTTGTAGCAGCAGCCCTTCAAGTGTGGCTGAGATAGAAGTGTCGCCAGCAACAGTTGCCGGGCTGGTCAATGGGTCGGCGGTCGTTTGCTATGGTACCAACTCAGGTCAACTAACACTTTCCGGCAACACAGGTGGGGTGGTTCGCTGGGAGTCGTCGCCCACCGGCGAGGTGCCCTGGGCACCCGTTGTCAATACCACCACCACGCTTGACTATGAGAATTTGCTGGCTACTTCTTTCTACCGGGCCATTGTGAAAAGCGGGGTATGCGAAGAAAAGATCACCAATAAGGTAAAAGTGCAGGTGGATCCAGCAACGGTGGAAGGGGAGCTAAGCGGCCCCTCGCTGGTGTGTGGGGAGGCAAATGAGGGAACGATACTTTTGAAGAGGCAAACGGGAGCAGTGCTGCGGTGGCAGGAGTCGCCGGATGGAACCGCCTGGACAGACATTAGCAATACCACTACCAGCCAGAGTTTTACGGACTTAACGGCAACCACATTCTATAGAGCCGAGGTGCAAAGCGGGACATGTGCGGCCATTTTCACCCAGCCCTTTGAAGTAGAAGTGAGTGCATTGCCCAATGTAGCTTTCAGTGTGCAGGAGGTCTGCGAAGGGCTGGCCTCGCAGTTTGTTAATACATCCGCCGTGTCCAGCGGAACGGTGGCTTCACAGGTGTGGGATTTCGGCGACGCCTCGTCTTCCGTGTCGACCTCGCCAAAGCACAGTTATGATAGCTACGGTACCTACCCGGTGAAGCTGATTGTGACGAGCAAGGCAGGTTGCGTCGACTCCCTGAGCCTGGCCGCCGTGGTCAACGCTGTTCCTGAGGTGAAGTTTACGCAGGACGATGTTTGTTTTGGAGCCCCCATGGACTTCTCCAACTTGTCGACCCTGGCTCTTGGCTCAGTTGCCGACATCGCCTGGAACTTTGGCGACGGCGCCACTTCCAGCGAGCAGGATCCGAGTTATACTTTCGAAGAGCCAGGCGCTTTTCAGGCCAGCCTGACTATCACAAGCGATAAAAATTGTGAAGCCAGCTTCAGCAAGCAGGTGGTAGTGTTTCCCCAACCCGTCGCTTCCTTTGAAGTAGGCAATGTTTGCTTTGGGGAGACGTCCACTTTTAAAAACAGTAGCTCTGTGTCGTCAGGCACGCTTACCTATGTGTGGGACTTTGGCGACGGCACCCAGTCTACCTCCATCAATCCATCTCACAAGTACGAGGAGCCGGGGCACTACGCCATCAGCCTGACAGCGACGACAAGCTTTGATTGCGTTTCAGAATTTTTAGTCGAAATAGATGTGTATGAACAGCCGGTGGCGAGCTTCTCCGTGGAGAATATCTGCCTAGATGCCTCAGCTATTTTCACCAACACCTCCACCGGTTCAGATGTCAGCTTTCGCTGGGAATTTGGCGATGGCATTGTTTCGGAGGAAGTGAATCCCACCCACAAGTACGTGAGTGCAGGCATTTACACAGTGACGCTGTCCGTTGCAGCCGAAAGCGGCTGCTCAGATCAGTTTTCTTCGAAAATAACTGTTTCGCCTCTTCCGCTGATCAGCTTTGTGATGGAGGATGTGTGTATCGACAAAGCGGTGGCGTTTTCCAATCTTAGCAGCATTATTTCGGGCGAAGTGGCCTATACCTGGTCGTTTGGAGATGGTGATACCTCGAAAGAAGCGAGTCCGGTGCATTCCTACCAGGAGGCGGGCCAGTATTCCGTGCGGTTAGAGGGAGCTTCCGACATGGGGTGCATCACCGTTCTTGAAAAGATCGTGGAGGTTTTCCCATTGCCAAAACCTGATTTTGTTGCTGAGCCGGTGTGTGATGGGTCCCCCACGACATTTGAGAACAAAACGACGCTGGCATCCGGAGCGATAGCCAGCTACCTTTGGAATTTTGGTGACCAAACCAACTCCATTGTTGTGAGCCCGAGCAAGCAGTACCTCAATCCTGGTAGCTACCAGGCTTCTTTGTTGGCAGAGTCGGAGGCAGGCTGCAAGGCCATTGTGGTAAAAGAGGTGGTGGTGCATGACTTTCCGGTGGCCAATTTTACGGTTGCTAATGTGTGCGATGGCTTTGAGATCGAGCCTGTCAACCGCTCAGAAATAGCCAGTGAGGAACTCACCTTCGAATGGGATTTTGGCGATGGGCAGATTTCGGCTTCCGCCAATCCCACGCATTTGTACGAGGAAGCCGGCGTCTACACGATTACCCTGGCTGCCAACTCGGGCAACAACTGCAAAGACGTTTTTCAGCGTCAGGTCACCATTTATGCCCTCCCAGAACCTGATGCCGGAGCCGACACCACCGTGAGCAAAGGCTATTCAGCCCTGCTGGCAGGCAGTGGCGGCGTGAGCTACGTGTGGAGCCCTATCGATGGCCTGGCCAATTCCAACGTGCCCACCACCTGGGCGACACCGCTGCAAACCACCGACTACGAGCTGTTGGTCACAGATCAGTTTGGCTGCCAAAACAGAGATACCGTGACAGTGAACGTGAACGACGATTACCGAATAGTGGCCAGCAACGTATTCACGCCTGACGGCAATGGCCAGAACGACACTTGGGTCATCAGAAATGTAGAAACCTTCGGCGACGTAAACGTGCGGGTCTTCGACCGCTTTGGTACCATGGTCTACCAGGAAACTGCTTACCAAAACGACTGGCAAGGCACCCGAGGGAATGACATTCTGCCGGACGGCACTTACTACTACGTGATCACTTTCTCGACTTCGGAACGGAAGTACAATGGAGCGCTGACGATTATGAGGAATAGGTAGGGGGCTGGTTCGTGAGATATGAATCAGGGCGGTAGATTTTCCGCTAGTTCACTAGATTTGACTGTAAGACAACTTATATTCTATGGAAGCCCCATCAAACCGTTTATTGCTGTGGTTTATTCTTGTTCTTTCATTTGCTTTGGGCTTTGTCATATCCCTGGTGAGATATGGCTATCTAACAAGTACAATTTTATTGGATAGTGCACTTATAGGCTATGCTCCAGCGTTTCTTAGAACCATCTTTTTGACAACTATGATGTGGTTGGTTATGTTGAAAAGAGGCAAGAGCGGCCCTTTTCTGGAAATTATCAGAGTTGCACTCATTTTACTGGTATTTGAGTTTAGTAGTTATTTCTTTCCAGTCATGGGGGTTTTTGACATCCTTGATGTTTTTGCGACCCTGGCTGGTTCCGCAACTATGTACTTCATTTTATTAAGGCTTTTCAACCAGTAGCATTATGGGCATTAATTGCTGGTCTTTATTCCTCCATTTTTCATTTAATTTGAAAACCTGCGACAACAAAAAACATGACCAGACCAAACCTATATGTCGCAATAGCCCTTTCACTGGCGTGTTTTGTTTTTACGCTTATCTTTTTTCAAAACAGAGACATCAACCTCACTCCGTTAACTATATTCCTCACTCTTTTGGGATGTGTCTATTATGGCTTCTCAATAGTTATCGGCTGGCTCACGCTGAACCGTTTTTCGCCGAAGATGTTTGATAGAATCCTGATCGTCGGTTTCTTGCTATATGTGATTGTCAAGTTTTATGCGTCGGTGTTTGTTGGATTTTTTTACACCCCCTTTTGGCTTTTCAAAAACGTTAAAATGAATAGGCATTAGTAGTGGGCTTGCTTTACATGTTCATCACTTTCTTGACTTGGGAAAGGAAATGGAATGAGACGCTGACGATAGTAAGGAACAGGTAAGGGTGGCTATGCTGGTTCGTGAGACACCATAGCCGTCAACCTAAGAAAGAATTGCTGAACATGGCAAGGCCATTGGACATGGCCAAGTTTTATTTTCCATGTTTTTTGAAAGCCATTTATCGGAATGGCCAGCCGTTTTTGTTGATCTAATTTAATAGTTTTAGGGCACATTTTGACATGTTCTAGCGAGAATATCTGATACTTTTTTCCGTCCTTTCTTGTACTCTTTTTCGTGGAATACCTTACTGATCCGATACAAACCCGTCAGCCATTCGAAGAGCAGGTGACTATTTTGCAACACAGGTAACGCTAATGATTTAGATCGTCCTTGCAACGTTGTGACTAACTTATGAAAGCTCAGATCCATTTGGGTGAGCCTCTTCAAGTGATTAAGAAAAGTCCAATTTAACATGACCCACAACAGCTTGATCAGAATGATGCATTCTAAACGGGTCGCATTCATTGGGTGTATTTTATGCAATTTCATCACGCTTTTCCAAGTTTTAAAGACAAGCTCTACCTGCCACCTCAATGAGTAAAGATCATATACCTGGCAGGCAGTACATTTTTCCGATTCCACGTTGGTCACAAAAAGATTTATACCAATTGCCTCTAGGGCATCAGGCCCCAGTTTTCTGCGGGCTGATTTATTCTTTAAACGTTTTTGCTTTTGCTCTTCTGTGAGCAAGTTGGCTACAAGCCTTACCTTCGTGCAGGCTTTTTGTCCAACATATACTTCCATGTCCAGGTACTTTTCTTTCTGGTCTTTTAGCAAGCTGATAATGGAGGCAGTTGAAAGTAGTGAGTATTCCCCACCCTTGAGAGTATAGAAATTCCATTGTGACTTTGCCCTGCTGATGAAGTAGATACCTTTGCTACTTAGCTCTTCAAATGCCTTAGGAGAAAAATATCCTAAATCTCTCAGCAACAATGTTTTGGGAGGCACCTTCTTAATATTCTTCATCCCCTCAATGCTATCAGAATCCCGTGATGAGCCAATTGAAAGTTCGGTGACCATGGAGCTTAGCAGCTGATACTCAAATTGGATTTGAACACTGGCTTCCCTGCCCTCCCCTCCATACCCAGGAAAAGTATCTGCTGCCCTTTTAGATACTTTAAACTCTGAACTATCCATGATGCGGATGTCAGTAAACCAACTGGAGGAAATGCTTTTTACGGAATTATTGGCCATTTGCTTTGTCAAAACCTCTTGGAGAAGGTCTTTAAGCATCTGTTTCGTGTTTTCATTGAAACGCTTGTCGAGAGCTTGTTTGGAAACACTAACGCCATGCTGATGTTCAAGATCTATACTGTATTCAGACAGTGAAGGGCTTTTGTCACTATTGCAAAAGAAAACCACATCCAGAAATGCCTTTGGTGAGATGGCAGAATTACGCTTTTTGAAGGATGATGCTTTTGCAATGGCCTCAATACGCTCATCAGAAACAAATCTTGAGAGGTAATTGGAGAAATTCTTGATTTTTCGGCCCAAAACCGTGTTCAGTTTCTTTTCCCAGGCCTTTTTCGCTTAGGTTGACGGCTATGGTGAGACACGAACCAGGGCTTCAGGGCAATGGATAGGTAGGGTGTCTTTAACGCAACGAGAAACATTTTAAAGAACTCAGCTATGCGAATAAAATTCTTATTGATAGTGGGTAGCATTGGGCTATTGGCCTGCTGCCACGAAAAAGACAAGTATCCGCAGGGAACCTTCCCTGCCACTATCACCAATTTCAGTGAGGTTAACTCCGAATATGATGATTACAATTCGGACATACCGCTGATAAGCGTTGGACTGAAGCTTCATTTCTCCTCCAATAGGAATAGTGCCGGTGAAAACTTTGATGTGGTGGGAGATGCCCTGGGTATTCTTTGGACGACCGACAATGGCACTTTGAGCATTCATGCCACGTCGCTGGACGACGATGACGACTTTACTCCAGAGTTGCTCTCTTCCATTAACACCCCCTGCAACGAAATGGGGCCTTACTCCTTTCAGTACAATGCTGGCGGCAAATACAGGTATGTGCTGATGTATGCCAGCGACTGCGACAGTAACTTCGACATTAGCTATGCCCATCACGAAAAGCCTTTCGGGACTGATGGGTCGCCGGTCTTGTATCCTCCGAAGAAAATTGATTTTCTTAATTCCTCATCTGACGATATGTATCCAACATTTTATGGGGAGAATTTCATTTATCATGGTGAGCTAGCGCCAGAAACTATTGAAAAATTGCTGTTCTGCTCAAACAGGGATGGGCAGTTCGACATCTATGAAATAGGCTTTGGAGAGGACACCGATTTAGTGGGTTTACTTGGTTCAGACATTGGGAAGCAGCCGGATAAGCTGGCTATCAGCTCAGAGAGCAACGACAAATGTCCGTTTGTAAGCGGTAAATTGCTGGTGTTTACGTCCGACCGCCCGGGTGGATTTGGCGGATATGACCTTTATTATTGTTTAAGAACTGACAATGGCTGGTCGGAACCTACCAACTTTGGAGCAGAAGTAAACTCAGCGTACGACGACTATCGGCCGGTTGTTATCAATTATCCAGGTTTTTTCAACAATAGCCTGCTGTTTTTCTCTTCCAACCGGCCTGGTGGCAAAGGTGGGTTCGACTTGTACTATATCGGCACAGACGTGGCGGTTTATTAGAGACAATAATTTGCACATTGCTTACGATCACAAGCCTGACAATTTACGCCTGCAACGCCTCCGTCTGAAGCACCTACATTTATAGGCATCAAAGGGGATAAGGTCTTTTACCGAAAAAACCAGGAACCTGAATGGCAAAAAAGCGACTTCTATGCGTGGGTGATTAAGGCAGAGTGTACGGCTTTAGACAAGAAATAACTTCTGTTCATTCAGCTTTTGATTACTCGGCAAAACAGCTTCGCTCTATTGCGCTTTGAAAAACAGCCTCTTGCTCTTCTTTGTCTCTTCCGTTTCATCACGCTCCTCTATCCTCTTCTCCGGCGTTGCCTCGTACGCAGTTCCTTTCAGCTCCTCCAAATGCAGCTTGTCGATGGCATGCACAGCCCGGACGTTGAGGCGTTGGAACAGGCCGTAATTTTCCACCACCGTTTTAAATCTCTCATTCTTGTCGTATAGCAGCAGGTAGTAAAACTGCATGAGCACCTCCTGCTCGGTGAGGTGGGGTTTGATGATGTTCACATAGAAAACAGGGTCGCTGCTCTTTTCATCTACCAGAAACAGCAATGCCTTGTAGCTTTCCATATAATGGGAGAGGGTGTTTCTGTAGCTGTCGTATACCAGGCGGAAACTGGTTTCAAAAGACTGGGAATCCAGGTTTTGTGAGCTGCCCGTTGTTTTTCTTTTTCGCTTGGTGGTGGCCAGGGCCTTTTTTAAATCGACATACATTTTATCGAAGCCATTGCTGCCGTCCTGGGTTTCGATGCGCTTGGCGGCATTGAGGTGAAATTCGAGGAGCTGGAAAAACGTGTTTTCAAATTGTTGCGTTTGCAGTGTTTTCGATTGCTTGTCCATGATCTTGCGTGACTCCAGCAGCTCTTCCCGCTGCAGCTCCAACTCCCGGCGCTGGTAAATCAGGGCCAGGTAAAAAAAGATGACACCTGCCAGCGACCACATGGAGCCTACAGTGCCTCCTACGAATTCACCCAGCATGCTCAGCGTGGTGATATCACCTTCCACCACCATGTCAAGGTTTTTGACGTTGTTGAACACATAGTAAATGATGGCAAAACCCGCCAAAACGGCCAGGGCTGCACTGGCACCCAGAAAGGTGACAAAAAATGAACGCCTGGTTGGATTAGGTTTGCTCATATAGCCGGATAGGTTTCAGTTGTCTAAGATAAGGAATAGCAGCGACGGAATGAGTTAATTTTTGGAATGAATGCCGCTTGAAATGAAATACCCCGACTCCCGATACGGATTTTTCATTATCTTCAATCATATGAAAAACCTACAGCCCTGCCTGCTTCTGTTGATAGCAGCTACTCTCCTTTTTTCCTGCTCACAATCGTCTGTAAACAACCCGGAGCTAACCAGTGCCGACAGCCTGGCATTGAAGCAGGCCACTATCAATGGCCAGCTGGTGAACGAGGGTCTCGAGCGCAGCCGGAAGTTTGTGACCGACTGGCTGGCATATGCAGACTCAAGCTCCGGCCTCATTCCCCGCAACCTCAACGAAAGCAAAGACATCTGGAATGCCTGGGATGCCGCCGCCGACAACTATCCCTTTATGGTGCTCACGGCGGCTTTAACTGACGAGCAACTCTTCAACGGCAGGATGCTCGACATGCTGAACACGGAAACCCGGCTCACTTCCCGCATTGATCGGTTGCCCGATACTTACTCGTTCTCCAAAAAAGGCTTTGACAAACCAGAGCCGGATTTGAACAGCATCATGTTTGGCTCGTCGGAGTATATCAAAGATGGTCTACTGCCACTCACCGAATGGCTGGGAGCCAGCCCGTGGTCAGACCGGATGATCGGTATTCTTGACGATATGTGGAAATATGCACCCGTTGAAACGCCCCATGGCAACATTGTGTCTACCAATGTGGAGGTGAACGGGGAGATGCTGCAAGTGCTATCCCGGGTATACTGGATGACGGGCGATCAAAAGTATTTGGAATGGGCCATTCGCCTGGGCGACTACTACCTGCTTGGCAATCAACACCCGACCAGAAATTTTGAATCACTGCGGTTGCGTGACCATGGCTGTGAGATTGTCTCAGGCCTGTGCGAATTGTACGCAACAATCGATGCTGCCGATCCGGCAAAAAAGAAAGTCTATGAGTCCCACATGCACGAAATGCTCGACAGAATACTGGAAGTGGGAAGAAATGAAGATGGCCTTTTTTACAATTCCGTCAATCCCCAAACAGGAGAGGTCTTGTCGGCCGGCACGGCTGATAACTTTGGGTATAATCTCAATGGTTTCTACACGGTTTATCAGATAGACTCTACGGACGCCTACAGGGAAGCCACACTGAAAGCGCTTAATGCACTGAGCGGTAACTACAGAAATTTTGACTGGGAAACAGGCTCTGCCGATGGTTATGCCGACGCCATTGAAGGGGCGCTGAACCTTTACAACCGTGAGCCTGTAAGCAGTGTACCCAGCTGGATTGACAGTGAAATGCAGGTAATGTGGTCGATGCAGGACTCCAGCCACAGGGCCAACACCGGGCAATGGCACTCATCCGGCATAATTGAGGGCTGGCATGGGGACGGTAATTTTGCAAGAACTACCATTATGTACTGTCTGTGGAAGACACAAGGGATGACAGTGGCTCCCTGGCGAGCTGACATACAACCTGGGGTAGTAAGAATCGGAGAGGACTTGCTGATCAGTGTGACTGTCGACGCCGACTGGGCAGGCGTCCTTAAGTTTGACGTGGCCAGACACCAGGCCAATATGCACATGCCGTGGGATTGGCCAAGAATCAATCAGTTTCCTGAGTGGTTCACTGCCGACGAAAGCTCCCAATACAAATGGATCAATTTGCAAGAGTCAGGCGAAGAAGCATTTTCCGGCGAGCAGCTAAGCGTTGGGGTAAACGTTTCGTTGAAAAAAGGTGTCAATCAATTTAGGTTGCGACTGACGGAATCTTAAAAAATACTTTGGAAAGCAAATAAACAGGGCACTTTTTAGTTCTATCTAAAAGCATCCACCTCGGTCTGAAACCGTGGTGGGACGGAGACCCAAAGGCTATTCCGAAGTATTTTCTCATAAAGAATAAGCCGAAAGGTAAAGTATGGCAATGCGCACTATTTTTCTTCAAAAAAATATAACAAAACACTATCTCAACGATATTTTTAACAGGTATTGCTAATTTGCATGCCACAATGTCTTCAAGATAAAATGAAAGGTATCATTCTAGCTGGTGGATCCGGCACTCGTCTTCACCCACTTACCATCGCAGTAAGCAAGCAAATCTTGCCTGTATACGATAAACCAATGATCTACTACCCACTAAGCACGTTGATGCTTTCCGGGATCAGAGAAATACTTATCATATCCACACCTCACGACCTTCCGTTGTTCAAAAGCCTTCTGGGAGATGGCAAAAGTCTTGGGTGTGAGTTTTCGTATGCCGTACAGGAAAAACCGGAGGGCCTGGCCCAGGCCTTTATTATCGGGGAATCATTTATCGGTAACGATAAGGTGGCACTTGTGCTCGGGGATAATATTTTTTACGGATCGGGCATGGCCAAGCTGTTGCAAAGCAAAAGTGACCCTGACGGCGGTGTCATTTTCGCCTACCACGTAACAGACCCGGAACGTTACGGCGTAGTCGAATTTGACGAGAATCTCACGGCTATGTCGATTGAAGAAAAGCCGGCGAACCCTAAGTCAAATTTTGCCGTGCCGGGTCTTTATTTCTACGACAATAGCGTGGTGAAAATAGCCAAAGAACTGAAACCCAGCCCCAGGGGGGAGCTTGAGATCACTGATGTAAACAAAGTGTACCTGGCGCAGGGGAAATTATCCGTTGGCATTCTCGATAGGGGTACCGCCTGGCTGGACACTGGCACCATCGTTTCACTGATGCAAGCCGGGCAGTTTGTGCAGGTAATTGAAGAAAGGCAGGGGCTAAAAATTGGCTGTATCGAAGAGGTTGCCTACAAAATGAAATTTATTGGGAAAGAGCAGTTGGCAAAACTTGCCAATCCTTTGGTGAAGAGCGGCTATGGTGGCTACTTATTAAATCTTATCAAATGACAATTGAAGAGACCAGATTTCCAGGCTTGTTTATTATCCAGCCCAAAGTATTTGAGGATGAAAGGGGCTACTTTTTCGAAAGCTTCAACGCAGTCAGTTTTGAAAAAGCAACCGGCATCAAAGCCGACTTCGTTCAACACAATCAGTCAAAATCGTCGAAAGGAGTTCTGCGAGGACTTCACTTCCAAAGGGAGCCTTACACACAGGCTAAACTGGTTCGAGTGCTGTCCGGTAGCATATTAGACGTGGCGGTCGACTTGAGAGAGGGCTCTCCCACTTACCAGCAGCACTTTAGCATCGAGATGAGTGCCGAGGACAAAAAGCAATTGTTTGTACCAAGAGGGTTTGCTCATGGCTTTGTCATCCTTTCCGAAACGGCTGAGTTTTTCTATTGTGTCGACCGGCCATATGCGCCAAACTTCGACGATGGCATACGATTCGACGATAATTCACTCAACATCGATTGGAAGCTTGATAAATTGTCGCTGATTCTTTCGGAGAAAGACAAAGCCCTCGGATCGCTGGCAGATGCCGCAGGTAAGTTCAAATTTTAATTCAGCTAAAATGGCAAAGAAAAAGAAAGTATTGATCACTGGTGGAGCAGGATTCCTTGGTTCTCACTTGTGCGACAGGTTTCTAAAGGAAGGGTACGATGTAATTGCTATGGACAATCTCATCACAGGCTCTCTCGACAACATAGAACATCTTTTTAAAAGAGAAGACTTTGTGTTCTATCATCACGATGTTTCGAAATTTGTCCATGTACCAGGCGATTTGGATTACATTCTTCACTTTGCTTCACCAGCAAGCCCCATCGACTACCTCAAAATGCCTATCCAAACCCTCAAGGTAGGCTCACTTGGCACGCACAACCTGCTTGGCCTGGCCAAAGCAAAGAATGCCAGAATCCTTATAGCTTCAACTTCAGAGGTTTATGGCGACCCATTGGTGCACCCACAAACTGAAGACTACTGGGGCAATGTCAATCCTGTAGGGCCAAGAGGGGTTTACGATGAAGCCAAACGTTTCCAGGAGGCGATTACCATGGCCTACCATACCTTCCACGGACTGGAAACACGCATCATAAGGATTTTTAACACTTACGGCCCCCGTATGAGGCTGGACGATGGCAGAGTGCTACCAGCTTTCATTTCACAGGCATTAAGGGGTGAAGACCTCACCTGTTTTGGCGATGGCTCTCAAACCCGATCTTTCTGCTATGTCGACGATTTAGTTGAAGGCATTTACAGGTTGCTTTTGAGCGACTATCCACACCCTGTCAACATCGGTAACCCTGACGAAATTACTATCAAGCAATTTGGGGAGGAGATTATCAAGCTGACCAATGCTAATCAAAAGCTTATTTTCAAGCCTTTGCCAACGGATGATCCGAAGCAACGGAAACCGGACACTACAAAAGCCAGAGAAATTCTTGGGTGGGAACCCAAATACTCCAGGGCCGAAGGGTTGAAACCAACATTAGAATACTTTAAGAACAAAGTGCTGAAATAAGCACTTTGTTCTTAGTCGGAAATCCCGGCAACCTATTTTTTCTCAGGATCAGGAACCAGGCTTTATCCAGTTAGATATCGTATACCTCAAGGCGGCCACGCTGTCAATTGGATTAAACTCCTTTTCCGAGATAAAGAAGAGTTCATGCTCCTTGTTGTTGCTGGCCCTGAGGTATATTCTGTAGTTATGCTGCTTCTGATTGTTGGAAAAAGCGGATACGTCCCCTTCAGAAACATCATAGTTTACTTCAATCGCCGTAATTTCTCTGAACGGATAAATATTCTTCCCCCCAAAAATGGAGCCTTTTAGTTCGAAGGTTCCCTTTTTAAAGTCAAATACAAACCTCTTTCTCTGGATATACTTGATCAGAGGAACCACAAGAACTCCAAAACCAAAAAGGAAGAATATTGAAGAAAAAAGTCCCCCTATCAATAGGAAAGTGCCAAGAAGAATAAGCGCCAGGTTGGCAAATTTGGAAAAGCTGGCTTTGCTTCTGAATACCTGGACGGAGTTTAAATCTTCATAGATGTATCCGTGCCTGGCAACAAGCTTTTGAAGATCGAAGGGTAAACTAGTATTAGCCATAGAATGATTAAAAAATTGACTTTCACGCACTGAACTTTGTTAAAGATACAGTTTTTCGCCCTATTTTCTTCTAAGCTTGTTCATCTGACTTTTTTTTGGTCCAATAGCGCATTAGCCCTGCCACACTCATCCAGGCAGGGTTGGCCGCTTCATATTGCTCGATTTGCCTGTCAGTCAGGCCCTGAGCTCTCAAGCCATCTGCCACAAACGCCTGGAACATCGGTGTCATGGACTCTGCGTCTGTTCCCTTTTCCATCTGGTGCTTGATCCAAAACGCCCACTCATCCAGTACTGATTCCAGGTCATCGAGATGTTTGTCAACATCTTTTATCACTCCAAAATGAGTAAGATAGAGCTGTGAAATCCCGGCGGCCTTTATTCGCTCAATGGAGCCTTTCCAGTTTTCAACGTTGATGTCGGGAGGCGGGCAAGGAGGAACCACCGGCCCATTTTCTATTTTTACGCCTGCCACATCGCCGGAAAAGAGGGTGTCATTTATTAGCCAGGCAATATGGTGAACAGCATGCCCGGGCGTATGCAACGCTTTGATCGCAACCCCGCCTATTTCGATGGTTTGTTCGTCGTTTACCGCCACCAGCTGGCTTTCGTCAATGCTGTGCATTTGCCCCCACAGATAATCCATTTTATCCTGATAGATGCGCCTTGCCGACTCCATCAGCTTCGAAGGGTCAGCCAAATGCTTTACTCCGAATGGATGAACATAGACGCTCGCACCCTTTTGGGCAAAATACCAGGCAGCTCCTGCATGATCAAGGTGAATATGTGTCAGAAAAACGTGTTTGACATCCTCCGGGTGAACTCCGTTTTCCGTTAATCCTTTCGCCAATGACTGAATAGAAGAATGGGGGCCTGTTTCGATCAAGACCGGGCCTTCGCTTGTTTTGATTAAGAATGACGAAATAGTTTTCTCAAGCCCAAGAAAGTGAAGGTCTAATATTTTAACATCAAGCATAACAGCACCGGGGTTCTATGAAATTAATAACTTCGCCACTAAAATAACGATTGGAAAATGGAAAATCAGCAACCTGAGTACTTTCAGGACTTTATGCCTGAGAATGTTTGCTTTGGATGTGGCGTGCACAACCCCAATGGTTTGCAAATAAAGAGTTACTGGGAGGGTGAGGAGGCGGTATGCAAATGGGTTTCGCAGGAAAAGTATCACGGCTGGCCCAACCTGTTGAATGGTGGTATTTTAGCTACCCTTATCGATTGTCACTGCATGGGCTCGGCCATGGCTCATGCCTACAAACTGGAAGGAAGGCCGCTGGCTTCTATGCCTGAATACAGATATGCCACCGGCACTTTGAACGTCAGGTATTTAAAGCCAACTCCCAATGATCAAACCATAGAGCTGAGGGCCCGGGTAAGCGAAGTGAAGAATCGAAAAACAGTGTTCTTCTGCGAGGTGTTTGTGAATGGGCTAAAAACAGCGGAGGCCGACGTTATTGCCATACGGGTGTATGACAGCAGTCAGCCTCCTACTGAAAATGCTTTCAAATAGCTAGATAAGCTCTGAAATAGAAGATGCGTCTTTTGCTTCCAGATCGCTTGAGCCCATCAAATGAATATCTATAGCCCTGGCGGCCTCACGGCCCTCTGAGATCGCCCAAACAACCAGGGACTGTCCTCTGCGCAAGTCGCCGGCCGCAAAAACATTCTCTAAAGATGTTTTGTAATCGGTAGCTGCCACATTTCCCCTTTCATCAAGGGTCACTTTCAGCTGATCAACCAATCCTTCCTTCTCCGGGCCCACAAAGCCTACCGCCAGCAAAGCCAGTTCGCAGGGGATTATTCTTTCAGTGCCGTCAATCTCAGCAAAGCCAGCCCTCTCGCCCGGTTTCGCCGCCTTCCATTCGATATTCACACACTTCACACCTGCCAGATTACCGTCTTTATCACCCACAAACTCCTTTGTGAGCACAGCCCAATCTCTCTCGCAGCCTTCTTCGTGTGAAGACGACGTCCGTAATGTCATTGGCCACTCAGGCCAGGGGTTATCGATGGCTCTCGACTTTGGCGGCTGGGGAAGCAACTCAAGCTGAGTAACGGACTTGGCCCTGTGCCTGTTGGATGTTCCCACGCAGTCAGAACCGGTATCACCACCCCCAATCACCATCACATTTTTGTCTGTAGCCAAAATCCTCTTCTCCTCAATCTTTTCATCAGACACTTCTTTGTTTTGCTGTGTCAGGAATTCCATGGCAAAATACACTCCCTTCAAGTCCCGTCCGGGAATTGGGATATCTCTAGGAATGGTAGAGCCACCTGCCAGCAAGATACTGTCATACTTTGACTGTAGTTCCTTAGCTGTAATATCAACACCTACGTTCACTCCACATTTAAATTCAATTCCCTCTGCCTTCAACACCTCAACACGGCGCTCCACAACCCACTTTTCGAGCTTAAAGTCGGGGATGCCATAACGTAGTAGTCCACCGGGCTGAGCCGCTCTTTCGTACACCGTTACGGTATGACCAGCTTTATTTAGCTGAGCCGCCGCCGCCAGGCCGGCAGGCCCCGAACCAACCACAGCAATGGTTTTACCGGTTCTTGTTTTAGGTGGGTTCGGCTTTATCAGACCCAGTTCGAATGCCTTTTCCGCTATCGACTTCTCGATGTGCTCAATAGCTACCGCAGGCTTGTTTATTCCCAACACGCACGATCCTTCACAGGGTGCAGGGCATATCCGCCCTGTGAATTCAGGAAAGTTATTGGTGCTGCCAAGTATCTCGGCGGCCAGCTCCCAGTCCTGCTGGTAAACAGCGTCGTTGAACTCGGGTATGTTATTCCCTAACGGGCATCCGGTGTGGCAAAAAGGTACACCACAGCTCATACAACGAGCCGCCTGTTCTTCTGTCTTCTCATCAGCAAACTCGTCGTATATTTCTTTGTACTCGTTAATGCGCTGCTTGGGAGGCTTTGCAGTTGGCAGCTCCCTATTGTATTCTAAAAAACCTGTTACTTTTCCCATGATCTTATACTGCTTGACGGATTCTACGCTTATTGGCATTGGCCAAAACTTCCTTGTACTCTTTTGGCATCACTTTGATAAACTTACCAATATGCCTGTCCCACTCTGACAAAATCATTTCAGCCTTTTTGCTACCCGTAAACTTCACGTGATTCGTCACAAGTGTTTTAATTGTGGAAACGTCCTGATGATCTATTGAATCGAATAGCACCATTTCCATGTTGCACAGCTGCTCAAATTCTTCTCCCGGAGAATAAACATAAGCAATACCTCCACTCATTCCGGCAGCAAAGTTCTTTCCAGTAGGACCGAGTATTACAACTCTACCTCCAGTCATGTACTCACAGCCATGATCGCCCACACCTTCCACAACGGCGTTAGCACCTGAATTTCTGACGGCAAACCGCTCGCCAGCCATACCATTGATATAGGCCTCTCCCGTAATTGCGCCGTAAAGGGCCACGTTGCCTATTATGATCTGCTGGTCGTGCACAAACTTCGTACGCCTGTCGGGGAAGACTATCAGCTGGCTACCAGAAAGGCCCTTACCAAAGTAGTCGTTGGCCTCTCCTTCAAGCACAAACTTAAGCCCAGGAGCGCCAAAAGCGCCAAAGCTCTGGCCAGCTGACCCCCTGAAGTTTATCCTTATTGTTCCTTCCGGAAGCCCCTCTTCGTTGTATTTCTTCGAAATTTCATTCGAAATAAGCGCTCCTACTGACCTGTTGATATTCACTATCTTCAACTTGCCTGAAGAGAACTGACCGGTGTCCAATGAAGGCTGTGCAATTTTTAAAAGCTTCCAATCCAGTGCCTCGTTCAGCTTATGCTTTTGCGCAATTGAGTTGTAAGCGGTCTCTCCCTGAGCTGGCTCGGCATATTTCAATACAGGGCTCAAATCAATTGTAGCAGCCTTCCAACCAGGTAGTTTGTCTTTCACCTGAAGCATATCAGCACGGCCGACCATCTCGTTGATTGTCCTGAAGCCCAGCGAAGCCATTATCTCTCTTAGCTCCTCCGCCATATATGTAAACAAGGCAATCACTTCTTCGGGGTTACCGGTGAAGAGCGCCCTCAAATCCGGGTTCTGGGTCGCTACACCAACAGGGCAGGTGTTCAGATGACACTTTCTCATCATAATACAGCCCATGGTAATCAAAGCGGCCGTAGAAACGCCCCACTCCTCAGCACCCAGCATTGCAGCTATGGCGATATCTCTTCCCGTCCTTAACTGGCCGTCGGTTTGCAGTACCACTCGGGAACGTAGCCTGTTTTTCACGAGCGTTTGATGTGCTTCTGCCAAACCAAGTTCCCATGGCAAGCCGGCATGCCTGATTGAACTTATTGGGGAAGCTCCGGTGCCGCCGTCATAACCAGATATAAGAATGGCGTCAGAAAATGCCTTTGCCACACCAGCTGCAACAGTTCCAACACCTGCCTCCGAAACAAGCTTAACGTTGATCCTCGCTTCCCGGTTGGCATTTTTAAGGTCGTGGATAAGCTGCGCCAAATCTTCAATCGAGTATATATCGTGGTGCGGGGGCGGTGAGATAAGACCAACACCCGGCGTAGAGTTTCTAACACGTCCTATCCAATCATCCACTTTGTGACCCGGTAGCTGCCCACCCTCACCTGGCTTTGCACCCTGAGCTACTTTGATTTGAAGCTCGTCAGCATTGCTGAGGTAGTAAGACGACACACCAAACCTGCCAGACGCTACCTGTTTGATAGCCGATCTCATGTAGTCCCCATTTGGCTTGCGCTCGTAGCGGATTGGGTCTTCACCACCTTCCCCACTATTACTTTTTCCACCAATCCGGTTCATGGCAATGGCTAATGTCGTATGGGCTTCAAAAGAGATAGAACCAAATGACATAGCTCCGGTAGCAAACCTTTTGAAGATTTCCTCCTTTGGCTCCACCTCTTCGATAGGAATAGCCTTACCAGCCTTAAATTCTAGTAAGCTCCTGAGCGTAATGGCCTTCTCTTCTTGTTTATTGATCTTCTCAGCGTACTTTTTATACAAGTCGTACGACTTAAGCTTAGTAGATTTTTGAAGCAAGTGGATTGTGTCGGGGTTAAATAAGTGAACCTCTCCCCGGCGCTTCCACTGGTAGATTCCTCCCTCTGGAAGTCGCTTTGTTTGGTTCGACTCCATGAATGCCAGCTTGTGCTTAGCCAGCGTTTCCCGTGCGATGCCATCGAAACCTAGGCCCTCAATTCTGGAAATAGTGCCGTAGAAGCATTTGTTTACCACAGCACTGGAAAGCCCAAGTATTTCGAAGATTTGAGCTCCCTGGTAAGACTGAAGAGTAGAAATGCCCATTTTCGACATTACCTTCAAAATTCCATCACCTATGGCTTTGATGAACTTGGCGTTTGCCTCCTGAAAGCTCAAGGGTTTATCAAGCTTTTCACTTTTCACCAACTCAGCAATAGTATCAAGCGCCATGTAAGGATAGATAGCACTGGCACCAAAGCCAACAAGAGTCGCAAAATGATGCACTTCCAGGGCGTCGCCGCATTCCACGATCAGACTTGCCTTGGTGCGTATTTTGTTCTTTACAAGGTGATTCTGAACTGCTCCCAGTGCCAGCAATGATGGTATGGCGGCTCTGTTCTTACTTAGGTTTCTATCACTCAGCACAAGGATGTTGGAGCCTTCAGCAATGGCCTTTTCGGCCTCTTTGCAAATTTCGTTGACCCCTTCTTCAAGTCTGCCTGCCTTGCCGTCTGCGTTGAACAAGATATTTATAATCTTGTAGTTATAATGCTTGTGATCCCACTGAAGCAGCTTTTCAAAGTTTGACTTGTCCAGAACGGGCTGCGATATATGTATCTGCCTGCAATGCTCAGGCGTTTCAGCCAAAATATTCTTTGAGGTACCCACCCTGGTGAACAATGACATCACAAGCCGCTCCCTGATGGGATCGATAGGTGGGTTACTTACCTGAGCAAACAACTGCTTAAAGTAGAATGAAAGGTGTTGAGGCTGGTTAGACAAGACGGCAACAGGGGTGTCGGTCCCCATAGAGCCGAGTGGCTCTTTTCCATCTTCGACCATCGGCTTAAGGATGGTTCTCACGTCTTCGTTGGAGTACCCAAACGCCAACTGCCTCGTTTTCAATTGGTCGTCCTCAAACGACGGGTGCAAATCCTTGGGCTCGGGCAGCAGTCTAAGCTTTGTTCTATTGCCTTTAATCCACTCGGAATAGGGCTGCTTGTCAAAAATCTGCTGTTTGATCTCTTCGTCAAACAACACCTTTTTTTGCACCAGGTCAACCATTACCATTTTTCCCGGCTGCAACCTTCCGTTGGAAATAATTTTGGAAGGGTCGACGGGGTAAACTCCAACCTCCGAAGCCAAAATGATCAGGCCATCGCTGGTTACTGTATAGCGAGCTGGCCTTAGGCCGTTTCTATCAAGCGTAGCACCTATTCTCAAACCATCAGTAAAGCATACTGCTGCGGGGCCATCCCAGGGCTCCATCATCGACGCATGAAACTTATAGAATGCCTTTCTGTCCTCATCCATCAGAGGATTGTTTTGCCAGGCTTCAGGAATAAGCATCATCATTGCATGCTGTATGCTTCTGCCAGAGAGCACCAAAAGCTCCACCATCGCATCCAGATTGGCAGAATCTGAATCGGCTGAATCACAAATGGGCAGCAACCACCGCATCTCCTCTTTGGTAAACAACGAAGACTCCATCAGCGCCTGCTTCGACTTCATTTTGTTCACATTCCCTCTTATGGTATTTATTTCACCATTGTGCGCAAGAAAACGAAAGGGCTGTGCCAGCTTCCATTTGGGGAAAGTATTGGTAGAAAACCGGGAGTGAATCATGGCAAAGGCTGACGTCAGCCTTTTGTCTCTCAGGTCTGTATAGTAAAACCGTAATTGGTCTGTACGCAACTGCCCTTTGTAAACCACTTTAAAAGCAGAGCACGAGGCTATATAGAAATCGGGATGTGATTTGGCAATGAAGTGAGTGGCCTGGTTTTTAAAAACGTATAGTTTTCTTTCTAATACCATTGAGTCTTCCAAGGGCTCCTTTGGCACCAGAAGGTAGTGATACATGTCAGGCTCTGTTTGCCGGGCCGACAAACCTATTCTGCTATTGTCGGTGGGTATTTTTCTGCGGAAAACAATATTAAACTCCCTTTCGGTGGCGATTTGCTTTAGTTGACTAACAGTATCTTCTCTTCCCCTTTGGTCTTTTGGAAGAAAGAGTGTAACCACGCCATATTTACCCGGGGCCGGAAGTTTGACTCCTGAAGCCAGCGCCTCTGCTTCAAAAAACTCATAGGGCACCTGAAACTGAATACCAGCCCCATCTCCGGTTTCTGGCTCAGCGCCGGTAGCGCCTCTGTGCTCCATGTTTTCAAGCATGGATATAGCACCAGTAATTATCTCATTCGATTTATGGCCATTGTAATTGGCAAGAAAGCCCATACCACAATTGTCGTGTTCGAGCTCCGGGCAGTACAAGCCCTCACGTTGTTTTTTTATTTCTTCCATACTTAGGATGTCTAAAAACGTTCAAGATGCATTTAGCAAAAAGCAAATGGCGATGCCTTTTTGGAAAAAGGCCAATTATCATCTTGGGGTTAATGCGAAGCCGTTTTTATGAATTTGTCAAAATGAGAGGCGAAGCAACCAATTTTGTTGTGAAATTCACAATTTAATTATCACGGTACTATGAAAATACGGAATTTCTTGAATGATTCGCAACAAATACGAAAAATTATTAAAAATCAGCAAGCTTCACGTTGCGATGAAAAGATGCATTTAAAGCGCTTTTCCTTCTTTTTGAAAAATCGTTAAGAATGAAGCTCTTTTTATGAAAATACTCACAGTGGGTATAATTTTAGTCGTAAAAATTCATAATTGTGTAAATTTTCATTTTTAAGGGTAAAAAAAAGACCTAAAACTTTCTCATTTGCATTTTTTTAGAAAACTTTGGGTCATATTTGAAGCAGAAAAAGAATTCTTCATGATTTTTGTGTAAGGATTTGCCATAAATAAATTAGGGTGTTGTTTAAGCGTGAAAAGGGTGATTAATTTAGTCACCTTTTTTTTTTGTGTCGTCTCTCATCGATTTCAGAAACGATGACAACTCAGTTCCCCCAGTGCCAATTACCCCTTCTTCTGCTTTTGCCTGCGCAATTATATACTCGTGCGCTATTTTGAAATGCTCTGTCCTAAAGTCATGGATTGTCTCTACAGCTTTATCGTAAAAGAACCGGAGTGTCGATTCCGAACTACAATAGTCTTTCAGGGGAGATCCTTGTTTTAGCTTTCTCACAATCGTGGCATGCTGCGGAGGCATGTAATTAAGCATATCTTTCATGTATGCCGAAGACTTAGGCTCCATGTGCTCAATCCCCATTCCTGCGTCCAAAAACTGCAGGACAGCACTTTGAGCAGCACTCCCACCGTGCCAGCTCTCTGTCACTGTTCTCCCTCCAAGGTCATACCTGACATCCTTGAAAGAGCTGAGAAAAGGCCGTATGCTGGAGTAAAAAACTGAAGGGTTACACTTCTCTTTCATCCTCTTCAGCGTCGTGGTCATCATCCTCACTGAGTTCCTGACTACTTTCAGTTGTTGGAGAATATTCTCAGAGTTTCTCGTGGTGGTGTATTCCAGCGCCAGGGCAACGGCAGCAATAGCTTCTGCAGCCTGCGATTCAATCTCCACGGTGACCATATAGAACCACTTCTCATCTTCAGTTCTGGTGAATGTTACCAGAGGCTCAATGTTATCCAATGACACCACCCCCATATTGCCTATTCTTTTCCAATTAGCCAGCACAGCGGATGCATGCGATAACACGGGGGGCCTTCCTAAGCGAGTGGCAATGTATCGCCATGGAACGGAGATGTTTCTCGGGATAAGTGGCGAAGCATCGGCAGATGTATGAACTATGGCGCTTCCCAAAAATGAAAGCACCAGCATGGCCCTTTCCATTTCGCCTTTGCTGCTTATTCTGCCCGGGTCTTTGAATGGTAATTTGCCTGCCTCTTCGGCTACGCTGCCGTTTTCTATCCACTCTGGCAAATGGAGTGCAGCCTGATCCCAGGGAGCAAAATAGGACGAAAGGCTTACTTCAGGAAACGGAGTCAAAAGAAATCCGTAGTCAGGGTCGACGCCATGTTCAACCAAAAAAAATTTCCAGTCTGTTACCATTAGCTTAATTAAAGTTCTATGATGGAAGGTGTAACTTTTCACAAGTTATCGGGTACTATAGATATAGCCAACAATAGCAAGGGGGAATTGTCAACGATTTGTTCAGGTTCGGGCCGGAGGCATTTTAACTTTTTTTAACACAATGCAACCAACTAATCCTGATGCGCATCGTATATACAGCAACCAAGAGGTAGTGCCCAACCGTAAATGATTCTCCAGTACTAATGCTCAAGGCATTTTTTTAAAATGGGGGCTAAAATAAAGTGAAGTATTGACGCAACCTGAACGGAGAATAACCGTCTTTAGTGAAGATTTGTAAGAGGATCTGAATAGCATAATCAATCGGAAACTAATGTGTGACTATTGAACACTTAAATTTTCGTGCTATGAGAAACTCAGTAAAAAGGACACTAGTGGCTGGCGTTATGAGCCTGTCACTAATTGGAATGACAAATTTGGTTTGGGCAGCAGGCCCAAAAGAGAAAAATGAAAGCAGGGCAGTGCAAAAGGCCAGGGAAATGGTTGAGGAGTCGGCCTACCATGATTGGAAAACACTGGCAAAAGCAGCTGAAAGGTGCATTGTGATTGACAAAAACCTGAAGGAAGCTTACGACTGGCTTTCAAAGTCAATAGACCTCAATGAGGCGGTTTACAACCTGACAGTGTTGGGGGACTATTACCTCAAAAATGACTTGCCCGTCAAGGCAATGAACACCTACCTGAAAGCGTTAGGTAAGGGTAGAAGCGAAATAGAAGATTTCGACGGGCGTGAACTAGAAAGTAAAGTATGGGTGGTGAGAAACATCATCTACCCTTAAAGATAACAAGTAGTAGAATCCTCTTACGGGAAAGCGCCGGGTAAATTATCCGGTGCTTTTTTTTGCATTCTATTCACTGCTTCAGGACTATTGCTTTTGAAGCTGGGCAAATTCCCTGGCAAAATAGCTCAGTATGATGCTGGCACCTGCTCTTTTGATACTCAAAAGGGACTCAACCATCGCCTTCTCCCCATCAAGCCACCCATTTTGAGCAGCAGCTTTAATCATGGCGTACTCTCCGCTCACATTATATGCCGCTATGGGCAATGGAAAATTATCTTTCAACAGCCTGATCACGTCGAGGTAAGCCAGTGCAGGCTTTACCATCAATATATCAGCTCCCTCATTATAGTCCAGTTCGGCTTCCACGAGGGCTTCGTTCCGATTAGCCGTATCCATCTGGTAAGTTTTTTTGTCTCCGGCTTTTGGAGCCGAGTCAAGCGCATCTCTGAATGGACCGTAAAAGGCACTTGCATACTTGGCTGTGTAGGCAAGGATAGACGTATTGGTATATCCTGCGTCATCCAGCATTTCTCTGATGTACCCAACACGCCCATCCATCATGTCGGAGGGGCCGATAATGTCAGCTCCGGTGCCAGCCTGAGCAACGGCCATTTTTCCGAGTATCTCGAGGGTTTCGTCGTTTACAATTTGTCCATCTTTTACTAACCCGTCGTGTCCGTCGCTGCTATAAGGATCCATAGCAACGTCAGTCATCAGGCAAGCCTCAGGAAATCTCTTTTTAATCTCGCTCAGCGCCCTGAGGTAAAGCCCTTCACCATTTAGGCTCTCGGTAGCGTACTTATCCTTCTTTGAATCGTCGATGGCTGGAAAAATCGCAAATGTGCGAATACCTAACATCAGGCATTCCTCAATTTCCTTCAAAAGGAGATCCAACGAAAACCGGAAAATCCCAGGCATAGACTTTACCTCCACTCTTTTCCCGGCCCCCTCTACGACAAAAAGCGGAAAGATAAAGTCTTTTGTAGAAAGCCTTGTTTCCTCCACCATTTCCCTAATTACCGCCGATTTCCTGTTTCTTCTTGGTCTTCTTGAAAGCATTGTCCATCAATATTTTTACAAATATAACAGGCCAAAAAGGTAAGTCGGCAGAAACAAGAAAGATATTGGTGCCGCCGTCACTTTGAGTGGAATATTGCGCTTCAAAAATATTCTTACATCAAAGGCCTGTGAACGATTCCGTTATCTACATTTGTTCCGTACTAGCGGCTTTTATGACAAGATTATTCATTGCTCTTTTGTTCATTGTTTCCGGAGTGGCCTTTGCTCAGGAAAAGAGTCTGGAGGATGAGTCAGCGGACTTCTCGCCTGATCGTCAGCTTCTATTGTACTACCAGTCGTTTGCTAAGGAGGAGCCCCTACCGGATTTTGGGCTTTTCAAGCTTGCAGTCACAGGTTATTTCAATCTCAAAGATAGCGATCGTATTGGCCAGGCAGATATTGTCACCATTATTGACTTCCGAAAGCCTTCCAACCAAAAAAGACTTTGGATAGTTGACCTGAAAGCGAGAAGCGTGCTGTATCATACACTTGTTGCACATGGAAGAAATACAGGAAACCTCTACGCAGAGTCATTTTCTAATGTTCCCAATTCCAACACGAGCAGCCTTGGCTTCTACACCACAGCTCAAACTTACATAGGTAAACATGGGCTCTCCCTTCGTTTAGATGGGCAGGAAAAAGGCTTTAATGACAAAGCGAGAGAAAGAGCGATTGTGCTTCACGGCGCTGACTATGTAAGCAAAGACTTTGTAAAAGCACATGGACGACTAGGACGTAGCTTCGGATGCCCTTCAGTTCCAATGGCTGTTCATAAGGAGGTTATCAACACCATCAAAGACGGAACGGCCCTCTTTATATTCTACCCCGACAAAAACTATCTTTCCAAAAGCAAATTGCTTCAACCAACCAATTTGGTTGCCCAGGTTCAAAAATTGACATCAGAGCCTGCTGCCAATGCTGCTGCCCCCCTGGGGAGTTCCCGATAGGCCTTTGGCTATCCTGGCATCACGTTCGTATATATCCACACCAAAGCGAAGGCTGTTACTTTCGCTTACCCACGCCGTGAGATAGAGTATGTGTACATCAAGTGGTTTCGGCAAGGTGATGGTAGTTTCCACCCTCGTTTGCACGATTTTTCCAATCTCCTCTCTGGTATACTTAGTGCCTGCTAAAAGGTAGGCAGCCATGTTCAATGGGTTTTTTAACCTGATACACCCGGAGCTGAACGCTCTTTCACTTTTGTTGAACATCTCCCGACTCGGGGTGTCATGTATGTAAACACTGTAGGGGTTTGGAAACATAAACTTCACATCTCCCAAAGCATTTGAGGGGCCCGGTGGCTGGCGTAGCATATAGGGAAAGTTGGTTGAAGAAACATTTGGCCAGTCTACATCTGCCAACGGCACTTCAGTTCCATCACTTCTCAGCACCTTTAAACCTTTTCTTGTGATTACAGATGGATCCTTTCTGGCCTCCGGAAGAATATCGGATTTAAGAATAGTTGGGGGCACAGTCCAGGTTGGATTAAGCACCAAATAGGTCATTTTACTGCTAAACACGGGGGTCTTCCTATAGGTTTTACCAATGATCACTTCCGAGTCATACGTCCTGGAGGCCTTGTCGAATATTTCAAGCTCAAAGCTTCCAAGGTTGACGAGTATGTAGCGTTCGCCAAGATCTTCGGGCAACCATCTGAGTCGCTCCATGTTGATCTTTATGTCCTGGATACGTTTCTCGGCAGGCACATTAAGTAAATCCACGGTTTTTACCCCAGCCACACCATCTGCCCCCAACCCATTTCGGCGTTGAAATATCTTTAAGGCTGCTTCCAGATCGTCATCGAAAAAAGGCGACATGTTGCCATCTTTAATTTCTACGTTCGATCCCATGTACAGTCGTCTCTTGATGGCCACTACTCGCTCACTACTATCTCCCTTTTGAAGCTTATCACCAGCAGGCACGTTTGGAAAGCCTCCCTTTGACACCACCTCACGGTAGTAGTCGAGAAAAGACTTGAGTATCGTGTACTCCGGCAGGCTGGGAGCCAGCACTTGGGTGTACTCTCTTAGCTTGCCCGACTCCACCGCCTCGGTTAAATAACCGGCAAAGTCGAAGCTATCGGTTTTTCGTTTTGCTTTCCACTCGGGGTCGGCAGTCTCAGGGTTCAACTTTCCATAGTAAAGGTGAGAGGCGTACAAAAAGAAGGCGTCGGAAAGCAAAAGCTCTAATTTAATAAGCTCAAAACGACCGACCGAATCATGCCGAATGGAGTGATTAAGCGACTTCAATATATGAGCATAGTGATAGTCGTCAGGTGCTAGTCCTTCTTCCTCCGCATCGCCGATGATGCTCAGCATCTCCTTTGCTTTTTGGTATTTGTCCCTGGTTGTTATCCAAAGTGGCTGAAAGTCTCTGCTTACATAAAACTCAGGCAAAGTGTTGATGCAAAAAACTGGCTCTTCGCCAAGCCTCATTTGCCCATATGCCTGGGCTGTTTCCAATCGCAAGCGGATGGCTTCAGCCAACTCATCATTGCTAAAATCGTGAGCTGATACCTTGGGCACAAAAAAGAGAAAGCTAAGGAAAACAAAAAAGAAAGCGTTGCGAACGATCATTTTGATAGATTTGTAAAACGAGGGCCTCTTTAATATACGAAAATAAACGCAATAAATGCATCCAGAATTCATTTCATTCGAGCTTTTTGGGAAGCCCGTCACCATCCATTTTTACGGTTTATTGATCGCTCTTGGAGCAACATTGGGCTATTTTTACGCAGCAAAAACCGCCAAACGGGAACTGGGGATCGAGTCAGATGTCATCCAAGGACTCGCAAGATGGGTAATTATTGCCGCCTTTGTTGGGGGGAAATTGTTCTATTATTTCGAGTCACCTGCCTACTATTTTGGCGAACCGGCCAATATGTTAAAAAACTTTCGAACAGGTTTCGTTTTTTACGGTTCCCTCATTTTTGCCATTCCGACCGTCATTTGGTATTTCAGAAAGCACAAACTACCGTTTTGGCCCATGATGGATTTGGTAGCTGTTACGGGCTGCATCGTTCACGTTTGTGGTAGAATGGGCTGTTTTTTTGCTGGCTGCTGCTACGGCAAGCCAACTGACATGCCGTGGGGTATTAGCTTTTCCGACACCCTTTCACAAGCCAAACCACTAAACACTCCGCTGCACCCGACACAGCTTTATGAGATCTTTCTCATTCTTTCTATTTTGGTAGTGCTGCTAATGTTCAAACGGCACAAACGGTTTGAGGGGCAGTTGTTTTTTCTGTACATCATGATGTACGCTGTTGGCAGGTCGGTTACAGAAATATTCAGGGGTGATATCCGAAGGGGGTTCATTATTGAAAATGTACTTTCACATTCTCAGCTTATCTCTCTTGTTCTGATTTCTCTGGTAGGTATTTTCTACTACCGGTTCTCCAAAAAACAAAAGCCTATCGTCAAGCGGAAGCCCTGACTCTCACTTTTAATGCCTTCTTATGAATGTTGATTTCAAAAGGTGGGTGGCCCAAAAGCTCCCCGTCGATATGCATCCATTGCTTTTTGTCAGCCTCTATGCTTACGTGACTGGCCTTAAAGAAACTTACTTCTTCAAGCTTGCCGTGCCTTCCGGCTCCAAGCTTACTCAGGCTCAGGAACCTGTTCCAGGGGAGAATTCTTTCAATAAGGCACACATCCAGCAAGCCATCATCCACTTTGGCATCTGGCGTTAGCACAAAGCCGCCGCCAAAAGTGGTTCCATTGGCCACCGTGAGCAAAAGAACTTTTTTGGTGTATTTCTTACCATCGATGCTGAATGATAGCTGCTTCTCCTGGTATGAGCTTAAGATTCTGAGCACCCTGTACAAGTAGGCCCCGTAGCCCCAGAGGAGTAACGGCCTTTTCTTTTGCTTCATATCAGCTACAATCTGACCATCGAACCCTATTCCAACCCCGTTGTGAAACAGCCGATCATTGCAAACGCCCAAATCGATGGTTTTCTCTACCCCATGAAGAAGGGTATCCAACTGCTGGATGAGATTGCTCCCAACATTTACCGACTTAATAAAGTCGTTGCCTGTGCCGGTAGAAATTACATTTACAACGACCTTCCTATTCTCGCCAATGCCGTTTATCGCATCGTTGAGCGTTCCGTCTCCGCCGATAACCAAAAGGTCAGTAAAGCTTTCGTCCAATCTCTTCTTCACGATTGCCCTTGCATTCTGGCCTTTCTTAGTAAAGAAAGATTCGTACACCAGGTCGTTCGTTCGCAGGAATTTCTCTACCTCTCCAACTATTTTGGCACCTTTGCCATACCCGGCGGCCGGGTTTACCATTAACAGAAGTTTTCTGGGCATAGTCGGCTATAGGTTGTCAGTAATGAAATTAGTCATCATATTGTACAAATGATACCGGTACTTACCACCAGAAATACCATGCGTTTTATCGGGGTAGTAAAACGACTCAAACTGCTTTCCCTCTCTGATAAGTGCATCTTGCAGAGCCACCGAGTTTTGAAAGTGAACATTGTCATCACCCGTTCCGTGTATAAGCAAGAAATTGCCCTTTAGCTTATCGGCATGAGTAATGGGGGAGTTGTCATCATATCCACCGGCGTTGTCCTGCGGACGCATGAGGTAGCGTTCAGTATAAATGGTGTCATAAAATCGCCATGTGGTCACAGGTGCCACCGCAATGGCCGCCTTGAAGAGATCGGCTCCTTTGAACAACACCAGTGAGCTCATGTATCCTCCGTAGCTCCAACCCCATATGCCGATGCGGGAGGTATCAATAAATGGGAGCGTTCCGAAATACCGGGCCGCTTCTATGTGATCCTCCGTTTCATACTTCCCAAGTTGCTTATAGGTCATTTTCTTAAACCCTTCCCCACGCCCTCCTGTTCCCCGGGTGTCTATCACTGCAACAATGTAGCCCCTTTGGGTCAGCATTTGGTGCCAAAAAAAATGCCCTCCACCCCAGGCGTTGGTGGCGTTTTGTGACCCTGGCCCACTGTATTGATATAGCAATACTGGATATTTTTTGTCAGAGTCAAAATCAGTCGGCTTCAGAAAATAGCCATTCAGGTTACTTCCCTGCGAAGTTGTAAAACTGAAGAACTCCTTGTCTACAAATCCATGGTCTTGAATGGCTTTCGCCAGTGCGGCATTGTCCTTCAATACTTTTACTAATTTGTTGCCTTTGCTTTGATGTAAAGTAACTTTCTGTGGCTGCGTGGCACTGGTAAAGTAATTTATATAAAACCTGGTGTCGGTACTCATCACTACCCTGTTCCACCCTTTATCAAGACTCAATTTCGCCTTGTTCTTCCCCTTTATATCTATTCTGTAAAAGGCTCTTTCCATCGGCGAATCTTCAGTAGAAGTATAGAACAACACGGGTGTTTTGGTGCTTTGGTCAACGCCCACAAGCGACACCGCCTCCCATGAGCCATTGGTAATCTGACGGATCAACTCGCCACTCAGGCTATACAGATAAAAGTGCTTGAAGCCACTTTTTTCGGAGGAAAACAAAAATGTTTTGTCATCCACCAGGTAGGTAAGGTCGTCACAAAACGTGAAGTCAATGTAAGTCTCCGACTTATCGGTGAGTATGATTGCTGATTTCCCCGTGGAGGCGTCAGTGTGCAAAATATCTAATTGGTTTTGAAGACGGTTCAGTCGCTGAATCGAAAGGGTTTTTGCATCCTTCAGCCACTTGATTCTGGGGATATAAATATCTGTTTCGCTACCAATGTCGGCTTTAACGTTTCGGTTGGCTCCCACCTCGTAAATAAAAATACTTACCTCCGAGTTTGATTCACCGGCTTTCGGGTACTTGTATCTATAGTCCTCCGGATAAAGCTGGCCCTCATGCCACACTTGCATGTTGTACTCCTTCACCAGCGACTCATCGAACTTGTAGTAGGCTATCCGCTGTCCGTCGGGTGACCATTCAAAGGCTTTGGTGAGGTACAACTCCTCCTCGTACACCCAGTCGGTACTACCGTTGATGATGGCGTTCCGTTCGCCATCGGTGGTTATCTGGACTTCCCGGTCTGAAGTAATGTCTTTCCAAAACAGATTGTTGTCACGGGTAAAGGCAACTTTGGTTCCGTCGGGTGAAAAGGTGCCGTATGCCTGGCGCCCCTCAGAAAGTTTCGAAATTGCCTTCGTAGCGATGTCATACACGTAAAACACCGCCGTGTAGGATCTCCTGAATACTGACTGCCTATCAGTTAACAATAATAGTTTAGTCTCGTCGTCGCTAAACGTATAGTCGTCTATTTTTAGCGAAGGGGAAAGCGCACTTCCATCAACTATCTCCTCAACTGCCACACCGGTAGTCACATCAAATTTTACAACCTTATTGTCCTCGAGTGCAGAGTAAAACTGCCCGTCTTTCATCCAGTTCACACTGTTCACCGACTCCACGTTGAAAGTGTTCTTCAAAGTAAAATCTTCGATAGATATCTGGCTTTGCGAAAGAAGAGAAGTATTCAGGCTAATTAGAAATAAGAGCGTTGCGACTAACTTATGCATTTTTTCATGTGTATATAATTTGTTTCTCAGCGGCCACATGGAATAGCTTTTACCAATGGGAATGAATATTTAGATTTTCGATCCACTTATTCATTTCCGTTGGGTATGGTATTCCTTATGGCTATTTCATCTTTGAACTTCGAAAATAACCATTTCCAGAAGTATTTCTAAACATATAGGAAATCCGCTCCTATATGTATAATTAACTCTGCTGTTTCCTTCCTTAAATTTCTCAATTCCCATACTCAATACGTTCCATAAATAGTTATCTTTATTATCAATTATAAAATGTCAATATTTTCAACTATGCTAAAAGTAAAAACCAGGCAGGAATTGGCCAATGAGCTTGGCGTGAGTTATCATACCCTCAGAAGAAGAATCAAAGATCATAGTCTAAACATTTCTCCCAGAAAATACCTGAGTCCCAAAGAACAAAAGTTAATAATTGAGATTTTTCACGCATAATAGAGCAATGTAGATCAAGATTAAATTGAGCCTTGCAATGACTAATACAAAGATTTACTCTTAGTTATTCATTTAACTAAATAATGCCATGAAAAAAATCTTAAGTATTACCGCTTTTCTAGCACTCATGCTAGCTTTTTCTTGCTCTCAGGATGATGTTTCCAACCCTGAACCTGCCGCCGCTATACCATCCAAGGTCAGTGTGACGGACGGGAGGCTAGTATTTCCTAGCGTCACAATATTCAATAGTACACGAAAGGCACTATCAGACGCTACTAACGACGACCTCGACAATTGGGAAAGTGGGTTCTATGAATTCAAGTCTCAGAGATCTATTCTAAACGAAATATTAAAAAAAGATGAAAAACACAAGGAAGCCATCGATAACCTCCCTATGGAGGATGCTCTTAAGTTAAAAGAAACTGTTGGAGATGACTTTTACTTTGACGAAAGCGTTCTTTCAAACAAGAATCTTCTTGACTTCGACGAAGATGGAATTTACTCGCTAAAAATAGAGGGCTACGACCAGGGAATTGAAAGGTTTGTTAATAAAAAAGGGCTATTGCAGATAGGCGACTCCATTTACTCCTACTCCAAAGGCTTTATTAGAATTATTATGAATGGGGATGTTAGTAAGTTGAAAACACTTGATAAATACGAAAATTCAAGTGTCGAAGACCAAATAACTGTGCTTACTGTTCGCCGAGAGGTTATCAGTTTACCCTCTCAAAATGGCAAGATTCTCTTTAACGGCACAACAGATTGCACTGGATACACTAGTGGAGGTGGACAGCGGGTCAAAGGACGAGCCGCCGCTGTCTATACAACAGGATCAGGGGTGTACGGAATCTACATGTATCTGCATGCCTGGAACGAGTACCATGGGGTATTTGGCTGGCGGCTTAAAGATACTTCTCAATTGAATATTAGTGGAATTATCGATTATTATGTAACTACATATCCCGTTAATACAGTTTCCGACCAGTTATCGATTTATGCCACTACGAATGGACAAACTGTTTCCTCTATTCGATATGACATCTACGATACTGTCAGTTCGTCGCCGATCGGCTATGGCCTGTCAGGTAATCTAACCTACACAGGCAGGCATGGATCCAGCTGCTCTCTCTAACCAGTTTAAGCGAGCGTCAATCAAAATAACACAAAAGGCCATAGAGGGAATACCTCTATGGCCTTTTTTGCATTGTAAGTAAATCTGCTAGTTTCCTCCAGTTGGAGCAGCCTTTGGAGTAATCCCCATTTTCTGCAACACGATGTTAGAAATCTCGTCACTGTCCTTGGCAAAAAGCAACGCTTCTGATCTGAATACGTGAGTGAAGCCATTTTCTTTGGCTACATCGTCAATCGCTTTCTGAATTTTGTCGTAAGCCGGCTGAAGCAACTGAAGCTCCTTGTCCTGCATAGACTGCTGCGCATCACGCTGAAATTTTTCGATAGAGGCCTGAAGGTTCTGAAGCTCCTCCTGCTTGTCAGCCCTTTCGATGTCGGTCATCGTCTGGTAGCCGCTTTGGAACGCCTGGCCTTTGGTTTGGAACTCCTGAATTTTTGCCTGAAGGCGGTTTTGCAATTGAGTTTCATATGCCTTGAGATCGGCCTCGATTTGCTTCGATTCGGGCATTTGGGTGAGTATATAGTCTACATTGGTGTACCCAACTTTCAGTTCCTGTGCTGTGACTGAAACAGCGAAAAGTACAAATACACCAAACAGCAAGCTTCTAAGTTTCATGACTTTACGTTTTAATTTTTAATTACATCGTTTTCGTTGGCCAGGCCAAGCTCTTCAAGTACATAGTCAGTATAATCATGAATCGGATCTGTGTAGATCATGACCAACTCACCGGATTTATCAAAAACAATGGCGAGGCGATTGTTCTTTGCCATTTTTTCCACTGCCTCCCATATTTTATCCTGAACAGGCTTTATCAGCTCTTTCTTCTTTAAGAAAAAAAGACCTTCAAAGCCAAACACTTTCTTCTGATACTCCTTCACTTCCTGCATCTTCCGGTCGATCTCCGTCCGTCTGTCCTTCTTCATCTCCTCAGTAAGAAGCACCTCTTCTGCATGGAAAGCAATCTGCATCTGCTCCACTTCCTGGAACATTTTCTTTATTTCTTCTTCCCAGGACAGCGACAACTTGTCGATTTCTCCCTGGGCTTCCCTGTAATCCGGCATTTGCTCCAGGATATACCCGGTGTCAACATAACCGAATTTTTGGGCAAAGGTAGTATTTATCCCTAAACTTAAAATAAATACCGTAAAGACTGTCCTTTTCATAGCCACATGAGGTTAGCGTATTTGCTGCCCTATGGAGAAGTGGAACTGTCCACCACTTCTGGAGGTTTGGCCTGGTATGGTGTCAAAGCCATAACCATAGTCAACACCCAGAAGTCCAAAAGCGGGCATGAATACTCTAACGCCTGCTCCTACTGATTTATATAAGTTATAAGGATTATAATCCTTCAAAACGTTCCAGTTGTTGCCGCCTTCAGCGAAGGTAAGCAGGTAAATGGTGGCAGTTGGGCTCAGGGACACTGGGTACCTCAACTCGAACACAAACTTGTTATATATCACACCACCCGTAATATTGTTTACCTCGTCGTAGGTCCGCAGGGAGTTATCTGTATACCCTCTCAAACCAATAATGTCGGTGGCGAGAATAAAGTTTTGTCCTGCCAAACCACTACCTCCCAAAGAGAACCTTTCAAAAGGCGTGCCAGGACTGTCTTTGTCGTAAGACCCGATAACACCAAAGTGCACACGGTTCACCAAAACAAGGTTACCCACCAACTTGAGATAGTACCACGAATCGAACATCCACTTGTGGTATTCCACCCATTTGTACTTTTCGTTAGGGGGTAAGTCCGAGATCCCCTGACCTCTGATAGCAGAATAAGGGGGCGTAAACGATGCCGTCAACGAGATATTAGAGCCTGACCTAGGGTACATTGGCTGATCTACACTGTTTCTGGCAATCGTAGTATTGAATGTTAAGCTATTGGCAACACCGTCGGTAAAGCCTAGCGACTGGGTGCTCGAGAAATTAGCCCCGTAATTGTTCAAATCATACTTCAAATAAGAAAGGCTATTGCTTACCGTGAAGTAATCATCAGGCCACGTAACACGGCGACCTAAGCTTGCGGTAATGCCTTGTACTCCAAGAGTTCCCAGCGGCTTGCCAACAGTTGTGTAAAGGTATTGCCGCTGAATAGAGTAGCTGTACGAAAGTCCAAAGGAATTCGGCTTGCGACCTCCCAGCCATGGCTCAGAGAACGAAACTGAATAGGTCTGGAATCTTTTTCCGTTGGCCTGGAATCTAACGGAGAGCTTTTGACCATCACCCACAGGAAGCGGGCTCCATGTTTTTGGGTAAGGTATCTTCCTTAGAGAGAAGTTGTTGAACGTGACACCGAGTGTGCCCACAAAGCCGATAGGCCCACCCCAACCACCAGAAAGCTCTATCTGGTCACTTGGGCGTTCTTCCACCTGCCATTCGATGTCGGCGGTTTCCTTGGCTATGTTAGGAAGCACATTGGGTGTTACTGTCTCCGGGTTAAAGTAACCTAGCTGTGCAAGCTCCCTTTGCGTACGGATCACGTCGTTACGGCTGAATTTCTGGCCAGGAAGCGTTCTCAGCTCACGAAGAATTACGTGGTCGTTCGTCCGGTCATTACCGGTCACATATATCTTGTCAAGCGTCGCCTGAGAGCCTTCGGAAAGGCGCATTTCTATGTCGATACTGTCACCGTTTATTCTAACTTCTACCGCTTGGGGGTTAAAGAAAAGGTAGCCATTGTCCATATACAGGGAGCTAATATCCGGCCCCTGTGGGTTGAAGGTAAGCTTCTTCTGAATGAGCTCCATGTCATACACGTCACCCTTCTTTATGCCGAGCACCTTATCCAGCGTTTCACTGTCATATACGTAGTTGCCTGACCAGGTGATGTCCCCAAAGTAGTATTTCTGACCTGGGTCTACCGTAATGTAGACATCAAGCCCTTTGTCGCTCTTTACGGTTGAGTCGGCTACAATTTCCGCATCCCTGTATCCCTGAGAATTAAAATAAGTGATAAGGCTCTTTTTGTCCTCCTCGTATTTTGGCTGAAGAAACTTCTTGGTTTTGAAAAAATTGATTTTAACGTTGTCGTGCAAGTAGCTTCTAAACTCTCTCCACCCGAAGGGCTTAGTCGACGTAACAAATTCTTTTACTTCCTTAGGCTGGAAGATTCTAAGAGAACGACCAACCAAGTCCTCTATAAGCGTGAACCTAAGCCGCTCTCCCGTGTTTTTCATTTTTGACTTCAGCTTGGAGTCAAGAAAAACATCATTGCCAGTAAATTTGATGTCGTTTACCTTGACCTTGTACTTTTTGTCAACTACTATCTTCAGCATGACGCTGTTGGAGAGCAGCGTGTCTTTTTGTTGCACAACCTTTACGTCGGCATTCAAATACCCTTTTCCCTGAAAATACTTTTGAATCGTCAGTTCGGTGTTCTTGATGACGGCGTCGGTTACAACCCTTCCTTTTATGAGTTTAATATCGTCTTCGATATCGCTTTTCTGCGTTTTGTTTAGACCCTCGAAAGTGAACTTGGTCAGTCGTGGTCTTTCCTTCAACTCAATCGTCAAAAAGATTTGGTTGCCCTCTATTTTGCTTACAAAAAGAGAGACGTCTCCCAAAATCCCCTGGTTCCAAAGCTTTTTGATGGCACCGGAGGTAGCGTCACCAGGCACCTTAATCGTTGACCCAACACTCAGGCCCGAAATTGAGATGATGGCATTCTTGTCCAGGTATTCTGAACCTGTCACATCTATTCCTCCAATCTCATACTCCTTTGGGTTGGAGTAGTCAAGCTGAAGACCAGAGCCAGACGTGGCTGGCGTGCTCCGAAGTCCCGGGCGGATTTGTGCGTCCACACTTTGGACAATGCACAACAGGGAGGCCGCAAATACAATTACAATTTTCTTCATTCTCAGGAATTCACTTGTTCACTGATTTTTCCAAATCTTCTTTCTCTTCTTTGGTACCCAACTATAGCCTCATAAAGATGCTCTCTTCTGAAGTCGGGCCAAAGCACTTCTGTAATAAACAACTCGGTGTAAGCAACTTGCCAAAGTAAAAAATTACTTATGCGCATTTCCCCACTAGTCCTGATTAACAATTCCGGGTCAGGAATGCCCTTAGTGTCAAGGTAAGCGCCCAGCAGCCCCTCCGTAATGTCTTCTGTGCTTCTGTGCCCGTCCACGATATCCTGGGCTACTTTTTTGACAGCTTCCGTAATTTCCCACCTACCGCTGTAATTTAAGGCCAGTATCAGCGTCAATCCATCATTGAACTGGGTCGCCTTCTTGGCATAGTCCAGGTTGTCCTGGGCATCCTTGGGCAGGCTCAGAATGTTGCCTATCGACTTAAGCCTTATATTATTTTTCTGTAGTGTTGGCAACTCCTTTTTTATGGTGGATACCAACAATGACATTAATCCATTTACTTCCTCAATAGGCCTGGCCCAATTCTCCGTTGAAAATGCATACAAAGTTAAATAATCGACGCCCAGCTCTGCACTTCCTTCTGCCGCATCTCTCACTGCCTGTATGGCATTCTGATGTCCGAATATCCTTGCAGCGCCTCTTTTCTTAGCCCATCTGCCGTTGCCATCCATAATGATGGCAATGTGGCGGGGAATAGCGTCTGAATTAATCAATTCTTTCATGCCCTAAGGGTCTCTCAGTGTCTAGCAAACCGCAAAGTTGCTAATTTTTAGCTAAATAAATAAGGAGAAATCTAAATAGGAGAGTCAATTATACTCATAACGGTTGGGAACATACCTGAAAGGGCATGGAATTTCGTACAAAATATAGGTAATCGAGAACCCAGCGAAGTAATACCAATCTTTGCTTTCCGGGTTACCGTACTGGTAGTTTTTCAATGTGATATCACCATCGGACACGCTGTCCAAATAGTCGAAAAAGGTCTTTCTCAAACCAAATTCTAATCCTACTGCATATCTTTTTCCTACCAGCTGCTTAATGCCTACCCCAAATGGAATAACTGGTTGCAGCTTATTAAAGTCTGCTCTTGCCTCATCGTAGCCGAAGGTTCTGAAAATGCCAAAACCCGCAAAAAAGTAGGGAGAAAAGTAAACGTTGGTGTGTGGGTGCTTATAGTCCAGAAAATAGTACTCAAACACAGATGAACCCTCAATTAACGTGATATCGAATGAGTAGTCTCTATTGGTGCCTAGTATATCAACTGCCCGTTGATCGTCTCCTTTTATCTTCCCTGCCGTCAGCCCAAGCCTTACACTAACGACGTTGTTAACATTCATCCTGTAAAATGCGTTGAGCCCGGGAGTCCAGCCTTTCAATCGCAGCTTTGGGCTTAGATCTCCGGTATAAGTAAGCATTCCCAATCCCCCACCGTACTCTGTATATTGAGCAAGGGCCTTGCCGCTAAAAAAAATCACCAGCAGACTGGTGATTAATGATATGTAAACTCTTTTTTTCAACTTCCCAATATTATCTGAATTTAGCACTCCGGCGAACTTTGCCGAACACGTACATTAAACGTATCTGGGTGACAATATATTGGTCGTTGTTACTGGGATTTCCTCTTATGTCGTCTTCGAAGCCCCAGCCAGCTATTGTTGGATAAGGCTGACCATCAATTTGAGAAACCTTAGTACTCGTTCCACCATAGGCTTCGGTGATCAAAGTCAGCTGTCGGGGTTGCCCCGAAGCCGAAGTGGCTTCACGAGATCTGTCGGCCATGGTGCGGGCAAGCTCATTCGTGCCAAAAGCTCCCGGATCCACATACCTTCCACTCAAGTCGTCAATATAATCGAAGAAAAGAAGGCGATACCCTATTTCGAAAGCAGCGTCGAAAGGGCCAGGCAGCCTAAATCTTGATCCTATACCAAACGGAATAGCATAAGAAAGCGACTTGTAGGGCTCAATATCATACTGATCGCTGTTTTGACCTTCAGTACCCAAATCTTTTAGAGAAACCCATTTCCCTGCTTCGGCTAGTGGAGTGCCATCATTGCCAAGCTCCGGGGCAAGTCCTTTGGGGTTATGAAGAAAAGCTGCCCCCCCAGCAAATACGTAGGGAGCGAATGGTAGCCTTGACCCTGCACCACCTTCGTTTGGAAATATGTCCATTTCGAGAATTACTGACAGTTCCTTGACATCGTTTCTGAAGGAAAGATTTCTCGTGTATCGTGGAAGACTTTCGATTAGCGCAGGATCAGCCGAGTCAAAATCATCAGATTTCAATCTTACCCAGTTGAAACTAGACCGCACACTGGCCATTTTATGGGCCCTGTAAGTGTGCGTAATACCAAAACCAGGTCTGGTGAAAGAGATATCTGTACTGACAGCCCGGGAAAGTGGAGCTATATCGCCAAAGTAGTTTGATGCATTCAAATTCACGCCAAGTGAGTGATAGCTCTTGAACCGGGAAACGCCGCCACTAATCCGGCCACCTCTGTAGGAAGACATAGCTTTGTTTCTTTGCAATTTGGCTTTGCTTCTTCTTTTGTACTGACCAAACGCATCTTCACTTGCAAGCAGTGCAGGAACCAAAATGATAAGTATGAGAATAAACTTCTTCATTGAAGAGTTCTATTTTTTTGTAAAAGTAGTGAAAAAAGAAAAGCTGGATTAAAATTAATTTCTAAGATCAAAGCCCCAATTTAGTTTATTCCTAAGTGTATCCAAAAACGAGTAGCCGTTGAGCTGGATCAATTTGGCTCTGAAATCCTCCTTCCTAACCGACATTTCTACCGAAGAATCAACCGTATGTGACCGTGAATCCAATGAGGCCAGGAAGTTTCTCCCCCTGCTTTCTATAACGAACGAAATGACACTTTCGTCAGGGACAATCAAAGGGCGTACGTTCAAGTTATGGGGACTAACCGGGGTTATCACAAAATTGTTTGAATGAGGCAGAATAACAGGCCCGCCACAACTAAGTGAATAGCCAGTGGATCCTGTTGGCGTCGAAACCATCAGTCCGTCAGCCCAATACGAATTAAGGTACTCTCCATTAATATAGCACTTAACGGTGATCATTGAAGAGGTATCCTTCTTTGTAATTGTGAATTCGTTCAGAGCAAAACTTGTATCGCCAAATACTTCCTTGTTCGTTTCTAGTCTCAGAAGTGTTCTGTAGTCGTAGGTAAAGCGTTGCTCAAAAAAAGATGTCAAAGCATTCTGAATATCCAGCTTTGAGATATTTGCCAGAAACCCCAGTCTGCCGGTGTTAATTCCCAAAATTGGTGTTTCTGCATGCTTCACATAGGTGACAGTTTCAAGCAATGTCCCGTCGCCACCTAAGCTGATAATAGCATCCAATGACTCAACGGGATTTGCTTTGCTGAGGTCCGGGCCATCTGGCAAGTCAAACCCCGCTTTGGTAGCGTGCTTTCGAAAGATTTGCGAAACTATTACCTCAACATTTTTCTTCTGAAGAAATAAGATAACCTCCTGAATAAATGGAATGGTGTCGCTGTTGAATTTATGACCATGGAGGGCTATTCTCATATCGGATTAACTAATTGTGCTGGCTTTAAATGCCCAGGTATTTCATTAAAATGTCCATTCTTTCCTGTTCGTCAACAGCTTCTGGAGCATTATTGAATTTAGCCACTATTTGATATCCAAACCTTTCCAAAGTTGCTTGTACCCGGCTAAGGTCTTCGAGGTTGATCTTGATCGTAAGGCTCACTTTTGAAGAATCATTTGGATCGTCAGTTAGATATGAGCTGAGAATCTTGCCATTGTCCGATTCTATGAGCCGACTAATTTCTGCCAGGGAATAATCTATCTGTTTCATTGAAAGCACGAGAATGCCCCCATGACTTTTTATCGAAGATGTCATGGCAAATGCCTGAATAACGTCTTCCAGCGTAATTACACCAAGGTAAGTGCCAACGTTGTCCGTTACTGCCACAAGCGACAATCCATTGTTGTCGCAGGCCTTTATCACGTCATAATAATGCTGCGATTGATCTACTTTACATTTAACGCCCTGTAAATCGTAGTCTGCTACTCTTGGCAGGGCTCCATTCAATTCAAGGATCGTGTCTTCATTGATGAATCCCAGAAATTCTCCCTTCTCAACAACAGGAAGTTCGGTCGAATGGAGTTCTTCCATCCACAGAATAGCTTTCTGAATTTCGTCACTCAGCTTGAGTGGAGGAATCATGTAATTGATAAGATCACTCGCTATCATGCAGCTTCATTTAGTAGAAACTCACTTAATATATCGTTAAACTTATCAGGGTGTTCCATCATTGGGGCATGGCAACACTTGTCGATGAACCTAAGTGTTGAATTGGGTATCAGTCTGTTGAATTCATGCGCCACCTCCGGAGGGGTGATGGTATCGTTAAGCCCCCACACCAGAAGGGTAGGTATTTTAATTGATTGTACTTCTTTGGCCATATTGTGGCGCTGAGCAGATTTTGCAATGGCTACAATGCGCATACACTTCGGGATGCTCTTAGTCGTTTCAAAAACTTCCTCTATATACTCCGGTGTTGCAGTTTTTGGATCGTAGAAAGTATATTCAACTCTCTCTTTTATGTACTCATAGCTACCTCTCTTTGGAAACGAGCCACCCATCGAATTTTCAAAAAGTCCGGAGCTGCCAGTAAGGATCATTTTCTTCACCTTGCTTTTGTTTGCAAGTGTATATATCAGCGCTATGTGGCCTCCAAGTGAATTGCCCATAAGAGTAAAATCTTTGAGTCCCATCATTTCGACGAAACCTTCAAGGTATTCGACTAATCCATCGAGGCCAGCTTCTCTAATCGGCATTTCGTAAATCGGAAGCATGGGAATGACGACTCTGTGCGTCTTGGAAAATCGGCGAACTACACTATCCCAGTTACTAAGGGCACCAAAAAGGCCGTGAAGAAGCAAAAGCGTTTCGCCCTTGCCCTCGTCGATATACGGATAGTTATTCTGTGTTTTTAGTTCTATGTTCATTCTGATCACTGAATTAACCCAATATAGATAAAATCCGTTCTGAGATAAAGTTTTTTGTTGATGTGTTGCTCAAGCCTAAACAATTCTTAGCTGAGTTAATGCCACAATATAGGCTTGCCTCTCTGCAGGCTGTTGTTCCGGGGTCAGCTTTTCGAAAAACTCCTTGACAAACGGCAACACTACAGAAATAGTGTCGATCATCCAGGGGGCGAGGCTCACCACAAAAGGATAAATTTTGGCTCCTTCGACGTATTCATCAGCTAGCTGAAACCCAAAAAAGGTCAACAGCCAAAGCAGGAAGCTTAAGGCTAAAGCCCATTTCAAAACACCAGCCAGAGACCCAGCCAGGTCGTCGAAGCTCCCAAGTAAAGTTAAGTCAATCGTTTTTTTAAGTGCCAGGCCAATTAGGTTAACGACGAGCACTATAACGACAAAAACGATAATAAAAGAGATGACAGGAACAAGCCCCGGCACTTTAGTAAAGTATCCGTCGAGGAAACTTGCCACAAGTGGGGTGAATTGAAACCCGCCAATAATTCCCAAAATGAAGGCAAACAGACCGACAATTTCCAACAGAAGTCCTTTTTGGAAACCCCGAAACGCTCCAAGAACAAGGATAATAAGAATGACTATATCAATGACTCTCAATGATCTTACTTGCTTAGTAGCTCTTTAACCAGCGTTGAGATCATTTTCCCGTCGGCTTTTCCAGCCAATGCTTTCGTAGCTGCGCCCATCACTTTGCCCATGTCCTGAGGGCCAGAGGCACCGACTTGAGCAATAATTTTTGCAACCTCCGACTTCACTTCTTCTTCTGAAAGTTGCTTTGGCAAAAATTCGTTGATAACATCCAGCTCGGCTTGCTCCTTTTCTGCCAAATCGGGTCGGTTTTGCTCTTCAAAAATAGCCAATGAGTCTTTTCTCTGCTTGGCGGCCTTAGTCAAAATGGCCATTTCCGCTGCCTGATCCAGCTCTGCTTTGGCACCCTTTTCAGACTCCGCCAACAAAATCAGCGACTTGATAGCTCTCAGTGCCCTCAGCCTTTCTGGGTTTTTGCTAAGCATGGCTTGCTTTATATCTCCATCGATTTGGGTTTTAAGGCTCATATCTGAATTTTTTAAAATCGTTATTGGTTAATTTGCAGCAAAGTTATACAAATCAGTATAAGAATGACCAGGCTCAGTGTTAACATAAATAAAGTGGCCACGCTCAGAAACGCCAGAGGAGCAAATAACCCTGACGTGGTAAAGGTTGCAAAAGACTGCGAGGTCTTCGGCGCACAGGGGATCACTGTACACCCACGGCCCGATGAAAGGCATATTCGCCATAGCGACGTGCTTGAGCTTTCGAAGATAGTGACCACTGAATTTAATATTGAAGGGTATCCCGACAGACGGTTTATCGATCTGGTAAAAACGGTAAAGCCTGCGCAAGCCACTTTGGTTCCAGATCCGCCGGAAGCGATCACATCAAACACAGGTTGGGATACCTTGAAACACCAGGTTTTCCTCGCTGAAGTCTCAGCAGAGCTCCACGCTGCTGGGGTAAGGGTCTCCATTTTCCTCAATCCGGACGTAAAATTGGTGGAGGCTGCAGCCAAAAGTGGAGCAGACAGAATAGAGCTCTACACCGAGCCATATGCCACGCATTATCATAGCAACCGGGAAAAAGCTGTCGCTTCTTATATCGAAACAGCAAAGCTGGCAAAGTCAGTGGGGCTTGGCATTAATGCCGGCCATGACCTTGACCTGCACAACCTGGCTTATTTAGTGCAGCAAATTCCGGCAATTGACGAAGTATCCATTGGGCATGCCCTGATCTGCGATGCCTTGTATTATGGGCTGGAAAACACTATCCAAATGTATCTGCGCCAGTTAACTTAAAACTATGAGTGACAAAAAGCTATTCTTTAGAAAACTGGGGCAGGGAAAGCCACTTATTATTTTGCACGGGCTTTTTGGAGCCTCGGACAACTGGTTGACCATTGGCAAGTCATTGTCAGAACATTTTGAGGTTTATCTGGTCGATCAGAGAAACCATGGCCAGTCGTTCCATGACCCAGCGCAAAATTTTGATGTGATGGCGGAAGATTTGGGCAACTTTATCAAAGAGAATAATATTGCTCAGCCGATTGTTCTTGGGCATTCAATGGGTGGCAAGGTGGCTATGAACTATGCGTTGAGCCATCCGGGCAAACTTGAGAAGCTGATTATTGTAGACATTTCACCTCGTGGTTACAAAATCCACCATGACCAGATACTGGAGGGGCTAAAGTCTATTGACCTTGGCTCTTTGGAATCGAGAAAGGAAGCGGATGATCAGCTGGCCAAATCTGTTCCCAATGTGGGCGAAAGACAGTTTCTGCTTAAAAGCCTTAGCAGAACCGGTGACGGATTCGAATGGAAAATAAACGTGGCTGCCATTGATAACAATATAGGACTGATTGTGGGGAAAATAGAAGGAGAGCCGAATCCAGTTCCCACCCTTTTCATTGACGGCGAGAATTCCAATTACATTCGGGACATTGACCTTCCAATTATCAAGAAGCTTTTTCCTGACAGCCAGGTTGTCACTATAAAAAATGCCGGACACTGGGTGCATGCCGAGCAGCCTGAAGCCTTTCTTGAGACATTGATGGCCTTTCTATCGTAGCAGAGCACATGAGCGCTGGAAAACTTTTTCTTGTACCAAGTCCACTTTCCGACAACAGGGTTGATCTGATAATAAATGGTCAGGTTAAAGAAATAATTTCCTCCCTCAACTGGTTCTTCGCTGAGAACATCAGAACCTCCAGAAGGTTTATCAGCTCCTTGAATTTAGGCAAGCCCATCGAATCGCTGCATTTTGCTGAGCTCAACAAAGACACTGAGGATGCAGAAATATCGAAGCTCATGGATATAGTCTTTTCGGGCGAAAGCGCTGGAGTTATATCCGAAGCTGGCTGCCCCGGAATAGCCGATCCAGGTGCTAAAATAGTCGCCCTTGCCCACAAAAAAGGAGTTGAAGTAATCCCACTGGTTGGTCCTTCGTCTATCTTTTTGGCGTTAATGGGTTCCGGGTTTTCTGGTCAGTCATTTACTTTTCATGGGTATTTGCCAATTGATAAGAGAGCAGCTCAAGACAAAATAAAACAAATGGAGAAGGAGGTTGTGCAACAGGGAACAACGCAAATCTTCATGGAAACACCTTACAGAAACAACCAGCTTCTGGAAGTGGTGGTCAGTGCCTGCCAAGATAACTCACTTTTGTGCGTGGCAAGTGATATCACAGGAGAGGGGGAGTTTATCCAAACAAAGAAAATTTCTGGCTGGAAGGCCAAGCGGCCTGACCTGCACAAAATACCAACCGTTTTCCTGCTTGGAAAATAATACCTGGGCCTCAGGTTTTTAAATAAGGAAAGCTCCGCTAAATTTGCACGCTTAAAAATCAGACAACAAAGAAAAACAAATGCCATATCTATTCACGTCGGAATCTGTGTCGGAAGGGCACCCTGATAAAGTAGCTGATCAAATTTCAGATGCACTGGTCGATCATTTTCTCGCTTTCGACCCTAATTCGAAAGTTGCTTGCGAAACACTTGTAACTACTGGACAGGTAGTGTTAGCTGGCGAAGTAAAGTCAGACACTTACATTGATGTACAATCAATTGCCCGTGAGGTGATCAACCGCATTGGTTATACCAAATCAGAGTATCAGTTCGAGGGCAATTCGTGCGGAGTGCTTTCTGCAGTGCATGAGCAATCGCCTGATATTAACAGAGGCGTTGATCGTGGCAAACCAGAGGAGCAAGGTGCCGGCGACCAGGGAATGATGTTTGGCTTTGCCAGCAACGAAACCTCAAGTTACATGCCTTTGGCACTTGACCTTTCACACAGGCTGCTGAGAGAACTGGCAGTGATGAGAAGAGAGAATGGCGCCATCAAGTACCTGAGACCTGACGCCAAGTCGCAAGTGACTATTGAATATTCTGATGACCATACGCCGATCAGAATCGACTCCATTGTTGTTTCGACGCAGCACGACGATTTTGATGAAGAAACAAAGATGCTTGTAAAAATTAAGCAGGACATCATCAGCGTTTTAATTCCAAGAGTAAAAGCTCAACTTCCTGATCATATTCAAAAACTGTTCAACGATCAGATAAAATACCACGTTAACCCAACTGGTAAGTTTGTGATTGGTGGCCCCCATGGTGACACTGGTTTAACGGGAAGAAAAATCATTGTCGACACTTACGGCGGCAAAGGCGCCCACGGTGGTGGTGCATTTTCCGGTAAAGACCCGAGCAAAGTTGACCGCTCCGCAGCTTATGCTACACGCCACATTGCCAAGAACCTTGTAGCTGCAGGTGTGGCTGATCAAATTCTTGTGCAGGTTTCTTATGCCATTGGCGTGGTAGAGCCAATGGGTATTTTTGTTGATACTTATGGCTCGGCAAAAGTGAAGTTGTCAGACGGCGAAATTGCCAGGAAAGTTTCAGCAATTTTTGATATGCGTCCAGGCATCATCGAACAGCGCTTGAAGCTTCGTCAGCCGATGTACCAGGAAGCAGCAGCTTACGGCCATATGGGCAGAAAAAATGAAGTGGTTAAGAAGAAGTTTGCCAGACCCGGCGAAACAAAAGAAATGGAAGTGGAGCTTTTCACCTGGGAAAAACTTGACTATGTTGACAAAGTAAAGAAAGAGTTTGGCCTATAAGCCTGGCAATAAATGATACGAATACTGACCTGTTAGCGAATGCTGGCAGGTCTTTTTTTGTCACTTAACGAACGCCTCGATTGTCACTGAATTATCTGGCAAATATCGCTGCATGAAGAAATCTTCCAGCACTATTCCTCTTTCCTGGCTGTAGTCAAAAATCATGGTTTGTATTTTTTCCCGACTGGGCCGCACCAACCAGTGCATGGAAAGGTTCAGCGTAAGGCTTCCCGGGGCTCTCAGCTTTTTCAATTGATAGTTGCCTTCAATTTGGGTTACCCTCCCTGTCAGCAATACACCAAAAAACTGATTTATTTCATCGCCATCTTCCGGGGGATAAGTGAGCTCCACCAAATCTCCCTTCCAGTTTTCGTTAACTATTTTTGATCGGATATCTTCAAAAACCATTCTTGCTGAATCTGCCACATACCGACCCTTGAAAGGTGTGCCCACTATATCGTAGCTTACAGTACCAGATTCCCGTACTTCGTATTCTTTAGTGCCACCAAGAAGAAAGTAAATGCTGAACGAAATAATTGCCAGAGAGACGGTGGAAATAGCGTAATACTTGTACCTGGGGTCAATCGTCATCGATCGGATGTTTTGAGGGTTCAAAAGAAATCAAAAAAAGATCGATTTCAAACTGCACTAAACAACCTCCTTATATTGCATTTTATGTAATTGAGCATAGTAGCCATTCATGCCCAAAAGCTCATCATGGGTGCCTTCCTCCTTTATTTCGCCTTTCTCAAGCACCACAATTTTGTTTGCCCGTTGAATTGTCGAGAGACGGTGAGCAATCACAATTGATGTTCTTCCTTTCATTAGCTTATCAATGGCTCCCTGAATCAGCTCTTCAGTCTCAGTATCAACTGATGAAGTGGCCTCATCGAGGACGATGATTTTGGGATCATACACCATGGCCCGCACAAAGGAGATGAGCTGGCGCTGCCCTACAGACAGTGTGGCGCCACGTTCCATCACATTATAGTCGAAGCCGCCTGGCAGCCGCTCTATAAACTCCCTTGCACCAACAAGTTCAGCTGCGTCAATCACTTTTGACTTTGGAATTTCGGGGTTGCCGAGAGTAATATTGTTGAGAATGGAATCTGAAAACAGAAAGACGTCTTGAAGCACGACACCGATATTGAGCCTGAGCGACGCCAGGTCATATTCTCTTACGTCCACCCCGTCAATGGTGATGCTGCCCTTATTGATTTCATAAAATCTACTCAGAAGGTTAATCACCGAAGACTTACCGGCTCCTGTAGCCCCCACCAAAGCAAGGGTTTCTCCCGGGTTCACTTCTAGATTGATATCCTTCAGCACATATTCTTCGTCGATGTAAGCAAACGATACATGCTCAAACTTCACTTCGCCCTTCAACGTAGTTGGCGCAAAAGTACCGTTGTTGGCGATGTGCTCTTTGCTGTCGAGCAAATCCAGAATCCTGTTGGAGCTAACGATGCCCATTTGCAGGGTGTTGAAGCGATCAGCAATCATCCTGATGGGGCGGAAAAACATCTGGATATACATGATAAATGAGATCAGCACGCCAAGGGTGATTTGATCGTCTATAACACCTCTGGCACCGTACCAAACTACAAGGCCGATACCCGCTGCCTGAATAACCTCCGCCACTGGGAAATAAATCGAATAGTACAATACCGACCTGATATTGGCCTTTTTATGCTCCCGGTTAATCTCTTTGAATTTTTCGTACTCCCTGTCTTCGCTGTTGAATATCTGCACGATGTTCATGCCTGTGATATGCTCCTGCACAAAAGAGTTCAGGTTGGAAACGGCTGTACGCACCTCATTGAATGCCACCTTTACTTTCTCCTTGAACACGTAGGTACTGATGATCAGTAGTGGCAGGGTTGAAAGACTTACAAGGGTAAGCTTCCAGCTGATGGCGAACATCATAGCAAAGATGACGATGATTTGAAGCAAGTCGCCTATAATAGCCGCTAAGCCTTCGCTGAAAACATCGGACAGGGTTTCCACGTCAGAAACGTTGCGGGTAACAAGGCGACCGATGGGTGTTTTGTCAAAAAACTTGAGTTTCAGGGTTTGGAGGTGCTTGAAGAGCTTGATCCTGATGTCTCGAATAATGAACTGGCCCAGCCAGCCGGACAGGTAAGTATGGCTGTATTGCACAATGGCGGTGGCGACGATTACCCCGACCAAAATGAGCGTCATGTTCACCAGCCCCTGGAAATCACCAATGGCCACGTACTTATCAATCGTAATCTGAATGAGGTAAGGGCGAAGTGGGGACAAAAACGCTAGCAGAATGGTGAGCACCACCAGAAAGTAAAACTTGCCTATGTAGGGCTTTGCAAAGACAAAAAGTCGCCTGAGTACTTTCAGGTCAATGATATTTCCGCTTACGGTTTCCTTTTCCAAAACTATCGACTAGGGACGTGGTTAGTAATTAACTGCAAATTTCAAGAAAGGATATAAATTTCTTCAGGATAAGTAACGTTTGTTAGAAAAAGACCTTCAGCTGGCACATTGCGGGCCGCCGACTTCCTGTCTCTGCTCTCCAAAATCTCCTTAAACTCAGTCTGGCTCAGTCTGCCCTGTCCTGCCTCCAGCAGTGTTCCAACCACGGCCCGAACCATCCCTCTTAAAAATCTATTGGCACTAACGTAAAATACAAGGCTATCGTTCTCTCTTCTCCAGCGAGCTTCGAAAATATCACAATCAAAATGCTTGACATCAGTCTTCACTTTGCTGAACGACTGAAAGTCCTTCCATGTCAACATGAGTGCTGCCGTGCTGTTCATGACATCCACATCCAACTCCGGCCTGAAAAGATAGCTGTATTTAGTTTTGAAGGGATCCTTTTTTTGATGAATGTGATATTCGTAAGATCGTGACTCAGCGTCGAAGCGGGCATGCGCTTCGGGCCGCACAGGCTTTATCCAATGAGCGGCAATGTCGTGAGGCAGTAGGGAATTAAGCCTGTAGAGAAATTCCTCAGGTTCGTGCCTGAGTTCCATGTCGACGTGGGCCACCTGCACCCTGGCATGCACGCCTGCATCGGTTCGCCCACTGCCCACACATTCCACTTCGGTGCCCTGTAAGGTGCTCAAACATTGGGTAACAACCTGCTGCACAGCCACAGCGTTGTGTTGGGTCTGCCAACCGCTATATTTTGTGCCATCGTAACTCAACTGAATAAAATACCGCATGCCCGGCAAAGGTAATTCATTCAACATAATTCACATGTTCAGCCGATTAAGGTTTTCTCTAAAGTCTTTTATGCGTTTATTTGCCAAAAATTCTTCCAATGCTTCAGCGAATCCAATCTATATTTCTGGCGCTTGCTGCCATCGTCATGGTCATCATTGTCTTTCTCCCGCTATGGCAAAAAATTGATGTCGAAAAAAGTGAAATAGTGACCATTACCGCTCTTGAAATCACCCATATCAGATATGCTGGAGACGGAGTGGCAGTAGACGAGATCTTAGCTGAAAAAAACATCATGTATGTAGCGGCCCTTTGCCTGATAGCTGCAGGAGTCGCCATTTTTTCTATTTTTCAGTTTGGTAACAGGCTACGTCAAATTCAGTTCGGTGCTCTGAACTCACTTATTATTGGTGGTACGATGTTTCTCGTCCTCTACTTTTGCTGGAACGCAGAAAAGACAATCGTTCCTTCCGAAAAAGGTGCTTACCTGGCGGCCTTCTATCTTTTTCCAGTGGCCCTCATCCTCAACTCTATGGCCAATCGTTTTATCCGGCGTGACGAGAGGCTGGTGCGTGACTCCAACAGGCTCAGATAAAATCATAATTCTTTAATGCGGCAGTAATCGACAAAATGGTCGACGAAGGTGGCTAATTCCGTTGGCCTGACACTTCTTACTGCCATCCTGACAGCCTTGTGGGTAAAATCGGGCTATGGAACGGCTTTTGCCAACCCTTCACTTATTGACCAATCATTTGCAAACAAATACAAACATGGTAACAGAAGAAAAAGGCACCCTTTCGATCCACACCGAGAATATTTTTCCCATTATCAAGAAATTTCTCTATTCGGATCACGAGATCTTTTTGAGGGAGTTGGTATCGAATGCCGTGGATGCCACACAAAAGCTGAACCGCCTGGCAGCCCTGGGCGAGTACAAAGGAAAAATTGGTGACACAAAAATTAAAGTGTCTATCGATGAGAAAGCAAAAACAATCACAATCAGTGACAAAGGCATTGGATTAACGACCGATGAAATAAAAAAATACATCAACCAAATTGCCTTTTCGGGCGCAGCCGAATTTGTTGAGAAATACAAAGATAAAGGAGAGGAAAAGCAAATCATCGGTCATTTCGGCCTTGGTTTCTACTCTTCCTACATGGTCGCCAAAAAGGTAGAAATCTTCACGAAATCGTATCAGACAGGTGCCGAAGCTGCCCGCTGGGAGTGCGATGGGTCGACTGATTTTGAAATTACCCCGACCAAGAAAAAAGACAGGGGTACCGACATAGTGCTTCACATTGCTGAAGATTCTGAAGAGTTTTTGCAAAAGCACAGACTTCAGGGTATTCTGGATAAATACTGCAAGTTCCTGCCTATCGAAATTGAATTCGACGACAAGGTGGTTAACAACCCAAGCCCCATCTGGACCAAGCAGCCAAGTGAATTGAAGGATGAGGACTACCTGAACTTTTACAAAGAGCTTTATCCATTTGCTGAGGATCCGCTTTTCTGGATTCACCTGAACGTGGATTATCCTTTCAACCTTACTGGTGTGCTGTATTTTCCTAAGCTGAAAAATGAGCTGGATGTTCAGAGAAATAAAATTCAGCTATACAGCCGCCAGGTGTTCATTACCGACGAGGTGAAGGACGTAGTGCCTGAGTTTTTGATGCTTCTTCACGGCGTGATCGACTCTCCCGACATTCCTTTGAATGTATCGAGGAGCTACCTTCAGTCGGACGGGAACGTGAAGAAAATCAACACTTACATTACCAAGAAAGTAGCAGATAAGCTTGGCGACCTCTTCAAGAAAGACAGAGCAGGGTATGAGAAAAAGTGGAACGACATTGGCCTTTTCGTGAAATACGGGATGATCAGCGAAGAGAAGTTCTATGAGAAAGCGCTTGACTACACGCTTGTGCAGGACATCGACGACAAGTTTTACACGCTTAAAGAATACGAAGAGCATGTAAAGCCGAATCAAACCGATAAAGACGGTAACGCTATTTTCCTTTACACAACAAAACAAGCTCAGCAGCACAGCTACATTGAAAACGCCCGCAAGCGTGAGTATGGTGTGCTGAAAATGGACGGCCAGCTCGACAACCACTTCATCAACCACATGGAAATGAAGATGGAAAAGGTAAACTGGAAGCGAGTGGATGCTGATGTGCTGGACAAATTGATCGACAAAGACGAGAAGAAGGAGTCGGTGCTTTCAGAGAAGGAGCAAACTGAAGTAAAAGAACTTTTTGATAAAGCGATAAACAACAAAGCATTCACAGTAAATGTGGAGGCTATGTCGACTGACGACATGCCGGTGGTAATCACATTGCCGGAGTTTATGCGCAGAATGAAAGACATGTCGGCAATGGGTGGAGGAATGGCCATGATGGGCAATATGCCTGACGCTTATTCAGTAGCTGTAAATGGCAATCATGCGTTGGTTGGCAAGATTCTCAAAGCAGCATCAGATGAGGAAAAAACTGCCCTTGCCAAGCAGGCATTTGATTTGGCCAAGTTGTCTCAGAACTTGCTGACAGGCCCTGAGCTAACCGCCTTTATCAAAAGAAGCCTTGATATAGTATCGGTCTAGGCGCCAATGCCAGCTATAAAGTTAAATCCCCGGAGCGATTCGGGGATTTTTTGTTTTTCAGCATTCAGTAGAAGCTACTTTTTGTATCTGCAGGCGCCAGGCTTCGATTTGATGAAATAGCTTTTGTAATTCGTAGCCTTCGGATCCATGCAACCTTCCAGGTTAAGTAGCTCGATATTCTTGAAATCTATCGGCTGTCCTTCACTCTGCAAGGCAATATATCCTTCTGTCAATGGCTTGCCTGGCTCCCAAAGAGCTGGATCGTAACCAGTAACGACGCCTCCGCCCATTTGAGGTTTGGAATAACGCAGCACTTCTTCGCCATTCACCTTATGAATGACCAAAGAGTCGCCCATCACGATTAACTCCGTGTGCACCCATTGGTCACCTTCATAGGTAGCTGAAGTAGAGTTGATACAGTGGTTAGGGTCAACCTTGCCATTGTACACGACATCAGTGCCAGGCGAGCACATGTTGCACGTGGGCCGTGGCTTACCATCGCCCAAGCCTGCGAGGAACTGCATTTCCACAGAGATCGGCCAGTTTTGCTCTTTCGGCATTGAGCGTGGATCCTGTGAATGGAACATCACCCCGCTGTTTTTTATCGTGTACTCGGGGGCACCCCGCTGCAATTCGCCAACAAACCGATAGTCCATCACGAGGCGATAATAGGAGTACGGTTGCTTGTAGTATAAATGCCCAAACTGCTCGTTGAAGTCGCCGTATTGATCGTAGCGAACTTTGATGATGCCATCCTCCACTCTGAATGTATTGCCAAAGTTGACGTCCACATCGTGGTGGTGAATTTTAACAATCCAGTCATTGATGTCCTTTCCGTTGAAAAGCGTCGTCCATTCCTCCTTGGCCTTTTTTGACTGGCCTATTACAGCCGTTGCCAGCGTAGGTATCAGTAGAATCGCTATTGTCACTGATCTAAACAAACGAGAAATAGAGTGGTTTTTCATAGGTGTTTTTCTTGTAATTATAGGCAGTTCCAAAGAATTACTCCCCGGATACCACTGATCTTTTGATAATTAGACGAGTTACCGGCGTTTGTTCCTAAATTCGCCAATAAATTGAACGGCAAGTGGCAAACCAAAAGGCGCCACTTCTTTGTTGTTGATATAATTCTGAAGACTAAAAATAACCATAAATGTCAAACCCTCTTTTAGAAAGTTTTAACACCCCATTTGATACTATTCCTTTCAGCAAAATTAAGAATGAGCACTATCTGCCTGCCTTTACAGAAGGTATTAAGCTCGCCAAGGAGGAGATAGCTCTTTTAACACAGTCCAGTGAGCCTCCTACTTTCGAAAATACTATTGTGGCCCTGGAAGCCTCTGGGAGCAAAGTCGACCTCATATCTAATATTTTCTTCAACCTGAACTCGGCTGAAACAAGCGACGAGATGCAGGCGTTGGCCAAAGACATTTCGCCTTTGCTTTCAGAGTTTAGCAATGATGTGATGCTCAATGAAGCGCTTTTCAAAAAAGTAAAGCTGGTTTACGAAACTACAGACAAAGCCAAACTTGATGAGGAGTCTCTGACGCTTCTGGAGAAGACCTATAAAGGCTTTGTTAGGAATGGCGCCAACTTGTCGGCAGATAAAAAAGAGAAGCTACGTGCGATAGACAAAGAGATTTCTGTGCTGGGCCAGCAATATGGAGAGAACGTGCTCAAAGAAACCAATGCCTTTAGCATGGAGGTAACTGACGAAAAGGAGTTGGAAGGACTTCCAGATTTCGTGAAAGAAGCGGCGGCTGAAACAGCCAAAGAAAAGGGCAGGGAAGGTGCCTGGATATTTACACTTCAATACCCCAGCTACATTCCCTTCATGACCTATTCGGCCAATAGGGAGCTTCGCAAGAAGATGTTCATGGCCTATGGCTCACGGAGTTTCAAAGGCAATGAGTTCGACAATCAGGAGGTGGTGAAGAAACTAGTGCAACTCCGCTTCGAACGGGCTCAGTTGCTCGGCTACTCTACCCATGCACATTTCGTGCTTGAAGAAAGAATGGCCGAAACACCGGAGAAAGTCAATGAGTTTCTCACCGACATACTGGCGATTTCTCAACCTGCCACCCAAAAAGATGTAGAAGAACTTACTGCTTATGCCAAAAAGCTGGATGGACTTGATGCAATTGAAAGGTGGGACTTTGCTTACTACAGCGAAAAGCTGAAAAAAGAAAAGTATGAGGTAGACGACGAATTACTCAAACCCTATTTTCAACTTGAAAAAGTGATTGATGGGGTGTTCAAAGTAGCTGAAAAACTTTTTGGGATTCACTTTGTGGAAAACAAGGACATTGATAGGTACCACCCAGAGGTGCTTGTGTATGAAGTGAGAAATGAGAAGGAAGAGCTCGTAGCCATTTTCTATGCTGACTTCTTTCCCCGGGAAGGCAAACGAGGGGGCGCCTGGATGACAGTTTTTCGTCAGCAAAAGAAAGCTAATGGAGAGGACAAGCGCCCACATATCAGCATCGTGTGCAGCTTTACCAAGCCCACGAAATCTACGCCCTCGTTGCTCACCTTCAATGAGGTCCAGACACTTTTCCATGAGTTTGGTCACGCACTACACGGCATGCTGGCCAAAGGCAACTACGGCAGCCTGAGCGGCACTAATGTGTACTGGGATTTTGTGGAGCTTCCGTCGCAGATTCTGGAAAACTGGACACTTGAGAAAGATTGCCTCGACCTGTTTGCCAGGCATTATAAAACCGGCGAAGCTATTCCTGCAGATCTTGTGCAAAGGCTGAAAGACAGCGCTAATTTTCAGGCAGGTTATGCAACAACCCGTCAGGTGGCGTTCGGCATGCTCGACATGGCCTACCACGGTGTAGATCCGTCGGGCATAACGAATATTGGGGAGTTTGAGAAAACACTATTCGAGAAAATGGAGGTGCTTCCTCAGGTGAAAGAAACCAATATGAGCTGCCAGTTCTCTCACATATTTAATGGAGGCTACTCCTCGGGGTACTATAGCTACAAATGGGCCGAAGTACTAGACGCCGATGCATTTGAGTTTTTCAAGGAGAAGGGCATTTTCAACAGCGAAGTGGCTGGAAAATTTAAAGACAATATTCTTTCCAAAGGCGGCAGTGAACACCCAATGATACTCTACAAGAAATTCAGAGGACGTGAACCAGATCCAAAGGCCCTGTTGAGACGAGCTGGGCTTCTGAAAAAATAGTGCTAAAAGGCAACAAAAAAGGCGATTGGCTCACACCAGTCGCCTTTTTATTTTCCTAAAAGGAGGATTAGAAAATAAGAATGATCAGTAATACTATGATAATAATAGCACCTACTGACAATGTCAGCTTATTGTTCAAGAAATCCAGTTCTTTCTTGATCTCTCTCAGCTCTTTCTTCACCTCCTTGCGATCTTCCTTTGAGAGTTCATTTTTTTTCATGTCTTTGATCTCATTCACCCTTTGGGTCAGCTGAGTCACTCTCTCTTCGGCCTGCTCTTCCGTAAGGTTATTGATTTGTTCTTTTGTCATTGGCTCCGTTCCGGCAGCGAAAGCACTGGTGCCGAAAACCAAAGTAAATGCCGCCAGGGCTAGAATAGATGTAAATAGTTTCCTTTTCATAGATTGATAATTTTCGAATTCAATTCAAAATAGGCCTTTTCGAAATACCAAACAAGATGGGAAGTGTTGATTGAAAAAAGAAAAGCCGATCTTAATTGACCGGCCTTTTTTGGATGCGATGTTTAGCCAACTATTTTACTTTAATGCCCAGATCTTATCGTAGCCTCTTTCTATTTCGGCTTCTCGCAGGCGTTTCATTGCGTCCCTCATAGCATTCATCATGTCGTCTTTTCTCACTATGCTGTTCAGGGCATTAATGTCATTAAACTCAGACTCGGAGAAAGGCTTGCCATCGGACGCTGCTACCCAACCTGAGCCATATTGCACATCTTTATTGGTATAGGTTTCTTCCCTCCCTTGAATAAAAAAGTTGAGCCTGGGTACAAGGATAATTTTTCCGTTGTCATCCCCCGCAATCTGCAAGTCCATTTGCACATTGATAAGGCCGTCAACATCTGCGTCCTTCATCAGGTTGATGATTGGCCGATCAGAGGTCATATTGGTGGAAATAGAACCAAAAATGTCAGCAACCTTGGTTGGCTGCATATTGACCGTGTTTTTATAAGTCTTCACAATCAGGTCATCGGTATTCTTTTCTTTAACCGGATAAAATTCCTTGTAGTAAGAAGATGCCGTCAGCTTTTCAGTAGGCACCATTTCTATAGAAAACTCTTCTTTGAACATTTTGACAATGTCAGCGTGCATGTTGTTAAGCAGTTGATCCCAGAAAGCATCTGGCAGTTTTGGAAACTGGTAGGTGGTCGTTGTGGTAGTGGTGATCTTGGTGTTGTAACCATAAGAAACTGATTCGCTGGTTTCTTGTTTGAACAAAACACCCCGAACAGAAAGCGACGAAACTGCAAATTTCGTCCCTTGCGAAAATGGCGCCCCTGTGGCAGCGTTGGGCTTGCTTGCTGCAAAATTCAATACGCCAGAAGGGTTGTCAATTTTCCCTTTCACACTTGTGGACCCATAAACACTTTCCTGCTGCTTGCCTGACACATTCACTTTCATCGAGCCATACGCCCTGCTCTGAAGCTCCGCAGCAGCGGTCGACTGCTTATCGGTAGGCGCTTGCACATAGCGTTCTACTATCAGATAATTCTCGCCCTGATTGTAATTGCCAACGCCATCTACACTGCCTGAAATAGTCGGGTTGCTGAGTGATTCCTTGGCGATGATTACTTTATCGGTAGACTTGAATGAAGCGAAGTAGTTGAATCCCCTGGCACCAGCTACGTCGGTTACCAGCGCCACATTTAAAAGGCTGCCTTCGTGGCCGGAGCCATTTTCAAGTACTAACTCAATATCTTTAGATAGGTCGACCTCAGCGTTTGACGTCGAGCCATTCACAGAAATGATTTTCACCGACGGTACAGGCTTAATCGTAAAGGATGCTTTATCTCCCGTTACGGTTTCCACGTTCACGGTTTTTGGGCTAAGATCGCCAGGCTCAAGCTCGATCATGTAGTACCCCAAACCCGTCGAAGTCAGCTCTTTGCCCTCGCTGGTTACTGAGCCGTCTATGTTGAGCATTCCGAGACCCTCTGCTTTTGAGAAAAATATAGCAACGGCAACATCGCCTTCCTTAAAATCTTCGGGGTACACCTCCTGGCCAGAAATCCGGGCTTCCATAGTGTGCATGCCGTTGATATGATGTACCAATACGGCAGCTTCTCCCAGGTTAGAGGTTTTGGAGGTCATCAGCTTGGCTGTTAGTTTACCTATTTTTTCACCCAACTTTAACCCTCTCTTTTCCTGTGCCTGAGAAATCTCAGTCGCCAGCAAAAAGACAAACGGTATGAGTAATCCTATTTTTTTCATAGTCGATTAATTTGGTGCTAAGTACCTGATAATCGCATTTCGAGAAAATCGCTCATACGGGGTATTTAGTACTACCCACCAGCACTGATATTCAAACAGGTCGGCCTTGCTACTATGTATAAAAAGGAACCTTTTAATGCAACTTATTAGAGTTGATGCCGTTATTCTTTTCAATAAAGTGTTCGATGAAAAAATTTACCTCTTTCTTCTGGTTCTGTTCGGGAGCTTCTCATTCGCTGCTGAAAAGATGCCCAACAGAGTCGGCCCGCTTTGTGAGCATTGGCGGAGCCGTATTTTTCACGGGGCTTTTGGCCGCCGTAAGCGGAGGGTTTGCCTTGCATGCTGTTTTTGGCAACTACTGGATCGCCACGCTATTCGGTCTGCTTTGGGGGCTTATGATATTCAACCTCGATCGCTTTCTGGTTTCCAGCTTAAAGAAAAACGAAAACAAATGGGAGGAGTGGCTAATGGCCGCACCAAGAATCGTGCTTGCAGTGTTGATAGCGATAGTGGTAGCAAAGCCTTTGGAGCTGCGGATATTTCAGCCTGAAATAGCAGCGGAGCTTGTTCTTATCAAAGAAGAACAAAAGACTGCTGAAGGAACGATGATTGCATCCCGCTATGCACCTCATGTGGCTGAATACAAGGTTGAACTCAACCAGCTGGAAACGCAAATTGCCAGCAAAGAACAGGTAAGAGATGAGCTTACCCGAATGGCTCAGGAAGAGGCGGATGGCACTGGCGGTTCGGGCCGTCGTAATCTGGGGCCTATTTATGCCGTAAAGAAAGCAAATGCTGAAAGAGCCGAAGCTGAGTTGAACGAGCTTAAGGCAAATCATCTGGCACTGATTTCAGCTTTACGGGAAAAGCAAGACTCAGTAGCACTACTACAAGCCAATGAATTGGCCAAAATTGATGTCTCGCATATTGGTGGGCTGGCATTGCAACTCGAATCATTGGATCGGCTTGCCAACAAGCATTCCTCCATAGCATTTGCCAATATCTTCATCATGCTTCTATTTGTAATGATAGAAGCTTCGCCCGTTTTGGTAAAACTCATGAGCCCCAGGGGGCCTTACGATGATTTGTTGGAAGCACATGAACATGCCTTCGCTAATTACAGAAAATCAAAGATTCACAGGCTGGACACTGCACTTGAAAAAGAGCTGGCCTGGAAGGGGTAACTAGTCGGCGTGGTAGTCCTGAAGTTTCTTTCTCATCATCCTCAGCTCTTCAGGAGCCTTCATATTGATGTGCACATGAGGATACAACTCCATAAACGCTGCCAATTGAAAGCCGAGAGAGTTGGCTATTTTTTGACAAAAAAGCAGCTCAGAGTCCTGAATAACGCTGTCTGCCTTCATGAGCAGAATGACATTGTAGAGATAATCAAAGCGATCGTCGTAGGGCATCTTGTCAAGGCCTTCGACAGGGTCGGGCTGCTTGATCAAAAGCTCCAGTTCTTCCTGCGAGATATCCCCTGACCTCGCCACTCTTTCTATAACATGCCTTTCTCTTTCATGAAATTCACCATCACTGTTGGCAAGGGTAATGAGGAGCGACAACTGCGTTCTGATGTTTTCCATAGAGCTAATTTATCTCTATAAGTCAATAAAAAAAGCCCTTTGAAGGGCTTTTTCGTTATTTACTTAAAAATGGGTACCTGAAATCCGTTGGCGGAGCAAAGGTTTCCTTAATGGTTCTTGGCTGCACCCACCGAATCAAATTAAGAATAGAACCCGCCTTGTCGTTGGTTCCTGACCCCCTGGCACCACCAAAAGGCTGCTGGCCTACCACGGCTCCTGTTGGTTTATCATTGATGTAAAAATTGCCTGCGGCATGCATGAGTTTGCTCATGGCCAGCTCGATGGCATAACGATCCTTCGAGAAAATGGCGCCTGTCAAAGCATAAGGCGAAGTGCTATCCACCAGTTCCAATGCCTCTTCGTAGCGCTCGGCCTGGTACACATAAACCGTTAGCACCGGGCCGAATAGTTCTTCGCACATGGTTACATACATCGGGTCTTTGGCAAGCAGCACGGTAGGCTCTATGAACCAGCCTTTGCTGTTATCGTAGTTGCCACCGGCAACCACTTCCACCATGGGACTTTTCTTGGCCTCATCAATATATTTGCTGATTTTGTTAAATGAGCGCTCATCGATCACAGCATTCACAAAATTGCCGAAATCTTCGACGTCACCCATTTTCACATGCTTTAAATCCTCAAGAATATACTTTTGCACATCGGGCCAGAGGTTGTCAGGAATGTACGCCCTTGAGGCAGCCGAGCACTTTTGCCCCTGAAACTCAAATGCACCACGGATAATAGCGGTAGCCAGCTCTTTTGCATTAGCCGATTTGTGGGCAATGATAAAGTCCTTGCCGCCAGTCTCGCCTACAATGCGGGGATAAGTTCTGTACTTGGTAATGTTCTGGCCAATGGTCTTCCAGAGTTGCTGGAAAACGCCAGTGCTGCCGGTGAAATGGAGACCTGCAAAATCTTTGTGGTTGAAAATAACATCACCGGCAACAGGTCCATCCACATAGATAAGATTGATGACGCCATCGGGCAAGCCCGCTTCTTTGAACACCTCCATGATCACCTGTGCCGAATACACCTGGGTATATGCCGGCTTCCAGATGACCGTATTACCCATCAGCGCTGGAGCGGCTGGCAGGTTGCCTGCAATAGAGGTGAAGTTGAAGGGTGTGATGGCAAATACAAAGCCCTCAAGTGGCCGGTAGTCCATACGGTTCCACATGCCTGGCGCCGAGTCGGGCTGCTGGTGAAACAGCTCCACCATAAAGGCCGCATTGAATTTTAGGAAATCAATGAATTCACAGGCGGCATCAATTTCTGCCTGAAAAGCATTTTTCGACTGCCCGAGCATAGTGGCGGCGTTTATTTTTGCCCTGTAGGGGCCCGCCAGCAGGTCGGCGGCTTTGAGGAAAATGCTTGCCCTGTGCTCCCAGCTCATCTCTGCCCATGCCTTTTTGGCGCCAAGCGCAGCGTTAACGGCCTGCTCCACATGGCTGGCATCTCCTTCGTGAAAGTAGCCGAGGGTATGCTTATGGTCGTGAGGCGGCGACATCCGAATCTTCTTTCCGGTCCGCACTTCTTCACTTCCGATGTACATAGGAATATCAGCCTCTTTTGACTTCAACTCCTTCAGTTCCTTTTGCAGTGCTGCCCGCTCGGGTGTGCCGGGTGCGTAGCTGAGAACAGGTTCGTTGGTTGGTTTGGGGGTCTTAAAAATCGCTAATGACATGTTGTTTATTTGGTTTTGTCGACTGCAATAAATTGAGGGGCGAATTTACTCACCACCGGCCTAAAAACCTTTAGAAATGGTGATGCAATTCACTAAGGGAATGTATTTCGAGTGTAACTGGTTCCGTATGTGGAAGTTTTTCAGGGTTGAAGTAAAAGTGATCTATGCCATGCCCTCTGGCTCCCCCAATATCTGTGACAAGGTTGTCGCCTACCATGGCCGACGTGGACGGTGTGGCACCGGTGAGCTGCATGGCGTACTCGAAAATTTGTGGAGAGGGTTTGCGGGCACCTGCCCTTTGAGAAGTAATAACCTCAGAAAAGAATTTCTCCAGGCCTGAACTTCTGATCTTCACCGACTGGATGTCGTCAAAACCATTGGTAATGATGTGAATCGGGTATTTTTCAACAAGGTAAGTAAGCAACTCTATGGCGCCGGGCATCACTGCCGTTTTGGTGGGACATAGGTTCACATAGTCCTCGCCAAACTGAAAAGCGAGATCCATATCTGCGAAACCCAATTCCCGGAACACTGTTCTGAATCGCTCCTCCCTGAGATGTTCCTTGTCGATTTTTTTCAGGTCGTACAGATACCAGAACTGTGTATTTACCCGGAAAAACTTGTCGACAAGTTGCTCGGCACTGAACTTACCGAAGTTTTTGAGAGCGTACACGGAATAGAGCTCCACAAGGGACTCTCTGGCATTTTGATCGTAATCCCACAGGGTGTGGTCGAGATCGAAAAAAAGGTGTTTGTATTTTTTGCCCATACATTTATCTAAGGCCGGTTAACTGGCGTTTTTCCATTTTGTTTTTTACAAGCTCCCTGTTCGAATAAAGGATTCGAAAGGTTTCAAGGTCTTTCTGGAGGCTGGCGTCTTTCTGCAAAAACTGAAATATTTGGCTAACGATGTCCGACACCTCCTCCTTGATAGAATAGAAAACGTACTGGTCTATTTTTCGGACGTTGACCAGCCCGGCGTTTCTCAGGTAGGTCAGGTGCCTCGACGTTTTGGTTTGAGTAAAGTCCAGAGACAATTCAATATCGGTAATGCAAAGTTCTTTTTGATTGAAGAGTAAAAAGAGAATACGCACTCTTGCCTCCTCCGAGAAGGATTTGAATATTTGGTTTCCGTATTGCAGACTAAAGTTTTTGAGCCTCATGGGAACAATAATGAAAGTTTATGGCTTATCCGTGTAACACAAAACCTGTGCAATTGATCTAATAATTTGTAGCTTAGGGCCCAATTGCAACTATTAACCCATAATTAGTATCCTCTTAATTCATAAGTAAAGAAAGGCTTGTCAAAGTTCATCTCTAAATATTTTCTGCCTTTTATGTGCTTCCTATTTATGCTGGTGGCACATCAGGAAAGCTGGGCCCAGGGCGGAAGCAGGGTCATCCAGTTTTCCGGGGTAATATTGGGAGAGGACAGCGTTTCGGGAGTGCCGGGAGTGCACGTGTATGTGCCGAAAGCCGGAAGAGGTACTACTTCCAATGTGTATGGTTATTTCTCGATGCCTGCCCTGGTTGGCGACAGTGTGGTGATCAGTGCCATTGGCTTTGAAAAGCAACATTTCATTGTTCCGGGCAACAAAGGGGAAAACTTTACAGCCATTATTGAGCTCGTTACCGACACCACTTATTTACCACCGATAGAAATTTTGCCCTACCCCACGGAAGAGCTCTTCAAACAGGCTGTGCTTGCCCTCAAGCTGCCCGATGCCGAAGACTATCGTAAGATGGAGGAGGTGCTTAGGGCGGATATTTTGATGAGAATGATGCAGGGAGCTCCGATGGATGCTTCGGAGAATTATCGGTATTATTCTAACCAGCAGTTTCTGGCGATGACGGATAAATTTCAGCCCAGAAGCAATCCGCTACTCAATCCTTTCGCCTGGGCGCAGTTTATCAAATCTTTAAAAAAGGACAGGAAGTAATTCAGCCTTTTTACCAGGTTCTGCTCACCTCACTCCAGTAAAGCTGCACCCAACTTTCCATCCCTTCTGCCAATTGTATTCTGTCTTCTAAAAACACTACCACCCCAAGCGAAGACAACCTGATCAGGTCGTATTTAAGGGCTAAAGAAAGTGTGTTCATGCTCTCAGCATTTCTTGAGATATACTTGTTTGTAATTAAAGCATTGAATGCTTCGTGGGTGGCATTTTGGAACAATAGGTCAGTTTGCATGGGCATTGCGATTTGTTTGACTTTACAAAAATGCAATGATGCCCGTCGGCAAAGTATGATTTCTGTCAGGTATTAAGCTGATGTATTGTCGGGGTAATTCAGACTCCGTCGGATTTTACTAGGGAATTAGTCTCTTCTTTTTGAATTGAACTCGATCAACTTATCCCAATCAATAGCACCCTTTGAATCGCAGAAATCTTTTGAAAACTCAAACGTAAACTTGTTGATCATCTGTGAGTAAGAGGCGATAAACTCGTCGTTCTTCTCCTGCGCTTTGTATCCAAGCGGGACAATGATTTCTTTGTAAAGCTCCGGATCACCGGAAATAAACTCCCAAAACGATTGCCCGCAAAGCTTATAATAGTCGCCCTTTTCTTTGTATTCATGTTGTTTTGAAGACCTCCCATAGCAGCAACCATTCACTGCCTTTACATTGATGTTTGCACCCGACGTTCTCAGCACTCGTCTGGCAGAATTGAAGTTGTCAGTCATTTTCTTTATCTGGCTATCATTTCCCCAATTTGGCCCAGACTTTATTGATACAATGTTTCTAACTCCATCAACGTCGAACTCTAAATCAACACCGGGAACTGCAGATTTTCTACCTTGATAAACAAGTTCGTTGACGTAAATCGCAAGCCCCTCAAGCCATTCACCAAATATGCCTTCTTCACTTGAAGAAACGAATGCGTCAACGATTCCCTGAATAAGGTCTTTAGCAATCAATAAGTTCTTCGCTCTAAATAGATATGGGTTTTTCTTGGCCAAGACATCTTTTAAGCGCAGACCATCGATTTTCTCAATCCTTTTCTGGTGAAATGTTCCGATATTTTTTTCAACGTACTTTCGTACATCATCCAGGTCAAGTGAATTCATATGGCGATTTTGAATTGGCCTAACTCTCTGGATATATCGGCTAACCACGCCTTGTCGTCAGTATTTCTATATCTGGAATATTTAAAATCGGGAAACCCGGCAATCTTCACTCCCCGGATGTGGTTCATAATGAGATCTCCCACGGCTTTGCCCAAGCCTACAGGCACTGCATTTCCTATTTGACGATATTGCTCAATCAAGCTGCCTTCAATTTTCCAACCGTCTGGAAATTGTTGAACCCTTTTGTACTCCTCTATGCTTAAGGGTCGGTCTTCTTCTGGATGAGCAAGGTCAGTGGCTGGCATGGCTGGGTGCGTGACCAAAGTTGGCGCAGGCTGATCCCAAGCCAGTCTCCTCAGGAACCCCGTTTTACCACCTCCGGAATAATAAGATTTCCCTAACGCTTCTTTTTGGATATCCTCTGGCAGGTGCTTCCAGTACTGGCCGGGGGTCAGCATTCGGTAGTATCTCAGTCTTTTTTCCGGAAATTTTACATAATGCATGTTCTGCATTGGCAAATCTCTGACGGCATCTTCAAAGGTGTTCCAAGCTGGCAGACCAAACTCACCCTTTTCAGAATTGCTTGGCGTCAAATAGGGTAATCTGCCTCCATCTCTCGACGCAACGATGATGACCCGCTCCCTCTTTTGGGGAGTCCCGAAGTTTGCAGCGTTGTATAAATTGAAGCTTACACCATAGCCCTCATTGTTCAACACCTTGACTATATGCATAAGTGCGCCACCATTCATTTCTTCTACTTCGAGTGGAGGATCGCCCACGCCCCGTTTCTCATGGGGCCTGTGCTTCAGCGCCGCTGATAGAATACCTCTAACGTTTTCTATGACGGCGTATTTCGGCTTTAATTCAATGATTCGATCCAGAAAGGTTAGGAATACATTGCCTCGATCATCCTCAAATCCCTTTCGCTTGCCAGCAGTACTGAAGGCCTGACACGGCGGCCCGCCCACGATCAAGTCGATCTCGTCTGATGCACTTAGGCCAGCCTTTTCTCTAATATCAGATGCTGTATAATTTCGGATGTCGCTTATCAAGGCAATCTCAGGCCTATTTCTAACAATGGTTTTCCTACAGGCGTTGTCTGTTTCGCAGGCAAGCAATGTCTTGAAACCAGCTTTTTCGATACCCAGGTCAAGGCCCATGGCTCCAGTAAAAAACGAAAGTGCAATCGGCCTTTCAAACCCAAGGCCGAATGTGTCATGATCGCCCGAAGCTTCTTTGTCTTTTGTCAGTCCGCATTTGTTGTTTGCTTTGTAGAAAGCGACTTGTTCCTCCTCCAATATCCAGGTTTTACCCACTTTTTGGCTATATATCTTTTCATGCCGACAAAGGTTTCTTACTTGCTGCGGAGTCAAATTTAATTCGCTTGCAGCATCCTGTATTGTGATTTTGGTACCTTTCATACTTTCGGGAACGAAAATTTTAAGAGTACCCAAAAATATATTTCGTCATCCTAAGATCAAAGGCTCGCCAGCAAACAATTTGATTGAGGTTTACGCTTTTGTAGCCTTGTCGACTTGATATTGAATCGACTTGTTTGATTTACTTACGGTGGTACATCCTATCCAAATCATTGCCCAAAGCATGCAGGCTAATCACAGTGAGGTAAATACAAATTCCGGGGAAAACAGCCAACCACCAGGCTTGCAGGTTTTCGAGGTAGCCATGGATGATACTTCCCCAACTGACAGTTTCGGGAGAAACACCTACACCGATAAATGAAAGGGTGGCTTCGGCAATCAACAACCCCGATATAGTAAAACATACCTGCGTGGCCACAGGCCCGATGGCATTTGGCAATGCATGCCGAAAAAAGACCTTAGATTCTGATAACCCTATTACCCTCGCCGATTCGATATAGGTTATCTCTCTTACTTTCAGCATCTCAGCACGCACCATCCTCGCCATCACATCCCAGCTGGTAACAGCAAACAGCACTATTAGAGTGAACATATTGATGGGAATGATCATAGCAAAAGCCACGATTAAATACAAGCGGGGAATGACCGAGATCACCTCAATAAACCGCTGGGTGATGGTGTCCAGAGGAAAAGTCATTCTGCCCGCCAAAACGCCAAACCTTTTAAGCAACCACCATGTTACTACAACTGAAACAACCAGAAGAAGGACAATCAGCGCCCCGGCAAGCACCTGGCCAGTGGAAGAAACGGTCGGCCAAAGCACCGCAGCAAAATAAACGGCAATGAGCAGCAGCAACAGTCCCGTAAGGTAGGTTCTGATAGTAAACCGCAGGCGATCATTTCCGAAAAAGGCAGCAACACTTCCAAAGCCAACACCTATGCTCCCACCGATTAACGCTGCGCCGATGCTGACCAGGATTGACCTTTGGGAGCCAGCCAAAATAGCCAGCCATACATCTCTGCCGAGTGTGTCCGTTCCCAGCCAATGGCCTGCTCCGGGAGGCAGGCTTCTCATGTCAAGCCTGAGTGCAGGCTTTAGCTCCTCAAAGAACCACGTAAACACTACCACTATCAGGATCGCTCCCAGGATCGCCAATGGCCACCACCTGAATGTTGGTCGGTTGCTCATTGGTTGGACAGCCTTATTCTGGGATCAAACCAATAGTACAAGAGATCGGTAATTAAGTAGGATAGCATCCTGACCAAAATCAACAGCAGAATAATTCCGGTGACAACGGGATAGTCCTGGGCACCAACCGACTGTGTGAGCAGCATGCCAATGCCCTGAATGGAGAATAGCACCTCAACCACCAATGCGCCACTTACCACGGCCAGCAAATACTCCCCGAATAGCGTAATAGCAGGCAATAAACTATACCTGAGTCTATATCTCTTTTTGATGACATGCTCGCTAAGACCTCTTGCTCTGGCCATAAACACAAACGGAAGGTCGGCAGACGTTTGAAAGGCATTGTCGATGTGCTTGGTGATATAAGGCAATGTGCTTATCCAAAGAATGGCCACCGGGAGCACATAAGGCCAGAAACTCCTCGACCAAAAAGAAAAGCTATTGAGTGAGCTGGCCGAAATATGTGACGGAAACCAGGAGAAAACCGTTCCACTGGCAAACAGAATCATCGCCAAAAGCGCCCAACCGAAAAGGGGAACCAGGTCAAAGAAATAAATGACCTGATCCGCCAATGCTTTGGTCCTGGGCCCGAGGTGCGACATCCCAATCACCAGCCAGTAGGCAGAAAGAAAAATCAGAATAATAGCAGGCACTGTGAACACAATAGTGTTGGAAAGCGCCCGGCTGATGACGTCAAACACCCTTTCCCGGTTTTTCCAGCTCACTCCCAGGTCTCCATGTAAAAGCTGAGAAAACCACAGATGAAACTGATTGCCTGAACCATTCCAGTACAATGCTGGCACATAAGCTCTCCACTGCTGGGACGAAGCTTCCAACTCATCTACCTGCGAAAGAATTTCGGATGATGCAGCCACCTCATTGCCTAAAACCCAGGTTCGCACACTTTGCCACTGCAATTTGGTATTGTCAGGCACCCATGCAGAGAAATTTTTAGCCTGCAAAGCTGCTGCCAGTTGCAGAACCCTTTCTGGCTGACCTGTAAGTAAACAAATGCTCCTGACCCATTCCTTTTGCACATCCGGCATGTCAAGAGGCAGGGCTGCTGGCAACGCTGCAGATCGCAAGGACAGATAAAACACCGGGAGGTCAAGACCAAGCTCTTTCCTTATCCTTTTTTTTTCCTGTTGGATTCTTAGTGTGTTATAGCTGCCTCCTTCCAATGCCAGAAGGTCAATCCTCTCCTCCCACACCGACTGCGACGGCAAAACCCTGAAGACAAAAAGCCCAATCAGTCCAAGGAGTAGTGCGGGGAATGCAGAAAGTAACCGTACAATCAGGTATCGCAGCATAAGTCTCAAAAATAGCAAACTGACAATAAGAACCGCTAACCGGGTGACTCTTTAGGAAGAGGAGATGGTTCTTGAGCCAAGGTATAGCGGACAAATAGTACTAAACTGATATAAGTTAGAAAAATACCTAAAAACAGGTATGTATCCGGGATGGGCTATACGTAACATTGTAATGTGTATTTGAAATGGGCTCAACATCAACCTTGACTCGTAGATTTTACACATAAGCTCACAGGTTAGAAGTGAAAAAGGACTACTCTCAATGAGTGGTCTTTTTTTGTTCAGCTTGATTCCGCCTTGTTCATATCGACCACCTTATTTGTAATAGCCCACAATTACTCTTAATTTTCACAGGTATTCTAACAAGCATCAATGACCTCGACTTATGAAAGCTATTGTTAAACTAGGGCTGGTATTTTTCATTGTAACATTTTTTGCGGCCTGTAGTGGCAGGTATCCCAAGCACAACTGGGGTTCTAAGTATGAGTATCTGGAAAAATACGAATCCGACGAAGGTCATCATATCACGTATACCCACGACTTGATTTTAAGAAAGCCCCGCAGACCGGATGAGGAGCATCATTACTCTGTCATCTTAAAAGGACAACAGGAAGATGACGACAGCGATGCAAACTTTTGGGTTGAACAGTATCTCGGAAGGGCGGTAGAAACCGACAGCACTTTGCATATCATCTATTCCTCTATGCAAACTGACGTTGATCATGGACACGACAGGTTCAGTTTCACCTCCGGCGACACACTCATCCGAATTCACCGTGACGGCGAAGTATACCACACCGAGTGGGTGAAGTATACGCCAGTGGCAAGCCACAATCACGAAGATGACTGGGTAAGAATGAACTAAATATTGACCACCATCAATGATTCCCGGAATTTGGTGCACCTATGACCATCCACTTCGTTCTCAGCCATCCGGCTGTTTCTGAAAACATCGGGTTTGCCTCCCGTGCCATCAATACAATGGGATTTGGCAGTCTCAGGCTGGTTAATCCAACAGATCACCTTTCGCAACAGGCCAGGAAAACAGCCTACGGCTCACATGATATCCTGGAAAATGCAGTAGTCTATCCATCGCTGGCAGATGCATTGAGCGATATTGACCTGAGCATAGCCACCACAGCCAAGAAAAGACTTGGGAGACACGACTATCATTCGCCGGAAAAAATCGGCAATCTTCTCCAAGAAAAAGGCACAACAATCAACGATGTAGCAATTGTTTTTGGTAGCGAGCGAGACGGTTTAACAAAGGAAGAAATCGGCATGTGTGATCTGATTAGTAGTATTCCGCTTGCGGCCCCGCACCCCTCCCTAAACTTGGCCCAAAGTGTCCTTATTTATGCCTGGGAGCTTTCGAAAGCCTCCTTTAGTAGCAAAGCGAAACCACCAAAGCAGGAGGCGGAAGAAGGTGCTCAAAAAGCCCTGAAAGAAAAAGCCCAGAAAGTGCTTAGTGACCTTGACGTGCCCCGCCAGCCCAGTCTTTACAACCGGCTAAAAGACCGACTGATGACTGCTGATGCGGAGGATACCAGGCTGATGCTGGCGCTTGTCAGATTCATTGAGCATAGACTTAAAAATCAATAGGTTCAGCCTGTGTTCTATTTGCCTTGAGCGGTATGGCGACAACAAAATTAGAGCCCACCGGCTCCACTTGCCCATCTCCACAGGCAATACAGTGCGGCCTAAAATTTCTGGAAAAGAACACATCAATCTATTTCCTACAGGATTTTGTTAGTTAATTTACTAACAACCGGCGTTAAGTTTGAAAAATTCACATTTTGACTGGGAATATTTAGGACGCATAAATTGGCATGTCAATTGATAAGGACTATCTTTGTCATCCGAATTTCGATATGGAAAAGATACTTTTTGCACTTACGTCTTTTTTGATTTGTTTCATACTTACTCCGGCGGTTATCTATTTTTTCGTAAGGAACAGGATTACCGATACGCCAGGGGGAAGGAAAATACACAAAGCAAGCACTCCTTCAATGGGCGGAATACCAATCATGATTGGTGTGTTTTTTGCCGTTTTGCTTTGGTTTACCCTTGGGGAGTTGAATCAAAGCCGTAGTATTCTATTTGCTGTTACTATCATGTTTATTGTCGGCCTCAGGGACGATCTTGTTAACCTTTCAGCATTTCATAAGCTGGTAGGTCAGCTGGCTGCGGCACTGCTTGTAGTTGTCTATGGTGGGGTTCAGCTCACTTCGTTGTACGGACTTTTTGGTGTATACGAGTTACCCGTATTTGTAGGTATACCAGTCTCCCTATTTACAGTTATAGTGTTAACCAACGCTTTTAACCTTATAGACGGTGTTGATGGGCTGGCGGGTATGTGCAGCCTTTTAGCGTTGACCTTTTTTGGAACATGGTTTGAACTGAACGATCAGCATCTGTATGCAGCCATAGCTGCTACGTTCGCCGGTGGCATAGTGGGTTTCTTGATGTTTAACTGGTCGCCCGCAAAGATTTTTATGGGAGATACCGGAGCTTTGGCAATTGGTTTGCTACTGGCATCTTTCGCCGTTTTATTTATCGAAAGCAATTACGCTCTTGATGCGAGCTCTCCAATAAAGTTCAGTGGTTCGGTGGCCACAGGAGTGGCGGTAATGATTTTACCTATTTTTGACACCGCCCGTATTTTTGTGAAAAGGGTGAAAAAAGGAAAGTCTCCGCTTTCGCCTGATAAGAGTCACGTACACCATTTCATTATGCGGATGGGGTTTGAGCATCGACATATCACACTTATATTGACGTCTGTTAACTTGTTGTTCGTGGCGATTGCTATCGCTGGAAAAAGCTATTCAGACTTGATGATGCTTCCCATTGTAATTGGTACAGCCATTTTTCTCGGACTTACGTTAGACTATCTTGTTTTGCGGTCGGTAAAAAATAAAGTCAGAAAAAGCCCTAAATTACTGGTCAATAAAAAATCCCCTGGAGCCAAAGTACCTACTAATCACCCTATTGTAGAAAAGACCCTTATTGAGACCGAAAACATTTTGCAGAATTAATTTTACTCTGTAACGCATTTTGAAATGCCTAAAAGGTTTTACAAACTATTTCCAGCACTTTTCATATTTGGAGAGCTCGTTATAATATCCATTCCGTTCCTGCTTTCCTATTACATTATTAATAACAACCTTGAGCTTGCGCCAGTGTACCGTTGGGCTTTTGGGTTTTACCTGGGCATATGGCTCTCTGTTTCTGTTGTGGCGGAGGACTTTAAAATTGGCCGATCTACAAACTATTATGTGACGCTGAAGCGAGCTTTTTTTACGCTCTTCATTTCTCTCTCACTAATATCGTTCTTCTGGGTTTTGTTTGAAGCATACGAGCTGAGCCGGGAATTTTTAGTTCTTATTTTCATTCAGCTATTTGTTGCGGTCGGCTTCTATAGAGTGCTAGTTCACATAACGCTTAATAAATATCGGAAGTTTGGAGGCAACGTTAGAAGCGCCATTATTATTGGCTTCGACCAGCAAGGAGTGCGACTTTATAATTTGTTTAAGAGAAAGCCTGAGTACGGAATACGGTGCGTCGGATTTTATGATGATGCATATTCGGGGCTCTCTCAAAGAGATGGTATTCCCATTCTTGGTGGGATTGACGACTTTATCAGAAATGGTATTGATGATACTGAGTTTATCTATGTAAGTGAAAGCGTTAACCGGTTTGCTCTCAGCCAAATCGTTAATGTAGCCGATGCACAACTGAAAAAGGTTAAGTTAATTCCACAGTTCAACACCGAACTTTTTAAGACCTACTCCCTTACCAGGTTTGATGACATCTCAATAGTCGATATTAACGACCTGCCCCTGGATGGCATCTTGAATCGTGTTGTAAAAAGAACTTTTGACATTGTCTTTTCGCTGTTTGTTGTGGTTTTTGTGCTAAGCTGGCTATATCCGATACTTGGGCTACTGATTAAGCTTGAGTCCTCAGGCCCGGTCTTTTTCAGGCAACTTCGTCATGGCAAGGGAAATTCACCATTTGTATGCTACAAGTTCAGGACGATGGTGATCAACAATGTGGCAGACACCAAATGGGCATCGAGAAACGATCCAAGAATTACAAGAGTTGGCACGTTCCTCAGAAGGACAAGCCTTGATGAAATCCCACAGTTCTTAAATGTCCTCATAGGTAATATGTCGATAGTTGGGCCAAGACCCCACCCAATTCCGCTAAACGAGTCTTATCAAAACCGAGTGCACAAATTCACTCAGCGTCATGCCTCGAAGCCTGGTATCACTGGGCTGGCTCAGGCTATGGGGTATAGAGGCGAGATACAAAAGTTCCATCAAATGAGCTCACGGGTGAAACTGGACAGGTTCTATCTTCAGAATTGGTCTTTTATTCTTGACTTGAAAATCATAGTTTTGACTGTTTATTCAATAGTATTCAATAGGGAAAATGCCTATTAGAATGGTCTTTAAAATGTTCTAGCAAGTGCATAAAGAATCAAAAGTGTTTATTGCCGGCCATAGGGGAATGGTCGGCTCTGCTATTTTAAGGGGTTTGCAGAAGCGTGGTTTCTCGAATCTTGTATTGAAAGCTTCGTCGGAATGTGATTTGCGTCGCCAAACTGATGTGGAAAGCCTGTTCGAGGCTGAAAAACCAGATTATGTCTTTCTGGCCGCTGCTAAGGTCGGAGGAATCAATGCCAACAACACTTATCGGGCAGAATTTCTACATGACAACCTGATGATTCAGAACAATGTCATTCACTCGGCCTGGAAATATCAATCGACTAAATTGATGTTCCTTGGCTCTTCTTGTATTTACCCGAAACTTGCCCCACAGCCGCTTAAAGAAGACTATTTGCTCACAGGCTTGTTGGAAGAGACAAACGAACCCTATGCGATAGCTAAGATTGCTGGCATCAAAATGTGTGAGGCCTACAGAGATCAATACGGTTGTAATTTTGTATCGGTAATGCCTACCAACCTATATGGACCGAACGACAATTATGATCTGAAAAATTCGCACGTGCTGCCTGCGCTCATTAGAAAATTTCATGATGCAAAGATAAGTGGCGCCAGTGAGGTGGAGGTGTGGGGTACCGGTTCTCCCAAAAGGGAGTTTCTTCATGTCGACGACATGGCTGAAGCGTGTATTTATCTGATGGATAAATTCGATGCCAAGCCACATTCAAAGAATCCGTCATTTTTGAATATCGGTTGGGGAGAGGATATTAGCATAAAAGACCTGGGGCTGTTAATAAAAGATATTGTTGGCTTTCAGGGAACCTTAAAGTTCGACACATCAAAGCCCGATGGGACACCAAGAAAGCTCATGGACACATCCCGTCTCTCGGCGATGGGTTTCAAGCCAACTATTACTTTGGAACAAGGAATAAGAAGTGTTTACGAAGAGTTTCATAGAATATATAGCTCGAAAAACATACGGCTTTAGTTTGGCTCTTGGTCGGCTGCAACTAGCATTTTGATTAAGGGGCGAGTTGCTTACTTTTGTAAAAAATTTCTTTCATGATTGAGCGAATTGAAGAGTTAAAGGAGGAGGTGCGGAAGTTTGTTGCTGAGAAGGAGACTGATCTTGAATCTTTCAGGATGAAGTTTGTCAGCAGAAAGAGCGTTCTTACAGATTTGTTCGATGCCTTCAAGGATGTCCCGCCAGCTCAAAAGAAAGATTATGGAGCTGCTCTCAATCAACTGAAAATGCTGGTACAGGATCGTTTCAAGGAGCTGGCGTCTGGACTGGAAGAGAGTAGAGAGGCAACCACAGAAACAAAGGATTTAACACTTCCGGCCGCAACTGACCAAATAGGAGGTATTCACCCTTTGACCGCCCTCAGAGCAAGAATCATAGAGATTTTCGAACGAATAGGGTTTTCGGTAGCCGATGGACCTGAGATAGAAACTGATTGGTATAACTTCACTGCACTTAACTTTCCTGAAAACCATCCTGCAAGGGAAATGCAGGATACGTTTTTCATAGAGAAAGATCCTGATGTATTGCTAAGGACTCATACTTCCTCTGTGCAGGTGCGCTTGATGGAGAGCGGCAAGCCACCTTTCAGGGCTATTATGCCGGGAAGAGTTTTTAGGAATGAAGCCATTACCGCACGAGCTCACTGCATTTTTCACCAGGTAGAAGGTCTTTACATTGATGAAGGAGTGAGCTTTGCGGACCTGAAAGACACGCTCTATCATTTCGCCAAGGAAATGTTCCATAAGGACGTCAAAATAAGGTTCCGGCCCTCCTATTTTCCCTTCACGGAGCCCAGTGCAGAGATTGACATCTCCTGTCTTATTTGCAATGGAGAAGGCTGTAACATATGCAAGTATACAGGATGGGTGGAGATAGCTGGCTCTGGAATGGTTGACCCAAATGTACTGGAGAACTGTGGCATTGACTCAGAGAAATATACGGGCTTTGCGTTTGGAATGGGGATAGAGAGAATGGCCTTGTTGAAATATCAGGTGAGAGACCTGCGCCTCTTTACTGAAAATGATGTTCGCTTCTTGAAACAATTTTCCTCCATTCTTTGAGCAGGCTGGCTAGTGTCTTTGGAGTTTTAGCAGTGGCGTTGATTTTTGCTCAATGCAGTGAATCGAACACTGGCCCTAATATCCCTCCAAAAATTGTTAACATCGAAATCAACCTGTCCAATATTCAATATCAATCACTTCGGCAGGTTGGAGGCTTTGTGTACTTATCGGGCGGAAACAAAGGTCTGATTGTTTACCGGCAATCTCAATCAGAGTATAGGGTATGGGATCGAATCTGTACCTACGGGCCAGATAAAGAATGTGAAGTGGTAAATATGAATAGCTCTGGTTTTTACTTGGAAGACCTTTGCTGCAAATCGACCTTCGACCTTGACGGCTATCCTACTGCTGGGCCAGCAAAATATCCCTTGGTGGAATACAGGGCTGTGTCGGATGGCACATTCCTCTACATTTCTAACTAGCTCTAAAGGAGCCGGGTGATAATCTGCTCTTCGGTTATTCCCTCCGATTCTGCTTTGAAGTTACGCACTATTCTGTGTCTGAGGATAGGCTCCGCCACGGATTGGACATCTTCGATGTCTGGAGAATACTTACCGTTCATAAGAGCATTGCATTTGGCGCCAAGCACAAGGAACTGCGATGCCCTGGGGCCTGCCCCCCACTCGAGGTACTGCTTGGCAAGTTCATCTCCACCGTCGTTCGGTCTGGTTTTATGAACCAGCTTCACTGCGTACTCGATCACATTATCTGCCACAGGAACTCTTCTCACTAGCTGCTGATAGTATTTGATCTCATCCGCAGTCATCACTTGATCTACAGACTGTACCCGCTCCGAAGTAGTGTTCTTCACAATCTCAATTTCGGAGGCCAGCGTGGGGTAGTCAAGGTTGATATTGAACATAAACCGATCCAGCTGCGCTTCAGGCAGTGGGTAGGTGCCTTCTTGTTCGATGGGGTTTTGCGTCGCCAAAACGAAGAAAGGCTTTTCAAGAGGGTGGTTTTTACCGCCAATGGTTACTGAGTATTCCTGCATCGCCTCTAACAACGCAGACTGAGTCTTTGGAGGGGTTCTGTTTATCTCGTCGGCCAGAATGATGTTAGCGAAAATGGGGCCGAATATGAATTTGAAGTTTCGTTCCTTATCAAGTGTTTCAGCTCCCAGAATGTCGGAGGGCATTAAGTCAGGAGTAAACTGTATCCTGTTAAACTTCAAATGCAGCGCCGACGCCATTGTGTGAATAAGCAGGGTTTTAGCCAGGCCAGGCACTCCTACCAGAAGAGAATGCCCTTGACAGAAAATAGACGAAATTAATAGCTTAACGACCTTGTCCTGACCAACTATTACTTTCGAAACTTCTTTTGTTAACTGTAGATATGACTGGTGAAAAGCATCAGCGGCCTCTTTGTCGTTTTTAAACTGAACCATTGTTTATCAGTAATTCTCTTTTAAAAGATTGCAGAAGTCGAATTCTGGATCAACGTCAATGTACACATCTCCCTGTGCTTTACGAAACCACTCAGATAGAATCTTATTTTTTTTGGCGCTTAGTGTAGCCTGATAAATCTTCTGGAAATCTTGCTCCAGGTTTGCCTGGTGGGGCGAAACCTTGTCTTTGTAGTAGATCAGTCTCAAAGCCTGAGTCCCGTCATCTAGCCTGTAGTCAATGGGTGCAGTAATGTTGCCAACCTTCATCGTGTCTAAAGTAAAGAAAAGCACTGGGTCGATTTCTTCAACGGAAACTCTCGGAGCTCCGGTACCATCAAGCAGAAAACCGCCGTCGGAAGCTGTCGCCTTGTCATCACTATATTCTTTCGCTGCCTTTTCAAACGTTATTGTCTTTGCCTCAATTTGCGTTTTTAGGCTGTCCAGGTAGTCCCGGGAGGCTTTAATGTCAGCAGGAGAGGGCACAGGAATCATCAGGATGTGCCGACTGTTGTAGGTGTTTCCCCTTCTTTCTACAAGTTGTATGATATGAAACCCAAAGTCGGTTTCAACTGGCATAGAAATCTCTCCCGGCTGCATGCTAAGCGCAGTGGCTTCAAACTCCGGTGCCAAGTCTCCCCGTCTGAAGAATCCGAGCTCACCATTGTTTCTCCTCACACTTGGATCCATAGAATACTGCTGGGCAAGTGTGGCCATGCTTTCGCCGGCAAGGATTTTATTTCTGATCGAAATTAATTGCGTGCGAATCTTTTCTTTTTCCACTTCCCCAGGCTCAGGAATTTTTACGATTTGCCCAATAGTTACTTCGGTTGAGAAGAAAGGCAACGAGTCGACCGGAATGGTTTTGAAGAACTTCTTCACTTCTGCTGGTGTCACGGTCAAATCTTTGGTGATGGTTCCCTGCATTTTTTCCACAACCATCTGCTCCTTTACGCTCTCACGAAGTTCGTCTTTGAACTGATCTATGGTTTTCCCGTAGAATTCTTCGAGCCTTTCCTCTGAGCCAACCTGATTGATGAAGAATTGCAGTCTGCGATCCAAATTACTTTCCACATCTCCATCTTCCACCATCACAGAGTCGATTTCTGCTTTGGCTACAAGCATTTTATTGATAACCAGTGTTTCCAAAGCGTCGCATCTGGTGATACCTGTTATATCGTTTCTCGATAGCATTTCCAGGTAGGATTTTTCCATGTCCGACCTTAATATGATATAGTTATCGACCTTAGCGATGATCTCATCCAATACCATGGTTTGTTGTCCCATTACTTTCAGGGATGCCACCGCAGTCAAAGCCAGTGAAAGTGCGAATATTCTAGTTCCTGTAAATTTCAAATTCATCGTTTTGTTGCGCCTCGTTTATGATCTCTTCTTCCAGTTTCTTAGCGAGCTCAATTTTACGCTTATTAAGAATAATATTAACTATGTCTTCTCTGATAAACTCCAACGGAGAAACCTGATCAGAGATTTTGTATTCAAGCAGTTTTATGAAGTAAATAAATTTGTCATCCGACGACTCGACGAAAGAATTATCCCGCAAAAACTGAACTTTGTTGGGAATGGTGGCAAGCGGCGTGCTTTTCACCACCTCATCAAAGTTGAGCCAGGCGTTGTCCTCAAGTGAGGAGGATATTGCAAACCTGAAGCAATATGACTTGATTTCTTCCATGTCGGAGTCGGGGTAACTTCTTAACAGACCCCGGATTCGTGAAATTCGTGGGGCCTCCTTGGGAATTTTGACAAAGAGGCACTTGATAATATTCTGCTTCAGCAGAAAGTTCTCAAACTTATCATCGTAATAGGTTTGTATTTCCTGCTCAGAAACCTCCTTGCTAAGGCGCCTGCTGATCTCATATTTTTCAAACTCATGCACCATGAGGGCATATTTATAGTCAAGCACTTTGCGTTCGATTTCTGCTTCGTTGAATTCTATCTTCGAAGACGCCTTGGCAATCATGAGTTGTTTTTTTATCCAACCATCAACGTACTTCTCAACAAGCTTGACACTGTCTTCAGGAGATAAATTTTCAGGAGCAATTCCCGTGAGGTCCGCTTTATAGAGGTAAGTGTCAAACACACGTGCTACCGGAATTTCCTGAACATTGGCTTCTTCTCCTGATTTTAGCTTTATGAACTCGCAGCTATGCAGTAGAGAAACGAAGAGAATAAAAGGAAGGTATTTACTTTTCATTAAGTTGTTTTACTACATTTTTCCAAGCCCTGGCGTTCACCTTTACCGGGTACTTTGCCTTCAGCTCATTTAGCCACGTGGTTTCCAGAAATTCCTGGTAATCTGAAACCACCTTGCCTTTGACCTCTACCAGATCTTTTCGGGTAGGCTGCTGTATATTCCTTATATACATTATCCTCGAGAAGGCGCCGTCGTTGACGAAATGAATCCCCGCCTTCCAGTATTCTTTGGGAACCAGATTGTTGTCTTTCTCAAGTAGAGTATTTGAAACCTTCAAAGATAGCGTATCCGGGCCATTGAAATATTTTTCTAACACACTTTTTGATTGGGTGAGCAATTCAATTTGCCAGGAGTTGATTTCATCTTCGATAAAGCCGACTCTTGACACCACATCTGGAAATGCTGTCTTTATTTCCTGAATGGTTTTTTCGTTTGTATAAATATATAGGCCTAGGGAGTCAATCGAATTGAATACCTCTGCAAGGCCTGTCTTTGTCGCTCCCCATTCTGTGGCGGTGCCAACCGTGTATTTTCTTAAAAGAAACAATGTATCGATGGAAGAGTCAATCAGGGTTTCCAGCGCTTTATTTTCACCTTCAATGGCTAACACCTCTGCCCGTTCATTCCATACATAGTCATCCCTGTGCTCTGAGAAAAAGTTGTTCAAGCCCACTGTATCGGTGTTAGCCATCTGCCACACCTTTTCATTCATGACCTCAAACAGCAGAGTGCCATCAAAGTACTCATTGTACAAAAACCTGTAAGCGGAGTTAGTGGCATATAGTTGCTGGAGCTCGATGCCTTCTAGTTTCTCGAGTAAGAAATCATCCCAAAGCTCAGCAGCATATTTTTGAGCCGTTAGGTGGCTGCTCTTCTTTTGGTTTATCTCCACATACCTAAAGAAATCTTCAGTTGTCAATTGGGTGTCGGCAGCGCTAAGCAAAACTTTTTTCAATTCAGAGCCTCCGGCATCGTAAGACCAATTGCCCTCAGTGAGCCTGCCATCCAGCAGTGAGAAGACGGCTTCTTTCGGCTCAACAAAAATCTTCACGTTTAGGCGACTGATCAAACTATCAACAGTTTGATCATTTCTGCTGGAGGCACGGTCGTCGCCCGAAATGCGTGATTCGATCATTGCCCTCACTTCTTCCAAGGGTGGTACTGGCTTTCTCTCCACCAGTTTGATAATATGCCACCCATTTTGTGCCTTGAGAGGCTCGGAAATGTCGCCGGGCTTGTTCAAACCACTTGCCGCCGTATAAAATGATGCTGGTAGCTGCCTGAAGGTTAGCCAGGGTAGTTCTCCACCTTTGCTTTTGTTGGAGGCTTCGTCGCTGTATTGTGCTACCAAGGTGTTCCAGTCTTCACCTTTGTCGAGTTTTGCTTTTACCTCCTTAGCCCTGGTGTACGCCAATGTTGAATCGGCATTTATTTTGAAGAATATATGGGCGAGTTTAATAGAACCCAGGGCTTTTCGCCTTGAATGGACATACACAACGTGGTAACCGAACGATGTTTTGAACGGGTCAGATACTTTTCCGGGTGCTGTTTTAAAGGCCGCATTTTCGAAGGGGTACACCATTTGGAAGGCTCCAAAATAACCCAAATAGCCATTGTTTTGCGTAGCCGACGGATCTTGCGAATATTGTTTGGCCAGGGTGGCAAATGATTCTCCGAGGCTCACCCTCTTTTTGATGTCAAGAAGGCGGTTATAGGCTTTGAGGGTATCTTCAGGTGAGGCATTCGCTGGAATTTCTATGAGGATATGGGAAGCCTCCACCTCCTCCAGGGTGCGGCTGTAAGCTTCTCTGACCAGCTCCTCGTTAATGAGGTTTTCGGTCAGGTAAGGTTTTGCCAATTGTTTTTTATAGCCAGCCATTTCCTGCAAGAAGGCGGGCTTTTGGTTATAGCCCAGTGCTTTAGCCTCCTTTACTTTGAGCCGGAAATTGACATAGAGCTTGAAGTAGTCGTTGAGTTCTTTCTCTGTGAAAGACCCGGAAGTAGCCTGCCGGTTTTTGTTGAAGGCATAAAGAAACTCGTCTGTCGAAAAGGTTTCGTCACCAATCTGAAATAGGTGATCATCTTTCTGGGAGAGTAACGGATTGGATAGACCAAATGAAAAAAGGAAAAAGGCAAAAAGGACTCCCTTGGGCTTCATTATTCTGTTCGAGGTGTTTTGACTATTTGTTAAAATCCTTCGTGAGTCTACAAACATTGTAACCATTGGACTGGTAGAATTCGATTTTATCCATGATCCGGTTAACGAGCATCAGGCCAATCCCTCCTTTTTTCTTGGTTCTGATAATATCTGACAGCGAGGGCTCTTTGTACTGAGCCATGTTGAATGCCTCACCGTGGTCTTTTATTTCGAATACTGTCGTTTTATCTGCTTTGAATTCGACCGAAATTTCAATCGACTCGTTGGCATCGCACCCATGGGAATGAATGATAAGGTTAGCGCACACCTCGTCCACAGCAAGCACAACCTTGTGACTTTCCACATCGGAAAGGCCATGCTGCCTCAGCAAATCGTCAACGAATTGACGAATCTCCTGAAGTTTATCAGTACTGCACGATGCCTTATAATTATATAACATTTAATAAACCCTTAGCGGACTTTTCGTCATCAACAATTTTTAAAAGCTGATCGAGACCCAAAATTTGAAAAACATGGAAAACCTTGTCCTGCAAGCCGAAAATAACCATGTTAATTTCCTTTATTTCCAGTTCTTGTATGTACGACATAAATACTCCCAGTCCTGCAGAAGAAATATAGTTAAGCCCAGAGCAGTCGATCATTATTTTTTTGAAGCCATCAGATACAGCGTTCTGGATGGTTGCATCGAGCTGAATAGATGAACTTGCATCCACTTCGCCTCCAACGCTAATGCACACATACTCTTTGTCTTCTGCTGTAGAGATTTCAATCATTTTTTAGTTTTTACGGATTCAACACTTTTAACGTTTTCATGCCCAGTGAACTTTACGATGAGCATGGTATAATCATCGTCCAACGATCGTTTTCCACAGAAATCGTATAAATCATCAATGATCCCGTCCTTTATTTTGTCGGGCGATAGGTTAGCATGCTTAAGTAGAGAGGTGCGGAGGCGATCGTAGCCAAATTCCTCCTGGTTCTGATTAGTGGCTTCCGTAATACCGTCGGTGTATAACACAAACACATCCTCCGGCTTATAGTAGAACTCATTAACCTGAACATAGTCTTCGAAGGAAGAGTTTCGTAATATCCCCAACCCCAGACCCTTATTCTTGAAGAAGCTGGTCTCCCTTGTACGGCCATCCAGATATAAAGTTGGGCAGTGCCCTGCTCTGGTGAACCTGACGATTTTACTTTTTGTATCAATAATGAAATAGGAAGCAGTAATAAACGAGGTTTTTTCAAGGCACCTGCTTAATGCACTGTTGGCTTGTACCATAAACTCCTTCGGCTCCAGGTCGAGCTGGGCAAGGCTGTGGAAAATCCCCTTCATCTGGCTCATATGGAAGGCGGCTGACGTGCCTTTGCCGGAAACGTCGGCTATGATAAGGGCTACTTTATTGTCGTTGATGCGAAAGGTGTCGTAATAATCGCCCCCTACTTCATCGGCAGCCATAGAAAATGCCGTGATGTTATAGTCGTGGTTTTTATCCAGCGTTTGAGGTAAAAGGCTTTTTTGAACCCGGGAGGCAATTTTCAGCTCTTCCTTGTACCGTTCGTTTTCCAGGGCCTCGTTTAACAGGCGAAAGTTTTCAATCGAAATGCTCGCCTGATTCACATAGGTGTTAATGATGTCGATCATTTCCTTGTTGAAGGAGTCATCGACCTCTTTTAGCAAGGCAAGTGTCCCTATTTGCTCGTTTTTAACAATGATCGGATAAACCAGTATTGACTTGAAGGGCACTTTTTTCAGCGTAGCAGTTAGCTTTTGACTGGTAGGGTTCCGTTCAAGTTCGGAATTGAGGATGCGTTTGAGCGTGCTGTTTTGAGCCGCCTCCTTTATTTTATCAATGAGGTCTGGGTTGAGGTTTCTTACCAGCAACTCCTGCTTGCCAGCTTTGGCATCAGTCACTTCTAGCCAGGCAGCGTCGGCAAACACAGCGCTTACAGCACTATCAAGCAGTATTTCGAAGACTTGCTCTTCCTTTTGTCCGGTTGGGATGGTCTGGCTCAGCCGCTGGAAATTTATCACCTCTTCAAGCTTGCTCTCAAAAACAGATGACGTGGGAAGGTTAAACAGGATGACAAGGACTGAAAAAACTGAATAAATGAAGATGAAGGCGAAGACAGCCAGTACAAAAACATTATTCAGCAGGTCGGTAATGAGCACGGACTCGTTGGAATATCCAACCAAGCTCATGAAGAAGTACCACAGATAAATGATGACCAGCAGCAGAAACAGGATGCTTTTCCACTTTTGCTTGAAATTGAGATAGGCGACCCATTTCAAATTGACAGACAAGATCAGCCCAATGCCAACTAGCAAGAGAATTACAGTGTTAAACGGAACGTCGAATAACTTGTATCCGGAAAACTCAAAGGCTAGACTTAGAAAAAGAAAATATTCAAAGAACTGCCAGGTGCGGAGTAGTTTTTTTGATTTTTGATAAAGGATCAGCCTTTTCCAAACGATAAAGGTGGAAATCAAAAACGCCAGGATTAGTCCCAGGTTGACCAGATAAAAGAAGTTTATCAGCAGGATATTCTTGGTGAGCATAGAGCCTCCAAAAACATAGAAAAAGAACTTGATCGACAGTGAAACGATGGTAGTAAGGAGCCCCGTTACAAATACCCGCCACAACAGATCGATGAAATTGATGCTCTCTGCCTTGCCAATGCTGTAGCGATAATAAACGCCAACAGACAAGATAAAAAGAATGAGAAAAGCGTGCGGTAAAAACTGGGGGATGCCCAATGAGGCGTTGTTCTTCTGATCGAAAAGGATCGACAGGTTGGTCAATAGCAGCAACGTCCAGAATATAATTCCGAAGGCTATGCTAAGTCTGACGATGCTTTTGTTCGACAACATCCAATAGTGTTACACCTGTTTGACAGGGCAATTTAAATAAATCACTAATTACTGTAAAAATATAAAAGCTGCCCAAAGACAGCTTTTATTATGCTATGGTGATAATTATTATCTCGACGAATAATTGGGAGCCTCTCTGGTGACGGCAATATCATGCGGATGACTTTCACGCACACCAGCGGCAGTAATTTTCACAAAATGGGCTTTCTGCAAGTCTTCGATGCCAGCAGCACCACAATAGCCCATGCCCGCTTTCAGGCCGCCAACGAGTTGGTATAGAACTTCCGACACCAGTCCCTTGAAAGGAACCCGGCCTACAATGCCTTCCGGCACCAGTTTCTTCACATCGTCCTCAGCATCCTGGAAGTAACGGTCTTTCGAACCACTTTCCATAGCTTCCACTGAGCCCATGCCCCGGTATGTCTTGAATTTTCTTCCTTCGTAAATAATGATCTCCCCGGGTGCCTCTTCTGTCCCAGCCAGTAGCGACCCGATCATGATGCTGCTGGCACCACCTGCAATGGCCTTCACCAGGTCACCAGAGAAGCGGACGCCACCGTCGGCAATGACTGGCACCCCGCTGCCCTTGATAGCCTCTGCGGACTCAACAACTGCTGATAGCTGAGGTACACCCACGCCAGCTATGATTCTGGTGGTGCAGATACTGCCCGGGCCAACGCCTACCTTCACAGCGTCGGCACCTGCATCAACAAGCGCTTTGGCCGCCTCGCCAGTAGCAATGTTTCCGACGATCATGTCGAGGTCGGGATAGGCCTTCTTCACCCTTTTGGCGGTGTCAATAACTCCTTTGGAGTGACCATGAGCGGTGTCAATACTGATCACGTCTACGCCAGCTTTTATCAGTAAATCGACCCTATCCAAAATGTCTTCGGTAACGCCTACCGCAGCACCCACTCTAAGTCTGCCAAACTCATCCTTACATGCATAAGGCCGATCCTTTTTCTTTAAAATGTCTTTATAGGTGATTAGGCCACTCAGCCTACCAGCTTTATCGACGATGGGAAGCTTCTCAATTTTAAACTCCTGTAAAATATCCTCAGCCTGCGCAAGGTCGATGCCCACATCTGCAGTTATTAACTTACCTGTGGTCATTACGTCCTTTACCGGCACGTTCATTTTTTTCTGGAAACGCAAATCCCGGTTGGTAATGATGCCGACCAGTTTTCGATCTCCGTCAATGACCGGAATACCTCCAATTTTAAACTCCCGCATGATGGCTACTGCGTCGCCTACTGTCGAGTTTACATCAAGTGTGATGGGGTCGAGGATCATACCGCTTTGAGAGCGCTTCACCTTTCGCACCTGCTCGGCCTGGGCCTCTATCGACATGTTTTTGTGAATGAAACCAAGGCCACCTTCTAAAGCCATAGCAATGGCAAGAGAATATTCGGTGACCGTGTCCATGGCAGCAGACACCAGAGGCACATTAAGTCTGATATTTCTGGTAAGTTGCGTCGAAGTATCTGTCTGGCGTGGAAGTACTTCAGAATACGCTGGGAGTAGCAGTACGTCGTCGTAAGTGAGTGCTTCGTACTTGAACTTGGAGTTATTGAGGGCCATTTGCAAATAATAATTTACGTGATATTATTTGCGGGGCAAAATTAAAGATATTAAAGATTATTCGGAACGGTTAGTTCGAAATTAATTTTAACGAAAGAATATTTGGGCATGGAATGGTTTCTGGAAGGATTGAAGAGTGGCGTGCAACAAATGACCTGGTTGGAAGCAATAGCTGTGTTCTTCGGGCTTTTGAGCGTGTGGTACTCCATGAAGAGAGACATTTTGGTTTTCCCTACAGGAATCGTAAGTACAATCATTTTTGTCTACATCTGTTTTCCAGCCAAGCTTTATGCCGACATGGCCATCAACGTTTATTATACCGCCATGAGTGTGTATGGGTGGATTCTCTGGAGCAAAAAGAACCCTGGGGAAGAAGCACTTCCGGTGAGCTACAACAGCCGAAACGAAAATGTAATCACTGCCTTTTTCCTGATTGGGTCATTTGTTTTCTGGTACTACATTCTTACCCAACATACCGATAGCGATGTACCACTTTGGGACTCACTGACCACGGCCATTTTCATTGTGGGCATGTGGCTCATGGCAAAAAAGAAAGTAGAGAACTGGATCGCCTGGATTCTCGGCGACCTAATTTCCGTGCCACTTTACTTCTACAAAGGGCTATTGCTGGCCAGCTTTCAGTTTTTCATTTTCACAATAATTGCCGTGGTGGGACTTGTCGCCTGGATAAATGATGTGAAGCAGCAAAAGAAGGAGGCTGTATGACCAAAAGGATCGCCATCATCGGCCCCGAATCGACTGGCAAGTCAACTTTGAGCCAGCAGCTGGCGACACATTTCCACACACAGTGGGTACCCGAGTTTGCCAGGCAATACCTTATCGACATTAATCGACCGTACGAGGAAAGTGATTTGCTGGCTATTGCAAAAGGTCAGAAAGAGAAAGAGGAGCAGTTGTTTCGAAGCGCCAACAGGTTTTTGTTTTGCGACACAACACTTATCGTTGTGAAAGTGTGGAGTGAACACAGTTATGGCCGATGTGACCCCTGGATTGAAGAGCAGGTTGATCAGATACAATACGATTATTTTCTGCTGACGGACATTGACATGCCCTGGGTGGAGGATCCGCAAAGGGAACATCCGCATATGCGTGAATATTTTTTTGACATTTACCAAACCTACCTCGAGAAAGAAGGACTGCCCTATACGTTAGTCAGTGGGAATGAGGAAGAAAGACTCCAATTAGCCATTGCAAAAGTAACCTCGCTGACAGCTTGAAATTGGCTCCTTTTCCAGGCTGCCGAATCCACCGATTTGATTCCTAACAAAATTCTTCCTTACCTTAGCAGCGTAATTTTACCAGGGGTGCCCTACCCGCCAGCTGGCGGGATAAGTTCGGGCTGAGATTATACCCTTTGAACCTGATCCGGGTAATGCCGGCGCAAGGGAAAGGAGGTGAAACGTTAAGGTGGCAGAAACCCCTTGATGCCACTGATGTTTAACCGAAAAATTTAAAGTACATGTTTAACAAAAAAATGTTGGGCGTCAGCTTATGGCTGGCACTAACGGCTGTGTTCGCCACGGCGAACGCAAGTGCGCAGTCGCTTTCAGGCAAAGTGACAGACGCAGAAACGAATGAGGCCCTGCCCGGGGCTAATGTGGTCATTGTGGGGAGTGGAAAAGGAGTTTCTACCAATAATTTGGGTAACTACTACCTGACAGGGCTGTCTAAAGGGCAGGTGACCATCAAAGTGTCTTTTGTAGGGTATGAAACGGTCGAGAAAGCAATTTCAGTTGGTACAGAGGAAGTCATGAACTTTGGCCTTTCCAAAGACTTGCTGCTTGATGAAGGCATCATTGTGTCCTCAACACGGGCCAATGAGAAAACGCCGATGACATTTTCCACCATTTCCAACAAGGAGATCAAGGCGCAAAACCTCGGACAGGACATGCCTATGTTGGTCAACTGGTCGCCATCGGTGGTGACAACGTCCGATGCAGGAGCTGGAGTTGGTTACACAGGCATTCGGATAAGAGGGAGCGACGCTACCCGGATCAATGTGACTATCAACGGGGTTCCGCTGAACGACTCGGAGTCGCATGGTACCTTCTGGGTCAATACGCCCGATCTGGCGTCATCTACCAACAATATTCAGATCCAGCGGGGCGTGGGTGCTTCCACCAATGGAGCAGGGGCGTTTGGTGCCACCATCAACCTCCAAACTTCCATGCCTTCTACCGAAGGTTTTGGTGAAATCAACAACTCATTTGGATCGTTCGGCACAAGAAAACACAACATTGTGTACAACACCGGCTTGATCAAGGATCACTGGTCGTTTGAAGGCAGGCTGTCAAAAATTGCTTCCGACGGTTATATCGACAGGGCGTCGTCAGATTTACAATCTTACTTTCTTTCCGGAGGGTATTACGGCAAGAAAACCATTGTGAAAGCGCTGGTTTTTGGAGGCAAAGAAGGAACCTACCAGTCGTGGTGGGGTACACCCGAAGCGAGACTCAACAACGACGAAGAAGGTATGCAGGAAGTGATCGCCAACAACGGGTATTCGCAGGCTCAGGCAGACAACTTGCTCAACTCAGGCCGCACTTTTAACTACTATCAGTACGACAATGAGGTTGATAACTACCAGCAAGACCACTACCAGCTTCATCTTACGCATCAGCTTAGTAAAGAGTGGTCGGTTAACGGTGCATTGCATTACACTTATGGCCGGGGCTACTATGAGCAGTACCGGGAGGGCGACGACTTTTCAGACTACGGGCTTAATCCGATTGTGATAGAAAACACCACTATTGAGAGCACAGATTTGATTCGTCGTCGCTGGCTCGACAATGATTTCTACGGCTTTACCTATAGCATCAACTACAGTGGCGAAAAATGGCAGACGACGCTGGGCGGCGGCCTCAACGTCTACGATGGAGATCACTTTGGCGAGATCATATGGGCCCGGTATGCAAGCAATTCCGAAATCAGAGACAGGTATTACGAAAGCAACGCACTGAAGAAAGACTTCAATAGCTACCTGAAAGCCAACTATCAACTTACCGACAGGCTTAATGCCTACGGTGATCTGCAAATCCGCACGATTGGCTACACTACTGAAGGGGTTGACAGCGACCAGGCGGCTATTGATGTGGACGAGAATTTTTTCTTTTTTAATCCAAAGGCGGGTCTTACTTATGCTCTTGAAGGGACTTCCCAGCTTTACGCCTCCTACAGTGTGGCGCACAGAGAGCCTATTCGAAGCGACTTCATCGATGCTCCTGGCGGAAACGTGCCGTCGCCTGAAATGCTGGGCAACTGGGAAGCCGGTTACAAAACGGCCGGTAAGCGCTACTCGGCAGGCGCTAACTTTTACCTGATGGACTATAAGAATCAACTAGTGCTGACTGGTGAAGTAAATGATGTTGGCTCGTCAGTGCGTACCAACGTGGCGGACAGCTACAGGGCAGGTATCGAACTACAGGGCTCTTTACAGCTAACCAACCAGCTAACCTGGAATGCCAATCTGACGCTAAGTAGAAACAAGATCAAGGAGTTCACAGAAGTGCTTTACGACTACGGGACCAACTTTGACGAATACAACGAGATCAGAAATGTTTATAAAGACACTGACATCTCTTTCTCTCCCAATGTCGTTGCCGGCTCTCAGCTTTTCTACCGTCCGATCACGGCGTTTGAAGCAGGGCTGCTTACCAAGTATGTTGGCCGCCAATACATGGACAACACACAGATGGAGTCCCGGTCTATCGATCCTTACTTTGTGAATGACCTTCGCTTTACCTATGAGTGGAAACCGGCCTGGGTAGACAGGATAGGCGTCAGCTTGCTGGTGAACAATGTATTCAGCACGCTGTACTCTTCCAATGGATATACCTTCGGGTACTTCGGGGGTTCTTATGAAGTGAGGGAAAATTACTATTACCCCCAGGCCACCCGGAACTTTCTGGCGGCTTTATCTGTGAGGTTTTAATGGAGTTCATTCCATTTGCTGGAGCCAAAAAACTTGACCATCAGCTGGTGATTGGAGTAGACTGCTTCCTTCCAAATAGGCTCAATTTGAGCCACTGGAGGGGAGCAGGCCCTCCTGCTGAACTGGCCGAGGACACCAGTGCTGCCATTGCTATCAATGCTGTGGTAAAAGGCGCCGTCCCAGTTGAAGCGAGGTTTGTCACCAATAACCACTTTGATGTCGATGGGTTTATTGGCATTTGGTCGCTGCTGAACCCGAAACTGGCGCTAATGCACCAGCAGTTGTTAAAGGCAATGGCTTTACTGGGTGATTTTAGGGAATTGCCCGAAAATGCGGAGCTTGCTGATCAGGCGCTGAAACTTGTGGCATGGCTGAATAGCGTAGAAAAGAGAAAGTTTTATGCCCCTTTCGGAAAAGCTTATCTGGAAGAGGAGGCATGTGTTGAAAAGTACATCTTCTTTTTGTCAGCGTTTGAAAAGGTTTTGAATGACCCGGAGGTGTTTCGAGCCGACTGGGAAGAGGAATATCAGCAGGCAAGCCAACACTTATCGCTATTGGCCAGCCAGGGCAGTGTGGAGTTCTATGAAGACATACGGCTTCTTGTAGTTCATGCTCCAAAGACCCTTCATTATTACGCTCTTTTTGGGCAGTCGGTGCAGGCAGATATGGTACTCACCATTTACCCGGGAAACCAGTATGAGTTGGAGTATAAATACACCACATGGGTAGACGCTTACCGCCGACACCCTTACCCCAGGATTAACTTTCAGCTGCTTATAGAAAAGCTGAATGGTTTGGAAACTTCCGGTGAAAAGTGGACAGGTGTGGATGTGACAGACACCGGGCCTATTCTTCGCCTTGGCTCTTCGATCAAAGACAAAGAAAGACGTTTTGATCACCCTTTTAACAGGCGGTTCTACTCATCATCCATTGCTCCGGAGTTGCTGGAAAACACTATCGTTTCTTTTTACCGCCACGCTTACCAGTCAACAGAGCCAAAGGAAATATGGGCCTGGCAGGAGGTACGACAAGTGAATGACAACCTTATGAAAACGTGGAAGAAATAGTCATCTTCGTGTTTTTGTAACTCACTGTTAATGTCTTCACACCATATCGTACGGGATGAACAAGAGCCGGCTTTGTTGACGCTGAATGCCGCATGGCTTCGTGACGAAACGCTGGCGAGTCTGCTGGAGTGGAGTCCCACGATTGTGGTAGCAGCTGGCGAGGTGGATGTGTTGGACTCTTTGGGAATCAAGCCCGATGTAGTGGTGGCGACCCATGAAGAGAAAACTCGACATAGCGCCGAATGGGAAGCTTTCGCCCCTCTGACCATTTTGGAAAGAACAAGCGAACAGAGTGCTGTGGTTGCGGCCCTTCATTACCTTCTGGCAAATAGATACAAGGCGGTCAATATTTTTGCCTCACCTTTCGACTTATTGCTTTCGGAGTTTGCGCTCTTTTTCGCCAATATGGACATTGTGTTCTATACAGAGACAAGCCGATGGTTGTGGCTGCGAAGTGGGCAATACAACAAGTGGTTGCCAGCAGGCACCAGGCTCACCGTTCAGTCACTCAATGAGCCGCAGGAGTTTACGTGGAGCGGGTTTATAGCAAAGCCACCTCAGAACCCATTAAACAAGGTGGCTCTTGACGTTAAAAAGGATGAAATGGTCTCTATTTCTTCGAATTTGCCCTTTCTCCTTGAGGAACAGCTTTAGCCGACCCGTCCTCTGATCATTCTGTCTTTGCCATTGATGTCCTGTCGCAGTTCGATATTTGAGTAGCTCAATGAATCAAGCAGGTCTTTCATTTCCTTTCCAAAGGCTTCATTGATTTCGAAATAAAGCCAGCCTCCGTTTTTCAGGCCAGTGCGTGCCAGCCCGGCAATTTTTCTGTAAAATATGAGCGGGTCGTCATCGCCGACAAACAGGGCCAGGCCGGGATCAAATGCCAACACGTTTTTGCTCATTAAAGGCTTTTCTGAATCTCTCACGTAAGGAGGGTTGCTGACGATGATATCAAAAGCCCCTTTATCGATCATTGCCTCTAGAACATTGACTTGTTTAAAATGTACCTCAGCTCCCAGCTTGGTAGCATTCTCGCTGGCGGTTTTCAAAGCGGCCTCCGAAATATCCCAGCCCTCGCATTGAATGTTGGGCGCCTCCAGGCTGATTGTAATAGGAATGCAGCCACTGCCAGTGCCTATGTCCAGAAGCTTTGCTCTGTCAGGTTTTTCATGAGAATTGACGATCCAGTGTACAAGTTCCTCTGTTTCAGGGCGGGGAATCAACACCTCTTTATTCACCTGAAATTTTCTGCCATAGAACCAGCCGTAACCTACCACATGTTGAACCGGCTCTTCATTTTTGAGCCTTTTAACTGCTTCTTCAAGCACGTCGAGATCGAAGTCCGACAACTCCAGTGGTTTCTTAGCCAGTCTTTCTTTGGCAGTAACTGCCAAAGTTCCTTCCAGCAGGTAATCCGTGATGCTTTGTGCTTCATTGGCGCCATAAATCAGGATCAATTGATTGGCCACTTCGGTGAATAGTTTGTCGGCAGAAGTAATAGCGGGGATAGGCAAGGCAATAAATTTTTTTGTCTCACAATTTATGGCAAATTTATGAGGCAAATGGCAAATGATTTGGAACAACACCAGGTATTCATGCGACGGGCCATTGAACTGGCGCAGTTAGGTTTGGGCAGTGCAAGTCCCAATCCATTGGTTGGCTGCGTGATAGTGAAAGACGGCCTTGTCATTGGAGAAGGTTGGCACCGAAAATATGGAGAGGCACATGCCGAAGTAAACGCTGTGAATGCGGTAAAAGACCCTGAGCAGCTTAAAGGCGCTATTGTGTATGTTACACTTGAGCCCTGCTCCCACTTCGGCAAAACACCCCCCTGCGCCGATCTGCTTATCAGCAAGCAGGTGGCGGAAGTGATTGTGGCCGTTGAGGATCCCAATCCACAAGTGGCCGGCAGAGGAATAGAGAAGCTAAAACAAGCAGGGATCACAGTGCAATTGGGGTTGCTGGCGGAGGAGGCTACGTGGGTGAACCGACGGTTTTTAACGGCCATGAAGGATCACAGGCCCTACATCATCTTGAAATGGGCGCAAACCATGGATGGTTTTGTTGCACGGGAAAACCATGACTCGAAATGGATCAGTAATGCCTATTCGAGAAAGCTGGTGCATAAATGGCGCACGGAGGAAGATGCCATTTTGGTGGGGAGCAATACTGTGGCATATGACAACCCTCAGCTGACGGCAAGGGATTGGCCAGGCAATAATCCTGTGCGGGTAGTGCTGGATCCTGGCGATGAGTTGGATGGTAACTACCATGTACTTGACGGAAGTGTTTCCACGATCATTTATACAACGATACAAGAATCGATAGACGCCAACCTTGAGCTTGTGAAGGTCGATGCACATCATTATTTACCCGAGGTGTTAGCCGATCTTCGAAGAAGAAACATCCGATCGGTGATTATTGAGGGAGGTGCCAAAACGCTCGAATCGTTCATAGAAATGAACCTTTGGGACGAGGCCAGGGTTTTTTATGCACCCACGACATTTACGACAGGTATAAAGGCTCCAGTTTGCGGAGGGACTATTTTAAGCAAAGAAGACATTTTAGGCGATACATTCATTACTTACACAAGAAACTAATGGCAGAAACGCTGTTTATTCCCAAAGAAGCTACCAAACAAGACAAATACGAAGCACTTGTACCGCAGATTGAAGCACTCATCGGGGGAGAGCCTGATCTCACGGCCAACCTGGCCAATATTTCCGCCGCATTAAAATATGGGATGGGTTTCTTTTGGGTTGGTTTCTATATGGTCAAAGAAGACCAGCTAGTACTAGGGCCGTTTCAGGGGCCAATCGCTTGTACCAGAATCAACCTGGGTAAAGGCGTTTGTGGCTCTTCGTGGAAAGAGGCCAGGACTTTTATTGTGCCGGATGTTGATCAGTTTCCCGGTCACATTGCCTGTAGCGGCGATTCAAAATCGGAAATTGTGCTGCCCATTGTCAGGGCGGATAAAGTGCTTGGCGTGCTCGATGTGGACAGCGACAAGCTCAATGAGTTTGACGAGGTAGACCAGCGCTACCTCGAACAAATCATTGATATGCTTCAAATTACTTCTTGACTACCAGCGTGCTGGCAATCATGTCGTGAAGCGCTTGTTTCTTTTCTGTGAAGCCCGCCATGATATAACCAATGCCGAGGATCATCGAAGAAACAATCTTACCAAGGTTCCGGAGCAGGGCTTTGCCAAAATCGAGTTTGTTACCGTCTGCATCCGTAACTTTCAGGCCGAGTGCGATTTTACCGACAGTGGCTTGGCTTTTGCTCGATTCCATCAAGGAGAAATAGAGCACTTGAATAACAAACGTGATGAAAATGGTGACGCTCATTACGCTAGCAAAAGCAGCTATCATACCCACGGCCTCTTCTGTGCTCATCGAGTCATCAAATAAGCCGGGTGTGGTGGCAAAGCCAAAGCCCAACGCTGCAAAAATTGGTAGTAAAACGAAAGATTGAGCTACATAAACAATTATATAGTCGATAATGTAGGCTACAAATCGCAGCCAAAATCCAGCATAATTAGTAGATGACATAGTGTGTAAGGGTTGGTTTTTATGAAAAGATATAAATTTCTTTTCACTAAACCACCTTTGTGGAAGCGAATGCTCTAGGCCAGCCTGGCAATCACCGTTTTGCCGCCAGTTGTTTTGTCGTTGATGTTGACTTCAATTTTGGCATCAAGCGGTAAAAAAACATCAACTCTCGAACCGAATTTAATAAAGCCAAATTCCTCCCCCTGGGCCAGTTCATCGCCTTCTTTTACATACCACTTGATGCGCCGGGCCACTGCGCCGGCTATCTGGCGGAAAAGCACTTTCACGCCTTTGTCGTTTTCCATCACCACCGTCGTTCTTTCGTTTTCGGTGCTTGACTTGGGGTGCCAGGCAACAAGGTATTTCCCCGGGTGGTATTTAAAAAAGCTTACTTTTCCTTTGATGGGTGCCCTATTGACATGTACGTTAAGAGGCGACATAAAAATAGAAATCTGTATGCGCTCGTCTTTCAGATACTCATCTTCGGTGGTTTTTTCAATCACCACCACTTTCCCTTCGGCTGGTGCGTAAACGGCTTTAGGGTCTTCTGGAGTCACGCATTTTGGAAGCCTGAAAAACTGAAGAAAAAGAAGATAGATCACTATGCTGGCAGCAAGCACCAGGCTCTGAACAAGCGACATTGACACATAGTTGAAAACTACGTAGTTCAAACCGATGAAAATAATCGCCATCACCAGCAAAAATGTTCTACCTTCTTTGTGTATGGTCATTTTACTAGAATCTACCTCTGAATTTATATGTTTTGGCTACTTTGTCAATGGCCACAATATAAGCGGCAATCCTTAAAGAAACATTATACTCCTGCGACGTTTTGAACACGTTGTTGAACGCATCCTTCATGATCCGGTCAGACCGGCGGCTTACCCTGTCCGCAGTCCACTTATAGCCGAGGCGGTTTTGCACCCACTCAAAGTACGACACAGTTACCCCACCAGCATTGGCCAGGATATCCGGCACAGCCATGATGCCCTTGTCATTCAACAACGCATCGGCTTTGGCTGAAGTTGGCCCATTGGCACCTTCCACAATCAGCTTTGCTTTTACCTGGTCTGCGTTGTGCACAGTAATTACGTCTTCTTTTGCTGCTGGTACCAGGACGTCCAGATCGAGGGTGAGCAGGTCATCGCCAGCTATTTTTTCAGCACCGTTAAAGCCCTCAAGTGAGCCGTTGTTTGCATTGCGATACTCTATGGCTTTGTTAATGTCAATTCCGCTGTCGTTGTAGTAGGCTCCTGAAATATCACTAACGGCAACCACTGAGGCACCTCGTTCTTCCAAAAGTGTGGCGGCCCATGATCCTACGTTGCCAAACCCCTGCACGGCTACTTTCGCATGGTAGGGATTGATTTTCAATTTCTCCATTGCTGCCAGCGCAGTAATCATTACCCCACGACCGGTAGCTTCAGTGCGGCCCAAAGAACCACCTAAGACGAGCGGCTTACCCGTAACAACCGCATTCACAGTCATACCCTGAGCACGGGAGTATTCGTCCATCAACCAGGCCATTTCACGAGGACCGGTACCCATGTCGGGGGCGGGAATGTCTCTGTCAGGCCCGAATATTTCGACAAGCGCACCCGTATAGGCCCTGGTCAACCTTTCGATTTCACCAGGAGACATATTGCGTGGATTGCAGATGATGCCACCTTTGGCACCACCATAGGGAATGTCCACCACGGCGCATTTCCACGTCATCCAGGCGGCCAATGCTTTTACTTCATCCAGGTGAACGTCCATGTCGTAGCGGATGCCACCTTTGGACGGGCCCAGAATGTTGGAGTGAATTACCCGATAGCCTTCAAACACTTGTACGCTGCCATCATCCATGGTAATAGGAAGGTTCACTATTACCTGCTTAACGGGTGACTTCAGCACGTTGTACACCTCATCATCCAGTCCAAGACATTTTGCTGCAATGTCAAACCTGGACATCATCGATTCGAAAGGATTTTCTTTATCCTTTATCGGTGCCGGTTCTATGTAAGCCATAAAAATATAATAGGGTTAATGTGTTGTATTCGGTGGCAAAGCTACTAAAAGCAATAGAAAGTTTGCTCAAAAAAGCTGAAATGTACATTTTTTAGCAAAGGCATCAACTATCTGTAGAATGCTGGCGTAGCACGCTGGTAAAATCAAAGAAGCCTTAGGAAAACGATAATAAAAGGGACAGAAAGCAGCAAACCATCAAATCGATCCAAAAACCCTCCATGACCTGGAATGCTTTTCCCCGAATCTTTGATTTCCATGCTTCTTTTGAAAAGAGACTCCACCAGGTCGCCATAGGTTCCGGCGACGATGATGATGACTGAAACGGACAGCCACTCCCAAAGCGGGAGTACGGTAAAGTACATGGAAAGCCCATAGGCCATTGCAAGGGAGGTCAGAGCACCTCCCACACTTCCTTCCCAGGACTTTTTTGGAGACACTCTTTCGAAGAGCTTGGTCTTGCCAAAGTTGACACCTGCAAAGTAGGCACCGGTGTCGCTTGCCCAAAGTATCAGTAGCAAGCCAACTATTATCTCCCAATGATACTCCCCTCTTGAGAAGGCAATAAAGTTGAGGAGAGCAAAAGGAACCGCCACGTAGATAATTCCGAGAAAGGTAAAACCAATATTAGTAAATGGGTTCTTTTCGTTCTTTTTATAGAGCTTGATAAAAAAGATGGTTGCCAGCAAAGGAAAAATAAGAAAGGCGTATTTACCGTCAATCTCTCCAGTTTCAACAAAGAAGGTGAGACAAAATATAATCGCTCCAATAAAGCACCCCAGGAAGCGCAACGGCAAAATGCCATGAAGCCGCACGAGGTTGTAAAACTCCATTTGGGTGAGAAGAGTCAGGATAAAAAAAATGGCAAAATAGGTGTAGGGACTGTAAATAATCAGGAAGAGCAAGATAGGGGCCCCTATGACTGCTGCGATAATTCTTTGGGTTAGGTTGTTGAACCTATTCAAAATGGATGTCATCGTTGATCATTTTCACAGCACTGAGGACATTCTCAGATGAAACATATACCTGATAATTGCCCAGCTGAAGGGTGTCTTTTTTATTAAGTACCACCGCAGGAATATCATTTTCTTCAAGCACAGCCTTCACAATTTCCGCCTTATGTTGTTGGGTATTTGTAAATACCTTTTGCCAGTTATCCATCAGCGTTTTCCAGTTTCCTGTGAAACTTAATAAAGAGGTAAGTGAGGGCAGCACCAATAATAAAGAAAAACCCTACTGTTTCCAAAGGCACCGTCTCCGTATCGTCGATGTTGAACCCGACCAGGTCATTTTTGTACAGGTAAAGCATCACCAGGCTGAACCCGTTGTTGAAGAAGTGTGCCAGCATGGCCAGCACCAGGCTGCCCGACCAGTAGAAAATGTAGCCAAAAAGCGCACCCAGGAGCATTCGGGGAACAAAGCCATAGAACTGAAAATGAAATGCACTAAAGAAAATAGCTGCTACCCAAATGGCGATATGCGGATTGCGTGTAAGCTGCTGAAGCCGGGTTTGGATAAGGCCTCTGAAGAGAAGCTCTTCACCAATGCCGGGTATAATGGCGACTACAAACAAAGCAACCAGTAGTTCGCCAAAGCCAGAGAAGTCGGTCAGGTATTCGGTAATCACTTTAAGTTGTTCCTCTTTTGCCTGCGCCCATTGCTCAAAGCCACTCATAAACTCCGGAAACTTCAGGTTGAGGTTCCATTCTATGAAAAGACTGTTGACAACCATGAAACAGAAAGTGATCAGGATGACATAAATCAATGGTTGCCAATAGCGGGTGTCAACGGAAAAATAGGTGCTTACTTTTGTGCCTTGATAGAGTTTGATGTAGAACAGGGGCACCAGAATAAATGCTCCGAGCGATCCCACAGCCTGGGTGGTGTACAGCGCCACTTTGGATCTTGGGTCACCCATGTCAGTCAGGAGCCTCATCGTTTCTTCAAACCCCGTATTAAAAAGCAGCATCAACGGCAGCACAGAAATTATCTGAAACACGATCATTCCACCAAAGCAAAATAAAACCAGCTGAAGCAGGCCAAGCCCCGGCCCCTTCAAATCTCTGATTTCAAGGAAACTATTGTACTTTTGCATCTTGTTAGATTAGCTGATGTAACACAACTGGTCACATTCGGCCCTAAAGGTAGACATACGGTGGTAAAAATAGGTAACATACAACTGGGAGAATTCCCGCTTTTGCTGGCACCCATGGAGGATGTAAGTGATCCTCCGTTCCGTGCAGTATGCAAGGACAATGGCGCCGACCTGATGTATACCGAGTTTATCAGTAGCGAGGGGCTCATCCGTGACGCCATAAAAAGCAGGAAGAAGCTCGACATTTTTCCTTACGAAAAACCTATTGGCATCCAGATTTTTGGTGGCGACGAGGAGGCCATGGCTATGTCGGCCCGAATAGTGGATGCCACTCAGCCCGATATTTTGGATATCAACTATGGCTGCCCGGTGAAAAAAGTGGTTTGCAAAGGGGCGGGTGCTGGGGTACTTCGGGATATCCCGTTAATGGTTCGGCTGACCCAGGCGGTGGTGAAATCTACAAGCCTGCCGGTAACAGTGAAAACCAGGCTTGGCTGGGATGACAGTAGTATCAACATAGAAGAGGTTGCCGAGCGGCTACAGGATGTTGGCATCAAAGCACTGAGTATTCATGGACGCACCAGGGCTCAGCTCTACAAGGGCGAGGCCGACTGGACGTTGATCAGAAAAGTGAAAGAGAATCCGAGGATACAGATACCGATTTTTGGCAATGGAGATATTGACACACCTGAAAAGGCACTTGAGTACAAGAATCGCTATGGGGTTGATGGTATTATGGTCGGCAGAGCAGCAATAGGCTATCCATGGATTTTTAATGAGATCAAACACTTCATGAAGACCGGAGAAAAGCTGACGGCACCGAGCATGAAGCAAAGAATAGAGGTGGCCAGAAAGCATCTTAAGTTCTCTGTTGAATGGAAAGGTGAGAAGACAGGCATCCTGGAAATGCGCAGGCATTACACTAGTTATTTTAGAAATATCCCCAACATAAAGCCCTACAGGCAACAACTGGTGGAGTTCGACACCTATGAACAGGTAGATCAACTGCTTTGTGAAATGGAGCAGGAATTCATGAACGCTTTCGTGGAGGCATAGACAATATGAGCAAACCAGCCAGCCAGATGAGTGACAAAGCGCTCGCATGGCTTTTATTGATCACACTTTCCTTCATTTGGGGCAGCAGCTTTATTCTTATCAAAAGAGGACTCATAATTTATTCTCCATTGGAACTTGGTGCGCTGAGAATAGTAACAGCAGGTTTGTTTCTTCTGCCCATTGCTGTCAGCCGTATTGGTAAACTTTCGAAGCGTAACTGGCAGATTCTTCTTCTTGCTGGTTTTGTAGGAAGCTTCGGACCGGCTTTTTTGTTTGCCCTTGCTCAAACACATCTCGATAGCGGGCTGGCAGGGTCGCTCAACGCACTTACGCCGCTTTTCACCATTTTGATAGGCAGCTGGTTTTTTAGTTCCACTTTCACTGCAAGGAATGCCGTTGGCATTGCCATTGGCTTTGTGGGTACGGTACTTTTGATATTTGCAGGAAGTGGCGGAGGCATTTCTGGTTTCAATTTTTATGCGCTGTTCGTAGTGCTTGCTACTATCTTGTACGCTACCAACCTGAATATCATCAAGGCCTATCTGGCAGACCTGAAGCCGTTGACAATTACCAGTGTTTCGTTGCTTATGGTACTACCTCTTGCCTTAGTTATTCTGGCCAGTGCCACCGACTTCAGCACGAAAATCATCTATACAAAGGGAGCCTGGGAGGCCCTTGGCTATATCAGCATTCTGGGTGTTGTCGGGACTGCTATTGCGTTGATCATATTCAATAAAACAGTGCAGATTTCAACACCCCTGTTCACCAGTTCTGTTACTTATATTATACCACTCATTGCCGTGATATGGGGTCTTCTGGACGGCGAAAAATTACTTGTCACCCACTATATAAGCATGGCGCTTATTCTTGTGGGTGTTTTTATTGCGAACAGAAGGTAGTCCGCCTAAAACGGGTTAACTGATAAGTCGATACCGAGCACCAGCTCCATCAAAAAATAAACTGAAAGCGTTATCAGCACCGTGCTGGCAAGGTTCAGCGCAAAGCCTTTGCGAATCATATCTTTCATTTCCACATGACCAAAACTAAATACGATGGCATTTGGCGGAGTGGCAATAGGTAGCATAAAGGCGCAGGAGGCAGCGAGCGTAGCGGCGATCATCAACCCAAAGGGATGCACTCCAATTGACTGCGAAAGAGCTGCTAAAATCGGCAGCATAATGGAAGCCGTGGCAACGTTGGACGTTACCTCAGTTAGGAAGTTGAGTAAAAGGGCGACTATAAAAATAAGAAGTAGAAGGTTAACGCCTTCGAGCAACGACATTTGCTGGCCGATCCATTCCGCCAGGCCAGACTCCTGAAAGCCAGCTGCCAAAGCCAGCCCACCACCGAACAGAACAATTATCCCCCAGGGGAGCTTCACCGCCGACTCCCAGTCCATGACCATTTTGTTGGCTTCGCTTTTAGCAGGAACCAGAAACAAAGCCAATGCGCCACTCATGGCAATGATCGTGTCGTCGATCCCAGGTAAGATTTCCTTGAGAAGGAATGAACTGGTCATCCAGGAAAATGCAGTCAGGATAAAAACGGCGAAAGCAGCTTTTTCTTCCCAGCTCATTTTGCCCAGTTCTTTCAGGTCGTCCTCAATTTGTTTCCGGCCTCCGGCCAGAGGCTTTTTTGGCAATGGGTAAGCCACCCTGACCATATACCACCAGAGGATTGCCAACAAAACAATGACAAGAGGCATAGCAAAAGCCATCCAGAGAGCAAAAGATATTTCGACATCGAAAAGCTGCTGAGCAATGGCAGAGAAAACGACATTGGTAGGTGTACCTATCAGTGTTCCCATGCCTCCGATAGAAGCCGCATAGGCAATGCTGAGCATCAGCGCCTTCCCCAAATTTGCCTTGAGCTTCACTTTGTCAGGCATGTCGCTCTTGTCGATAATGCCTCCAAGCTGACTGATCAACGCAATGCCAATAGTCACCATCATGAGCGAAGTGGCGGTGTTCGAAATCCACATGGAAAGGAACGCCGTAGCGATGATGAAGCCTAGCACAATGCCTCTGCTGTTAGTGCCTACCCATGAAATAATAGTGAGAGCGATCCTTTTGTGCAGGTTCCACTTCTCCATGGCAATGGCGATAATAAAGCCTCCCATGTAGAGGAATAAAATTTTATTGCCATAAGCAGCTGTTACTGTGTCAATTTTGGCGCCGCCAGTTAATGGCAGTATCACAATGGGCAATAATGAAGTAGCAGCCATAGGAATGGCTTCTGTTGTCCACCAGGTGGCTACCCAAAGGGTACAGGCTAAGACCGAGCGGCCGGATTCGCTCATCCCTTCGGGCTGCACGATAAACTGGAAGATGATGAAAAGGACTGGCCCCAGCACGAGTCCAATTTTAGAAGCCAGCGATTTGCTTTCCATTCAGTGGATATATTTAGGTAGGTGCCTGAAATTAGAAAATCGCACAGAAAAGCCCAATCCTTTGATCAAAAGTGTGAACAATCAATAGCGACTGGCAAACTTTTCCCCGGCCAATATTGCCACCTTCAACTTGTTTTGAGGTGGAGGAAGCGGGCAGGTGGCGAAGGGCGTATACACGCAGGGTGGATTGTATCCTTTGTTGAAGTCCATCACCACTTCCCCGCTGCTGTTTGGTTTAGTAGTATACATATAGCGGCCACCTCCGTACGTTTCTTCTCCCGTTGTTTCATCAGCATAAGTCACAAAAAACTCGTCACCTTCTTCTGTCACATCGAGCGCATACTCATCGCCATCTTTTTCAAACACAAGCCTTCCCGGGCTTGGCTGCTCATAAGTGATCCCAAGGATATTTTGGATTGTGAGCACTTTAGGTGGGTCGTATGGCTCAAACTCAGCGGTGACCACCCAATTTACATCCACAGGATAGGAATCGATCGATTGGAGTGAGTCTAATTTTGGGCTTTCAAAGTCCCGAAGGCGCACTGCCAGCTCATCACCTCTTTTAATGACAAACCAGGTAAGCGACTCATGGCTCATTTGCAGACTCATACGCATAGAGTCGTCATAAACCAACTGCAAGGCAGGGGCTTCCCAGGTGGAGTCTTTTCCTGCTTCCTTCATCATTACCACAGGCTCAGAGGGGGCCTCATACAGTACAGATTTGGTATTAGTTACTCGCAGCTTACCAAGAAAGGCGGGGGCTTTTTCAGGAAATACAATCTTATTAGACGAATCCGATCCGAAGGCAGAGAGGCCTTTGTTGAGGATGTAAAGGCCTGCAAGGTTGACATAGCCGTTGGGGGCCTTCAGTTTTTCGATTCGTTCCTGTTGCCATTTTTGATGAGCTACTTTGTAGGCTGCTACTTCTTCCGCCGACATTTTGTGGTCGCAAGAGGTCAAAAGAAATGAGCTGATAAGCGATAAAAAGCAAAGACGGATAATTATCGTTGAAACTTTCATGGCTGGATTGGTCGGTAGACTATGCTTTTCCTTTTTACGAGATAGTAATATCTGACGAATTATCGAAGCGAGATGCTGTGGGTGGTAGTCTTTGCTTGAAAGGTAACTGACGCTTCTTCGAAATCAGGAGGGCCAAATACCCCCATGGAATCATTTCCAAAACCATAAGGTTCTTTTGGTATGCCGAACAGGCCAGTGTCAAGCTTGCCGTTTTCATTCTCGTCGTGAAACACACTAATGGCATAAGAGCCAAAGGGAAGATTTGTGAATTGCACCCGGGTCGACTCTCCGCTTACCTTTTCTACCTTGCCTTTGTAAAGCCGATCCGTAAGAAAATTCTCTTTTAAATCGTAAAGGGCCACACGAATGTCGCCCTTTACATTTTTTATCCCTTTGATCTCCACAGTAAGTGTGCCTGATGAATCACTTTGGAGCCAATTCAAAAGAAGGCTTAGAACTGCGACTATCACTTTTCCACTACACGGTCAAAGTCAAACTCGTCCATGAATTTCTGTGCCTCTTTAAGGTTTTGGAACTCGAAGGATTTAGATTCACCGTCTTTGGCATGAATCTCCACCTTGATAAGAATTACCTTTTTACCACCCAAAGGATCATCAACAAACGTGGCGTTCTCCGGCACAATAAACTGGCCATCTTTTCTAACCAGCCCCAGTTTCTTGTCTTTGTGTTTAATGCGGTTGCAGTATGAGCATTTGAAATGCTGTACAATTTTACCTTCCGCTGTTTCCGTGGCCTCGCTGATAATTTCCTCGCTTTCGAGCTTCAGCGTTTGGAAGCCACACCTGTCGCACTCAATCGCAATGAGGTTGCCCGGATACTTTTCAATCTTAGTTTCGCCTGTTTCCTGATCTATCCAAACGTCGTAGTCAACACTGAAGATATTCTCTTCCGCCTGCATCCCCTCGTCAAGGTAAACATCCTCTTCTTCTTCACTAAGCAGCTTCATTTTGTTGCCAGTTTTAGGATTGACCCGGGGAGTATATCTGAACTTTTTCAGCCTTTTGGACTGGGCTGTAGGGTAATAGAATTTAAGGATAAGAAATGCAACATAACCGTACAAAGTACCTATGGCAATGGTGATAAACAGCCTGACGAAGAACCACACAAAGTTTAGCTCGACTGTCTCGTCTTTATAAGTGTTGGCATACGCTGTAATGGCCAGCGCAATGCACAAATGCATCACCCAAAGGAGCTTTGATTCATACTTACTAGTAAAATCATACTTCTGCTTGAGCTCTTTAAAACTGGAAATGCGAAGCTTAGTAATGATGTATATGACCACTGCGAGAGCAATCAATACATAGGCTCCATTTTCCATGAAGTTGTGCCAAGCAAGAAGAAATCCCGACGCCTGTTCTTCCATAATTTTCGTTTTAATTAAGGTTCTAATTCAATATTACATAAATTTCATTTACCAAGTAAAATCAAGTTACCAGAACTCTAATAACACATCAAAATAATTATACCCCATGGCCTGGAAAAATATGTCGACCATTGCCCCCAGATACGCTGAGGCCGATAATGTTGTGGCTGGTCTTAAGCCATCCCTTCCTTTATCGACCCGTATTACTGTGGCTGGTGCGGGTGCTTTTGGCGGGTGGACTGCACTGAATTTGCTTAGGCTTGGCTACAAAGTAACGCTGTTTGATCCATGGGGTGCGGGCAATTCCTTGTCAAGTTCCGGAGGCGAGACCAGATTAATGAGAAGCGTATATGGCAGCAACACCTTTTACACAAAGCTCGCCAATGAGTCGTACGATATGTGGAAGGAGGCAGAGGCTTGGGAAGGCAGCAAGCTGTTGCATACTACGGGCAATCTGTGGATGGTGGGTGAAAATGACAACGAGATGGAGAGCGCCGTCGTTCAGATGGATGGTTTGAAGCTTCCTTACCAGCTTTACAAAGCCACTGAAGTGCCGGATCGGTTTTCGTATGTGAATTGTTCCGATCTTTCATACCTGATTCTGGAAGAAAAGGCAGGCGTGCTTAAAGCCAGGGAAAGCTGTCAGGCTGTGCTGAAAAAATTTGTCTCTGAGGGAGGTCAATATGTTGCAGGGGCGCTGACGCCAGGTTCAGTTAGAAATGGTAAAATGGGTGGCTGTAAAACTTCATCAGGAGGCAGGCATGAAATGGACATCTACCTGTTCGCCGGTGGCCCGTGGCTCAAGTCGTTGTTTCCGGAGGTGCTCGGACAGCACCTGGCCGTAACCCGCCAGGAAGTGCATTACTTTGGTTTGCCTGCTGCAAAAGCTGGGTTTTTTGAAGCAAATTTGCCTAGCTGGATTGATATGGCCAATGATGGGGGCTTTTACGGCATTCCCGGGGGCTTTCAAAGGGGCTTTAAGGTAGCGTCCGACAAGCGGGGTCGTGAAATTGACCCAACAACGCAGAGCCGGATACCAGAAGAGTCGGAAGTGGAGAGAGCAAGAGATTATGCGCATCATCGGTTTCCGGGCCTAGGAAGTCTGCCACTGGTTGAGTCCAGGGTGTGTCAATACACAAATACGCCTGATGGGAGCTTTATTCTGGACACACATCCCGAAGCTTCGAACGTTTGGTTGCTGGGTGGAGGATCGGGACATGGTTTCAAGCATGGGCCGGGCCTGGGCAAGCTGGCAGCAAGTATTATCGCCGGTCAGCAGGGGCTCCCTACTTTGCTCTCACTCAGCAGGTTAAAAAGTAGTGGTTTGATAGTATAACTATTGTTATAAATTGGCGTTCAAATGAAAATATTGATGTATTTAGCTAAAGATTTGTCTAATACTATTCTAATAAAAGAGAATTAATGAATACCTATCGCTGGGGGATTGTTGGACTGGGGAGAATTGCCCACAAATTTGCGGAAGCGTTAAAAGTGATTCCCACTGCCCAGTTGGTAGCGGTGGCCTCAAGAGACAGAAAAAATGCAGAAGCTTTTGCTGAACGTTTTGAAGCGAAGACGTTTTACGACAATTACGAGGATCTCATCCTTGACAAAGAGGTCGACATAGTTTACATAGCTACGACACATCCGTCCCACGCATCGCTGGCAAAAGCCTGTCTGCGTTTTGGCAAGCCAGTTCTTTGCGAGAAGCCCTTCGCCATGAATTACCAGCAGGCCAAAGAGGTATATGAGGTGGCCCGTGAGTCAGGTGTGTTTATCATGGAGGCTTTGTGGACAAGGTTTCTTCCTTCTATGAAGCGAGTGATAGAGATTGTAAAGAAAGAGGAGATAGGCCATGTTGTTTCTATTCAGGCTGATTTTGGTTTCAAAGCTCCTTATGACCCGGGGGCTCGACTGTTTAACAAAGAATTGGGTGGCGGGGCATTGCTGGACGTGGGTATCTATCCGGTATTTCTCACTACTGCTCTTTTGGGCGAGCCTGCAAAAATACAGGCCAGCGGAGTGATTGGTCCAACTGGCGTAGACGAGCAGTGTGCCATGCTGCTGGAATACGACAATGGTGCCATTGCCAGCCTTTCGTGCTCGATTATTTCAAATAATACCCAGGTGGCCAGCATCAACGGATCGAAGAGTCGCATTCAAATTGACCAGCCTTTTTGGGGACAAACCAACATCAACATTTTTACTGACTGGAAACCCAGGGGCCTGGTCAAGTTTGACTACCCGAGCAATGGGCTTAACTATCAGGTGGCAGAAGTGCACAAATGTCTTGATGAAGGTAAGACGGAAAGTGATTTGTGGAGCTATGGCGATAGCCTTCTTGTATTAAAGACCCTCGATAGGATCAGAGAAAAGATTGGGTTGAAGTATGAGGCGGATGTTTAATCCTCTATGTCAATTTCGAAAGGTCCAGTTGGAAGCCAGGTAGCACGTTTTCGCCGTCCAGGAAAAAATCAAATGAGTCAACCTCTTTGACAGGCTGAGAAGGCTTGTAGATAAACGCTTTTTTCAGTTCTGGGTCGATCAGCCAGCCTAATCGCACTCCGTTGGCTATCCATTCTTCCATCTTTTTCTTTAATGTAGTAAAGGAATCAGAAGGAGACTTAAGTTCGATGATAAAATCGGGAGTAATTGGTGCAAACTTGTTTTTCTGTTCGTCGCTGATTTGACTCCATTTTTCTAACGACACCCAGGTTGCGTGAGCAGCTTTCATGGAGCCATCGGGCAAAATAAATCCGCCATTGGAAAAGGCTATTCCAAGGCTGAAATTTTTCTCTGCCCAGTTGCCCAGCTGTGCTAGAATTTTTAAGCCGAAGCGGCTTGTACGGCATCCCGCCAGGGAATCAATGATAAGATTCCCCTGCACGTCTCTTTCTATACGTAGTTCTTTGTTAGCCAAGCAGATTTCCAGCAATTCGTCATCCGAAAATCGGATTCTTTCAGGAAATTTTAAGAAAGTGGCTGCCATTCAGATAAACTGAAGTCTAATCAAACAAATCCTCTTCCCGCTCCAGCATCAAAATAGCCGACTGCGGCACAATGAAGTACTTTTCGCCTTTGTAGTGCACCTCAAAAGCTGCCTTTTGCAGGAAAATGGCCATGTCACCTTCTTTGGCTTGTAGGGGCACGTATTTTACCTTATCCTCCTCGGCTTTCCACGGCTCGTCATCATCGGCCTGCATAGGGATAGGGTAGCCAGGCCCCGCTTTCACGATGTATCCGCTTTGTATTTTTTCCTTCTCCTGCACTCCCGGAGGCAGGTAAAGCCCACTTTCAGTTTTCTCTGATTCCTTTTTTGGCTTGACCAATACCCTGTCGCCCACTATCACCAGCTTTTTCAGCTTGTTGTCTGCTGTCAATTCCATTCTTTTTCCCTTCATCAGGTTTCAAAGTTACTCTTAAACCAAAAAATGCACAAAACAGTTTAGTCCATTGATCTGTCGATGAGCCTCTGGTCAAGTTGCTTGGTGGTTTTTGCTCCCAGCTCTCTCAACCGCTCGGTTTTGCGCACAAGGTTGTCCTTGCCGTCTACCAGCTTGTTCATTGCCGCATCGTAATTTTCCTTGGTTTGCTTAAGGCTGTTGCCCACCTTCACCAAGTCGGCCACGAAACCGTCGAATTTGTCGTAAAGCGCACCTGCTTGCCTGGCAATCTCCTCAGCATTTTTATTCTGCATGTCCTGCTTCCATATGTACGAAATAGTGCGCAGGGTGGCAAGGAGCGTGGTGGTGGACACCAGTACGATATTTTTATCGAGCCCTTTTTCATAGAGCGCATGATCCTCTTTGTAAGCAACCGTCAGTGCGGGTTCGTTCGCAACAAACATCATGACGTAGTCGGGCTGGCTGATTTCGTACAGGTTTTGGTAGTTGCGCTCGCCGAGCAACTTGATATGACTGTAAATGCTATCAATATGCATCTTCAGGAATTTCGCTTGTTCCAGGTTGTTTTCAGCATTGAAAAAGTTAGTATAGGCAGTTAGCGATACTTTTGAATCAAGGACCAGATACTTTTCATCCGGAAGTTTGATGATGTAGTCGGGGCGCTGATTGGAGCCGTCCTCATTCTTGAAGTTCTTCTCTTTGAAGTAGTGGATGTCTTTTTGGAGCCCGGCTTTTTCGAGGATCGCCTCCAGCTGCATTTCACCCCAGCTTCCCTGTGATTTGCTGTCGCCTTTCAAGGCTCGGGTGAGGTTCTCCGCTTCTTTGGTAATCTGTTGATTCAGCTCACGGAGGTTTTTGATTTGCTCGCTCAGGCTGCTGTTCCACTTCAGGCTTTCTTTGTTCGTGTCTTCCACCTTTTTTTCAAACTCGGCTATTTTCTCCCGTAGCGGATTGAGCACCTCGGCTATATTCGTCTTATTCTGGTCAGTGAATTTTTTACTTTTTTCTTCAAAGATTTCCTGAGCAAGGTGCTTGAACTCTACGGTGAAACGTTGCTGGAGCTCAGCCACTTCCTTTTTGTGCTCGTCCAGCCTCTCCTGTAGATTTTTATAATTGGCCTCCAGCGTGGAATTTCTTGTGCTCAGTTGAATTACCTTTTCTCTTTCTGACTTTATCTCCTGCACATATCCGGCTGCCTCTTTCTCCACATCTTCCAGCTTGCCCTTCAGTAGGGCGTTTTGTGTATTCTGCTCATTGCTTTTTGCTTCGAACTCACGTTGCAAACTTTGTTTGGTGGTCGACTGCCTGGCTAGCAGGACAAGTGCTGTAGCCACCAAGCCAATGGCTAATCCGATAAGGAGTGAAATCAAATCCATGTTTAACGTGTAAGAATTTTAGCACCGAAAATAGTGCCGCTAAGTTAAGACCTTCGTTACCCTTTTATCCCTGATGTGCGACTAATTTTCATTTATTGCCAACTATCGTAGGTCGGTAAATGTATTGTCCTGGAAGATGTTGATGGTTTAAAGATATCTTGCTAAGAGAAGCCCACACAAAGTATAACAGGCCTTTCAAAACTGTTTTACCCTTGATGGCGCCCCGCTTCGGAGCAGTTGAACAGCCTTGAAGGTAAAACCCTGAGCCTGTGTTGAATGAAGTTTAACGTGGCCGGGAACTTCTTTGTCTTTCCCTTTGTCTCAAATGTTGTTATTTTGCAATATGCTGCTTCGGTTCAGGGTCATCGCATTCTTTCTTTTACTCATCATCGCCTTTCCCCCGGGACACGAGACTGTGCGCACGGTCTTCGACCACCACTACGACGAGCTGACCTCGCTGTTATCCGACCCGTCTGGAGAGTTTTTATTTCAAGCCCGGCTTAGCTCGACTCGTCAAAAAACAGAGCTACCTTACCTTGTTCTCTTTTCTGCCCGTCCTGCTGTGTTCTCTGCCGTGCATGTTAACCGCAATGAATTGGTGCAATCGGCGGGGAAGGCCTGCCCGTGGCTGCACCTTTTCCGATCAACACAACTATTCCCCTTTCATTTCTTCAGGTAACATCCTTTCTTTTTAGTCAGCCGGAAGGCGGGTGCTGCTGCAAGGTTTCCCGCCTCCGCAAAAGACTGATACCGAATATCAGGCGGATTGAATCTGCCTTTATACAGTTTTAACTAAAAAAGAAGCTTACATGGATGATCCAAAAAAACAACTCCTGCGAATTGCAGGGGGCTTTCTGCTTGGGTATATATTTCTCGTAGTCATTACCCTCTACCTGGCCCAGATGCAGGAAGATATTTCAATATTGAGTGAAAGCCACATCGAGGAAAACTATGTGGCTCCGCCAGACATCACATTGGCGAGGGGACAGAAAATGTACGTACCCGCTTATTCAAGCATCCCCCTGTCCGACAATTCCCGGCAGAATCTTTCTATCTTGTTGAGTATAAGGAACACCGACCCCACCACGTCAATTAACATCACCCGGGTTGACTACTACGACACCCGGGGCCAGCTGGTCAGGCAATTTACACCTAGAAGAGTAGAGGCGGGGCCAATGGAAACCATCGAATACTTTATTCCGCAGAATGACGAATCGGGTGGATCTGGAGCCAACTTTTTTGTAGAATGGAGTGCCGAAACGGCCGTTTTCCAGCCAGTGGTGGAGGCGCTGATGTATGGAAAAACGGCAGGAAGGGACCATGAGTTTAAAAGCAATGGGCTTGTTGTAAAAAAATAGACAGAAAGCAGATGGTCATAACCAGTCACAACATCCTTTTGGTGGGTTCAATCCTGCTGCTGCTGAGCATTTTTGCCGGCAAAACAACCTATAAGCTGGGCGTGCCTACTCTCATTCTTTTCCTTATCGTTGGCATGCTGGCAGGTTCGGATGGTATTGGTGGCATCTATTTCGATAATCCCGTATCGGCGCAGTTCATTGGCGTGGTTGCCTTGAACATCATCCTGTTTTCAGGCGGGCTCGACACCCGTTGGGACAGTGTGAAACCGGTGCTTGGCCAGGGCATCACTCTGGCCACGGTGGGGGTGTTTCTCACCGCAGGCAGCGTGGGGTTGTTTATTTACTGGATATCAGACTTTACACTTCTTGACGGGCTCCTGCTCGGTTCCATTGTATCTTCAACGGACGCAGCAGCTGTATTTTCTATTCTTCGGTCAAAAGGGATCAACCTGAAAGGAAATATAAGGCCCATTCTTGAGCTTGAAAGTGGGAGCAACGACCCCATGGCCTACTTTCTCACCATCACGCTTGTAGGAATTGAACAGGTGCACGAGCTAGATTTTGTTGCGGCGCTGGGGAGCCTCTTCTTTCAATTTGCTTTGGGAGGAGCCTCTGGCTTCCTCTTCGGAAAGCTAAGCAAGCTGGTGATCAATAAAATCAAGCTGGATTTCGAAGGGCTGTACCCTGTGCTTGCACTCACCTTGTGCTTTATTACGTTCTCCGTCACCGATTTTATTGGGGGCAACGGCTTTCTGGCAGTTTACATCTGTGCAGTGATGTTGGGCAACACCAATCTTATCCACAAAAGCTCTACTATCAAATTCTTTGATGGGGTGGCCTGGTTGATGCAGATCATATTGTTCCTTACGCTGGGGCTATTGGTGTTTCCATCACAAATCATTCCCATCATTTCAATTGGCCTTCCTATAGCCTTGTTTATGATCCTGGTTGCAAGACCTTTGAGTGTGTTTGTGAGTCTGGCGGCCTTCAGGCTTGGGTTTCGCACTAAACTTTTTATATCGTGGGTTGGTTTGCGGGGTGCTGTACCCATCGTTTTCGCCACCTATCCCATGGTGGCAGGTGTGGAAAATGCCGATGTAATTTTTAATATCGTTTTCTTCATCACTTTGCTGTCAGTGACCATTCAGGGGACCACCATTTCCTTTATGGCCAAATTATTGGGAGTGAAAGACGCCGACAAGGTACCTGAGGGGTTGAGCTCCGGTTTCATCGAAAATGTGAAGGGCACGTCTTCAGAAATACTAGTAAGGGCGGGCAGCAGTGTGGTAGGAAAGAAAATTTACCAACTGGGCATACCTCCGTCAGTATTGGTGGTAATGATCAAACGGGACAAAAAGTATTTTGTGCCCGGAGGAGCCACAGAGCTTGTGGAAGGCGACTTCCTGTATATCATTGGAGACGATATCAGCAGCATAGACTCCACCAGAGAACTATTCGCCTAGCGCAAGAGCCTCAGCGCAGGCACTTTTCCCTGACGATGCCTTTACCGCTCTATCGTTTCATATGTATTTACGCTAAGTTCAGCCATGGCAGCAATTGTTGCCGGCTGTGTCTTCATAACCTGCCAGCTAACCTCAAAAGCTATTTATCTCTTTCGCCGTCCGGTTGCCCGACTCAATTGCGCCCTGTATCCACCCATGGTAGGCCGAAGCATGCTCCCCGGCAAAGTGAATGCGGCCCTCGGCTGTGATCAGGTGGGGCAGGTGTAACGTTAAGTCATTGGGTGTGCCAATGGCGTGCGCATACCCGGCCCAGGGGTCTTCACCCCACACTTTAATAAACGCCCCTTCCAACTGCGGCTTGAGGCCGGGAAAAACCGAATCGACATGGTTGGCAGAAAAGGCAAGGCGTTCCTCAGCACTCATTGTCATAAACTTACCAGCGTCTCTGCCTTTCACATAGTGGGCGATAATACCCCTGGCCGCATCTGATTCGTAGTGTGGGTCCCAGATTTCGGAAGGTAGGTCAGTGGCTGCAAAGCCCGTCAGGCCGTCCTTTTTCCAGTAGCGGTCTCTTACCTGCATCGCCGTGCGGCCGAGGTTCCAGCCCCCCATATTGTTGATGGCAGTTTGTTTGGGGTTCGAAAGAGTCTTCACAAAATCCATTTTCTTCAGCACCGGCAAGGGCAAGGTACAAATCACCCTGTCGGCCCTGAGTGTGGAGCGTTCACCTCCTCTATCCACGGTTACGCTTACACCCGTCTCATCCTGATCGACGGCCAGCACTTTGGTGCCGTATTGTATCAATCGCCCAAGGTCTTTGGCCAACGCACGGGGCAGCAGGTCATTGCCTCCCACAATCTTGTTGCGGTTGGCGCCAAACGAGAGGCTTGTCTCCCGAACCATTTCAAGAATCGAGAAGTAAAGGCCTTTTTCTCCTGCTTCTTCCCAGCCCAGCATCAGTGCACCAGCGATATCCGGGCTGTAGCCCTCGCTCACAAGAAATTCCTTGAAGGTGAGCTTGTCGTAGCCTGCAATGGCGGCCGGTGGCCAGCTCAAATCCCTGGCATCTCCCACCTGAGTCATGATGGATTGAAACGGTTGTGTACTAATGCCCGCCCAGTCCATGGCGACTTCTTTGGGGGTGAGCGAAAACGGGTAATCTTTCAATGGAGCTGGTTGGTTGCTGGTGTAGCGGATCTTTTTTCCTTTTACCATGTGAAGCAAACCACCTTCAGCGGGGTTGAAAGGATATAACTCAAGCCCGTATTGCTTCACGTATTTCATGGTCCACTCATGGTCTTCAGGGATTCGGGCGGCGCCCATGTCGGCATAGAGTCCGTCAGCAAACATGTTCCGGGCAGTGAATACCCGACCTCCGGCCCGCATCTGCCCCTCAACGATCTGGACGTCATGACCAAGGTTGCGCAATTCCATACCAGCCGCTAAACCGGACATGCCTGCGCCGATAATGATGACTTTCTGCTTAGTGCCACGTCTCGTTTTCCAGGGGTCGTTGACGGACAGTGCCTGCACAGGTTGCGTGGCCAAAGCAGCTGCAAGAATTGAACTGAGTTTTACAAAGTCTCGGCGGGTAAAGGTAGGGTGCATGGTGTGGTTAGGTTAACGAGTAAAATTACTTGAAAGCAGATGGCATATCCTTCGTTGCTGGCCTTTCGAAGGAACTTCAAAAATGAAAGTACAGAATTTCTGAATAATGCGCTGGGCTTGAGACACGCCCTCCACAGACGAGCGGTTGACTAAATGAAATATTTTTGTTCTATTCTTAAAGTAATCCATGCTGCGTGTGCGTCTTTCTGAAAGGGCGTCCGTCTTAGGTAGAACTATTTGCCCCGATAAATCAGTTACTAATCCGTTAACTTACAACCTAGAAATCAACCATCCCTTTTTTCATGTCCAAACCGAAATCAAAAGTAACCATAGCCCAGGCGTTCAAAGACTTTATCTGGCCACGTCGCAAGATTGTGGCAGTTGGCCTGGTGCTCATCATCATTAGTCGCCTCGCCAGCCTGGTGCTTCCGGGTGCCACCAAATACCTGATCGACGATGTAATTGTCAATCACGATTTACACATGCTTAAGCTGTTGCTCATAGCGGTGGTGGCATCCATTACTTTGCAAGCCGTGACGTCGTTTTCTCTCACCCGCCTGCTTAGCGTAGAGGCCCAGCTACTCATCAGTAAGCTCCGGGCACAGGTACAGCGAAAGATTTTGTCGCTGCCTATTTCGTATTTTGATAACAACAAGTCAGGCGCCTTAGTCAGCCGTGTCATGAGCGATGTAGAAGGCGTGCGAAACCTGGTAGGTACCGGCCTGGTTCAATTGGTTGGGGGAAGTATCACTGCTGTTATTTCGCTGGTGCTGCTGATCCGCATCAGCCCTATGATGACGTTCTATGTGTTGGTGCCGGTAGGTATTTTCGCCTTTATCGCCATGAAGGCCTTTGGGAAAATTCGCCCCATTTTCAGAGAGCGTGGTGTGATTAACGCCGAAGTGACGGGCCGCCTCACGGAAACCCTGAATGGCGTTCGGGTGATCAAGGGCTTCAACGCCGAAGAGCAGGAAAACAATACTTTTGCAGCTGGCGTGGAGCGGCTTTTTCAAAATGTGAAAGCAAGCCTTACCGCCACCGCACTAGTGACCAGCTCCGCTACTTTTCTGCTTGGTTTGGCCTCCACAGGCATCATGGGTATTGGTGGCTACCAGATCATCACCAACGAGATGACCATGGGTGATTTCATCGCTTTCACCCTCTACCTGGGCTTCATGATTGCGCCCATCGTGCAAATGAGCAATATCGGCAGCCAGCTAACCGAAGCCTTTGCAGGACTTGACCGTACCGAGGAGATCATGAACATGGATCCTGAAGACATGCCGGAGGAAAGGCCAATACAGCTGAAAAAGCTGAAAGGAGATTATGCGTTTGAGAATGTCAGCTTCGCTTATGAAGAAGGCAAGGAAGTGATCCACGATATTACTTTCACCGCTCCCTCTGGTTCGGTGACAGCCCTGGTGGGCTCTTCAGGGTCGGGAAAAACAACCATAGCGGGTTTGGCGGCTACCTTCCTCACGCCAAAGGCCGGTCGCATTACCCTCGACGGGGAAGACCTGTCAAAGGTGGGGCTTAGGAGCTTCCGTCAGTACCTGGGCGTGGTGCTACAGGACGACTTTCTTTTTGAAGGGACGATAAGGGAAAACATCTTGTTTCCAAGGCCCAACGCCACCGAAGAGGAGCTGAAAAATGCCGTGACCGCTGCCTACGTGCACGAGTTTACAGACCGCTTCGACGACGGGTTGGATACGGTGATTGGCGAGCGGGGCGTCAAGCTTTCCGGCGGGCAGCGACAACGCATCGCCATTGCCAGGGCCATTCTCGCCAACCCCAAGGTAATCATCCTGGACGAAGCCACCTCCAATCTGGACACCGAAAGTGAGTCGATGATCCAAAAGAGTTTGGCAGAGCTGATGAAAGACCGCACCACGTTTGTCATTGCTCACCGTCTCAGCACCATCCGCCGGGCAGATCAGATCCTGGTGATTGAGCAAGGCAAAATTGCTGAAAGGGGCACGCACGAAGAGTTGATTGAGAAAAAAGGCCGGTACTTTGATTTGTATACTTATCAGGCGAGGATTTAAGGAAGAAGTTGGTGAGTGGTAAATGGTAAGAAGTGAGCAGTAGTGGGTTATATGCTCACTTCTTACAAAATAATGGTGCCTTATTAATCATTGAGTTTAACATTCTACTCAATGAGGTGTATTGGTCAAGCAAATTATCAGCTAATTTCTTATCAATGTATTCGCTGTCCTGGGCTGTTTCAATCCAATGTTGTGTTTCCTGCTGCTCACCGTCGGCGTCTGTCAGCTTACTAATGAAATGTTTCTCATATCTCCGTTTTGCCCATGCCTCAGCTATTTGGGCTCCGACTGACCTGGATGATCTCCTAACTTGATCAGTAAGGGAGTATATCTCTTCTCTTGGAAAGCTTTTTGTAAGCCTAAAAATCTGAAGAGAAAGGTTTCTTGATAGTTTGTATACTTCAAGGTCTCGGTATCCTTCTACAAAGCTCATAAACCATTAGCATTAGTTGAGAAATAATAACCAATCAAAATACTAAATCCCAACTGAAAATTGAACTCCGCCACTTACCTTTTACCACTTACCAGTCACACAAGTACGACATCTAGCCTTACATCGTGAAGTTCTTCAGGAATCGGGCGATCGACTAACGGCAAGAGAGATAAACCTACTTTCGTCACAGAGCGAGGCAGCGAAGAAAGAAATCCATCATAAAACCCTTTGCCATAGCCAATGCGGTTCCCGTGTTTGTCAGCTACCAGAAGCGGTACAAAAATCACGGAACAGAGCGAGGGATCAGCCGGTGTGGCATTTAAGGGCTCAGGAATCCCCCATTCGCTGGTGTTGAAACGAGTTTTGTCATCAAACCAAACGTGAGAAAGCGTGCCTTGCTCGGTGTCGGTGACAGAAGTCATCGTGCGAATCCCTTCATGCCACAACCAGCGAATGATGGGCCAGGTGTCTACTTCTTTGAACTTCTCTATAGGCAAAAAAATGTGAACTGGGCCACCTCCGATCAGCGCTGCAATGCCTTTCACCTGTTCAAACAGGCTGTCACAAGCCGCCTGCCATGCTTGCTGACTTAGCGCCTTTCTCTCCTCCAGGTATTGTTTTCGAAGTGCCTGTTTGTCCATCGTGGCTTATTCTTCCATAAAAATATGGAAGGAAAAGTCGAATGCATCAAATCCTTTGAGGAACTCTTCTAAAATGGCGGGATTGGTGAGGTAAAAGTTAAGGAAGTTGTCGTGACGCTCCTGCAATGAGCCTCCCGGGAAAAGCTTCTCTTTAATACTTTCAATCTGGTTGATCGCCACCGCCTGGTTATTCTCTTCGGCCTTTTGCAGCTTTTTCTCCATGCCTTCAAACTCCTGTAGCAGCCGGGTTTCCTGCTTGCCCATGTAGCCATCCAGCGTTTTATCAATGGCCACTGCTTTGGCCTTCACCTGCTCCATGAGCTTAGCGAAGGCCGCTTTTTCTTCGCCCAGCAGCAGGTCATTTTCGGAGTTTTCCCTCACATACTTTTTCCGGATCTCATGCCCTTCCATAAACAGATCAGCAAGCTTCAATCCCAGTTTCTCAATTTTGCTCGCCTGGCTTTTTTGCACTACCAGTCCAAAATTGCGGGGCATCAGCATGGGGAAAGGTAGCTGATAGTGATCGAAAACAGCTTTGAATTGCAGCCAGTAGGCTACCTCAGCCGGGCCACCTATATAGGCCAGGTTGGGGAGAATGGCCTCCTGGTACACAGGCCTCATGATGACGTTGGGGCTAAATTTCTCCGGGCTTTTTTCCAGCAGTTGCCAGAGCTCTTCCCTTGTGAACGACAGGTCAGTATTGTTGACTTTGTAGATACCATCTTCTTCTATAATCCTGTCCCGGTGGATGCTGTTCAGGTAAAAGAAGTTGATTTCCCGGGCATGTACTTGCGTCTTAAAGCCGGCATCATCAAGTTTTTTGGTCGTTTCTTCTACCAGCCTGTTCGATGCATGCTCTTCAATATCTTGTTTGATGATGGGAGCAAAAATCCTTTTTAAATCCGGATGATCTCCATCCACCATCACCAGGCCTTCGTGGCCAAATAGCTCATTCACATAGTATCGAACAGCGTCAGCCAGGTTGTTGTGATCGAGGTATGCTTTTTCAAAGACGGACGCTCTGTCGGGCATCTCATCGAGCACTTTGCTTAGTGAATGGGGCATAAAGCGGCCAACAGCGCCTTTCTGATCAGTTTCCCAGGTATATTTCTTGCCATACAAGTAGCAATAGCTAATCTCCTCAAAATCGTGGTCCTCGGAAGCAGCCCAGTATACCGGCACAAAGTGGTAGTCGGGGTACTTTGCCTTTAGCTGCTTGCAGGCATCTATTACCGTCACAATTTTGTAGATAAAGTACAGGGGCCCGGTGAAAATATTTAGCTGGTGCCCGGTGGTGACGGTGAATGTGTTTTCTTCGGAAAGTGCGTGAATATTCTCTCTCAGCTTGGGCGACATATCCAATGCACCATACTGCTCGTCGAGTACTGCCTCCAGCCTTAGCCTGTTCTTTTTGGGGAAAGCTTTTTTCAATGCCATCTGCTTCTCAGCATTTTCTACGGAGGGATAGTATTGATAAAAGTCTTTTAGTGACTCATTTTTTGCCAGGTACTCCAAAAAAATAGGAGAGAACTGTCCAGTCTCTCCCAGGGATATTTTTTCTACTCTCATTTCAGGTTACAACAATTCTCCAAACAAATCGAATTCGGCAGCATCATAAATCTTAACTGTGGCGAAGTCGCCAATACGTAAATAGTTTTCTTTTCCATCAATGATGACTTCGTTGTCAACTTCAGGTGAGTCATACTCTGTTCGACCGATGAAATTACCACCTTCTTTGCGATCCACCAACACTTTAAAGGTCTTGCCTATTTTCTGCTGGTTCAGCTCGTAGGAAATGGCTTCCTGAACCTCCATAACGGCATCGGCCCGTTCTTGTTTAACATTTTCAGGAATATTGTCTTCAAAGCTATATGAGTGGGTGTTTTCCTCATGTGAGTAGTTGAACACCCCGAGCCTGTCAAACTTCGACTTTTGTACAAAGTCCATCATCTCTTCGAAATCCTGCTCTGTTTCACCCGGATGGCCGGCAATCAGTGTGGTGCGGATAGCAATGCCAGGTACTTTAGAACGCATGGTGGCCAGCAGGTCTTCGGTTTTCTCCCGGGTGGTGCCCCGCCTCATCATCTTCAGCATGTTGTTGGAAGCATGCTGAAGGGGGATGTCAACGTAGTTACAAATGTTAGAGCGCTCTGCCATTACATCGAGCGCATCCATGGGGAACCCAGCTGGAAATGCGTAGTGCAGGCGGATCCAGTCGATACCGTTTACATCCGAAAGGCGCTGGAGCAACTCAGCAAGGTTTCTTTTCTTGTACAAATCCAGGCCATAATAGGTTGAGTCCTGCGCAATGAGCAAAAGCTCCTTGGTGCCGTTTTTGGCTAAATGAGCCGCTTCTTTCACCAACTCCTCAATAGGCCGGGAAATATGACCGCCACGCATCAGTGGAATTGCACAAAATGAGCACGGCCTGTCGCAACCCTCCGATATTTTCATGTAGGCGTAGTGAGCGGGGTTGGTGAGGATTCTCTCGCCTACCAGCTCGTGCTTATAGTCGGCTTTGAACTCCTTCAAAAGCCTCGACAAATCTCTCGTACCAAAATAGGCATCCACTTCCGGAATCTCCTTTTCCAAGTCGTCCTTATATCTTTGTGAGAGGCAGCCGGTTACATAGATTTTCTCAACCAGCCCTTCCTTTTTCGCATCTACATAACGCAGAATGGTGTCGATGGATTCTTGCTTGGCATTATCGATGAACCCGCAAGTGTTAATAACAACCACATTGGAATCGTCGTCTTCCGATTCGTGCACGGCATCGATTTCGTTGCCCCGCAGTTGGGTAAGCAAAACTTCCGAATCAACAGAGTTTTTGGAACATCCAAGGGTAACGATGTTCACCTTCGTATTTTTTAGTCCTTTAGTTTTCAAATGTCAGATTGGATTTGGCCACTGGTTTCCACGAAATTGTTCTCTATCTGCCAATGGGCTCGCAAGTTAACAATTTCCTGTGGTGTTAGTTCCATGTTGGCGAAACTGTTGTATTTGGTCTGAAGCCCCGACTCATATTTAGAATAAGGTTATGTATCCAACAATAAATTCTATTTTTGCCGTTGGGTTAGTTCATATGATCTTGAAGAAATTTTCCTGGCATCTTTGGTTATTAATTTTTGTGTTGGGCTGGTCTGCCTGTGCACCCGACCCCTCCTGCTCGGATATTTACCTGCCTTATGTAACGGCGAGCTTTTACACGGTTAGCGACGCTGGTGTTGAGACCGTTGAATCTGTTCAACTTGACTCGCTTTGGGCCGATGATGCGGACACTTTGCTTTATGCCGACACCACCCTTTCTATTTATGGATTATACGTCAATCCGGAAGCAGCGAGCACCACTTACCATTTTTGCCTCAATGATACGTGCAACTCAGTGACCTTTGCCTACGACAGAAAGGAATACCTGATTTCGCCAGATTGCGGCCCCCGGTTCAGGTTTCAGAACCTGACGACTGAATTCGAAGGGTTTTACGACTCTGTCATTGTAAACAAGCCAGAACTTACCCTACTTGGAGAAGTCAATGTTAAAATCTACCGCTAGCCAACTTTTATTTTCTCTGCTACTGCTGCCTGCAGTCAGCTGGGCCCAGGATGAAGACTGGCGTCCTTCAGCGGTTAGGGTGGGGGCAGACGCTTTCGGGTTTGCAAAAACAGCCCTGACTGATGGCTACAATCGGCAGGAGATTCAGGCAGACATTGATTTCAACAAATACTTTTTTGTGCTGGACCTGGGAAGAGAAGAGATCGACAATTCGGCAGAAGGGTTTACACACACCACCAATGGCACATTCTACCGGGCCGGGGTCGACGTTAACCTGACTCCTTACAACCCAAACAAAGACGTTGTTTTTTTCGGGCTAAGGTATGCGCACGCCACTTTCGACGAGTCGCTGGCATTCGATTATGCGGTGCCGTACTGGGGCCCTGCCAGTGTGGACGTGACGAATGCGGGGCTCAGTGCCTACTGGATAGAGGCTGTGTTCGGCATGAAAGTGAAGGTGTGGAAGCAATTTTACATGGGCTACACCCTGCGAGGCAAGTTTGGGCAAAAGACAAAGGGAGCAGAAACACTCATTCCGTATACTGTGCCCGGTTATGGGGTAGTGACCGATGGCGGAAATTTTGGTTTCGGCTACCACATCTACTACAAGCTGGCTTTCAGAGACAAAGCCGTTCCCTTGCGGCCGAAGGATTCCAAGAAAAAGCTGAAGTAGCGTCAGGAGGCCTAGTTGCGGGTAAAGAACGACTCCACAAAAGCCATTTTGTTGAAAACCTGCAGCTCCTCCATTTTCTCGCCAACACCAATATACTTCACCGGAATCTTGAACTGATCTGAAATACCAATAACGACACCACCCTTGGCCGTGCCATCCAGCTTAGTGATGGCCAGGGAGGTTACATCTGTCGCTTTTGTAAACTCCTGTGCCTGAATAAAAGCATTCTGGCCAGTGCTGCCATCCAGCACCAGCATTACCTCATGCGGGGCTTCGGGAATGAACTTCTGGATCACTTTCTTGATTTTGGAAAGCTCATTCATCAGGTTCACTTTCGTGTGAAGGCGGCCTGCCGTGTCGATAATGACAAGATCAGCTTTTTCGTCTACACCCTTTTTCACTGCATCAAAAGCCACTGAAGCCGGGTCGGTATTCATGCCATGCTCTACCACGGGCACACCAACACGCTCCCCCCAAAGCTTGATCTGGTCTACAGCTGCTGCCCTGAAAGTGTCGGCAGCGCCCAGTATCACTTTATATCCTTTTTGCTTGAACTGATGTGAAAGCTTGCCAATAGTGGTAGTCTTGCCCACGCCGTTGACACCCACCACCAGGATCACATATGGCTTTTTATCTTTTGGCAATTCAAAATCTTCAACATCCTCAGTGTTGTTTTCGGAAAGGAGCCCTGCAATCTCCTCCCTCAGAATAACGTTCAGCTCGGATGTGCCCAGGTACTTGTCTTTGGCGACTCTTGCCTCAACCCTGTCAATTATTCTAACTGTGGTTTCAATGCCAACATCTGACGATACCAGCACTTCCTCAAGCTCGTCGAGCACATCTATGTCTACCGTCGACTTTCCGGCTACCGCCTTGCCGAGCTTCGAGAAAAAATTCTCCTTCGTTTTTTCCAGTCCTTTGTCCAGCGACTCTTTTTTGTCCTTGGACATGAATCCAAATAAAGCCATATATAATAGGGTTGCTTATCGACTGCGGAGTTGCTCAATGACCATCTCCTTTAGCCAACGGAAAATACAAATTACAAACTTAAACCACCGGAAAATGATTCTGCGTTTGGTTATTATTGAAAAAATAATGACGGTGCCAGGAGCTGGCCTCCATCTCTTGATAACAAAAAAAGTCCCATGAAGGGACTTTCTTGTCAATAAGTACTGTTAACTAGCTTATTTCGCTAGTGTATCTTTTACGAGGTCAGCAGGAACCATTTCCTCACGGAAAGTATATGCACCAGTTTTTTCAGACCTTACAGCCTTGATCACTTTCGCATAGGTTTTGCCACCTTCTTTCTTCAGGGTTGCAACTACTTTCTTTGCCATGATTATTTAATTTCTTTGTGGACAGTATACTTACGAAGTATGGGGTTATACTTCTTCATCTCAAGTCTTTCAGGAGTATTTTTCCTGTTTTTTGTGGTAATGTGACGTGACGTGCCTGGAAGACCAGTCGTCTTGTGCTCTGTGCACTCTAGTATTACCTGAACTCTATTTTTGTTCTTAGCCATGACTATTCTATTCTTCTAGCTTAAAATACTACGTTGCCCTTAGCTCTCGCCTTTTTCAAAACAGCGCTGATACCATTCTTGTTGATGGTTCTTAAAGCAGTTGATGAAACCTTTAATGTAATCCAAAGATTTTCTTCAGGGATAAAAAAACGCTTTGTGTGCAGGTTTGGGTAAAACTTGCGCTTCGTTTTATTGTTTGCATGAGAAACATTGTTTCCCACACGTGTGCTTTTTCCGGTTATCTGACAAACTCTCGCCATTGTCTTATAAGTGTATTTTTGAAATGGGTCTGCAAATATCGGAAAAATTTGATTACCAACAAACGAGGGTGAATAATTATGCATCTTTTCTTTTGTAGTCGTAAGGGCAGTGCCTGCATCCGCTCTTACAACAATAGCCTCTTTTCAGATGGTATTCCTTTGTAAAGACAAGGAACCCCTCTTTGGTGTGGTAGTAGTCTTCGGTCTTTAACCCGTACTCAACCTTCTTTGCTGATTCTTTCTCCATCGCCTTTTTCGGTCTAGGGGCTTTTATTTACCTTTGAAACCCTGCCCAACAGGCAATTGTTCAATCCTAAAGTCAAAGATATGATCAAGACAATGAGTAGCAAAGAAGCGATGGAGCTGGAAAACAAGTATGGAGCTCATAACTACCACCCGTTGCCGGTCGTGCTTTCCAGGGGAGAAGGAGTCTTTGTGTGGGACATTGAAGGAAAGAAGTACTACGATTTTCTTTCAGCTTACTCAGCAGTTAATCAGGGGCACTGCCACCCAAAAATTATCGGCGCTTTAAAAGAACAGGCAGAGACTTTGACACTGACTTCAAGGGCCTTCTATAGCGATGCCCTTGGTGCCTTTCAAAAATATGCCACGGCGTATTTTGGCTTCGAAAAAGTGCTGCCTATGAACACTGGCGCTGAAGGCGTAGAAACTGCGCTTAAAATTTGTCGGAAGTGGGGTTATGAGAAGAAAGGTATTGCTGCCGATCAGGCTAAAATCATAGTTTGTGAACAGAATTTCCATGGCCGTACCACTACGATCGTGTCTTTTTCCAGCGATGAGGGGGCCAGAAGAAACTTTGGGCCGCTTACACCAGGGTTTGTAAAGATCCCTTACAATAATATAGATGCTTTAAAAGAAGCTTTGAAAGACCCCAATGTGGCTGGTTTTCTTGTGGAGCCTATTCAGGGCGAAGCAGGCGTTTACACACCAGCCGACAACTATATAAGAGAAGCCGCCGCTCTGTGCAAAGCCAGCAACGTCCTTTTCATAGCTGACGAAATTCAAACGGGCATCGCCCGGACGGGCAGTTTGCTGGCGGTTTGCGGCAACTGCTCATGTGAGGGCAATTGCGAGCGACAGCCTGCTACCTATACAAAGCCTGATATCCTCATTCTTGGCAAAGCCATGTCGGGTGGTGCCTATCCGGTGTCTGCCGTTCTTGCCGATGATCACATCATGGATGTGCTCACTCCCGGCACCCACGGGTCTACCTTTGGCGGCAACCCACTGGCATGCAAAGTGGCCATGGCGGCGCTCGACGTCGTAAAAGAGGAAAAACTGGCGCAGAATGCCCGCCAACTGGGGGTGATCTTTCGTGAAAGAATGAGCAAATTCATTGAGACAACAAAGCTTGTGAAAATGGTGCGGGGCAAGGGACTGCTCAACGCCATTCTCGTCAACGATACGGAAGACAGCAGCACAGCCTGGGACATTTGCGTGGCTCTTAAGGACAATGGCCTGCTGGCCAAGCCTACCCATGGGAATATCATCCGGTTTGCGCCGCCATTGGTAATGACCGAAGAACAACTCCATGAGTGCTGTGACATCATTGAGAAAACCATCCGGGAGTTCGAGCAAAAAAGCTAATCGGTAAGTAGCACTGCAATTCGTTTTTGCCTGCGAGCAACTGGGTTACCTTATACCCCATATGGGGCATTTGTAATTCCATGTTGCTCTTATACCTTTAGGGGTTTACAGCCAACAGTCAGTATGAGCCTAAGGGTATTATTATTTTTTGTTTTCTCGCTTTTGGGAGGGGCGGCCTTATTTGCGCAAAATGACGAGCTCGACAGTTTGGAGAAAGTCCTGCCACAACAAGCGGGCAGCGATAAAATATCTACCCTCAACGCCATTTCCTGGCATTACCGGCAAGCAAATACTACAAAAGCGATGGAGCTCGCCAAATCCGCCCTCAAATTGTCGACGGAAGTTAATTATCTGGAAGGAGAGGCGCTATCACTTCAGTCGGTCGGTGCCGTTTACGAAGCCACCAGCAACTTTGACAGTGCGCTGCATTTTTTCAACAAGTCCCTGGCCATCAAACAGGCGCTTGGCGACACTACAGACATCGCCGCATCACTCAACAACATTGCCATGGTATATGACCAGCTCGGCAAAGATGAAATGGCGCTGACCAACTACTTTCAGGCCCTAAGGATGTACGAAGCCGTCAATGACCTTTTCTCCGAAGCCATGGTACTTGGCAACATTGGCATCGTGTACAAAAAACAAAAGGACTATGCCAAAGTGCTCACTTACTACGAACGGGCACTCGAAATTTACGAAAACGAACAATCGGTTTTCGGCTCGTCGGTGGTGCAGGGAAACATAGCCTCCATTCTTATTATTCTCGGAAACTACAACCAAGCCATTGAGGTTGCCAAAAAATCGCTCCAGGGCTACGAAAGCCTCGGATACAGTAGGCTCATGGCCTATTCGCTAGGCAATCTGGCCATCGCTTATGACAGTCTGAAGGAGCTTTCGATCGCCCGTGATTATTACAAACGGGCATTAGCGTTGCACAAAAATAACAACAACACAACGGAAGTGGCCTTCACCCTAAAGAACCTCGCAGGCAACGAACTGGCGTCGGGAGAATACACCAGGGCATTGGCTCACGCCACCGAAGCATACCAGCTAGCCTCTGCCACCAAAGCCAACGACGTGCTGATGCAGGCCCTGGTAATTATCACCAGGTGTGAACAGCAGCTCGGCAATTATGAAAAAGCTTTTGGCTACCAGCAACAGTACATCGACTTGCGAGACAAGGCTTTTGAAGAGGAAAAAACCAAAGCTACGCTGGAGCTTGAAGCAAAATACGAAACCGAAAAAAAGGATCGGGAGCTTGAGCTGCAACGTCTTTCTCTTGTCGAAAAAGATCTTGAGATTCAAAAAAGCAGGGTCGCCCAGCTGGCACTTGGAGGCGCCTTACTTTTGCTTTTCGTGCTCGGCCTGCTTGTAAGAGCCAGAACCAGGCTTAGCTACCAGAGAAAGTTGGATGAGGAAAAACTGGCTAAGCAAGAGGAATTGCTAAGGGCCGTGATCAGCTCCGTGGAAGGGGAAAGAAAGCGCTTTTCCGAGGACTTGCACGACAGTTTTGGCCAGCTTATTTCGGTATTGAAAATGAATGTCGATTCACTGTCGGCAGCACCCCCTTCTGCTTCAGCCGACCGACAGCGAATGTTTAACCAATCGGTGTCGGTGCTCAACGACATGTACGGTGAGCTAAAAAACGTATGCTTTAACTTAATGCCAAAGGCGTTGATTCAACACGGATTGCCCGTTGGGGTCAATGAGCTGGTGGCACGAATCAATCACACAGGCAAGCTTAGGGCCGAAAGTCATTTCTTTGATTTGGACGAACGACTAGTCGATATTCAGGAGATATCCTTGTACCGAATCGTGCAAGAGTGGATCAACAACATCCTCAAATATTCCGATGCCAAAAACCTTTTTATTCAAATCACACGTGACGAGGCAGAGATAACGCTTACTATCGAAGACGACGGCATTGGCTTCGACGAAAAAATACTAAAAATGGGCCAGGGAAACGGGTGGAAAAACTTGCAGTCACGCACTAATCTTATGAAAGGCACAATTGATCTGGACACGGCCCCAGGCCGAAAAGGTACGATGCTAACGGTGAACGTTCCGGCTATTCTAAAGGGAGATCAATCGAAAACGGGCGCTAACAAAGTGGAAACATTGCTTACCTATGCGCTGTTTTAGTAAGGGCTGGTACGTAGTGCAAAATCACCTGCCGGGGGGATGTTGAAAAATTGATTGCCTGACTAATTTTCAGACATGAAGCCTTTCAGCAATATTTCCTCTAAATTCATCCAGAAGTTTAGCGGAACTAGAAAAATGAATAGAACAAAGGTGTACCTGGTCGATGACCATGCCATCCTCATGGATGGTGTCAAGTCGTTGCTCAACGCTACCGACGAGTATGAAGTCGCTGGCACTGCTTCTACCGCCGAGGATGCTTTGAAATACCTTCAGAACGAACCGGTTGACATTCTCATTTCGGACTACAGCTTACCTGGGATGGACGGCCTGGGGCTGGTAAAAGTGATGCAACGCATAAAACCAGAGGTGAAAATCCTCATTATGAGTATGCACGATGAAGGGCATCTGGTAAAGGAAATTCTGAAGGAGGGCATTAAGGGTTACTTGCTAAAAAAGGACTCACAGAAGGAGCTTATTGCGGCGCTTGACCAAATAATGGCTGGCAGAACTTATCTGAGTAGTGAGATTAATACGCTGCTAATACAAAGCTTGCAAAACCCCGATGAAGGAAAACTGCTCACCGAACGGGAAAGGGAAATACTGAAGCTGATAGCGAAAGAATATACGAATAAGGACATTGCTGAAGAACTGTTCATCAGTGAACGTACAGTGGAAACTCATCGCAAAAATATCTTTCGAAAAACAAAGACCAACTCTCTTGTTGGCCTGATCAAGTTTGCTTATGCAAACAATCTGGTGTAAAAAGGCCAAATCAAACTGTGACTTTTAGGCTTCTTCCTGATTATACAGGTAAAAAAGCCTAAACACATGAAAATCACCCGAAAACTAAACCAGGAGCCAGTCAATACAGGCTCAATGGCGGACATCGCTTTTCTGCTTCTCATATTTTTTCTTGTCTCCACCACTATCCTTCAGGAGAAGGGGCTCATGATTACGCTGCCGCCTGATAAGGAAAAGCAGGAGGTGATGCCGGTGAATGACAGGAACCTTTTCAAAATAAGCATCAACTCTAAAAATCAGTTTTTGATCCAGGACGAACCAAGAGAAGACCTTGCTGGGCTTAAGGCCGAGGTAAAGATGTTCATTTTGAACCCTGGCGCAGCCAGCGACCTGGCCGAGTCTCCTAAAAAGGCCATTGTATCGCTAAAGTCAAACCGTGGTACAGACTACGCAGCTTTTATTGCGGTGCTGGACGAATTGAAAGGTGCTTACTACGATATATATGGGGAAAGGGTAGGATTATCTGGTGACCAGTACCGACATCTCGACCTGGACAATCCCCGGCAGCTAGCCTTGTACGAAAAGGGAAAAGAAGGGATACCGATGAACATATCCATTGCAGAACCAAACAAGTAACGCCATGAACGCTTTTAGAAGAAAAACCATACTCAACGCCGAGATTTCAACGGCTTCACTTCCTGATATCGTCTTCTTACTGCTGTTCTTTTTTATGGTGACGGCTGTCATCAGAACAGACGAAAAGCTGGTAAAGTACGAAGTGCCCAAGGCGAAGCATATCAACAAGGCTGAAATGAAGACCCTTATCAGGGAGCTTCAGGTGGGCCTGCCAGCAAATGCCCGGCTAGGCACGGAGCCCTTGATTTCCGACGGGAGCCACTATTTGAAAGTCAGCGAATTGGTGCAATGGGTCAACCAGGAAAAAGCCACCCTACCGGAGGCTTACAAAGACCAGATCATCATTGTGCTGAAAGCAGATGAGGCAGTGAAAATGGGGCTGATCGCCGACATACAACAGGAACTGAGAAAGTCGAATGCAAGAAAGGTGTTGTACAGGTCGAAGGAAAATATTTAATATCCTCTGGCCCTCTTCAGCTTCACTATTCTGTCATAAGATTGCTTGATTCTGTCTTTTGAGATTTCGCCATTTTCTACCTTTCCCCGGATGATCTGATGGATTTGGTTCGCTGAATATCTTTCTGTTTGCCCCACATTGTTGCAAATCAGCAGCATATCTACACCTGCGTTGATGGCCAACTCAATCGCCTTGTCCATGCCATAGTGTTTGCTGATAGCATGCATTTGCATATCGTCGGAGAAAACAACCCCGTCGAAACCGATGAAGTCTCTGAGGATGTTTTGAACGATTTTCTTTGACAGCGTGGCCGGCAACGAATCAGGATCGAGGTGCGCATTCACAATATGCGCCGACATCACAGCGTCCAAGCGCCCTTCATCTATAAGAAGCTTAAAAGGTCTGATTTCGCCAAATTGCCAGCTATTGCTCACGTCGGCCATGCTGCTGTGTGTGTCTTTGCTGGAGCTGCCGTGGCCGGGAAAGTGCTTGATGGAAGTGACGATGCTTTCTTCCTGGTGGGCCTTGATGAACGCTGCCGCATGCAGGGCCACGGAGTCAGCGTTACTGCTAAAAGACCTGCCCAGTTTCACAATCACAGGGTTGTCGGGGCTCACTGCTACATCCACCGATGGAGCAAAGTTGAGGTTAAAACCCAATTCACGTAGCTGAACAGCCATACGCTTGGCCTGGGCATAAGTGCTGTCGGGAATGCCTTGCTTGCCCAGTTCCTGCGCCGACTTTGTTGTGACAAATCCGTACTTTGGCTTAAGCCGGTTGACTCTTCCACCCTCCTCATCAATGGCAATCCACAGAGGAATAGCCGACGCATATTTCAACGTGTTGTTGAGCTGCCGGAGATTCTCAGCGGTATTGGTTTTGGTCAGGTTTTTCTCAAAGTAGATCACCCCACCCACTTTGCCATCTTCAATGGCCTGCAGAAGCAAATCTCCCTTTTTAACAGATTGTCTTTCCTCCAGACCAATCATGATCATTTGGCCAATCATGATATCGAGGCTGTCCGGTGCCTGGCCGAAAGCGCTGGAATAGAACACGAAGACGTAGAAAAAGAGAAATGGTAATCTTTTCGTAGAGTGCGTGCCTTTTTGCATTAGCCGATTTTGTCAAGTAAAAGTAGTAGCTGATTCCTAAACATTGACAGGTCATTTTCAACAATATCCCATATGATTTCCAGATCTACTCCGAAGTATTCATGCACAATCTTGTTTCTAAGCCCTGAAATTTCTCTCCAGGGGATGGGCGAAGACTGTTTTAAGTCAGGATGGATACGCTTTGATGCTTCTCCAATTATCTCAAGATTTCTGACAACTGCATCAATTCTAAGCTCATCGTGAAGGAAATCTTCGAAGCTAAGGTTTAGTGTGTATCGCTCGATTTTGCCGATGGAAGAGAGGATGTCTTCTACCAAGAGTTTGGAATCTCTTTCAGACATAGATGAGATCCTTTTCTATAAGCTTCCAATATCGATCATCTATAGCCTTTCTCGAAACCAAATCAACTTTTTTACCTAACACATCTTCCAACTCATCCGCAATAGTTACGAATTTTAGGCCTATCCGTCCATTCAATTCTACCACGATATCCACGTCACTTTCCGCAACAGCTTCTCCACGAGCTGACGAGCCAAAAATAGCCATGCTTTTGATGGGATACTTACCGAACAAAGTACTCTTGGCGAAACTCAGCCTTTGTATGATCTCCTGGGTCGTCATTGAGCTAGTTTTATCGAATTTAAGAATTATTCAGTAGTCGTTTCCACGATAGCACCTATTATTTCCGAAAAGTAAGCGCCGTTATAAGGTCCAAACCAGTTCATAGTGCGGGTCTCGTACTTGTTCAGGTCATACCATTCGTCTTTGGTAATATAACCTATATAACCGCCGTTGAAACTGGTAACCATCAGGTTTTGTCCCTGAGCCCTGGCCAGGCTGTCAAGTGGTGCCATTAGCTCTCCCGAAAAGTCGCAAGGTGTGCCGACCAAAAGGTTGTCTCCAATCTTCAAATAGCTGATGCCCGAGTCATAGTCTCCAAACAACCAGTAAAATACCCATGGCCTGGCGGCAATACTCTCGGAAACCTTGAAACTTGGCTGCCTCAGCTCCAATGGCAAGTATCCACTCGAAATCGACGTAACGTATTCCGGCTGTATTAAAAAGCTAATTTGGGCAAACTGATCGGCAAGGTGCTCGGAAATGTATTCAGCTTTGTCCCATCCGTCAATTCCTTTTGGACTATTGGGCCCTTGACTGCCCACAGCACCAGCACCGTATATAACAAAGTCGGCCAGGGAGTCGGCGACAAAGGTTTTCCGCAATGCAGCCGGGTAGTCGGCCGACAAGGCCAGGAAGCTGGAAGGCAGTGTGGTGGCATGTGCCGCAAATGTGGTAAACAAGGCACTTTTGCCGGAGTCTTTCACCACCTTCATCACCCTGAACCAGGGGTCGACCGTGCCTTTTTCTTTTACAAGACGATTGTAAATAAGCTCCCCGGCATCGAACGTCGCAAAACCGATTTTGGCTTTTTCTCTGTTTCCTTCCGCATCCTTTATGCTTTGTATCACCGCTTCAGCAATAAAATCAGCTACTTCCGGTTGGTAAGTGCCTGCAAACAACGTTCCTGTCAATCCAGGACTCCAGGCCCCAATGCTACAGTGCGAATGTACTGCGGTGAAAAAAGTGTTTTGCATAGAGTAGCCCAATGACGGAAGCAGGTTTTTTAACCGGATAACCACCTCGGGAGGTGTTATAAGGAGATCGAAGCTTACGATTGCTGCCTTTGCTTCTCCGTTGGAAAACAGCATCGTCTTCACACCAACAGAATCATGAACGCCTTCAAAATGGGCTCCTTTTCTTTTTCCATATCCAGCCAATGGAATGGACTCAGGATAAACCAGGGAAGCTTCCGCCCAGCCAACTTGCAGCGTATCGCCAACTGAATTTTGGTAGGCGGCTGCCAGGGAGTCCATCCTGGCATGCATGGCCGCATAGTAGGACATTTCCTGATAGGGAGTCCTGTCAATCGTCGTTAGCAGGCTTAACGCCAGTACTAAAACAGCGCCTGCCACCCACGCCAATACTTTGAGGAGGCGCTTCATACTAGCTAGCCACTATTCTGCGGAAGTAATTGATCTGACCGTAATGGTAGTTAAGGTGACCACTAAGGTGTATGAGGAAGTTTTGCGTCGTCATTGGCTTGCCGAAAACCTCAATAGGGTAGTTGCTGTGCAGTTGCTCTGACGTCATTTTAGCCAGCGTTTCAAGCACAGCCTTTCTTGTCGCTTGTAGTTCACTTGCCAGTTCGCTTTTGGGGAGTCCCTTTTTACCAAACTCCCCCTCTCTGTCTCTTACGAAAGGTGTTTTGCCAATAACTGCGCCAATAAAGTGTTGCAGGTTGCCTGCCAGGTGGAGGAAAAGATTGCCAGGCGAATTATTGATTTGGCCTGCTGTTTTCCACAAAATAGCGTCGGGTGTCAATTCGAGTTCTTTCTGTAGCCTATCTATATCCCTTTCGAAAAGCTCCATCAAATCTTTAACAACAGTTTCCATCGCTTCTTATTTTTGTATTCAAAGACTAAAATTCCCGGCCAGTTCTATGAGTGGTGTTGGGCTTTAGGCTCGAAATTAAGACATTGGAAGAAAATACTACTTCAAAAGAGCGATTTACTTAGAGATATAACCAACCTGAACATGATGAAGAGAAATCTATTGATTCTTCTGGCACTAATTCCCACTATGCTTTTTGCCCAGAAAAAGGGAGCCAAAGAAAAAACGGAGCAAGTGGCGCTGGACGAGAAGCTTTACGCAGGACTTGAGTGGAGAAACATTGGGCCAACAAGAGGAGGCAGGTCCACAGCAGTGGCCGGTGTGCTGGGCGACGACCAAACGTACTATATGGGCACGGTTGGTGGTGGAGTATGGAAAACAACCGATGCCGGCATTACCTGGAAAAACATTACTGACGGGTTTTTCAATACCGGAACCATTGGGGCAATCTCTGTAGCTGCTTCTGACCCAAATGTCATTTACGTGGGTACTGGGGAAGCGCCCATTCGTGGGGTGATGACTTCCAGTGGCGATGGCCTTTACAAATCGACTGACGCCGGAAAAACCTGGAGCCACATCGGGTTGGAGAACTCCATGCACATTTCTAAAATTGCTATTCACCCCACCAATCCAGATTTAATCTACGTGGGTGTTCAGGGGAATCCGTATGGGCCAAGCGATAACAGGGGCGTTTACAAAAGTACCGACGGTGGCAAAAGCTTCAAGGTCGTACATTTTGTAAATCAGTTCACAGGAGTGAGTGACTTGAGCATGGATGAGTCGAACCCCAGAATTCTTTATGCAGCCATGTGGGACCATCAACGCCTGCCATGGTATTCCAGAAGTGGCGGCGCTGGAAGCGGCATATTCAAAAGCGTCAATGGTGGCGAGACCTGGGAAAGACTTTCCGATGGTTTGCCGAAAGTGATGATGGGCAAAATTGGCGTGTCAGTTTCGCCAGCCGACCCCGAAAGAGTGTATGCGATTATCGAATCGGACGAAGGAGGCTTGTACCGTTCGGATGATGCCGGCAAAACCTGGAAAAACATGAATAAAGAGCGGGTGCTGAGAGCTCGCTCGTGGTACTATATGCATATTCAAGCCGACCCGGCAAATGCAGATGTGGTTTACGTGATGAATGCCCCGCTGCTCAGAAGCATTGACGGTGGGAAGTCCTTTGCCAACCTTCCTGTACCCCATGGAGATACTCATTCTATCTGGATCAATCCTGCCAGGCCCGCCAACATGGTGTACGGCGGTGATGGCGGCGCTGCTATTTCCTTTAATACTGGCAAAACCTGGAGTACGATTGAGAACCAACCCACAGCACAGTTTTACAGGATTAATGCCGACAATCGCTTCCCCTACTGGGTGTACGGGGGCCAGCAGGACAACTCATCAGTAGCCATCCCCAGTAGCACCAACGGGCCTGTCATCGAATGGCAAGACTGGATTGCCGGTGTGGGCGGCTGCGAAAGCGCTTATGTGGCATTTGATCCTAACAACCCAATACTGATGTATGCAGGCTGCTATCAGGGGATTATCGATGAGTATAACCTGGCCAGCAAAAAAACGAAGGGAATAAAAGCCTACCCCGAAAGCGGGCTGGGCGAACCGTCCGACGAAGTCAAATACCGGTTCAACTGGAATGCACCGATCATTGTATCTCAGCACAACGCCAACACAATTTATCACGCAGGTAACAAAGTACTCCGGTCCACCAACAGGGGATTGACCTGGGAAGAAATGAGTGGCGACCTAACCAGAGACGACTCCACCAAGCTCGGGCTCATGGGCGGCCCAATTACCAACGAGGCCGCTGGTGGCGAAATCTATCATACTATTTACTACCTGGCCGAGTCACCGCATGATGCTAAAGTGCTTTGGGCAGGAGCAGATGACGGCTTATTGCATATTACCAGAGATGCCGGAAAGACGTGGACGAACATTAGCCCTAAAGAGGCAGGTGAGGGAATGATTAACTCTATCGAAGTATCTCCACACACCCCCGGCACAGCTTATGTAGCCTTTACGAAATATAAATTCGGGGATTTCACTCCCTATTTATACAAAACGACAGACTACGGTCAAAGCTGGCAAATGCTCACAAAAGGTATCGGCGCAAAGGCATTTGTGAGAGTCGTAAGAGAAGACCCGAACCGCAAGGGGTTGCTTTTTGCCGGCACCGAAAGAGGCATTTACATCAGCTTTGACGCCGGGCAACAGTGGAGCCAGTTCAAGCTTAATTTCCCGATGACGCCGGTAACTGACCTCAAGATTCACCATAACGACCTGCTGGCGGCTACTTCAGGAAGAGCATTCTGGATTCTTGATGACATCACTGCTTTGCAGGAACTGACCCCGCAGGTAGCAACTACGGACGCCTACTTGTATAAACCACGGGAAGTGGTAAAAAGTGGTAATGCTTTCGATTTACCTAATGTGACTGTTGGCAAAAGCGTTTATAAAGGAGCCCTTATCCGATATCACCTGAAGGAAATGGGAGAAAAAGACTCCACTTTGTTAAAAATTGAAATGGCTGATGCTGAAGGCAAGGTCTTAAGAACTTTCAATAGTACTTCCAAAAAGAAGGCTGAGCAACTTCCAAAAAAAGCGGGCATGAATGTGCTGAAGTGGGACTTGCGGGGCGAGAATATCGAAACAGCAGACGGCGTATTTGTGCCTAGCTTTGGTGGCGGGGGCATGTCGAGCTACATGGTAGGCCCAGGCACTTACACAATAACCCTGACCTTTGGCGACAAAACAATGCAGCAGGCACTCAACATACTTCCTGACCCTAGGGACGCTGCTACTCTGGCGCAGCATCGGGAAAAGCAGCAAGTGCTGGAAAGAATAGCGCTGGACATTGAGGACATATACCAATCGCTGAAAGACCTTCAGCAAGTGCGCAAGCAACTGAAAGCCATGGATGAAAGACTGGGCGATTCGGACGAATACAAATCGATCAATGACAAAAGCAAGGCCATTATAAAGAAAGTGGGAGCGACTGAAGAAAAACTGATCCAGCCGAAGCAGGAGACATTTCAGGACGTGGTCAACTTCCGCAGCATGCTCGATAGCCAGCTGTACGACCTTTTGCAAACCATTGACGGGAACTCACCCCCGCTTACGGATGGCGAGAAGGAACGCTATAGTGATTTGAAGGAAATCTGGAATACTAGAAAAACGGAGATCATGCAGATTTTGAATGATGATGTTCCGGCCTACAACAAAATGCTGGAAGAGAAAGGTGTGCCCTACGTGGCTCCAAACAACGACAAGAAGGAGGAAAAGCTGGGAAGCTAAATTGAAACCCCTTGCAGTTAACCAAAAAAGCCGGCTTTCACCGGCTTTTTTTAGGATGATATTGTCAGACTATTCCTTTGTCAGGTCAAGCGTATCTACCAGATACTTGCCATTGAACGACTTCAGCAGCATGTAAACCCTGTAGGTTCCGTTGGGGTGCGAAAGTTGACCAATGGTGTAGAGCAAACCTTCCTTCGAATTTCCCTGGTGTATATAGTCAAATGATGAAGGAGGGTTTTCTTTGAAGAAATCCTTCATAATTATTTCAGCCTGTGTTTTACTGTAATTTGACTTTTCGCCGTCTACATTTAGCGACACAGTTTCGTTGAAATAGCGAACAAGCTCTTTGGAAGAGCCCGCTTTAATAGCCGCTTTCACATTGCCTACCACTTCCGTTTGTGTTTGGCCAAAGGCCATGGTAGCAGTAAAAAGAAATAATATTGTAAACCGTTTCATGATTCTGAATTCAACAGTTGTTGATAACAAAAATTGCGCCACTATTGAGCAGTTTGAAAAATAGAAACTACAATTTAACAGAATGAAACTAACATAATCAGGCAGCAGTTACAAAAGAAAAAAGGACAACCGTATATTTGCCTCCATGAATAAGAAAGTAATTCTGATGATTTTAGATGGTTGGGGAATAGCTTCCAACCCGAAAGTGTCTGCTGTAGACGCTGCAAATACGCCATTCGTAGACTCACTCTATAAAAAATACCCGCACAGCAAGCTTCAGGCTTCGGGTCTGTTGGTTGGCTTGCCAGACGGGCAAATGGGCAACAGCGAAGTAGGCCATATGAACCTCGGAGCCGGAAGAGTAGTGTACCAGGATCTGGTAAAGCTCAACAAGGCAGTTGAAGAAAACACACTTGGTGATAACGAAGAGCTGATCAAGGCACTGGATTATGCGAAAAAGAACAATAAGAAGGTGCACTTCATTGGATTGGTTTCCGATGGCGGTGTTCATTCACATATTCTGCATTTAAAGGGGCTATGCTCTCTGGCCCATGAAAAGGGGCTTGAGAAAGTATTTGTGCACGCCTTCACTGACGGCCGTGACTGCGACCCTAAATCGGGGCTTGGCTTTCTGAAAGACCTTCAGTCGCATATGAGCAAAACGGCCGGAGCCATTGCAAGCATCACTGGCCGCTATTTTGCTATGGACAGAGACAAGCGTTGGGAGCGGGTGAAGCTGGCCTACGATGCTATGGTAAAAGGTGAGGGCAAAAAAACTGGCGATGTATTGAAAGAAATGCAGGCCTCATACGATGAAAATGTTACCGACGAATTCATCAAGCCTATCATCCATACGGACGCTGCCGGAAAACCATTGGCTGTGATAGAAGAAGGTGATGTTGTCTTGTGCTTCAATTTCCGTACCGACAGAGGAAGGGAGATTACAGAAGTGCTCACTCAAAAAGACTTTCCAGAGCACGGCATGAAGAAATTGCCACTCTACTATGTGACCATGACCAATTACGACGACACCTTCAAAGACGTGAAAGTGCTGTTCGATAAGGACAACCTTACCAACACAATAGGTGAAGTGCTTGCAGCCCATGGCAAAAAGCAGATCAGAATAGCAGAAACAGAGAAATATCCCCACGTTACTTTCTTTTTCTCAGGAGGAAGGGAGGAACCTTTCGATGGAGAAAAAAGGCTTCTTTGCCCATCGCCAAAGGTGGCCACCTACGATTTGAAGCCCGAAATGAGCGCTGAGGACATTCGTGATGCCATTATCCCGGAGTTAAAGAAGCAGGAGACCGACTTTGTTTGCCTCAACTTCGCCAACCCCGATATGGTGGGCCACACCGGTGTGTTTGAAGCAGCGGTGAAAGCGGTTGAAACGGTTGATCGTTGTGCTGAGGCTGTTGTCAATGTGGCCCTTGAAAATGGCTACAGCACCTTTATCATTGCTGACCACGGCAATTCCGACATGATGATCAATGAAGATGGATCACCCAATACAGCCCACACCACTAACCCTGTGCCATGTATTCTCGTAGACAACGACTATCGTGGCCCGATTAAGGACGGAAAACTCGGAGATTTGGCGCCAACGATTCTTAAGATGATTGGCATTCCAAAGCCAGCAGAAATGACTGGCGAAGAACTTATATGAGGAATATTGTTATTGGCTCATTAATATTGGGCCTGGCGCTGAGTGGCTGTGAAACCAGCTCCTCAGCGAAAAAAATTTCGGCTTACTTTGATGTGGCTGAGCTGTTTCTGTCGCAGGCTAAGCTTATTGAAAACGTTTCGTTTGAAAAATCTGCCTCTATTGATAGCCTCACTGAGACGAAGACGTTGAAGTTTGATAGCCTTGAATGGACTAAGGAATTGTCTATGTTCATTAATATGGACATTAACAAAGCTGTGCTGGTTGGGGCGTTCAGTGAGGAAAAGGCCAATTCATCTAATGGCAGCAGCGTTCTTTACAAAAAGAAGCCAGAGGTTGAATCTGGTGTGCAGTGGATGAAGCTTGAATATGATGATCAGGGGAATGTGGTCGCTTTTTCAGGTAGGTTCGAAGAGGAAAACGCATTGTACCAAAACAGTCGTGAGCTATTTGCCACCTTTGCTGCCCAAAACGGCGTGTCCACTTTGGAAGGCTACAGTATCAAGGGCTTTCAAAAAATATTGATGAAGGACACTGTAAACTATCAAATTGAGTCAAAAGCGCTCAATTAGAGGTTTTTGAAGGCTTGCATGAATCCCATGTTTGCCTTTTTGTCTTTCACTATCATATAGGGTATCTCTTTGTTGACACGCAAGAGCTCAACGGCGACACTTCCCATAAGCATGGCAGCGACCATGGTTCTCCCCTTCGAACCGAGGATGATCATGTCGGCGGCTTGCACTTTGGCCTCCGTAAAAATCACATCAGCCGGCTTGTCATCTTCATCAAGGTTGAAAACTTGTATTACATCCTCCTCGTTGATTTGATATGCACTTAAAAATGTCTTCATCTGCTTTTCGGCATTGTGCTTCATGATTATGGCAAAATCAACATACTGTTTGCCAGTGTAGTGATAACCAACGGGAACTTTGTAAACATTTTGAAGAAGGACTTCCACATTTCCCAATTTTTTTAAGGCCATGGCCTGATCAACTGCCATGGCAGAGTTTTTGGAAAAATCGACAGGTACCAGCACCCTGTCCAGTTTGAAAGAAGCGTTTTCAGGCACAAACAACACTGACGCATGACAGATGGCGGTAATTTTTGCTGCATTGGTGCCAGCACCCTTCAAAGATTTTTTTAGCCCCATCACAATCAGGTCTATTTCCTTAACCTGCGACCATTTCAAAATCTGTTCAGTCTCGTTGCCGTCTTTCACCACTGCCTCATAAGGCGTGTCACATTTATTCGCAAAATACTTGGAGGCCTCGTCATTGATTCCTTTTTCAAGCGCCTCATCTGCCGGCCCGGTGATGTTCGGGAACATTTTCTTAATCTCTTCAGGAATCTCGAGTTTTTTGGAGACGTGAATGAAATAGACTTTTGCTTCTGGAAGCGCTTTGCAAAGATGAGCCGTATACTCCATCAGAGTCTGATCGATGGGTGACAAGTCTAGGCAAACAAGAATTCGCTGAAGTGGGTACATGACGGATTGATTATATTGGCACTTTTTACTTAAAAGGATATTTGGCTCAACAATAGCTTGTCCCCTAAATGGGTAGACGAACTGAACAATATCCAGACATGAATATTTGTCATATTTCTGATAATTACAATGAATTTTATAAGAGTCATTGATGATTTCTGTCAAGCCGCAGAAATTGTCATCTGATTTCTCTCCCGATTCGGGGATTAGGTTCTTAACTTTGCACGGAACAAAACTTTTTGTCAGTACCCAATGTATTGCTTAAGGTTTTTGAATATTGTTTGATATAAGTAGCTGATGGCAAGAAGTAACTCACGGTTCTCCACACTTGAAAAAGAAGAGAAGCGTCCCCTCAATAAAGATAATTTCAAAAAGCTTTTAGGTGTTTTCAGATTTATTTTGCCCTATAAGGCTGGATTCATAGTCGGCTTGGTTCTATTGCTTTTTACAAGTGGCATACTGCTGTCCTTTCCTTATGTGGCCGGCAAACTTATCGATGTTGCCTCCGGCAAGGGATCCTGGTTGCTGAATGACATCACGTCGATAGCCCTGGCACTCATTGGGATTTTGCTGGTGCAAAGCATTGTCTCCTTTTTTCGGGTTTATTTCTTCGCAACCGTGTCTGAGCGCACAGTCGCAGATATAAGAACCCATCTTTATCAAAAGCTTATCAGGCTGCCCATTACCTTTTACGACAGCAAGAGAACAGGAGAGCTGATCAGCAGAATTACTTCGGATGTGACCATGATTCAGGACACGTTCACCGTAACGCTGGCCGAGCTGATTCGTCAAACATCAATCTTGATCATTGGCCTTGGGTTGATTTTTTACACGATGCCGTCGCTGAGTGTTTTTATGCTGGCCACTTTCCCTGTTTTAATTGTGGCAGCAATGTTCTTCGGAAGGTTTATTCGAAAAATGTCAAAGAAAACCCAGGACGCTCTGGCTAATGCCAGCGTAGTGGCTGAGGAGACGCTCCAGTCTGTCCACACGGTAAAGGCCTTTACAAATGAGCAGTATGAGATAAAACGTTACCGAGCCTCAATGTCGGCGGTAGTTAAAGTGGCTTTGAAAACCGCTACCTACCGTGCAGGCTTTATCTCTTTTGTGATTTTTGCCTTGTTCGGAGGCATAGTCGGTGTGATGTGGTATGGCGCCACGCTCGTGCAAAACGGAGAGCTGACGGTTGGCGACCTGCTGTCATTCGTGCTCTACACCACTTTCATTGGTGGGTCAATTGCCGGCCTCGGGGATTTGTTTGGTCAGATACAGAAGGCGATTGGCGCTTCGGAGCGGATTCTGGAAATTCTTGAGGAACCTGAGGAGGTCGAAAGCAAGGAGCAGGAATCGATCATTGTAGAAGGTGAGATTGCTTACGAAAATGTGACCTTTAGTTATCCTACCCGTAAAGAAATGCCAGTGCTCAAGAGCATAAGCTTCCACGTGCCTCATGGTAGTAAAGTGGCGCTGGTAGGTCAAAGTGGCGCTGGTAAGTCAACAATCATTCAGCTGCTGATGAGGTTTTATCAGCCAGATACAGGAAAAATATTGATTGATGGAAAGGACAACCAATCCTATTCTATTTCAGCTTTGCGGAAACACATCGGTGTTGTGCCTCAGGAAGTGATTCTATTCGGCGGAACTATTTTAGAAAATATTCGCTACGGTAAACCCGACGCTACAGAAGACGAAGTAGTGGAAGCGGCTCGTCAGGCCAACGCCCTGGACTTTATTTTGAGCTTTCCCGAGCAATTTGATACCATTGTCGGCGAACGGGGCATAAAGCTAAGCGGAGGGCAGCGGCAGCGGATTGCCATCGCCAGGGCCATATTGAAGAATCCTTCAATACTTATACTTGACGAGGCCACCAGCTCGCTGGATGCGGAGTCAGAACGACTGGTGCAGGATGCACTGGAGAAACTCATGAAAGATCGCACAACGATCATCATTGCCCACCGCCTGGCTACGATTAGAAAGGTAGACCGTATTTATGTGATAGGCGATGGGCAAATTACTGAGCAAGGGACTCACGACGAACTGACCACTGACGAGGAAGGTAAATACAGTCAGCTTGTTAAGCTGCAACTGGAAGTGTCCTAATGATAGTGAAAACCATTTTCAGTCTAGTCAGGAGCTTCGTATATTGTTTAAAAATTACTGTACAACATCCACCCGGTAGCTTACAGGAATGTCAGAAATAGTTTTAAAAGAAACACTAAAAGAACACCGGCTGCGAAACACGCAATGCAGAACGGATATACTTGCTATATTCTATGAGCACGATTTTGCCTTGTCCCACGCCGATATTGAGGACAGGGTAAGCGAACATTACGACCGGGTGACTGTGTACCGAACACTAAAGACCTTTGTGGACAAGGGCTTGATTCATAAAGTGCTTGATGATAATGGAGCTCAGAAATATGCTTTGTGCAATGCCGACTGCTCCGAAGACTTACATAAGCATGAGCATGTTCACTTTAAATGCATCCGGTGTGGGCTCACAACTTGCCTCGACGAATCAGACATTCCAGGAATAAAACTACCGGCAGGGTATGTTTTGATGGATGTAAGCATGCTGGTGACGGGCTACTGTAAGGACTGTCAGCAATAACTCAAACAGGCATTTCTTCCCGCTCTTCTTCGTCAATAAGTACAAGTCTTGGGTTGCCGTCTGGCAGGCAAACGCCAGGGGGAAGATCAATTTCCGGAGGCCCTTTGACAGTGATACCTCCGTCGTCGTCGTCGTCATGCCCGCCGACATCTTTATTTCTCTTCTTCATAAGAGTGACCATCAGATACACGAGTATCAGATAAGCAATCCCAACAAGGATAAGATCTAAAGTATAACCACCTAGCATACAACTCTTTTATACAATGATTTTACAAAAAAACCGTAGTATTATCAAATTAAATGAGTTAATTCAAACAATTTCGTTCGCCTCAAATAGGATTTCTGATAAGGTCAGCTATCCTACTGATATTTATACGTATTTTGTGGGGCCTTTAAATTGTACATTTCCAACACAATCCACTCTTGTGACTCCTGGCATCGTTTTTTATATTGCCTAATTCTTGTTTAATTTGCCGGTCGTTTGAAAAAAACCGCAGCTATTATTTTCTTTACAATGCCCTTTTTGACCTGTGTCCTAACGCCTCTTGTTTATGCTTGATCAACTGCTAGCCAACAGTGAAAACCTCTTGTACGGCATTTTCGGTATTGTAATCACTATTTTTTTAATTCTTGATCTAGGTGTTTTTCACAAAAAACCCGGAAAGATTAGCCAAAAGGATGCGCTTCAGCAATCGCTCTTTTGGGTTGTTGTTTCTATTATTTTCGGTGGGGTCATCTATTTCTACTATGAAAACCCTGTGCCTGGTGTTACGCCCTATGAAAGTATGCTGGAATTCTACTCGGCATATCTCACAGAGAAAGCGCTAAGTATTGACAACATATTTGTTATTCTTCTTATCCTTCGGTACTTCAAAGTGAAGGATGAATACTATCATGGTATTCTTTTTTGGGGGATATTGGGGGCCATCATTTTCCGGGCGATATTCATTTTCGTCGGAGCGCTTTTGATTAGTAAAGCACATTGGATTCTGTACGTCTTCGGGGTGTTTCTTGTCTATTCTGGGCTTAAAATATTCAAGGATGATGAGGATATGGAAATTGAACCGGAGAAGAATCCCCTCATTCAACTTGCCAGAAAGTTCTTTCCCATCTCAAAAGGAGACATGGGCGGCAGATTTGTGATCTTCAAACAAGGTAAACTTATATTTACACCGCTCTTTCTGGTTATCATTCTTATTGAATCTACCGACCTCATTTTTGCTGTCGACTCTATTCCCGCTGCGTTTGCGATCACTCAGAACCCGTTCATCATCTACACATCCAATATCTTTGCCGTGATGGGACTAAGGGCGATGTTCTTCTTGCTGTCTAACGTCCTTGATAAGTTTTATCTGCTTCAGAAGGGCTTGGCGATCATCCTCATATTCATTGGAGCGAAGATGCTGGTGGATATTTTCAGTATTCACGTCCCGGTTATATGGTCATTCAGTATGATTTTGGTGGTGTTGATAGGATCTATCATACTCTCACTTATCTTCCCGAAAAAACCTGAATTGGTAAACAACTAGCAGTTGTAGCTTAGCTATTTTTTGAAACCTATTTGTGCGGACTTCCACCCCTGATTTTCCAGCTTGGTGGCACTTTCTTCGACTGTAGATTTTAGTTTGTCTTTGTAGGCCTGCAAAGCGTCAGCAACCTTTTCATCAAACGTAGAGACAATTTCAGCTGCAAGAATGCCTGCGTTTTTGGCGCCGTCCAGTGCTACAGTAGCTACAGGAATACCACCGGGCATTTGCAGTATGGAAAGGATGGAGTCCCAACCGTCGATAGAGTTCCTGGATTTGACAGGTACTCCAATCACTGGCAGGGTGGTGATGGAAGCGACCATGCCTGGCAGGTGCGCTGCACCGCCCGCACCGGCTATAATTACTTTCAGGCCTCGTTTGCGGGCTTCTTCAGCGTAGGAAATCATTCTGTGTGGGGTGCGATGTGCTGAGACAATGGTTACTTCGCAGGGAACGCCAAGCTCTTCCAGTATTTCTGCAGCCTCCTGCATCACAGTGAGGTCCGACTGGCTACCCATGATCACACCCACTATTGGTTTTTTATCGTCAGCCATTTTATGCTTTTATTTTCAGTTTATCTTTTACCCAATAAGCCAGGGTTTTCAGGTCTTCAGCACTTTCGTTGACTATCGTCACGTGCCCCATTTTTCTAAAAGGCTTTGTTAGCCTTTTGCCATAAAGGTGAGGATGTACTCCCTCTTTTTGCAAAACTTCCTCCAAACCTTCATAAACCGCCTCTCCCTGAAAGCCTTCTTCTCCCAGCAAATTGACCATCGCTGCAGGAGTGTGGGCCCTGGTGCTCCCCAGGGGCCACCCTAAGATGGATCTCAGGTGTTGCTCATATTGTGAGGTAATGTTTGCCTCTATCGTCTGGTGTCCACTATTATGAGGCCGGGGGGCCACTTCATTAACGAGAATCTCGCCGTCTTTGGTAAGAAACATCTCCACGGCGAGCAGCCCAACCATCCCAAGTTTGGTGATCACTTTTTCAGCAAGAGCCCTGGCCTTCTGTTCCACTTCGCTTGAAATCTGGGCTGGAGAAAAAAGAAACTCAACGAGATTCGCCTCGGGATGATAAACCAATTCCACTACCGGGAAAGTTTTGATTTCACCCTGCTCATTTCGGGCAACTATTACAGAAAGCTCTTTTTCAAAATCTATCAGTTTTTCCAAAAGCCCCGGTTGGTCAAATGCTTTGGTCAGGTCTTTTTCCGACCTGATTACCTGCACACCACGCCCATCATAGCCTTCTCTTCCAAGCTTGTTTACTGCCGGCAGGAAATCAGCATGAGTGGCTACATCGGCCGCATTTTCAGTCAGCACAAATTCAGCGGTAGGAATGCCTTCTTTTTGATAGAACTGTTTTTGAAGTCGCTTGTCCTGGATCAGCTCAATAATATGGGGCTGTGGGAAAACCTTCTTACCCTCTTCTTCTAGCTTTCTGAGAGCCTGGGTGTTCACATGTTCAATCTCTATGGTAACAACATCACAGTCTTTACCAAATTTATAGACTGTGTCGAAGTCTTTGAGATTGCCGTTAACAAATCCGTCTACAAGGTCTTTGCAGGGAGCTGAAGGGTCAGGATCGATTACTTTGAAAGGGATGTTAAAATCGATGCCGGACTGTATGAGCATGCGCCCAAGCTGGCCACCACCTAGAATGCCAATTTTTCTGTTTACTGTTGCCATGGTTTGATGCAGCGAAATTAGGGAATTATTTCTATTCCTATATTCTTCATCAGTTGTGAGGCGTTGAAGCTTTTGCAGGGCCCCTCAGTCAGCTTGTAGTCGAACAGCAGCTCATCGCCTTTCACAAGGCTGTTAAAGCTGAAGTTGCTGACAAGAGGGTCGGTATTACCAAGCTCGCTTAAAGTGAGGTCATGAGTAGAAATAAAGCCAGCCGCCTTTTCTCTGAGCAGCTGCCTTACGAGTGCCTTCGTGCCAATATGCCTGTCCTCTGAGTTGGTGCCTTTCAATACTTCGTCCAGCATGTAAAGAACAGGAGCACCAGTTTCCAGTAGATCCAAAAGCTGCCTAAGCCTTTTTAGCTCTGCGTAAAAAGACGACACGCTTTCGGAAAGGTCATCGTGGGTGCGCATGCTGGTAAAGAGCTCCATATAGGAGATTGTCATGCTGCTGGCGCAAACCGGGGCTCCGGCCAAGGCCAGCACAGAGTTCACTCCCACTGTTCGAAGGAACGTGCTCTTTCCTGACATGTTAGACCCTGTAATCAGGATCAACCCCTTGCCATCAAGCACAAAATCATTTACAACTCGTTTCGCCGCTGGAATCAAAGGGTGGCCGAGCTGACTGGCCTTTAGATCAAAATCCCGTTCTGATGTTTCAGGGAAGACATGCGCCGGGTTCGCAAAAGCAAATCCAGCTAAGCTGCTAATGGCCTCCATTTTGCCAAGCGCTTCCATCCATCCACCGACGTGGTCAATATTTTCGTCAAACCATTTCTGCGCCAATGTAACAAGCCAAAAGTCGAGCAGAAGAAACGAGTTGAGTATTTGATAAACCATATTGATTCGGCTGTCGAACCGGTTTACCACGTCATGTAATTTCTTGAAGGCAACGGATGCCGAAGGCCCGGGGTTTATTAAAGCGGATCGATGCTCACCAAGCAAACTGTTCTCAAACTTGCCCGTTTCAATGCAGCTAAATAAATCTACATAGATGGATAGCTGTTTTGAAAGGCCCTGCATTTTTTGATACTCCTCGTTCATTGACTTCATCAGTGCAACAAGAAAGAAGCTATTGAAAATGGCCGCTAGAAACACCCACTGCCAAATCAACACCGAAGAAATGGCTAACCCGTAAATGATAAGGGAAATCGCCATTGAAACGGCCGCCCAGATTTTAAACCCTTGAGAGATGGGGGCGGGTTTTGACAAAAGCTGTTCTAATAGTACTACCGGCTTTGACTTATCCGGGAGGTTCATCCTCCCAAACGCTTCAAACGACTGCCTCCACTCGATTTGGCTTTCAAGCTCACGAACAGCCAGCTGCCTTGGGCTAACAACATCGGCCTTTGCCGGGAAGCTTAACCAGGATGCCAGTGTGGCAGTTCCCGATGGCGTAGACCCCCGGTTAACGAGCTGAAAAATGGAATGCCGCCCGAAAATATCCAGGTCGGCTACATACGGGTGATTTTCACTGAGAAATTCCTTGCCATCCGAAAGGTGCTTTATGTCGAGCTGTTGCCTTCTGACTTCATCTTGATTGACCGCCAGCATCGACTTAAGAAACGAAAGCTTCTTTTTCGTTTTATTATACAAATTTACCAGGGAGCCAAAAATCACAAAAAAGCCAGCCAACGTTAAAAAAATTGGCCATGCCATTCTCGCATTGGCGAAATAAACCACGGCAATTGTTGATACTATAAAAACCCCAATTCTATAGGCAGACCACTCTCTGAGCTTGTTAGCAACTTCTGATGTTTGGCGCTCAAATGTGGTAATACGAGCTTTAAAAAATGCTTCTTTTTCGTCCATTTCTGCGATTTGTTCCTACGACAACAAATTGTATACGGCCAAAGCGGACAAATAGGCCAACGCAGACATATAAATTAATTGAATGGCAGGCCATTTCCAGCCTTTGGTTTCCCTGTACACGATAGCAATGGTGCTCATGCATTGCATGGCGAACGCATAAAACACCAGTAGCGAGAAGGCAACAGCTGGGGTAAACATGGGCCCGCCGGTCTTTGGATTTTTTTCTTTTTCCAGTCTTTGCCTAATGGTTGTATTGTCTTCTCCTGCCGAGCCTACACTATATATGGTGGCAATTGTTCCTACGAACACTTCTCTGGCAGCAAACGAGGTAATAAGGGCAATGCCAATTTTCCAATCATAGCCCAGGGGAGCAATAACCGGTTCTGTTACCTTGCCCAGGTAGCCAGCATAGCTGTGCTCAAGCTTATAGGAGGCAACTCTGTCATTCATCTCCTCTTCCGAGAGATTCAGATGAGTGCTCTCTTTTTGTACGGTTTCTTCGGCATTAGTGAGAGCGTCGCCTGGTCCGTAGGAGGCAAGCACCCATAACACTATGGAAATTGCCAAAATCACTTTTCCCGCTTCGAAGACAAAAGTCTTTACTTTTTCAACGATGGTGATACCCACATTTTTCCATCTCGGCATTCTGTAAATCGGAAGCTCCATAAGAAAGAAGCTGCGTTCTTTCATTTTCATAATGAGCTTCATTACATAGGCGGAGAGCAAAGCAGCGATAAAGCCGAGCAAATACATTCCCATCAGGGCCACTCCCTGAAGACTGAAGAACCCGAGAACAGAGGTAGAAGGTACTACAAGGGCAATCAATATGGTGTAAACTGGCAGCCTTGCCGAGCAGCTCATCAGGGGCGTCACCATGATGGTCACGATCCTGTCTTTCCAGTTGTCGATGTTTCGGGTGGCCATCACTGCGGGAATAGCACAGGCAACTCCGGAAATCAAGGGAACCACACTTTTTCCATTCAGACCAAACTTTCTCATGATCTTATCCATGAGAAAAACTGCTCTCGCCATATAGCCTGATTCTTCAAGGATAGCGATGAAGGCAAACAGGAAGGCAATTTGGGGAATAAAGACAACTATGCCGCCAATGCCGGGTAAGATGCCTTCCGTGATTAGCCGATTGAGAATGCCGTCAGGCAGAACAGACCCTACAAAATCTGACAGCGCAGAAAAAGTCAAGTCTATAAAATCCATCATCGGTTCAGCCCAGGCAAAAATTGACTGAAACATAAGGAAAAGCACCAGAAAGAAGATAAGGTAGCCCCATACCTTGTGTGTCAAGACTCTGTCGAGCTTGTTCGAAAACTGGCGTTGTTCCTGGGTAGGCTTTCTGCTTAGCACCTTGGCAAGAATACCATCAATCATTGAGTAGCGCTCAAGCGTTTCATGAGCCTGAATAACTCTCACCTCAAGGTCGTGCTTCTGAATAATGTGCTTGGCAATCGATTCGCCGTCACCGTTGAGGCTCGGCAAAGTGGGGGAGTTGATCAGGTATTGGTATGCCTTGTAGTTGTGGTCCAGTCCCAGCTGTTTTTTTGTTTCCTCTATTGCTTCGGGGGCCAATGCCAGTACGTCGTAAAGCGGGGGTGTAACCGGGCCAAGAGGAATGGTTAGTGCATTTTTTAGTCTGTCGAGCCCGGCGCCCGTTCTGGCGTTGATTGAAACAACCGGAACCTCAAGCACCCTGCTTAGAGCAGTAGCGTTAATGTCCAGCCCTTTCTGGCTGGCCACGTCCATCATATTGAGGGCGAGAATGACCGGAATGCCGAGGTCGTGAACTTCAGTAAAAAGTAAAAGGTTTCTTTTCAGGTTGGAGGCATCGACAATGACTATGACGACATCAGGGTAGTCGGCCGCATTTTCATTAAGGAGCGTATCGACCACCACCTGCTCATCCATCGAACGAGGATAGATACTATAGGTGCCTGGCAAATCAAGCAAATCAATTACCTGGCCATTGGGCAATTGCGCCTGACCAGTCCTTTTATCTACAGTAACTCCCGGGAAATTGCCAATTTTTTGATTGAGGCCGGTGAGGTAGTTGAACAGAGAAGATTTACCCGCATTGGGATTTCCTACGAGCGCAACTTTAACTTTATGTGAATCGGGCATTCTTTAGAGGAGTGAAATCGTCGATGCCTCGTTCTTTCTCATGGATAGGTTATAGCCAGATACTTCTATGCAAACCGGATCACCAAAGGGGGCAATAATCTTCATAATAACTTCCGTACCAGGCAAAACACCCATCTCTAATAACTTTATGGAAAGCTCCTGATCAGAAAATCCTGTAACAGTTCCCCTTTCTCCCGGACGCATATCAGCTACTGTTCTCATCCTCTATTCTTATTTAGATTAGTTCAAAATTGCTAAATTTGTTTCGGTTTTCAAACCTGATTCTTGTCATTCATTCAAATTCTCATGAAAAAACGAAGAAAAGCGAAATCCGAAGGCCGAAATAAGGAAAATGACAGGCCAAAAGAGCTGACTTCTGTCAGGCCTGATAAAAATCAGGAAGCGGAGGAAGGGAATAAGTTTGGAGGCATTCCTGAACGGAATTTCAAGAAGAATTTTGGCTGTGGCTAGTTCTTAAAAGCTCAGATATTCCCTCTTTACCCGCTCAGACACGGAAGTAAGGATTTCATAGGGGATAGTCTGCGCCCATTCGGCTACCTCCTTTGTAGATGGATTTTCCCCAAATACAATTACCTCGTCGCCCTCCTGCACATCAACACCAGTAACATCCACCATGGTCATGTCCATGCAAACACTGCCAATAGTGGGCAGCAGTTGTCCGTTAATCAGCACCTTCCCCCTGCCATTTCCCAATGCCCTGGAATAACCGTCAGCGTAGCCAATAGCAATGGTAGCAACATCGGTTTCCTTATTGGTTTTGCCAGCCCTGCTGTAGCCAACAGTTTGTCCGGCTGTTAGCCGCCGTACCTGAGACACCACAGTCTTAAGAGTCGCCACCACGGTGAGCTTGCCTTGCTCTTCTTCCGTGGACTCGATGCCATGCAGGCCAATGCCTATTCTTACCATATCAAACTGATACGATTTGAATCGGCTGATACCTGCTGTGTTCACCAGATGGCGGATGGGTTTGTAGCCAAGGTGTTGGGACAACTGTTCGTAGCAATCAAGAAAGGTCCTGGCCTGAACATGAGTGAAGTCGTCAAAGGCGCTACTTTCGGAGCCAGCCAGATGAGAAAAAACAGAGGCTACTTTGATGTTTGGATATCGATTAAGCAGCTTCACAACAGCCTCTATTTCACTGGCAACGAAGCCGAGCCTGTGCATGCCAGTATCCACTTTAATATGAATAGGGGGAACGCTACTCTTGCCCTGTGACCACTCGCCATAGTTTTGCAATTGGGAGAGCGAAAAAATTTCCGGTTCCAGAGCATATGCAGGCAGTTTATCAAAGCTTTCTTCCGGCGCATTCATGACCATCACCGGAAGATGAACGCCCTGTTCACGTAGTAAAACACCTTCGTCGGGGTAAGCGACAGCCACATAGTCGGCCTTCAAGTATTGAAGTGTTCGTCCGATTTCACCGCTTCCGCTTCCGTAGGCGAATGCTTTCAGCATCACCATGGTTTTAACTCCCGGCTCAAGAATACTTTTGTAAAACTGAAAATTGTGCTGCAGCGCTTCCAGATTTACCTCCAGCACAGTTCTGTGGACTTTCGCTTGTAGCTTCTTTACAATCTCTTCAAACCGGAAACTACGTGCTCCTTTAATCAGTACTGTTTGCCCAGCGAATTGTTTTTCTTTTATCTGCTCCAGGAACACTTCTGTGGATACATAAGTCTCACAGGGCATCCTGAAAGCATCCCTATTGGCGGAGATAGTCGGGCCAATGGCAACTAATTTTGATACACCCTTGCTCATGAGCACATCGTTCACCTGCTGGTACAGCTCCTTTTCGTTTTCACCTGCCTGGAGTATATCGGAAAGAATAACAACAATCGGCTTGCCGTGGCTATGGGTAATAGCCAGGTCAAGAGCTGCTTCCAGTCCCTGAAAATCGTTGTTGTATGAGTCATCGACCAGCCGACTGCCAAAAACTCCTTCTTTCAGCGACAGCCGCATAGGGATGGCGGACAGCACTGATACCTGCCGGGCCAGGGGCTTCGGTTTGATTCCCATTTCGAGTGCAGCTACCACGGCATGACAAAGGTTTTCAACCGATTTGTCATCTGTAAAAGGCAGGTCAATCTCAACCTTGCCCATTTCCCACGCTAGCTTCAACTTGCTTCCAACTACACTGACGGTATACTTTGCACCCTTTCCCTGCCCCCAGCCTATTCGGGCTACTCCCGGCAATTCATTGCCCGACAGGAACCTGTCTATAGCGAAATGGTCTGTGCAATAGACTAACTTTTCGCATCCCTCAAACAGCTTCATTTTTTCAGCAAGCTTTTGCTCCCGGGATGTGAAAAGTGCGTCGTGAGCCGGTCCAATGTTGCTGATGATGCCAATGGTAGGCTGGATAATATTTTTAAGGCGAGCCATTTCACCTGGTTGTGAGATACCTGCCTCGAAAATTCCGGTTTCGTGGTGCTCGGCCAGCGGCCATACCGACAACGGCACTCCAACTTGCGAATTCCAGCTTTTTGGGCTTTTGACAACGGAAACACCGCTGGCCAATAGCTGATACAGGTATTCTTTCACAATGGTTTTTCCGTTGCTTCCGGTGATAGCTACTACAGGCAGGCTGAACTGACTTCTGTGGGCCGCCGCCAGCTCCTGCAATGTTTGCAGGGAGTCGCTTGTGAGAAAGAAAGAGGCGTTTTCAAAACGCTCAGTGTCCTTTGGCAGAGACTCCACCACAAACAGTCTCCAGCCTTTTTGATATGCCTCCCGGAGAAAAGAGTGACCGTCGTGGTTTGGCCCTTTAATAGCAAAATAAACGGCCCCCTCACCGGGAAATACTTTGCGTGAGTCGAGTGACAGCGACAGAATTGCTGAGGGGGTATCAGCACCGCTGATTTTGCCTTTACAAAGCTTTGGCAGGTCGGAAAATAGTATGTTTCTCCTCATAGCGTCAACTCCATTTCCCATTGATCTACCTGGTTTTCGAACCCCACGTTCAGCAAAAAACCTGCAATGTCTTTTGCTGCTTCAGGGATGTTAATCGCAGTCAGGTTCTTCTTTCCACTTTGAATATATGCTTCATAAACTAGTCGTGTGCCAATGCCCTTTCTTCTTAAGCTGGCATCAACAGCCATGCGTGTGATCCTTCCGGATTGAGCCTGAAAAATGATGTAACCAACCACCCTGCCGCCACTACGGCACTCCACGAAGGTCTCGGAGGCTGCATTGTATGCCAACTGATCGAACGTGTCGGAAAACGAAGTTTCCACGCTGTCCAGTTGCTGGTACAAATCTTTCCTGCTGAGGGAGCCACAGGCAATCAGAAACTCCTCTTGGTTTAGATTAGAAGGCTCAAGGATCTTGTTAAGCTTGTAGCAATTGTAAAAGCCCACTTTTCGGAAACCGATCTCTTCATAAACTTTGATAGCGACTTCATTGACAGTAATTACCTCGAGCACACATCTTTTTGCCTGCATGGCAGCTTTCTCCCGAAACGCCTGATACAATTGTCGGGTCAGGCGGTTGCCTCTGTGCCCGGGAATCACCCCTGTTCCGCCATTGTAGATACTGGTAATGCCTTTGTATTCGTTCAGGCTGTGAAATATAAAGCCGACCAGCTTCTCGCCTGAAAACGCCCCAAACGAGAGATCAAATCTAATATTGAGCTTGCCAAGCATCCTCTTTTTAAAAAGAGAATAGCTAAGCTGCATAGGGACGGGATATTCAGAGAACGCTTCCAAAAACGACCTGTGCATTTGTCTCAGGTCATTGTGCTGGAGCGGGCGAATTTCGTATTGACTCATTAATGCAACATTGCGCCATTGGGCACTTTTAGTTCGGGAGTGCAAAGTACAATATCACCTGATTCGTTAGCAAACCCGGTAACAAGTACTTCAGACATAAAATTCGCTATTTGCTTGGGAGGGAAGTTGGCAACACACACAATTTGTTTCCCAACCAAATCTTCCGGAGTATAAAGCGCTGTGATTTGAGCACTGGATTGTTTCACACCTAGCTCTGCGCCGAGGTCGATTTTAAGAATATAGGCGGGTTTTCGTGCCTTTGGAAATGGCAACACTTCCACAATGGTTCCAACTCTTATGTCTACCTTTTTAAAGTCACTCCAGTCAATCATGGTTTAGTAAATTATACGAAAGTCAAAAAAAATATGTTAAATCTAATATTAAGGGATGAAAGGTAAATGTTAGATGCACGCATTAGGAATCTTTAACAAAATTTTAGTATCTTGGTTTCCCTTTCAGGTCTAAAGCACATATGATTTATACCAAGAATATTTTCAGATCACTACTACTTGCAGGCTGTATATGCCTGCTTCCTTCTTTGGCGTCAGCATCTATAGAGGATGGGAGCGAAGACAAATCAAAAGACAATAAGGAGCAGTGCGATCAGGAAGATAAGGACAAGAAAGCTGCAGAGGCTGCTGTGGTAAAGGAAAAGCCCAAGGCTGTTAACTATACTGCTTCAAGCCAGAAGAGCCGTGAAATTGTGCCAGGTTTGAGTAACAAAGCTGATTCGTCTTCGGTGCTTTCTTATAACTTCATATTCTATCTGGTGTACAAGTTTAAGTACTCAGAATCGGAAGAAGAGTTTTCTCAGGAATCGAGAACTACAGACTAAAAATATAAAGGGCTTTTCAGCCCTTTTTTTTATCCCCGGAATCGCCTTATTGGATAGTGACATTGAAAGGAGGTGCTGTTTCAACGTCCGTTTCGCCTGCCGCATTGGTAGCATCGCCATCCCTTACACCCGCAGCAGTTTTGTTGGGCTCGTGTCTCAAAATCACAGTCAGCGTCCCTGAACCAGCCACTCCGGCAACAAAAGTATTTTGCAAACCAATAGGATAACCGTCAGCATCCTGATCATCGTATGTTGTTGTTAACGCAAGGCCATCGCCTGTGATAAAAAAGAACTGATGTTCGGTTCCTTCCTCACTCACCTCAGCTGAAATGTTGTCAGCGGGTGTGGTTGACTCATTGAGTAACTCTACCGACACAGCATAGGTTTTCCCAGCCTCCAGCGAGATGTCATCCACTGTTGGCAAGTTGGCTCCGTCTCCATCGGCGTCCTTCCATTCCGCCACGAAAGAGTTGGTGCCCTCAGTAAATGTGAGCCTGACGGTGGTGATAAGCTCTTCTTCATTTTCCTTAACTGGATCGGGGTCGTCGTTACAAGACCCAAAAAGCAACAATGTTGCAAAAAGAAAGCTGGAAGCAAATTGTGTTTTCATCATTGTTAAATTAAAATTTATAGTTAAACCTTATAGTGATCGTTCTTCCCAGTTCGTCGGCATAGTACCTGAACCGGTTTAGGTATTCTCTGTACGAAGTATTGAGTAGGTTAGTGCCCTCAAGATAAATTTCGTAGTCATTGCCAAACAGCTGTGATCCGTAGCCCACGTTGAGGCCAAATAGCTGATATCCCTTCGGCGGATCTACATAATCGACCCCGCTTGGGTAACGGTTTTGTCTGCGCACAAGGCTATGCGAGCCTGAAACAAAAAAAGTTTTCTTAGACTGGAACGGGTAGTTCCAGGTGACGCTGTTTTGGACACGGTCTCCGGGCATAAATATCAAAAAGTCGTCCTTCGAGACGTCCTTCGCACGGATAAGTGAACCCTTGAGGCTGTATTGCCACTGCTTGCTCAATTGAGCCGAAAGAGAAACATCTGTCCCTGCTATAAAGGCATCGGTTTGCACGTAAGAGTATACCGGAAAAGCTCCCCGGATAGTCAGCCGTGGTTCCGGCTGTGGCTGGAGATAGATGTAGTTGTCAATTTTCTGTGCATATATCGACACCTCGGCTGACCAAATGCCTTTGCGAATCAGCAGCTGGTTGACCCACTTCAGGGCCTGCTCAGTGTCAAGTTCCGTGTTGCCCTCCTCGATGGTGGCCGCACCGTGATGAAGCCCCTGGCTGTAGAGTTCGCTTACATTCGGTGGCCGCCAGGCTGTGCCAAGGTTGGAGGTAACCTTCCATCCATCTGCTGGCTTTAGCACCAAGCCTACTGATCCTGAGAAGTTGTTGAAATTGTATTTGGGTCGTATTACTTCGTTGTTCTCGTCAAAGGTAAATACCTGAAAGGCTCTATTGTCAAACCTTAGCCCGGCTTCTACCTCCCAGCGATTCTCCATCCACCTTTCGATTACAAACACGCCTGAGGTGGCACTGTTATAGTTGGGGATCAACGGCTCGATTCCTGTGCCAGGCACGTTCCTGTTTTCCTGGTAAATAAAGCTTCCGCCGATTTGCCCTCTAAGCTTCTGCCAGGCACGTTGTTCCCAAATAAGGTCGGTTGAGTGGGTGAGCAGATCCATGTGCAAGGCAGGCGTTTCTCCTCTTCCTCCACGCCTGATGTCAAATTCCTTGCGAATATTCCTTTGGTAGCCGTACACCAGTTTGATATCACCCAGGCGGCCTTTCTTCCCAAAAGTTGCCTTTGCCAAATCGTGACTTATCTCTTGCCTAGGGTTGTCGATTTTGTAGGAAAAGTCTTCTACAATAAGTGGCCTTTCGCTTTCAAAGGCAGCCTGGAGGTCGGTTAGGTTGCCAATGTGAGCGCTTCGTAAAATACCAAGCTCAGTGGTAAACTTGCTGTAATAGGCCTCCGCCAACCAGTCGTTCTTTTTGTATCCAATGGCTCCTGAAAAATCTGCCTCTTTTAAACCAGTATTGGTGAGCATGTAATCGGGTGCCCTGAAGTCGCCGGCACGACGCCCCGTCGCCTGTAGCCTCCATGCCACCGATTCAGCTTTGCCCAGCCCCCCCTGCAAGGTTGTCGATGCCGACCCCATTCTCCCGTTGTCGGCAGCCATCAGCCTAACGTTACCGTGGAGGTGCTTGTGCTCATAGGGCAAAGCCGGTGGTTCCACCACCACAATACCGCCAATAGCTTCCGGCCCGTAACGAACGGCGGCAGCACCTTTCACCACCGAAATTTGCGTGGCCATCATTGGGTCTATTTCGGGAGCGTGCTCAGTTCCCCATTGTTGACCTTCCTGCCGAAGGCCATTGTTAAGGATGAGGATTCTGTTGCTGTGAAGCCCGTTAATGATTGGCTTGGAAATGGTTGGGCCTGTTTTGAGACTTGAGACTCCGGGGAGCTCCTGCAAGCTTTCTCCAAGGGACTTTCCGCTGGCTCTGGCCAACTGGGTTTCGGATAAAGTTACTTCGGATTGCGTTTTGTCAGGCGAAATGGCTTCACCCTGCACAGTTACCTCGTCTATCAACACGTCATCTTCCTCCATCAACACGAAAAGTTCGTTTTGTAGCGGAAGCGTAATGGTCAGGTGTTTTTCCTTATAGCCCAGGTAATGAATGTCGGCGGTGAAGGTGCCTGCGCAGAGCCCTTTTATATTGAACCGTCCGTTTTCGTCAGTAGTAGTTCCTTTTTCGGGGCCTACTAACCAAATAGCAGCTATGGGCAGCGCCTCTTTAGTTGACATGTCGATGACCGTGCCCTGCAAAGTTAGGGCACAGGGCTGGGCCTGGGCTAAAGTGCCACTCGCCTTTGCCATAAACAACACACATGTAAACGCTAAGATTTTCTTGCTCAAGCCAGTTGAATCAACTTCTGTAAAGAACAAAAGTAGGGCTAGGGAATTCTAAATGCAACAGTGTTGCAAAAAAGAAATTCACTATTCTTTGAATGGTAAAGTTTGGTGATTTTTCAGACACTCTTTACCACCAGGCTTTCAATGTCTTTTAGTGTGATTTTGCCTTCATAGTAGGCTTTCCCGAATATGACACCATAAACACCGATGTCGGCCAGGCGCTTGATGTCATCAACATTGCGAACGCCGCCGCTGGCAAATATGTGGAGGTTGGGAAAGCGGGCTACCAGTTGTTCAAACAGTTCGAAAGACGGGCCCTCAAGCACCCCATCTCTTGAGATATCGGTAGTTTTAAGGTATTTGAGGCCGTTCTGGTAAAAGAAGTCAATATGCTCAAACAGGTCTATACTGGTATCTTTCAGCCAGCCACCTACCCGAATCTGCCCATTGAGCGAGTCGGCTCCAAGCGCAATCTTATTTCTGCCGTAGGACATCAGCCATGACGTGAAAAGCTCCGGCTTATAAACGGCCATGGTGGCTGAAGTAATACTGTCTGCACCGAACTCTATCAGCTTCAAAATATCACCATCGGTGTGAACACCACCTGCGTAATTGATTTTAAGCTTGGTGTGTCCGGCCATCGCCTCCAGCACATGGTAGTTAACGGGACTGCCCTTTTTTGACCCCTCAAGATCCACCAGGTACACCCTTTCGATGCCATGTTGTTCAAACTGCATTGCAACATCCAAAGGAGGCTCATCATAAATGGTCTCACTGGAAAAGTCTCCTTTGGTAAGGCGCACCGACTTTCCCTTCATCACTGTTATGGATGGTACAAGCTGTATCATATAAATAAATTGTTGAGCCCGTGAAAATAGTAAACTTTAGCCGTAGAGACCCTCGCCTGTGATTATATTTTCCAGAATTCGGTTAGGTACCAAAGCCCCGAGAAATGTTTGTCCAGCAAGGCCAAGCTTTAATCTGATAAGAAAATACAAAATCTATTTGAGCTCCACAAGTTTGAACCCCTGGCCGTGCACGGTGAGAATTCTGAGGCGTTCATCTTCTTTCAGGTATTTGCGGAGCTTGGCAATGTATACATCCATGCTTCTGGCGTTAAAGTAGCTGTCATCGTGCCAGATTTTCAAAAGCGCCTCTGCCCTGTCAACGGTTTTGTTGAGGTTTTGGCAGAACAAAAGAAGAAGGGCATTTTCTTTTGATGTGAGCTTTATTTCTTCAGTTGGACTTTTTAGCAAATTAAGGTGAGCATCAAAATAAAGGCTGCCGATTTCGAATTGAAGGGTCGCTTCCCCGCCACTGCCATTGGTTCTTCTAAATATCGCCTTCATTCTTAAAAGGAGCTCTTCCATTGAAAACGGCTTGGTTAAATAATCGTCGGCACCAATTTTCAAGCCTTCAATGGTATCATCTTTCATCGATTTGGCCGTGAGGAAGATGATGGGAATGGTTTTGCTTTTCTCTCGTATTTCTCTGGCAAGGGTGAAGCCATCCTTCTTAGGCATCATCACATCAAGAATGCACATATCGAAGCTATTGCGGGCAAAGGTGGTAAATCCAGCCTCTCCGTCAGTACAGAGAGTTGGTTCGTAGCCTTTTACTTCCAGATATTCCCGTAAGATCTGGCCCAAATTCGGATCATCTTCAACGATTAATAATTTAGGCTTCATTTCCATAGGGTAGATGTATTTCGAATGTACTTCCTTTTTTGAGTTCACTTTTTACTTCGATTGTGCCTCCATGCGCCTCTACCATGGTTTTTACGTAGGCAAGCCCGAGACCAAAGCCTTTAACATCGTGTAGGTTGCCTGTAGGCACCCGGTAAAACCGGTCAAATATCTTCTGAGCAGACTCCTTGCTCATCCCCAGCCCATGGTCTTCCACCGTGATGACAATCCCATTTTTGCTATTAGAAGTTTTAACCAGAATTTCTGGATCTTCGGGCGAATACTTATTGGCGTTGTCGAGCAGGTTGTGTATGATATTAGTTAAGTGCATTTGATCCCCGAGTATTTTGGCCGGATTGGCTCTCATCTCGGTGGTGATTGTTCCATTTCGTTTTTGCACCTGAAGCACCACATTGTCAATGGCCTTTTCGATCAGGTCATTGATGTCTACGCTCTCCAGTTTAAGCTTGAAATCTTTTCGGTCGAGTGCGGCCATTTGGAGCACTTTTTCCACCTGAAGGCCGAGGCGTTTGTTCTCCTCAGAAATAATTTTGAGATAGCGTTTTTGAAAGGTTGGCTGAACGGCCACCTGCTCATCCTGTAGCGCTTCGCAAGCCAGGGCGACCGTAGAGATCGGTGTTTTGAACTCATGGGTCATGTTGTTTATGAAGTCGTTTTTTATCTCCGATATTTTCTTTTGCTTGATGATGGTTTGCACGGCATAGCCAAAGCAAAAGATGATGGTGACCAAAAGCACGGCTGAGGAGGCCATGCTGGTCCAAATCTTCTGAAGCAAAAACGATTTTTGATTGGGGAAGCTTATCAAAAGAGTGCTGCCCTCACCCAGCAAGTCGTTGGGGAACAGACTGGCCCTGAATTCCGTGTGCCGCCTTGTTTTTGGTTGGTAGTTGGTGGAGGCCAAAACAATCTTGCCTGACTCCTCATCGACAATGCTGTAGTCGTACTCTGTGTTAATGCCCTTATTTTCAAGTTCCGATGCCAGCAGAGAATCAAGCTGGTGAGGGTCAATCCTGTTGGAGATGGTGGGCTTCTCAAAAAGCAGCTCGTGCAGCGCCACCTGGATCATTTCAGTTTTTTGTGCCGCCTTTTGTATTGTTTTCTTGTACTGCCCTACGGCAAAATGCGTTGAGTCGCCGATTTCTGAAGTAAATGTGAAACCACTGAATCCGTCGCCGGGTGATGATGGCACCACGAGAACTGACGTGTCCTGAACAACATAGATATTATCGCCTTCATTTGATTCGAATTGGTACTGCACACCATAAGGGAGTTTTTTTATCTTTTGAGAAGCTTCAACCGGTTCTTCTCCACTTTTCACTTCCCATTTTTTATAGGTGCTCTCAATATATCTGACATTGCCCGGGGCCATGGGCGTGACACTTCTGAACTTGATATTGGAATTGAAATTGTCGAAAGCCACGAGCATGGCCTCTTGCCTTTCCAGCTTATCCACGGCGTTGGTCAGGGCTGTTTGTACATCCTTTCGGAAGCGCTCCTGGTTCACCTCAATCACAGCATCAATCCAGTAAAGCTGGAAGGCTACCAGCCCCATAAGGGCTACGCTCATTAGCGCTATGATCCAACGAAGGGTGTTCTTACTCATGCTCCAAATTTACGCTCAAGATACCTAACTGGTTCGCTTTTAACCTTTTTTAACAACAATTAACCATGCTTTAACATCCCCGCTTTGCTCATCGGAGTACATTTGGTTAAACACTACGAACTATGAAAACTATGACATTAACAAAAAGAATAAGGCTTTTGCTCCCGGTCTTCGTATTGTTGGCTGGTGGCGCTTTGGCCCAAAAGCAAACCACTATTGAACGGTCAAAAGACAAAAGGATCCATGTGGAGTTGCGGACTGATGAAGACGGAAGCACCAAAACTTTCAAGAAGGAATATAAGACCAGAGAGGAGATGCTGGCTGACGACGAGCTCAAAGCTTTTCTGGATGAGAATGAGCTGGATGTGCAGTTTTACGGTAATGGAAAAGAGGAAGGCGGTTTGCATACCATCATTCTGGATCAGTCTCCGGGTGTAAAAGAGCGAATACACATTCTCTCGGACTCCGACTCATTAAAGTCTTTCTTTTTCGATGGCTCGGGAACGTTTCAGTTCAATGGGACGGATGGAGCGCAATCATATGTTTTTAGGGCCCCCAAAGACTCTGAAGATGCAGTTTGGATGTTTGGAGGGATGGATAGCCTCTTCAGTACGAAGTTAACCCCATTTGATATCGACTCGTTGAGGGAAGTTTTCGGACAGCGGCTCGAAATGGGTGGTAACAATGGTTACTTCTTCGAATGGAATAGTGAAGACGGCGACAAGCATGGGTCGACAATAGTGCTGCGGAAGAAAATAACGATTTCAAAAATAGAGGACAACGAAGCTTCGCTTGACCAGCTCTCGTCCAAAAAAATGGAGAAGCTCGAACCGCTGGACCTGAACTATTACCCTAATCCGAGTCATGGCCATTTCACATTAAAGATGTCGCTCAGGTCAACTGATCCGTTGCAGGTGTCTATTGTGGATCTAAGCGGGAAAACTATTTACGAAGAGGAAATCAAGACTTTCGATGGCAGGTACTCAAAGGAGTTTAACCTGACTGACCAGCCAGCGGGCATTTATCTGCTTCAGGTAGTGCAGGGAAAAAGCAGGCTTGTTAGAAAAATAATGATCAATTAATAATTGCACGTATGTTTCAGAGAAAGGCAACGGGGCATTGCTTCGGTGTTTTTTATTTGGCGAAGTCCATTTCACTTTACCTGATTTTTTGTGATATTCAGGCATCTGTAAATCGAATAACTGGTTTGAAAAGCTTCGATCAATTGTCACTCAATCAAAAAATCAACAAACTGTATGTTGAGGGAGAATTCCTGTTTGCGATCAGGTACTATGGACACAAAGTGAACCTTTATCAATTGGGTTCTCAGCTTTTCGAGGTTTTCTACAACCACAAGTATGACAGGATCGATAAGATTGAACCCTTTGACGACAAAAGCACCAGAATAAAGTTCTACGCTGACCAGATCAAGCTTCCTTTGCAGCTCTTTTAGCAGCAGTGGTCAGTAGCGTTTCGTGCAGTGCCACTACCTCAGGCACCAAAAGTTCCTGCTCGTTATTGTTGAGTATGTAGTCGGCCAGCTTTTTCTTCTCCTCGTCTTTGAGCTGATTCCCGATGATATCCCTCACCTGCTTTTGACTACGCTGGGGATCCCGTGCCAGTACCCGACTGACTCTGAGTTCTTCCGGTGCGGTGACAAGCACGACACTGTCCAGCGAGTTGTTTGAACCGGTTTCAAACAGCAATGCCGCTTCTTTGATGACGTATGGCTGACTACTTTGAACAGCCACCCAGGAAGCAAAATCCCGCCCGACAGCGGGATGCACCAGGCTATTGAGTGTTTCCAATTTGGAAGGATTTGAGAAGACTTCTTTTGCCAAAAAGTTCCTATTGAGGTTTTTATTGTCAAGGTAGGCCTCTTCTCCGAAAGCTGCCCTTATGCCCTCAACAAGCACGATGTCTTCCACCATCAAAGACTTTGCTCTGTCGTCGGAATTGTAAACGGGCACACCAAGCACTTCGAATATTTTGCAGACGGTGGACTTGCCGGAGCCAATGCCGCCGGTGACGCCAACAAGCATGGGTTTACTGGTTGGCATGGCCGACCTTAAGTTTTTCGGGGAGCAGCTGAAGTTCGAGCACTTCCGTCGGTCTGAACAGGACAACAGGGGTGATGGTGGAGTCTTCGCTGTTGTACATTTTGAAATCGGCAGCAATAGAGAATGCTGAGTCGCTAACCTGGCTGGCAAGATCGCCCTTGATGGTGTAGAAGACGTAGGTGACAGTGTCAGCCAGGTAAGGCACTTTGCCCCGGTATCTGTTTGGGAAGTTAACAGGCTGAATTTCTACCAGCAGGGAGTCTCTTATGAATTCTTCGGCTCTGAACTTAACAGTCACTGACTTGGGAGTCGAGCTCATCAGCCGATTGTCAGTCAGGGGCACGGCCAGCGAACGCTCAAAATCACCAGCGATGTCGCTGCGGTCAAACTCCAGCAGCCAGGTGGACGGAAAGCGGTTCATAAGGCTTGACGGGCCCTCTATCAGCACGCTGTCTGGTTCGTAAGTAATTGGGCTGGTAAGTCTGTAGTTTGTTGCGAGTGGAATGGTCAGGCTATCCACCACGGCCATTACCATTTTCTGAATTTTGGGCTCGACAGAAATAAAAAGTGTGTCTGTCACCACCCTGTTAAGGTCAATGTCAGTCAGCTGGTCTTTTATGATGTCGTAGAGGGAGTTTCTGGTGAGAAACTTTATCTCGGTGGGGTTGTCGAGTTGAATAACCAACGGGTCAACGTTGAACCAAAAAGTTTTACGCAAGAGGTTCCAGCCCCCACTGGCCACGTCAATACGCACTTCATCCGGAAGTGGCTTAACAATTACGACACTATCACGTGGAAAATCGAAGGCAATAGGGTAGCTAAGCCTGGCCTCGTAGTTTTTGTTGAGGGAGTTAAAAAACCAAAAGGTAGTAGCGGCTAAAACTGCCAATACTACTACCTTCCAATTTTCTCCAATCTTAAATGTAAAGACTTTTTTGTTTGCCATTCTAGCAGGCAATATTTGAGGTTTCCTTATGAGGCTGCCGCTGCCGGCGTCGCATATTTTTTGCTGGCATCCAGCGAAATAGCGGCCTTTTCGAATTTGATCTTCAGCCCCTTATCAACCTCAAGAACAATCGTGTCACCTTCAACTGCTGCTATTTTTCCGTGGATTCCCCCGGTGGTCACAACAGTATCACCTTTTTTAATTTCATCAATAAACTTGCGTTGCTCTTTCTGCTTTTTTTGTTGAGGCCTGATGAAAAAAAGCCAAAATATCAGGATCATGCCACCCAGCATAACAAACTGCATGTAGCCCCCACCTGAACTTGCCTGTGCTAAAATCAAATGCATTCTTATGTGATTGTTTAGGTATAATTATTTTTTAACAGGGCCATCTGCGGCGCCAGTTTTTGGAGCAACAACTGCCTTGATATTGAGACGAGACAGCTTAGGTGCGGTATTCGCAGTGATGCTAACAGTTTTGTTCTGCACACCCGGCTTGTTGCTACTGTTGAATTTGACCTGTATTTCGCCTGTTCCACCCACTGGAATAGGCTCTTTAGGCCAAACTGGCACGGTGCAGCCGCAAGAAGCTGAAGCATTTGATATAATCAAAGGTGCTTCACCAGTGTTAGTGAATTTGAACACGTGTTCGGCGATCTCACCTTCTGTGATCGTGCCAAAATCATGGGTCTCTTCGGCCCAGGTAAAAACCGGTGCCGGCCCTGATGGCACTTCTTCTTCAAGCGCAGTTTGCTGAATTGTAGGGCTGGCTGTAGCCGCCGTGGAGGCTGGTCCGCTTCTGGCTTTGCCGGCTTCCAATTCTGCAACACGACCTTCCAATCTGGCCAGACGGCCTTCCATTTCGGCATTTGAGCAGCTAAATCCTACTGCCACTAATGCTCCAAAAACTAATACGTTAACTACTGACTTCTTCATGACTATGGTATTTTGAAGGGTTAGTAAAATTCTGTTAGGAACTTCAAATTTAGTATAAACAATGAATAAAACGGAATGGGCAGGTTAAAGATTCCCTATTACACGAAAGGCGAAAAGCCCTTTGCAGAGGAGAATTTAACCAATCTTTTCCCGGGTCGTACTATTTCTTTCTGATCTGACCGATGAGCTCATCCACATCGTCAAGCAGTCTTTCTGCCTTTTCCTTGGCGTCGTTGATGATCCTTTCTCCTTCGGATTTCGCTTCGCTCTCCACCAGGCCTTTGCTCTCCATCAGCTCATCAATCAACTCCTGAAGTCTACCTTTGTATTTGTCGAGCTGGAAGGAAAGCTTGTCCCTCGTGTTAGTTCCCTTATCGGGAGCATATAAAATACCTAGCACCGCTCCTGTGGCGGCTCCAGCCAAAAATGCTATTAAGGTACCAGTAGTCCTGCTCATAGTATATCTCTATTTGTTATCAATTAATCCTCTTCCACTTTTCTTTATAACGCCTTTCGCTGCCAAATCGTTGGCCAATACATCTAATAATCCGTTGACGAACTGCTTGCTCTTTGGCGTGCTATAGTTTTTTGAAATCTCAATAAACTCATTTATCGTCACTTTTACCGGTATTGAAGGAAAATGAACCATTTCTGCGATGGCCATTTTCAAAATCACCTTATCAATAAGCGCAATTCTATCGATTTCCCAGTTTTTTGATTTTTCGGCAACAATGGCCTCATACTCTTCATTATTGGCAAATGTTATTTTAAACAGGTCACGGAAATAGTCAAGGTCGTCTTCCAGGTTGGCAGAAAGCTCCAGCAGTTGGAAGGGTTCGCCCTGACCCTGATACGCCTTGATCGTTTTCACCGCAAGGCTCTTTACAATGCCGCTGTTTTCTTCCCAGTACAAGTCTTTCTCGTCCATGAAGGTTTGAATGGTTGGATGCTTGAAAAACAGCCTTTTGACAATGTGCAAAACGACTTCTTTGTCTTGCTCCAGCGTTGGATTTGAAAGTAGCTGGTAGGCTTTGTAGGCCTCGTCCGCTTTCAGAATGTCCTTGTACCAGATACTTGTGTCGTCTCTGTAAGCTGACCAGCTAAGCGACCGTTGGCCAAGCTGCTGCTGCAACGGTTCGAAGTCAAGAAGGGCCTGCACAACCTTGTTGTCGGCCAGGTTGTAGTCATTGGCCACAACAATTTTTTCGGACGACAGATTGCCTAGCTGCTTTCTTTTCTCCTTCGATACATGGAGTGCAAACTCCACAGGCAACATCAATGCCAGGTAGTAAGAGTCGTGGATGCTATCCACGTCTTTCAGCATGCGGCTTTGGAAAGCCTCCTTGTCTTTTTTGACCTGATTCCTGAAGTAGGTGACGGCATCTGCCACAGATTTCCTCATCTCATCATCCGCTTCAGCAGGATATTGGATAACGTCATTCTTATGCTGCTCGGCGAAGCAAGTTTGCGCTATCTTTCCTTTCTTCCTGAGAAGTTTGGCGTCCTGAGGCTCCATACTATTCAAATCTGGCTGAAAGTAATCAGTGATTTGCTGATTGGCGATTTCAAAGTCTGAGATGATACTTTGCTCAAGAGCAAAATATGACTGCACGGCTTTGATCCGAAGGGTTCTTCTGTTTAGCATTTCCCAATAAAAAAAGAACGAAAAGTTTTATTTAAATTTCTATTAAACTAGTAAGATAACTTGATCTTACCAATATCATTGATCCTGTTAATGGCTATTTCCATGGCTGATTCCTGAGGCGTAATGCCTTTTTTCTCTGCCAGGTCAAATACCCTGAGAGTTGTTTCAAATATCCTCTCTGTTTGCTGATACACTACGTCCCTGTTATAGTTGCCTATCTGCTCGTAATAAACATTGGTAATGCCGCCGCCATTGATAAGAAAGTCTGGTGCGTACAGGATTCCTTTTTCAATCAGCTTTCTGCCATGCTTCAGCTCTTCTGCCAATTGATTATTGGCGCCACCAGCAATCATGGCACATTTCAACCGACCGATTGTGTCGTCATTTATCGTAGCGCCTAAGGCACAGGGCGAATAGATGTCAACGTCCAGATCGTAAATGTCGTCAACAGGCACCACTGTGGCTCCGAAATTGTCCACTGCATGCTTGAGCTTCTCTTCATGAAAGTCGCAAACAAATATTTTTGCCCCTTCTTTTGCGAGGCGTTCCATGAGGTAAGTAGCTACATGGCCCGCTCCCTGCACGGCCACTTTTTTTCCTTTCAGTGAATCGCTGCCATACACTTTTTTGGCTGTTGCTTTCATGCCCATGAACACACCAAAGGCCGTAACCGGAGAGGGGTCACCACCACCACCCATCGACTCCGGCACGCCGGTTACGTAGGGAGTTTCCATTCTGATATATTCCATGTCACGTGTAGACATGTTCACGTCTTCAGCTGTCCAGTAGCGGCCGCCCAGTCCATGCACAAACTTACCAAAGCGGCGCATCAGGACTTCGTTTTTGATTTTTTTGGCGTCGCCAATAATCACTGCTTTTCCGCCACCAATATTAAGCCCTGCAATAGCTGACTTAAATGTCATTCCCCTCGACAAACGCAGGGCGTCGTTAAGGGCATCCTCTTCAGAGGCGTAATTCCACATACGGGTACCGCCTACAGCAGGCCCCAAAACTGTGTTGTGAATGGCAACAATGGCCTTTAAACCTGTTGCCTTGTCGTGGCAAAATACCACCTGCTCATGCTCCAACTCCGACAGCTGGTTGAAAATACCCATGCCGGTGGTTTTCAATTCTGAAGTTTCGATCATCACGAAGATAAAATAAGGTCACATGTTGTTATTTGGGTTCAAAGCTTTCCCTACTTTTGACAAGAAATGTCGGAATTGCGTTTGTAGCCACAAAGCTACGTTTTTTTTAGGTTGCGAACCAAGGTATTCACCAGCCCAATGAACCATTTACCCAAAGTCTCGTTTTAAGATTCAGTGAAAGATCTAGCAGCAATAAATAAGTATCTCCTCAAATATAAGTACCACCTGATTCTGGGTACTTTGTTCATTATAATTTCCAATGTGTTTGCCATCATTCCGGCCTACCTGGTAAGGCAGGCTTTTGATATTGTGCAGCGGGGAATCAGCCTGCACAGCGCATTTCAGGGCCTTGAGTTACAGTCGGAAACCTACGATTTGTTTACGTCCAGCATCTTCATTTATGGATTTTTTATTCTGCTGATGGCGCTGCTTCGGGGCGTGTTTTTGTTTTTCATGAGGCAGACAATTATTGTGATGTCACGCCTGATAGAGTATGACATGAAGAACGAGATTTACGCTCACTATCAAACCCTTCCGCTGAGCTTTTATCGCCGAAACAATACGGGCGACCTGATGGCAAGAATCTCTGAGGATGTGAGCAAAGTGCGCATGTATATTGGCCCTGCCATCATGTATGGAATCACGCTCTTCACCCTGTTCGTTATGGTGATTCCATTCATGTTCAGCATCAACCCGAAGTTGACCCTTTATTCTCTGCTGCCTTTACCTGTGTTGTCGATCAGCATCTACTTCGTTAACAACATTATCAACAAGCGTTCGGAAGAAATTCAAAGGAGTCTTTCTAATCTTTCAACTTTTGTGCAGGAGGCTTTCTCTGGTATAAGAGTGATTAAGTCGTTTGTGAGGGAGCACGATTTTGATGATAAGTTCAACAAGGAGAGCAATGAGTACAAAGACAAATCGCTACAGCTCACCTTCGTGAATGCGCTGTTCTTTCCTCTGATCATGTTTTTGATCGGACTTAGCACCATCCTCACTGTATATATCGGATCAATTGAAGTGATGGCGGGAGCGATCACCACAGGTATCATCGCTGAGTTTATTATTTATGTAAACATGCTCACCTGGCCTGTGACTTCGCTGGGCTGGATTACCAGTATCATCCAGCGGGCAGCGGCGTCTCAAAAGCGGATCAACGAGTTTCTGGATACAAAGACAGAGATTGTTTCGACACTCAATGTGAAGCAAGAAATCAAGGGAGCAATTAAGTTCGAAGATGTGTCGTTTGTGTATCCCGATTCCGGCATCAAAGCGCTGAGTCACGTTTCATTTACAGTGGATCCCGGGGACTCATTGGCGGTGATTGGCACCACAGGGTCGGGCAAGTCGACCATTGCCAACCTCATTTGCCGCATGTACGATGTGAATCAGGGGCAACTAAAAGTGGATGGACACGACATAAGGGCCTACAATGTTCAGCATTTGCGTGGGCAGATAGGCTATGTGCCGCAGGACGTGTTCCTCTTTTCGGATACGTTGGCCAACAATATTGCTTTTGGTGGCAACGATCACAACCGGGATCAAATAGTAAAGGCTGCTGAAGATGCTGACCTTCTCGAAAACATAAAGGGATTCCCGGCCGGGTTTGAAACGAAGATAGGAGAAAGAGGCATTACGCTGTCAGGTGGGCAGAAGCAGCGGCTGTCTATTGCCCGGGCCATTGTTCGCAACCCGCAGATTCTTATTCTCGATGATTCGCTTTCGGCTGTGGATACAAAAACCGAGAACTCCATTCTTCAGGCGATGAAGCGCATCATGCAAAATCGCACCACCATCATTATTTCCCACAGGGTGTCGTCAGCAAAGCTAGCGAACAAGATCATCGTGCTGGACGACGGTGAGATCAAAGAGTATGGTGTTCACGAGTCACTACTGGCTCAGGGCGGCATTTACAAAGAGCTTTACGAGAAGCAGTTGCAGACGGAGGAGAGCGAGGGGTAGGGCATTTCGTCACCTTGGCTCGATCTATTTTGTCTGGAGTTTTGAGCAATCCCTGACCCAAGTCTTTCCCTGTAGAATATTGTGGTTGCCTTAAGGATTCTCCGGAGTCCTTTTTGCGCATTATTTGCTGACGAACAGCGTCTCAAATTGACAAGAACTTACTTTGAAATGCGTCCTGAAATGAACGGCTTATTCTTATTTCCTGATCGCCCAGCCATACACTATGATTTTCAAATGAGTCTACGTGGTGAATATTGACTAAGGCCGACCTGCTCACCCTAACGAAGTCCTGGCTATTGAGTTTAGTTTCGAAAGTATGTAGACTCATTGTCAATAGATGGATTTTCTCCACTGTAAATACCTTACAGTAACTTCTTTCAGCCTGCACATACAATATGTCCCGAAGAAGGATTTTGATATAATGTTTATTCACTTTGAGAAAAACCGCATCTAAAACCAAATGCTCTGTTGGTGAGGTAGTTATGGTGCTTGCCTGTGGTTGTTTCGAAAAGTTATCAATAGCCAGGTCGATGGCAAAGCCGAGGTCTTTTTCAACAAAAGGCTTCACTAGGTACGCAAACGGGTGTGTCTTTTTAGCCCTTTCAAAGGTAGTGTTGTCGGAGTACGCCGTTAGGTAAATAATGGGGACTAATTGTATTTTGCTAACTAACTCAGCCGCCTGTATGCCATCCATGGGGCCGTCGAGGTTGATGTCCATGATAATGAGATCCGGAGCCAGGTCGTGCACTGCTTCCAGTGCTGCCTTCCCGGTCTTTACCCACTTTACTACTTCATAACCCAGATCACCCAGGCTGAGTACAATGTCACTAGCAACAATGGAGCTGTTTTCGACTACAAGAATTTTCATGCCATGAACTTTTGCCAAAAATTGAAGACTAAAACGCCACAAGCCTAAATGAACTTGTGTTATGGCTCGCCGATTGAAGTAATGATAATTTACGAAAAAATATTGAATTCAGCTTATTCCAGGGAAGAGGGTTGGCTCGATTTTCTGGCAGAATGTAAACTATATTTAAGAATAAAGACCTTTACCGTTGTTCCACGAGCTCTTATAAATTCAACATTTCCATCCAGCTCCTCGACCAGAGATTGAATAAGTCCGATTCCAAAGGATTTAACCTTAGTCGGATGTAAGCCCTCATCGGGAATCCCGATGCCGTTGTCCTTAACCACCAAAAGAAGCTTCCTCCCTTTTTTCTCAAACTTAAGAGAAAGACAATTTTTTCTACTTTTCTTAAAAGCATGTTTAAAACAATTGCTTACCAATTCGTTGACAATCAGCCCTATAGGTAATGCGGTGTCTACGCTAAGGTGCAATTCTTGTAGATTGTAATTTAACTGAATTTCGCTATCGCTGTAGCCATGTGAAGAAATCAGGCCATCGATCAACTTTTTGATGTAACTGTCTATCTGTATGCTGGAAAAACGGTCGTGCTGGTAGAGGCATTGGTGGATTAGCGCCATGGCTTTCACCCTGTCACGCCCCTCAAGTACAGCATTCTGGGCCTTTTTGTCTGTTAGCTGACGTGATTGGAGCTTGAGTAGGCTGCTGATTACCTGGAGGTTATTTTTTACCCGATGGTGAATTTCGCCTAATAGCACGTCCTTTTCCTGGTTCTTAAGCGCCAACTCTATCCTTTGCTGATCGATAAAGTCTCTTTGAGAGCCGAGCTTTCTAACGTACTTCTGACGTTTGTAATAGGCGAAACCAAATAAGAGTACTGCTATAGATACCAGTCCTACCATAAGTTCCCGTTGGAAGAGCTTCGCTTTTTGGGCCGTATTTTGGGCGTTCAATAGTTCTATTTCCTTGTTCTTCTTTTCTGTGTCGTATTGAACCTGTAGTTGAGCTATCTGTAACGAGCTTTCGCCATTAAATAGTCTATCCTTTAAGGCCGTGTGTTCTTTCATATAGAACATTGCTTGCTCATGGTTCCCGATGGCGGAGTAGAGCTCCGAGAGTAGTTCAAAGCTATTGAGAATGGAGACCACGACTTGCTTTTTCTCCGATTCAGTCAGCGATTTATGGGCCAATACGAGGGCCTCGTCAGCTTGACCAAGCTTCATTAAATATCTTGCTTTTAGCGACCAAAGTTTGATACAAAAGGGATTGTAGGCCATCCCTTCTACCATTGCCAGGGATTGATCCAGGTAGGCCAAGCCTTCAGGGTATTTCCCCATAAGAAAATAGAGGCGGGCCAAATTTCCCCGAATAATTGAAACACTATGCCTCGTGCCTATGGAGTCCCAGATGGCCATCGCCTCAAGAAATACCCGCTCTGAGTCCAGGTAGTTGCCGCTTTCCCTTAATGCCTCACCCAGCTCGTGGAGATGCCCGGCGTACTGATTCATTGTACCCGATTTTAGCATTTCCTCTGCCCCTAGCCGCAGGAAGTACACTGCCGAATCGTACTTTTTGTTATTGTAGTAAACGCTCCCGATATTATTAAGGCTCGAACCCAGGTCTCCATTTTTCTTCTTTCTCTCTTCCGTCAATACCTTCTTGTGGTAGGCAAGGGCCTCTCGAAGCGCCCTGTCTCTAAAAATTTCGCCTCCGAAGTTGTAGAAGTTTGTTCTACTCGTAAAACCAGGAATCGTGTTGCGAATTTCGAGGGATTTGGTAGCGTACTTGATTAATTCGGGAAAGTTGGCGAGCTGATGGTGAACAAGGGCTATGTTGTCAATGTTGTGGGCCATCTTTCTTTTGTCGCCTAGTCTTTCATTGATCGCCAAAGCCTTTTGGTGGTAAAACAATGCCGAATCGTAGGCGGTGTGATAGTGGAAACACAACCCCAGATAGGAGAAGTTTTTGGCCAACATGGATGAATCGTTGAGCAATGCGAATAGCCTGATGGATTTGTGGTATTTGCTTTCGGCTTCTGCATAATACCCATTTAGCCAGCGTTCTACTCCGTATAAAAAATTGGCCCTGGCAACTCCCTTTTTGTAATCCAGGGCGCTTGAATATTTAAAAGCAGAATCCACATAAGCTGGCGTCATCCAAATATTCACGTCTTTGATTTCCTCTGCCAGGGTCAGGTACACTTCAGCTTTCTCCAGCCCGCTGATTGGCCTGTCCAACCTGCGCTTTAAACTGTCAAATTTACTTGTAGTCTGAGACCAGGCAGGCATCACAAAGGCCAGATGAAAAATGGTAGCGAACGACCATCTCACGAGGAATTTGTAAACATACCATCTAAAAAACCTCATTTGCAAAGTGATATTAGTTGCTCGGATTTCCACTCGGAAAAGAAAACACTCCACTCGGAAAAGCTTTCCCTCAGCTCGCAAAAATAGTTTGATTTCGATTTATATACGATGCTAATTCCCTTATAATCAACGAGTTTAATTTAGCGATGTTTCTGGTTTAAACCTTTGGGATATGATAAAAATTACGAAAGCTTCACGGCGCTCCATCCCGGTAATGGTAGTTGCAGCGCTGATTTTTTTTAGTGAATCGGCATATTCGCAGTGGGCGCAATCACCTGGGCCGGAGGGGGGTGATATTGTTGACATTAAACTAATTTCAACGGAAATCTGGATTTCCGCTACCCGATACGGCGGCGTTTATAAAACCTCCGACAGTGGCGACAACTGGACACTCGTAGGCGATGACATACTAGGAGTAGAAGCGACTGGCATAGCCACCCTGGGAACGAACATTGTAGTAGCTACAGAGAACGGAGTGTATAGATCGGCGGACACTGGTGATACCTGGGCGTACGCCAACACTGGCTTAACCGACACTGAATTGCTAAGCGTGGCAACAATTGGAAGTGAATTTTGGGTTGGTTATACCGGAGGTATCTCTACCTCAGCCGATGGATCATCATGGTCAGCTTTGGGGACTGGCATAGCCAGTAGTTCAGAGATTAATTCCTTTTCACGGGATGGATCAGACCCTGATCTACTCGCAGCCGCATCCGATGAAGGTCTGTATATGACCACAGATGGAGGTGCGACGTGGGGTACAGTCAATGTAACGGGTGCACCCTCTCAGGATTTTTCTTCTGTCTCCTTCGGCTTCCCTGATGAGCTGGTAGTTACCGACTTCCAGGGTGGCTCGTTTTTCAGCGACGACGCTGGCACCACCTGGAATGCTGTTGGTGGCTTGTCGCCGGAGGGTTTTTACCGTGTATTTCGGGGCCCCAATGGAGTTTATGCCGGAACAACCGACGGCCTCTTGCTTTTTGCCTTTGAGGGCTCCACCTGGGTACAAGCTTTTGAAGCCTTTCCCACCAATATAAATGTCACGAGTTTTTATGCTGCAGACGTGTCCATGATTGGTACCACTGGCGGTGTTTTTAGGAGCGTGGATTTTGGAGATAGTTGGGTGGAAATAAATTCTGGGATAAATGCTCATAAGGTTACTGATTTCAAAGTTTCAGGATCAGACTTATACGCATCTACTTATGGAGGTGGCGTTTTTGTAAGTAGCGATAATGGAACAACCTGGACAGCTAAGAACAATGGGTTGGCTGGACTTGGATTGGCGATTTTGACCTTGCACAGCGAAATCTCGCTTATTCTGGCGGGAACTGCCCATGGTGTTTATAAAAGCACGAATGATGGGGACTCCTGGACGGCGGCAAATACCGGTCTCAGTGGGCTGCCCATCTCAAAAATCATTGCTCACGGCGATGACCACTATGCACTTGAGCTTTTGGGGGGTGTCAAAAAATCGACAGATGATGGAGTAAGTTGGACTGGGGCAAGTGGGACGACGGGTAATGAGATCAGTGGCATACCAGTTACGTTGGCAGAAGATGGCGTCAATTTATATACTGGCAACTTCTTCGGTGACATCGTTTCCAAGTCTTCGGACAGTGGCGACACCTGGACAGCTGCCGATAACGGAATCACCAATACGAGCGGTTTCAATACAGCCACCTACATTTATGCCCTGGGTGGGAGCATATATACATCTACTGCTGAAGGTTTTTTTAAATCTGCCTCGCTCGGAGATTCCTGGAGTGCAGCGGGAACAGGTCTTCCAGGGGCGGTAGCAGGGCATGCTCTCTTAAGCCTGGAAGCGTTGTTTTTTTCTGTGGAAGGAAGCGGCGTATATATGTCAGATGATCTGGGCGACAATTTTACAGCCTACAATACAGGTCTCAATAATTTATCGACAGGCCCTCTGGTTGTAAAAGCATCAACCCTATTTGTGGGCACCAATGGTAGCGGTGTTTGGGGCGATGGGGTCACATTCACACCAAGCAGCGCCCCAGATGCGCCAGTGGCTCCCACATTCGGCACCATTACGAATAGCTCCATTGTAGTTAATTGGGCTGCACCCAACGACAACGGCAGCGCCATCACAAGTTATGTGCTTGAGCAGAAATTGGGAAGTGGCGGAGACTTTGCAGCAATATTTACCGGAGATGCGCTGACTTTTGCATCCACCGGCCTTGCTTCCAATCAGGAGTATTTTTACCGTGTCAAAGCCACAAATGCTATTGGCAGTTCGTCCTATTCTTCAGAAGCTAGTGCAACCACTTTGGCCGGGCCACCGAGCACACCGGCGGCTCCAACCTTTGGTGCCGTCACTTCCGCTTCGATCGTGGTCAACTGGGCGGCACCTGCTGATAATGGCAGTGCTATCACCAGCTATGTGCTTGAGCAAAAGCAAGGGGTTGGAGGAGCATTTTCGGAAGTATTTAATGGTAATGGTCTGACCCACACGGCTACGAGCCTCACCGACAATCAGGAATACTTTTACCGGGTAAAGGCAGTAAATTCCGTTGGATCATCCGATTTTTCAACTGAAGCAAGTCAGGTAACAACAAACAATGTTGCACCAACAGTTGTGTCATTTTCACCAGCCAACAACGCCGTAGCAGTAGAAGTTGAGTCAGCCCTGGTTTTAACATTTAATGAGAGCATTCAGAAGGGAACCGGTAATATCTATATCAAATCGGGAGTCGACGGGGCAGTGGTGGAAACGATTGATGTAACCTCAGACAAGGTCACCATTAGCGGTACTGCGGCGACATTGCAGCCCGGAGCTAACTTGCCTTTTAGTACTTTGCTTTATGTTTTAATCGACAATACTGCGTTTGAAGACCTTGAAGGTGCTCCCTATGCGGGCATCAGCAGCACCAGCGTTTGGCGTTTCACTACCAAGGACGAGTTCGGCCCACCAGGCAAACCGGCAAGCCCGACGTACGACAATATTACTTCTAAATCAGTGAGGGTAAATTTTGTGAAGCCGGAAGATAATTGTGGGGGTTGCGAAATGACTTACACCGTCTTTCGCAGCCTTGGGGGCGTAAATATTAAAAACGAAAACGGAGGAAACTTCAACGCCGACACAGGAACGCTTACTGTTGGTGGCCTTTCACCCGATACCGAATATGCTTTCGCCGTTACAGTGACAACAGAATACGGTTCAGCCTCCTCCGATCCAGCGTCAGTAACAACAAAAAGTAACGGAGTACCGGTTATTGAGGCTCAGTCTTTTACCATTGATGAAAACAGAAGCAACAGTGAGGTTATCGGGCTTATTGCAGCCTCCGATCCAGATGACGATATATTAACGTATTCAATTACTGCTGGAAATACGGGAGATGCCTTTACTCTGAATGGCGTCAATAGCCTTTATGCGCATAACTCAACAGCACTTGATTACGAAACTAATCCGGTGTTTAATTTGACCGTCGAGGTTAGCGATGGCAGGGGAGGAACATCAAGTGCCATCGTCACAGTTAATCTAAATGACCTGGGCCCTGCAATCGGCGATCAGACATTTACCATTGATGAAAATGCCCCAGAAGGGACGACTGTCGGAAACCTTGTTGCCACGACAGGTGATGGTGAATTGACTTTCGCCATTTTGGACGGCAATACCAATGATGCCTTTACGGTATCCAAGCTGGCGCCATTTATTTCTCGCTTAACCGTTAATAACACACTAGCACTTGACTTTGAAGTCACGCCATCATTTAGTCTGACAATGGAAGTCAGTGATGGACAAGGCGGTACGGCTACTGCCATCGTCACAGTCAATCTCAACGATGTGAATGAGGTTGTAGAGCCCGAAAACTCGCCTCCAGTGATTGCAAATCAAAGCTTTTCGGTACCGGAAAATTCGCCAGAAGGGATTGGTTTGGGAACTATTGCTGCTTCTGATCCAGATGATGACCCCCTCACTTACTCGATTAGCTCCGGAAATGTGGGCGATGCTTTTGAAATAAACTCAAGCCACGACCTCATTGTCAAGTCTTCAGCAGCACTTGACTTCGAAACTACCCCTGTTTTCGAGCTGGTGGTGGAGGTGAGTGATGGCGAATTGTCGGCGTCGGCTACCATTACAATAAACCTGATTGATGTCGAGGAGACCGAAACCGGAGTCGAAGATTTTTATGACGGCAGAATTAGTATCTACCCGAATCCAACCAAAGGTATAGTGACTATCACGTCGCAAGGGGTAAAGCTGAGTCACTTCAATTTTAAGGTTGTCAATGCAGCGGGGCAGGAATTCCCAACACTAGTAGAACACCACGAGGCAAAATCTGTGACAGTTAATTTACTTGATAGTCCGGCGGGCATCTATTTTTTAGTGACCGAAATAGAAGGTGCAATTGTGGTCAAGAGGCTATTCAAAAACTAAGACAGGATCTATTGTCGTTGTCCTAAGTCTTAATCCATCGCAACAACAAGCACGGGAACTTTGAGGAGGCCTTCCAAAACGGAAGGCTTCCTTTTTTGCCGTAGCATCATTCATGTCCGAAAAAGAATAGCGTCGTGCCTTGGTAAGAGCAAAGGAAATTTATATTTCAAGGGCACACCATGATGGGTCGGCGGATGCTCAGCTTACCTCCAGCTTATACCCCTTCCCATGCACATTCGTGATTTTCACGTTATGATCGGCTTGCAGTTTTTTGCGGAGCTTTGACACAAACATATCGAGGCTGCGGCCTACAATAACGCCTTCATCTTCCCACACTTCTTTCATGAGTTTGTCCCTCTCCAGCACCATGTTGGGCTGTTTGGCGAAGAGTGTCAGAATCTTTGCCTCTTTTGCCGTAAGGTCGATGATCTCGTCTTTGTGCATCAGCACGCCGTTGCGCAGATCAAAGGCAAACTGCCCAATCGAAAGTGTGGCTGGTTGCTTTTGCTCATTGTTTGCAGCGGGAGCTTTTCTTAGGTAAATGAACCCGGCCAGGACGAGGCATGTGAGGGCCAGGCCACCCAGCTTCCATTTCCCACCAGCAAGGAGAATGGATCGTTCAAAGGTAATTTTGATCGCATAGCAACCCACCGGTTGGTCTCTGCCTTTACAAGGCACCAGGGTATTCTCCTCCGTACCGGCCTTTTGGTAACTGTACACAACCAAATTACCAGTACACTCCATCACGTTCACCACATAGGCGCTGGGTATAATTTTGGCATTAATGCCGGGAGCAAGTGCCTCGTGAATGACCTTTACCAGTGTGTCGGTGGTGAATGTCAGAGGGTTTTCGAACCGGATCAAGTAGATGTTATTATCAACTTTTGTTACCGGAAGTACTCTTGATGATGAATCTCCCGCCGCCAATAGCACTCTATAGCCTACGTTGCGCATGGCTATTTCCGTCTTTTCGCCAGCCAAGGGTGGCGAATCACTGCCGGTAAGAAGGAGAACTGCAGCCAGGAGGCCAATTGCCAAACATGTCCCTGCCAAGATGGTCTTCATAACCTAAAGGTACGGCTTTGCAAGGAGCTATGTTTAGCTTTTACAACTGTTTACACTCTTTTTACATTTGTTTTACTATTGACGGACAGGGTGATGCCTAGGTTTGGGGTAAACAAACAGACAACAAGATGCTGAAATTACTTCTAAGTGTCCTTTTGATGATGCAGGTCGGAGCCGTGCAGGCGCAGGCGGTCAACCCACTATTCTTGCTATCGAAAGAACAGCTAAAAGAAAGGCGGGATCAGATCATACAGGACAATGAGTTTGTGCGCAATGAGGTGGGCAGGCATACCAATATCCATGTGGACTGCTTGCTGCTCAATGGTGTGCCGTTTGATGTGGCGTTGCTTGATACGAAAAGTTGGGGGCTAATGTCGCTTGTGAGGGGAAAGCCGGGGAGCCCCGAGCAGGAACACATTCCATTCAGGGCTTATCTGAGAAGAGAGGACATTATCATTTACAATGCGTTCTTTCAGAACCCCGTGTATGAGGTGTCCGTTTCTAAGGTGCTTTCAGGTGCCAAGCCCGGCGACGTAATAATTGTGGAGCCAGTGAGGGACGAGGACTACAAGGCTAAAAGGGTGCTGAAGCTGATCGATTGAGAGGCTGGGTGTGAAGACACACCCACAAACACTTTGCCGTTCCCGGTAATGTCTTCATGGCGGAAGGCGAGGTTGAAGACACTCCCAAGAACCAAAGGTTCACAAACACGTAGCTGTTACGGTTGTGTCTTCATGCCGGAGGGTGAGCCGTTTAAAACCTGGCACCCACTGCTACGGTGGTGCGCACCACATCCTGCTGGCCAGAGGAGTTGAAGTACTCAACCTGTATGATGTAAACACCCACTCTTACCATTTCACCCATGTCGGTGGAGCCATCCCAGCGGAAGAAGCTGCCATCCGCCACGGTCTGACCCTGTGTAAGCGTTTTGATTTTTCTGCCCGCCATGTCGTAAATATAGACGCCAATACGGGTGTTGGTCAGGGAACTGCCGAAGGTGATTTCGGTGAAACCATTCAGAGCGTCGCCAGGGATAAAGGCCTGCGGCTCGGCGGATACTTTTCCGGTAGCGGGTTGCCCGGCCCTTTGGTTGGCATTGTTGTACCCTGGTGTCGCAAAACCCGTCGTCGATACGCCTGACTCCCAGTTCTCCGGGTCATTTGTTTCGAGCTCCACGGAAACTCTCTCCAGAGCCACTCCTTTAACATCCTCAAGAAAAGGTGAGTGGAGATCTTCATCGTAATTGAACCAGTCGAGTACCTGGCCATCGACATTTCTGATGATCACTCCGCCTTCCGTGTTGGGATAAGTGGGTAAGTCGGCCTCGAAAAACGTTTCCTCTTTTCCCGATGGGTAATCTGCCTTCAGGATCGTGGGCGATTCAGTCAGCACCAGAAAATCACCAGGCGCCAGCAGGTGATTTGATGTGGCAATGGTATTGAAATCATTGGGTTCTCCCGTAGCCGTTGTGATGTTGCCAACCTCCCAGCCTTTGATGTCGAGGTATTTATCAGACCTGTTGTACAGTTCCACAAAATCGACTCCACCGCTTCTGGGGTTGAATAGCACTTCATTGATCACCACATCCAGGCTGTCGGAAGGTGAGGGAAGAATAAAACTAGCCGACAATTGCTCTGTTGTGCTGATGTTTCCCAGGCAGTCAACCAGGCCCGAAAGAGAGACAGTATAGAATGTGCCTGGGCGGATACTTTCCTGATGCTGAATAGTAAAACTGTTGGTAAGGAAGTCCGCCTGAACAGTGAGATTTCCGAGCGAAGGCGTAATGCTTATCTCTAATTTATCAGAATCGATGATCACTTGCTCGCTGAGCCGTGCCAGCAGTGTGGAGTCAGTAACTGGAATAGCCTCCAGCAAGCTGGGCGGCATGCCATCGCCCAGGGTATTGTTCACCGAATTGATTTGACCAGGCGTTCCTCCGCTTTGGTTGGCCGAAGCAATCCAGTTTTCTTCTCCGGCGCAGGGCAGATTTACATCGATGATCTCCAGCGACCAGCCGCCATCCTTTTTGCTGTTGTTGGCAAAAAGGCCATCGTCATAGTGCATGCGATGAAGCAGGTGATCTCCGATAAAAAGGGAAATCTTATCGCCATCGTTTTTCAGCGAGGGTATTGAAGTGATCACAAGTGTGGCGCCGAATTCCTTTAACCGGGGCTGACTTCCTGAGCTACAGAGGATTAGAAAAGAGTTGGGGGCAATAGCGCCTTTGGGAAAAGCAGCTTGCTTCTCTCCTACAATCAGTCTCACTCCGTTGTAGCTGACCCATTCGCTGGTAGGATTAAAGATCTCGATATATTCAGCTTCTGGCAAGCCTTGTGTTGGGTCGGGGTCTGGCATGACTTCCGAAATGATAAGCTCACCAAAAATAGGAGGCCTGCCAACCCCTACTGTCATCTCAGCTACTTCCATTTCGTTGCCACTACAGTCCACAACTCCGGCGACGGTGACCAAGTACTCGGCACCTAAAGTGAGCGGCTGTTTAAGTTCCGCCAAAACGCTGGTTTGATTTTCTTCCAGTACGAAAGAGGAAACTTCCGGCCCTCCTTTAATATCTACTTTTAGCGCTGCCAGGCCGACCTCGCTTATCCATTCTGAGAATCCCAGGCTGAGTCTCGTGGGCTCCACAACGGCAACATCGATGAAAGCAGGCGCAATAGAATCGATTTCAGAAAATGCCAGTGAATTGGCAGAGCCTGGCGTACCGCCCAACTCGCTTTGAGATGCCGCCCAGCGATAATCTTCGCCGCAGGCCGACTCGCCCAAAATCCTTTCAAGTGACCAGCCACCTTCATCCTTTTGGGAGTCTTTGTACCAGGAGGTGGTATAAACTGCCTGGTCGATGACGTCGCCATAGTAATTTATCAGGCTAAGGGAATCCTTAGAGTTGGACAGCGCCGACCAGCCCGTGAGCCCCGCCACAGCGCCGAAGTCAGCAAGCGAGGCGGTGTCATTTGGAGAACACAGCATCAAATAACTCCCTGCTGGCAGCAAGCCCTCTCCCAGCGCAAAAGCCTTGTCGCTGTTGACGAACCCAAATGCAGAGAGCTCGAAATCAATACCGGAGTTGTTGAATAGCTCTACATATTCCACCTCAGGCAATCCGACGGAAGGGCTTGGGTCTGCCATGATTTCGGTGATCAGGACTTCTCCCGTCTTTGGAATGTTTGGCCTGGCGTAGGTAAATGAAAGGGTGTCGGCTTGTATGACATTGCCAGAAATGTCTTCGACGTTTTTCACTACCAATTGATAGGCTGTCTTGTCGACAAACTCATTTTTGAAAGATAGCGAAACCGAAAGTTGATCAGCTCCTGTGAACACTACCTCATTCGGTTGCGCCAGTCCGATGATGGAATAGTGATTTGGGCTAAGGGCTGTTGAACTGGAAACTTTTTCTGAGAACTCAACTATGACTTCCGAGAACAGTCGGGAGAAGGTGTTTGCAACAGTCGGCGGCTGTGCATCGATGGCAAACGAGATGGACTGGTCGGGAATTCTCCTGCTCCAAACATCGTACAGCTCGGAAAAAGTGAGCGTCAGGGTTTCGTTGAACGGAAGGTTCTCGTCAAAATAGATATTCACTTTTTCAGGCTCGTCGGCATCTGGCAAAATGAGTGAGGGGATGATTGCTCCTGGTTCAACAATCATGTTGGTGGCAATCGACAAGCTATCCTTGTTCACAGGCACTGAAAGCAAAAGGTCGGCCAGGGCAGGATGCTTAGAAGTAAGCTGCAAAACGCCGGAATGGTAGGTGAAGCTGATGGATTTTGATAGGCCGAGCGCAATACCGTCTGCGGATGCCAGGCCATTGAATGCGAAGGTGTACAGAGAATCTTCTTCGAATTTACCGGACACTTCCAGTTCTAACAGGTGCGCCTCGTTTCCTTTTTGCAGGGCCGCAATGCCGCTGCCGGCAACATTCGATAAAGTGAGATCACTGCCCAGCGCTTTGTTGAAGGAGACCAGCGCTTTGCTCGCCGAAATGGCCATTGCTTTTCCGGCCTGCAGGTCCTCGTTGTTAACGATGGTACTGATTTTCGTAGCCGTGTTGCCGTAAAAATCCGAGATGCCATCGATAGCTAGTGGAATGCTATTGACATCAGGAAGGGCCTCAACAAAGGTGAGCATAACCACATTTGAGTCTGGAAGTGTTCTTTTAGCTACAGATGGCTGCTCGTTGCCCAGAAGGTAATGGACAAGGGCTGATGCCTCGGCGGTAACTGGTTCGGAAAAGGAAATCTCGAGTGTCTTTGGTGAGGTAACGGTAACTGCATTTACTCGGGGAGGGAGGGTGTCGTAAACAAACGGTTTGGTTATCGCCTTGGTTATTTGATTTCCATAGAGGTCTTTCAAGTTGACCACCGCAAGCTCCTGCTCCATTTCTTGCGGGAAAGGTTCTCCGAACGAAAGCAAGACAGACTTTTTATCCATTTGCAAGGCAACAGAATCAGGATGACCATGTCCCTTCCATTCATAGTTGCCTGTGGCTTCTGCGTAGGGAGCTTGCAGGCGCTCATTCAGGTAGGCCAACAAGTGCTTGGCGTCCACTGCCGCAACAGAGTCTATGGTCGGCGGCTTCGTGTCGTGTCGAAAAGTATAGTCAGGAGTAATAAGTGTTTCTGCCTCCGAAGTCACCATCTTGGAGATTGACAGCACCAAATCTTTGTTCTCGGAAAAGTTGTCTTTGAAGATCAGTCGGGCAATGTTTTTGGCCACTGGAAGTACTTTCAACGGCTTTGCTTCTCCATTTACAGAGTAATTGTCGGCCGATGTCATTGACGTCTTGTCAGGCTCCATATTGAAACTGACGGACAGAAAGTTGGCCCCCTCCACCCATACCGAATCGATATTCTGCTGCACGGAAAAGACCAGGGTAACGGAAGATGTCATCTCATTCTCCAGTGTGTCTTTCAGGTTGCTCACCTCAATTTCATACGAGGCACCGAGAGCAAAAGGCTCTTCAAACTCTAGAAGGACTGACTGAGCGGACTCTGTCAGGAGATTGGCTTTCGTAGGAGCAATATTCAGGTCGACTATTTTGTAGTTCTCCTCTTTCTCAGCGTCTGTTTCTTTCAAAGGCTCATCGAACTGAAGCAGCAGACTACTGAACGAACGAAGCACCACCTGCTCCGGAACCGGTGGCTTCGTGTCGTAATAAAAGCCAATCGAACTACTGGCCATCGGGTTGCCTGCACAGTCGCTTAATCCGGCTAACTCAAGCGCATATTGGGCTTCCGAAACCAAAGGCGTGGTCAGTGTAATAGACAGGGTTTGGTCGTTAAAAAATGAAATGCCAGCGATCTCCTCTCCATCAAGGCTCGCAGTAATACCGGTGAGGTCGGTGTCCATTTTCTCATTGAAATGAATGGCGATGGTTTCTTCGTCTGCAATTTCGACCTCAGCAACAGTGGGCAGTGTGGTGTCAGGAGCATCGTCGAAGACCGAATTTTGTGTCCCTGGCGTGGCTCCTTTTTCGTCAATGGACGTGCGCCAGTTGGCGCTGCTTTCACAGGCTGGCTCGGGATTGATTTTTTCCAGCGACCAGCCGCCGTCCTTTTCGCTGTCGTCGTTCCAGCTGCTGCTAAAAGTCACTTCGTCAATCGTATTTGCAAGCTGGTCTTTCAGCGTAATAACCTCGCCGGTGTTAGTGAGGCTGTTCCAGCTAGTGATTGTTGTAGCATTACCCAAAGCCTCATAGCTGGTTAAATAAGTCGCCGGCACCAGCGCTACGTACGATCCCCCTGAGAGCAAATAGCTGCCGATTGTGCCGCCTGTCAGGTTGAAGCTATTTAGGTTGATAGAGTGGGGACTCGGATTGTAAATTTCCACAAACTCAGCGCCTGAGGCGGTGGGCAGCACTGGCGATTCCGGACTGATGCCTTTGGGGTTCGGGTCGGCGAAAATTTCAGTGATAATGAGTGCGCCAGCAGGAGTAGGTTTCGACACTGGTACCGCTTCGGCCAGGTTTTCGGCCAGGGCATTCGCAGACTGATTAGAGACCCCGTTGATGGTGATCTCATAAGTAAAATTAAAGAAGTCTTCAGAGAAGATGAGCTCAACAACTTTATCGTCTGCCTCAGAAACACTGGCTGTTTGCGGATTGCCAAAACCGTCATTCAGCGAGTAGTTGGAGGCGAGCCCGGCTGTGCCCGGATCAACTGCCTGATTGAAGGTCAGCTGCAAGGTATTTTCGCCAGTTACGCTCACCGCCGTAATCGTCAAAGGCAGGTAAGAAAAGGCAAGCACGCTAGGCTCTGGCGAAAGCCCTGTTGAGGCCAGATCTGTTAGGTTGCTGATGGAGATTTCGTAGCTATCATTGAGAAGACCTGTACCCAGCGTGAGTATCACTTCATTCGGCCCGGTGCCGATAGCTGCCGAGGAGGGCGCCCCGATGCTGTTGTTGATGCTGTAATTTTCAGGTGTTTCAGCAGGCCCAACTGCCACGGCTTTATTGAAGCGGATGATCAATTGGTTTTTTGACGCCACTTCCACCGATTCAGCAATGAGGGGAACGACAAAATCAAATTCGTAGGCTGCTCCCGGATCGATCTGGCTGTTGCCAGAAGCGTTGGGCAGGCCATTGGGCAAGGTCAGCTCGTAAGCTTGCTCGCCTAATTCAGTGCTAAGTGTGAGCAAAACTTCTTTTGTATTCGAAGGATTCAAAACAGCGCCGGTAGGTGTGCCGATGCCTCCGTTAATAGTGTAGTTCGACACGTTTTCGGCGGCCTCTTCATCGAGCTCGTCGTTGAAGATAAGCTTTAGTTCGGTGGAGGAGGGAGTGATGATGTCGGAGAGGGCGAGTTGGGTGTAGGAGAAGGCAATGGGTTCAACGGTTTCTTGAAGGGTTCCAGTTTGTTCTTTTATCAGATTTGACACGGTCAGCAAGTAATCGTCAGTTGTTAGGTCACTGACCGTTAGTTCGACCACAGAACTGTTGCCACCTGAGCGGGTTGCTGAATTTACTGTAACGCCGTTGTCGATTGTGTAGTTAGATGTTTCGCTACCTGTGGCTTCAGTCACTGCTTGATTGAAATGCACCTTGACGGTGTTTTTAGAAATAACTTCGACACTTTCTACGATTAGGTTAGCTGTGACGCTCAGAGAGCCGAAATAGTAGTTATTTTTGTTAGACGAAGTTTGATTTACCACAATTCCAAATTTTGATGCCGACGTAAATGTGTCGTCGAACACTGATGCTTCATCTTGGATAAAATTATTTTCCCCAGTAAGGTCGGCGGCTAATGTCCAGTTTCCAACGTCATCTCTCGTTACACGTATTCTGGCGTTTCCCCCGCTGGCCATTGCCCCATCAAAGGAGTGCATGATTCTAGATGTATTTGTGCCATTTTGCCTGTAAAGATCCACTCCGTCATTTGAACCACTTTCACCAATTCTTATGAAATAGCCATTTAAACCAGTTGTAAGATTCTCCTGATCGGCCACCAAGTAAATCCTCATGTTGTTGGTATTGCTTGGCGACACGGAAAGTTTTACGCTGAACTCCCAGGTTGTCCATTTGATAAACTGATTGGGTGTGCTGATGAAATAAGAGGTTTCAATGTCGGGCCCTTGACTTCGCAGTTTACTTTCACCAGCATTGAAAGTAAAATATTCAGTATTTCCCGACCAGGTTGGATTTGTAGTCAAATCCCCATCCGAAAAGTCATCGATTACCTGACAAAGAGAGGAAAATGAAATACAGGATGTAAGAAGAATGGAGCAACAGATAGCTCTGGTAATCATAATTGAAAAAAGGTAGGTTGGTTATTTAATATAAACAATCTATCATATTTCAATTAAAAATTAGCTGCCAGGGGCTATTTTTTTGATTGTCATTTTGTGTAGTAATGGACTTACTTTGACGGCTATCCCCTAAAGGGTGCAGTTGGACTAGCATTTTTTGAGTAAGCGTGGAAGCAATAGGAGATTTTTTTCTGTCGCTTGAAGCCAGGAAACTATTGGCGTGTTATAGACCAGGGGTAGGTTACGTGTGAAGACGCACAGACAAACAATTCATTTATTCGGTATGCGTTTTAGATGTCTGTACTCCGCCGGGCTCAAGCAAATACCTTTTCGATTAAGGTTTGCGTGAGGGATAGCAGCGGAAAGCCCGCAACCGCCTCTTTGCGGTGAGGACTTGCAGCGAATAGCCCGACCCCCGCCAAACCTTCCATGTTGCGTTCAGACGGGATATTGCTGGCGGGGGGCACGCCCAAACTGTCTCCCCGGTAATCCAGCTTTGCCATCAGCTAATCTATCGATCCATGTCGTTTATCGAAAACGGGGGCTGCCTTCGACCTGGAACCACTAGTTTTGTGGCAGGTTTAATGGTTTTTATTGTTTTCCGAAATGCTTATGAGAAATTTTGTCGTTGTATCCTTTGTTCTTTTGTTTACCATTTTCACCGGTTGCGATCAGGCTACTGACGATCAGGCAACGCCGGCCAGGGATGTGACGGTAGTAAATGACGAGCCGTCGCTGAACAGCAGGATGGTGAACCATCAGGATACCGTGTATACTACGCCGGAAAATGATGGTGGGCGAACGATTAGGCATTTCAGGCTTATTCTAAAGTCTACCCTTACGCCGCCAGTGGTTGACGAAAATACGCTTCAGGCATCGTCGCTTCAGAACCATCAGGGAGGTTATTTGGTGAGCTACAACTATCAGGGCGAAGAATATTATGGAGGCGTCGACTTTGTGGATGCCAACCTTAGGGTGACCAGCGAAATTTTGTACAACGATGCTGACATACATTCCCTTACCTCGCACGACAGGTATGTGTACCTGACGGGAGCTAAAAAAGGCGAAGAGCAGCCGGCTTACATAGAACGTGTGTTGCTTGATGGCGGCAAGTTTTCGATGGAGGACAACACTGTGGTGAGCCTTGGCAGCTATGCGGCCACGAGCGCCGTTCAGCACCAGGGCGATATATTCGTGACTACTGGCAGCGACGAGAGCAACGGAGGCGGGGTGTATAAGCTCGACCGTAATTTGACAATTGAAAGCTATACAGCTTTACATGATGCCCGCTGGATTTTCGGATCGGGCAACGAGGTGTACGTTGCCCAGGGAACGCCCGGAAATGTAACCGTATTTGATTCGAAGTCGATGGGTACAAACAGCAGTTTTTCGTTTGACGGAGCGAATGTGCCGGAGGCTAAAACAACGCTTGAGGTCGACAGCAAAAGGATATTTGTGGCGGCTGGTACTGAGGGGGTAAAGATTTTGGACATAAAGTCGGGTGAATTGCTTCACACGATCACTTTTGATGAAGGCGTTGTCACCAACGCTGTGTCGGCCGAGCATGGCTTTCTGTTTATTTCCAATGGCGAGGATGGGGCCTATGTAGCGGTATATGAAGAAGGTAATAACAAAGATGCACCCGAGGTGCTTGGCAAAATAGACCTTGGAGAAAATCAGTCGGTGAACCATGTACTGTTCCGAAACTACAGGCTTTGGATAGCAGCAGGCCTTGAAGGCGTTCACCAGGTAGACATTGAGATTTGGTAAGCCAACAGTTTTTTGTCTGACGAACCATTTTAGTGCCCACTCGGGCGACCCAGCTAAGAAGTCTCAATTTAAAGCCCCCTAGTGGGGCTTTTTTTGTGTATACCGCAGCCAATGGGGGTGCCGGGAGCAAATGTGCTGATACGAGCCGGGGATAAGATGCCTGTTGAGTGTGAAGACATACTCAGACATATTTGTTCGGCGTCAATTTGGAAATATAGCAGGGGCGATAAGCTACTCATAAGTAGCATATTTGACGAAGTTTGCCGCAGAGGAAATCCTCCTATGCCAAAGGCTTCGGCGGACAAAGACCTCATGCGCCAGAGGTTTCGGCGGGGCAACGGATGAACACAGGGCAAGAGTCCCGTAGGGACGGAACAGCGGTAAACCCTAAGAACCCAGGCCAAACTCCTGCGAGTGCCGTAGGTACGACATATACAATCCGAGCAGATCAGTGGCCGACCCTCAAGGCCTATTAAAGAGGTTACTCTGTCCTGAAGCACAGAGTAACCTCTTTAATCTCCGCAGGGTCAAGGTTCACGCCAATTATTCGCAATATGCAACCAACGTTTCGTTTATTTCGTTTATGTTTACAGCACTGAACCAACTAGCAATATGTCTGACACGCAACTAAATAGTCCCCCTACTCACCAGGAAAGGCAAATAGCGAATGAAGGATTTCAAAAGTTAATTGCGGCCATTGATGAAATCGATCATCCTGAGAATACGCCGGAGATTTCCATTCTGGAAACAGAAGAGCCGATTAAGATCCCATTGAAAGTGCTGAAGATGTTGGCTGAGATTCTAAGGAATTACCGGGATGGGAATGCAGTGTCCATTGTTCCCATGGGGGCTGCCTTTACGACGCAGAAAGCTGCCGAGTTTCTCAACTGCTCAAGGCCCCATGTAACTAAACTAATAGACCAGGGCAAACTGAAGGCAGAAATGGTTGGCCGCCACAGAAGAGTGCAATTTGAAGACCTTATCAAGTTCAAGAAGAATATGATTAAAGAGAGTAAGGAGGCTTTAATCGAGTTGATGAGAGATTCAGAGGAGTTGGGTTTGTATGAAGCTGATTAACAGTGCGCACTTTACGGCTGTGCTCGATGCCAATGTACTGTTTCCAGTAGTTATCCGTGACTATCTGATTTGGCTGTCCCTCTACGACTTATACACGCCAAAATGGAGTGGAAAGCTACTGGAAGAGTTTACTGACATTTTTCAAAAGAGAAATTTGAATTTATCGCCGGAGCAAATTAGTCGGCAGGTCAAACTGATTAATAAAGCCTGCCCTCATGCGCTTGTAGAAAAATACGAAGCCATTATCCCCTCGATAAAACTTCCTGATGAAAACGACCGTCACGTGGTAGCAGCAGCTATCAAATGCAATGCTAATGTGATTGTCACGTACAACGTGAAGGACTTCCCTAACGAATATTTGGAATCGGTGGGACTAGCTGCCGTTGATCCGGATACTTTCATTGCCGATATGATAGACCTATCTCCGGCGAGGTGCTATGAGGCTTTTCGGGAGATGGTGCTTACGAAGAATAAGCCTCCGTACGAGGAGCAGCAATACCTGGATATTTTGCGGCGGAATAGGCTGGTTCAGACAGCAGATGAGTTGGAAAAGCACCTCGCATAAGCTGGCAGAGAATTAGTTCGGTAACTCCTGATAGCCATGTTTCCACGAGTGGCAGAGATTACCGCAGAGAAATCCTCTTCCGCTAAAGGCTTCGGCGGACAAAGACCACCTGCGCCAAAGGCTTCGGCGGACAAAGGAGGGACACAGAGCAAGAGTCCCGTAGGGACGGAACAGCGGTAAGCCCTAAGAACCCAGGCCAAACTCCTGCGAGTGCCGTAGGTACGACATATAAAATCCGGGAAAGCGGGCCTGCCATCCGAAATGCAATTGCGAGCGTGGCCCTTAGTGATGTGCAGCCTGCCGATTGAGACGATTGGTTACCTCCACCCTCACCACACCAACGTCATCCCGGTTGCGATCCCGATAGCTATCGGGAGAGCGAGCCGACGTGGAACCCGACGCCGGAACGGGATCCCCCAGATGGTGGCAGGAAGAATGATAAGCTCGGCTGTAGGTCATGGGGATTTCTCACTTCGCCCCGATAGTCATCGGTGGCTACGTTTCGAAATGACGGCTGTTATGGAGGCTTCAGCAGTTCGGTAGCTTTGCTTAAACAACAATCCGATCACATCCGCCCTCACGACACCAACGTCATCCCGATTGCGAGGGACGAGCGAGGGATCCCCTTGCAGATGGCAGAAGATTTGATAAGCTCGACTGTCGAACGCTGGAAGTAAAGTGCCAGTGGAGAATGGCCCTACGGAACAACTATCAAAAAGCACGGCTAATAATACAAACAAAAGGCTTGTTTTCGCTGGTCTTTTGTGGGTTGCGCAATACCCACCCCCTCGGTTGCGCAACCTCGCCTACCTGGGTTGGGCAACCTGCACTGCCTGTATTGCGCAACCCTGACCCCCGAGGTTGGGCAACCTCACCCCCTGGTATTGCGCAACCCCGGCGCCGCACTTGCGCAATGGTGGCACCGCCCTTGGGCGACCGGCACCCTGAAGTTGCTCAGTACTGGTAGTTGGTATTGGGCGAGAGGGGTGGTGTAGGTTGGGCTGGGTGAACGCTTTTTAATCATTATAGGAGTTGGCTAGCACCAACAGAGGAGTTAAAACGATCCTATTTAATCAGTTCCCAAATCTTTTTTGCAAATTGAATTAAACTGTCCGACTCTCTTCTCTTGAACGCATTAATAAGATTTGATACATTAAATGCTTCCCCGAAGGTTCCTAATCTATGCACTTTGTTAGAATGGTAAACTCCAATCGCAAGATTCGGGAGGTCTATTTCCACAAAAGAAGCGATTATACGACCTTCAGAATCGGCTTTTAATTTAAGCCCTTTTATATCGATAATTGGTGCTGACCCAAGTTGGTTTGCTATTGAAACAATATCGACGACTTTCCGATCAAGTATTCTTGCAAGATTGAAATAAAGTGAGAGATATCTGATAATTCTTCTGAGTTGCATCTCGTCGGGGTCAGACTCTACAATATCGAAAGCCCACATCGTATTTACTGCGCTAAGGTGTAAAGCTTCAAAAAACTTCTGGGGGCTTTTTTCGGATGTCAAATTGTAATGAGAGGAAAAAGCGTATTCCCAAAACATTGCCCAAACATCAGCTTCATAGTCAGCACGCTCCAACACTTTTGGGAATCGGCCTATTCCTTCTGCAGTGTTTTCAGTAAGCTTTTGGAACGAGAAATGAAGAGCTTCATGAAATATAAACATGCGAAGAGCTCGCATTATTTGGTCTGTATCATCACCAAATTTTTTAATCATGGCCCCCAAAAAATAATCAGAAACTATCCATTTTCCATCCTTGTAAAACTGCGTTGAAAGTGCATCATCTTGATCTATAACATCACTTAGTAAGTATGTGCCGGATAAGTTCGGTAAATTTCTCCATGAAGATTCCGAGAAAACTGACTGCTTGAGTTTTGAATCTATCGTCTCATACCACAATAGGTTTTTATTGGCCAAGCTTTTTAGAAATGGTTTTACCTGTTGTTCGAAACACTTATTGAGTTCTATCCTAAGAGTTTTGGCCATTTGCTTCTCTTCGTCTGAAAGAACTAAATTTTCTCTCTTAAGGGATTGAACCACAAAACAAGGTTCATAACTGGATATTCCAGTTCGAAATAGGCCACCCATATCAGTTTATCTATGCCAATCATAACGGTTCAAAACGTGCCATTGGTTCGTTTCTGATTTCGTTTCGATTTAGGCCATTTCACTAGATTTGATCGTTACATATTTCGGTT
>NZ_JAVKCH010000056.1:0-1521 GCF_040222815.1 Imperialibacter sp. | reverse complement strand
CGCAGAAAGTATCGCAAAAGGTGCAATGGCTTTCTTAAAAGCAGAATATAAAGTGCTTTCAGGTTTCGTACTTGTAGTAGCTTTAATCTTAGCTTTTAGTGCTAATCCTGAAACTTCGAGCTGGATGGTTGCCATCTCTTTCGTAGTTGGAGCAATCTGTTCCGGACTTGCAGGTTTCATCGGAATGAAAGTTGCTACTAAAGCAAACGTAAGAACAACAAACGCTGCTCGTACCAGCCTTGGAAAAGGTCTTGAAGTTGCATTTGCAGGTGGTTCTGTAATGGGACTTGGCGTTGTAGGACTTGGAGTATTAGGACTTTCAGTTTTATTCTTCGTGTTCTCTCAAATGTTTGGTATTGACGGTGCCGGTGCAGTAAACAAAGTATTGGCCGTAGTAACAGGATTCTCTTTCGGTGCATCTTCAATCGCACTTTTTGCTCGTGTTGGTGGCGGTATTTATACCAAAGCTGCTGATGTTGGAGCTGACCTTGTAGGTAAAGTTGAAGCAGGTATTCCTGAAGATCACCCGTTAAACCCTGCAACTATTGCAGACAACGTTGGTGATAACGTAGGTGACGTTGCCGGAATGGGCGCTGACCTTTTCGAATCATATGTAGGTTCAATCATCGGTACTATGGTTCTTGGTGCTGCTTTCATGACTATTCCGGGATGGAGCGATAACTTCGACGGACTTTCAGCAGTAATGCTTCCTTTGGTTCTTGCAGGAACAGGAATCTTTACTTCTATTTTGGGAACCTTCTTTGTAAGAGTTAAAGATGGTGGAGATCCACAAAGAGCTTTGAACATGGGTGAGTTTTTATCAGCTGCTGTTATGTTGGTTGCTTCTTTCTTCATCATTAAATGGATGCTTCCTGAAACATGGACATTCTCAGGAATTGAATACACAAGCATGGGTGTTTTCTGGGCTACAATCTTCGGATTGGCTGCAGGATTATTGATCGGTTTAGTTACTGAACATTACACAGGTACAGGTACAAAACCAGTTCTTTCTATTGTTAAGCAATCTGTAACCGGTGCAGCAACTAACATCATCGCAGGACTTGGAGTTGGAATGATCTCGACTGCAATTCCTATCATCATTATTGCAATCGCAATTGTAGGAGCTTACAGCTTTGCCGGACTTTACGGAATCGCAATTGCTGCTGTAGGTATGCTTGCAAACACAGGAATCCAGTTAGCTGTTGATGCTTACGGTCCTGTTTCTGATAACGCAGGTGGTATCGCGGAGATGGCTGAACTAGAGCCTGAAGTTCGTGAGCGTACTGATAAGCTTGATGCTGTTGGTAACACTACTGCCGCTATCGGTAAAGGTTTTGCGATCGGTTCTGCTGCTCTTACTGCACTTGCATTATTCGCAGCTTTCATCACTGCTTACAACGCTACGCATGAAGTTAAGCTTCTTGCTATCGATGTATTGAGCCCGACTGTAATGGCTTCTCTTTTTGTTGGAGCTATGCTTCCATTCTTATTCTCTGCTCTTTCTATGCAAGCTGTAGGACG
>NZ_JAVKCH010000055.1:0-43531 GCF_040222815.1 Imperialibacter sp. | reverse complement strand
GAAAATTATTTGTCCAACATGGCAAAATGATTAAATATCATCATTCCGGGTTTGCACAATATTTTGAGGAGGAAACAGTAGTTGAAATTCAGGAGGGTAATCTTATGGATCGCCAGCATTTTGTGAATGGCTATCGACCTGGCGATACTGGCCTTCCAAGTAATCCCGACTCAATAATCGCAGAAGTTTATAGTCGAATCAATTGGGACGGTTTACCAGGGTTTTCGAAAGACTATAAAGTATTTGTGGATCTAAAAATGGGTAAGGTTGATAGCCTCACAATTTTTCGCAGTATTGCTCCCGAAGTTTACGTTCAGGAGGTTCAGAGAATATTGACTAATTTTCCTCAACTTCGAAAGTTCTATTCAAGAGGTGAACCTTTATACGAAAGCTACATACTCCCAGTGATTTTCAGTAATGAGCAACGAAAACGATTCGCTCGCTAATTCTCAGTTGTCGACCATACCTAGACGCATAAAATGCTGTATCAATTAACTCTGATAATTTCCTTTATAACTGTTAAGGCCCCGACAACGGAACTTCCTGACTGGGCGTTCAAGCATTTCGTTCAATTCTCTGAGAGGTTCGACATCTACGATCAGATTGAGCCAACATATATCGAGCTTGACCTTGATGGTGACCGAACAAATGACGTGGCGATTTTTGTGAGAGAAAAGTCCATCAATAAAACAGGTATTCTATTTCTGTTCGACGGTGATGGAGAACGGTACTTTCTAGCTGGAGCTGGTGATTCATTTGGAGCCGGTGGCGACAACTTCGAATGGGCTGACAAGTGGGGAATCTTTCTAAAGTCGAAAACTCATCAAACAACGTTTCTTCCAAATGGAGACATCGACGGGACTAAAACAGTGGAACTTAAGAATCCAGCAATTAGCATTAGAGAGGACGAGGGGTCTGGAGGCCTCATCTACTTTGACGGAAACCAATTTATCTGGATACATCAAGGGGATTAAAGCTCGCTAACACAACGGTTCCATGAATATGGGCTTTATCGGTTTTCAAGCATTTGCTGGCTTGGAATCTCCACCACAAAAGTTAATTTTAACATCGGCGTGCCCGAACGAACGACTTTCAGTCGGGCGTGGCTAAGAAGTAATGGAAGCGAAGTTGCATAAAACTCCAACACTCATTTTACCGAGGAATAATTTCTTGATGAGCAGAACTCTTCTTCTAATCTTACTCTGCACTTCCTGCAGAATGACATCGAACCGGAAGTCTTTTGAACAGCAACAGCAGAATTTCCCCGTCTTTTTTATTGGCAATGGGTTTTCCTGGTACTCTATGATTTTTGAGGATTCTGTTGTCTATACTCGGGGGTATTCGGACATGGGTGCTTATCTGAGCGACAATTTTTCAACTTACACATGGGACTACATTAACGATTCAACAATTCATCTAAAGTCGATTCACAAGGACATTAAAAGATATATACAACCTGACGACCTGACTTTGATAATCGATAAGTCAAGTGCGCTATGCCAACTCCTGATTCCATTAGACAGCATAGAATCGTTTAATAGGGAACTTCGTAACGAATTTCATCGTGAAATTGTAGAATACAGGTTCGCTCCAGATGAGAGAGCCCAAGAACTTATTGATGCAGATTCCGTGCAGTTTTATCCAATACTGTTGAAGGAAGACTTTCAACTGCATTTAAGTAAATTTAAAACCAAGTTTGAATCCTTCGGAATTTACAACGGCAAAGGGTTCTGAATAAATTGCTAACACGCCGTTAACAATGAATGCCGCTTTATCGGTTTTCAATCATTTGTTGGTTTGGAATGTCCGCCACAAAGCATAAATTTAGCGGCACCCAACCTTCGCTGAAGCTACGGTTGGCAAGGCCTGGGCTAGGTGCTAATGGATTCGGAGCTGCATAAAACTCCCATACTCATTTAGGCAGGCGTTGTGGTTCATTGACTGCAAACCGGAAATTCTCTAACTTTATCGCATGGCAACTGAGGAAAAACTAAGAAAATCGATCCTCAACAAGATCAAGAAACTTTCGGACGACAAACTTCCGAACCTGGATGCCTATCTCTCTGATTTGGAGTCGCACTTGCCGACTGACAAATCGCCATTGTCTTTCAGCGGAATTTTTAAAGACCTCGAATTAACCGAACTAACTTCTGACCTCCATATATCAAGAGAAGATAATAATTATCGAATTCCACAATTTTGAACAGATCACTTATTGATACAGACATACTTTCATACTTTTTGAAAGGTCATGAGCAGGTGACTGAAAACGTTAAACTATATCTTAAGGAACAATCGAAAATCACGATTTCAGAAATAACATATTTCGAAGTTCTGTCCGGCTTAACTTTTAAGAAGGCCACTAAACAAATACAAGAGTTCGAAAACTTCATTTCAACATGTGAAGTCCTAAAACTCTCAACATCTTCGTTGCGACTTTCTGCAAACATCTATTCTGATCTTAGAGAAAAAGGAATTACAATCGGAACCGCTGATTTATTAATTTCAGGGATCGCACTGGCGAACAACTTGACGCTGGTGACGAACAACCAGAAACATTACCAACCTATTGAACAACTTTCTACTACCAACTGGAACGAATAAAAACGGATCACAACACGCCGCTAACAATGAATGGTGGCTTCATCGGTTTTCAATGATTCAAGGCTTGGATTCTCCCCCACATAGTTTAATTTTATCATCGCTGAAGCTACGATTGGCAAGGCGGGGCTAAAATGTAGTGGAAGCGGAGCTGCATAAAACTCCCATACTCATTTTACCGAGGCGTTGTGTGGCATTGACTGCGTTAACTGAAATGACAATTCAAGGGATCAAAAATCAGAGCGTCGAACTGCGGATTGCTAGCTATCAGTATCCTTACACTTTGGACAGGGACTATGACGGCAACTGGCTCAACATCTATCTTAGTGTGAACAGTCAACAAGGTAACTGGCAGACCATAGACCCCAGCCTTTTAACTTGGGAAGTAGAAGAACTAGCTGGGTGGCTATTGGATCTTTCTGACAACCGAGAACCAAAATACCGTCACCTTGAATTCATAGAACCTAACATTTCTTTTAAACTTCTAAACGACTTCTGTGACAATCTAAAGCAGCTAAGAATTCATTTCAAGCTAGAGTCTAGACCTCGTTCCGCAGCGCCAGACGAAGAATTTTTTGTCGATTTTGAGGCAGATGGGCCTGCTTTTCTGCGCATGGCAAGCGAACTATCTGAACAACTCCGAAGATATACTGTCCGAAAATAAAGCCACACAACACAAACCATCATGCATTGGGGCTCAGTAGTGAAGCAACGGCAGTTCGCTTGGATTGTCCGCCACAATTCATAATTTTATCAGATAAGGGACTAAGTGCTAACGGGAGCCAAACTGCATTTAAACCCCCACCCACGAGCTAGCCGTTGACATTAATTTCTGCGATTAAGCAGACACCTTTAGAACATATTGCTATCGGATGAATTCAGCACCTAACCTATGATCATTGGAAATAAGACAACTTTTGCATTTGATATCGGCCAACAGCGCTTAGGCACTCAACTTCGTACAGTCGATATTGTGATCGGTAATCGACATGTATGTTGTGACGACAATTCAGCTTATCTTCCTCAATTTATTGCAAGTATGCAGTTCGATATTAATCGAATTGCAGAAAATGACTGGGAAAAGTATCACGGATATTTTGAAAGAAAAAGTATCAGTGAAATTCATGAATTCATACTCCGTACAAGAACTGAAGGAGCAAAGGAATACGACATTGAGGATGACAATATTTTTCCATCCCACAATTTTCTAAATTGGGGACCAACCACTGATAATTTGTGTTCCTTCATCATCCCTTGGAATGGCAGATATTATTTGACGTACCAATTCTGGCGGCCTGAACACCCTAATAAACCAGAGATTGGAAAAATTCAAAACGTGCAAATTAAACTAGTTGAGATTGTAAAAACAATTGAAGAAACAATAGCTGCACTCAAAGAATAAGCACGACCAGCATATGCCTATCATTTGTGGGAGCTGCCAGTCGTCATACGACGACTGGCTTGGGACAAAGCCAATAAATAGATATGAGATTTAGATTTGGTCTGATAATAATACTACTCGGCTTAGCGGGATACAGTTACGCTTGTAAATGTGGCGGTCCTGGGACGGTGAAAAGCTCTTTTGAGGCTAGTTACGTTGTGGTAAGCGGACAGGTTTTAAGTAAAGAATTAGTTCCATTCTCACAGACCATTAGGCCAGATAGCGTTTCTGCAATTAAGGAGAGATTGAAAGACGATAAACAGAACCTTCAATTTTTTGAGATGAGTTATATCTTCAAAATTGATCTTGCAATAGTTGAGAGATATAAAGGAACAGACCTTCGTGCCACGGTGACAATTTATACCCCAATGCACAGTGCGTCTTGTGGCTACAAGTTTGAATTAGGTAAATCTTACATAGTTTACGCTTCGAAGAATAGCTTGGGCTTTATGTTTAGGGACAAAGTTGACCTGAGTAATGGATCACAAAAGGAAAACACGTACTGGACAAATCATTGTTCACGGACAACTGAGTATAACAGCACAGAAGCTGAGGAATTGAGACTACTGAGTGAAAAGTGAGTGAAGACAGTTTGGACATGCTCCCAAACCCCAACCCAAAATCACCCACCCTTCCTTCATTAACTTTTGCCCCCTTATTTAAGTACCAGACATTCCACCATGGGAAACTAAAAAAATCGAGCTATTTTCGAACTGAACTATTTTAATAAGCATCCGTCATTCTTAGTACTCCCACCCACATAAAGACCTCCATTGCGGTTCTGCCATTCGTTAATATGAGTGCCGATGGCGAGAACGAATACTTCTGTGATGGCATCACCGAAGAGATCATTAATGCACTGGCCAGGGTCACGGAGCTCAAGGTTACTTCCCGCACTTCCAGCTTCTATTTTAAGCATCACAAAGCATCTATTCAGGAGATAGGCGAAAAGCTGAATGTATCGGCAATACTGGAAGGCAGCGTGCGTGTGGGTGGCAATATGCTGAGGGTCACAGCGCAGCTGATCGAAGTAGCGACAGATTCACATTTCTGGTCGCAGACCTGGGACCGAAAGCTCGAAAATATCTTTGAAATACAGGATGAGATCAGCCTCCACATTGCAGATAGACTCAGGGAGCAGTTTGGGCACATGGAAATTGGCGATCACCTGGCGAAGTCACCCACTCAAAACCTCAATGCTTATGAGCTATTGCTCAAAGGAAAATACCTGTTTAACCGCTGGAACCCCGAGGATGTAAACAAAGCCATCAGTCTCTTTGAACAAGCAATTGAGCAGGATCCTGATTTGCTGGACGCTCATATGGGATTGTCCGATGCCTATGGATTCCTGGCTACGGCGGGCTTTGCTCCGAGGGAGGCCTCCTGGAAGAAAGCTTTTGAGCACATGAAGATTGTGGAGCAAATCAATCCGAACCATGCACCACTCAACTATCAGCTTGCCAATCATGCCTTTTTTACGGAAGCTGATTACAATAAAGCTTTCAAATACACCCTGAAAAGCATCGAGTCGAGGCCCACCTACCCTGAGGGGCAGCAATTCATGGCCTTTCTGTACCTGCTCAAAAACGAGGTCGCCAAAGCGAATGAGCACCTGCAATATGTGCGCTCCGTCGACCCGCTTAATCAGGAAACCCTGTTCTATCAGGCCTACTACCTTTATAGGGCAGAGGACTTTGAGAAAGCAGCTGCGATCTGCCAACAGTTGCTGGAAGTAAACCCCAAAAACCTGCCAGCCTACATCGTTCATTGCTACAGCTTGTTTCATCTGGGGCAGATCGATCAGGTGATTGAAGAAACTGCTAACATGCCGGACGAAATCATGATACCCGATGAAAGAGCAGGCATCAACGCACTGGCGCACCTAATGAAGGGGGATAGCAAAAATGCCAAACCCTATATCAATCAGGTGATATCCCGGTCCAATGAAAATGCCTCTTTTCAGGCAGATGCCTATGCTTTCTGGATCTATGCGCAACAATCCAAAGCAGACGAAGCCTTTTCCATCGTCGAAAAGTTGTTTACGCATCAGTCGTCCATATTGCTACTCAATTATTATGATCCGTTGGCGAAGAATCTCAGAGGGGATGAGCGATTTCAGCCCTATGCAGACCGGATCTATCCCGAGTTTGAGCCTAAGGAGTCAACCCCAAAAACCAATACATCGCAATTAGATGAGGCCACGGCCGCCGCTTATGAGGAAAAGCTGATGGCATTCGTCAATAATGAGTTGCCTTATCTGAATCCCTCGCTCAGCCTGAGATCGCTGGCCGGGCAAATCGAGATACACCCCAACCAGCTCTCCTGGTTGCTCAATGAGAAAATCGGCAAAAACTTCAATGAGTTCATCAACAACTATCGGATTGAGCATTTCAAAAAGCTAGCAGTAGATGCCACCAACTCACATATTTCGCTGGTTGGGCTGGCTTTCGAAAGTGGGTTTAATTCCAAAACGGTCTTCAATACCTACTTCAAAAAAGTAGAAGGAATGACTCCCAGCGCCTTCCTGAAGCGCCAATCTTAACCAAATGAGTTCCATTTTATAATTCCGAACCTATCGCCATTGATTCGGAACACATGCCTCTGCGATTTGCTTTTCCTTTGCTTCATCATTAAAAACTCAAAAGCATGAACGCAAATCAAATGAAAGCTATTGTCGCCAGCGGATACGGAACACCGGAAGTGTTAAAATTCACCTCTGTGGAAAAACCAACCCCTGGCCCGAAGGATGTACTGATCAAGGTAATAGCCTCTGCTGCCACTACCGCCGACACCATGATGGTGACTGGCAAGCCTTATATCGCCAGGCTATTCGTTGGCCTGACAAAACCCAAGCATCCAATAACAGGCACTGGGTTTGCAGGAATAGTTGAAGCCATCGGGAGTGAGGTCCGTAATTTTTCTGTTGGTGACGAGGTTTTCGGTGAAACTACCCTTGGCTTTAGCACCAACGCAGAGTATGTAGTGGTGCCGGCCAGCGGAGTAATGCTCCCCAAGCCAGCCTCCTTGCCTTTTACTGAAGCAGCCAGCTATTGTGATGGTCATTTAACCTCCTATAATTTCCTGAAGCGGATAGCAGAGGTGCAGTCTGGCCAGCGGGTGTTGGTCAACGGAGCTGCCGGCAGCCTGGGCACGTCAGCGATACAAATTGCCAAATACCTGGGGGCTCATGTGACGGGAGTTTGCAGCAGCAAAAATGCAGGAATGGTGAAATCGCTGGGCGCTGATGAAGTCATCGACTACCAAAAACAAGATTTCACCCGATTGACTACTCAGTATGATATCATTTTTGATACAGTCGGCAAGAGTTCATTTACCAAAGCTAAAAACGTATTAGCTGAACGTGGTATGTACCTGTCGCCGGTTCTAAAGTTTCCACTGCTCATGCAAATGATTGCCTCCTCGCTTTTTGGCAAAAAGAAAGCAAAGTTTGAAGCCACAGGTGCCAATGCGGACGACACGCTGAAAACGTTGCTGCTTGAAGTAGTCGACCTTCATAAAAATGGCAAACTGAAAACAGTCATAGACAGACAATACCCACTTGAAAGGGTCGCTGAAGCACATCACTACATCGCTTGTGGGCACAAAAAAGGCAATGTGGTCATAGTAGTGGCAGCATAAGGAAACGAATCAGTCTGATCAATTTTAAATATCTCTCAATTATGAAAAACTCAAACAGAAAAGATGCCATCGTCGCCGGTGTTTCACTCATCGTCATGGCCCTTGCAGCCGGTTATGCTTACGGCTATGTGCAGAGCAGCCTTGTAGTGGTTGGTAATCCAGCAGCAACACTAACCAATCTCAACAACACACCTGGCCTGTTCGGCAGCGGCGTCATCGGATGGTTCATCATCCTCATCACCGATCTGCTCGTGGCATGGAGTCTCTACCGGTTCTTTGCTCAGGTCGACGCTAAAATCTCTATTGCTACTGGACTGGTGCGAGCCGTCTACTCAGCGATCCTTGGTTTTGCCATCTTCCATTTGGTGGGTGTATGGCAAATGCTTTTTTCTACCAATCAGGAGGCAGTGACCGTGATGAACCTGGTAGCTGGCTTTGAAAAATACTGGTCGCTTGGTCTTATTGTGTTCGGCGTTCACCTTTTGGGGCTGGGGTACCTTTCCCTAAAATCCAACTTCGTTCCCAAATGGATGGGCTGGTTGTTGCACATCGCTGGACTATGCTATATGGGAATCCATTCAGCAAAAGCCATGGCTCCTCAGGCTGCTGACACCATCGCCATGGCTGAAATGATCCTGGGGGCACCTATGGCTATTGCCGAGATGGCATTGGCTGTGTGGTTGATATGGAAAGGCGGAAAGTCTAAAAGGCCACTGCCTGGCCAGGGCCATCCTATGCCGTTTGCGTCATAGTTTATAGCCCCGCATCATAATTTACAGGCCTTGCCTAAACTTGATGGATTTCGCTTCATAGCTCATAACTGGCCCCTGCACTTGTGACAGACCTTTGTAAGACCAAAAACACAAAAATTATTAAACCTGATAGGACTATGAAATAGCCATAAGGAATACCCTACCCAACGGACCGGCGTGGAACGATGAATAACCAGTCAACAGACTACGATCTATTCCGTAATGGTACAGGCTATTCCATCTGGCCTCTAAAAAACAAATTTTATACACATGAAATTAATTACTATTCTCTGGCTGCTGGCGCTCTCATTTGGTTGCCTGGTTAGCTGCAAACAAAACCTTGTGCTGGTTCCGGATTCTCCCTATGCGGTAAGCGATGATGCTTTTACTACTAAAACGATAGCAAGTGGCTTCACCATACCCTATGGAATAGCCATCGTTGGTGAAAATGAGTACTTCATTACCGACAGGGTAGGAAAAATGTTCCACTTTGAAGACAGCACGCTTACGGAGATCAATGGAATGCCGGAGGTTGCTACATTTGGCACCCCGGGTTTAGCTGCCATTATGCACGGTGGGTTAATGGACGTAAGTCTTCATCCTGACTACGCAACCAATTCCTGGATATACATTTCCTATCTGGCATCAGATGGTTTTGCTAAAGTATCCCGACTAAAAATACAGGACGATGCTGTCTCTCAGTTTGAAACTATTTTCACAACCAGACATCAAAACTATACCGGCAACGGCATGCGGATAGTGTGGGAAGACGATGCTCACTTTTTTCTGAATATCGGAAATTCAGACTTTTCAACCAGTGAGTATCCAGTGTTGCATGCACAAGACCTCAACCACGATGCAGGAAAGATCCACAGGTTAAAGGACGACGGAAGTATCCCTGCGGATAACCCCGTCTTCGATGGGTATGCTTCCCCTACCACCATTTGGAGCTACGGGCACCGGGACGTGCAGGGTTTGTTTTTTGAGGCGTCCAGCCATACCCTTTTTGGGATTGAGCATGGCCCCAAAGGCGGGGATGAGTTCAACATAATAGAGAAGGGAAAGAACTACGGTTGGCCGCTTTTTACTTATGGCATCAATTATGACGGTGCTTGGGTGTCTACTATTTCCGAAGATTCTGCGGCTAAGTTTACCGTATTTCCAGAGCACTACTGGACGGTGCCAACGAGAGATGGTGGTCAGGCCGTTGCTCCCGCCTGTTTGTTAAAGGTGAGCGAAAGCAATATTTCGGACTGGAACGATTATTTTATTTTTGGTTCGCTGGCCTATAGAAGGCTGATGAAATACAACCACAAAACGGGTGAAACTTTTGGCTTGTCGATAAAAGGCAGGGTCAGGACAGTCAAACAACTTCCCGGCGGAGACATCATCGCACTGATTGAAAGAAGCGACCTGATGAAAACCAATGGGAAAATTATCAGGATAGGGAATTAGTGTCCAAAAAAATTTCGAAATCGACTACCCCGCTTAAAATGGCGAAAAAACCGCTTTTAAGAGCATGACCGGGATGAGATTTGTATTTTAACTGGTTTTAAAGGAGATAAATATTTTTTGACAAACTGAAACGTAAATAGCATGAAAATTTTGAAAATAACTGCTCTGGCCATTGGCGTTCTCATTTTGATGATGGTTTTGGTGGCAGCCGGAGCTTTGATTATAGATAAAAAGGGAACCGCCTATCTGGAAGTCAGAGGCAATCCAGCATTTGAATCCAACACTTACCTGATCACAAACGTCAATATTGTGCCAATGACCGCCGACACAGTGCTTTTGAATCAAATGGTGCTTATTCAGGATGGAGTGATTGCCAGGATAGCAGATGCAATAACCGACTCAAAAGCAAAAGTGTTTGATGCCGGAGGAGGGTACCTTACGCCGGGTCTGGTCGATATGCATGTTCATGTGTGGGACGAGTATGAGCTTGGTCTTTATTTGGCAAATGGTGTCACTACTGTGAGAAATCTGTGGGGGCAACCAATGCACCTGCGCATGAAAAAAACCATAAGTAACGAAGAGGTTATTGGGCCTGTTTTTTTCACTTCCGGTCCCAAACTCACAGGCCCCGAGTATATGGGCGATGACAATCTCCAATTGTTCACTGCCGAGGAGGCCTATTCAAAAGTTGCCGAATACAAAGAACGAGGGTATGATTTCATCAAGACCTATTACGGACTGACCGGCGAGCTCTTTGATGCGGTAGTGGAAAAAGGGCGGGAGTTAGATTTTGACATTGTTGCACACCCAAGCCCCAAGGTGCCTTATAGTTACCATTTCAAACCTGAAATCGTTACCATTGAGCATGCCGAGGAGATTGTACAACAACCGCTGGAGTACCGCCTGGACACTGCCAGGCTAAGTGAGGTGGTCGATCTCTATGCCTCGCACCCACATACTGCACTTTGCCCTACCCTTGTGGTTTATTACAATATTTACCGACTCCTGACAGAAGATGACATTCTAAACTCGGAAGAGCTGGCATACATGAACCCAATCATTCGTGCCGTAGACAGCCAGGCCCAGTTTGATCGCTGGGCAGGCACAAAGAGCAATGATTCAACCATAGTGAGCAGGATCAAAGACCAGCACGACTTCCACTTGCTTGTCATCAAGAAATTGCATGAACACCAGGTGAAGATCGTTGCCGGCACGGATGCTGGCATTGGCGTAACACCACCGGGTTATTCCCTGCACGAGGAGCTGAATTTCTACACACAAGCGGGTATGAGCAACTATCAGGCACTTCAAACAGCCACAATTAATCCTTCAAAAACCCATGATTTCTTAAGTAACCAGGGAAGTATTGAAATTGGAAAGCTAGCCAATTTAATTCTGACGAAAGACAATCCCCTGGATCGCCTGGAAGTGCTTAGGAATCCTCAAATGGTGATGGTACGGGGACGGATGATCAATCAAGAAATACTTGATGAGTTTAAGGAAAAAGCCAGGAATCGAAGCAATCTGCTGGCATCGGCCCTCAGGTATGCCGAGAATTTAATAATAGAAAAGTAAACAAACCCATACAGTGTCAAATATGAACAATATAAAACGAGTACTCAGAATAGTATTTATTCTCGCAAGCATCGGCTCCCTGTACTTTGTGCCGTGGCCTATAGTGTGGGCGTGGATACTACCCCTGCCGGATACAGTGCAGGCGCAGGTAGACGAAGCGCTTGATCATGGATTTGACGGAATCATTGTTTATGTAAATCAGGCTGGTAAGGAACCTGGCTTTTACGCTGCAGGCTGGCACGATCGAAAAGCCAAAATACCTGCCAACCCACACGCCCTATTCAAGATTGCCAGCATTACCAAGCTATATGTGGCTGTTGCTACCACAAAATTAGTCAAAGAAGGGCGCTTGTCTTTGGATAAAACACTTGCTGAGTACTTTCCAGAACTTGCGGGAAGAATTGAAAATTCAGACAAAATAACCCTGCGACATATGTTAAAACACCGGAGCGGCATTCCCAATTTTGTAGACCATCCTGATTTTTGGAAAAATCCACCCAAAAACAAACAGGAAACACTTGAGTACGCACTGGATTTACCAGCTGACTTTGAACCAGGTGAAGACTATGGCTATTCAAACACCAATTATATGTTGATTTCCGACCTCATTGATAAGGTGGTGGGTTATCCTCACCAGCAATATATCAAGGAGGAGATTTTGATACCACTTGGGCTAAAAAACACTTTCGGATCGCTAAGTGAAGTGGACATAGACGACGTAATGAGTGGCTATTATGTAGGCATTGATGAAGACTTTAAGTACGAAGATACAGGCTTGATGCTAGCTACAGCAGAGGACGTTGGGACATTCCTGAGGGCGTTAAACGATGGTTCGGTGTTCAAAGAAGGGGAACAGGAAATCTATTCCTCCGTCTACGAGTATGAACATACAGGGCTGCTTGTCGGCTATCAGAGCATTGCTGAATACCACAAAGACATTGACACGGTTGTGATTCAATTCACGAATACAACCAATTTTGATGGCTATAACTGGAATTTATCGGAGGTAGTCTATAGTAGGATTGTTAAAATTTTAAGAAGGCAATGAAGGCCGGGTAAAGAGACATTTTCACGTCAAATTGCCGCACCTCCCCAGAGGGGCTTTCTTCCCTCCAGGGCCTTTGCGACAAACGGGAGTTAGCAGTGGACGATGCTACGTTCCACTGCTGCGTTTACACAAGACCACTTCGTGCGTAAAAGAAAAAACCCCCGAAATCTTTAGACTTCGGAGGCCTCTTGTGGAGTTGTTCTACTACTGTTACTACAATCGATCAACCTTTTTTCCTAACCCAAACAGCTCCATTTCTTACATTAGGCGGTGGTGCTTACCTCCATCCACCACCCAGCGCCTGATACACATTCACGACGGCGTGCATTTGTGCCATTTTGGTGTCTATCAGTTCAAACCTTGATTCCAGCGCATCTCGTTGAGTCAGCAGCACCTCCATGTAGTCGGCCCGGGCTGACCGAAACAGGTTGTTTGAAATATCAACCGACTCGGTCAGGGCATCTACCTGAAGCGATTTCAGTTCGAAAGTATTTGCCAGATTGCCGATATTGGACAGCTGATTAGCCACTTCAATATAAGCTGTCAAAATGGTTCGCTCGTAATTATACACCGCCTGTATCTGCATGGCATTGGCGCTTGAATAAGCTGCCTTGATCGCATTTTTGTTAATCAACGGCCCGGCTAAATCAGCCGCCAGCCCATATATCACCGACTCAGGCATTTTGACCAGGTCAATCGGGTTAAATGCCTGAAAGCCCAGGCCTGCAGAAAGGCCCAGCGAAGGATAGAACCTGGCCTTGGCCACCTGCACATCCAATTTGGCTGCCACCAGGTCTAACTCAGCCTGCCTTACGTCAGGACGATTTTCGAGCAGCTGAGCGGGAACACCAGCGTTGAGCACATTGGGCACCAAATCAATAAAATTTTGTGAGTTGCGCTGAATGGGTTGAGGAAACCGGCCAACCAGAAAATTGAGCTTGTTCTCTGTTTCGATGATCTGCTGCTGAATACCGAACTGAAGGCTTCTGGTGTTGAGTACCTGCGCCTCAAACCTTCGCACTGCCAGCTCCGTCACCCGGGCCGACTGCTTCTGCAGTCTTACTATTTGCAGCGCATTGCTTTGTATTTCAATGTTCTGCTGTACTATTCTCAGCTGATTATCCAGCGCCAGCAGTTCGTAGTAGGAGTTGGCAATTTCTGCAATCAGGTTGGTCACCAGAAAGTTCCTGCCCTCCATTGTTCCCAAATACCTGTTGAAGGCCGACTTTTTTGCATTGCGCAGCTTGTGCCAAATGTCCACTTCCCATGAAGCATACAGCCCCGCCATAAAATCGGGCAGCGGATCTGGCGTTTCCTTTCCCGGTTTAATTTCCGTCGTAGCCTCGCTGGAGCCTTTGCTTGTGTACCGGCCAGGCTTGTCAACAGCGGCACCCGCACCATAGCCAACGAAAGGTAGATACTCTCCTTTTCTGGCCTGAACCTCGTTTCTGGCAATTTGAATTTCCTGCAAGACAATATTCAACTCCTGGTTGTTTTGCAACGCTGTGTCAATCAGGGAGATCAGGTACGGGTCAGTAAAATAGTCCTTCCACTGAACCTTGCCAGTGTTAGTGGTATCCTGCGAGCTGTTGTAGCTCGCAGGCACTGCCTTGTTCTCTGTTTTTTGTACCAAGTCGGGCGTTTTACAAGCCCAAACCGCTAAGGCAAGGCAGGCCACTCCAACCCATCTATATATGATTCGTTTCAACATGATAATCAATTTATTTCTTTCGAATGTGTGTGTTGGGGCTCTTCACTCAGAGGCCTGTCGTATTCATCCCTGATCAGCTGACGGCCGTCCGCTAGTTTTCCAAAAATGTAGTACAGTCCCGGAATGATGATCACACCGAATATGGTTCCAAAGAGCATACCGCCGAGGGCCGAAGAGCCAATGGTTCGGTTACCTATAGCGCCCGCTCCTGTGGCAATCACCAGAGGAATCAAACCGGCAATGAAGGCAAATGATGTCATCAGGATAGGGCGGAAACGCACCCTGGCACCTTCAATGGCTGCTTCAAAAATTGTTGCTCCATGTCGCCGTTTCTGTACGGCAAATTCCACAATCAACACTGCATTTTTACCCAGCAAACCTACCAGCATGATGAGGCCAATCTGTGCATAAATATCGTTGTCCAGCCCCATTACCTTAAGGAACAGGAAGGAGCCAAACACCCCAACTGGCAAGGAGAATACTACCGCCAGAGGCAGAAGGAAGCTTTCGTACTGAGCCGCCAGCACAAAGTAGACGAACAGCACTACAATGATAAAGACGTACAGCGCTTCATTCCCTCTTTTTGATTCATCGTAAGAAAGACCTTCCCAGGCAATGTCATACCCTTTAGGCAACGTTTGGGCCGCCACTTCAGTAATGGCCTGGATAGCATCGGCGGTAGTATACCCCTCAGCGGGTAATCCCCGGATGGCTGCCGAGTTGTACATGTTGTAGCGGGTAATCTCGTTAGGCCCCTGCTTCTTCTCAAGGGTCATGAACGATGAGTAGGGCACCATTTCCTCCCGGTCATTCTTCACAAATAAATTCAAAACATCGGAGGGAAGCCTTCTAAACTCCGGCGCAGATTGAACATACACCTTGAAAAACCTGTCGAACCTGATAAAGCCCTGTTCATACGTACTTCCGATAAGTATGTTCAGGTTTTCCATCGCCTTGCCGATAGAAACGCCCTTTTGCATGGCCAATTCGTTATCTATCAACAATTCGTACTGAGGATAATTAGCGGCGAAGAAGGTAAACAAACCGGTCAATTCAGGACGCCTGTCCAGGTTATCCATGAACTCTTTGTTTATTTTATCAAACTCCTGGTAATCGGTGTCTGTAGTTTTATCCAGCAAACGCATGGAGAAGCCACCGGAGGATCCAAATCCCGGAATAGCAGGCGGCTCGAAGAATTCGACAATGGCCCCAAGGCCTCTGGATTCTTCTTCCAGCTCTTCCATGATTTCTTTCACCGAATGCTCCCGCTCCGACCAGGGCTTTAGGTTAATCAAACAAGTACCTGCGTTGGAGCCCCGACCCTCCGTCATGATCTCGTAGCCTGCCAACGAAGAAACTGATTCCACGCCGTCAATTTCCTCGCAAATTTTCTGTAGCTGCTGCGACACCTGATTGGTTCTTTCCAGCGTGGCGCCCGGAGGTGTTTGGATAATGGCATAAATAGTACCCTGGTCTTCACTGGGGATAAATCCAGCTGGTAAAATTTCATTCTCAAAGAATATGCCTGCGCAGAAAACTCCTAAAATGATGAAAGTAAGCCCCCTTCTATTAACTATCAGCTTTAGCAAGCCCGTGTATTTGCCAGTCACTTTTTCGAAGCCGCTGTTGAAACTATCAAGTGCCCTGTTCATCAGCGTTCTCTTTCTGGGTTGCCCGTGCGTATTCTTCAGCAGCATGGCGCACAATACCGGCGTAAGTGTAAGTGCTATCACCGCCGAAATCACAATGGAGCTGGCCATCGTAATAGAGAATTGCCGGTAGAACGTACCCACCGGGCCGGTCATAAACGAAATAGGCAGAAACACCGACACCATTACCATGGTGATGGCGATAATCGCCCCACTGATCTCCCCCATTACTTTTTTCACAGCATTGTACGGCGAAAGGTGCTCTTCTTCCATTTTGGCGTGCACAGCTTCCACCACCACAATGGCATCATCCACTACTATACCAATGGCCAGCACCAGTGCAAACAGTGTCACCAGGTTGATAGACAGCCCAAAAAACTGAATAACAAAGAATGCACCGATAAGGGAGACCGGAACAGCCAGAATCGGTATGAGCGTGGAGCGCCAGTCGCCAAGGAATACAAACACTACGAGAGCCACAAGGATAAAGGCATCCCGCAAAGTGTGTGTCACCTGCTCAATAGAGGCATCCAGAAACTTGGACACGTCATAACTGATCTTGTAGTCCACTCCTGGAGGGAAACTGACCCTCATCTCTTCAAGCGTCGCCTTCACCTGAGCAATAACTTCACTGGCATTACTGCCGTAGTTCTGCTTCAATACGATGGCCGCAGAAGGGTGCCCATCCAGGTTAGAATAAATGTCAAAGAATTCGCTGCCCAGCTCAATTGTGGCAATGTCCTTCAGGTGTATGCTTTCACCTTCGGCATTCGCCCGAACAATGATTTGCTCATATTCTTCCGGCTTGTTGTACCGTCCTTTGTATGTCAACACGTATTCTAACGACTGCGCAGCGATGCCCGAGCTTTGGCCTATCCTACCCGGACGACCAATAATGCTTTGCTCTCCCAGCGCCTCCATTACTTCCTCAATGGAGATATTGTAGGCCCTCATGCGATCCGGGTTAAGCCACACCCGCATAGCATAGGTGCGGCTACCCAATATCTGCGTTCTGGCCACGCCATTGATCCTGTTTATTTCCGGAATCATTTTAACGTTGGCGTAGTTGTACAGGAATTTTTCGTCCAATCCCTCCTCAGTGCTGTAGAGGTTCACATACATCAACATACTTGGTTGAATAGGTGTAATAATCACACCTTCACGCTGAACTAGTTCCGGCAAAAGAGGCATGACCTGGTCGACCCTCGTTTTAACCCGTATTACGGCCTGGTTGGGATCCGTACCTGGTTCGAAGATGATGGTGACTGTAGCTTCGCCAGCACTGGTGGCATCGGTGGTCATGTACCTCATGCCCTGAACACCGTTGATGGAGTTTTCCAGGGTAATGAGCGTCGACTTAACCAGCACGTCGGCACTGGAACCTGGGTAAGCAATGAAAATACTTACGGTTGTTGGGGCAATTTGGGGAAATTGCGAGATAGGCAGCTGCTTAATTGCCAGCGAACCCACAAAAACGATAATGACCGAAATTACAATGGCAAAAACGGGCCTATGAATTATTTTACTAAACATTTCTTCTCGATTTTAAGGATGCTTAATTATTCCGCATAAAGCGTTAAATGCGACAGTACTTCTGCCGGATCCCTGAACTCAAAACTTATTTCCTGATTTTCTCTGACCAGTCTCAGCCCTTCCAGAAGGATTTTATCGTTGGCTTCCAACCCGCTCTGAACAGCATATATGTGCGGCATTTCGGCTGAAATGGTTATTGCCCTTGATCTGATCTTATGCTCCTCGTCGATCACATAAACATATCTTTTGTCAAGGATTTCGAAAGTCGACTTCTGAGGGATAAGCAGGGCACCCTTAAGGTCAACTGTCACTTGTATATTGCCTGTCTCACCATGTCTGAGTAACCCATTGGGGTTCGGGAAGGTTGCTCTGAAAGCGATGTTGCCGGTTTCGTTATTAAAGTCAGCCTCAATGGTTTCCACTACGCCCCTGTGGTTGAAAAGGCGATTGTTAGCCATCAAGAGACCAACCTCCATCTTTTCTTCAGATTTCACACTGGATTCGTATTCCAGATACTCTGCTTCCGGAACATTAAAGTAGACCCACATTTTGCTATTGTCCGAAAGGTTTGTCAGCAGGTCTCCCTCGTCAACAAGGCTGCCCTGCCTCACGAAAAAACGATCCATTAGCCCATCAAAAGGAGCCCTGATTTGAGTGAATCCGAGGTGAACTTCAGCCAGCGATACCTCAGCCATTGCCTTATCAAACTTTGCTTTGGCCAAGGCCAGCTCATTTGGTGCTACCACATTGCTTTCGGCAAGTCGTTTTGTGTTCTGGTATTCAATTTCAACAAAACTGGCCTCAGCTTGTGCCTTTTGGAGCTCAGCTTCATATAGTTTGGGCATTATCTGGAACATTAGCTGCCCCTTTTTTACACGCTGCCCTTCGTCCACGTATATCTTTTGCAAATAGCCTTTTTCAAGCGCTCTCAGTTCGATGTGCTGTACGGACCGAATCTGACAAACGTAATCTTTTGTAACAGTTGTGTCCATCCTCAACGGACTAGTCACTAAAAATTTAGTTTCTTCCTCCTTTTTTTCTTTGTGCGATTCACAGCTTGTGTAGCACAACAGCACACACAAACCCACGAACATGAGTGTTTTATTCATAATAATTTTGCGTTCTTGATTCTCCAAAAAACTTGATTATTTCAGTTGTCACTTTTGACCGAACAAAATTCATCTACTGATTCTGAAGTATTTCGGGAGTAATTCTGAAGTTTTGCTGAAGATTTAAAAAAAGCCTTGAAAGAGATTGTTAACCGTGCAAAAAAACAGTGCCTGATAATGAGAATTTGTAAAGAGTTAACCGGCAAGGCTGCACAAAATTTGAAAAACTACCCGGTTGCTTTATGCAATTGATTATATTGGTTTGTCAGTAATAAGACTCGAAAAACAGTGAAAAATACATCGAAAAACCAGGTCACTGTTCTTGTTGCCAGCACCTTCCTCAAAGCGGTTCTTACAAAAAATTTACCACTCGCATACAGTTTGACAAAATGGATAAAATAAGAAAGCTCGCCATAGGGATACTTGCCATCGCCCTTTATGGGTGCGGCAGCGAATCAGAAAAGGTTAGTCAAAAACCGAACATCATCTATATCTACACCGATCAGCAAAATGCCAGCATGATGAGCTGCGCCGGCAACCAGTGGCTGAAGACGCCAGCCATGGACTACATAGCCGCCAATGGCATCAGGTTTACCCGGGCCTATGTGACCAACCCGGTTTGCACGCCTTCACGGGTAAGCATGATTACAGGCAGATTTCCGGGTTACTTCAATGACGCCAATGGGCAACCCGTCCGGGAGAATGTTGGAGCTATGAAGATTCCCAACGTGTCGGAAGACGTGCAAAGCACCACCATAGCAGCTTATCTGAAAGCGGCCGGATACGACCTGGTGTTTGGCGGAAAGGAGCATCTTCCAAAGTCACTCACACCGGAGACACTCGGCTTTACCGACATCACCAACGATGAACGAGACGAACTGGCCCTGGAGGCAGCAAAGTACATTGCCAAACCCCATGAAAGGCCCTACTTTCTAGTGGTGTCGCTGATCAATCCCCACGACATTTGCTACATGGCCATTAGGGATTTTGCAGAAACACAGCAGGAAAAGAGGCTACTCGAAATTGGCGAAACAGAATTAGCCACGCTCGACGAGGCGCTGAAGCTGCCTGAGGGTGTAGGCGAAGAAGAGTTTTTCAGCAAGTATTGCCCTCCACTCCCACCCAACTTTGAGCCTCAGGAAGATGAACCGGCAGCCATTAGCTGGCGGGTTGATCAAAGAAATTTTCAGAAGCAGGCCCGTGACCACTATACGGAAAAGCAATGGCGCATGCACCGCTGGGCCTACCACCGCCTAACGGAGGTGGTCGACAGGCAGATTCAAACAATTTTGGATGCACTGAAGGCAAGCGGACAGGAAGAAAATACCTTAGTTATGCTCTCCAGCGACCATGGCGAAATGGATGCGTCACACCGGCTGGAGCATAAAAGCCTGCTGTATGAAGAGGCGGCGAACGTGCCCTTTCTGGCTATGTGGAAAGGCAAGATTCCAGCGGCACAGGTCGACAGCGTGCACCTGATATCTAACGGGCTGGATCTGCTACCAACGCTGTGCGATTATGCTGGCATCGACGGAAAATCAGACCCCCGGGGCAGAAGCTTGCGGCCTTTGTTCGAGGGAAAGAAAGTGGACTGGCGGGAGCACCTTGGCGTGGAAAGCCAGGTAGGAAAGATGGTGGTGTCTGAAGACGGTCTCAAATACCTGCGTTACGACGTAGTCGGGATCGAGGAAAACCTGATCGACCTTAACAAAGACCTCTACGAAATGACTCATTTTACGACTGACCCGGAGTATGATGAAAGATTAAAGGAGCTAAGAAGCGCTTTTGATGGGGAATGGTTTCCGGGAGGAAAATAGATGGCAACAGAGGCTATTTTCCTTCATGCCAAGCCGGCAACCTGAAGCAATCTTGCACCGTTAAAAGAAGAAACAACCTCACTCCCTATGCACGGCGCAGGTTTTGCCATCGATGCAATTAAAACCCTCAGGAACAACCGTTCTCTCCTGAAAGGAAAAGGTGCCGGGCCTTACAAAAACTTCGACACGGCTTATATCACCGATACCATCATTTCCAGAAAGGCTCCTGTTTATAGAAAGGCAAGCGCTCAATACCTCGAATCCCTGAGAGCACAACTGGCGGTTGATGATAAGCAACGTACTAGTAAAAAAAGAATGCTGCTGGTGGCAACTGTGACCGCAATCAGTCTGGCTTTTTACTTCCTTCTTTTCTGATTGAAAATTCAGTCAATCTTAGCTTTGTGCAGTTGTAGCTACAGCAAGCCAGTATTTTTGTTTACATTGGGCTGACTGCTACATCCAACGCCTCTTCTAATGACCACATCAAAATCATTGGTTTTGTGGAAGCCAGTATGCTTCCTCCTCTTCTCTATTTCCACCTATCATTCCTTCGCCCAATACACCGTTGAACCTGTAACCATCCAGATCGACTTAACGAAACAAATGGGTGAGCTTGATCCCATCTGGGCCTGGTGGGGCTACGACGAGCCCAATTACACGTATATGAAAGATGGGCAAAAGCTGCTTTCGGAAATAGCTCAGCTCAGCAAGGTAGCAGTGTATGTGAGAGCACATAGCCTGCTGGTAACAGGCGAAGGCACTTACGGCCTAAAATGGGGCTCTACCAATGCCTATACTGAAGATAAAAAAGGCCGACCCATTTACGACTGGACAATCGTCGACAGGATATTCGACACCTATATCGAGCGGGGCATGAAACCCTTTGCGCAAATCGGATTCATGCCTCAGGCACTTTCGAGCAAGCCCGAGCCCTACCGGCACTACTGGAAGCCCGGCGCCGAGTACAACGACATTTACACGGGCTGGGCCTATCCTCCCAAAGACTATAAAAAGTGGGCGGAGCTCGTCTACCAATGGGTAAGCCACTGCGTGGAAAGGTATGGTAAAGAAGAAGTGGAAAGCTGGTATTGGGAGCTTTGGAATGAGCCTAATATCGGCTACTGGCAGGGTACTACCGAAGAGTATATCAAGCTATACGACTACAGCGCCGATGCAGTAAAACGAGCTTTACCAACAGCCAAAGTGGGTGGCCCTGAAACAACCGGCCCAGGCTGGGACAAAGCAGCCGAATTCCTCCGCACTTTTCTCGATCATGTAGTGTCCGGTAAAAACTACGTGACTGGCAAAACCGGCTCTCCACTGGACTTCATTTCCTTCCACGCCAAAGGCAGCCCAAAAGTAGTAGACGACATGGTGCAAATGAACATGGGCACCCAGCTGCGTGATATCGACAAAGGATTTGAAGTCGTAGCCTCCTACCCCACCCTCAAACACTTACCTATTTTGATTGGCGAGTCGGATCCGGAAGGCTGTGCGGCGTGCTCAGAAGCCGATTATCCGCACAATGCTTACCGCAACGGCACCATGTATGCAGCCTACACAGCGGCAGCATTTGCCAGAAAGTATGACCTCGCCAAACACCACGGCGTCAACCTCCTCGGTGCCATTACCTGGGGCTTCGAATTTGAGGAGCAGCCCTGGTTTGCCGGCTTTCGGGACATGGCCACAAATGGCGTGGATAAGCCTGTTCTGAACACTTTCCGAATGTTTGGAATGATGGAGAGCCAAAGAGTGGAAGTAAGGCAGGACAATTTAAGCTACGACTACGCCAAAGTCCGGGATGAAAGTGTGCGAGGCCCGGCACCTGACGTCAATGCACTGGCTTCCAGGTCGGACAAAGCAGCAACAGTGATGGTTTGGAACTATCACGACACCAATGACCTGCAAGTGGAAGACTCACCGGTTGAAATAACCCTTGAAGGCTTTCCGGCAGATGGAAGAATCTTACTCACCCATTACCGAATCGATCAGGAGCACAGCAACTCTTACACGGTTTGGAAGGAGATGGGGAGTCCTCAAAATCCAACTTCCGAACAAATCAGCCTACTGGAAAAATCTGGTCAACTCAAACTTTACGATTCGCCGCAGTGGGTGAATGTGAAGGACAGTAAACTTTCTATCAGCATGAAGCTGCCAAGGCAAGGTATTTCTCTCTTGAAGCTAGAGTGGTAGATTTGTCAAAAACCAACCTCCAACTTTATTGATGAAAACTGATATAGTCAACATCGACCAGAAACTCGCATTATTCTCCGACCACTGGCATCCACGCATTGTGGGTGAACTCAATGGCCAGCATGTGAAACTGGCTAAACTCCTCGGTGAGTTTGTGTGGCACAAGCACGACGACGAAGACGAGTTGTTTTACGTGATCAAAGGGGAGCTGAAAATGGAGTTTAGGGATAAAACTATCGTGATCCACGAAAATGAATTCCTCATTGTACCCAGAGGTGTGGAGCACCGGCCGGTAGCCAAAGAAGAAGTGGCTGTGATGCTGTTTGAGCCTGCTGCAACTGTTAACACTGGAAACGATCCCGGTGAACTTACAAGGGAGAAGATCGAAAAAATTTAAACGACTACTATATCCTGCCGTTTTCAGTGGGGGTCAATAGTTGGGTGGGCTTCGGGTACAAAACATGACTTTTGGTGATCGTATTCACCAATAGTTATGCTTTTTGGTGAATACGATCACCAAAAAGCATAATCCCGCTAGGCTGTTCAAGAACTGAAGTTTCAGTTGGTGGGTGAGCGTTCATCGAATCACCGCTTTTCTTATACCTTTACTTTCAAACACTCGAGCATGACTACGCAACAAATCGTTCTGGCCGCCAGACCCGTTGGCACCCCTACCAAAGATACTTTCAGGTTTGAAACTACTGAGGTGCCCGCACTGCAGGCAGGTCAGGTACTTCTGCAGGGATTGTATTACTCAGTCGACCCCTACATGCGTGGCCGTATGAGTGATGCCAAGTCATATGCCCCACCCTTTGAGGTAGGCAAGCCCTTTTACGGCGGCGTAGTAGCCAAGGTGCTTTCAAGTAAGTCTGACCTTTTCAAAGAAGGAGATGTGGTGCTCGGCATGCTTTCATGGGCACAGCAGATCGTTGCGAATGAGAAGGAATTAAGGAAAGTTGACACGAAGATTGCCCCGGCCAGCTACTATCTGGGCATTTTGGGTATGCCAGGGCTCACTGCTTATTTCGGCCTCATGCATATTGGCAAGCCGAAGGAGGGGGAAACGGTTGTGGTGTCAGGCGCAGCAGGTGCCGTTGGCGTGCTCGTCGGGCAAATAGCCAAAATTCATGGTTGCCGTGTGGTAGGCATTGCCGGAACCGACGAAAAAGTCGCCTTGATCAAAAACGAGTTTGGCTTTGACGAAGCGATCAACTACAAAACCACGCCCAACATCCGTTTAGCGATAAAAGAGGCATGTCCCAATGGGGTTGATATCTATTTTGACAACGTGGGAGGCCCTATCTCAGATGCAGTCATCAGCAATATCAACTTTCACGCTCGCATTCCGCTGTGTGGACAAATCTCGTTGTACAACAATACGGAAATGGCCATGGGACCACGTATCCAGCCTATGCTACTTACGAGAAGTGTGCTTATGCAGGGTTTCATCGTCTTCAATTTTCAAGACAAATACTCTGAAGGCTTCAAACACCTGGCGCAGTGGGTAAAAGAGGGCAAGCTGAAAACGACTGAAACGATTATTGATGGATTCGATCAGCTTCCAACTGCACTGCTCGGCCTTTTTAAAGGAGAGAATACCGGAAAGATGCTGGTGAAGGCTTAAGCTAAAAAAGTGGGTGATTAAATGATCACCCAACCTTTACTTTTACCACTTTCGAAAATAGCATCAATCACCTTCATATTACTGACGGCATCTTCAAGCGGAGTTGGCGCTGGTTTGTTGTCGAGAATGGCCTCTGCAAAAACATCTGCTTGGCAAGTATACTGGTCAGCAACGGGAAGCATGATTTCTTTCTTTTTTTCCTTCGTGACCAGCCAGATCCGGCAGGGAGTGTCGGGCGGTGCATTGGCTGGTATTTCTATTTCAACATAGCCGTCAGTGCCAAACACTATGCAGCGCTGATATGGCATGAGTTGCGTAGAGCACGTGAAGGTGGCTGATTTTCCATCTGAAAAATCGAGCAGCCCGGAAGCTATTCTGTCCGTTTTCATCACCGGATCAAAATCCAACAGGCCCACAGCTCTTGTTGGTTCTTCACTAAAAAGGAACCTGGGAAACGAAATGCAGTAGCATCCGATGTCCATCAGTCCTCCGCCACCAATATCGGCCTGGTTACGGACATTGTTGGGGTCAACATTGTAATAAGAAAAGAAAGACTGCACCACTTTGGCTTGCCCAATGACTCCCGACTTCACCAGCTCTTTCGCTTTGATCCACTGAGGATGGAATCGATACATAAAGGCCTCCATTACCTTGAGCTGGGGGTGCTTTTTGCTTACAGTCAATAATTGCTCAGCTTCTTTGGCATTCATACCCACCGGCTTTTCGCAAAGCACATGCTTGCCTGCTTCTATGGCTTTAATCGTCCATTCCACATGCAAATGGTTGGGCAATGGATTATAAATGGCATCTACCTCAGGGTCGGCCAGCAAAGCTTCGTAGGAGCCGTGTGCCCTGGGTATACCCAATTTTTTAGCTGCCTCGTTAGCTGAAGACTGGTTTCTCGAGCTGATCGCTACTACGTTGCAATACTCACTTTTTTGGATGCCGGGGATCACCTTGGTCATGCCAATTTTGGCGGTGCTGATAATGCCCCATCTAACTTTTTGCTGTGTCATGATTATTGATGACTTGTGAAAAACATCGTTTCAGACAATAATAACCACTTCAGGCTGATAATGAAAATCCGGTCGGCTCAATGGCAGGACGGTGGCACGTCCCACACACCTTTGACTCAAAGGCTCGGGCAAATGTTTAATATTATGCCTATTTTCAGGGCTTACCCCATAAAAGACACAAATAACTTAAACTCACTAAGTGTAAATGCATACGATTCAGAAAGTAAGTGCGGAAGAAGCCCTCAAGCTTGTAGCAAAAGCCGTAGAGCTGGCTAAAGAAATCGATAAAAACATCGCTGTGGCTGTATCGGGCACGGAAGGTGAGCTTATCTCCTTTCTTCGCATGGACGGAGCCAATCCAGCCACAGCTCAAATCGCCCAAAGTAAGGCTTACACCAGCGCCAGGGACTGGAAATCAACCAGGTCCATGGGGGAATTTATGCGCACCGTTGATCGTGAGCAGGGCTACTGGACCGACACTGGCATTACCGGCTTTGGTGGTGGCCTCCCAATTGTCCAAAATGAAAAAGTAATTGGTGGCATCGGCATCAGCGGACTCACCGAATCGGAAGATGAAAGAATAGCGGAAGAAGCTATTCAGGCTGTTTTCCAGTAAGTTTCATCAAGGAATAGCTAAACTACTAGTCCAATGATGACAAAGTATACCACACAAAAAACCCTGATAGCAGTGCTGCTGCTACTTCTATCCACGCAGCTGGTTGTCGGACAGCAGTACAAAGACCTTGTTTACGCAACAGTAGGGGACAGAAACCTACTGGTCGATATCTACCTGCCTGAAAACTCACCTAAGCCTTACCTTGTGGTGTGGGTACATGGAGGCGCCTGGCATTCGGGTTCCAAAGAAAACCCACCTAAAGAACTGCTCGAAAATGGCTATGCCCTGGCAAGCGTCGACTACCGACTGAGCGTGGAGGCACCCTTTCCGGCCATGGCGCACGACGTCAAAGCTGCCATCCGCTACCTGAGGGCTAACGCCAAAAAATATGGTTACAGATCGGACAAGATGATAGTAGCGGGTTCATCCGCTGGTGGCCACCTGGCCGCATTGATCGGCACTACCAACGGAAACAAGGAACTCGAAGGCACCCTTGGCTACTTCCTGACCACAAGCTCTGATGTACAGGCAACCATTGACCTGTACGGCCCCACCAACTTTACAACCATCCTGAGCCAGTCAACCCCGCACGGCATTAGTGTGCGGGCACCAGCACTGGCTCTCCTGCTGGGCAAACCCGTAGAACAAGTGCCTGACCTGGCAAAGCTGGCCAGCCCGGTTTATCAGGTTGACGCTACCGATCCGCCGATATTCATTGCGCATGGAGATCAGGATATTCAGGTGCCAATCAACCAGTCGCTTGAACTGGTAGGTGCTTGCGAGGCAAGTCACGTGAAGGTGCAGTTTGAAGTAGTGTATGGCGCTGGTCATGGGACGGAGGAGTACAACCAGCCGGAGTTTACAGCCAAAATAGTGGCGTTTTTGAAGGAGGTATTGAAGTAGTCCCATCAACCACTGGCAGGAAGAATGCAAATACATAAATGGAGAATACTTTCCTCCAGAAAGCACTAAATTGTTGCATTGTATAATCCCGTAGACAGCCTCCATGAGGCAGTTGGATCTTGGACACCAAGTATTTTCCTGATTAGACTCAGATATTGCATTCAACCCAAAAAGACCATTCCTATGAATCTCCAATTGAATAAGCAGCTACTCTCCTTTTTAGCACTTTCCCTACTTCTCATACAAACTGCTGTTTTCGCCCAGGGCATTGAAGGCTATTACCGCTTCCCTAACATTCACGGGAACACAGTCGTTTTCACCGCTGAGGGAGACATCTGGATCGTGCCGCTTACCGGCGGATTGGCTCAGCGACTCACCACCCATGCGGAGGAAGAAACGGACGCCGCCATTTCTCCAGATGGCACCACCATTGCCTTCTCTGCGAGCTACGAAGGGCCGCAGGAGATTTACACCATGCCGATCTCCGGTGGTTTACCCACCCGCTGGACATTTGAGAGCGACCCCTCCACGATGAACTGCTGGACGCCCGACGGAAAAGTGGTGTACGACACCAGGGCGTATGCTACCCTCCCCGATCGTCAGCTGGTGACCATTGACCCCGCAACAAAAAAGAAAACAAGAATTCCTCTGGCTCAGGCAAGTGAAGCGTCCTTCGACGCCACCGGCAAAACGGTATACTTCGTAAGGCCGTCGTACCATGGCAATGTGACCAAGAGGTACAAAGGAGGCACCGCCCGACAGATTTGGAAGTATACCGAAGGAAGCCCGGAGGCAGTTCAGCTTACGCTCGGCTATGCAGGTGAAAGCCACCACCCCATGTGGTACGATGGGCGTGTCTATTTCATCACCGACCGTGACGGCACCATGAACGTCTGGTCGATTGATGAGAATGGTGCAGACCTAACTCAGCACACCACCCACAAAGACTTTGACGTTCGGGACGCTGGTCTTTCCAACGGCCACATTGTTTACCAGTGGGGTGCCGATATCTGGCATTACAGCATTCCTGACAACGCCCAAAACAAAATTGACATCCGAATCCCTACTGACCTCGATCAGCTTAGGGAAAGATGGGTAGACAATCCTGCAAAGTACATCAGCTCAGCTTCACCCGATAAAGAAGGAGACCGAATAGTGATCACAGCCAGAGGGCGGGTGTTTGTGGTGCCTGTGAAGTCGGGCAGAACAGTGGAGTTCACCGACAAGAAAGATGTCCGCTTTCGGGATGCCGTTTTCTCGGCCGATGGCAAAAACATCTACACATTGTCAGACGAAAGCGGAGAGTTTGAATTCATCAGCATGCCAGCAAACGGCATTGGTGTGCACAAAGCCCTCTCAAAAGACGGCACCGTGCTGAGATACAGAGGAGCACCCTCTCCCGACGGCAAGTGGCTGGCTTACGACGACCTGGAAGCACATCTGTTCATTCTCAACATTGCCACAGGTGTGAGCAAAAGAATATCTACCAATGAAGAAGGGGTAGGTCAATTTTCGTGGTCGCCCGACAGCAAGTGGATAGCCTTTGTACAGTCTGCCAATAACACCATGGCTCAGCTATTTGTATCCAATGTCGACACGGGCGATAGCTTTCCAATTACTACTGACAGAGCCAACAGCCTTTGGCCGGCCTGGAGTCCCGACGGCAAGTTCATTTACTTTTTATCAGATCGCAGCTTTACCACATTGGTAGGCTCGCCATGGGGTGCAAGGCAACCCGAACCCTACTTCGATGCCAGCGAAAAGATTTACCACATTGCCCTTCAAAAAGGCACCAGGTCGCCCTTCCGGCCAGATGATGAATTAGCGGTTAAAACAGAAAAGCCAGACAGTAAGGAGGGTGATAAGAAGGAGGAAGCCAAACCTGCAGTTGCCGTAAAAATAGACAAAGACGGCATCGCCGAAAGAATTGAAGAAGTGCCCGTGAGCCCTGGCAATTACAGAGGACTTGAAGTAACAAAAAAAGGCCTTTACCTGCTGAGCAGAGAAACAGGTGTTGGTGCCAAAACCCACGTTGGCGTGGTAAAGATCACCAACGACGACCCCAAGCTGGTCACGATGATCGAAGACATCAACGGCTTCAACCTGACAGGAAACGGCGAGAAAATGCTGGTGGTAAAGCAACGGAATTACTACATGGTTGAAACAGGCACAAGCAAGGTAGCTGACCTCAATGATAAGAAGATCGACCTAAGTGGCTGGAAGTTTGCCATTACCCCCAAAGAAGACTGGGAACAGATTTTCACAGATGCCTGGCGCATGGAAAGGGATTATTTCTACGATAAAAACATGCACGGCGTCAACTGGGATACCATGCATGCCAAATACCTGCCCCTCGTGGATAGGGTTACTACCAGAGAAGAGCTTTCCGACCTGATTGGCCGCTTTGTTGGTGAACTTTCTGCCCTGCACACAAGCGTAAGGGGCGGCGACACTAGAGAAGATGCCCTGGATGTCGTTGTAGCAAGCCTGGGAGCTATCTGCACAAGGGATGAGAGTAAAGGCGGTTACAGCATCGACTACATTTACAAAGCGGATCCGGATTACCCGGACGAAAAATCACCACTGGACGACCCTTACCTCGACATAAAGGTGGGCGATGTGATCACCAGCGTAAATGGGAAGGCTGCTTTGAGTGCCGTGGATATTGGAGAGCTTATCCGCAACCAGGCCGGTAAGCAGGTGCGAATGAGTGTGAAGCGTGGCACGGTCGAAAAGGATGTGATCGTGGTACCTATGAGCAATCCATACAGCCTTCGCTACCGGGACTGGGAGTATTCCAGGCGATTGGAAGTAGACAAAGCTACAGCCAATAGCGTAGGCTATGTACACCTGCAAGCCATGGGCAGCAGCGACCTTGAGCAGTGGTACCGGGAATTCTATCCGGTGTTTGACCGACAAGGCCTGATCATTGATGTTCGGCACAACCGGGGTGGAAATATCGAAAGCTTTGTGCTGGAGAAGCTGCTAAGAAAAGCATGGATGTATTGGAAAAGCCGCTCTGGCAAGCCGTACTGGAATATGCAATATGCTTTCAGAGGGCATATTGTCATTCTGGTGGACCAAAACACGGCATCCGATGGGGAGTCATTCGCCGACGGTTTCAAAAGACTGGAGCTGGGCACGGCCATTGGTACCCGTACCTGGGGCGGAGAAATCTGGCTAAGCGGCGCAAACACTTTGAGTGACGGTGGAATTGCCCGTGCGCCCATGATGGGTGTGTATGGGCCCGAAGGCAAGTGGTTGGTGGAAGGCCATGGCTTCGAACCAGACATTGTGGTAGACAACCTGCCCCATGCCACCTTCCAGGGTGAGGATGCGCAACTGAAAGCAGCGATAGCGTTTTTGCAAAAGAAGATCAAAGAAGACCCAAGGCCAGTACCGCCAGTGCCAGCGTATCCTGATAAATCGTTTGAGAATAAATAACAGGGTAGCCAGCCTATCTTCTATCCTTCCCGTTTGCAACGGGAAGGGATGAAACAGGCGATTGTATCGCCTTTTCACCAATCCTTTTAAAAATAAAACCTTGTCTGTTTTAAATAAGGAGTAGAAATTAGTGGTTATGAGCAATAGACGCAGCTTTCTACGACGAGCCTCCAAAAGTGCCATCGGTATCTCCGCCATACCATTTCTATCAACTGCACCAGCTTCTTTCCAATTCCCAACAGCCGAGGGCGAGGCCTACTGGACTGAATTAAGAAAAGCTTTTCCGCTTCAAGATAAGCGGGTCTACTTCAACAATGGCACTTTCGGTCCGTCGCCCACACCTGTGCTTGACACCATCAAAAAGTACTTGGACGAGACAAATAGCTCGGGCGAGTATGGTCATACTGATAAAGCCAGGGAAGTACTGGCAACTTTTGTGGGAGTAAAAACTGAGGAGCTCAGCCTGACACACAACACCACTGAAGGTATCAACATCGTGACCTGGGGGCTACCCCTGAAAGCTGGCGATGAGGTGATTGTGACTTTACATGAACATGTGGGCAATGCCCTGCCCTGGCTCAATCGGGCCAAACTACACGGCATCGTGCTCAAACCCTTCGAACCAGCCATGACAGCAGACGAAAACCTGGCCAGGATCAAAGCGCTGGTGACGCCAAAAACAAAAGTGATAGCAATACCCCATATCACCTGCACCACAGGCCTGGTGCTACCCATCAAAGAAATTACCGCATGGGCCCGCAGCAAAAGTATTTTCACTGCCATCGACGGCGCCCATGGGTCTGGTACTTTCAACCTGAACTTGAGGGAGCTCGGCTGCGATTTCTACGCCACCTCCTGCCACAAATGGATGCTGGGGCCGAATGGCACGGGGTTCCTTTATGTGAGAGAGGAGCTACTCGACACTTTGCAGGCATATCAGGTAGGTGCTTATTCCGACACAGGCTGGGATCTGTACAGCAACCCACCACAAATGGGTCCTAATGTACCTACCGCCCATCGTTTTGACTACGGTTCACAAAGCAAACCTATGTACATGGGGGCTGCAGCTTCGGCAGAGTTTCATTCCTCTGTGGGTAAAGAAAAAATTGAGAACAGGGTAAAAGAGCTTTCCTCGCTCCTGTTCGATGGACTCAGTCAATTCAAACAAAAACTTAATATCCTCACTCCTGTTGAAGAGGCCTCACGCATTTGCATGATCACCTTTAAACCGAAAAATATTGGCTACAAGGAATTCAACACATTGGGTGCCAAAGCCAGTTTCCGATTGAGGGTGGTGCCTGAAAGTCATCTCGATGCCATCAGGGTATCGACACATATCTACAACTCAAAAGCGGAAGTGGAAAGGTTCGTGGAATTTGTTGGGGAAACGCTGTAAGTGGCTGAGGATTTGAGGAATCGAGTATTTGATGCATTGTTCTCAAATACTCGATTCCTCAGCTCCTCAAATCCTCACTCCTTGCAAACGAATATAAAAACGGCGCCTTGTGCGCTCCTCCATTGTACAGCTTCTCATGCCGCACCAGCAGGTCAGACGCCAGCAACTTGCGCTGGAAGGTAGTGCGGCGTAGCTTTTCCCCCAGAATCGCCTCATACACCGACTGCAACTCTTTCATGGTGAACTTTTCCGGCAGCAGGTTGGTCAACTTGTGGTCAAGGTTTTGCCTGAGCGTTTGAAGCGCTTTGTTGACGATTTTTTGGTGGTCAAGCATCAGTTTTGGCAGGCCGTCTACGTCATACCATGTACATGAATCAGAAATAGCATCAGGCCGGGGCACCACTTTCTCATAATCGATAAGGGCATAATACGCCACGGAGATAAAGCGCTCCAGCAGCCAGTGATCGTCCGACACGTTGTCATCTATCGCCTGAAGAATGGTTTTCATCACCTCTGGCTTGAAACGGGCCATGTCGCCGAAAGTATAAAACTGCTCCAGGTATATATCGTCGAGACCGGTTCGTTCTTTCAAACCCCGGCGCACGGCGTCATTCAAATCCTCCTTTATTCCCACAAAGCCCCCTGGCAAGGCGAACAGTTTCGTGTTGTGATACTCCATGATCAGGATTTTCAGCTTATCACCAGAGAAGCCAAAAATGACTGAGTCGTAAGCAATATGAGGAAGATAATCTGTTCTGTCCATTTGAATGATGAGTGTTGCCCATGTCGTGCCCACAACGAAGGCAACAGCCGAGTTGGTGGCACGACATTGCTTTTGGCTTCTTCTCTACTCCCAATAATTCAAAATAAATAGGAGTTCTCCAAAATACTGGTTATTATTGTTACAAATTGAGACAATAATAAAACACCCACTTACATATGAAAAAACTCACCTTACTCGTGGGGTGGCTATGTTTGATCAGCGCTACAGCCATGGCACAGAAAAACAATAGTTTCCCCGTTCAAGCTAAAACTGAAAATGGCACCATCGAAGGCAACTACGATGTGACTACCAGCTTATCAATGTACTTCGGCATTCCATTTGCCAAACCACCTGTCGGTGAACTGAGATGGAAAGCTCCACAGCCAGTGGAGAACTGGAGTGGTGTAAAACAAACCAAGAAATTTGGCCCACGTGCCGTGCAAGCAGCGGTGTTCGGCGATATGAACTTCCGCTCCGACGGCATCAGCGAGGACTGCCTCTACCTGAACGTGTGGTCACCCGCTAAAGCCAAAGAAACCGGACTTCCTGTGCTTGTGTACTTCTACGGTGGCGGCTTTGTAGCGGGCGATGGCTCCGAGCCACGCTACGACGGTGCCAGCATGGCCAAAAAGGGCATTGTCGTTGTAACAGTTAACTACCGCCTGGCCATCTTCGGCTTTTTCGCTCACCCAGAGTTGAGTGCTGAGTCACCCTACAAAGGCTCAGGCAACTACGGTTTGCTGGACCAAAACGCTGCCCTGAAGTGGGTGCAGAAAAACATCGCTGCTTTTGGTGGCGACCCTAAGAAGGTAACTATTGCAGGCGAGTCGGCAGGTTCTATTTCGGTAAGCGCACAAATGGCCTCTCCCCTTTCCAAGGATTTGATTGCTGGTGCTATTGGAGAAAGTGGCGCAGCCATTAATCCAACATTGGCTCCTGTGCCATTGACGGAGGCTGAAAAGACAGGACTGGAGTTTGCGCAAAAAGCTGGCTACCCAACGCTGAAAGAACTGAGAGCCCTTAGCACCAAGGAAGTTTATGAGATTTACCAGGCGTCCAGACGCTTCGGCTTCCCTACAGTGATCGATGGGTACTTTTACCCTAAGACTATCCCGCAGATTTTCAATGCCAAAGAGCAGGCCATGGTGCCGCTACTGCTGGGCTGGAACTCTGCGGAAATCCCTGGCATGGCCTTTATGCAGGGCAAGCCCTACAACGAAGAAAGCTATGTGGCCAAAGTGAAGGAAGTATATCCGGACGACCACAAAGAAGTGCTGAAGCTCTATCCTTATGGCTCAGAAAAAGAGATCGAGCTTTCAGCCACCGCACTTGCTTCCGACAGATTCATTTCCTACAGCACCTGGAAGTGGTTTGACCTGCACAGAAAAAATAGCAACCAGCCAGTGTATCGCTACCTGTTCAGCAGAGTGAGGCCTCCACTGAGAGACCAAACACTTGCTTCAGGTTTGGCGGGCGGCACTGTGAAGAAAGATGAAAATGCACCCAAAATGCCGGAACCAGTTGGTGCTTCTCATGCCTCAGAAATTGAATATTGCATGGGCAACCTTTACCTGGTCGACGACTATGCCTGGACGCCGGACGACTTCAAAGTGTCAGAAACCATGGAAAATTTCTTTGCCAACTTCATTAAAACCGGCAATCCCAACGGTGATGGCGTACCTAACTGGCCAGCCGCTGAAGCGAAGGACACAACGCCTCCGGTTATGATTATCGATGTGGAATCCAAAGCAGTAGATGCGAAAGACGACGCCCGGTATGTGTTTTTGGACAAGGCGTATAAGAACTAAGCGATTAAAGGGGGTTACTCTGCCAGACAACACATAGTAACCCCTTAAATTTTTTGGAGAAAGATAAATTGAAAGGCTCCGGGAGATCGGAGCCTTTTCATTTCCCTAGCCTTCCAGTATTTCCATGAGCCGCCTGTTAAGATATAGTTTCTCTTTTCCGACTTTAGTAGCACTTAAAAAGCCTCTGGCTTCCAAGGAAAGAAGATAATTTCCTACGGTTTTGGGAGTTCCTAGTCCGGCGTCGATCAAAAACTGTCTTTTGGTATACGGAAGCCTGAAAAGCACCTCTATCAAATCTTTAGAATATGTTTTGGGCAACTCCTGCTTTATCTCCTCAGCCATTGTCGTCATCAACGAAACCACCTTTTCAAGGCGGATTAACCCATTCTTTGCAGTCGTTTCTACCATTTCAAGCATGTAAAGAATAAAACTTTCCCAATCACCCGCCTCAGTTACTCCTCTTATATTGCGGTAATACTCCGCCTTGTTTTCAATGATGTACTCGCTTAAGTAAATAGCTGGTATGTCCAGCAGCTTGCTCAACTTCAGGTAAAGCAGCAATAAGATCCTGCCTGTCCTTCCATTTCCATCTGCAAAAGGGTGAATCGCCTCAAACTGGTAATGAATAATAGCCATTTTGATCAACGGATCCAGTCCGTCGTAATCATTAATGAACTTTTCCAGATTCGCCAACTTGTCCCTGATGATTTCATCACCAGAGGGAGGGGTGTATATTACTTCGCCTTTTTGGTTAGCTAAAGTGGTTCCAGGAGTTGTTCGGATGCCACCTGTGTTTTTCTTTATACACTGAACAATTTCAATACAAAGATTAGTTGTAATGAAAGGTTTCGCTTCTAATCTACTTAGACCCAGCCAAATTGCCTCTTTATAGCTCAAAACCTCCTTAGTGGCCGATTTCTCAAACATCTTCTCTGCTACAATGGCCTTATACAAGTCGTCGTTAGTAGTAATAATATTCTCAATGGCTGAACTCGCTTTGGCTTCCTGCAAGTTGATAGTATCCAGAAATAGTGTTGGGTTCGGCAGGTTTAAAAGTGCACCGTTCAATTGAGCCAGTGCTCTGCTGGCGGCGATGGCTTTAATCAATACCGGCTTGGTCTCCACTCCTTCTTTTGGAGGCAGCAAAGGCAACGCATTGTATGGTAGTTCTCGATTAAAGCCTGGCATTTAAGGAGGTAAATATTACCCTTGACAACTCAAAGAGGGTAAAAATACGAAAGTTTTACCCTCGTTTACAACTAGTAAGTAAATTTTACCCTGGTAAGTCTGCAGCCATCAATTGGCAAGAGCCAAGAATCTCCTACAAGGGTCTCTGAGTAATAACCCCTACCCAAAAATGGTGATTGGATTCTTCATCCTCAGAGTCTCTTCCTTGCGTCAGGAGAATCTGAGGGAAAATCGAGTTAATCGATTAGAGGGGTTGCTCTGCCAAACTACGCATAATAACCCCTTAAATTTTTTGGAGAAAGGTAAATTGAAAGGCTCCGGGAGATCGGAGCCTTTTTTAATACTCTTTTGAACCTAAGGTTTAATCGCCCTTCACTTCACCGAGGCTCTTAAGCACCCTTTCCACAAGTGATTTGTCAAGCCTGAATCCAATCTCGACGAGCTTCTTGATATTTTCTTGGACTGATGAAATCAAACCTAGCTTTTTAGCCTGAATCAACACCCCAAGTATTCCAGATATTTTGACCCCGTACAATTCAGCTATTTTTCTTCCTTTATATTCATCAATTATCAGGTAGTTTGCATCACTTTCGATTGCCACAATGATGGACTCAGACTCTCCCAAATCGAGCATTTCGAGTAATTGAGCTAACATCTCACGGTTTTCTGGTGCCCTTACATTTATCCAACTAAATTGGTCTATCTGTTCACCATGATCGGAGAATGCCCTCAACTCTCTTTGCACAGCAGGAGCGATTAACACTTGCCCATAGAGTGTGTGCAAAATACTTACAAGACCTATTTGCAGAAGATTAGAAATTGATGACGTGTCGCAAACGACGGTCATAGATCAATTCCAAGATTCTTGAGATCACTATTTAAGTCCTCTTCAGAATAATGAATATTAATATCTCGCTTCGCTAGCTCCTTTTGAAAGCTCATTTGATCAAGACTTGCCAAATGGCGAGCCTGTCCCATACTCATCCTTTTTTTATCATACAGGTAGCATGCCACATCGATGAGTAATTCACCGGCAGATGTTTTAGCCTTTGAAAGCGTTTCGTCACTGATGATGAGGGCCATATTCTTCAAATTTTATCGAAAACAATTTACCAATTAATAACCAAACAGATTCTGTTTTGCAGTTGTTTCTTAAATCAAATTGAGACCTTGGTATTGGCCGGATGTATTTTATTTTACTCGTTAAGCATCTTTCTCAACCCAGACAATGTTCGGAAAGGCAGTTCAGCTATTGAATTGTTGGCCAGCCATGGCGGAATATTATCTCCTGGTTCGGAGTGAAATACATAGGTCACTTCTGTTTTGCCGTCTATCGGCTGCAACAAAATATACCCCTCTGCTTTTTTCATTCGCACTATTCCTTGCTTTTCCGGCACGTAATCAGGGATTCCTTTCAGCAAAATTTTCACTATTCCGTTGGCAGACACATTAACAGACATGCGGTAAACCATGTCTCTATTACTGTATGGCCATGGAAATATGGTCTCCACATAATTGTATTGTGCATCACCCGCTTGCTTTAGGAGTGCCGATGTTTTTGTGTAACCATACCATTTGGTGTAATCATCCGCATTTTTCAGTATTTCCACTATTTCGTCCGTTGACGCAACGACGGCCATAACGGCCTTAAAAGACTTGAAAGCTGACCCTTCTTCTTCTTTCGTGTAAACGATAATACCGTCTTTGTCCCTGTCAATTTCCCATGACTGTTGGGCATGAGATACTATTGACAAGAACCCGAATGCGCTTATCAGCAATATGCTAACTTTCACGATTTCTGCTGATTAGAGGATACTTTCTTTGGTTTGATACAGCCTGAAGAAGTAATACGTGAAAAGAATCGAAAAAATGAAATCACCGATGATGACGATGAACACAACAGGCCCGGCAAGCCCCGACAGGTAAAACTTCAACAACGAAATGGCAAAGCCAACTTTACCAATTCCTCCAACTATGACAATTCCTGTATGTTTCAGCGGATTGTACGCCACAATGGAGTAGCCAATAAAATAGACCAGTGTCGTTCCCCAAGCCCCCTGATAGATGGCATAGTATAGCGGATCTGTTAACTCCCTGTTGAAAAAACCATGAAAAGTGAAAGCGGTGTTGAAATAGCCAAAAATGGCACCTATGAGGTTCCAAAGTGCTGAAACAACAAATAAGCCTTTGAAAAAACTGAGTTCATTGCTTTCCATTACAATATCGATTTTGGTTAAAATTGAATTGTAAAGTAAGAGCATGAAAAACGGCTGGGCATTTACATATGTAAAGAAATGCTGGTCAGAGGGATCGGTTTTTTCTAATTCTGCTCAATTGGGTAGGGCTAATGCCAAGGTAAGAGGCGATATGGTATTGTGGTATTTTTAATTCAATTCCCGGATATTCCTCCTGCATGATCAGGTATCGCTTGTCAGCGTCCAGCATAGCCATTTCGAGTTCTTTTTTCTCATTACTCAAAAAGTAATTTTCGGCTATTATTCGCCTCAATCTTTCTATCTCAAAATTTCCCTCGGATACCTTTTCTATTTCGTGAAACGAAGCTTTCCAAATTTTGCAATCTGTAAGGGCCTGCTGAGCAACATTGTTCTTTTGCTTGCTGATCAGCGACGCATAGGAGCCAATGATTGAAGGCGCTGAAAAGAAGGTCTTGTTATATTCCTTCCCCTCATTGTTGACGTAAAAAGCCCTTACAATGCCAGTTTCCAGAAAGGCAATTTCCCTTGCATATTCTCCGGTCTTCACAAAATACGCCCCCTTCTTCAGCTCATCACAAACAAACATGCCTGCCATCAGACTTATTATCTTTTCAGAAAGCGGGATGGTGCTGTTAAAAAATTTAATGAGGTTCTCCATAATGTGTTTGGCTAGGTTGACCATTCTGAGTCTTTGGTGGGTAACGACTAACTTGGCCAAGGCATGGAGCTATAATGCAGTTCAGTCCTCTCTAGCACTTATCCACTCTACCGATAGCTCGGCAGATAAAATTAACCTTTGTGGCGGACAATCCAAGCCAGCAAATGATCGAAAACCTATGAAGCCACATTCATTGTGAAGCGGCGTGTTAGCATCATTTGTCCGTACCTACCGAGACAAATAGCGAAAAATGATAACGTCAGAAAAATGTGCTTCATCTAGATAATTGATGCTAACCTCCTGATAAGTATCCCACTCATTTTGCCTTGAGCTTCAATCGACAACATTAAGGAGTGAGCATGACACTACCAATGAAGTCTTTAGTTCCTAAATCACAGCGTTCGCAGATACAATTCGTCAGTTCGCAGATTACGTTTTGTGCATAGGTATTATCCTGCATCCTTTGCCAAAAAAAGTTATGAAAAAACATGTCCTGTTCATTCGGCTTGGTGGGGTGATCAACCTGTTGGTCGGAATCCTACACGTCAGCTTTTGGAGCATATTTGATTGGCATGATGAGTTATCGAAGCTAAGTGTGGATAATAGCAATATCATGCAAATGCTCAATTTATTCTTGATCGTTTTCTTTTTCTACACGGCGTTCGTGCTGTTGGTAATGCCGGGTAAACTCTTGTCTAATAATGCGGGCCGAGCTTTTATCGGGATGTTTGCGACGCTCTATTTGTCACGATTGGCGATGGAGTTCTATTTTCCTAATGGGAGTATTGTATTTGCTACCTTCTTAACGGTAGCTGCCTTCTTTTTTGTTTTGCCACTATTTCAAACCAAAAACCTAAGTCATGCGAATCAATAAGGAAGAACATCTCAAACATGCCTGGCGTGTGCATCGACTCTTACCGGATCTAAGAATAGAAGACGTATGGGATCTGCCAGTTGAGTTGGATACCGATCAATACATAGGGGAGTTAAATGCTTCTTTTGTACAGGCATTGGAAGCAACCACCTCGAGCGGACTGGCCGGTTGGCTGTTTAGACTTAGGTTTTTCATTGGAAAAGTATTGGGATGGGAGGACACGCCCAAGACCAAAGAAACAATGCCGGCTGGCAGCATTCGGAAGCGGTATGCGAACCAGGAAGGATTGTCGACACTTGATGTTGAATATACTGGTTTTGCTGACTTTGTGCCAGTCTATGATTTGAAGGAAGAAATGCTATCGGAGATAGAGAATGTAACAGTGCTGGCGGCTGTTCACTTCGGGCGGGTCCTAAAAGAGAATGGCCAATACGGGGTACAGATGACGGTATATGTAAAGCCAAAAGGACTTTTTGGGGAAGTGTATATGCAATTGATCAAGCCATTTCGACTGCTTATTGTTTATCCCGTCATGCTCAAGCTCATTGGGCGCCAGTGGGAAAAGTTTCAGCAACGAAAAGTTTCAGGCCAACAGTCGGTTAATTAATTTGCTGGAACTGACCCCTACTCAAAGGACACATGCAAAAACTGCTTTATTTTATTGTCCATTTTTTGTTTTGGACCACATTTGCTGCCTTGTCCTGGATGAGCATCAGCGCTAATCCCGGGGAGATTGGCTTTTTGTCTGCCAACCCTGAGGCGGCTGTTCTGTTGGGGTTGTGGGGCATCATCAATTTCTATGCTTTCTATGGCTACTTTCAGCCATTGTTTCTTGACACCAGGAGGTACTTTAGCTATCTCATTGTTGCTGTATCGTTCAGCGCAGTGATGTCCCTGGTTTTTGTCGGGGGGTTCTGGCTGCTCTATCCTGAGTTTAGAGCGTTTGCCACGCAGAAGCTGCTGGAAGGGGTAGTTGGGTCATTTCTAATCAGTCAATGTGGCAGCTTGCTGCGTGGATTTATCAGCTGGAACCAAAACCTGCAGAACAAAACTGCCCTGGAAAATCAGTCGCTGCGCAATGAGTTGGCCATGTTGAAAGCCCAATTGAGCCCCCATTTTCTTTTTAATACCCTCAACAATATTGATACGCTGATCTATCGCTCGCAAGACGAGGCATCAGCTATGCTTATCAAATTGGCAGGATTACTTCGGTATATGCTTTATGAAAGTGATGGCAAGGAAGTACCTATCGAAAAAGAAGTGGAGTATATCTGTCAATTGACTGAGTTGCAGCGCTTGAGGTTTGAACATCCCGAATATATAGAGCTTAAGATTGACAGCACAGCAAATGAATTGACCATAGCGCCCTTGCTATTTCTGCCATTTATTGAAAATGCCTTCAAGTTTGTGTCAAAGCCAGCAAATATGCCAGCCATAAAGATCCATATGGATGTGACCGATCAGCTAGTGCGATTGACCTGTCAAAACTATTTTAGCCCTGAAAAAGAGGATACCAAGGAAATGAGACATGGCATAGGATTGGCCAATGCTCGCAGAAGGTTGGAGTTGCTGTATGCCGATGCTTTTGATCTTCAGATATCAACACAAGACAACCTATTTGAAGTAGACCTATCCATCAAAATGACATGACCCTCTCCTGCATTATCATCGAAGATGAGCCGTTGGCTGCTGAAAAACTGAAAGGTTTTATCCATAGATCGCCTTACCTCGATCTCAAGGAAAGTTTTAGAAGCAGTCTCGAAGGGCTCAAGTACATGAAGGAACATCCTGTGGATTTGGTGTTTCTAGACATTCAAATGGATGCCATGACGGGTATCGAGTTGCTGGAGAGCCTTACCCAAAAGCCTCTGGTCATCTTAACCACCGCTTACGAGCAATACGCACTCAAGGGCTATGAACTACAAGTGAGTGACTATTTGCTAAAACCGTTTGATTTTACGAGGTTTTTGAAGTCGGTCGACAAGGTGTATGAAGAATTGACATGGCGCAGGCAAACAAAAGACGCTCCCAACAACAGCATTTTTGTAAAGACTGAATATCGAATCGAAAAAGTGCTCATCGACACCATACTATATGTAGAGGGGATGAGTGACTACTTGCGGATTCATACCACAGAGGGTAAGCAAATCATGTGCTTACAAAACTTTGCTTCCTTCGAAGGCGTGTTACCAGAAAGCAACTTTGTTCGTGTTCATAGATCTTACCTGATCGCCATTGACAAGATCAACAGCATCGAAAGATCGATCATCAAAATCGGAGAGATGCGAATCCCTATAGGTAAAACTTATCAGGAAAAGTTTTTCGAGCTCCTTGGCAAAAAAGGGTTGCTGTAAAAGGTGAGTGAATTTTAGAATTTTGCTTATACGTCCAACTATCATCCGTAAGCTGGATTTTCAAATATCTATAAAAGTATCTTATAGCACTTGCCTTTGCAAACCTGCCTGTCGGCAGACAGGTAGCTCAGTTAGCTTATGGATGGAAGTGTTTGTTATGTGCCTGCATTTTGCAATAGCATGGGTATATCTTCTTGTTTCATATTGAGTAGTTCTAAGGAAGAATTCCAAAGTTCTTCCTGGTACGATTTGTTGTAAGAATCATCCGAAGAGCTAATTACTTTTTCCCCCTCAAAGTATTTCCCTCTAGCACTTCTGTACTTTTCAGAAAAAGCAAGGTTGGCTAAACGTTTACCCGAGTTTTTAGCGGTATTTACATTCGGTTTGAGAAGGACAAGTATTGGAAAAATGTTCTTCCATAAGAATTGCATAAATGAAGGATATGTTCTCGCAAGGCCTGTACCTGGAACCATCCCAGGATCAAAAGCATTGATGCGAATATTGGTCTCTAATAGCATTTCATGAAGTTTATAAACTGTCAGGATATTACACAGTTTTGAGGTTGAATATCTTCGTTCTCCATTGATTTTGTCAGTATCACCATTTTCCGTAGGATAAGCTAATGATTTTGCATTTTGAAAAATTGGTATGGAGATTGGTGTTTTTTGTTTGGGATCGTGTACACCACTGGCTGTAAAGACTATACTTCCATTTTTTTCTAGAAAAGGTAAAAGCAATAGGGTTAGGTAAAGTGGTGCAACATGATTAACTCCAAAGGTAATTTCATATCCGTCCTTTGTGTATTGTGTCTTTCCAATATTCTGGATACCGGCATTGTTGATTAATGCGGAAATTCCTTTCGACTCAAGATTTGCAAAGGCCGTTTTAAAATCTCTGATCGACTGTAAAGAAGTTAAGTCAAGTGGCATGCAAACTAGATGATTATGGCCTGTCATTTGTTTGATTCTGCGGATTGTATGATGACCAGAATCTAAGTTTCTGCAGGTCAGAATTATTTGTTCATGAGGTGCTATTTTGGCCATTTGTATTGCACATTCATAGCCGATACCGCTTGTAGCTCCCGTAATAATTATTGATTTCATTTTTGATATTTTTTGTACACTGCAAACTTGAAGCAGCGAAAAATGAAATCATTTGTCATTTGGCAAATAGCAGTCTATCGAATATTTTTTCTTATTCGGCTCAATGAAGACTGGGTAATACCTAGATAGGAGGCTAAATAAGACAAAGGGACCCTGTTGGCAAGTGAGGGGAATTTTTCAAGGAAAGCAAGGTATCGGGAAGTAGCATCTTCGGAGAGCATTGGGCTTAATTTATTGACCTTTTCGATCAGAGCCCTCTCTGTGACTTTTGCAATGATACCATCCCAGGGGATAATGGTGGATGAAAGCTCTTCCCAAGCTTGTGTAGTGAATATTAAAAGCCTGCAAGTGGATACAGCCTGGACATACTCTGATGAAGGAATTTTCTGAGTGTAGCTATTGATGTCCACCACGAAATTATGTTCCTCTATAAAATATTTTGTGATCTCATCACCCTTGCTGTTGTAATAGCATACACGTAAAATACCTTCCAGTATAAATGCTATACGTTTAGGAGTCTTCCCGGCTTCTGAGAAGTACTCATCCTTCTTCAGTTCCAGGAAGGTTGTTTTGCTTGTAATTAAGTCAATCTGTTGTTGATTGAGTTGATCAAACTGCAACAAATAATTGATTAGCGGTTCCATTAGCGCAAAACTATTTGGTGATAATCAATCACTAATTGTCATATGATAAAAAGTTGAATCTTAACAATACCACCACTGCACATAACGCTCAGCTAAAATGAGTATGCGCCCCAGTTACTAGAAGCAGTTAGGTTTCCTATCTGCAATGTCCTTTCAAAATGCTCAGTTCGCATATTCATTTTAGTGTTTGCTGGTGGTCGTTTTTATTGATCTAGTCGCTTCTGAATTCGGCCCCTTTTAATTACAGAATTAATTAGTAGGGTGTTATTGATGTCATCAATAGGGTTCTTATTCAGCAATACCATATTTGCAATTTTCCCTACTTCAATTGAACCTAAACTGTCCTGGGCACTCATCATTTCAGCAGCATTAAGTGTTCCCATTTTTATGATCTCAACTGG
>NZ_JAVKCH010000054.1:0-9175 GCF_040222815.1 Imperialibacter sp. | reverse complement strand
TGCGCTCACCCGGCTATTTGTTACTGCTACGCCTGCCCAGCCTCTCACCTGGCTTACCTTCCAGTTCCCTGAACTACTCCAGCCAGCACCTCCCATTTGGTCGTAGATTTTAACCAGCGCTGTCGAGTCAGACGTTAGCTCTGTTGAGTAAAGGGTGTGTGCCTTTATGGTATCACTGTAGTTAGTAGTATCGGTAGCGGTGTAGCCTCGAACTCTGTAAAAGTAGTCGGTGGCGTGGTACAATCCGCTAACTGTTGCACTGGTGTCTGTCGTAACCAATGGATTGAAGCCAGTCAGCTGACTGGCAAACAACTCGTCGGTAGCCACTTCCAGCAGATAACCGCTGGCGTTGGCCACAGAGTCCCATCTGGCTGTGAAGCTGAAGGTGGTTATGCTAGTCGCCGCTGACGCAACCACGCTTAAACTTTCCTCCAGCGTTCTGCTCTCTGTCAATGGTTCTGTTGTCAGGTAATTGATGGTTGCTCCTGCGCCGTTGTAGGCGTATACATCGTAATCCACCAAGGTCCCCAGCTCTACGCCAGACAAGTCATCAGTGAAACTTGTGTCCGATCCCGCATACACCACGTACTGATCACCATAGCTGGCTCCTGCTGCATATTCCGTCCCATCTTCAGGTACAGTACGAGACGTCGGCGTATAGTACCGAAGCACAAGATACCCCTCCGCTCCGTCAGCAGCCGCAGTAAAGTTACCGCTCATCTGCCGGCCCGGTTCCAGGCTTAGGACAAGCGCTGTGGGCTGGCTCAGCGGTTCAGTAGCAAGCAACGCTTCTGCCCCAGTTTGGATGTTCCCGGTCAACGGGTTAACGCTATACACTATTCCGCTGCCGCCGCCATTGTATCCAAATACATCGTAGGTATAATCCGTCTCGAAAGACAGCCCACTATCGGCAAACGTGGTGCCAGCGCCAACCATTATTACCGTATTGTCGGCAGAAGGGTTACTGCCTTCCGTGAGCTCTGTGCCGGTAACCGGGCTGTAAGCTACCGCTGCCGTAGGACGCCTGATCACTAAATAGCCCAAGGCTCCAGAACCTGTAAAGCTCCCATTTACCTCATTGGCAGCTGCAAGGCTTAGGTTCAAGGCTGTGGGGGTGACCGGAGTTGCCGAAAGTGTAGTAATGTTGCCGGTCAATGCGGTCGTGCTGTATACAATGCCAGCCCCACTGCCATTGTAGGCATACACGTCGTAGGTGTAATCTGTTTGGTTGGCAAGACCGGCGTCTGTAAAGACAGTAGTTGGGCCCACAGCTATCACGTGGTTATCAACTAATGGGTTGCTGCCAGCCGTTAACTCTGTGCCGTCAACTGGGCTGTAAGCTACAGCTAGTGCCGGGCGTCTGATCACCAAATAGCCAGAAGCTCCACTCCCTACGAAGCTTCCATCTACCTCATTGGCAGCAGCAAGGCTTAGGCTCAAGGCTGTGGGAGTGGCCGGGGCCACAATATCTCCAACCGACAACGGATCACTCGAAACATCAATGCCGGTGACCGTTCCAAATGCTGCAGTGAAGCTGGCGTCATCCACAGAAAAGGTAATGGGAGAAGGCGTAATTCCTGCCCCGGTTGCCACATCGACCACCAGGAAGTAGTACCTGCCTGCGGTGTAGATCCCCCCGAAAAGCGGTGAAAATTCTACTGAACTAGCTGTAAGTGAAGAGGAATTGTATGTGTCATTGTCAATCAAGGTAGCAAGGCTGTTGTCCAGTGAAATAACTAATCGGTAGTTCTCCAGGTAGGTGTCCGGATCCGATGAGAAGTTGACCTTCAACCCGGTTACTTCTCCATAAGGATCAGCAGCCACGAGAAACTCCATCAAAGTAATATCTGAAGTTCCTGCCGAAACATTCACGTCACTGCCAGTCGCATTTTGAAGGGTCGCCGTAAATAACGGATCAGCATCAAAGGTAATACTTGGGCCGCCGTAGCTAAATGCCTCAACCGTTACCGAGCTTACATCAATACCAAAATTATCTGTGCTGAATTGAATACCCGGCTGGGTAGGGTTGGCCTCTGGTTCTGCATCTGCTACCAGGAAAATATAATGAGTACCTATTGCTAAACCGTACGCCATAGAGGCAAACTCCAAATCAGTCATAGAGAAAAAAGGACTACTGCCAATCAGGGTGTTGTCACCGGTGGTGCCGAACAAAGCATCAGTAGAATGGTAGAGCCTATAGTTACCCAGGCTTGCCGACAGGTCAACGTTGGTGGTAAAGGCTAGCCGATCCAGATCGGCAGCGTCAGTGAGGCTGATGCTCAATCCTGCGACCACCACATCGGTGTCGGGATAGGAAACAGTACCCGTTGGTATTTCCCCGTTTGCCGCCGCCACCTGTAACTGCCCTAACCCTGCCTGAAATTCAAAAGCACCAAGGTCTACACTCAGCCCATTGTATCTCGGATTATTGGCCAGGTCATGGGGCAGCTTCTCGGTAAAGTTTCCATCCCCGTCTTCATCGAGGAAATCTATGTTCAAGTAGCTGTTCAATAACTGGTTGTCTCCAAGGTCAATGGCCAACGACCCTGACAGGAGTCCGTAGTTGCCTCCAGCTCCATCAATGAAGTCAGGATCGGCATCATATACATTGACATCCGAAACGCTACTATACGCCAGCGGATCCCAATATTCAAGAATAGAATTGGAGACGAAGAATGGCCCACCATCGCTGATGCTCATTTGGCTGCCCAACAGCCCTGCCACCGAACTATTACCCCAGAAAATAGAGTTATTTATTTCAATATTTGCACCTGAAACAAAACTTAATCCACCGGTACCGTCGTTCGATGAGTTGTCAGCAAATGTCGAGTTTACGGCAATGAATGTGGAGAGATCATCGGCATGCACCGCACCGCCATTGTCGTAAGCGAAATTGCCTGCAAACAAGTTCTGAAAAGCCTTATAGTAACTTTCACTCAGATAAAGCCCGCCTCCGCTCACAGCGTCCTGCGTGTTGCCGATGAACTTGTTGTAATATCCAGGAGTCTCGTCGTTCAGGTTTGAACCATCGAGGTAAAGCCCAGCCCCAGCCACACCACCATTGTACTGGAAAATAGACCTGTAAATAAAGGGGTCTGAACTGTCCAGATAGGCCCCTCCACCGGTGGTAGCGTAGTTGTTTTGAAAATGGGTTTTGAGAAAAGTAACTTCCCCGGTTGTAACATAAGCACCACCTCCACTACTGCCTGCTTTGTTGTACTCAATCACCATGTTATTCAGGCTGAAGTCGGCACTGGAAGAATAAATTCCCCCGCCCGACGTGGCAGCATTACCCCCGCTGATTGTAAAGCCATCAAGAAAAACTCCCGTCACATTGTTTATGATAACGACGTTGTTCGAGTTGTCGGCAATGAAGGTAAAGCTCGTATCGTCGTCGCCAGTCAAATCACCAGTCAAAACAGTTTGTGCCGGGTCAGCAAAACGCTGCGAAAGATTTGTTTCAGTCCCATCAAAACCACCAAGAATCTCCAGGTCATTCTGTGTGATAACAAAAGAAAGGGACGTATTACCAGCATCGGCCCCGTCAGGCAGATACACCCCATTAGCAAGCCATATCTGGTCGCCGCTGATAGCAAAAGCCAGGGCATCCTGCAAGTCGACAAAGGCATCGGCCCAGGAGGTGCCATCTTCAAGACCTGACGCTGTAGCGTTCACATAAATAACAGTTGGCACCCGTGAGCCTGCTTCCACTGAACCGATGTCAGGATTGCCATCATACCTTGGTGCTCCTCTTTGATCATATTCACTGCTCTCTGCCGGCGAACCAGCGTCAATAGCAGGGCTTCCCACGCCAGGGAGGTGTGTTAAAGTTGGTCCGCCGTTATCGGCAAGTGGCTCCAGCAAGGCAGCTATAGGGGTAATATTGTCCCCAACCAAGTCATTGGTGAGGGGGCTAAATGTCATTCCGGAATTGTCGCCGACAAGATTGTAGTCGGCTGATGTGAAATCACCAAAGGCATCTGGATAGGTGTCGTCCAGGTTCCCAGCCAAAATGGTATTGTTTAATGTGACTGCTCCCAGAGAGTTAAAGTAAATGCCCCCTGCGTAGCCTGTTAGGTCACTATCACTATCGGCCTGATTGAGGGTGATCGTGGCGGAGTATATATTTAGCGATCCAGCGGTAACTTCAATGCCGCCTCCGTAGTTCAATGCTGAATTACCGGATATTGTACTCCGACTAATTGTCACCAACGCATTTCCCGAGTAGCTGATCGCCCCGCCGCTATTGGCAATATTATCGTTAAAGGTAGAGTTGCTAAACACAAGGTAAACTGTGCTGCTAGCCCCGGCAACAGCTCCTCCAAGGTAGGCTTCGTTCGCTTCAAAGGTCGTATTTTCTGTAGAAATGAATCCCTTTTCAGCATATATCGCCCCTCCATCAAAGTCGGTTACGTTCCCGTCGAAAACACTATTGTCAACCAAAACCTGGCAATCTCCCAAAATATTGAATATGGTTCCGCTGGCACCAGTGAGGCTGTTGCCGGTAAAGCTTGACTCGTTGACCAATACTTGCGGTCCTGCTCCAAAAAACTCATCCTTCAGGTGAAACATCGGATGGCCTTGCATAATATTGTCAAAAAAACTGCAACTCTCGATAATGAGGTCTTCTTTGATGGTTAGCAGCGCACCCACATTTCCGTCAATGAGGGCGTCGGTATAGTTCACGTTGGTGAAATTGAGGTGACGGAGGGTGAGCGGGGCTGTAGCACTGAAAACCCTCACGCCAAACACACCAAGGCCCTGGTCTACGTCGCCAGAACCATTGATGACTAAGTTATCTACCTCATAGCCGTTGATCACCAGGTGCTTGCTGCCAATATCGAGGGTTGAAAGCACGGTGATTACTGAGCTGGCGGGCAGGTTGAATCTGATAGTATCAACAGAAACCGTACTGGCATCCAAAATCGCCTGACGTAATGAACCAGGGCCTGCATCAGCGGTGGAAGTTACAATTAAGGAAGAGGGTACGTCATCGTAGAGATAGACTTTGTCAAAACCCACCCCGTCATAACTGGTTTCACTTGTCTCATTCGTCACAAAACGAACCCTAAACCTCACTGGGCCGGTAAGATTAATCGTACTTAGGTTATAGCTGTACTCCTGCCAGCCTCCAGAGCCGTCGGACCAGCCATCGGTGCCTGACACTGTTCCTGCCGGAGGGTCACTAATGACGTTGTACCAGTTGGGGTCGCTGGCCTGGCCCAGCACATGCCAAAGACCATCCGTCGATGAATATTCTATGTAGGCAATATCATTAGCATAGTCAAAGGTTTCGAGCCCATCACCAGCATTGAAATTCATATCGTAGATCAGCGAAAAGCGGAAGGTCGGATTCGTAAGGCCTGAAACGTCAAAAAACGGGCTTTCAATGTAGCTGTCTTCGTTGGAATTATAGCTTGATTCAAGGCTAGTTGTAAAAACCTGTGCGCCATCTGCTGCATCATTAATTACCGAACCGCTGGGGAATCCGCTATCCCAAGAAGGATTCGATCCCCCAACCATCCAACCACCATCTCCACTTTCAAAGCTTTCAAAATAGGGAAAGGCGGCGATCGGCTCAATTATTTCAATGTCAGCGTTGAAAACATCGTCTGCGGGAACTTCATCACCCGCAAGGGTTATACTTACCGCAAGCTGATACGTTCCAACACTCGCCAGATTGGCCAGGCTGGTAAAGGCATATTCTTGTGTTTGCAGCGGGTTAATGGTGGCTGTGAACATTTCTGTTGCGGTTATTGCCCCCGGGTTGATTTCATAGCTAACATCAAAGTTCTGAATAGGATCCTGACCAAGGTTAGTGATTCTGGCCTTTACCTGATAGTCGCCGGTAGGTGCGGTAAATGGCGATGTGATAGCGGTGACACCTGCATTGGTGGTGGCGTCGGACACATAGATTGAGTAGTCCTCAGTTTCGCCATAGTCGTATGTGCCGCAAGCCTGCACGTCTCCGGCAACCGTCGTCTCCATCAGCACTATGCGCAACTTTAGCAGTGCATTGGTCGCTGCGTCTATGGGCACCGTGATGTCGTCACTAAAATTGGTCGGCGACAGGCTAACCGTCGACGTGTATACCAACTCGCCAGGTGAAAAAACAAAGTCGTTGTTCCAGTCTACAAAAATTTTGGCTATCTTATCATAGTCACCGCCACAAGTGCCTACATCCAGTGAGAAGGCATTCACAGATTCGGGCGCCACTAAAATAATTTCTGAGCTATGGTCAGTATATGTTTCGCAGGAGAGGGCGTTGGTTGTGCTAACACCCCCCATGGAAAATGCTACTATCTTAGAGTCAGCGGCATCGGTGGCGTACGAGGCGCAATATTCTGTAGCACAATTCTCGGTGTCGCCGTCAAAGATCCAGGTGAAGTTTGTCTCAATCGCTTGCCTGTCTGTAGCAGATGCACAGTAGTAGAGGCCGGTCACACCAATAGTCACATCAGGTTGAAGGGTCAATAGGGCCCAGCCACTCAATGTGGCGTCGTAGTTAGCAATGGTCAACCCCGAATTGCTAAGCATTCCTGACATCCCTGATACGTTCGAAATATTCCACGTTGCTAAAGAATTGTTAAATAAGGAAGCATTGCTGAACATCAAGTCCATACTTGTTACACTACTCACATCCCAGGAACTCAGGTCCTGATTGAACAAGGGGGTATTAAGAAACATACCTGTCATATCTGTCACGTTGCCAACGTTCCATGTACTTATGTTTTGATTAAAAGATTCAGCTCCGGCAAACATAAGATTCATGCTTGTAACACTGGCAACAGTCCAACTACTGAGATCCTGGTTGAAAGCAAGCGCCAGGTCAAACATATGTTCCATAGTAGTGACGTTGCTTACATCCCAGCCGGCAAGACTTTGGTTGAAAAATAGGGTACTAGTAAACATATAGCTCATGTCAGTGACACTACTTACATCCCAGGAACTCAGATCTTGATTGAATTGAGAACTGTAAAACATGCCAGTCATACTGGTCACGTTGCTTACATCCCAGGCACTCAAATCTTGATTAAAGGACGAAGAGTAAAACATGTAACCCATGTCAGTGATGGTACTGACATCCCAGTTCCCAATATTTCCGTTAAAAGATGTTGCCCCGCTGAACATACTGTTCAAACTCGTTACGTTGTTCAGGTTCGGTGCATCTGTTGCATTGTAGAGAAAGAGACCGCAATCAAGAAAAGCAGATTCCATGCTGGCCCAGGCGATATCGCCCCACTGCTCAATCGTCCTGATTTTGTCCTTTTCTGGTCCGCTATTAAAGTAAATTCTGGGAAAATCACCGGAGATCTCGATCTGATAGGTATCTCCGTTAGTTAATCCAGTTATTTGATAGTCGCCTGTTTGTCCGGCAATTGAGCCGTCTCCCTGAAGCGCTGACGTCAGGTTGGTCCAAGTGATATCGTAATTGTAGGTAGGGCCAAAAAATGTTGGGATGGTAATAGTGCCGTCAGTCGTTACCCAGGTGGTGATAAAGGGACTGCAAAGCTGGCCGGCGTCAGTAATCGTCCAGCTTGAACCTGCTACAAGCAATGCTCGCTCTGAGGAACTATTGCAAAAGTTAACTCCTGATGCTCCAAGAAGCACTGAAGTTTCAAGAGGCGACTGCCCCGCCCAACCTATGAGGGATGCATCATAGTTAGCTGTGGACAAACCACTGTTGTCGAACATGAATTCCATATTTAACGACGCCCTGCTGGCACTGGTCACATCCCACGCACCAAGATTTTGGTCAAAATATCCCGCATTCTCGAACATATATGACATATCCGTCACTTTTGACACGTCCCAATTGCCTATGTCTTGATTGAAGTAAAAGGCAGAGGAAAACATGAAACTCATGTCAGTGACATTAGCTGTATTCCAGCCACCTATATCTAAGTTGAAAGATGTACTTTCAAACATGCTGGACATATTTGTCACGTTGGCTGTATTCCAATTACTAAAATCAGCCCCTGCAAATACCTCAGGGTAGGTGGTTTGGAAAAACATAAAAGACAAATCAGTCACATTGCTCAGATCCGGAGCGTCTGTCGCCGTAATCTCCATATTTATCGCCCCATAAAATGCTGATTGAAAAGACGTCCAGGAGATGTTACCCCATTGCGAAAGACCAACTATTTTTCCCACATCTCCAGTATTATTGAAATAGATGCGGGGGAAAGCGCCAGTGATGTGCACCCGGTAAGTCCCAGCAGTTGGCAATACAAAGCTATGAGGCTGGTTGCCATCATTAAACGGTCCCTCCGAGCCGTTATTTGTGCCCTCATTCCCTACTTCCTCCCAGGTAATATTGTAATTATAGCCAGTACCTGTGGTGGGTATGGTGATTGACTCACTTGCAGTTGTGGTCTCCCATGTGGTGATAAAAGCCTGTGAAAAAGCTTGCGAAATATTAAGGCATAGTAAGCCTAGCAAGGTCAGAAAACTGGCTTTGTAAAATTGCTTCATTTTGAACCGCATCGAGAATGCAATTGAGATAAACTAAAAAAAAGAGGAACTAAAAAAGGAAGTGTTATTAATAATAACTGGCAGCCAAACGTCCTTAAAACTACACGAAACAGTTTCAATTTCCTACCTGTGTGTTTTGAACGGCACAACATAATGATGCCAAGACAACGATGAACAATCCTTTGTCTTGCAAATCATCTTTCTACTTCCTCTACGCAATAACACCCCTCGTCGATGTTATCGTATTGGCTTTGAAGCAAATAGGTTTGTTTACTTACTAATCCAGATTTTAAATGAGGTGATGTTGACTCCGTTGTTTTCAAGGTCGTGAAATCTGAGAATATACATCCCGTTTCTTATATCGGTGACATCTAAAGTCAGGTCTTCATTCTGACCTTTGCTTAAACGGGCCTTCCGCAACGTCTGCCCCGTCATGTCGATCAGCTCCGCTTCAACCCTGCCCTTCACAAGCTTCTCATACCTTATCGTGATATAGTCGGCAGCCGGGTTAGGGTACACCGTCAGCCCTTTGAAGTAATCCAAATAGATACCCGTTTCCTCCACCTTGGTCACCACAATGCTGGTAGGAGTAGCCAACGCATTGATACGGATGCTGTTCTGCTCAACACCTGTGCCGCCCCCCAACTGGAAGTCCACAAATGAGGTCGGATCCATCGGGATGCCCGGATACTGTATGTTG
>NZ_JAVKCH010000053.1:0-192756 GCF_040222815.1 Imperialibacter sp. | reverse complement strand
TAACCCTCCTTCAATCTCTTTTCAACTCAACCTGCCGTCTCGCCGACAACCCTTTCTTTGGCTATCCCTCTGAAAGCGGATGCAAAGGTAATCACTTCTTTTCCCTAAAACCAAAAATTATTTTATAAATATTTTTTGAAGGAACAGAGCAGTAGGTCAGTTGGAATTCCTTCTTCGTTTAGAAGGGATGCAAAGGTACTACTCTTATGTTATACTTTGCAACCCTATTCTAAAAAATTACTTAAAATCTTTGAGGACTGTTTCACTTCTGTCTGGTCCTGTGGAGATTAGGTTAATTGGAACATTGACTTCTTTTTCAATAAAGGAGATGTACTGATGTACTTCCTTAGGAAAAGCGTCATAAGTTTTGATTTTGTTGATAGGGACATTCCACCCGGAGAAGTCAGAAAAGACAGGGCTATAGTTGCCATTTATCAGGTCGTGGGGCAATTCGTCAGTCGGTTTGCCATCAACTGAATAGCTAGTACATATCTTGAGCGGATTAAAATCCGTAAGCACGTCTCCCTTCATCATGAAAAGGGATGTGACTTTATTGATCATGATAGCATACTTCAGTGCTGGCAGGTCGAGCCAGCCACAACGCCTGGGCCGGCCTGTGGTAGCGCCAAACTCATGACCAACTTGCCTAAGCCTTTCGCCAGTTTCCTCAAGAAGCTCAGTTGGGAACGGCCCGCTTCCCACTCTTGTGCAGTAGGCTTTAAAGATGCCGTAGACCTCACCAATGTTGCCCGGTGCTATTCCGAGACCGGTGCAGGCCCCGGCAGCCGTCGTATTTGAGCTGGTGACAAAGGGGTAGCTTCCAAAGTCTATGTCGAGCAATGAACCCTGAGCGCCTTCAGCCAGTATTTTAGCTCCGGAGTTTATATGCTTATTAATCACGTACTCACTATCGATAAGCTGGCAGTCCTTTAGAAAGTCAACTGCTTTGAAGAAAGCTTCCTCCTTTTCGGAGAAATCGTGGACGTAGTTGTAAAAGTCGAGTATCTTGAGATGCTGCTCTTTAAGTGCATTATACTTTGCTTTAAAATCGGGTGACAGGATATCGCCCACCCTGAGTCCGAGCCTTGCCACTTTATCCTGATAGGTTGGGCCAATCCCCTTTAGCGTAGAGCCAATTTTCTTCTCTCCTTTTGAACTTTCGTAGGCAGCATCAAGCTGGCTGTGGCTTGGGAGAATAAGAGAAGCCTTTTTTGAAATAAAGAGCCGTCCATTGATGTCGACATTATATTTCGACAAAGCCTCTACTTCTTTCTTGAATATTATCGGATCAAGCACCACGCCATTGCCTATGATATTGATTATAGAGCTATGGAAGATTCCAGATGGAATTTGATGAAGTACGTGCTTTATACCGTCGAATTCCAAAGTATGGCCTGCGTTTGGTCCGCCCTGAAATCTGGCGATTACATCGTATTTGGGCGCCAAAACGTCCACAATCTTTCCCTTACCTTCGTCTCCCCACTGAAGGCCCAAAAGTACATCTACCGCCATTTGTTTAAGATTTTTTAAGTTTTTCCACTGCCTCCCCTTTGCTGTCTACTATAGAGAAGATAGCATTGAGCTTTGTGATCACCAGCAGCTTTTTGACATGATCAGAAGGATTAACGAGCACTACTTCTCCACCCTTGTTTCTGAATTTTGTAAGTATTGTTATCAAAACGCCTATGCCGCTACTGTTGATATACCTGACATCTTCTATATAAAGCGCACAAAGGGTGACTTGTTTATCGATAGCATCTTTTACTATCTCTACCAACTCGGCTCCGTTGTTTTCGCCGATTAAGTCGCCTTCAAAATGAAGATGAAGTATTTTGTCGCTTATGTTATGTGTGTATTTCATTCAGGCGCAATTATATAAGGAGAAAGCTCAGTTTAAAAATTAGAAAGTAAATTTTATGCTTTTTCTGTTTTGGCCAGCTCTTCTCTGTTGCCGCAAGAGGCATTCGTACAGTTGCCATAGAGGATGAGAGAATGATGCATGACATCGAAGTGCAATAAATCGCCGACGGTATTCTGAATATTCTGGATTCGTGGGTCACAAAACTCCATTACCTTATGGCATTCTGTGCAAATCAAATGATCGTGTTGTTTATAGCCATATGATTTTTCGTACTGCGCCATGTTCTGGCCAAACTGATGTTTTGAAACCAGGTCGCATTCAACAAGTAAGTCAAGCGAATTGTATACAGTGGCCCTGCTCACTCTGTAGTTTTTGTTCTTCATACTTATGTACAAAGATTCAACATCAAAGTGACCACCCCTGGAATAGATTTCTTCCAGAATAGCAAAACGTTCAGGAGTCTTCCGTAGCTCCTTCTTTTCGAGGTAAGCTGTAAATATCTTTTTTACCTCCGAGAATATTTTTTCGTTGAGTACCATACTTTCAAAGTCACAAATATAGTAAAAGCTGGCTTAGTCAAGCTGCTCTAAGTCATCGTATCTGGAGACACTGTAAACATCACTAATTTCTTCGAGTTTCCGAATCAGCGTATCAAGATGTTTCGTGTCCTGGATGTATAACTTAATTCCGCCCTGAAAAATCCCATTGTCGGTGTCGATAGTTATCGACCGCATGTTCACTTTGAGTTCATCCGATATCACTTTAGTGATGTCGTTGATCATTCCCATTCTGTCGGTGCCTGTAATTTTCAGCCCTGTAAGGAAAGCTATTGCCTGCTGGGACGCCCATTTTGCCTTCACCACCCGGTAACCATGGTTGGACAAAAGCTCAGGTGCATTTGGGCAAGAGGTACGGTGGATTTTGATGCCTTCGTTGACTGTTACGAAGCCAAAAACCTCATCGCCTGGGATGGGATTGCAGCATTTGGAGAATTTGTAGTCAATCACATCCATGTCCTCACCGATCAGTAGTAAGTCGTGATCTTTGCCCTTTACTTCAGTGATCTGCTTTTCAAAGGCACGGGCATCCTGAATTTTATGGCCATTCCTTTGAATATTCCCTTCCTTGAAGTCCTTGAATTTCTTTATGTCCTTTGAGTCGATCTTGCCTTTACCTACTTCAAAGAAAAACTCAAGTGGTGTTTTTGTACCAAAATATGCCACCAACTGATCCAGGATTTCGCTGGAAAGCGTCAACTTCATTTGCTTCAGCTTTCGAAGTACTATTTCCTTGCCTTCGGCTGCAGCTGCTTTCCTTTCTTCTTTCAGAAGATCCTTGATCTTTGACTTGGCCTTGGAGCTAACAACAAGCCGAAGCCATCCTTCGTTTGGTTTTTGCTTGCTGGAGGTGAGGATTTCAACCTGGTCTCCATTCTTCAATACATGATTGAGCGGAACCAGCTTTTGATTCACCTTTGCCCCGATGCAACGTGCCCCAATTTGGGTGTGTATATCAAAGGCAAAGTCAAGTGCCGTGGCACCATGTGGCAAGGTCCTCAAATCACCCTTAGGCGTGAAGGCGAAAACTTCCTCCTGAAAGAGGTTGGATCTGAAATCGTCTACGAATTCAATCGCTGAAGAATCATTTTGCTCCAGCATATCTCTCACCCGGGTGATCCACTGCTCCAGCCCGGATTCTTGTGGATTTGATTTGTTCTCTTTGTACTTCCAATGGGCTGCATATCCTTTTTCCGCAATGTCGTCCATCCTGCGAGACCTGATTTGCACCTCCACCCAGTTGCCGTGGTGTGACATTACCGTAGTATGCAAAGACTCATAACCATTTGCTTTCGATGTGGAAATCCAATCACGAAGCCTGTCGGGGTTGGGCTGATAGTAGTCGGTAACAATGGAATACACCTGCCAGCAGGCCGCCTTTTCGTTTTCGTATTCAGTGTCGATAATTATTCGGATGGCAAACAGGTCGTACACTTCCTCGAAAGGAATGTTCTGTTTGCGCATTTTATTATATATAGAGTATATCGATTTGGGGCGGCCTTTGATTTCAACCGTCAAACCAGATTTTTCTATGGCCGACTGTATTGGCCTCACAAAAGACCTGATGTATTTGTTTCTGGACGCCCTGGTTTGACTTATACTATTAGCAATAGATTTATAAGTATCGGGCTCGGTAAATTTGAGGTTTAAGTCTTCGAGCTCGGATTTTATTGTGTACAATCCCAGTCGGTGAGCCAGCGGGGCATAGAGATAAATTGTTTCAGAAGCTATTTTCAGTTGTTTGTTGCGAGGCATGCTGCCAAGCGTTCGCATGTTGTGCAGCCTGTCGGCCAGCTTCACGAGGATCACTCTCACATCTTCGGAAAGGGTGAGCAGCATCTTTCGGAAGTTTTCGGCTTGCTGAGAGCTGCCGTATTCGAAAACACCGGATATTTTAGTGAGCCCGTCAATGATCTTGGCAATCTTCGGCCCAAACTCCCTTTCAATATCAGCAATACTGGTGTCGGTGTCCTCAACTACGTCATGAAGCAAGGCGGCAACAATAGAGGTGGTACCCAGACCAATTTCTTCCACGCAAATCTGCGCCACCGACAGGGGATGAAAAATATAAGGCTCACCGCTCTTGCGCCTCATTTCGCTATGGGCTTCCATAGAGGTGTTAAATGCCTTCTTAATCAGCTTGGCATCTCCATCTTTCAGCAGTGGCTTTGCCAGTCGCAGCAAGCGCCTATACCTCTGAATTATTTCCCGCTTCTCTTCCTCAATATCTACCGCCTGCATGTTACTTTCTTAACGAATACCTATTTAAACAAATTTTTGTTACTACACGTTGACAAAACAAATTATTTCTCTACATTTGCATTCCGTTTTCAAAAGCGGGTGTGGCGAAATTGGTAGACGCACTAGACTTAGGATCTAGCGCCGCAAGGCATGGGGGTTCGAGTCCCTCCACCCGCACTAAAAAACAAACCCTCCTACGCAATTGCTGAGAGGGTTTTTTTATATTGGATTGACTCAACAAAATTCTACAACATTGGATATTCAACTCGACAAGATTACTAAGACAGAAGCCCTTATTAAAATTAAGGTTTCAGAAACTGATTATCAACCCAAAGTTGAAGAAAAAATAAGGGAGTATAGTCGCAAAGCCTCCATTAAAGGCTTCCGCCCAGGGAAGGTGCCTCAGGGCATGATTCGCAAAATGTATGGTAAGTCGATTCTTGTGGATGAAGTGAACCATATGCTTTCTCACAAAGTGTCAGATTATATCAAGGACAACAAGTTGGAGATCATTGGCGAGCCTCTTCCTAATGTTGAAAAAGCACAGGACATTGATTGGGATGTGCAGAAGGATTTTGAATTTGAATACAACGTTGGGCTGGTTGATGAATTCTCAATTGACCTCTCCAAAAAGGTCAGCGTAACGTCATATTCGATAAAAGTTGATAAGAAGCTAATTGCCGAAACAGTTGAAAACCTTAAGAGCCAGTTCGGCGAAACCAGCGACCAGGAAACTGCAGCTGAAGGAGATAACCTTTTCGGTGTTCTGAAAGGTGAAGATGACGCCAAAGAGGAAAGCATTGTGCTTTACGCCGACAAACTTTCGCCAAAAGAAGCGAAAAAACTGGTTGGCGTGACTAAGGGTGCTGTTGTTGAGGTGGATATCAAAAAGCTTTTCAAAGAAGAATCAGATTTGGCAATTGCTCTGGGCATTACCAAAGATGAGGCTAAGAAACTGAAGGGCAAATATACTTTTGAAGTAAAAAATATTAGCCGGGTGGCTAAAGCCGAAGTCAATCAGGAATTATTCGACAAGACCTTTGGCAAAGACGCCGTAAAGTCAAACGAAGAGTTTGAACAAAAAATAAAAGAAACCATTTCTGAAAATTACCAGCAAGAAACAGACATGTTTCTTGACAGGTCAATCAGAAATGAAATGATCAAAAACACGAAGCTTGAGCTTCCTGACAGCTTTTTGAAAAGCTGGCTGCTGAGAACGAATGAAGGTCAATTGACTCCGGAAGATATCGAGAAAGAGTTTGATGCCTACACCAAAGAATTGAAGTGGTCTCTTATAAGAAACAAAATCAGTAAGGATCAGGATTTGAAAATAGAGCACGAGGACGTGATGGAAGAAGCCAGAAAGCTGATCAGAAGGCAGCTAGCCGGCAGTGGCATGGGCTCTCAGTTTGAATCGAGCATCGATATGTTTGTTAACAACTACCTTCAGGGGGAGAATGGTGACAATTACATGAAAGTTCACAATCAGGTTCAAACGCTGAAAGTAATGGAGTACATAAAGTCACAAGTGACTATTAAGTCGAAGGAAGTCAGCCTTGACGATTTCCGTGATCTGCCTATGAACTAAGAACCAACTTTTTGGGTTAAATTGAAGTCCTTTCACAGAAGGGCTTTTTTTTTATTTTTGTATCAACCCATTAACAATAAGTCAAATGTATAAAGAGCTTTCAAAAGAAGAGTTTAGGAAATACGCAGTGAAAGGCCAGGGGATTTCAGGCTCTGTTTTCGATCAATATGCAAGCAGAGTAGAGAACATGACCCGGTCAGTTATTGAAGAAAGACCAACAAGATTTGCGGAAATAGATGTTTTTTCTCGCCTGATCATGGACAGGATTATTTTCCTTGGCATGCAAGTGGAAGAAAATATTGGGAATATTATCACAGCTCAGTTGTTGTTTCTGGAGTCTGTGGATGCAAAGAAAGACATTCTGCTATATGTGAACAGCCCTGGTGGATCGGTTTATGCGGGCTTGGGTATTTATGACACTATGCAATATGTGACCCCTGATGTAGCAACTATTTGCACGGGCATGGCTGCTTCAATGGGTGCAGTGCTATTGGCAGGTGGCGCTAAAAACAAGCGTTCTGCATTGCCTCATGCAAGAATCATGATTCACCAGCCGAGCGGTGGCATGCAAGGCCAGGCCAGGGACATGGAGATTACCCTGAGACAAATGCAGGAGTTGCGGAAGGATTTGTACACCATTCTTTCGAACCACACTGGCAAACCATACGAACAAGTGGAGAAGGATTCAGACAGGGATAACTGGATGAGACCAACCGAAGCGAAGGAATATGGTTTAATTGACGAAGTTTTACAGAGAAAATCATCTAAATAAAGTACTTTTGGAAGATAAGATGGCCCAAGTAACTTGCTCATTTTGTGGGAGAAACAAAAAGGATGTTGACCTGATGATCTCAGGGATACATGCTCATATCTGCGATAAATGTATTTCGCAGGCTCAGCAAATTTTGCAAGAAGAAACAAAAACAAGGACGAGCACTGCGAAGCCGAAGTTCAACCTCATCAAGCCTATTGAGATAAAAAATCACCTTGATGAGTTTGTTGTGGGCCAGGATGAAGCCAAAAAGGTTATTTCCGTGGCTGTGTACAATCATTACAAACGGTTGACGCAGGAAAAAACGGATGATGATATCGTTATAGAAAAGTCCAATATCATAATGGTAGGAGAAACAGGGACAGGTAAAACCTACCTGGCCCGTTCTCTGGCCAAAATCCTGCAGGTGCCTTTTTGCATCGCTGACGCTACGGTACTGACCGAGGCCGGTTATGTGGGAGAAGACGTTGAAAGCATACTGACAAGGTTGCTGCAAGCTGCCAACTATGATGTGGAAGCGGCAGAAAGAGGGATCGTTTACATAGATGAGATTGACAAGATTGCCAGGAAATCGGACAACCCATCTATTACCCGTGACGTGAGCGGAGAGGGTGTTCAGCAAGCGCTTTTAAAGTTGCTTGAGGGTACTCAAGTGAATGTGCCACCTCAGGGCGGCAGAAAGCACCCCGACCAAAAGATGATCACTGTGAACACAGAAAACATACTGTTTATCTGTGGAGGTGCTTTTGATGGTATTCACAGGATGATTTCGTCGAGAATGACAACCAGGCCTGTCGGTTTTGCTGCTGGTGCTGACAAGGAAGACGATGTGTTTATTGACAAGGACAACCTCCTGCAATACATCACAGCGCAAGATTTGAAGTCGTACGGTTTGATCCCAGAGCTTATCGGTCGTATGCCGGTACTAACCTACCTGGATCCTTTAAATAAGGAAACGCTTAAAAAAATACTTACTTCTCCCAAGAACGCACTGACCAAACAATATAAGAAGCTGTTTGCAATGGAAGGTGTAGAGCTTGAGTTTGACGACGAAGTGTTGAACTTTATCGTCGACAAAGCCGTGGCGTTTAAGCTTGGTGCCAGAGGATTAAGATCTATCTGCGAGGTAATTGTTAACGATGCGATGTTTGAAATTCCCTCATCGAAGGATATCGACAAGCTGGTTATCAGCAAGGATTACGCTGAAGAGAAAATGAACAAATCGAAGTTCAAAAGACTAAAGGCCGCTTAGGCCTTTTTTTGTTTCAGGAAGGATACCATTTCCCTGGCCGCTTGTTCGGGAGCGTTCTGATCTCCTATCGTTGAATCTACTAAATCGTAGCCTTGCAGCATCTTGTTTCTATATCCATTACTATCGGAGACGATGGCATTGATCTCTTTTAGCACATTCTGGGGCGACATTTCGTCCTGGATAAGCTCCTTCACCACCTCCTTGTTTGCTATCAGGTTGACCAAAGAAATGAAAGGCACCTTGATAAGCCTTTTGGCCAGGGCGTAGGAAATGCCACTGGTTCGATAAATAACAACTTGCGGTGCTTTTAACAAGGCTGCTTCGAGGGTGGCGGTGCCAGAGGTAACAATGGCTGCCTCGGCTATCTTCAGGATTTCATAAGTCTTGTTGTAAACCAGTTCTACGTTTCCTCCACTATGTTTCAGCGCTTCGTATGCGCTATCCGGAAGGTTGTCAACCGCTGCCACCAGAAAATGAAATTCGGGCTTTGCCGGGACTACCTGCTTGAGCATTTCGACCACATTGGCTACCTCCTGCGCCCGACTTCCCGGCAGCACGGCGACCACTTTTTTGTCCGCCCTGGCACTTAAAAACTGCTCATCGAAATCATATGACCTAATGGCCTCCTTCAGAGGATTGCCCACATAGGAGACTTCAAACTCATACCTATTAAAAAACTCCACTTCGAAAGGAAGAATACAAAAAAGCCTATCGATGAGCCGTTTCAACTTATACGCCCGCTTTTGGTTCCATGCCCATACCTTTGGCGAGATGTAGTAGAAATTGGTGAAACCTTTTGCCTTAGTGAAAGCAGCAATTCTCAGGTTGAAACCCGGGTAGTCGATAAAAACCACCGCATCCGGATTGAACTCCAAAATGCTGTTTTTGCACTCTTTTTGAAGCCTGGCCAAGGTTCTCAGGTTTTTGACAACCTCCCAAAACCCCATGATAGCCAGCTCCCGATAGTGCTTGAGGATAGTGCCCCCCGCCTTTTCCATGTAGTCGCCACCCCACCCCACTATTTCCGCTTCCGGGTCGGCTTTCTTTAAGTAATTGATAAGAAAAGACCCATGTAAATCACCCGATCTCTCTCCTGCAATCAAAAAGTACTTCATTCGGTCCGGGCTTGAGTGGTTAGTGATTGTGAGGCAGACAAAAGAAAGCTATTCCCCAAAATACTCTACGTAATTACGGGGTGTCTCATACAACTTGATGGCATGCAGGGTGGCATTTGGTGCAATTTCTTTCACTCCTGGAAAGAGTATCTTCCAGAATTCAAATACTATATTTTCACAGCTCGCCATTTTCCCCTCGAGAAAATCGACATCCAGGTTAAGGTTTTTGTGGTCCACTTTGTCGACAACCCTTGTGCGAACAAGCGTACTTAATTTCTTTAGGTCAATCACAAAGCCTGTTTCCGGATCGGGCATTCCTTTTACTGTTATGATCAAGTCAAAATTATGCCCATGCCAGTTTTCGTTGGCACAAGGGCCAAAAACTGCTTCGTTTTTCTCCTTAGACCACGCCGGGTTGTATAGCTTATGGGCTGCGTTAAAATGTTCCTTCCTGCTTACGTAAATCATTCCCCAACAAATTTCCGCAAATATAAGAAGAATGTGTGCGTCTTGCGCAGGCTTTCGGTCTTTAGGCTTTATTGGCCTGTTAATTACCCCTATATTTGGGCAAAATAACTCTCAATGATCGTAGTAACTGGTGCTGCTGGCTTTATTGGAAGCTGCCTTATTTCAAGCCTGAACAAGAAAGGCTTTCGGGCCATTGTGGCTGTTGATGATTTCTCCAACGAGGAAAAAAACAAAAACCTCGAGGAGAAGCAACTCATAGAGAGGGTGGACAGAGATGACTTCTTCAGCTGGATTGAGAATAATCAAAAGCAGATAGAATTCATCTTTCATCTGGGAGCACGCACAGACACTACCGAGTTTGACCGGGAGCTTCTTTGGAAGCTGAATACCAACTATTCGAAAAAGGTTTTTGAGTTGTGTGCGCTGTATCAAATTCCGCTGGTGTATGCGTCGTCTGCCGCTACTTATGGCTTGGGTAAAATTGGGTACGACGACGACGAATCGAGGCTTTCTGAACTCAAGCCATTGAATCCCTATGGTGAATCGAAGAATGAGTTTGATATTTGGGTATTGCAGCAGGAGAAGAAACCGTTCTTTTGGGCTGGTCTCAAATTCTTCAACGTATACGGCCCCAATGAATATCACAAGGGCAGAATGGCTTCTGTGATTCTTCATGCCCACCATCAAATAGAAAAAACAGGCAAAATGAAGCTTTTCCAATCGCATAACCCAGCCTACAAAGACGGTGAGCAAATGCGTGACTTTGTGTATGTGATGGATGTGTGCAGCATTTGCCAGTTTCTGATGCATCATAGGAAAGACAGTGGCATTTACAACCTTGGTTCAGGACATGCGAGAACATTTAAGGATTTAGTGCTGGCAGTGTTCAACGCACTGGGAAAAACTCCTGAGATTGAGTTCGTTCCCACGCCTGAAGACATCAGGGACAAATACCAGTACTTTACCGAGGCTAATATGACTAAGATAAGGTCGATCGGGTATGATCAGCCATTTACCGAACTGGAGAGTGGGATTGAAGATTATGTTAAGCTTTACTTAACAAATAAAGCCTATTTTTAAATAGCCTTTCGTTGCAACAAATGAGAGTGAAATTCATCTTGTCCTCTTCTGAGGTTAAGGTCATGCAACGGAGTTCTCGTTTTCGCCTCTGATTTCAGAACAGCCTCTTTCTGAGCCATTCTTTCCAAATCTTGTTCTGAAAATGACAAGGTATGTTCCGGCCAATAGTAAACGGGATAGCCCAAAGAATGCAGCGCTGCTCCGGCTACTGACTCGTATATATTTTGATCCGTCTGACTCATCTCCTCGACATATTTGAGCTTATTGTCCGGTATTATAGGCCGTACGACATTCTTCCACATCTCTCCTGCATCGGCGGTAACTCTTGATTCTGCCGAAGAAGGAAATTCGAAAAGGTCTTCAGGCATTTCCAATCCAATAGCCGCAAAGAGACGTTCAAGCTCGCCAGCAGGGTTCTGAATTAGTTGCTCATAACTTAAAGGGAACACTTTTGGGCCAAGCCTTTGTTGCAGTTTAATGGAAGCTGTTTGATCGTAATTCCATTGTGCCGCACAGTAGTAGGCCGACTTTGGGCCAACAATGGCCTTAGAAAAAGACAAGGCAACGTCTCGCCCATCCCGATATAGAAAAATGTAGTGGTCAAATATTTTCTCACCTTCAAAATCGTCGGCAAACTCATAGTTTGTCATGCTCTTGCATACCCAAACGTTCTTCCCATTTAATGTTGCTTCCCAATCATAAATGGCCTTAAAAGCTTGAAAAATTGTCGGTGAAGTGCACTTGTCGATGATTTGACTTGACGACGGGCTGAAACCCCGCCACGCAACTGGATTTAACTCTACCCAGGTGATCATATCCTCAACAAGTTCAGCGAAATTATCACTAGACTGTAGATTTCCATACCTCGGCAACAAAGGGTAAAATGTTTTCAACAGATGAGGCGGGTGGGGAGCGCAAACGTTCTGGTGCTGGTTCAACATTACCCTGAGCAAATTGGAACCTGATCGCTGCGTTCCTATTATTTGTATTCTCTTCATCCTTGTCGACTACTGATCTTCTACTTCAAACCATGCAATCTAGCGAAACATGGCCTTAAAGAGAAAGTGGGAAATTTTAATGGTTATTTTTTATTAGGTTGGCGTAAAATCTGCATTTGGCTGACATGAAATTAGAGTTCCCCGCCATTAAATCTATTGCACTTATTTCACTCCTGTGGAATAGCAGCCTTTGTTTGCTTGCGCAGAACAAAACGACACTGACTTTCTATGAGGACATTCAACCCATTATATATCAGAATTGCACTCCGTGCCACCAGCCCGGAAAAGCTGGCCCCTTTAATCTCATAACATATCAAGAGGTCGCCAACAAGGCCGACTTTATTGTCTATGTGACCAAAACCAGGTACATGCCGCCGTGGCAAGCAGACCCCACTTATCAAACCTATTTGAACGAACGCTTGCTGTCGAACGACGAAATAAGCAAAATACAATTATGGGTGGCACAAGGAAAAGAAGCCGGGGACTCGAATGATGGTAAAACAATTGAGGCAATTCCAGAAGGCCCTTACCCTGCCAGGGAGCCTGATCTTTCCTTCTCAATGCAGCAACCGTATGTTATCAGCAATACCAATAGAGACGATTATAGATTTTTTAACATCCCAACAAACCTACCGGAAGACACATATTTAGAGGCTATAGAATTTATTCCAGGCAACAAAAGGCTTGTTCACCACAGCCGGGTGATGACTGATACTTCACATATGGTGAGAAATATTGAAGGACTCTCTGCGAACGATTCAGCTATCTGGCAATTCAACAAATATCCCCCACTTGACAGGTTCCTTTACGGCTGGGTGCCAGGCAACTTTCCCATCTTTTTCCCCAAGGGATCCGGCAAGAAAATCAACAAAGATGTCGACCTCATACTCAACATACATTACGCTCCGTCGTCGGTGGAAGAAGAAGATTTATCGACGATCAATCTATATTTGGCCAAGGGGGAAATAGAAAAAGAGGTCAAAACGATCACCGTAACCGAGGAGTTTATTGTGAATAGGCAATTTTTTATACCCAAAAATACGAAGCCTTACTTCGAAGCAGTTTATCCGATTGAGAGCAACATAGAGGTGATAGCTGTAAACCCTCATATGCACTATCTCGGCGCAAATTTCAAAGCCTTTGCTGTTACGCCCGATAAAAAGGAGATTCCCCTGATCAAGATTGACAAGTGGGATTTCAACTGGCAAACTACCTATCAATTTAAGGAATTGGTCGAAATCCCAAAGGGATCTCTCTTAACCGTGCAGGCCACATTTGACAATACTGCCGGGAATCCTGCCAATCCCACCTTTCCACCAAAGGATGTTACCTATGGGTGGAACACTACCAGCGAAATGCTAAACCTAATCCTATACTATCTGGAGAAATAGTCGACATCGATCATTCTACTGATGGCCACCTCCTACTAGCCAATAAGCTTACACTAGTGAGTTGACATTCCTTTTAGAAAAGACAAAGCCTCATCGTTTTCGTAATATGCATATCCCCGCCAAAATGTAGCGCTAGTATCATTGTACTTCCAAGCTACCTCGCCGTCTGCTGTAACCTCCCAAAACCCGTAGTCCCCCTCACAAATCAAGGTATTTCCATTATTTGTTCTCACCGCACCGGAAATTCGGCCGTACGATAAAAGACTATCGGTAAAACTCCAAACCACTTTGGGTTCGTTGTCCCAATCTGGCAGTAGCTGAAGCTCTTCCGGCATCTCAAACTCATACACAGTAGATCGCTTTGCCGTAAGCCCATTTTCGTAAATCAACACATTAGGCATCTGCCGTCCTTCCTTCCTCAATAAGTTAGGAAAGTGTATTCTATCAAACAATCTCGTGCCTTTGGCATTGCCATATGCTTCGGGGTTTCCAAACCTATATATCAGGTTACCTCCCTTGCCAAATTTGCCACCACTACCACCTCTGGCCTCTTCTGTGCTGGCGCTATGATCGACCACCCATACTTCACTAAAGTAATTTACACTAATGAAAATCAAATCGTTCTCCAGATCGTAGTCTATACCATTAGCATGCATTAGATCACCATCTGGCCGCAATAAATAGTTGATATTTATCTTGTCCGGCCTCTCAGCAACCACTCCATAGGTAGGCGCTCCATTTAGCTTATCCTGGACAATATGATCCCAGCTACGCCATTCCCAAACCACCTCTCTGGTGGCTGTATCAATTTCCACCACCTTTTCCGGGTAAATATCATAGCCCACACTAGCACCGGCCTTCTTTGCCGTAACGGAGTCAATTTTCTCCCAGGCTAGAAAAAGGATGTTGCCGTTTGGCAAAAGCGTCAAGTCGTGGTGTGCAAGCAGATCGTCTGATACGTATTGGAATTCCCAATCGACAGAACTATCGGGGTTGATGATTTGAATGACACCTCCATATCCACCACCAAAACTAAAGCCTGGGGTAGGCGCTTTGAACATTCCAAGAAGCTTACCATTAGGAAGTAGCTCGATATCAGCACCAAGTGACAAACCAAATGTCCATGTATAGAGTCTCTTTCCTGCTTTACTAATCAGGTATGCCGAAGTACCTCCACTTTCCACCACAAAAACTGAACTACTGTCTATTAAATCCGGGTTGTAGAGTTTAACGGTACTAGCCAAGGGTGGAACAACACTTATAGCATCTTTACTAGTACCAGAAGAGCCCTGGCAGGCGCACATCACTGCAATAAGGCTGGCAACAGCCAAAATGTCCAATCTTTTCATATCATTGAAACTTCTCTAACAAACAGCTACAAAACATGTTGCCCCAGCAGGCAAATCAGGAGACATCAACATCTACTAACATAGTCTTCAAATTTCCAAGCACTAGTGCCCGCTCTTTTAGCGAAAGAAATATTCGATTCTGCTTTACCACACAAATTCAGCGATTGAGGCAAAAAAAAGCCATCTAACAAGTTAGATGGCTTTTTACTATCAAAAACAAATCGTTATTCGTTACAAAGATCAAGCTTAACGGCACCGATCGGAGGAGATGGGCCCCATGCAGCAATCACGTTGCCAGAAGGCGACTTAATTGTAAATGAAGCTTCTGAATCCCAGTCTCCCTTGGTATACTCAAACGTCAGGGTGGTTGTGCCAGCTGGAACGCTTACAGTATAGGTAGCACCAGCTCCTTGCGCAGCACTCACTGTATAAACTGTTGGTGCTCCATCGATATATACAACAAGGGTTGCACCATTCCAACCGTCACCGTATGAATCAGCCAATGTCAAGACATAATCGCCCTGAGGGTTCACAATAGTGGGCGCACAAACGATCGACCATGCATATGAGCAGTTAGACCCAGGGAATTCAGTACAAACTGAAGGAGACCATGAATCAAACAACCTACCATCAGCAGTAGTCAACTCCCAACGAATTGAGAAAGAGTCGCCAGGAACAAACTTAAAGTTTGCACTGCTCGCTCTTCTATTTGGCTTGTCAGGGTTGCCCCAAACAGGTGTAGCGTTACCGTCTTTGTCGTAGTCAAAGGAAGAGTCCTTGAACATCTCATACATATCGTCCTGAGAAATAGAGAACGATGTTGTCACCTTGTTAGCCGGCACTGCGGCTCCTTCTATTGTTAAGAAAGACACGCCGTCTACACCACCGTAGTTGGCTACCGCTGGGTTGCCATCAGGATCAGTGTAAGCTTCACTGAAATATGCGAAAATCTCTATTTTAGTCACTGTGTTCTCGCCATCAATAGAGTTCCACAGCATATCAAAGGTAATGTCCTGTGCAGCGTTACCGCTTAGAAAGTCACCTTTGGAGCCTTCAGCTACCACTGTATATGCATTGACACCTGATTCCCAATCGGGTAGTACCACCAAATCCTCGTCTTTACAGGCAGGGATAACAACCACCATTGCCAGCAATACCAGGATATATTTATTTAGTTTTTTCATAATTGTCTAATTAACTAATTAAAACTGAAACTTAAGTGTATCCCAGAACACTGCAGCCGAAGGATTGTCATAAATGATAACCGGCGTCTTGCTATTCAGGTTAAGCTCATCCTGCGCATACGGGAAACGTAACGCAAACTGACGAGGCAACTGAAGTGGTGTCTGAATATCAGCTGGAAGCCCTGTTCTACGGAAGGCATTATACTGCTCAATGCCATTCCCGAAGTTAGCAAACCATGCTTGCTTCAGCACATAACCAAGCCTGGCGGTCTGGCTACCACCTGTAGGGTAGGCAGCTAAAACCTCAGCCCTAAGAGCGGCTCTGGTCTTGAATGTAACAGGCCAGCTATAGGCAGTGCCCCAGGTAGACTCATCGGCCGCTACTGTTTGACCACGAGAACCAAAATCCCAAACTTTGTTCATTTGATCAGTCAATGCAGAATTAAGCAAAGCAGACTCGCTTGCTGCCACTTTTGATATGTCAGTTCCCAAAGTGATGGAAGCTTCCAAAAGATAGAACTTAGTCATCCAGCTTGTCAGCATAGGAAAGTAACCTACACTTGACCCTCTATTGCCTCCGCCCGAACCAGACGTAGCATCAAACACACCACCGGCTGGATAAGAACCAGGGATAGTCCTGATAGGGTTGTCGTTAGGAATACCTGATGGATCAGCTCTGTCCCTCCCGAATATACCTGCCAGATAAGCCTCTTCAGATGAAGAAAGTCCATCCGGGTCTGAGCCGAACAGGGCGTTAGTAATATTAGGATTCAACACAAAGTATCCGTAAGTACAATCTGTTCTCTGAGAGCAAGGGATCGTTTGCTTGTCCGTCGGATCGTCAGGATTTAGCACAGTTGTAGTCTGGCGGTGAAAGTAGAACGGGAACCTTGGGTCACCATTCACCAACATCTCGTACATAAACTGGTGTCCAAAGTAGCTAAACCCAGCCTCACCACCAGCATATGCAGCCTGGTACCATGGATGTCTAAAATCAGGCGTAACTGCTGTTGGAAACTCGTATTGAAAATCATCAGCAGCGGCAGTGATCAAATCACCCTCAGTAACGAGTGCCTGAATTTGGCCAGCTACATCGCTAACGTTCCTTGTTTGAAGCAGCAGCCTCAACTTCATAGTTTTGGCTAGTTTTCTCCAACGAGTCATGTTACCGTTGTAGATAAGATCACCTCTTACAGCCACTGTGCTTGTTAGAGCAAAGTTAGCAATAGCCTTATCCAACAGACTCAAACAGTCCGCATATACAGCAGCGTCGTCATCATAAACAGGCTCTTTGATCGGCGTTTCAGCATCTCCTTTAAACGCTTCCGTGTAAGGAACGTCTCCAAAGAAGTCTACCATCGTACTGAAATAATAAGCCTTCAGCACCTGGCCAATGCCAAGGTAACGAGGGTTATTTCCCTGTGCTTCTGCAGCCGCAACCAACTCGTTTAGGTCCTTAAGAGGGCCACTGTAGAGAAAATTCCAAGTGCCATTCCACGACGCATTGCTGAAGTTAAAATCATCATTTGCAGTCGTTTGGGCCATAAAACCCGTAGAGGCACCATTGAATCCACCAGCCAATGAGGAAGACATGTTCGACAACACATTGGCCAGCAGAAGATCAACTGCTGCTTGCGATGGGTTGTTAGGATCTGTGTTGACATCCAAATCGAAGATGTCGCACGAAGAAACAGAGAACAAAAGTATTAGCGACATAAATGCAGCTAAAGCTTTTCTATGTAATTTTTTCATATGTTCATTCATTTTATTAAGCCTCAATTAGAAGCTAAGTGAAACATTGAAGCCATAACGACGAGTAGTAGGTGTCGCTCCGTACTCGAATCCTTGCTGATTAGAGTCTGCCGTCGCTGTCAATTGTTCAGGATCCAGATTCAAGCCTTCTAATACGTTAGGCGCACGGAACCAAAGGTTACGACCAGTCAACGAAATGGAAGCTCTTCCAAAAGGTGTACCATCAAGAATTGATTTTGGAAGTGAATAGCCAAGGCTCAACTCACGCAAACGAATAACCGTTCCATCATATACGTTTACCTCATCCTGTCCGTAAGCACCCCATCCGTTAGAGAAGTGGGAGTCAAAAGCAGTAATTGGCGTAGTATTGCGAATTTTGTTACCGTTCTCATCAAGAGTGGCGGCATAAGTTTGGTTGCTTCCATAAACACCTGGTACCACTCTCAGACCTTCACGATCAACAGAGTTAGCCAGCTGACCACGAAGCATCAAAGATGCTGCGGTGAAAGAGTAGAAGTCTCCTCCTTGTTTCCAGTCGATCAGCGCCTTCAAAGTGATGCCTTTGAATGAGAATGTGTTTGTCCAACCAAGTGTGAAATCAGGGTTAGGATCACCAATGATTCCTGAAGTCTGAGTTGGGAAAGGAAGGCCTGTGTTTTTGTCAATCAGAATATTGCCTTCATCGTCTCTTGCATTGCTCGTTCCAAAGATCTGTCCGTAAGGAGCACCATTTCTATGGATCGTTCCGAAAGTTGAACCTGCTCCACCGATGAAGATTTCACCACTTGGGCCTGCATCAACAATTTCAGATTTGATTTTCGTGAATGCGAAGTAAGAATTCCAGGTAAAGCTATTGGACAGCTTAACAGGAGTCACGTCAAGGCCGATTTCCCAACCTTTGTTAGTCAACTCTCCGATGTTTACAATCTCCTGAGTAAAACCAGTTGAGCGTGAAACGGCAGCACTGGCTATCTGGTCAGTAGAACTTCTGGAGAAGTATGTCACGTCCAAACCAATGATGTTATTCAAAACTCTGGCTTCGGCACCTACCTCAAACTCGTCTGTAAACTCTGGCTTAAGCGTTGCGTTTCCAAGGGTGTTACCCAAGGTTGCAGTATTGAAAACACCTGAATACCTTGGAGAAGCAATCGGCAGACCTAATCCGTAGACAGTTCTAACCTGATAAGGGTCAGCATCTCTACCCACTTTAGTTTGTGCTACACGCAACTTTGCAAAGTTGATGAATGACGGCATAGTCACCGCATCGCTCAACACAAATGAAAGGCTCGCACCTGGATAGAAATAGTTGTTCGCTCCCTGAGGAAGTGTAGACGACCAGTCATTACGACCTACTACGTTAAGGAAAAGAAAATCCTTGTAGGAAAGAGAAATATCAGAATAAACGCCTATCAGCCTTCTCAATCTGTCAAAGTCTCTTAGAACAATTTGAGTAGAAGTTGCATTTGTCTTCAACAGGCTGGCTGTGATTACGTTAGCACCACCAATCGTTCTTCTTGAATACTTTCTTTCGTTGGCATTCATACCTACCAAAGCACGGAAGCTAAGGTCTTCGTTGATGTCCTTACTGAAAGTCATGATCAGGTTATAATCCTGCTCAGTGTTGGAGATATCGTCTGTAGTAACACCACCGTTAGGAACAGAAATTCCACCTGGTCTTATCAAATCTCTTCTGAAATCATGGTAAGTATTAACACCACCTTTTAAAGTTACGTTGAACCACTCAGTGACATCGTAGCCGGCGGTAATGTTACCATACACACGGTTTACATTACTTTCATAGAGGTTGTTTTTGGCAATCCAACGTGGATTATCAAGTGCTCTATAAAATATGTTAGAACCATCAACAGGGTGTTCAAATGGCAGACCATTCAAGTCGAAGTTTCTTGGAAGGTAAAACAAACGAGCGAAAATTGAGTTTGTCGCTTGTCCACCATAGTAGTCAGAGAATGCACTGGCACCTGACTGTGGAGAAACCTGATTTGTATTTACATAGTTTACTGTACCTGAAACGAATAGTCCGTTATCAAGCTGACCATTGCCACCAAAGAAAAGAGTAGTTCTGTCGATAGTTTGATTAGGAACGATACCTTCCTGATTCATTCTTGAGAAGCCAGTATTGATACTAGCTTTTTCCGAACCAGATGAAAGTGTTACCCCATTCTCAACTACACGACCTGTTTGGAAAAATTCACCGATGATATCATGTGGCTCTATTTTGTAAGGTGCGGATACGCTTCTTACAGAGCCATCAGGCATTGTGTAATCCTGCATCAAATCAGGGAACAAGCCTGGGTATCTGTTGCTTATCGGGTTACTAGCTGTGCCGTCAGGATAAGGAGCACCATCAGGGTACAAAGAGTAAGTCTTGGTGTAGTTAGTGCCATACTGCTGGTTGATCTGATCAACGTAGTCAGGCATAGGAGCACCCCAGTTACCGATGAAACCACCATTGTATACCTGGTTAGAACCTTGAGTATACACATCCTGATAGTCAGGAATACCGGAAATCTCCTGCCAGTTGACAGAGCCATTATAGCTGATCTCCATTCCCTTCTTAGTATTTTTCTTGCTTGCTTTGGTTGTGATTACCACAACACCGTTTGTCGCTCTAGAACCATAAAGCGCCGACGCAGCAGCACCCTTAAGGATAGAGATACTTTCGATGTTGTTAGGATCAATATCAAATGCACGGTTAGAAGTAACTGTGTTTGATCCTGGATCATCATTACCGTTCACACTGTTGTCGAATGGAATACCGTCAACAATGAAAAGTGGCTGGGAGTTACCAGTCATTGAAGAAATACCACGAATGTTGATCTTAGTGGATGAACCGGGAGCACCGTTACCACCTGTGATGTTAACACCTGGCATTTTTCCCTGCATCGCACGCAGAGGATCTGGCTCAGCACGCTGAGATACCTGATCAGATGAAAGGTTGGCTACGGAATAACCGAGTGCCTTCTTCTCTCTCTCAATACCCACAGCTGTTACAACTACTTCAGTCAATTGCTTAACGTCAGATGCCATTGCAACATCAATAACTGATCTTGCACCAATTTCAGATTCCTGAGTGGTGAGACCAATAAAAGAAAACACGAGCGTTCCGCCTGCTGCAGGAACACTAATTTTGTAGTTACCATCAATGTCAGTGATGGTACCTACGGTTGTACCTTTGAGTACAACGTTCACACCGGGTAGAGAAGAACCATCATCCGTAGATGTGATTGTTCCTGACACCACCCTGTCTTGGGCCCAGACTTCGGATACGAAGACTGAAACCAGCATGAAACATAGTAGTAGAATCCTCTTCATACTGTTTTGTTTAAAGTTGGAAATAGGTAATAGTTTTCGATTGTAAGTAAACTCAAACTTAAAGTTTTTCACTGAAATCTCAAAAAAATCTAAGATTCTTTCGTGGCGTCACATTATATCAAATCAAGCGTTGTGAAATTTTCAAAACCCACATAAAATGCTGTTTTGCTTAATTTAATTTTTCGAGATCACGCAAATTGGGGGAGGTCGCCGAACAATATTTTGAGAATGTTAAGAAAAGTAAACTTGGAATAATCAATTTTTATTCTTTCAGTAATCGGAATTTTTTTTCGCCGTCGGCAAAATGGGCAATTAAGATGTAAATGCCCGGTTCTAAAGTGGTAAGGTTAACTTCTGTACTCTTTGAAATAACATTCATTTCCTTTTGAAGCATTTTTTGTCCGCCCATGTTAAGGATAGTTACACCAAGTAGTCCCCTGTATCTGTCTGGATGCCCCAGAGTGACGAAATTACCAGCAGGATTGGGGTATAAGCTCCATGTGTCAAGGCTATTTCCTGTGGCAGTCAGGGTGTTGTCGCTTTCTGTCTGAATCTTGAGGTCGTCGATGGACCAGCCCCAGCCATTGCTGAGCTGATCAGAGAAGAGTCTGAATCGGAAGATTACAGTGTCACCTTGGTTAAACGTGTCGAGCAAATTAACAGAATGCTGCACGTACAGCCCATCATTACCCTTGCCTTCGTTATCGTAAGTGCTCAGCCAGGCTGCGTTATAACTTGCGTCATACCCATCCTCAATGGGCGTCCAGTTTGCTCCGTCTGTAGAGCCCTCCACTACAACAAAATCGTAGAATTCATCGTCTCCGAACACAGTTCCTGTTTCGCCGGTTTCAATAATGGCTATGTCACGGTACTTGAAGGTTGGGTTTTCGGCATTGATGACGATAGGGGTTAGCAGTTTGTAGATGTACGTGGTGTCTTCATCGTAAGAATGCCTGGAGTGAATAGCCGACGACAAAAAACCAACCGGCGTGGCCACTGAAAAGCCATTGCCTGTAAAGTCGTTTGCCGCCAGAGGGTCATCAAAGGTGCTGGAATAGCTCAATGACGGAGTCCTGAGATCCGACACCGCAGACTTCGAAACGGACACAAATTCTTTGCCTGATTTAAATGAGCGAAGAACCACCTCTATCTCACTTTCTCCATCAATGAAAAAGTCAATACTTGTGTCTCCGGCATTATTGGGGCCAAGCGTTTTGATTGCCTGATTATTTACGAGCACCTGAGTGCTGTCGTAAGCCGACCGTAGCTGGGCTTCCAGATTAACAAGGCCTGACGGCTTCACACCAAGCGATTGGATAAAGGGAGCCATCGTAACCTGTGGAACATTGGAAAGCTGTGCTGTATAAATACCTCTTCCGTGGGTGGCTATCACCACCTGATCATCCACCACCTTCATTTCCCAAACTGACACCGCTGGTAAACCAACCAGGCGTGTCCATGATTGGCCAGCGTCAGCACTTTCGAAAATACCTATTTCTGTTCCCGCCCAAATAACTGATGGATCGTTTGGTAGCACCAAAAGGGAATACACCGCTACGTCCGGAAATCCTGCTACTCCACTGGTGCTACTTTCGAAGCCTGAAAGATCCCGCCATGTTTGCCCCAAGTCGGTTGTCCTCACCACTTTTGGCAGCCCGGCATATGAAAAAAGCACATAGGCTGTGCTGTCTTCCACGGGGTGAGTGACAATACCTGTGATCACGCCTTTGAGCTGCGCATTGCCTGTGTAGTTGTTTACTTTTTTGAAAGTTTTTCCTCTGTCGGTGGATACTTGCAAGGTTTGATTGGAAGACATAGCGCCTCCTGCCCAAACGATCATTGAGTTGGCCTGAGAGACTTCAACGTTGGTGAACGAACCTCTGTATGACCAATCTGTGTCCATTTGGCCCGACACCCACTTATCGCCAAAGTCGGTTGACCTGTAAACTCCGTTTGTGCCAACACAGAAAAGTACTTCAGGCACAGATTTGGAGTTTCCCAGCCTTGAGAAAAAGGGGAAGTCAGTCTCTGTGTCGTCCTGAGGCAAACCGGAGACGGCAGGGATCCAGCTACCAGGGGCGCCAAAGTTGGAAGACTTAAAAAAAGTATTGAACTGAGCAGACCCTATTACCTGCGCAGCATTTCCGTAGTTCCAGACTGCATCGAAGCCGTCGCCACCAATCACCCGTGTGTAGCTCGCATTGCCGCCAGGTGAGGTACCCTCCTGAGAGATGTTGGTCGAGTTATCCTGAAGGCCTCCAATATATTGGTCTACGCCTGGTCGTTTATCCACTCCGTAAAATTGCCCTGTAACCATGCCCGTTCCCGAAAATGTCCAATCTCCATTGGCGGTACCCGGGTCTTTGCTTACGGTCGAATGATAAACGCCACCATCGTTACTCGAAATTATTCTGAATGTAGAGTCCGAGGTGGAAATTGTGCCTGCTGTCAATGAATGATGGTCAACATGGATGGAGGAAGTAGGGTTAATGACACTCCCCCCTGAAAATTCGGTATGTTCTCCATAACCATCGGCCACAATAGTTACTTGCTTTTTGAGCTTGCTTATGCTTGAAAATGTGATATTCAACTTTGAGTCCGGAAGGCTCTTGGGACTCCAGGCGCCCCCGCTAGCCAGCACCGGCCAAAGGTTGAGTTCCATCTGGTACTCATGACCACCATTTTTTGCAATCTCAGCATCTACTGTCGTCGAATAATCGACAAGATGAACAAAGAGGTACTCCCTGCTGTGCGTGCTACCGTCTCCTTCGGTGTTGGCTCCAATCAGTGTGAATTCCCCATCTTCCTGCTGATCCCGAAATGAAGCCATCAGCTGCCTGTTATTGGTAACGTCCCAAACCTGAAAAGGGACTTCCACATAGTCTTTGTACAGGTACTGGGCTGCTGGCACTCCAGCACCCTGCTTGTTCACAGTGAATCTGGCTGCAAGCTGGTTGATGCCTGGTCCGAATCTTATTTCCACATCCACCAGTTCCTCAGCGGCAATGTCCCCGATTTCCAGCCCGGGCAAGTTGTTGCCATTGAACGGCGTGAAATCGATAAACGATGAGGTACCAGTTTTTTCGAACGCCTCGACCGACTTTATAAGAGAAGGAGCGGAAGAGTCGATAGTGAATTTGAAGATGTTGACACCTGCCACGTACACCACATTGTCGAGAAAGGGATGGAACATGATGGCGTTGTCGTAGTCGCCCTGCTCAAGAAAGTCAAAGTTGTTTTCGTCCTTCTCGGAAACATAAGCCCAGCTAGTTCCACCATCTTCGCTGATGAAAAGATCGGCACCTGCCTCTCCACTCAGGCTTCCTTCGACTGAGGCAGCTACTTTCAGCGGGCTCTTTGCTGACACAGCCAATTCAATTCTTCCCGAGGACTTAAGGTTGGATGATGTGGCTGACCAGGTAGCACCTGCATCCGTAGATTTTAAAACACCTACCGCCCGCACGGCCGCATACTGCACCGAAAAATCCCCAGGCGCCGCTATTACCTGCTGAACGGGCTCATCGGAGGTGTACACCTTCGTCCATGTAGTTCCGCCGTCAGTGCTTCTGAAGATACCGGAAGTGGCTGTATTGAATGTGTTGGTTGATGTATTTGCACAGGCTATTACCAGGTTGGGGTTGTTTGGATCGACAATGATCCTGTTGACCACCCGGAACGAATTGTCAGCAACTGTTGAAGTTAACTGCACCCAGCTGGCTCCACCGTCGGTTGACTTAAAAATGCCTGCGCCACCGATGCCATCCAGGTTGCCAAAGCCTTCGCCGGTACCAGCGTAAATAATTGCCGGACTGGTGGCGCAAACCGCCAGCGTAGCCGCAGCCAGGTTGGGCAAGTCCGGTGTCATATTTGTCCAGCTTGCGCCGCTATCAGTAGTTTTCCAGACACCTCCCCCGGCAGACCCAGCCAGCCAGGTATTGCCCGTGGCATCGTTTGGCATGACAACAAGTGCCCTTGTTCTGCCGGGTATGTTTCCAGGCCCCCTGGACTTCCAATCCAGCACCGTTCCCAGCGTTCTGAAATTGGCCATTCTTGCCGTCGACCTTTCCAGTTCCTTTAGCTTATAATTAAAATCATATTCGGGGCCAGGCTTGCCGTCAGGTGTTCGCAACAGTCGGTGGAATTCAGCAAATCTGGAATAGCCATCCTGTTTTTCTTCACCCTCCCCTTCATCGTTGATTTTCTCCAACAATCTTTGGTGCTTGATACTAAGCTTGGGCTGAATTTTGTTTAAAACTGGCGCCTGCTGCTTTAAAAAGACGGCCACCGTAGCGACAAGGCAAAGGCCTGCGGTTAAAACTCTCTTCATTTGGATCCCCATGTGCTGGTTAATGTGCTAAAGTATTCTGAACTCAATTCTTCTGTTAAGCTGCTTTCCTTCTTCCGTGCTATTGTCAACTTTGGGTTTGGTTGATCCGTACCCTTTGTATTGAAGCCTTTCCTTTGGGATTCCCGCCTTGACTAAAAAATCATAAACCGATTTTGCCCTATTTGTCGACAGTTCCAAGTTGTGAGAAGTACTGCCCGTATTGTCGGTATGCCCTTCTATTTCCATCCTTATCTGCTCGTTGTCTTTCAAAAACTTTATCACTTCGTCCAATTCTGTTTTAGACTTCTCTTTCAGCACATACTGGTCAACATCGAAAAATATATTCTTAAGTACCGACGTAGCTCCTGCTTTAATAGGCGTCAAATAGATATCAAGGACTTCAGGCTCCCTTGACTTTTTCTCCAGATAGTTAAATGTAAGGTTTTCAAACAGATAGCCTTTGCGGGTAACGTAAATAGAGTACTCCTTGCCCTCGGTAAGCACTACAAAGTACTTTCCATCCACCTTGTCGGAGGTCACTTTGTAGTTAAGCGACGCATCGTTGATGTCGAACATCTCAATGGACGCCCCCAGGGGCTTTTTGGTCTCAATATCCATTACTCTGCCAGTGAGAAAATTACTTTTGTTTTGCACACGAATTTCCTCCGGAACATCAAATGTGTACAATGAGCTTTGAAAATCCCGGTTGTTCCCAATAACCTCATGGGAGTAGTAGGCCTTGGTGCCATCCGAAGTAATGACCAGCGATACCTGATCGTCTTTTGTATTGATGGGGTAGCCAAGGTTCTTTGGCTGGGACCACTCAAGCCCATTTTTTTCACTCAGAAACAAATCATACTTACCAAGCCCCTTATGCCCTGACGAGGAGAAGTACAAAGACTGGCCGTTGACGTGAATAAAAGGCGACAGGTCGTCGCCTTCCGTGTTGATAACGGGCCCGAGGTTCACCGGCTCCATCCAGTTGTCACGAGCCGAAAGCGTGCTGACCCAAATATCTCTTTTGCCCTGCCCTCCTCTTCGGTCACTTACAAAATACAGCGTGCGACCATCAGCCGATAGCGATGGTTGTGACTCCCAGCCTGCAGAATTGATTGGCTGGCCAATATTCTGAGGCTTGCCCCATGTATCTCCTTCTTTTTGAACAAAATAAAGATCGCAGCTACCAAACCCTCCAGGTGCCTGGCAGGAGGTGAAAATCAGCATACGACCATCAGCAGAAACTGAACTAGTGCCTTCGTTCCTGTGTGAGTTAATCAGATCAGAAATAGGCTCGGGTTCTGACCAAACGCCTTCATCATTTTGCTCCGTTACATAAATATCCTCATCGTCGTTGGCTGTGTTACCTTTCCGAACAGTGAAGAAAAGCTGCTTCCCATCAGCTGTAACGGCCGGAAAGTACTGCATCACATACTTGTTGAGCGGAGCAGGCAGGGGCTCCGGATTGAACGGCAAGGGGTTACTCATCAGGTCGAGCGCAAAATCAATATTCTTGATAAGATCCATCGCCAAGCCCTCTCTCCCTGCATTGTTTGGGTTGGTTTGAATATACCTTGAGAGGTATTTCCTAGCCTCCTTATATTCGCCATTGTCGTAAATCATCAGGCCAAGGGCAAAGTAGGTGTCAAAATTTAGTTTATTAAGTGAGTCCACCGCCAGCGCTTCCCGGTACTGTGTCTCGGCAAGATCGTATCTCAGCAGCACCTTATAGGCTGAAGCAAGTCGCAGGTGAGCCTCTATAAATGAGGGATCACGCAACAAGGCACTTTGCAGTGATTCAATACCGCCATTGAAGTCACGGCTTCTGATCTGCAAGGCCGATTGTTCATAATATTTTATGGCTTTTTTATCTTCGGTGGTATAAGTGGACTGGGCAGCCATGTCAGCTACACCGAAGATTAGTATCACCACCAAAAGAGAAGCAAATCGTATCATCACACTAAATTAGCTATTATCCTATTATAAAAAATTGAATACATAACGGCAGAAGCCATAGATTTGTCTTCGACATCTATTTAAAGTATCATGATCAAAAGCTTTATCATTCTCCTAATTGTGTTTCTTGGTGATCAAGCCATTTCACCTGTAAAAGACTGCGAAGTACTTCTGGAAACTATTTCGGGCACTTACGATGGTGAGTGTAAAAAAGGGCTGGCTGAGGGAACGGGTACTGCTAAAGGCATTGACACCTATATCGGTGAGTTCAAAAAAGGGCTGCCCGAAGGACAGGGGCGATACATTTGGAAGAATGGTGACTATTTCTCGGGTGACTTTGTAAAAGGTGTGAAAGAAGGCTATGGAGAAATGAAGATGAAAAGGGAAGGTCAAAAGGACAGCCTTCTTGCAGGATACTGGATCAAAGATATTTTCGTAGGGGCTTCAAATTTGCCCTACAGAGAATCGCACTCCAGCAATGTCAAAAGCGTGATGATTGAAGAAATAACTGAGAACGGGTCGGAAATAATGATTGTTTATGCCAGGAACAAGCAATCGATAGTGGCAGACGGGCTGAGGTTGGTGAGTGATCAGGAGGTTAAGCCGCTGTCTGAATTTGAATACACCGTGCTGCGCAAGCTGGACTTTCCATTTACTGGTGCAAAACTAGACTTCCGCAGCCAGGCACCGGTTGGTTCTGAGATTTTAGAATACCATGTTGAATTCGACATATTCAAAAAAGCGAGGTGGCTGATCACAATCGAGGTTTATTGAGACTATACTGAGCTTCTCCAAGCTCTTTCAACAAGCGTTTGTCCAAAAAAACTGAATTCTTTGCCTCCAGATTGACTTTTCATATAGATTTACTCCCCCTGTTTGGGTTATATTGTATCTTCCAGTAAGTGCTTTTGAAAAGCAACCTGTTGTAGCCTAAAACCTAAACTACATATGAACACATTTTTTACACCACTTTTTGCCGGGTTGTTTCTTTTTTTAGGGCCCGGCCCAACCATTCAGAAAGACTGCGAGGTACTGATGGAAACGCTCGCCCTTGAGTACGATGGTGAATGCAAAAAAGGGCTTGCTCATGGTATTGGTAAGGCACTTGGTTCTCACACCTATGAGGGGAGCTTCAAGAAAGGCTACCCGGACGGCGTAGGCACTTACACCTGGTCGAATGGAAACCTTTATAAGGGTGAATTCAAAAATGGTCTCAAAGATGGTAAGGGTGAGCTCTATATCAGAAAACTTGGCGTGCCAGATAGCATTGTAACTGGCTACTGGGACAAAGACAAGTATATTGGTGAGTACGTTTCTTCTTACACTGTGGGACAAAAGCGGAATATTCTCAGAACAAGGTTTGTGCATATGGCCGACACCCCCAACCAGGTCGAAATACTGATTCAACGAAACGGGCTTCCGATTGGGGTTAGTCAGCTGCAAGCTTCGGCCGACAAGTCACCTATGTTTGAAAGTAGCCAAACTATCGTGGCTTTTACCAAGGTGGTGTATCCGCTGACCAATGCCACTATTAATTTTTATGCGCCCAGCGCTTTCAACTCCTACCAGCTCGACTGCGAGCTAAACTTCGAAATTTACCGGGAAGGGCACTGGCGGATTTTTATACAGATATAGAGCATTCCTGAATTAAGGAATATTCAGGTATTTGTGCACCTGAAGTGAAACCTGCCACTGCGGGTTGGCTTTGATGTAGTCAATGATCAGAGGTGTCACCTTTTCCTGCTGTGACCATTCGGGCTGTAGAAACAGTCGGCAATTTTTGCCAACAAGGGCTTCGTACTTCTCGGCCCATTTAAAGTCTGACTTGTTGTAGACGATCACCTTTAGCTCATCTGCCGCCAAAGCTACTTCCGGAAGCGGCTCTTTGAATTTTTTAGGGGAAAAGCACACCCAGTCCCAACTTCCCGAAAGCGGATAGGCGCCAGAAGTTTCGATATGGGTTCTGAACCCATTGCCTTTTAGCTGCCGGGTCAGTTCTTCGAGGTCGTACATCAGGGGCTCTCCTCCGGTAACGACAGCCACTCTTGCCGGAAACTGCAAGGCTTCCTTCACCATCGGGGCTACTTCTGTATCCGGATGAGCCTCTGCTTCCCAGCTCTCTTTTACGTCGCACCATATGCAGCCGACGTCGCAGCCACCAAGGCGAATGAAATAGGCCGCATGCCCCTGAAAAGCTCCTTCACCCTGTATGGTGTAGAAAGCTTCCATTAACGGAAGGGCTGTTTTTATTGAAGGCAATATGGTATCAGGCTGTTTCAAGAAGCATTTCGTAGGCTCGAAGGGTATTCATCAGCAATGACGCAATGGTCATAGGCCCCACCCCTCCTGGCACTGGAGTAATATAAGACGTTTTTGGCGCTACGTTTTCATAGTCCACATCACCTACCAGCCTGAATCCGGATTTTCTGGTTGGGTCGTCGATTCTCGTAGTCCCCACATCTACAACAACGGCCCCTTCTTTCACCATGTCGGCCGTTACCAGGTGCGGCTTGCCTACTGCCACCAGCAGGATGTCGGCGTTTTTTGTGTATTGAGAAATGTTTTCGGTGTATTTATGGCAAAGTGTCACCGTAGCCTGCCCCTGCTGGGTCATGAGTATGCCCAGCGGCGCCCCCACCAGCCTACTTGCACCCACCACCACACAATATTTCCCTTTGGTTTCAATCTTGTAGCGGTTCAGCAGCTCCATCACCCCAAAAGGGGTAGCTGGCATTAGCAAAGGGGTTTGCGACCCTATACTTCCAAAGTTTTGATTGGTAAACCCATCGACGTCTTTTTCAGCTGAAATGCTCTCGGTCACCGTTTCTACCGAAATGTGCTCCGGTAAGGGGAGCTGAACAATGAAACCATCGATGTCTGTATCGGCGTTGAATTGTTCAATATGCTTGATGAGCTTTTCCTCAGAGATGGTCTTGGCAAAATGCATGAGCGTGAAGTCGAACCCAACTTCCTTGCAGGCTTTGATTTTTCCATTTACATAGGTGTGGCTTGCGCCGTCGTCGCCCACGATAATGATAGCCAAATGGGGCGCTCTCTTACCCTGAGCTACCAGTTCGTTTACTTTGGCTGCTATCTCCTGCTTGATCTCTGCAGCTACCTTTTTACCATCAAGTATCTGAGGCATCTCTTCTGGTTTAGTCTATTTTCAATACTGCCATAAAGGCTTCCTGCGGAATTTCTACATTGCCTACCTGGCGCATTCGCTTCTTACCTTTTTTCTGCTTTTCGAGCAGCTTACGCTTACGGCTAATATCACCGCCGTAACACTTAGCCAACACGTTTTTGCGCATGGCCTTCACAGTCTCTCTGGAAATAATTTTAGCTCCAATAGCTGCCTGAATGGCAATTTCAAACATTTGGCGTGGCAACAACTCACGCAATTTTTCGCAGAGCTTCTTGCCCCAATCGTAGGCCTTGTCTCTGTGCACAATGGCCGAAAGCGCATCCACCCGCTCACCATTGAGCATAATATCGAGCTTCACCATGTTCGACTGACGGTAACCTATCAGCTCATAGTCGAGGGAGGCATAGCCCCTTGAAATTGTTTTCAGCTTATCGAAGAAGTCAAATACAATTTCTGAAAGTGGCAGTTCGAAGGTCAACTCTACCCTGTCGGAGGTAAGGTATACCTGGTTTTTTATTTCGCCCCTCTTGTCGATACACAGCGAAATGATGGGACCGATATACTCCGATTTACTTATTATTTGGGCCCTGATAAAAGGCTCTTCGATGAAATCTAAAGCAATGGGGTCAGGCATTTCCGACGGTGCACTTACTTTCAGCATTTCCCCGCCCTTGAGCGTGGCATGAAACCGCACAGAAGGCACTGTGGTGATCACAGTCATGTCAAACTCCCGCTCCAAGCGCTCCTGGATAATTTCCATGTGAAGCATGCCAAGAAAACCGCACCTAAAGCCAAAGCCAAGAGCTGCTGAAGTCTCTGGCTCCCAAACGAGGGAGGCATCGTTGAGTTGGAGCTTTTCCATTGATGCCCTAAGCTCTTCGTATTCCGAAGTTTCTACCGGGTAGATTCCTGCAAAAACCATTGGCTTCACATCTTCAAAACCCTTGATGGCAACGGCCGCTGGCCTGTCCACATGGGTGATCGTGTCTCCTACTTTTACTTCCTTGGCCACTTTTATGCCAGAGATCAGGTACCCAACATTACCAGCGCTAATTTCTGCTTTTGGTGATTGTTTGAGTTTGAGTACGCCAATTTCGTCCACATCGTAAATGCTGCCGATATTCATGAATTTTACCTTTTCTCCTTTTTTCATGGTGCCATTGAACACCCTGAAAATAACTTCAACGCCTCTGAAAGAGTTGAAAACGGAGTCAAATATCATCGCCTGCAAGGGGCCGTTAGGATCTCCCTTGGGTGGCTTGATCCTCTGAACGATAGCCTCCAGTATCTCGTCTATACCAATACCTTCTTTTCCGCTGGCCAATAGAATCTCTTCCCGGGTACAACCGAGCAATTCCACCACCTGGTCTTTTACCTCCTCCACCATAGCGCCGGGCAAGTCAATTTTATTGAGCACCGGTATGATCTCGAGGTCGTGATTTAAAGCCAGGTACAGATTGGAAATGGTCTGCGCTTCAATGCCCTGAGATGCATCAACAATCAAAAGTGCCCCTTCGCAGGCGGCAATGGAGCGTGATACCTCGTAAGAAAAGTCAACGTGGCCTGGTGTGTCAATCAGGTTGAGCACGTAATCCTTGCCACCGCTCTTGTAGTTCATTTGAATGGCGTGGCTCTTAATGGTGATGCCTCGCTCCCGCTCCAAGTCCATGTTGTCAAGAAGCTGGTTCTGCCTTTCCCGATCAGTGATGGTGTGAGTGGCCTCAAGGAGCCTGTCAGCAAGGGTGCTTTTACCGTGATCTATGTGTGCTATTATGCAGAAATTGCGGATGTGATCCATACGTTCCTTTAAAAGTCTGCAAAATTAGGTAATAATTTATGATTTGAAGAGCCTGTGCAAACAAAGTTTGGGATTGTGGAATATCAACTGGCCTGTATTTCAGCGATCTGCAATTTTCTGACAGGCAAAACCGACATTTTTTAGTGAATTGTGATTTTGAGGTGCAACATTCCAACCATTTGTCACCAAATTTGTCTCTTAATACCAAAAAAAATAGTGTATGAAGAAGATTGCAATCATTGCAGTGGTGGGGTTAGGATTTTTATTCTCGTGCAGCCTGGATAGCGACGAATTTCAGGGCCCTATCACGAGCAAAATCAATGTAACAATGCTGGAAGACGTAAGCGGAGAAGATCCATTCTTTCAAATCTTATTTGAGTCGACCAATCTGTACGAATGTTCCAATTACAACATCTTAATGACGGTAGATGCAGAGGAAAACAAACTTGATATCGTATTCAATGAGATTTACAAAAACAGTACTTGCCGCTCTGAAACCGGCCCTGCCTACAATGTTTATTCCTTCTCAAAAATTGTTAATGGAACGTACAACTTAAGCTTGAAAGTGAAAGACAAGCCAGCGTCTACAGGCACTCTTGTTATTTCAGACACTGGCTATACGCTGGACATGACGGAAAGCGATGATTTTGAGTTTGTGAACCCTCAGGTTTACCGAATGCCTGAAGGGATACTTTGGGGTAGCATCCAGAAATATTCCGAATCGCAGCAGTCGAACACGCTTGTAGATAACTTTTTTGACCTCCTTAGCGACAACGGGCTTGCCGACACTGCGCTGGTGAAAGGTGACTACACTTATTTTCTCATCGATGAAGAAAATAAAGTATCTCTCAGGCGGGCAAACGCCACTCCCGCTGGCACGTCTGCTTTTGTCTTTTACCTGAACGAAGATTCAGTAAGCAGAAGCAATCTAAAAATTGCCATATCAGACTTCAGAGGCAAATACTCACAGTATGTGAAGGTGGATATGTTTGACTGGATCGGAACCATTTATTGAAACGAACATCAAAGTCAAAACATTTTGGGTTGCTGGTTCGTCTACAGTGGTATCCTTTAACTAAATCACAAACCATGAAAACTAGCTACAAAATTTTTGCGCTTTGCTTGGGACTCTTCACCATTGCTTTTGGCAACCTTCTCGCCCAGGACAAACCAAGCCCTGCTGCGTCAGTATCAGAAAAGATAAAGAGTGGAGCCACCGTATCAATCAATTACAGCTCACCTGCTTTGAAGGGCAGAACAATGGGGAAAGACGTGGAGCCAATGGAAGGCAAGGTATGGAGAGCTGGGGCTAACAACGCCACTGTATTCGAAGTTGACAAAGATGTAAAAATAGAAGGCAAGGCACTTCCGGCTGGAAAATACGCATTTTTTACATTGAAAAACGGTGACGACTGGACACTTATCTTCAACAAAACCTGGGACACCTGGGGCGCTTTTGACTACGAAAAAAATATGGGAGAAGATGCTCTGCAAGTAAGTGTAAAGCCGAAAAAAGCTGCAACTGCCTCCGAAAGGTTGACCTACACGATAGACAAGTCGGGCAAAGTGAGCCTGCTATGGGGCGACCTGGACGTTTCGTTCAACGTAAAATAATCAGACCGAAATCAACAGTAAAAAGCGGGCAGGGCTCGCTTTTTTTTTGTTTTGTCCAGTAGGGATGCAAAGGACTATAACTGTTTATTCCTTAAATTGATGGGGCGAGGGTATCCGGCGTTCCGTCGGCCTACATTTACTCCAAGCTTATCCTATGACAAAAGCGCTATTTTTCCTGACAGTTTTGGTGCTTTTGGACGGATGCTCCAAAGTTGATCCGATGGAGGAGGCCATCAATAGAAAGAATGTTGAGGTCAGTGGCGTCTGGGTTTGGGTAAACACAAAGTACCCTACACCTTTTGGTGCTATCACCGTTAGCACGCTAAAAACAGGTATTCTATATAAGGTGCTTATCTCTGGTAAAAACGCCGAGGTTTTTCGTGAAGACCGCCTGGTTCAAAAGTTTAGCTTCGAGATAAGACGTGCCAACGAGGAGTACTTTCTTGACATTTTAACCAAGCAGGAAATAGAGTACTCAGCTATCGATATGCTGGGCGGCAAGATTTCGCTCGACAAGAAAGACCTCACTTTGTCATTTCAAAATAACACTTTCAAATCGGACATGCTGCTCAGCAGAGTAGAGATTTTCTAGCCCATGCTTTCAGTTGTTTGTGCGATTATTATAAGTGGGTCAAAAATTTTGGTGACGAAACGTCCTGCTCACAAAAAAGAGGGCCTCAAATGGGAATTCCCCGGAGGCAAGGTTGAACCGGGAGAAACAGAGCAAGAAGCGCTCACCCGGGAAATCAGAGAAGAGTTGTCCATCGAGGTGAGTCCCATTGAGAAAATTGGCACCGTATCCATAAAGGTGCCCCGCATCGACCTGACGGCCTGGAATTGCCGGTGGATAAGCGGAGACGTCCACCTTACCGAACACCTGGCTTTTGACTGGGTAGAAGTGCAAGACCTGAAGGCAATAGACTTGAGCGGCGCAGATGTGCTACTTATCCCCCAAATAAAATCTTATATCGAAGATTTTCTGTCGTAAAAATATTATTCTGTAAATTCTGAAATTTCAAAACTATGTACTGATTTTACAGAAAACATAGTCAGTCTAGTTTGAATCCTCCTGATAGTTCCGTAACTTATACTTCCTGATTTATCCAGGCTCATTATATAACCTATCATATCACTTAAACAACTGACAATGAATTTTACTCCCCCAAAAGATACTGGTACTACCAGGACTGTCGAACCCATTAAATACGCCCCCGTTACCGACTACATGGTCAAGGATGTCTTCACTTTTCATCCAGATCAAAATATTCAGGAAGCCATCGACCTTATGTTGGACAAGCGGATATCTGGCGGCCCTGTGTTGAATGACGTCGGCGAGTTGGTAGGAATGCTTTCGGAAAAAGACTGCCTGAGAATTATTATTGATTCTGCTTACCATAATCACCCAAATCACGAGGGGAAAGTAAAAAATTACATGTCGAGAAAAGTGAAAACCATGGATGTTGATAAAGACATTTTTGATGTGGCCAATGAGTTTCTCACTACTCATTTTCGCAGGTTTCCTGTGATTGACAGCAAAGGTGTGCTGAAAGGCCAGATCAGCAGACGGGACATCATGAAAGCAGCAAGAGATCTGAAAGGCACCACCTGGTGAAACTTGATTGGTCTTAAATATGTATTAACTAACCCCTTCATGGGGTTTATTTTTTTGAATGGGTGGATAGAATTGGTGAAGAGTTGTAAATTGAGTTGATATTATGAAAGAGGCAAAAAGCATCATTGAGGCATACAGAAAAGTTAATTTTTCAACTCAAAAAGCTGCGCTGGCCACTGTTATGCGTGTGCATGGCTCGTCATACAGAAGGCCGGGTGCGAGAATGCTAATGACGGACGACGGACGCTGGACAGGTGCCATCAGCGGTGGCTGCCTCGAAGGTGACGCACTCCGCAAGGCCCGTCAGGCGATTCTTAGCAATCGCCCGTCGCTTGTTACTTACGACACCATGGACGACAATAGCGCCACCAGCCTGGGCGTCGGCCTCGGCTGCAATGGCATTATAGATGTGCTCATAGAGCCCATCAATGAACTGGATATTTTCAACTCTATTCATCTCCTTGAAAAGTTCGTGGAGAAAGGTGAGCTGGCTGTGATGGCCACAGTGTTCGACTCCTCCATCCCTGAAAATCCGTATCAGGGGCAAAGATTTTTACTCAATGGATTGGGTGAAAAATACAGTACTATCGGCCATGCAAATTTAGAAGCGCTCATCGCTGCCGATGCTCAAAAAGCATTTGTGGCCAACCGCCCGGCCATCTGCCAATACACAGTGGACGAGGCCATGGTAGAAGTGCTGGTAGAAACGCTGCACCCCGGCATTCAGTTGGTGGTCTTTGGCGGCGGTTTCGATGCGGCACCAGTGACCTCGATGGCGAAAAACCTGGGCTGGGCAGTGACAGTGACCGATGACTGTATCGCTCACCTCGGTGCTAAGCGTTTTCCTGATGCTGAGAATGTGACCCTCTGTCAGCGAGACCACGTGTCTACTGATATCATATTCAAAAGATTCAGCGCTGCCATTCTTATGTCGCACAATTACAAGTACGATTACGCCGTGCTCAAAGAGCTGATCAAAAACCCACCGGCGTACCTGGGCATTATGGGCCCCAAGAAGCGTTTCGATAAAATGGTTGACCAGTTGAAGGAAGAGGGTATTTACCCGGGAGATGCCTGGGCAGCTACCGTTCACTCACCCATAGGTCTTGACCTGGGTGCAGAAACACCCGATGAAATTGCATTGTCGGTCATTGCCGAGATTCAGGCATTTTTCAACAATTCCAAAGGTGGCTACCTGAAACACCTTGACGGCCCCATACACGACCGCAGCGCCTACGACGACCGACTGTTAAACAATATTTATGAGCAGCTCAATGCCTCAAGCTCCAAAAAAGGCAAAGCTTAGCATCGTTCTGCTGGCGGCAGGCTCGTCTTCCCGGCTAGGGCAGGCCAAGCAGTTGCTACCGTTCAAAAACTCAACCCTGGTGCGCCATCGTGTCACAACAATTACGCAAGCGCTTGCAAACGAATACAATGTTTTTGTCGTCACTGGTGCCAAACGGGAAGAAATTTGCAAAGAACTGACTGGTCTTTCGTACACCGAAGTTTACAATGACCAGTTTTCCGAAGGTATGAGCACCTCGATAAAAGCAGGACTGAGCTTCCTTCCACCAGATGCTGAAGCCGTCATGTTTCTGCTTGTGGATCAGCCGTTTGTCTCGGAAAAACACCTCTCAGAAATGGTCGGTAAATGGCTCAACGACCAAAGTAAAGTCTTAGGTGCGGCCTATTCCGGAATCATTGGTGTTCCGGCCATTTTCCCCCGCAGCTATTTCGAACAGCTGTTGTCGCTGCAGGGTGACCAGGGTGCCAGGAAAATTCTAAAGAATTTATCTGACGCCGAAATCGTTAGCTATCCCCTGCCTGAGGCAAGTATAGACCTTGATACGCTGGAGGATTTGAAGGCTATTGGGCTTTGATCCTGCAAAAGTTTCGCTCCATTCTCGACTTAAGCCGTCTTTTTATAGTTCAAAATTGCCAGTCCGTTGAGCAACAAAGCATAAGCGAAGATCACGGCGAAGAAGAACCTGGTCTCCTGCCAGCCAGCGCCTTTGAGCATTACAAGCCGCACAAACTCTATAAAATACCGGATAGGGTTGAACAAGGTGATCGTTTGCGCCCAGCCAGGCATATTTTCGATGGCGGTGAAGAGTCCACCCATTAGGATGAAAACGACCAAGAAAAACCAGGCAAGGAACATGGCCTGCTGCTGTGTGTCAGTAAGCGTGGAAATCAACAGGCCAAAGCCAAGAATCAAAAGCAGGTAGACAGCTGAAAAAGCATAGATAAGCCCTACGCTACCTACAAACGGGATATTAAACACTACTTTGGCCACGATAAGGCCAATTGATAACACCATGAGGCCAAGCAGCCAGAAAGGCAAAAGCTTGCCAATCACAAACTGGTATTTCTGAATGGGCGTCACATTGATCTGCTCGATTGTCCCGATCTCTTTCTCCCTCACGATGTTCATTGAGCTCAAAAATGCACCGATCATCGTGACCAAAAGCACCAAAATGCCGGGCACCATAAAGGTCTTATAATTGAGTTCCGGGTTGAACCAGAAAGACGACTCGACGTTGATTACCTGCCGGGCAGTGGGTTGACCACCGGCCACCACTCTCATTTGCAGCGCTGCCACCTCCCGCTGATTATAGTCGCCAAGGATTCTACCAAAGTAATAGTTGGCCAGGCCGGCTTTGGTGCCGTCAATGGCATTCACAATCACCTGCAACTGCTGTGGTTCCTTCCGAACCAGCTTCTTTTCCATGCCCGCCGGTATTTCCACCACCAGATCAGCCTCGTTTTTGTCGAGCGCTGCTGCCGCTTCCGCATGGTCGAAACCAGTGCCCGCTATGGTAAAGTAGCCAGAGGCCGTTAAGTCACGGTAAAGCTGACGGCTGGCACTGCTCTGGTCATTGTCCATCCAATACACCTTCAGGTTTTTGATTTCGAAGTCGGCAGCATAGCTTAAAACAATCAGCTGCAATACCGGCATCACAAACAAAATGGGCAGGTTCGTTTTATTCCGGAAAATCTGCAAAAATTCTTTCTGTATGAGGTAAAGAATGATTCTCATGGCGTTTTCATTTTAACCAAGTCTGACATTGAATTTCTTGATGCTTACTCCAATAAAAAACACTGTGAAGCCAATCAAAATGAGGGTCTCCTTCCAGAAATAGGCTATGCCCACTCCCTTCAGCATAATGGCTTTTTCGATCACAATGAACCACCTGGCAGGAATAATGTGCGAGATAATTTGCAAAGGCAAAGGCATATTCTCAATCGGAAAAATGAACCCTGAGAGCAGGATCGTTGGCAGCATCAGCCCCATGAGTGAAAGCAAAAGAGCCGTTTGCTGTGTTTGAGCCACCGTGGAAATAAGGATGCCCAGCGACAACGCCATAATAATAAAAAGCATGATCTCGGCCAGCAAAAGCGGCACACTTCCCATAATAGGCACTCCAAACACATACCTGCCGAGCAAAAGGACGACCACCGCATCAAGGAATGCCAGGCTGAAGTAGGGCACCACCTTGGCAATAATCACCTGACCGGGGTTCATAGGCGAGGCAAGCAATACTTCCATTGTGCCCGTTTCCTTTTCTCTGGCTATCGAAATGGATGTCATCATGGCCGATACCAGCATGAGCAAGATGGTAATAAGGCCCGGAACAAAAAGAAACACGCCTTTTAAGCTCGGATTATACTGTAGTCGCACTTCAGCACCCACAAGAATGGGGGGCTGACCGGGCTGATTCAGTTCCAGTTGAAAATTCTGGATGATGGCAGTGGCGTAATTAACCAATGTATTAGCCATGTTTGGGTCGGTGGCGTCGGCCAGTAGCTGCACCGAAGCTCTTCCTTCATGTTGGAGCTTGTCCGCAAAGTCAGGCTCGACCACCACAGCCATCTTGATCCTTCCTTCCTTGAATAGCTGCTCAACGTCGCCAATGCTTTCAGCCTGCCCGTCGGGAAGAAAGTATCCTGAAGCAACCAGCTTATCAGTCAACCTTCGGGACACCTCATCGTTCGACTGATCGAGGATGGCTATGTGGGCATCTTTGATCTCATTGGTAATGGCATAGCCAAAAAGCAGGATTTGCACCACAGGCATTCCGAAGAGTATCAGCAGCGTTCGCTTGTCTCTGAAGATGTGGTAAAACTCCTTTCGTATAAGTGAAGTCAGTCTTTTCATAATGAAATGCTATCTTCTTTGGGGCATCCTATGGACGGGCCACCTTAATGAATACTTCGTTCATGGTTTTTACACCATATTTCTTTTTTAAGCCTTCAGGCGTATCGTAGGCCTCCACCCTGCCATCCACCATCATGGAAATCCTGTCGCAGTATTCTGCCTCGTCCATGTAGTGAGTGGTGACAAACACAGTTATGCCGTCGTGAGCTGCTTCGTAAATCATTTCCCAAAACTGTCGCCTGGTGATGGGGTCTACTCCCCCTGTAGGCTCATCGAGAAAAACGATCTTGGGGTCGTGAAGAATGGCGATAGAAAAAGCCAGTTTTTGTTTCCAGCCCAATGGCAGGTCTTTCAGAAGCTTACCCTCCACTTCGTCGAGCCCTAGTCTTTTTATAAGCCTTTCTCCTTTTTCCTTCCACTGCTTTCTCTTCAAACCATAAATGCCTCCATAAAACCGGATATTCTCTTTGATGGTCAGGTCGTCGTAGAGCGAAAACCGCTGACTCATGTATCCGATGGATTTTTTGATCTGGTTTTGCTGCTTGAACACATCGAACCCAGCTACCATCGCCTTACCAGAAGTGGGACTAAGTAAGCCTGAGAGCATTTTCATAGCAGTGGTTTTGCCAGCGCCATTGGCTCCAAGAAACCCGAAGATTTCTCCCTGCTTCACTTCTAGTGAAATGGAGTCGACGGCCTTAAAAGTGCCGAACCTCTTGGTTAAGTTTTCTACTTCTATGATAGAATTGCTCATGCCGCTACATGTTGATTCATCAGGGCAATAAAGCAGTCCTCGATATCTGGCGCCACCTGCACTATTTCCCAGTTCTCCATCCCCTGATCGTTGAGGTATTTGGTCAGCTCTTCATTTGTCAGCTTGCCCTTGTCCGACACCACGTGGATGTTTTCGCCAAAAGGATACACCAGCGTGGCATGCTCCAGCATTCTAAGCGACGAAAGCATGTTATACTTTTCGTTTGTTTTGATAGCCAAAAGCGAATAGGCATAAGCATCCGTAATTTTTGCCGGCGTATCCACAGAAAGAATGCGGCCGTCTTGCATAAGCGCCACTCTGTCGCAAAGGCTGGCCTCGTCCATGTAGGGAGTGGATACCAAAATGGTCATCCCTCGTTTTTTCAGCATCTGAAGAATCTCCCAAAACTCGCTTCTCGAAACGGCGTCTACACCAGTGGTGGGCTCATCGAGGAATAGTATTTCAGGGCTGTGCACCAGGGCACAGCAAAGGGCCAGCTTTTGCTTCATTCCACCCGATAGTGCTCCGGCCCTGCGTTTCCTGAATGGCTCTATTTGGGAATAGATGTACCTGATATTGTCATAATTCTCTTCCAGCGTTGTGTCATAAATGGAAGCAAACAGATTGATATTTTCTTCAATGCTCAGGTCCTGATAAAGAGAAAAGCGACCGGGCATATAGCCCATTTTCTTGCGAACTGAGGCGTAGTCTCTGGTTACATCAATACCCAAAACATTTACTTCGCCGCTATCGGGCAGCAACAGCGAAGACATGATCCTGAAAAGTGATGTTTTGCCAGCACCATCGGGGCCAATTACCCCGAACAGCTCTCCTTTTTTAACATTCAGAGAAATTTCTTTTAATGCCTCCACATGGGCATAGGTTTTCACCAGGTTCTTTACAATAACTGCATTTTGATTTTCCATGACCTTAGAATTTAACCTCACCTGGCATTCCTATTTTCAACGCCCCATCGTTGGGCACCACTACTTTGATCGCATATACCAAATTGACCCTCTCTTCCCTTGTTTGGATAATCTTTGGTGTGAACTCGGCGGATGACGAGATCCATGATACAGTACCTTCATTCTCTTTCAAATTACCATCGCTGCCGTCAGTGAGCACTCTCACCTTCTGGCCAATTTTGATGGAGGCCAACTGCGGCGCATCTACGTAGGCCCTCAGTGTCAACTCCTTCAGGTCGGCGACTTTGAACAGCGGCTTGCCAAAAGTGACTATTTCACCTGCTGCAGCATATTTTGACAGCACTGTTCCTCCCAGCGGGCTTGCCAGCACACTGCGTTGAATCTGGTCTTCTATTTGCTCTATCTGCACCTCCAGAGGAGCCAACTCAGACAACAAGCCTCTGTTGGCTGTGCTTAGCTGGCTTTTGGTGGCGTCAATTCTATTGTTCAGCACCTTCAACTCCCCGTGCAGGTCGTCACGCTGCTTTGCAGTCGCTGCCCCTTCGGCGAACAGCTTGTCCACCCGTTTGATCTCCCTTTCGAGGTTCTCCTTCTGCTCAAGCAGTACATCAATTTGTACCTTTTCATTTTGAAGCTTACTTCTTATCGCTTGCTTAGCGGCCATAAGTTGCTTTTTCTTCAAATGAAGGCCAAGGGTGTCGACTAGTCCAATGGCAGCGCCAGCCTTTACCTCGCTGCCCTCCTCCACCTTTAGCTGCAGGAGTTTGCCTGTGGCTTCCGAAGAAACCAGCACTTCGGTCGCTTCAAAATTGCCATAAGCATCCGACCTCTCTTCGCTTTTGTTGCATCCTGCCAAGCCTATCAGCAGTAATGCGCTTGCTGTGTATGTAAAAATTTTCATTTTTATAGATTCTTAAAGATTTCCTGTAAGTGTAAAGTATTGTACCTGATACCATGCCTTGTCGATTTCGTGCATGCGAGCTGTAATCTTTGCCCTTGTAAGCTGATCCAGCGCAGTGATGTAGTCGGAAGAGGTGACAGTTCCGCCTTCGAGCCTGGCAGCATATTCCCTGACAATTGACTCCTGCAACCTGACGATCTCAGCGTCTCTTTTCATCACCTCGTCAGAGGCCAACCATTTCTTTCTCCATTGCAGGGTGCCATTTTCGAATTGGCTCATGGCGTCGCTGCGGCTGTTTTCGAGCAGCTGCTCCTGAATTTGCAGCTCTTGCCGTTCCTGCTTGCTGGCTCCCCAGTCGAATAGTGGCCAGTAAAGCCTTACGCCGGCCATATAGAAGCCACTCAGGTCAGTTTTAAAAAAATTATACGGGTTGGGGCTACCAAAGCCGCCTCTGGCAAAAGCACTTATTTTGGGTTTGGTTTTGGCGGCGATGAGCTCCCCAGCCTGAGAAAGCACAGTTTTCTGCTCACTCAAATAGCTGAGCTCCGGCCGGTTGATCGTTGCCTCACCATCCAGTGGAATGGTGCCTCCGGGAAGGGTCAATACTGCATCTACCGAGAGAGGCTGCCCAAGTTTGTCGGCCAGCATGGCTACAAGCCCTTCCTTTTCGGCCTCCGCAGCCACAAGCTGTTGTTCAATAGAAAGAATCTCCTTTTCGAAGGCGAACTTGTCGCTCTGCAAAAGCACCCCGGTTGAAAATCCGGCATCAATCACTTTCTTTCGCTCCAGCAAAGTGTTCCTCGCAGCTTCCAGGTTTTTTTCAGCTTCCTGAATCCTGAGGATGCCAAAATACAAGCTGTTCACAGACTCTTTTACCTTGTACAGATCAACCTCCACTTTCTGCTGATTGGCTGCCAGCTCTCTTTTGGAAGCTTCCCTCGACTGCCGAACCATGCCACCGTCGTAAATACTTTGCTCAATCCCCAGTGTAGCCTGGTACTGGCTTTTTGGAATTTCCGGCGTTTCAGCACCCGGAATACTGAAAGGCAGCGAAAACACATCACTCTGATAGCTCCACTGCCCATTTACGCTTACTTGTGGGCGATACGCCAGGCCCAGTCGCTCCTCTTTGGATGCAGCCAACTCACCATAAAGAGCCGCCTGCCCCGAAAGGGGTGTATGCTGAAGCGCCAACTCGTAGCAGCCCTGCAGGCTGATGGTTTCCTGGGCGTAAACCCCGGCCACCATCGCCATTGCACTCATTGTTAGTACAAACCTTTTCATCTGTATAAAATTTACTTTTTAGAGGCCAGATGGAATAGCCTGCACCATTACGGAATAGATCGTAGTCTGTTGACTGGTTATTCATTCCGTTGGGTAGGGTATTCCTTATGGCTATTTCATATTATTCGTTTGTTGATTTGTCAGTTAAATAGTTCCAGATGATCACCGGAACTTCCTTTTTTCTTCTCTCAAGAAATTTGTTATAGTCTTCTTCACTAAGTCCGAAGACCGGCCTGAGAATAGGCTTTGCAATGACAGGAAAAACGCACAGCCCCATAATGGAACTAATCAGATCCACCGGCTCAATAGGCCTAATCGTACCCTTATCTGCCTCCGCTTTCAATTGCGCATTCAAACCCGAAGCCACTTGTGAAATTTGCGAGCCAATTTTCCCAAACAGCTTTTCAGGGTTTCTTGAGATTTCGTTGATGACAAAGAGAGGCATAAAGGGATTGTTCTTCATCAGTTCAACATAGTGCTCCACAAACTGCATCACCTTTTCCTTTAGAGGCATCTCCTTCCCAAGAATACCAAACAGCGCCGGGCCATTTGACTGGAGCGTCTCCATGAAAACCCTTTCGAAAAGCAAGTCCTTTGATCTGAAATAGTAGTGCAGCAATGCTTTGTTGATGCCGGCCCGGTCAGCAATTTCCTGCATTCTTGCCCCCACCATACCCTGCTGAATGAATACTTCTCTGGCAGCTTCCAGTATCTTCCTTTCTGTGCTTACGTCCTTCGTCATGCTTCAAATGTACGAATGATTAACCGAAAGGTTTAACCATTTGGTTAAATTTTTTGGTTAATTTCCTTGAGGAGCATTTATCTAATTGAATTACAATGCTTTACAGATATTCTAAGTTTTCTGCCAAAAATAGATTAGATTAATCTTTTAATAATTTCTGATGTCGGACAAAATACTCACCAGGCCCTGGACGGAATTTGAGCTCAAGCAAAAGCTTGCCAAAATGCCCGTGCTCCCTGAGTACAAATTGCTTATTCAGGTGAGGGAAATTCTTCTGGACAGCCGACTGGCCAATGAAAGACTCGACACACTCATTGAGCTGATCGAAAAAATACCTCTTCACAGGTCGCTGGAAGAGAAAGAGATTTTTATCGACCACTTGCAGGAGGTGTTGGTGGATGTGCGCCTTTCATCAGAGCTAACGGGAAATGTTGTGAGGCTACTGAGAGCAATAGAAAATCAGTCGTGAACTTTTCACGGCAATCTTTAAATACTTTGATCACAATAAGAGCTACTTCGAGTCAGGCTTAAAAGCCCTATCTCCATGGTTTTTTCCTGATATTTTCGTATTTTACTAGTGAAAAAAAACAACAGGGTTGAGAAGATATTTTGAAAGCTTTTCTAATTTTCCGACCTGAAAAATCAAAGCAGTACCTAACCAAGACAAAACACTCCAGCCGGCCTGGAATGACAAATGGAAACTCGTGACTTACACCACAAGGTGATCCTGAAAACAGGACCCAACCAGGCTTATGAAGCCATTATTGACCCAAAAAAACACAGCGACTTTACAGATAGCCCCGCAGAAAACGACGGAAAAGTAGGCGGAGAACACAGCGCCTTCGATGGCTACTGTTTTGGTGAGAACCTGGAGCTTTCCTATGGAAAGCGCATTGTTCAAACCTGGCAAGCTGATGAAGACGAATGGCCAGAGGGTCATTTCTCCAAGGTCATCTACGAGTTTACGGCAGTTCCTGGCGGAACGCTTCTTACTTTCAAACAGCTTGGTGTGCCCGAAGAAGTGGCCGACAGCATTGACCAGGGTTGGATCGACTACTACTGGGAGCCACTGAAGGCGTATTTTGAAGACTAGTATCGTTGATGAGGACAAGCTTTCCATCGAAAAAAGGGCCGATTGTGGGTTTAATATACCTGGGATTGATCTGTTTGCTGTTTTTCCTGATGGGCCTTCCGGCGATAAGAAGTGGGAATCTTATCTTACTTTCCATTTGGCTGCTCATTCTGGGAGTATTCGGAATCACATGGTTTGGCATCCGCTATATCATTGAAGAAGGGAACTTGATGGTTAAGATCGGCCCCCTCATTGAACGAACAATTCCCATCGGCGAGATTTTAACTATCCATAGAAGCTATGAATTGCAGAGTTCGTCCTCCGGCCCCTCGCTGAAAAAATTGAAGGTAAGGTTCAAGGGTGGGCACGCTTTGATTACCCCAGGGCGGGAAGGAGAATTTCTGGCGGAACTGAAGGCGGTAAATCCACAAATATTTATTGATTTGGAAACAGCCACCATGCTTTAAGCTGGCCCCAGCAGGAGTTTGAAATTCGTCGAGGCTGCCCCCTGCCTACTTTGTTTCAATCAAGAACACTATTCTAGCCATAATTCCGTACTTTTGCCCCTTCTCTTTTTAAGCATGGATTTAACACATTTGACGGCCATATCTCCTGTTGACGGTCGCTATAGAAAACAAACGGCCTTGCTGGCTCCCTACTTCTCAGAATGGGGCCTTATTCGCTACAGACTACAGGTAGAAGTCGAATATTTCATAGCGCTTTGTGATATACCACTGCCCGCCCTTGGCTCTTTTCCAAAAGCTAAGTATGCCGAGTTGAAAGCCATCTATAAAGATTTTTCAGAGAAAGATGCGCTGGCCATTAAGGAAATAGAGAAAACGACCAACCATGACGTGAAGGCGGTGGAATATTTTATCAAACAGAAGATGGATGCTGCCGGCCTTTCAGCCTATAAAGAATACATCCATTTTGGTCTCACCTCGCAGGATATTAACAATACCGCCATTCCTCTAAGCCTGAAAGAGGCTCTGCAAGAAGTTTACCTGCCCAAATTGAATGAAATAATTGCCTCCCTGGCAGCTATGGCTGTAGATTGGGAGAAAATACCTATGCTGGCAAAAACTCACGGGCAGCCCGCTTCGCCTACCCGTCTTGGTAAAGAAATCAGGGTGTTTCAGGTACGGTTGGAGGAGCAGATAAACGGATTGAAAAACATACCGTTTGCGGCTAAATTTGGAGGTGCTACCGGCAACCTCAATGCCCACCACGTGGCCTTCCCCACCTACGACTGGGCTGAGTTTGCCAACGGTTTTGTAAGCAATAGCCTGGGATTGAAAAGAAGCTCTCCCACTACCCAAATTGAGCACTACGACCACATGGCAGCTCTTTTTGACGGGCTCAAGCGCATCAACACCATCCTGATCGACTTTTCAAGGGACGTGTGGCAGTACATTTCCATGAACTACTTTAAACAACGCATCAAAGCAGGTGAGATTGGCTCATCGGCCATGCCACACAAGGTGAATCCCATCGATTTTGAAAATGCAGAAGGAAACCTGGGAATGGCCAATGCCATTTACGAGCACCTTTCAGCCAAGCTGCCGATTTCAAGGCTGCAACGGGATTTGACGGATTCAACAGTGCTGAGAAATATTGGCGTGCCAATTGCTCACAGCTATATTTCTCTGCTTTCGCTGGCAAAGGGCATTGGCAAGCTTGAGCTTAATCAGGCAGCCATTGACGCCGACCTGGAAGACAACTGGGCAGTGGTGGCCGAGGCTATCCAAACCGTGCTTCGCAGGGAAGGCTTCGCCAATCCGTACGAAACACTGAAAGCGCTCACCCGCACCAACACCAAGATCACCAGGGAAAGCATCAGCACTTTTATTGATAAGCTGGAGGTAAGTGAAGACATAAAAAAAGAGCTGAGATTAATCAGCCCTTTCAGTTTTACGGGAATATAAGAAGCTATTGGCTGTTGGCTTTTACTAATAGCCAACGGCTTTCTACAATTCCCTGATTCTGATATTGCGGAACCACACTTTGTTGCCGTGGTCCTGCAAGGCAATCTTGCCGGTGGATGATTTCCCGAAAGCTTCCCACTTGGCGAACTTGCTTTCGCTGACCATTTTATCCCAAACGGGGCCGCTGGTAGGGTATTCAACCACTTTCTTTCCATTCATGTAGTGAGTGGCCTTTCCGTCTTTGATCACCAGTTTTACTTTGTTCCATTCCATCGCTGGCTTGTAAGCTGAGGGGTCGCTGGGGGGGATCATGTCGTACAGAGACGTCGCAAGGCGGTTACCATTTTTACCCTGCTTTGCATCTGGATGGCGTTCGTTGTCAAGCACCTGCATTTCAGGGCCTGTGTAGTAAGGAGCGTTGTACTTGGCGTCTTCTATGCAGTGGAACATGATACCGCTGTTTCCTCCTTCAGAAATTTTCCACTCAAGCTCTAATTCAAAATCGCCGTAGTCCTTGTTAGTAACCAGGTCGCCAGCGCCACCGGCAGTCAGCACAATGGCACCATCTTCCACCTGCCATTTCGGATCAACTCCTGATTTGTTGTAAATGTGCCACTGATCGATGGTTTTTCCATCAAACAAAGAAACCCACTTTCCTTTTTGCGCATTGGCAGCAAAGGAAAAAGAAAGCATCACCATAGCCACGACGCTTAAGCTTTTCATTACTTTATTCATATTGATGTGTTTTGTGCCCAAAAGGCGTTGTTCAACTTCAAAACCCTAAGTAGAAATGATTTTATTTTTTTACCTAGTGAATATACCTAAATGTACCGAATGAATGGCACATGGTCAATTTTGGCTGTGAAGCGAACCAGATCAAAGTGAGACTGCTTCGATATTAAGTGCCTCCGGAGCTGAACTATCTCCAATAAAGTCGCCGGTATTCACACGGCAGTCTTCGATCCTGTGCTTTAGTATGAGTTTCCAAAAGGGTGACCGTCGAAATACCAATCCCGTTTTCACAAAGAAGTTGTTGGTCATCTTCTTCCACATAGTTTCGTAGCCTGGCTGGCCCTCCTTTAGCAGTACATACTCAAAGCCCATCTTGTGCGTTTCCTGCAGGGCACAGGGGTTCCCATACAGCACTCCTTTTGTCTCTGTTATGATAATATAGCGAGGGTATTCTTGTTTTGGGAAATCCTTTTTTGCGTCGTTTTTCTTTTTTTGCTTCAGCACCCATGAAGGGGAATCCTTGTCTATGGGCTTTTCTTTCGACTGCGCAGTTGCCATGCGTAAGCTTCCCAGAAAGAAAGCTGTAGTCAGTATTATTAAAAGAATAGGGAGCCTAAGACGCATGGTTTCGAATATACTGGTTATTCCACTCAATCAATATTTCCTTATTTCGATTCCAAGCTGGTTTGGGTTTCGAATCTACTATATTTGCAGGCATTTCGGAACCAGATCGCTATAGTTTTGAAGCACATCATTAGTTTTTTGCTACGGACAGTACCCAGAAAATACCTGCAGCTTTTCAGCCATTGGGTGCTCAAGGTGGTCTCCATCTTCTACATTGGCAACAAAGTGGAATGCCCGGTATGTAACGCCCACTTCCGAAAGTTCTTGCCCTACGGCAGGCAGTCCCGTGAAAATGCACTCTGCCCCAACTGCCTGGCCCTGGAGCGGCACAGGTTGATGTACCTGTTTCTCAAGAATAAGACCGACTTTTTTACCGATAAGTTGAAAGTGCTTCACGTGGCCCCGGAAATCTGCTTTATTGAGGTATTTGAAAAAGTTCATAAAGACGACTACACCACGGCCGACATAGAATCGCCTTTGGCGAAGGTGAAGATGGACATCCATCAGGTGCCGTTTGACGACAACACCTTCGACGTAGCGTTTTGCAACCACGTGATGGAACATGTAGACAGCGACCTGAAAGCAATGAGCGAGTTGCACAGAGTGCTGAAGCCTGGCGGGTGGGCAATTATCCAGGTGCCGTTCTTTTATCCGCTGGAGGAGAAAACGGTTGAAGACATCACCATCACCGACCCAAAGGAGCGCTACCGCAGGTTTGGGCAGGACGACCACGTGCGGAAGTATGGCAAGGACTATGCGGAAAGGCTGGCAAGCGCCGGGTTTACAGTTGATGCCAATGACTATGTGAAGGAATTACCAGACGAAGTAGTTACCAGGTATGCACTACCAAAAGACGAGACAATTTTCTTTTGCAAAAAGGCATAAGCTACTTGTAAAAGGTGTCAGCGAACCCAAACTTAGGCTTTCTTCTCAGTACATACACCTCGAAACCTGCCTTTAAGAAGCCCAACCCATACCCCACCAGCTGCACAAAAGCAGCGGGTACTGACAAGATTCCAGCAGGCAACCCATTTTTGATTGCTGAGTCAATAAGAATGAAGGCGGAATAGATCAAAAGAGGAAGGAGTCGGTTGGCATTGAACAGCAGGGCCCATACAGCCAGAAAAATGACTGCGACAGCAAACAATGCCGGAAAGGTGTGCACGGCCTTTGTAGAGCCAGGGTGCAGCAAATGCAGGTGGATTCTTGCCACGCCTGAGTTGAACACCTGTTTGTAAAACTGCCGGAAGTTGCTTCTGCGTTTGTGATACACCCAGGCCTCTTCCACCAACACACCCTTCGTTCCCGCTTTTTCTGCTCTCAAACTCAGGTCAATGTCCTCACCAAATCGCATGGGCCTGAAACCTTCAATTTTTTGGAAAAGCGTGGCTTCAACGCCCATATTAAAGCTTCTGGGCTTGTAAGCTTCCATCGCCTTCTTTTTTCCACGGATACCACCCGTGGTTAGAAAAGAGGTCATGGAATAGTTGATGGCCTTTTGAGTGGCAGAAAAATCGGAGGCAGCCTTGTCGGGCCCTCCAAACAACGAAGGAAGCTTTGGCATTGCTTCCAGCGCAGCTACATAGCCTGGCGGCACTATCACATCCGAATCCAGGAAAATAAGCCATTCACCTTTGGCCTGCGAAGCACCATTATTTCGGGCAGCTCCTGGTCCGGCATTGGGTTGAAAAAGGTAGGTCAGGTCTAATTTTCCAGTGAAGGTGTCCACCACTTTGTCGGCCTTTTGTTCCGAGCCATCCTCCACAACGATCACCTCAAAGTGATCTGCCTGTTGGTCACATAAGCTGGAGAGAAACTCCCTGAGTTCGTCCGGCCGATTGTAGACCGGTACTATAAAAGAGTATTTGGGCTTAGCCATAGGCCAAAGCTATAAACCTGACCTCTCAATGACCAGATAATCTTCATTCTTATTACTCGTGATTGTCATCATTTCGGCTAAGAAGCCAGCCAGGAACAGCTGAACGCCTACAACTACGGCCAGCAGAGCAATATAAAACAACGGCTGATCGACAATTTCTCTTACAGGGAGCTTAAGCCTGAGGTTGTTCCACTTTTCCAGCGCCATAAAGCCGGTAACGCCGGCTCCAAACACAAAAGTGAGTGTGCCCAGAGTGCCGAAAAAATGCATCGGACGACGCTTGAATCTGGTAACAAAGGAGATAGAGAGCAGATCAAGAAAGCCGAAAATGAAGCGTTCCAGTCCAAACTTTGTGCTACCGTATTTTCTGGCGTGATGCAGCACCTCTTTTTCGCCTATGCGTGAAAACCCGTTCCACTTGGCGATAAGTGGGATGTATCGGTGCATTTCGCCGTATACCTTGATGTTTTTTATCACCACAGACCTGTAGGCTTTCAGGCCGCAGTTAAAGTCGTGCAGCGGAATGCCCGACATGATGCGGGTAACTCCATTAAAAAATTTGGATGGGATGGTCTTGCCAATCGGGTCGTGCCGCTTCTTTTTCCACCCCGACACCAGGTCGTAGCCATCTTCCGTGATCATGCGATAGAGCTCTGGAATTTCATCTGGGCTGTCCTGCAGGTCGGCGTCCATGGTGATGACCACTTTGCCCTCCGCTACCGCAAAGCCTTCATGCAGGGCAGCGGATTTGCCGTAGTTTCTGTTAAATCGTAAGCCTTTGATACAACTATTGCCAATGCCAAGCTCCTGGATAGTTACCCAGCTGGCATCGGTGCTCCCATCATCCACCAGTATCACCTCGTAGGTAAACTGGTTTTCCTTCATCACTTTTTGTATCCATTCACACAATTCCTGCAATGATTCCTCTTCGTTCTTAAGAGGAATCACTACAGAAATATCAGGCTTATCTTCTGTCATTAAACTTCAAGTTGCGGATCGGTCTTTTTTGTTATGGCAGACACAATCAGGCTCAATATAAAGCCGAAAAACAAAACGCCCACTATGCCAAAGACAAACATCATTCCCGGATTCAAAAAATTCTCCGTCATTGCCATCGCCTGATCAATCTGCGCATCTGCCATGCCTTGCTCTTCCATGTCGTATCTCGCCTTTTCCATCATGGTTTCTATAAATGATGGGTCAACAAAGGTTATGTATATGAAACTGAAAACGGAGCTAATTACCCCACCAACCAGTGATATCCAAAACCCGACTCCCAGGCCCTGGCCAAATGAAAGGAATCCGTCTCCGTCTTCTTTAAATTTTTTATGAGCTAGAAAGATGATAACTGCTAAAAAAATGTAATTGATCCATGACGCCCATGATTCAAATACCAGCCCGGTCAATTGAAGGACAAGGCCATAAATAATCATCACCACACCAGCAATAACTCCGTATTGCAGACCTACTCCTCTAGTTGTTACTTGTTGTTCCATGGTTTTTAGTTTTTAGGTTTTGTTCTGAGAATCATAGAGAGGATAATGGTAAAAAGCAGACCAAAAACCGTTTTTTGCAGAAAAGCTTCGAAGGAGATTTTGATAGTGGTGGTAGCACCTATACTCCGAATCATTTCATCATAGCTCTCCTGCCCAACATCTTTAATAGTCTCAGCCTTTTCACTATCAGCACTCTTTAAAGCATTAGTGACAAAGTCTGCTAAAAGATTACAATCGTAGTACTCCAAAAACATCCAGGTAAAAAGCCCCACGATACTTGCAATCACAATATAGCAAAAGAATCCGACGGTCATCCCTTCCCAGAAAAACATGATTTTTCCATTGTGAACATCACGAAATTCTCTGATGGCCGAAAATAAAAACAGTGCCAGCAACACTTTGTCAATCACATTTTCGGCAAACAGGGGATTATCGCCCAACAGGTAGATCACGATGAAAAGAACAATCATGACAAAAGCGCCGATTGTCCCATACTTAAGGGGCACTTTGATCAAAGGATTCTTCATGCCTTCTTAGTTGGTGGTTTGAACAAGACCATTATTGGAAACTGCTGCCACCATACCGGTCAGCTCTTTGCCAAAAAAGGGATTGTTGATCGATTTGCTGAGGTTGGTTTTCTTATCGAACGTCCACTTGGCGGATGTATCGACGACTGTCAGGCAGGCATCAGCGCCAACCTCCAATGCAACCGGTTCCAGGCCAAGCACCTTTCGTGGCCCGGCGAAGACAGCGGGCAGCGACTGCTCCAGCGAAAGCTCGCCTTTAATGTCCAGTTGGTTGAGCACTGGCCAGAGGGTTTGAAGCCCGGTGATGCCAAATTCTGCCAGGTCAAATTCCAGCTTTTTGCTCTCCTCGTCTTGCGGCTCATGCGCCGACACAATGGCGTCGATGGTGCCTTCCTTCACTCCGGCGATCAGTGCCTTCCTGTCCTTTTCGGTGCGGAAGGGAGGTGATACTTTATAGTTGGTATCGAAAGTGCTCAGGTAGGTGTCGTTGAAACAAAGGTGGTGTGCCGACACATCGCAAGTCACTGCCAGGCCACGCTTTTTAGCCTTTTTTATCATATCCACAGCCTCGGCGGATGACACCTGCGAAAAATGGATCTTCCCGCCGGCGTATTCCAATATTCTCAAGTCACGCTCCACCATGATGGTTTCACCAGCTACAGGCACTCCTCTCATGCCCAGTCTTGTGCTTTGCACACCTTCATGCATCACACCAAATTTTGCCAGCCACTTGTCTTCTGCCCTGTTCATCAACACACCATGAAGTGGCTGAAGATATTGCAGTGTTTTCAGCAGAATATCCGTGTTCCAGATTGGGTCGTGTCCATCGGTAAAAGCTGCGGCACCTGCATAGTGCAGGTCTATCATTTCACTCAGCTCCTCCCCTTTGCGCCCAAGCGTAACCGCTGCCATTGGATGCACCGTTGTTACTTTGCCCCGCCCTTTCGACTTCAGGTATTCGATATCGTTCTTCGTTTGTATGGTGGGGTGGGTATCTGGCAGCAGGCACACGTCAGTAAAGCCTCCGGCCGCAGCGGCTTTCAATCCGGAAGTCAGGTCTTCTTTGTGCTCCATACCCGGGTCGCAAAAATTAGCCCGCAGATCGAACCAGCCTGGCGTTACGATCAAGTCTTTGCCTTCAATGACTTTTGCGCTGCTGGCAGTTTCCTTCAAGCCCAGATAGTCGATTTTCCCATTTTTTACGGAAAGGTGGACTTTTTTCAGATGGAATTCCGAGGAGGGGTTGATCAGTTTTACACCTTTCAGGTATAGGCTACTCATAGGAAACGAAGTAATAAGACCTCAATAAGTAAAAATGCTAACGCCAAAATTAAGGCATATTTCCACAATTCCTTTCCATTGAAGCGTTCGTTCAAATTCTTTTCGAGATCTTCCGGTGAGAGCACATTGATAATTTCTTTTTTCTCCACCGTGTTGAACAACTCCAGCACCGACTCTTCCGACAAAGGTTTGAGTTGCGATTCTCCTTTCTCCAGATTGAACGCCAGCGCATCTACCAGTTCGTCCCTGAACTTCACGTCGTAGTAGCCAGCCTGCATCATAAACCTGGGCAGTTCCAGCCTTACATTGGCCCCCACCGACTGCTGACCGGGCACAATTTCCTGCCCATTGCCACTGAGCTTGTACAGATCGCTATCAGTTACTTCCGACCCATTGACGGTGAGCAGTATTTCATCAAGTGTATAGTAAAGGCGGCCCTTTGTGCTTCGGGCACCGATAGCCATTTTGTACATAATAGGAACAAATAGGGCGTTGTTGGAAAACGTACTGCTGGTGGGTACAAGAGAGGAGGCCAGCAGGTACAAAACGCCAGACGAGGCATTTGTTCTCGTCAGATAGGGGGTGCCTGACCTGTATTTCAGCAAATGATCGCCATTGTTGCCCCAGCTCATTTGCATGGCAGCGGCAGGCATTTCCATTTTGTCAGCAGAGGCCTCAAAAATGTTCTTAAAGAATGGGTTATTGAGATCGGGTTGAGCAATTTCCTGCAGATTGGTCTGCACACTTTGCCTGAGGGCACTGTAAATATTTGTCCACCCGCCATCAAAACTTTGGGATGATGGAATAATTAAAACCGTCCGTCCATTGTCGAGAGAGCTCTTGATAAAGGCTTCCAGCCCGCTATTCAATTGATCAACCTCATTGATTACCAGCAGCTCAGCATCTTCAAAGCTTCCGTAGTCAATATTGCCAGCATCGAAGGACTGCAAATCGAACAAAAGCTCGTTGGCAAACACCCGGCCAATGGCAGAAGAGGCTGTCCTGCCCCGAATCTCCATGATGCGCACCCTGGGCGACTGATTCAGCGTCAGGTAAAACTCATTGTCGAAAAGAATAGGGAAGTCGTCGATACTGAGATGGCACCGATTGAAATCTTCCAGCGCCATGTTGAGTTCAAATGAAAGGGTCGTTTGCCCGTTGGGTACCAGGTCGGTGGTGAGCGCCCCCACCTGAATATCGTTGACAAAAAACTTCACCGGCATATCGGTTTTTATTTCTTCGCCCGTATTGCGTAGCGAAACAAAAAGGGTATTGGTTTGACCCTCGATCAGGAAAGGGCTTTCAAGGTATACCGTGTCGATAAAGATATTGGCGGAAACAGGAAAGGCGATGGGCACCAACTTAAAATTATTGACGGAGTCGCCATCCGATACCGGCTGCTCAGGGCTGTAGGCAAAGTCGCTGATCCAGTAAATGTCTTTTTCCGTGGCGCCCAGCTCCATCCGGCCAACGATCTCATCGGGCGATCTTACGATGGATGAGTAGCTCAGCTCGGTAAGCAATTCTTCGACATCCACCTTGCTTTTCGCATGATTAGAAAACGGCGCAAAATCGTTGGTAATAAGCTGAAAGCGAGTTTCTCTTGGGTAAGCCTTGAGCACTTCACTGATCATGCCAATGCTTACGTCCAGCCCGGGAGCTTCAGTGCCGGTCAGGTTGCTCATGCTCTGCGAGTTGTCGAGGTACAGCACCACGTCGCCGCTCAGCTGCTTGCCGTCGTTGGAAGGCATGAAAGGCTGGGCAAAAGCCATGACCAGAAAAAAGACGGTCGCAAGTCTCGAAAACAACACCAGCCAATGCTTCAATTTCAGTTTGGAGCTGCTCGTCTGCTTCACATGCTTGAGCATGTTCACATTGGAGAAATATATTTTTTTCGCCCTGCGAAAATTAAACAGGTGAATGAGGATCGGAATAGAAAGTGCAAGAAGAGCCCAAAGGAATTGAGGAAATAGAAAATTCATGAAATGACTGTCTTCTTCTTTTTGTTAATCTCTAAACGGAATCCAAAGTAGAAGGATTGCCGATGATTTGGAAAGATAATGGAAAGCTTTGTCATATTTTTTCTATCAAGGGTATTAAGCCCTAACTTTAAGGTATGAACAGTCGGTGGCACGTAAGCTTCTTAACCCTCATTGGCCTGATTACTAGTCAGCTACTGAGCATTGGTGTGCTGGCGCAAAGTATTCCCACCGACCTTGGTAACTTCAGTGAGTCGCTCAGGAAAATTGAGTTAGAAAACTACGACGGCCAGCCCTATTCTCTTTCATCATTTGAGCACCAGAAGCTCACACTTTTGATCCTTATGGCGCACGATTGCCCCATCTGCCAGCAGTACACAGGCAAGTTCAGGGAGCTGGCGCAAGTAGATGGGCTCAGCGTGGTGGGCATTGCTCCCAGCGAAGGAGAAACCAAAGAAACCGCCGGTGCCTTTGCTGCCAAATACAAATTCGACTTCCCTATTCTGCTCGACAGCCACCAGGTGGTCACCCACATTCTGAAAGCCAAAGTGACTCCTGAAGTTTTTCTTTTTAATCAAACGGGCGACCTGCTCTACAGAGGCAAAATAGACAATTGGTTTTATGAGTTGGGCAAATACCGAAATGTAATAACCGAGCACTACCTCGATGATGCCATTGCTGCTGCTTTTGCAGGCAAAGCCATCAACCCAAACAAAACGGAGCCTATTGGCTGCATGCTCAACATGAGCATGAAACACCACTAAGTCAGGAGCAAACAGCCCTCAATTGCTTCTTTATGCTTACCGCAAACCTGTTCAGGGAAATCGACTGTTTCATTGTTGCTGTCCTAAATTTGTTTTGCCTATTTTCGCTCATCAAAACAAGCACAATCAACTATGAGTCAATACAGTAAATGGTTTCACCCCTATAAATACGATGCTAAATACAAGAAGAAGGTAGCCTACTTTAGCATGGAATTTGCCATTGACCAGGCACTGAAAATATACTCCGGTGGTCTTGGGTTTCTGGCAGGCTCGCACATGCGCAGTGCTTTTGAGCTAAAACAAAACCTGGTAGGCGTCGGCATACTGTGGCAGTATGGCTACTACGACCAAACCCGCAACATGGATCAGTCGCTGGGCGCTGTTTGGACAGAGAAAAACTACAGTTTTCTGGAAGATACGGGCATCATCGTCGACGTTCCCATTTTCGATAATGGCAGCGTAAAGGCCAAGGCATATTGCCTCAAGGCCGACACCTTTGGCAGTGCACCTATCTATCTGCTAAGCACAGATATTCCTGAGAACGACTACCTGTCCCGCACGATTACCCACAGGCTTTATGAGGACAATGAGCTCACCAGAGTAGCCCAAAGCATGGTGCTCGGCGTGGGTGGCTACAAGGTGATTGAGGCGCTGGGCGGTGCCGATATTTACCATCTAAATGAGGGCCACGGACTGCCGGCCTTCACTCACATGTATGCGCAGGCAGCCGCCGACAAGAAGAAGCTGAAGACCCAATGCGTTTTCACCACCCACACACCGGAAAAGGCAGGAAACGAAGAGCATTCTCTTGAGTTGCTCAATAAAATTGGCTTTTTCCCAAAAGGCTGGAAGCAGGAAGAAGTGGACTGGATCACAGACAAATCCGGCAAAGTGAGCTACACGGTGGCTGCATTGCGGCTGGCCAAAAAAGCCAATGCGGTGTCAAAAATCCACGCCAAGGTGTCGAAAGAAATGTGGGGCACTTTTAATGATACGTGCGAAATCATCCCTATTACCAACTCACAAAACGTGAGCTACTGGGCCGATAAAGAGCTGAACGCCGCCCTGGAGAAAAATAATGACAAGGCTTTGATAGCCAGAAAGAAGGAGATGAAAAGCGAGCTCTTCAAAATTGTGGCCGATCAGTCGGGCAAGCTGTTTGACCCAGACGTGCTCACCATCGTTTGGGCGAGAAGGTTTGCCGCCTACAAAAGGCCGGATCTGCTGCTCAAAGACTTCGACAGGTTCCGCAAGCTGGTAACCAATACAAAAAGGCCTGTTCAGATAATTTGGGCAGGCAAGCCCTACCCCAAAGACTACGGCGCCATCGACATCTTTAACCACCTCGTGAGGGTGTCCAAAGAGTTTGCCAACTGCACCGTGCTGACAGGGTATGAATTGGCACTGAGCCGGTCACTGAAAAACGGCAGCGACATTTGGTTGAACACCCCCAGAAAGCCCAGAGAAGCTTCAGGCACCAGCGGCATGACAGCCAGCATGAATGGCAGTGTGAATTTATCGATTCAGGATGGCTGGATTCCTGAGTATGGCAAGCATGGTGTAAACAGCTACCTGATTCCTGATGGCACCGACTTCAACGACCATCCAAAGCTGGATCAGGAGGACTTTGAGGGGATGTACAAGATCCTTGAAAAGGAGATTCTTCCTACTTACTACGACAAACCAGACAAGTGGCTGGAAGTGATGAAAAGCAGTATGAGGGATGTGGTGCCGTATTTCAGCAGCCACAGAATGGCGGACGAGTACTACGAAAAGCTTTATTCTTAAAGCAATAGAGGCAGTTGATTGGATCAACTGCCTCTATTTTTACTGTTGAGTCTTAAAAACCTTTAAGGCACAAACACAGCCTCAAGCACTGGCGATGCATCCTTTTTGCCAAGCGCTTTCAGCACTTTGAAATGGCTCGCCACTGCGTCCCGAAGCCTTCGTTTTGACTTATATGGATACCCGAATTCCTCCGACGTTTCTTTGACAATCTCGGATAGCTTGTCATAGTGTACGTGGCATATATTGGAAAAAAGATGATGCTCCACCTGGTAGTTCAACCCCCCTACATACCAGGAGAGCAACTTGTTGTGCTGAGCAAAATTTGCGGTGGTGTGGAGTTGATGCACTGCCCAGGTATTGTAGATATTGCCGGTTTCGTCAGGCACAGGATATTCGGTGCCCTCCACCACATGCGCCAGCTGGAAAACTACTGCCAGAATAAAGCCAGCTATGTAGTGCATCACAAAGAAGCCTATCAACACATGCCACCAGGCAAATGGCAGCACCAGCATGGGTATTGCAATAATATAAGTGTAGTATACGATTTTGGTAAATATCAATACTGACCACTCCTTCAGCTCTGTCGTCTTTTGTTTTTTGATCTGGCCGGCTCTTTTGTACCTGGTCAGGCGCTCAAAGTCTTTGAACACAATCCAGATAAACGACAGAAGGCCGTAGAAAAACCACGCATATATAAACTGAAATTTGTGGAAGGGCTTCCAGTCGGTGTGGGGACAAAAGCGAAGTACACCACGTGGTTCAATGTCTTCATCGGTTCCATCGACGTTGGTGAATGTATGGTGCAGTACATTGTGTTGCACCTTCCAGTTGAATGCATTGCCGCCCACCATGTTCAGAGAATAGCCGAGCAGCGTGTTTACCCATTTCTTCTTTGAATAGGCGCTATGGTTGGCGTCGTGCATCACTGACATGCCAATGCCCGCAAGGCCAAACCCCATAACGGCACTCAGTGCATAAAACACATAAAGGCTTGAGAAAGAACCTGCAACAATGACTGCGTAGGGGCCGAAATACAGCGTAAACATGGCAATAGTCTTGAAGACCATGGCCGTGTTGGCATTGCGGCTAATGTTTTTCGTTTTGAAGTACTGGTTGACTCGGTGATTGAGAGTAGTGAAAAAGTCGTACTCCTTCGACACAAATTTAATGGATTGGCTCATGTAGCTTTTATTGGTGTTTAAGTGACCTTCGCTAGAATGAGTGATCCAATGAAGAGCAACGAAATGAAATAAGATAAAAGGAAAACTGCTGGTAAGAACGAAAATAATTTGGGACGGTATCTGCAATATACCCTTTATAACCGGGCATAGCTACACAAATCTGATATATCTGGCAGGCGGAAAATTGTAGTGATCAACTAAACCGGAAGCAGACAAGCTCGATTGACTAGCCAAATACCTTTTTTCTGTTCCGCAATAAATAAACTCCTGCAAATAAGAAGGCCAAACTGAGCAACGAACCCGCCATTCCGAGCTGACCGTGAACATGCCCCTCGGGTATAGGTTTCACAAATTGATTGACAATGCCTAGTAACAACCTTACAAAAGACCATAGAACGACTAATATAGCCCAGAAACTTAGCACACGTATAAATGCTTTCTCCGATTTGTAGAACCCAGCGATAAATAGTGCCAGGATTGCCATAATAAAAACGACCGGAACATAGCTTCCAATCGCAGCATAAGAGATGCCTTTATACAAAAAGAAAAGCAATGTGATTCCCAAAATGGTCACAAACCGCAAATGCTTCACCAGCATGCCAAACCTTCGCTCTTGCACAGCGCTCATAGTATTACTATTTTTCTTATGACGTCCTCAATCATGTTTGAGCAAGACAAGAGATACTGAAAGTTGACTGTTTCAAACGTATCATCTGGGCTATCCTTGTAGGGCGTCGAGTCTCTGAAATAGTAGCATTCGCCAGCCCCTATCACATTGTACCCACCCTGAACGAAGGCGTCAAAGTCGGTTGAGCTGTTGTCGTATCCTACCGGGTCAATAACGATTTCTTTAAGGGGCTTGCCATGGGCACCTGCCGTTGTCCGATACGTGTCCAAAAGGGACTCTGAAGCTGAAAAAACTTCCATGGCACCATCATCGTCTGCATCCCAGCCAACCATATCAAAACAATGGATCGAATGTATATTCCATTCACTTTCTTTGATGTGTTTTGCAAAGGCTTTGCTTCCAATCAATTCCTCCTCTTCCTGGTCGAAAAACACAACAATCAGATTCCTGTCTCTAACCTCACTTTTTGCCAACTCCTTCACCACGCTGTATATCAATGCAATTCCCGTCGCATTGTCAATTGCACCCGGTGCATTCCTCTTTCCAGTATCATAATGTGCCCCCAAAACAATGTACTCTTCGCTGCTTTTGGTGGCAGGAAGAATGCCATAAATATTAGTGCCCTTGAACGGCTCAAGCAATAAGTCGATAGCGGGATTGAGGTTGGGCGACGAATAATGATTTTCCCGGGGTTCAATGTTCAGAGTTGCAATCAATTCCTTCAAATACAATCTTGCCACAGCCCTTTCTTCTACAGACCAACGACTTTTGATCAGGGTTTTGTTGGCCAATTCATATTTTCCGGACAAGTGCCCGACAATTGTCTTTTGATATTCGGCTTTGTCTTCAGGTAAATCGTCGACAATATGTGCGTTGGACTCCTGATTGGATTGACAAGACGATAGCGATAGTGCTAAAAGAAAAGCCAGCGAGGTATTTCTCATTTTTTTCTCACGATATACATACAATATTTAGTCGTTGATTTATGGCCTGATTCGTCATCTTCATACAAGTAAATCAAAGATGAATCATTGAGTGTGACAAAATCTGGTTTTGCATTATTGATCGCTTCCTTTAAAACCCTAACCTTGGATCCAGAATTCTGAATGCATACGCAAATTAATCCGTTGTGCCTTAGGTCGTTTGCAGTTTTAGTAATCAAAGAAATTTCTTTTTGCCTGTCACGTTGCTCGAAATGAAAAATGGAATCGAGCAATACAATGTCAAAATCTCCATAGTTATCAAAATCATACATATCACTGACCAATCCAGTAATTTTCAGGCTTTCTGAGTTGGATACTCTAATCATCTGGTCGATGCCGGCTTTTGAGTTGTCAACTCCGGTTACTCTGTATCCGAGTCTTGCCAGGGCTATGGCATCTCTGCCTTGTCCACAACCTAAGTCAAGTAGTTTTCCCTTAGGTTCGTAGCTTTTGAAAAACTCAATCAACTCGGCATATGGCTCTCCAAATAAATTTTCCGTCTGGTAGTATTTGTCGTATGTCATTTTCCTTCCCCCTTTCAGCATCAAGTAAACATGGCAATACCCCGACGAGCCTTCCATCATCGTCCTATGTCAGTTGATGGCATTCCATACTTAACGTTACCCTTTCTTAGCTGTGAAATTGGTTTACTTAGTTGGGAAAATAGTTCTTGTTATTGTTCTCGATGGTCTTCTTGAGCATCATAAGGTTGGTTTCCTCCTGATCTATGATAGAGTTTCCCATAATGGCCAATAAGGATTTTGATATTATACCATTTCCCATGGCGGTCGTGCTAGAGCTAACTTTCGTTTTTCCATTGATAGCAGTCATGGTCATCCTGTAGTCCATATCCATGAAGTCGGATGCGTACGACATAGATATAGATTCTTCAGGCACAATCTCTGTAATCGTTTCCCGAATAATAATTTCCTGCCCCTCTTCATCGAAATACACGTTTGATACTGAGCCTACGGTACCAGGGGTGCCACTGACGTTTTCTATTTTTAGAAATCCTGGCAACCACTCTGACATTTTCTCTTCATCCTGAGTGACAGCCCAGGATTCAGCCACAGGTTTTTCGACCATTATTTCGCATTCATAATACAATTTGGGCTTCATCAACCCAAAAAGTAGAAATGTAATAAACAAGACGGCTACGATTCCAAGGGCGTATTTCAGATATTTCATAGGACTGGCTTTTGTTTATCTTACTTTAGCGGCTTCAATTCGAATAAATTCAGGCAGATAACTTGGCGTACAATTTTTCGCCACCACTTCGTCCCTGTAAAGACCGGTTTCCTCCCCTATGCTGATGCATCTAGCACGATACTTTTCTTGCCACTTGCCTATTTGGCCTGCGGTATAGTTCATTGCCCATTGCACTTCAGGCTGTTCATCAGCTATGTTTTTTTCAATTGAAGTTAATAGCTCTTCTGTATTGGATTGGTTGGTATTTCCCATCCATCTCAGCCTTGCCTGATGGTACCAAAATATCCGCCTTTGCATCACCGAAGAGCTTTTTTTCCATGATTCAATAAGAGCTATTGTATTCTTGTCTTTCGATAGTTGATTTGCCATGAACCAGTCAGTCAATTGATTTCTTTCGTCCATGTCATGATTCTGCATGTCACGATCGATTTTGTCGACAAACTCCTGCTTGATAAGTTTTTTATCCATAATCAGGATAGCTAGCTGCCGAGGGAAAAATTTGCCAGTTGACCACAACTCAAGCGCCAATTCATGATCCTTCTTAATATCATTTGCGATCTTTCTCAAATCACCAAACTTAATATTGCTCTTGTCGATTTGAGTATAAATCCTTTTTGCTTTTTGAGAGAGGTTCATTTCGAATTAATTGTTTTCCTGCATCAAAAGCCTGCTTGTTGCTATCAATCGGCAAAAAAGTGTCAGAAGCAGCACAACTAAGATAGCCGCTTTTCCAGGGATAACCAAGTAAAGTCAGTCACTCAAGACCATTGTCGCACTGCGCTTTTACTCAGCTTTCTTTTCCTTAAAATTAGAATTGTAAGGCTATAAATTAATACTACCCCAAAAGGAATTGAAATGAACCTGTATTCGGGAAACAGGTACCAAAGAACAAGGATCAGAATTGTTCTCGTCAGCGCATGAAAAACTCCTACCCAATGATTGATAATCCATGAAAATGGGAGCCACATCAATCCTGTCAAAATCCCTACCGTAAGCGGCAACGACGAATAGTCCACCAGGAAAAATGGAATGGCAATTGAATACACCAATACGGCTTGCCCAACCGTGTAAAAGAAGAGTCTGTCAAATTCATTTTTCGGCTTGCTTTTATCCAGGAAATTTTCGCCTGTGAATTTTGATAGAAACAAACCTAAATAAACTATGCTTCCGGTTCCTATGAATATTGACCAAACCGCTATAAAATCAGAGAAAAATATCCCGATAAATCCAATAACCGCCCAAACAATCAACCCGGATAAAGGTGTGGCGATAAATTTTTGATTGGAAAATTCAACTCGCTGTTCTTCAAGTGTTCTTTTCATTCAGTTTTCTTCAAATGCACCACAACGATCTATGAACCGTGGTCGGACCATTGCGTTGGCTTGAGCGGCCATGTTTCATAGACTATTTTACTATCTTTTATTTTTTAGTTAGAAAGACTTTTGACTTAAGTATAAACTCATCCTTGGTTTCGCCTTCATGAGCCCCATGAGCAACGTTTGGCAATACCCAAAGATCGGATTTAGGTAGATTTTTCTTGACCCTGGCTACCTCTACCAAATCCATGCCTTCATCATCATCACCTATCATTATTAATACCTCTGGTTTTATACTTTGCAATTCTTCGTCACTTACCTTGATGGTATAATTTTTAAACTGATCCATCATGGCTTTGATGTGTTCATCTCCATCATGAGATGTCTTTAACCAGGGAAAATTGTCACGATTTTCGAAATTAAATACTTTTAAGTACTCAGGAAAGTCATTGATTGTCCATGTACCTACAGCCCCAATAGTTATCATGGATTCTATTACAAAGGGATTGATCAAGGCAAGTTGATAGAGCACATCTCCACCAAAACTGAATCCAATAGCTTTGATTTGTTCTAATTGTAAATACTGGATTAAGGAATTAAGATCCTCGGCAACCGATCTTATGGATAAATCTTGCTTAAAGGGCTCCGACTTCCCGTGTCCTGTTAAATCGATTAAGTATACTTCATATTCTTTCTCGTAATCTTTGACATACGGTTTCCATGATTTAGAAGATTGAGTGTAACCATGCAATAAGAACAAAGGCTCTCCCTCACCATAAATTTCGTAAAAGACGGTTTTTCCATTTATTGAAACAGATTCAGATTTCTTGGGTGTCTGAGAGAAAATGTTAGTTGACATTAAAAGAAGAGTTATTACGATACTTATTTTTATCATTGACAGATAGTTTTTGGTCTTTGGTTGTTGCTGCTAACAATTAGGTATGAACCGGCCCATACCCCCATTATAACCATTTTTCATTTCAACCATCAAAATAGCTGACTGACACATGCAAAGCCAATTTATCCGTTTGCAAAACGGCCAATAGGTTCAGGTACTCAATATATAAGCACCATCATAACCAAAAATTGAAGACCTTTGCGTTCTTAATAAAACGACGCACCCTTACCCAGGGTAGCAGTGTATTCACCGAACAATAATTATCCTTTGGAAAACTTCTTTCCCGATCAAAGATGGACGAGTGCCGGCGAGCCCGAGTTGGGCGTGGGTATCGTAACTGAAGCCAGCAAAGGCCGTGTAAAGCTGCATTTCCCGGCAGCTGACGAAGTAAGACAGTATACTGTAGAGAACGCACCCCTGCGCAGAGTGGCTTTCAAACCCGGCGATTCTATTGCCGACAAGGACAAACGTCCATTGGTGGTGGAGCGTGTGGAAGCGGACGGGCACTTATTTATCTATATCGGTCAGGGCAGGCAGCTGTCGGAGGCCGACCTTGGTGATGTGTCTGTTAGGCACGGTGTAGACGACCGCCTGTTTATGGGGGATGTCGATACACCCGAACTATTTGCCTTACGCAGGAAGACGCTTTACTACGACCACAACCGCAGAATTTCGCCCATCAATGGGTTTGTAGGGGGCCGGATTGACCTGATACCTCATCAATTGTACATCGCCCATGAGGTGAGTGCACGGCATGCCCCCCGGGTGCTGCTGTCGGACCAGGTAGGGCTAGGGAAAACCATCGAAGCCTGTTTGATTTTGCACCGGCTGCTGTTGACCGGGCGTATTTCCAGGGTGCTGATTCTCGTGCCCGACTCACTGGTTCACCAGTGGTTTGTGGAAATGCTCAGGCGGTTTAATTTGTGGTTCCATATTTACGACGAAGTGCGCTGTGCTTCGCTCGATGCCGGTGCCCCCGATGGCAACCCGTTTCTCGACGATCAATTGATTATTTGCAGCACTTCTTTCTTAGCAGGTTCACAAGTACGGGCCAGTCAGGCGCTTTCTGCCGGTTGGGACATGCTGGTGGTGGATGAAGCCCACCATTTGGAATGGTCGGTGGACAAAGCCAGCCCTGAATATGGCATTGTGGAGCTTTTGAGCCGGGTAGCAAAAGGACTACTGCTTTTGACCGCCACCCCCGAGCAACTGGGCGTAGAAAGCCATTTCGCCCGGCTTAGGCTGCTGGATCCGGACAGGTACGCCAACTATGAGGCATTCAAAAATGAACCGCACGACTACAAAGCCATCGCCAATATTGTAGAAGCACTCTCTTCAGGAAAACCCTTGCAGGCAGCCGACACTCAGTTGCTGGAATCGATGTTTGGCAAAGAGAGAATAGCCGCCCTGGCAAAAGGCGGAGAGGCAGCAAAAAACAACCTTATTGAAGATTTGCTCGACCAGCACGGGCCGGGCCGGGTGGTGTTCCGAAACACCCGATCGGCAATGAGTGGGTTCCCTAAGCGGAAGGCGCATCTTGTTCCTATCAAAGCAGATGAGCAGCACAACTTGTGGATAGATCGGTTGTCGCAGGAATATGCCATCGACTCAGAGCCATCGGCAGCTGATGCCCCATCGCAAAAATTTTGGTTTGAAGAAGACCCGAGGGTGAGCTGGCTGGTGAAGCTGATGAAGAAGCTGAAGCCTGCAAAGGCAGTGCTCATTTGCCGGAGCAAAGAAAAAGTGCTGGCATTGGAAAGTGCCTTAGGTCAGCTCAGCGGCATCAAAGTGGGCGTTTTCCACGAAGACCTCACCATTGTGCAGCGAGATAGGAATGCAGCCTGGTTTGCTGAGCCTGATGGTGCCCGACTGCTTCTCTGCTCCGAAATTGGCAGTGAGGGCAGGAATTTTCAATTTGCCCACCACCTTATTTTGTTCGATTTACCAGCTCATCCGGAGTTACTGGAGCAACGGATTGGGCGATTGGATCGGATAGGGCAGTCGGAAGACATCCAGATCCATGTGCCTTACCTTATTGGCAGCCCGCAGGAAGTGCTTGTGAGGTGGTTTCATGAGGGGCTCAATGCCTTTGAAGAAAATCTGGAAGGCGGCAATCAGCTGGCGCATTTGTTTGGCGACAGGCTGAAAAAGGCTACCATGTTGGTTGCGTCGCCAGAGGCAGGTAGTCAACTGGCATCGCTTATTGCTGACACCGTTACCTTTCAGCAAGACCTAAAGCAGATGCTTGCCAATGGCCGTGATCGATTGCTCGAAATGAATTCCTTCCGACCCGAAGTAGCTAAAAAACTCATTGAACAGATCGGAGAGGCCGATCTTGATACGGGGCTGGAGAAGTACATGATTCAGGTTTTTCACCATTTTTCTATTGACATGGAGGATCTGGCACCCCGAACGTATTTGCTGCACCCTACGCAGGCCAATACATACAAATTCCCTTCCCTACCTGACGAAGGCATGGCGGTTACTTTCGACCGGAAACGTGCCCTGGCCAGGGAGGACATTGGTTTCGTTAGCTGGGATCACCCGATGACTACCGGTGCTATGGACATGGTATTGAGCTTGGGCACGGGAGGGGCCAGCTATGGCGTCCTTCGGGGAACTAAGAACTCCGCCATTCTTTTGGAAGTACTCTTTGTGCTGGAAACTTCAGGCGGCCAAAGCACGCATGTGGATCGCTTTCTGCCTGCCACGCCGCTAAGGGTGGTCGTTGACCATGGTGGCGAAGATGTAACGGATGATTATCCGATTGAACTGTTCGATCAACACCTGAGACCCGGACGGGTCGACGATATGCTGGAAAATGATACGCTTGTAGATGAAATTCTTCCCAACATGCTCAAAGCGGCAACAGCGGTGGCCGAAGAGCTAAAAGCAGACGAAGTTTTGAAAGGAATGCAAGAAATGAGCCTGACCATGAACCATGAAATCGGTCGGCTGAAGGCGCTTCACGCCAAAAACGAGAACGTCAGGCCGGAAGAAATACAGCTGGCACTCGAAGAGCGGGCTAAACTTGCCTCTCTCATTAAAAACGCCCGCATCAGAATGGATGCTGTGCAGCTAGTGAGGGAGGGGGAGTGAATCCGTTCAGAATCCGTCAATAGTTAAGGCGTCCGTTTGGGCTCGTCACATTTTGAGCGTCCCGCTTTCATACTCAAATGGGCTGACTGGCAGTATGGATGAGTTAGTATTTGCGGGTAGCGGCGAGACGCCGAAAAAGATGAGCCAACAAGCCTGCGCTGCCCGGCGGCTGCTTGCGAGAGCATACGTCGCCATTCAACTGTGGTCAGTTTCTATTGACAGTACGCCTTACGTAGTCCAAAACGATTTCAAAAAACGCTGTCGGCTGCTCCTCTATAATCTCGTGACCGCACTGTTCAATGACATGTGTCTCGCTGAATCTTAAGCTTTCTTTCTGTATAAAAAAAGTTGATTCTCCCTGATCATCTTGCCGACCATAGACAATCAAAGCCGGAGTTTTCAGTTTCTTTAATTTGTCGGTGATGTCCCATTTGGTTTCCAATACTTCCTCGTCAATTATTGGAATAGGTTGAAAATTGAAATTGTAAAAGATGTCGTTAATGTATGCCCTTGATACTTTGCTCCTGTCATAGTACATAGCCCTTACATGCAGCGCAATAAATTCTTTGTAAGCTATCACTTCTTTGCAATCAGGGCATGCGAATTTTAGAGAGTCCAGCTCCCTTTCACTTTTCGTTGAAAAAACACTTTGCAAGAGTATCATAGAGTCGAGTTCGATTTTTGATCGCCTTGCAAATTGATTGTCGTAAAGAACATTCCAAACTGTGTAAGACGGAGGCGCAGAGCATACGAGAATAAGATTTGAGGCAAATTCGGGGTAGAGTGCGGCATAGTTCATGGCAAGTAAACCGCCCCATGAAACTCCAAGCAGAGTAATCTTTTTGTCGCCACGGGTTTTCCGTAGCACTTCAATGTCCTGTGTGTAATTCTTTATTGATATTGTTTCTTCATTAATCGGTATATTCCTTGATTTTCCAGCGCCTCGCTGATGGATTAGAATGCAAGTGTAGAAGGACTTAAGGCTGTCAACTATCTGTCGATAGGGGTGTTCTGGTGCCTCTCCAGGCCCACCTGATAAAATATAAAGCGCAGGGCCATTGCCGTACTCTTCATAATACAGTTTCAAAGTACCACTATTAAAACTCTTGAGGGTTTGCCCGGCACAATAAGAAATTTCCGATGCCATGAGGATTATAAAAAGTAGGAAGTTCTTCATAAGCCTGTCATTTGGTGGTGTTGGTATCTTTCTCCTATTTTTTGCCTTTACCAGGTTCTCCCTGTCGAAAACTCACTCACTACTTTATAAGAAAAGTTTTTTACTTAGGGTTGTGCATCAGCATTTTATCCGGCCACATGGCGAAGTGGTAAGGGCAGGAACAACAGTTTCCATGTTTTTTTGAACGTAGGATTTTATCGGATCACAGTTCTGGCCTCCTGCTTTGTGAATTTATTAAAAATTCCGAACCCTTTACACAACCGGCGAGCTCCCTCTCAACTATTTTTATTTTCGGATCAGGGCCTTATATTTGCCATGGCTTCGGTGCAAACTGAGGGACTTTCAAACATGATCAGATAATTTTTTCACATCTTTCCGTGGCACAAATGGCTTCCTGAATTCATCAGGCAAGCACATTCCCGCCACTCCCATTACATCAGGTTTCCGATCCGGGTTGTTCTATTGTTAATGATACCATCCATTCCATTTTGCTTTGGTGTTTGACCTTATCGTTTGCGCAGCACAGTCTGGAAATCATTGAAACCTGATGCGCCAGTTTCAATATTGGCGATTCAACTATTTTTTTATTCAAACTGACACATCATGCGAAAACTAATATACCACGTGGCCTCAACGCTCGATGGCTTCATTGCCCACAAAGACGGCTCCACTCAGGGCTTTCTGGAAGAAGGAGAACATGTTTCGGACTATCTGGAAAGCCTGAAAGACTACGACACTGTCATCATGGGCAGGCGCACGTATGAATATGGCTACAGCTACGGTCTGCAGCCAGGGCAACCCGCCTATCCGCACATGATGCACTATATCTTCTCCCGCTCGCTGCATTTTGAAAATACGCACGAGCAGGTAAAAGTCATAGGCGATAATCAGATAGACGCCTTGCACGCACTCAAGGAAACTGTAGGGTCGCCGATTTATATGTGTGGAGGGGGAAAGTTTGCGAGCTTTTTGCTGGCCCATAAGCTCATTGATGAACTCAAAATCAAGCTGAACCCGGTACTTTTTGGGGTCGGCATCAAGCTTTTCGAAGGTTCCGGGGAAACATATCGTCTGCGTGAGCTGAATTCAATTGCTTATAAAGGCGGTGTTTTTCTTTTGAACTATGAGATAGATTACCTGTAATGATTTGTTCAACACTACCGAAGCCAGCACCACGGCACTTTATTTAGCACCTGCCGTGGCGCTTCCTTTTTGTGAACGCAAGGTGCGGCACCTTCTACTCCACTCCCCCAATCTCTTCATAAAGCTTTCCGGTGGCCCACTTGAGCTCGCCCAGGGAGCGGTTGTATTTCGCCTCAAGCTCTATCAGCTTGATTTGCCCCTGTAGTTTCTTGTTTTCCCGGCTGTTGATCAGAAAAATAGAACTCTCGCCATTTTCGAATTTGGTAAGCTCGGCCTGTAGCATGCGTTCATAATTGACTTGCATTTCTCGCTGCTGGTCGATCATTTCTTCCAGGGTATATACTTTGTTATAGCTCTGCTGAATTTTATTGATCACTTCCCTATTCTTCTGAGTGATCTTCAAGTCATATTCCTGCTGCTTGATCTTGACGATCTTGAGCTTTGCCCTCTCCTTTCTTAAAAGCAGCGGAAATACAAAATCTACGCCGAGCTTATAGTTGTTGTCATAATTGGCTATCTCCAAATCGTTCTGACCGGCGAACAGCATATTGTAATTGACATCAATCACAGGCTTTAGCTGATCGCTGCTCAATTTCCTGTCCAGCTCAAGCACATTGCTTTCAATGTTCAGCTTCTTCAGGTCGGGGTGATTGGCCAACGCCCAGTCGAGGTAGCTGTCGAGGTCAGGAGCAACAGTGCTGTCTTCAGGATAAGGACGCAGCGCTACCACGTCGAGGCTATCAACCCAAACAAAGTTTTGCATAAGCAGCGTACTATTTTGCAGGTTGAGCTCGGCCTCTCTCAGCTCATTGGACCATTGCTGCACCTGAATCAGCATCTCCACACTGTCAATCGTAGCATTTTCTCCGCTAATAGCTCCCTGCCTTACTCCTTCAAACCTCTGCCTGATAAGCCTTAGGTTGGTTTGCATGGCCTCCCTCTTCATATGATTTTCATACCACCACCAGTAAGCATAGTTGGCATCCAGAAAAAGGTTGTTGAGCACATTGTTCGCTTCGTTCTCAAACGCCAGCGCCTCATATTTGCCTTTTTGAAGCCCGATGGTTCGCTCGTTTCGGATCAAACCCTGCCCTACGGGCACCGAAACGCCCGCATAGTAAAGCCCATCCACCGGGACCGTGTTTTCCGGGCTAAGATACAGGCCCTTGTTTCGCTCATACCCCGCCTTCAGATCCACATTGAGCAGCGTGGGCACCTGCACATAAGTGTTCCAAATATCGTAGTAGTTTTTACCGTCAAAGTTTTTTCTGTTGAAATCGGACACGAGCTTTGGATCAAAAGCTCCCCTCGCCAGGTTGACCGCAAGGCCTCCCCGTGTATTGAGCAGCGTGGCCTGCCTGGCAATGGGATGGTGCTCGTTCACCAGCTCATAAAACTCGTCTAAACTTAGCCAACCGGTTGCGGCTTGCTGCGGCCAGGCCAGGTGACCAGCTCCCAAAAAAGTTAAAATGATCAATAACCTCAGTTGTCTCATTTTGATTTTTTGTCGGGATTGTAGGCTGTTTCCTCTTTGTAGAAATCGGGAGGAAAGCCGTTCAAATTTCTCCACAACTCGTACCAAACAGGTACTTTTTTCAGCAGTGCTATGCCATACGTGCCGGAGCCCAGCCTTAACAATTGCGGCCACTCGGCCGTGTTGGGGTCGGGGGCAACAAGCACCCTAAACTGGCCGTTCGCACTGGCCGCTTTGTCGTAAGCCACAATCCGGCCGGAGTAGGTGCCAAACGACATGCCCGGCCACCCGTTGAAAACCAGTGCTGGCCATCCGTCGAACTGTAGCTGTACTTTGCGACCCTCTTCTATCAGCGGAAGGTCAATCGGCCGCACATACATTTCCACAGCGAGGTCAAAGTTGGTTGGGATTAAACTAAAAACCGCTTCCCCTTCTTTCACCGTCTCCCCAATTCCGGTGATCCTTGCTTTCGTAACGTAACCATCCTGCGGAGCAGTGATGTAATAAAACCCCGACCTTTTGGTGTAACTTGATTGCTGTATCGAAAGTTTGTTGAAGTCGCCCTCCGCTTGCAAGGCATCGGAAAGCGCCGACATGCGGTCGGATTTTGCTTTCGCTATTTTCTCCGAAAACTCGTTTTGTATGACACTTAAATTAAGCTTTGCATTGATGAACTCATTCTTGCTGGCCAGCCATTTATTTTCAATAGAAATCTTCTTGTACAAAGCCTCCTGAAGCTTCTGCTTTCTCTGTTCCAGTTCAGTCAGCGACTTCAAGCCCTGGTCGTACAACGTCTGCTGGCGGTCGAACTGCTTTTGCGCTATTTCATAATTAACCAGTGCCGTTTCAAAATCGATACTGTCCGATAGCACCTTCAACCTCGACTGATTAAAGTAGTTTTCTGCCTGCTCTGCTTTCAATATTTGATTTTTCTGCAAAGCCACAATCTGATCAGCCAGGGCCCGGGCTTTGTCCACATATGTGTCTATCGACGCTTTTTTAGCATCCGTCTGATTAGTTGATCGCTCAATGAGCTGGGGATCCAGGTATTCTGATTTGACTTCCGAAATAAATACGATGGTGTCGCCTTTTCTAACCAACTCGCCCTCACGAACAAACCAATTCTCAATTCGCCCTGTAATCATCGAATGAATGTTTTGTTCCCTATTTTCGGGGCGGAGCGTAGTGAGTTTGCCCCGGGCCCTGATATTTTGCGTCCAGGGAAAAAACAATATCACCAGAAAAGCAAAGAGAAGCGCCGACAACAGGTAGACCAACCTCCGGGAAGCAGATGTTTCCATCACATCCTGATAGGCCGACTGGTCCTTAAGTACCTTATCACGGTTGATCGAATTATTTGAAATGTTTAACATTGGTCTACTTCTTTTTGGGCTGCTTCGTGTTAGCCCTTGTTTCTATGTCCACTATTTTCCCGTATTCCATGGTAATTACTTTATCACATTTTGAGAGCATGAGCGGGTCGTTGGTAACTGCCAGTAATGTCCACTTGGCGTTGGAATCCGTCAGTATGGAGCTGATATGTTTTCTGTCTTCAAAGTCCAGCCCATGCATAGTGTGATCCATCACAATCAGCTTAGGCCTCTCTGAGATTGTTCGAGCCAAAATGATTTTCTGCCGGGTACTCGTCGACAGGCCCTGGCCTTCAGGTTGAATCATGGTATTGAGCCCCTTTGGAAGTGACCTGAAATATTCACCTAAGCCGACCTCCTCTATGGCCCAAAGCATGTCTTCAATGTTGATGCCCTCCTTTCCAACTGTGATATTCTCCTCCAATGTGCCGTAGAAAAGATCCTGCATGCCCAGGTTGTCACCAATAAAAGAGCGAAAACTCATAATGTTGATGTCGCCCAGTGGTATGCCATTGAAGTGGATCGAACCGCTATAATCATTGTACAAACCTGAGAGCAACGCCAGTAACGTTGACTTGCCCGATTGATTGACACCAGTGATACACACTTTTTCGCCCACGGCCACCTTGAGGTCTACTCCATTCACAGCCGGCTTGTCAGTACCGGGAAATTGGTAGGTAAGTCCCGTTACTTCCAGAGAAATTCCTTTTCCTTTTGCGATTTCATTTAAATCGATGCCCTCATCACTCTCCAATTCTATGTCAGTTACCTGTCCCAGCTTTTCCAGCCCCGTAAGTACGTCATACACCGTTTCCATACTAAGAATAAGTTTCTCAGAAGAGTTAAGTACCAAAAGAATGATGATCTCCGAAGCTACAAATTGTCCCAGGTTGATTTCCTGATTGATGACCAGAATGCTGCCCAGAATTAAAATACCACAAGTAACAATAGTTTTGAAGGCCACAATGTTCGAAAACTGCAGAATGAGGATATTAAAATGCTGCTTTCTGAACTTGAGATAGTTGCTGACATAGTAGTTCATTTTATCAATCGGCAGGCTGGTCTTTCCAGCAAGCTTGAACGTGCCCATCACCCTGGCCAGCTCTTCCAGCCAATGCGCCACCTGGTACTTGTACTTCGATTCCATGATACTGGTCTTAAGCCCTCTGGATCCCGTGACAAGAAAAATAAGGGACATAAGGCCAATGAGTACAATGCCAAAGAAAACGAAGAAAGGGTGGTAAAAAGACAACAGAATCAACCCAAACAAAATCTGAAGAACGGACGTGGATGCGTCTATTAAAATCTTGGGAAGCCCTTTTTGAACGTTCAGTGTATCAAAAAAACGGTTCATCAGCTCCGGCGGGTAAAAACCGGAAATGGCCTCCATTTTAAATCTGGGAATGCGATAAGCAAACTCGAAAGATGCCCTTGTAAAAATACGTCGCTGAAGCAATTCAGTAAGCGACAATTGAAGGATTTGTATGATGCCGGCGGTGGCCACTCCCAGCACAACAATAAAAATCAGCAGACCCCAGGAAGAGGAAAATTCAGCACTGGTGACAAAGCCGATGATCGCCTGCACGCCCAGTGGCAGCGACAGATTGATTAGTCCATAGAAAATCGCATAGGCGTAAATAACAAAGATCTCTCGCTTGTCGAGCGACAGCATTCTGAACAAACGCTTGACGGGTGATAATTTTGATTCATCACCTACACTCTTATTTTCTATGTTGAGGCCGTCACCTTTCATTTTGGATATTTTTTACTTCAGCAATTTAGAAATCAATACGTCAATAAAGCGGTATACCTGATTTTCCACACTGTCTTTACCATCCCTCCTTATCTCGGTGAGAGAAGGCAAATGCAACGCAAAAAAAGCTTGCTGATGTGACGCTTCGAGAATTGTGCTGGCAACAGCATGGGGGTACTCGAATGACGGGCTAATGGCCGAAATAGTCAAAGCAATTTTATGACAAAGCGATTTAAACCCCATGAAGAGCCCCTGGTTATTGATCTCGTCCACTTTTTTGGTGAGGTAGGTTTTGTCGGCCTCACTCACCACCACATGCCGCAGACAAACGGTGTTTACGCCCGGCATATCTATGCTCGAATCACCCTGGTCGGCATGACAAAGAATTTTGATGATTTCTTTGAGCTTGACCGCTTTATCCTGGATATGATGGGTTTTGTAGTCGATCATATACTCCAGCCAAGCCCAATACCAGGAAGTGAGGTATACCAGCAGCTTTAACTTGTTTTCAAAATACCTGTAAATCGAAGCCTCGGTCGAACCAATACTTTCCGCAAGCTTTTTGAAAGTAAACTCCTCAAAGCCCAGTTGATCAAGCAACTCAATACTCGCCGAAATTATTTTTCTGCCAAGCTCAGTAGACTGAGGGTCTTTACTATAATACTTTTCTCCAATTTGGATAGTAACCACTGACATATTCAAAAGTAAGTGTATCTATTACGATAGTAATACTATTACGAACAAAACATCGAATTGTTTATGTTTTTGCGAAAAAAAAATTTCCATGCGCTTTTTCTGCAAAATGTCGTGACGCTTCTATTTCGCAGGAACCATAGCGGGCTAAAATGGTTTTACTTTAAAGCAATACCTAAATTCATCTATGGAACTGATAGAAAGCCCAACCCTCCAACTAAAAGAGTCATTCCAGCAGGTAAGAACCCAATCGGAAAAACTATGTACGCCACTTCAAACGGAAGATTTTGTGGTTCAGCCGGTTGTGGACGTAAGCCCACCCAAATGGCACCTGGGCCACACCACCTGGTTTTTCGAAACCTTTATCCTGCAACCCTATGTAAAGGGCTATAGTGTCTTTAATGATGCCTACAATTTTGTATTCAATAGTTATTATGAATCAGTGGGCAAGCGAGTCGTGCGAACCGACAGAGGGAATCTTTCCAGGCCAACTGTGGCCGACGTATTCGCTTACAGAAAACATGTGGATACACACTTGTTGGCCTGGCTACAAGACAATGAAAACATACCGGAGCGGGCTGCCACCCTTCTGGAGCTTGGCCTTAACCATGAGCAGCAGCACCAGGAATTGCTATTGACAGACATCAAATACATACTGGGCAACAATCCATTGCAGCCCGCATACAAGCAATCAGTCATAGCAAAATCGACTGCTACCAATGATTTATCGTTCTCAGAATTCCCGGAAAGCATGCACACCATTGGCTATCAGGGAGAAGGCTTCTATTTTGACAATGAAAAAGGCGTGCATAGGGTTTTCCTTCACCCTTTTGCGATTCGCAACAGCCTTGTTACCTGCGGAGAATACCTTGAGTTCGTCAAAGGAGGCGGCTATCAGGACTTCCGGTGCTGGCTGTCGGACGGATGGGCTTGGGTGAATGCTGAAAAGGCAGAGGCACCTATGTACTGGCACAAAATGGATGGCGTTTGGCACCAGTACACACTCGGAGGTCTTCAGGCAATCGACCCCTCACTTCCGGTGACACATGTCAATTATTATGAAGCAGAGGCCTTTGCCCGCTGGGCTGGACTAAGGCTGCCTACTGAGTTTGAGTGGGAGGCAGCATCTCGTCAGCTAAGTCCTTCGGCTCCCTCCACCTCCAATTTTGTTGAAAGCGAGCGCTACCACCCGGTAGCACAAAAGCCGGGCAACTTACAGCTCTTTGGGGATGCCTGGGAGTGGACTCAAAGTGCCTACCTGCCTTACCCGTATTTCAAAACTGAAGAAGGCGCTGTGGGAGAATACAATGGCAAATTTATGGTCAACCAAATGGTGCTGCGGGGGGGATCATGCGCTACTCCAGCCAACCACATAAGGGCCACTTATCGCAATTTCTTTCAGGCAAACTTGCGCTGGCAGTTTACGGGCATCAGGCTGGCCAAACACATCTAAACCAACTATGGAAAAAGAACTTAATGAGGAAGTAGTACTTCCAACCGACACCTTTGCGTCCGAAATAGATGCTGGGCTCTCAGCAAGCCCCAAAGCCATTTCGTCGAGGTATTTCTACGACGCAGAAGGGGACAGGCTGTTTCAAAAAATCATGCAACTGGATGAATACTACCTCTCCAGGGCCGAGTATGCGATCTTTGATCAAAACAAAGAGCTGCTGCTTCAGCATTTCGCTGACCAGGGAAGAGCCTTTCACATGATGGAATTTGGTGCCGGTGACGGTTGGAAAACCAAGGTATTGCTGCATCATTTTGTTCAACAACATGCGGACTTCGACTACCGGCCGATCGACATATCAGGCAATGTGCTGGAGGAATTGGAAGGCTCGCTCACGAACGAACTTCCGTCGCTACAGGTGCAGGGCATGGAAGGTGAATATTTCGAAGTGCTAAGCCAAATGCAAAAGACCGATGGGCAGAGAAAAGTGGTGCTGTTTCTGGGCTCCAATATTGGCAATTTCAGGCAAAAGCAGGCTATCGGTTTCCTTTCCACCCTCAGGGCGAGCCTGACCGACGGCGACATGGCACTTATTGGCTTCGATATGAAGAAGGATCCTCATGTGATACGCAGTGCCTACGACGATGCGCAAGGCGTTACGAGAGACTTCAATATGAACTTGCTGAGGAGGCTTAACACCGAGCTCGGCGCCAATTTTGATTTGGACAGGTTCAAACACTACCAATCGTACGACCCAGAGTCAGGTGAATGCAAGAGCTATTTGGTTAGCACCGAAGAGCAAGAGGTAACTATGCAAGCCTCACAAGCTGCCTACCACTTCAAAAAATGGGAGCCTATACATGTAGAGATTTCCAGGAAGTTTGATTTTGAAACGATCAACGAACTAGCTGCCAGCAGTGGGTTTGATGTCGTAAAAAACCTCCGGGACAAAGATGAATATTTCACTGATTCGCTCTGGGTGGCCACCTGATAGTTTACCAGAGAAAATTCTTTGTGATTAATCAACACTGGTCTATCTTTGCACTCCCAATTGAGGTTTTAATGCGCAAGTGGTGAAATTGGTATACACGCTACTTTGAGGGGGTAGTGGGCGTTAGCCCGTGGGGGTTCGAATCCCCCTTTGCGCACTTCTTTTCTATCTTCCCAAAACTTTTTTATTTCTACTAAAATCACTCATATTTGTGTGATAAATAACACACTGATTCTTAGTGAAATGAGCCTAGATATTCCCCTTCTAAAAAAAATATGTGAAACTCCCGGCGCTCCTGGGTACGAAAAAAAGATCAGGGACTTAGTTGTCAAAGAGGTGACGCCATTAGTTGATACGGTGGAGATTGACAACATTGGTAACATCATCTGTGTAAAAAAGGCCAAAAATAACAAGGACAATAAAAAGGTAATGGTTGCCGCACACATGGACGAAATAGGCTTTATTGTGAAGCATATTGACGACGCCGGCTTCCTCCGCTTTCATACCCTCGGCGGCTTCGATCCTAAGACACTAACTGCCCAAAGAGTCATCGTTCACGGGAAAAAAGACCTTGTTGGCGTGATGGGAACCAAGCCGGTGCACGTAATGAGCGCCGAAGAAAAAAAGAAGCTCCCGGAGACCACCGATTTCTTCATCGACATGGGAATGGATAAGGACGAAGTGGTAAAATATATCGGCATTGGCGACTCCGTTACCCGGGAGAGAGAATTGATTGAAATGGGAAATTGTGTTAACTGCAAGTCGATTGACAACAGAATTTCCGTCTTCATTTTGATTGAGACGCTCAGAAACATCAAAAATTTTCCTCACGACATTTATGGAGTATTTACGGTTCAGGAGGAAGTTGGCCTCAGAGGTGCCCAAATAGCAGCACACTCCATTAATCCCGATTTTGGCCTTGCTCTCGACACCACCATTGCTTTTGACGTTCCAGGAGCGCAAGCCCATGAAAAGGTGACGGAACTTTCGAAAGGTGCCGCTATCAAAATCATGGATTCATCAGCTATCTGCGACTACCGAATGGTGGACTACCTGAAAAAGACCGCCGATAAAAATAAAATAAAATGGCAGCCTGAAATTCTTACCGCAGGCGGTACCGATACGGCCTATGTGCAGAGAATGGGTAAAAACGGCGCTATTTCGGGCGCTATATCCATCCCTACCCGCCATTTGCATCAGGTAATTGAAATGGCCCACAAAGAAGACGTACAATCGTGCATTAATTTGCTCTCTTCTGCGTTATCAGAGTTAGACCAGTATAACTGGAGCCACTAACTATGAAAAGACTATTTCTTTTACTGTTTTTAGTAAGCAGCGTTATTTTGGGCTGCTTTGCTCAGCAGCCTGCCACCGTGCAAATTACCGGTAGCCTGCTCGACAAAGAAAGCCTGGAGCCGCTTCCATTTGCCACCGTGCTGGTGAAAGGCTCCTTCCACGGCACTATCACGAGCTCTCAGGGGCTTTTCACCTTGCTCGTCCACCCCACCGACACAGTACAGTTTTCAATGGTGGGTTATAAGACTTCAGAGCTTGTCATTCCTGCAAGCATGACCGAAAGCCGCTATGCCATGCTGGAGTTAATGGAAAAGTCGACTGTAGTGCTCAAAGAGCTCAAAGTCTATCCCTGGCCCTCCGCATCACAATTTCACTCAGCCTTCCTTGGTGTCTCCCTTCCACCAACTGAGCAAGACAAAACCAATAACATGCAGAAAGAGCTAGAAGCAACTATGAGACGCTCTTATGAATCGGAAAAATACTACGATGAACAGCTAAAGAACCGGCAAATCTATCAGCTGACAGGCCAAATTCCTCCAAATCATTTCCTCGACCCCGTGAGGTGGCTGGACTTCATAGAAGAGCTTAAGAAGAAAAACCAAAAATGACTGACCTCTCAGTCGGTTAAAAGCCCCACCAAAGGCTGGATTCATACGCCAAATGCCATTACATTGTGTACTAAATGGCTTTACTATGAATACTACGTTATCTTCAATCCAGTTCCGTTCAATCACAACAAGTGAATTAGCAGTGGCGACAGCATTATTGGGTGAAGCGTCACTGGTGGTTTCCGATATTTCGGAAAAGGTGACGTTGTTCGGCCTGTTCGACGGCCAAACTCTACTGGCCCTGGGAGGCCTGGAGGCGTATCAGGACAAGGCCCTGCTTCGCTCGGTTTGCGTGCCCCCTCAGAAAAAAGGAAAAGGATATGGCAGCCATCTCGTTCGATCCATTGAAAATGATGCAACTGCCAATGGAATTACAGATTTCTATTTGCTTACTACCACAGCCAGCAAATTTTTTGAACGGATAGGCTACCTGGCGGCCGACAGGAATACTGCACCTGATGCGATAAAAAATACTTCCGAATTTTCCAACTTATGCCCCTCCTCTGCTGTTTTTATGCACAAAGCGCTTGATTTGTAGGCCAAAGGCAATAACTAATCGCATTTCTCATGGGGAATCCACCTAAATTGGCTAAATAAGCATATTGATTTCCCAGTCTTGCTATGTTGAGTCAATTGCCCAAAAGCCTACTTATCTTTCTTCTCATATTTAGCAGCGGTTGCAAAAGCCTCCGCTTACCATCTTCGGTTAAAATCCTTAGAGGCCCTAGCATGCCAACCGGCATATTTGAGATGGGCTACGCTACCGATGGAAAAATTATCTTTTCTATTGGGGGAACCACGTTTCTAGGCCGAGCAAGGCAATCTGTTGGAGAAGTCTATTTGTTTTCGCCTTTTGCCGGAGGATGGGAAAAGGCCCATTTCAATGACAAACCACTTGTAAAGGGGCGCACCAATAGCGTATATCTACCAAATTTCAACATAATAGTATCCACTGGCTTCGCCGACATTCAGAAAGGTGACTTTTACACTTTCCCCCTTGAAATCCTTGACCTTAGAGACTACCATATCGACTACCTGCGAAGCAATCCTCACTGGGCTCAGGGAAGCCAGGTAGTTCACTGGAATAGTAAAGCCTATGTTTTTGGGGGGATAGCCTTCGAGGAAGACGGATCCACACATTTTTCAAACAGGATGCTTAGTTACAATCCTGCCTCCGGTGAATGGGAAGACCTGGCACCGATGCCTTCCGCCCGTGTTACTTACGGAGCAGTGGTTGGCAATAGCCTGTATACTTTTGGTGGGTTGGACAACGAACACACCTACGCAGACATATGGCGCTACGATTTTGAAGGAGATTTTTGGGAAACCGTGGGATACTTGCCTTACGCCGCCAGCCATTTCTCCGTTGCTGCCAGGTATCCCTACATATTCCTTTCCAATGTAGGGCAGGAAAACAACATTATCGGCAGGATAGACATCAGAGACGGCTCATTCAGAGAGTTTGAAACCTGGATGACAATCGTATCCCCAGGCTCCGCTATCATAGGCGAATATTTGTACATTTTCGGAGGTACGTGGGACGAGGGCCGGACCGCCAGCAATAAAACTTTTAAAATTCCATTGACCGAACTGATGGTGGAGGAATAATTGCCACCAGATCTCCTGGCGTATGAAAACAATTTCCTCCTTTATTCTCTCGCAGGATAAATAAGCTTACCTTCTGCGTAAAAATTACAAACGCCTGTAATTATAGCTCAAGAGCCAATACCTATTACCCAAACCAAATCAACCTAATGCCCCACCTTCAGTCGGATCTTCAGGCGCAATATATGTCGCTGGTAAAAGAGAATGCCGGCATTATCTATAAGGTCATACGGCTTTATATCGATAATACTGAAGACCAAAAGGACCTGTACCAGGAGATCGTTCTCCAGGCATGGCATTCCTTTACGAGGTTTGACGGGCGTTCCAAATTTTCTACCTGGCTGTACAAAGTGAGCCTCAATACTGTGCTCACGTTCAGGAGAAAAAACAGCAGAATACCTACTGATGATTTAGAAAAGGCATCAGGCTACGCATTGCCTGGTGACAAAAATGATGATACAGAAATGCTCATGATGGCCATCAAATCGCTTGGAGAAACGGACAGGGCAATCGTTTCTCTCCATTTGGATGGTTACGAAAATGAGGAAATAGCCGAGATCACCGGTTTGACTAAGAATCATGTGGCCGTCAAACTCCACAGGATCAAGCAGCAATTGACCAAAAAATTAAACGGCTAAGGGTATGGACTTGAAAAAAACATGGGATAAAATGCAAATGGATCAGTTCTCCATGGGGATACTGGACGACAAGGATATTCTGGAAGCCATGCACAAAAAATCGCACGGCCCTGTCCAGAAAATACAAACCGGATTTACTATCAAACTGGCCTTTATTGTCGTATTTACATTTATTTTCCTTTACATCGGCATCAAAATAAAAGAGCCTCTGGTGAGTGGCTTGCAGTTTTTTATGGCAGGCGTTTATTTCACCGCTTTCTTTCTATTCTTAAGCCAGAATAAGAGAATCAAGGCGGGCATTCCCATGGACGAGGGCCTGCTGACTAATCTGAAAAACTATCATGCGTTTGTAAGTAAGGTGTTGCGACAGGAAGAAAGGATCGCACTCTTCATCTATCCTGTGGCTCTTACGGCAGGCTTTCTATTGGGCTTTACCACTCAGGCGACTCTCGATGAGTTTTTTGAAAGTCGCACGGCCATTATTTTGCTTATCGCTTGCTGGATCGTGCTCACCCCACTCAGCCACCTGCTGGCCCGGTGGATGAACAAGGTGTCATTCGGCAAATACCTGAATGAGCTGGAGTCACATATTGCTGAGCTCGAAAAAGAATAGCACTCCCCATCGCAAACTAGATCTCCTCCAGGTACCTGTGCACAAAGCTGATGGCCATAGCGCCCTCTCCCACAGCTGACGCCACCCTGTTCATCGCATTCATTCGCACATCGCCGGCAGCAAAAATGCCCGGTTGGCAAGTCTCCAGCGCAAACGGCTCTCTTGATTGTTTCCACTTCTTTTTAAAATCAGGAAACTGCACCAAATCACGACCTGTGGCAATAAATCCCTTTTCATTTTTGATGATAAGATCGCCCAACCATTCTGCGTAAGGCTTGGCACCAATGAAGATAAAGATCGCCCTTGCTTCGACTTTGTTTTTCTGGCCGTTCGAAATATTGGATAGCTCAAGGTGGGTAAGCCGCTCATTCTCACCAAAAGCTTCTGTAACCTCGGTCCAAGGCACGAGTTCAATGTTTGGTGTTGCGTTGATCTGATCGATGAGGTAGGATGACATGGTAGAAGTAAGGTCTTCCTTGCGAACAACAATAAATACTTTTCTGGCGAACCTTGAAAGATACATGGCGCCCTGCCCGGCAGAGTTGCCTCCCCCGACCACAAACACGTCGCCGTCTTTGCAGGCCGCAGCTTCGGTGGTGGCAGCTCCGTAATACACCCCCGCTCCCGTGAATTGCTCCAACCCTTTGGTGTCCAGCTTGCGATAGTCCACACCGGTGGTAATCACCACACTCTTCGTATGGATGACACTTCCATTTGCCAATGTGATAATTTTGTAAGGATCCTTTACCTCCACTTTGTTTACTGCTTGTGGAGATAAAAATTCAACCCCAAACCTGGTGGCCTGCGTGATTGCTCTCCTTGACAGGTCAGCTCCGCTCAGCCCGCTTGGGAAGCCGAGATAGTTCTCAATTCTTGAGCTGGTACCCGCCTGCCCACCGGGAGCACGTCGCTCAACCAGCAGGGTTTTCAAGCCCTCCGAGCCACCATAAACCCCGGCGGCCAGGCCAGCCGGTCCGGCACCTATGATCACCACATCGTACAGCTCTTCCTTAGCCCGGGGGTTCAGGCCAATACTTTCAGCCAAAGTTTCGGCAGTTACTCCCTTCAACACCGTGCCATTGTCCAAAACCACCGCAGGAAAATCCTGCGCAATCAAAGCATGCAGCGTAATAAGCTCTTTGGCTTTCTCGTTGGTTTCCACATCCAGCCATTGGAAGGGAAACAGGTTACCGGAAAGAAAATCCTTCAGTGAGTGGGTTTTAGGACTGAATTGGTACCCAAGGATCCTCAATCCGTCAAAATCCGGAATATAGCCCGCTTGCCACTCGTCCAGAAGGTCGTTGAGGATCGGAAAAAGCTTTTCTTCAGGCGGATCCCAGGGTTTCATCAGGTAGTAGTCGAGCTGCACATCATTGATGGCCTTGATGGCTGCGTCGGTGTCGGAATAGGCGGTTAACAACACCCGCTTTGCTTCAGGAAAGATTACCCTGGCCTTTTCCAGAAAAGCCACCCCCTCCATTTCGGGCATGCGTTGGTCGGAAATAAACAGAGCCACCTCCTCTCCCGCCTTTTTGATATCCAGCAGTACCTCCAGCCCTTCATTGGCCGACTCGGTATTCATAATCCTGTAATCGTCACGAAACTCGTTACGCAAATCTCTGCGTATCGCTTTTAGTACCTGAGGGTCGTCATCAACCGAAAAAATAACTGGTTTCTTCATTGGTTACTTGTCTTTCAATGGGATACATACGGTAAAAATAGTTTCACCCGGACGGGAGGTGGCCTTTAGTGTGCCATTGTGTTGTTCTACAATATTTTTGGCTATTTCAAGCCCGAGCCCCGAACCCTTTCCCACTTCTTTAGTCGTGAAAAAGGGATCGAAAATCTTGCCTAGCAGGTCTGGAGGAATGCCAGGGCCGTTATCGATGATATGCACCCTCACAAACTCACCATCCTTTGCCGACTTCACTGTTAGCATCGGTGAAGGCACTCCTTCCAGCGCATCAATAGCGTTGTCGATAATATTTGTCCATACCTGGTTCATTTCTCCAGCCAGTAGATTAATTGGAGGAATACCTGAAGCCACGTCGATGGCCAACGAAATATTGGCTTTCCGGATTTTGTGGTCAAGCATCGTCAGCGTATCCTTAATGCCAATGTGGATATTGGTCGGGGCTTTGTCGTGCCCCCTGTCCATGTGAGAGTACGATTTCACCGACTGTACCAGCTTGGAAATGCGAGTGGAGGCCTCGTTGATATCGCCAACCATGCGTTCGGTAGTCAGTACATTGTCGAGCCAGAACAGCACTGGCAGAAGCTCTTTTTCTGGAATATATTCTCGAACCATATCCAGTTCCTTGGGCCCTATTCCATATTCGATAAAGTTTTCCGCAAGGTCGTCTCCCCCTTCCAGGTCATTGTCGTCGAACCAGTCCAGAATGTCTTCTTCATGTTTATTTCTCTCTCTCAACCCCAGGTTTTGACGCCCCGCTTTGGCTTTTTCATAAAGAATAGCATTCACAGCATCTACTTGCTCCTCTTCAAGCTTCATCGATATCACCTGCTTGAACCTTTCAGGGGTGTAGGCCAGGTGCTTTTTCAGTTCATCGGAGCTTCTGACAATTGCTGCGGCAGGGTTGTTAAGCTCGTGGGCAAGGCCAGCAGAGAGCTTGCCCAGGGCCATCATCTTTTCATTTTGCCGCTGCATAGAAGTAAACTCCCGCACCCTGGACGTCATTTGCTGCACGAGCTTCTCGGTCAAATCATAGTGGGTGCACACAAGCTCTTTCAGTTTTTCCCGGGAAGTAAGCAACACAGTGGTTGGCTGCACCACCTCTGCCGAACCTACCGCCGTTTTTAATCTGGAAAAAGGCAAAAGCCCACTTATGTCGGGCGGTTCAAGCTCAAAAAGCTCACGCTTCTGGTTATTTTGTGTGGAATATGCCCTTGCCTTTCCTGAAAGGACAATCATCATATGATCTGTAGCATCTCCTTTTTTAAATAAGAACTCCCCCTCCTTGAAGTCCCGGCATTCGGAATTGTCGATCAGCCACTGTAGCTGGTCATCCGAAACCCCCTGGAGGCCAGGGTTCTCCTGTAGTGCTTTTAATAAATCCATATTGATAAATGATGGTTCGAAAGACACCTTTGGCATTGAAGAAGGTTTGAGGCTTCTTTCAATTTGGTATCTTTCACAAAAGATATCACCAAAATGCTAAAAAGAGATTCTTTAGTTCCATTTCTTATATTTTCCGTCTGTTTCCTCCATAGCTGCGAAACGCCACAGCCAGTCAGCGAAAACATACCCGGCATTAATGCAGATGCCTCGTCACCGATCTATACCACCTACGCTGCTGCCAGAGATCGCTCAGCCTTTGTCCTCGATGAAGGCTATGAGTTCGTTTTTAATGATGACGAAACATCCCCTGTTTTTACTTCAGACACAGGTGGAGAAATTGGGTTTTCTTTCGCAACAAAGGACAGTTGGATTTATAAAACGGGTGACTATGCACAAAAACCAGTCATCTATTCGTCGTTTCCTGACGAAGTGAATTTTTCATTTTCGCCTGTTGATGGAATTGAAGTAAAGAGTAAGTTTTTAGTGTACAGCTCTGTGTCTGCTGTGCTGGAAAGCACATTTACCAACAATACCGATTCTACCGTTTCCATTGACTACATCCCTTTTGTTCAGGGAAATAGCAGGCTTTTCAATGGCTATTGGGTCGAGGACGGAGTACTACACTTCAACCACGAGGAATTCCCAGACACCTGGACGGTTGGACATAAAGTGCCATTTACCGATTCGCTGCAAAACCTTTTCAAAATGTCGGCAGAGCCAGATCGATTCGGGGCTTTCAGCTCTTTTTCAGAGGAAGGAAGCTATTTGCCATGGAAAGTATTTCCAGATAAAAAGCCTGTCAAAGAAGTAAACGGCAGACTTTACAACGAGGATGGCCAACGAGTGATGACTCAGCTTCCTAAAGTAAGGCTGCAAGCCTATGTCGACAATGATACAAAACATCTTTTGACGGAAAGCAGTCCCGTCTTTGGGAGCCTCCAGGGCGCATTGAATTCAGACGGCTATTTTCGCATGGAGCTCAGTCAGCTACCGGGCACTGGCAGGGCTGCTCAATACACACTTACCGCAGTCGATGAAACATTGGGCATCGTTGCGCAGCGAACCGACTCCATTCCGTCGGCACGCTCTCAGTTTTCAGGTAGCCTGCGACCTTCTGACATTAAATTGCCAGCTGCACCGCAAAGATTTGAAGTGATCATGCAGGAAAAAAAAAGAGCGGCGCTCAGCTGGAGCAAACCATCGGATGGCAGCCAGGTTATCATTTATAGGAAAAAGGAAAACGACAGCTACTACACGCAATTTACCAGGCCGCTATCCACCACCAACCTGATGGTGCAGCTGCCCACAGATGACCTCTACTGTTTCATCGCAGTGGGTGCTGGTGCGGGTGGAGAAATTGGGATGCACACCCGGGAGCGCACCACCCTGCCTGGCTCCTCCCTCAAACAGGCAATTGCTTTGAATGACTGGAAAAATGACAGCCTGAAGTACTTCAAAATAGCGGCTTATAGCAAAAGCATTACACTCCCTCCCGGCCAATCGACCAGCATTCGGGTAGCAAGGTCGGTGGCACCTATGAAGGAAAAAACGGCCTGGAAAGAGGCGGAAAAGCTCCTGGATAAAGACTTCACCCTGGAAATGGGAGGCAGGCTGGCCTACCTGGAAAGCATGCCCGAGTTGCCCGGTCTTTCAGCCGACCAACAGTTGCTATACCTGTCGGGCTGGAACATGATGCAGCAGGTGTTTTACCCGGCTGAGGGAAAAAGCAGCTACCCATACTATGTTTTCAGCCGTGAACCCGTGTGGGGTTGGGGCCATGGCGGGCAGGTGTTTCACGAAAGCCTGACCATGCTGGCACTGGTGCTACAGGATCCGGAACTGGCGATGAATTCCCAAAGAGTGTTCAAAGAGCGACAGTACGAAAACGGCTATATCAACTACCGGACAGGCGGCTATCTGGACGAAATAATCGAGCACGAAGGCGAGCTCACCTCCTCCGCACCCTGGTATGCATGGATCAACTGGGAGGTGTACAAAATCACGCAGGACAAAGCATTTTTGGCGGAAATGTATGAGTCGAGCAAAAGGTTTTACGAGTTCTATGTTTCCAACCGGGACAAAGACGGTGACGGTCTTTGCGAGTGGGGCGGGCACGCCATATTGGAGTCGGTGAGAGACGCTGATGTGGCCGTGTGGGACGAGGTAGGCTGGCCGGCCAACTTTGAAGCCGTTGACCTCAACTCCATGCTGGTGATGGAAGCAAAATCGTTGGAACAAATGGCAGCCGCTCTGGGCAAAACGGACGAGGCAGCCCGATGGAAGGCTGACCACGAGCAAAGAGCCGTGCTCATCAATGGCACTTTCTGGGATGAAACGACTGGTTTTTACTACAATGCCGACAAAGCAGACAACGACTTTACTTTTGAGAAAACAGATGACCTGAAGCGCATGGAAATTATCGGCTTTTTGCCAATGTGGGCTGGTATTGCTTCAAAAGAACAGGCAGACAGGCTGGTGGAACACTTAACCAACCCAGACAAATTCTGGCGGCCTTATGGCGTGCCAAGCCTTGTAGCTGATGACCCTTTTTACAACGACAAAGGCTACTGGAACGGGCCAGTGTGGGTAGAATGGGACTACCTAATCCAGCGTGGGCTACAGAACTACGGATACGATGCTGAGGCAAAGGAATTAGTGGATCGGGTTTCGGCCAGTATGATCTATCAGTTAAAGGAGAACCACAATCTTTGGGAATTTTACAGCCCCGACGAGCCCTGGGCCGGCTATCACCGTACCTATATCTGGGCAGGTATTGTAAATAGGATGATGTGGGATGTTTATTCACCAACCAGTCAGGAGTCCAAAAAACTCTGGGAAAGGTGATTGACTTGCGAACTTTGTTCATCACTTTCAGCTAACGGTTTATTTCAGAATTCCTTATATTCCCCAAAAACTACTTAAACATCGATTTTAAAAGATAGACACATGAAAAAGATACTTTTCAGCGCCCTTGCTGCCTTCGTTGCCATGTCGGCTTTCGCCCAACAAAAAGGCGACCCAAAGCTTACCGAATTCTATGAGCCAGTGCCTCCGGTAGTCACTCCTGGCGATGCTCCATCCGATGCTCCGTCTGACGCCGTAGTTCTTTACAACGGCAGCGACCTGAGCGAATGGGTGAGCACCAACGACCCTTCGAAGCCTGCGGGCTGGACAAGCCTGGGTGGTGTGATCACTGTGGACAAAAGCCAGGGCAATATCCAGACCAAGAGAAGCTTTATGGATTACCAATTGCACCTGGAATGGTACCAGCCGGTGGGCATCATTGAAACGGGACAGGCCAGAGGCAATAGTGGTCTGTTCCTTGCCAGCACCGGCCCTGGCGACGATGGCTACGAGATACAAATTCTTGACTGCTACAATAATTCGACTTACGTAAATGGTCAAACGGCCAGTATCTACAAACAAGGCGTGCCGCTTGCCAATGCGTGTAAGAAGCCTGGGGAATGGCAGGTTTATGACGTGGTGTGGACGGCTCCCCGCTTTAATAGCGATGGTTCGCTGAAAAGCCCTGCAAGAGTGACTGCTTTTCACAACGGCGTGTTAGTGCAAAATAATTTTGAGCTAAAAGGTGGTACTGTTTACATCGGACAGCCTTCTTACAAAAAACACGGCGCTTCGCCCATCAAACTTCAGGCGCATGGAGACCCAAGCAAGCCTATCAGTTTCAGAAACATCTGGATAAGAGAGTTGTAGAGAAGACAGAAGACCGTAGACGAAAGTTTGAAGTTGACCACAGTCGTAGCTGGGGGGCACCACTAAGTTTCGAAAGACATCATCCTGCTAAATTTTAAGTATCACAAAAAATATTTCAACCATGAAAAACATCCTATTCAGCGCTTTAGCCTTTCTGGTAGTCTTTGGGGCTTGCGCACAAGTTAAAGAAGGTGAAGACCCTAAAACGACGGAAGTCTGGGAACCAGCAGTTAAAAAAATAAATCCAGGTGCACAATACGGTGCTCCTCCGTCAGACGCCATTGTGCTTTTCGACGGCAAAAGCCTCGACAAATGGGAGTCGGGGAAAGGAGGCCCAGCAGAATGGACTGTAGCAGATGGCGCTGTAACCGTGGCTGCTGGCAAGGGGGTGATCCAAACCAAGCAGAAGTTTGACAACTACCAGCTTCATATTGAATGGCGTGCTCCCTCCGAAGTAAAAGGGGAAGGCCAGGGACGTGGCAACAGTGGCGTGTTCATGCAGGGCATTTACGAAGTGCAGGTGCTCGACAGCTACGAAAGCCGTACGTACTCCAACGGTCAGGCGAGCAGTATTTATAAGCAATCGCCTCCCCTGGTAAACGCAACAAGAGGCCCTGGGGAATGGCAAACGTATGACATCATTTACACCGCCCCTGTTTTCAACGACAAAGGGGAAGTGGTGCACGAAGCAACTGTAACGGTACTGCACAACGGCGTGGTTACGCAAAATCATACCCGCATCTGGGGCAACACCGCTTACATTGGCTCGCCCACGTACAAAGCACATGGCAAAGGCCCTATCATGCTGCAGGATCATGGCAACCCGGTAAGCTTCAGGAATATCTGGATCAGGGAGATGTAGTGGCTAAAACGTTACCTCGATACGTAGCGTAAGCGAAGTGAGAGGTCTCCCGAACTGGACTCAGTCTATTTTTGGGAGAACTATCCCTCCTACGTCGGATCGAGGTGACGTTCATTTTGGTGGTTCGTCGCTCAAACCATTTCTTCAGCCCCCTGCATGATTTTTTTTCCTTCCCCTCTTGTCCAAGCAAGCAAACTCGACAATAGCAGTGAACGCTCAGAGCTTTTGTCCATCCTGGGCGGGCCGTATCAATTTCGAGCAGATAATCATAGACGTTCTTCCCCTCTTATACTGCCTCGGCCTGGTATTGGGCACAGCGGTTTCATTTTTCCCAGGCGGCCTGCAAAGCACCAAAGAAGTGACGAATCAATATACTCAAGCAAGTTAAATCATGCCTTAATGAACAGAACAATGCTCAAAATTCGTTACTTTGTTGTTTGATGAAAATGTCTTCAGTATGAAATCTTCGACAGTACGCAGGGAAATCCACGAGTATGTAGATCGTGCAGACGAAAGGTTTTTGGCTTTAGTGCACAGCATGGTTCAGGCAGAGAAAAAAAACAGAAGCCAATCGGAGAATTTACAGAAGCTGGAAATGATCAGAAGGGCAGAGCAATCTGAGAAAGAAATCACCGAGGGAAAAACGATTAGTGCCGAACAATTTAATACAGACTTTCAACAGTGGAAGAAAGAGAAACGTCTGAGTACCAAGTAGAGTTTACGCTATCATCAAAGTCTCATTTTTACGAAGTTCTGGAATACTTATACGAACACTACTCACTGGAACGAGCCGAGCAATTAGCAGATGAATTAGAGAGAATGGCCCAGAGTTTGAACTGTCATCCACATCGTGGGGCAAAAGAAAAGTGGCTGCAAACATTTCAGCGAAGTCTCGCTCGCTTCCACTGTAGGCTAAGACTGCCTCGCCTCCACATGTCTTTGGATTGGAAGCAACAGATGCTGTCCTCCGACCTTCTCACGTGACAACTGACAACCACCCCTTCAGCCTCTCAAATAATTTTTTCTGCCCTGAATTTTTTTCACAGTATCTTAAGCCTTCATTAACCTATCCAACCATGAACAGAAGGAAATTCTTCGACCAATCTCTTAAAGCAACTGGTGCTGTAGCTGCCGTTGGCCTAACTGCATGTGCCCCTGAAGACAAACCCAAAGAAACAGCAGCAGAAGCAGGGCCATTCGACCACCTCAAGTCGATGGTAGACGACATGAAGCCGATCAGCAATGAAGAAAGGAAGCAGCGAATAGAAAAAGCGCAGCGGCTGATGGTAGAGAATAAAATCGATGCCCTTTATTTAGAATCAGGCTCTACCATGGTGTATTTTACCGGTATCAACTGGGGCCGCAGCGAGCGTATGATGGCAGCCATTATCCCTGCCAAGGGAGAGCTGGCTTATGTGTGTCCGGCGTTCGAAGAAGAGAGATTGAAGGAAAGAATTCTGTTTGGCAATGATCTCCGGGTATGGCAGGAGCACGAAAGCCCTTACAAACTTGTTGGCAGCATTCTCAAAGACAATGGCATTAGCACTGGCAAAATCGGGGTTGAAGAGAATGTCCGTTTTTTCCTTTTTGATGGACTAAGAAAAGAGCTTCCACAAATACAGTTTGTAAATGCCTTTCCCGTAGCTGCTGGCTGCCGCATGATTAAATCTCCGACTGAGTTGGCGTTGATGAAACGAGCCAATGAAATTACTATTGAAGCCTATCGGGCTGCCATAGCCGTGATGACGGAGGGCATGTCGCAATATGAGTTCAGTGGAAACATCTCTGCGGCATTCAAAAAGCTGGGAGTGTCCGGTGGTGCCAGCGTGATGTTTGGAGAGTGGGCGGCCTACCCGCATGGCAGCCAAACGGCTCAAAGTATGAAAGAAGGCGACATCGTATTAATGGATGGGGGCTGCAACCTGCACGATTACGCCTCAGATATTACCAGGACTACTATTTACGGAAAGCCTACACAACGTCAAACTGACATCTGGAACAAAGTAAAAGAATCACAAACAGCCGCTATGGCAGCTGTGAAGCCTGGCGCTACTTGTGGTTCCATTGACGACGTAGGCCGCAAAGTAATTGAGGATGCCGGCTTTGGCCCAGGTTACAAAAACTTCTTCCATAGATTAGGCCATGGCATTGGTATGGATGGCCACGAATGGCCTTACCTCGTGAAAGGCAACGACCTTCCGCTACAGCCAGGCATGTGCTTTAGCGACGAGCCCGGCATTTACATCTACGGAGAAATTGGCGTGCGCCTGGAAGACTGCTTCTATGTCACGGAAGACGGAGGCCAACTCTTCACTCCCCAGAGCATTAGTATTGAGGAGCCTTTTGGGGTTTAAATGAGATTTGTGGGTGGAGGCAATCACAAGGACAAGTGATGGCTCAGTTTTCGGTTGCTTATAAAAACAAAGCCTCCAAATTGGGAGGCTTTTTAATCTACTTCGGCGAACCTTTCATCGCCGCACATACGCACCACTTTGGGTATGAAGGAGCCGACGACTTCGACCAGCTCTTGCTGAAACGCCATCACCTGATGAATGTCTTTGTACACCATCGGTGCTTCGTCCAGCCCTGAGCCAATCAACTCAATACCCGCTTTTCTCAAGTGTTTTCGTACCTCCTGCTTCGACAGCGTCTGTTTGGCCTTCGTCCGGGACATCACCCGGCCTGCTCCGTGAGAAGCTGAGTTGATCGCAGCCGACTCTCCTTTTCCTCTCACGATAAAGCCCGGAGAGGTCATCGAACCGGGAATAATTCCCAGAACGCCTTTTCCGGCTGGTGTTGCTCCCTTCCTGTGAACAATGAGATCATTTCCGGCAGCATCCTTCTCCTTCCAGGCGAAGTTGTGGTGGTTTTCTATCATAGTCAGAGGTTGCTCACCCAACGCTTTAGCCAGTCTTTGATGAATCTGGTGATGGCAAGCCGAAGCATAGTCACCCGCCAAATTCATTGCCAACCAGTACTCCTGTCCGTCTTCAGTGTCCAGATCGAGCCAGGCAAGGTGTTTGGCTTCGCCGGGAAGCTTGCACTTATCCATCGCCAGTTTAGTATAGTGGCGAGCGATATTGGCTCCCAACCCTCTCGATCCCGAATGTGAGAGCACTGAGAGATACTTACCGATGGGTAGACCAAACTCATTGTTCTCGTCCAGTAATTCCGCCACTCCAAACTCCACGAAATGGTTGCCTCCGCCGGAAGTACCCAGTTGTTTGTGAGCACGATCCTTCATTGTTTTCAGGATATTGATCTCGCCAAACTCTTTTCGGGTAAGCACTTCATCATCCAGCGGGCGTTTGAAGCTGGCCTGTCCAAATCTGGTATGCTCCAGTAATAAGCCTTTGAGTTGATCGCTTTGCTGGCTCGCATAAGAGGCGGGGATATCATAAAGCGTCATACACATACGGCACCCAATATCTACGCCTACTCCATAAGGAATCACTGCATTTTTGGTAGCCAGCACGCCGCCGATGGGCAAACCATAACCCTGATGCGCATCTGGCATCAAAGCACCCGCCACCGTCACAGGCAGCTTCATGGCGATCTCCATCTGGTGAATCGCACCTTGCTCAATAGCCTCAGCACCATAAATGCTGTACTCCAGTCGCCTGGTATTCAGCTCAATGGTTTGATTGTGCTCCGTTTTAATGATTAGACTGGTTGCTACCGGCCCAAGCGTCTCGTGCTTTGCGTACAGCCCGGGAGTTTGTAACACCCTGGTTAATAGCTCAAGCTTCTGCTTTTTGGATTTCCCTTTGTAGTGGGTTTCCATTACATCTACGGCCGAACCAATCGCACGGCCCTCTGGGTATCCCAATGCTCTTAGCTCTTTTCCTGTTATTTTTGTCGTTGCCATTTTTGTCTTACAAATCTTAATCTTTTAAATCTGCATCTTTTGATATTACTGCGCATCTCTTCAATGGCATCATTGTCCATTGAGTGGAAGATCGCAGTTTTGTAAAGCCTGATGGCCGCTGAGTATCTTCCTTTCGCTTCTTCCACCATGGCCAGCCTTTCAAAGACCAGCGCCTTGCTGATCCCTTCAATCTCTCTGGCTTTCATCATCACTTCACCGAGCTTGTCGAAATTTTCATTACGCATATATAGCGTCGTCAGGTGGATGTAAGGCACTTTCCAATTGGGTTCAAACTTGACCGCCAACTTCAGATGCTTCTCCGCCAGCTCGTCGTCTTCGATATAATAAAGGTGCAACCAGCCCAATAGGTTATGCACTTTGGCATAACCAGGCTCGTAGGTGAGCACGTTTTCCAGCAGGTCCTTGCCTTCAAAGTGGTCCCCATCCCAAATCATATTTTCAGCTTGCGTAATTACCTTCTCCAGATAAATATCAATCATTTTCATGTCCGTAGTTTTTAAGAGGCTGCCACTCCCGACAGCCCCAGTTTACTTCCTTGGAGAGAAAATGTCTCGCAGCTGATCAACCACCAGGCTACCACCCGAAAGCGTAATACTGTTGATCTTCTCAGCAATTTTTTCGACATACTCCATCTCTTTCAGCTTAAACAACATCTCGTTGTCTTCCATCAATTTGGCAGTGTTCAGCAAGCTCCTTGTGGAAGCTGTTTCTTCCCGTCTGGTGATGATGTTGGCCTGCGCTTTCTTCTGCGCCACTAGCACCTGGCTCATGATTTCCTTCACATCACCAGGAAGGATGATGTCCTTTACACCGCTGTCTTTGATGGCAACACCCAACTCGGCTGCCTTGCTGGAAACAGTTGCCATCACATAGTTGGCAATCGATTCCTTTTTTTCAAGCAATTCATCCAGAGTGAGCGTTCCGATGTACTCCCTCAAAGCAAGCTGTAGCAATACATAGAGTTGTTTTTCATAGTCTTTGCTTTCAATCAATGCCTTGATGATGTCCACCACTTTGTACTGCGCATAGAAGTTGACCCGGAGTGCTGCTTTGTCTTTTGTCAGCATTTCCTGGCCTGATACTTCCAACTGCAGTAGCCTGGTATCGACCTTGGCTACCGAGATAGCCGTCGGCGTCTTCCAGAAGTAGTACACGCCTGTGCCAAGCACCTTGGTGAATTCACCGTCGACGAAAAGAATACCTTTTTCGTACGACTCCACCACATACACCCGCACATAGGGTAATACGTCTCGCCTTTGTAGCGTGGTTTTATCAATCGATTCGGTGATCTCGTACTTGCCGAGATCTGCCGAAACGAAACTGTACGCTACCAGACCTTTCCAGTAGACATACCTTCCGGGAGTCAGTACATTTTTCAGGTTACCGTTTTCGTACTGCAACACAATCTCATTGTCTTTCACCTCCACCACACTCAGCATATTCGCCAGTTTTTCGTTTCGCAGGAGAATATTGAGCTCGACAGGAGGAAAAAACGGCTTGGCCAGGTCATACTGCATCACTGCCTCGTAAGGCATCAACCAGTAGTTACCCTCGCTGATGACGTCCTTGAAGTCACCTTTCCGAAAGACCAAACCCACTTTGCCAGTATTAATTCTAGCTGTTAGCATTGGTTTAAAAATTTGTTTGTTCAACCATCATTTATCATTATCGGCCCAATAATTTCACATAAAAAGAAAGCGGTGAGGGCGTCACCTTCAACCCAAGGCGGAAGAGACGTTGAGCGGAAAAATGCCCGGCCAGTTCACCAAAAGAGCTTACCCGGCAGCCAGCAGCCCAATGTCTGCCTTTATTCCGAGTGAGTGCTTTCAGCAAAGTAGCTGAACGTATCCAGCGGTATCCTTTCTCTTTCGCAGCCATGCGCCGGCGCTACCACATATTCCCCGAGGGGTGATATGTGGGGCTCAGCCCATCACTGCTTTCACAGGCGCCATTTTGGGAGTTGGCATCTCCGGATCATGGATTTTCAGTCCATACTCTACGTCCTAAGCGTAGTACTCTAACCACTGAGCTATCCGCCAACAGGCGGAGCAGGATTCGAACCTGCGCATCCTTTCTGTTGCTCTGCCATTGAGCTGTCCGCCAACCGGCGAAGAGGGAATCGAACCCCCTACCCACAGATTGTGGGAAACTTCGATGAACCAGGCAGCATGGCATGTCCTACTGGCATACCACTACGGAGCCATACAGAAACTCACGTCAGGTCCTATGTTCACTTTCTTTCCCCGCTCCAGGTTGGGTCATCCCAATCCTGTAGATTTTTAGCCAACACGGTTGGCCTTGTGTGCCCGGAGAGACTTGAACTCCCATTGTCCGCATTAAGAGTGCGGAGCTTTACCAGTTAAGCTACAAACACAATTTAAAATTGGCTGCTCGCCTTGAGACATCAGGCCTGAAAATCCTTCCAGCGAACAGCCATCGCCAATTGAACAGAAGCTTTTTCACACATCACAGGACAAATGGAACCCTGCTTGTGGTCTTTAACCACTCTTCTGTTCCGGAGGCACCCATTTTGCCCCTCCCTCAGCATTTTGTGGGAGCAGAAAGATTCGAACTTTCAAAGCTGGCTGCACCGGTGTTACAGACCGGCCCGGATCTCCAAACTCCGGTGTACTCCCCTTTTTTTGACACAAAAAAACCCGGCCTTGTGGAACCGGGTTTCTCATGGCATATTCAAAAATGAATAGTCACAAAATTAACCTCCCGATCCTTCGACAACGACATAATTTTCCCACGAAGCAGAGATAGCTATCCCGCTCCTGTCCTGTCGGCACCATATGCATATTCAAGTACTTTATCATATGCGTCTTCTACATTTTTTAACAACAAAAAACCCAGACTTTAGGGCCTGGGTCAAAACACTGCTGGGGATTATCCAGTCAATTGTCTTTTTCAGGCCATAGCATAACATCCTCATAGAGGCAAAACCAACCATTTTGGCTTGGCATTGAGATATGTGATATGCGTTTAGTCACTAGTTTTTAATTTTGGTCTGCAATGATCTGAATAAATTTTTTCTCTACAAAATATGCGGCGGAAATAATTTTTGAAACGATATTATTTATTATCAGTCTAAATATTTAAACCTCACCTGATTGTGTCTTAGTACTTATATAGAAGGGAGTTTCCAGCAGTGTCATCATGGCCAAACTCCTCGAGGAGGGGAAGTGTCATTCCCTAACTTACTCAATCCACTTCGTCTGAAAACCGTGGATTGATAAAGCTATTGTTGATGGAGCCAAAACGGTAGTTAATCCCAAACCATGTGCCGTATTCATAGCCTGACGCTAGCTGTTTACGGCGGGCAAGCACGTCTTCAACGCTCGATTCTCCTTTGGCGATGAACACCTGGTTCCTCGACAAACTTCCATAGAAGTTGACAAAGAAACTTAAGTTACCTTTTACCCTTACGTCGGCATTTAAATCAATTCGAATACTATTTTGACTCCAATCATGGAAATAGTTGAAGTAGGAGGCTGTTGAGCTAAGGTTGCCCCACCTTTGCTTGAAGCTCACTACAGCCTGAGCCCTGTGGCCATAAAGCCATTCGTTATTTTTATCATAAATGGTTTCCTCATAATAGCTGTTGTTTCTGACATCAGCCATATACGAAAGAGCGAAATACTTCGTATTAACCTCCGAATAGGGGAAAAAATTATACTCAATGGCTGGCCTAGCCCTTATGCTATGCTGGTAATTGGAAAATGTACTATTTCTTATAAACAAGTAGTAACCGTAGGACCAGTGATCGCTGAAGCTATTGACGAACAAGTGATTGAGGTACCAGTTGGAGTTTCGTACAGAGTAGGACTCTAACGTCCCATCATCGTTCACATACTCAAAATCTGATCGTTCTCTACCATACCCAACTCTTAATTCAGTTCGATTTTCCGGCACCGTCCTGTTGACCGAAATATAGCTATTCAATTCCGTCTCCTTGTAGTTTTGGTCCTCGCTGAGGTTGCCTCGTCCGCCGACACGAAATACCCAATAGTCCCATTTGTCTTCCACCCTGGATGCCTCGTATTCATCAGCATCCATCCCATCAGCTTTCATGGCTACCATCATTTCGTTGACCCAGGACGTTTGAGCAACGTATGGCACTAGCCCTATCTTGATCAAATTCAATAGTTTTTCCCGATATTCTACGTCAGTGGCCGACGGCGGCATTGAAAAAGCGAGGGTATCCCTTTTGCCAGAAAAATCGTTTTGTCCAAAGAAAATAAGCTGATAGGTTCTGCCTCCGTTTCCGCTCCGCTGATCCGTTAGAAGCAGATGGACGTCTGCCTGGGTTCTGTTATTGACAAAGTCGACCAGATTGATTTCGGTTCGTATGTACGTACGATCACATCTGGTGGAGCTACAATCCAAAAACAACTTGATTTTTTCGGCTTTTACAGTTTGAGAAATTGATGGTAAATAATGGGCAAAGCAAAGTAAGGCAAGCAGTAATACAGTCTTAAAATACATTAATAACGTTTAGGGTTGTTTAATAAAACAACGCCTGCGGGCACATCGATGTTTTGGATACTTTAGGAGCGGTAAGTGGGTGGGTCGGCGAAAATATGTCTTTTTGTTATTCAAAGTTGCGAATTTGCTCCAGCCTCTAATGTTCCCATAACATCTTATCCAAGAAACGTTTTCATCTGGTAAGTAAGAAAGACCACAGAAACACCCAGGCATAGATCGACAGAAGGTGCGAATAGGTAGGTCATCACTAAATATATTGACCTTATCTCACTTTAAGAATGAATTCCCAATTCAAGGTTTGCTGAAGATGGTTGCTGCACTGCCGTAAAAAGTTCTGTGATGTCAGCAAAAGCTACCAAATCTTTTTTCCACCTACTGACATAAGGTTGACAGGCACACCCGATACCTTTATGTTCATAACCACAATTACCTCCAGGGATAATGGAACACACCACCAATTATTACAACACATTCATAGAAATCGCCGAAGACAGCCCCAACGAGCAAGCTGCCGTGCCTCCACTAAAAGGAGAAAAAAAGTCAGTAGTCAATATGCAGTTCGATATGGTCTACGAAAACCCCTACAAATACACCTCTGATGAGGTATTATTTGCTGTATTTGCTGTGAGGCGGGAGTTCGAACAGAGTGAAATCGAAGAGCAGCGTGAGCATTACTTCTCAAAAGGCCAGCCATGTTTTAGAGCTTCACCACTCACCAAACAATACGGCTGGGGCGTTCATGCCAATGCTGAAGGGAAAATTGCCATTTATGGGACAGAAACAGAAGAATACAAGAAATTCCTGGCCGATGATTCGATCAAGAAGGTGAAGGCCATGAGGTCAAAGAGGGGCTGAGGTTTTCCTTCCGCAGTCATATTGCCAACAGTTTTCTCTAAATTTGCACTCAATATGACCAACAACGACATCTTCCGCCGATTGCGCTACCTGCTTGATGCCGGTGACTCACAGATGATTGAGCTGTTTGCACAGGCCGGGCATCATGTAACCAGGGCCGAAGTGAGCGACTACATGAAAAGAGAAGATGAGGAAACTTATCAGCAAATGCCTGATATCAAGCTGGCGATTTTTCTCAACGGGCTCATCAACGAAAAACGAGGCACAAGAGAGGGCGATCAACCAGCTCCAGAGCAGCAGCTAAATAATAATATCATCCTCAGAAAGCTCAAGATTGCCTTTGACCTTAGCTCAGAAGATATTCAGGCTATTTTCAAACTGAAAGGCAAAAGCATTGGCCCCCATGAGCTAAGCGCCTTCTTCCGCAACCCCAAACAAAGCCAGTACCGGCCTTGTAATGATCAATACCTGAGGTACTTTTTGAGTGGCATGCAGATAAAGTATAGGGCCGGGGAAGAAGAATGAGTGGGCTGAATAAGCAGCTATCTAATTTCCTTGGTTTGTGTCCCACGAACCAATTCATTACCACTAAAACTCATTTCTCAAATCACTCAAAAAACCAAATGGGCTGACACCCTGATCATAAAACGAAGCAGAGGACCAATAGTAATCACTTGGCTCCTTAGCTAGCTGCCAGTGTTCTGCAAGCGGATTGCGATGAAGGTAATTGAGCTTTTGCAACGCCACCTCTTTTGAGTAAAGATGAATAGCAAGGGAATCTCTTTGCCAAAATTCGAATTGTTTGTTTTTGGCAACCACCGAGTACTTTCTAAGCTCCGCAGGGTCGTCGTTCATCAGCATTCTTCTAAAACAATGGGCCGTATATTTCAAAAATGAGCCCTGTACTGTTTCCTTCCCATTTAACGACAAGGTTCTCCAAATCAGATGAATGTGATTTGGCATAATCACAAAGGCAAATATATCAGCCAGGCTACGGCTTTTGAGGTTTTCCAAACTATCAACCACTACCTGCTTGTAATTGTTGGCCGCCAAAAGGTGCATCCAACTGTTGATAGTCGCAGTGAAAAAGAATATTTCACCGATATCCATGTATGATTTACGCCTGTCTGTAAAAATGTCACTCATAGTGATTCATTGTTAGCAATAAATTACGAAACCCCATTCAATTTACATGTGAATAGATAATTTTATGTTGCGTTGTGGGTTGGTTCGTGAGACACGAACCAAGGCCGAAGGATTTGCTGCTAAGTGGGCTGATGGGAGGAGTTAGCAGTTAGAATAAGAGAGGGTTACCTGTGTCAGACATCCGCAACACCAGCTCCGAGAACAGTATCAAACTCCCCTCCCAATTTCCCCAAATCTTCACGATATTAGGGCATGCGAAAACTGCTCATCCTTTTTTTGTCACTGGCTCCCTTTTTTGTTAGAGCCCAACTTTTTGAATACAGTAAAGCCGGCGTTCAGCAAGTGTCTTTGCCTTCTGGAGTCAAGTACAAGGTGAATCAAGCTCCCTTTATCTCTTTCCGGGTCAATGATGAGGTAATTGGCAGCCCTGCGCAGGAAGGTGCTGACAAGAGATTTGAAACTCTTTACACGCATCCATCGTCCAAATCTTCCCTGCCTTACAAAATCACTTTCACCTTCAAAAATACCTCGGCCACAGACACCCTCACCATCGAAAATGTGGTGCCGTTTGGTGAAAATCCCGACCACGTGTACATCACCGGTCTGGGTGAGCACAGGCTGTCCCGCAGCGTTATTTACTGGCCAGGCTTTGGCCCCATTGGTGTCATTCTGCCCGACAACGCCTGGGAGCTGGGTTTTGGTATTCTGCCCCTGCCCGATGGCAACGCTGTAGCCGGTTTGACCCGCCGCAAAAGCTGGGAGAAGGCACAACGCAAACGCTTCGAAACAGTTATTTACCCAGGTGGTGAGGTCACTTACGAGCTTTGGTACGAGCCTTTCACTGGCAACTGGCAGGAAGGCCTGCGCCTCATGTTCCAAAAGCATTTCCTGTTTGACCTGGAGCAGTTCGACAACAGCCTGTTCGAACGCCCTGACCTTGCGTGGATTCGGAAGGCATATGCCATCAACCTGATGATGGCGTGGGACAAAGATTTTTACAATCCCCGCTACGGCATCTACTACCTGCCCAAAACCATCGAAAAGACAAAGCCACTGATTGGTGGCTGGGACGTCATCGGCTTTTGGCCGACCTGGCCTGCACTCGGTCTCGACCAGCGTAACCAGTGGGACATGTTTCGCAACCTACCCGGAGGCCTGAAAGAGCTGAAGCGCATCACCTCGGATGCCCACAAAGCTGGTACGAAGATTTTCCTCTGCTACAATCCATGGGATGAAAGTACCACTGCTACTTCGTTCGCAGAGCAGATGGCCGACATGACCGACATGCTAAAAGCCACCGACACCGACGGCGTGGTGCTCGATACCAGAGGCAGCAGCAGCGCCGAGATACAAACGGCGGGAGATGCCGCCAAGGAAGGCGTGATCATGTACAGCGAAGGCATGGCCATTCCGAAAGACATGCCCGGCATTATTTCCGGCCGTGTGCACAATGCGCTGGAATACCCTCCCCTGCTCAACCTCAACAAATTCATTAAGCCCGATTTTGCCATTTTCCGGGTGGCGGAATTGGCCTATGAGCCTATTTTGCGAGAGTACAACCTAAGCCTGTTCAATGGCCACGGCGTAGAAATCAACCAGTTTCAACCGGGCAGGCCAGAATGGGTAGATGAACAGTACAAACACCTGGGCAGGATACTGATGGTGCTCCGCAGCAACAGCGATGTTTTCAATTACAGCACCCTCACCCCACTAGTTCCAACGCTTCGGGACAGTGTGTATGTTAACGAGTGGAAGAGTGACGCCAAAACTCTTTATACCATCTACAATGCCAACCCGGAAGGCCACACCGGGCCGCTATTTGATCTGGATGTACCCGACACCCATCATGCGGTTAACCTCTGGACGCATGAACCGGTGACTATGCAAGACGGCAAAGTGGTCGTTTCTATTGGAGGCTTTGCCCCGGGAGATTTGGGCACCAACAACGAGGGCACTGTGAGCGTGGTAGCGGTATTTCCCAAAGTGTTGCAGATCAGCCGACGAGGCGACGAACTGTCTATAGAAAGCCCGCCGGGAAAGATCACCTTATCGATCAATGGCCCTGGCTATGACAAAAAGCCCTATGAACTTGAAGGCGGAAAGCACAGCCTCTCGATCAGAAAGACGTTTGGTTGGCAAGAAGGAAGTGTGGTCATCCAGTACCTCACCGATGGCGAGTTGCTGGATGAAGCGGTGTTCGAACTAAAAGCTTCTGATCCCTGGCTGATCTCCAGCTCCAGCAGCACAGCGGGTAACAACGTCGACCCTTCCTCGGTGCGGGTGCCCGGCGGCATGTATCACTACAAAGTGGATGGCCGGGAAGGGGAGTTCATTCCTTATCCAAAACAGGCGGAAAAGGACACACTTATGCCCACCTTCTGGATGGATCGATATCCTGTAACGAATGCCCAGTACTACGACTTTCTGGCAGCTACTTGCTATCGCCCCAACGACGACACGAATTTTCTTAAACACTGGCCTGGCGGTAAGCCCAAAAAGGGAGAAGAAGATTTTCCGGTAGTCTACATTGATATTGAGGACGCCAGGGCCTATGCAGAATGGAAAGGCTACCGCCTGCCGACCGAGCTGGAATGGCAGTATGCAGCACAAGCTGGCGACGCAAAGAATACCTGGCCCTGGGGCGCTGAAATTGACAGCACTAAAACCAGTCTTGGTGATGGAAAACCTTATGCCGTGGGGCAATTCCCGGAGGGAAAAAACCCGCTGGGGCTCGAAGACCTGGTCGGCAATGTATGGCAAATGACCAACGATGTGTACTTCAATGGCACGAGCGAATTTGTGATCCTGAAAGGCGGCAGCTACTTTAACCCGACTTCCAGCTGGTGGTATGTGAAAGGAGGCCCTCAGCCCCTGCCCTGGCGGCAGATGCTGCTGCGGGTGTCACCGGGTTTTGAAAGGAGTGCTACCGTGGGTTTTAGGTGCTTGGTGGAGGAGAAATAGAGTCAGCTGCAACTTCTCCGGAAGGGTTGCTTAGCAAGTTCAAGATGACTCCTGCCCTACAGCCCATCAATCTATTTTGCAATAAACAAGAAATCGCTGGCGTCCTGGTCGGAACCAAAAGCACCAAAACGAGGGGTGGTTTGCAGGCGTTCCATAAACGAATTTAGCTCGGTGAGTGTCAGGAGTCTGTCTTCGCCACCATTTGTTTTGAGCGCTTCTAGAAAGCGGGAAGCAAAGGGCGAGTGCTTGCCCGCAATGCCATCAGAAACATATTCCTTACCGCCGCTGGTAAGATATTTTCTGGTTTTTACTGCCAGTTTTTTCACCATAAACTCCACGTTATCCACCTCCGAGTAAACACTTCTTGAACTGGCCAGTACAGGGTCGAACGTGCCTCCGAAGCAGACGTCCATGACCAGGAAGATGTGGTCACATTTAATATTGTCAATATTGTTGCGCAGCCGATTGTGCGAGATGTAGGTGTTTTTTCCTGGATCGTTGGCAATGGAGTTGCGGGCGACCACATACCCTTCCCCAAACGTTTCATCATACTGGCCATGCCCTGCAAAAAAAATGAATAGCTGATCCTGCGGCTTATAGTTTCGCAGCGCATACTCCCTCAGGATCGTGAACACGTCATTTTGATCAATATTCTCCACAATTTTTACCTCAAAACCATAGCGCTCCTCTAGCTCTTTGCCGATGGCTTTCGAATCGTAAATAGGGTTGACCAGGTCGCCCCAATTGTCGTACTGGTCGGTGGCAAAAAAAAGCCCATAGTCCTTTCTGTCAATGGCCACGGCATCTTTCAAAGCATTCATCCCGACCACCACCGATCTGAAATCAGAAACGATTCCTCCCATCTCTGTTTCGGCAACAATCTCGATGTAGTTTTGACCGTCGGGCAGGTACAGGTTTTGTCGAATACTGGTCACCAGCGGGCTTTCGAGCTCAACATTTTTAACTGCCGAGGGCTCTCCATCGTTGGACGTTTTCAGAGCCAGCCTCACCGACTTCAACGGCTCCGTACTTACCACGGTGGCCTTCACGTCCACCCTGTTTTCCTGGCTGTTGGTATATTCAAGTCGTGGCAGCTCCCACACAATTCTGGGCAGGGTGGTGGCGTTTGACGGCTTTGTGACGTCTATATGAACCTGGTTGGTACGGGTGGCTACCACCTGACCAAAAATCGCAGGGCTTACGAGCGTAAGCAGCGATAGCAAAATATATCGTCGAGATAATTTCATCGGAGTAATAATTTCTTTTGAAGTGGTGCCATATCACTATTCTCTATCACAAGTTGATAGATGTACAACCCGCCTGGAACGTCCTGCTGGTCAAATTCCCATTCAAACTCGTAAAAACCGGGCGAGAAAGTGCCTTCTGCCACCCTCTTTACCCGGCTGCCGTTCAGGTCGAAAATATCGAGGTGAATATCCCTTTGTGGGCCGACAGGAAGCAGCACGGGAATGGTAGTATATCGGGTAGCGGGATTGGGGTATGCCGTGCCCAGAATCAGGTGGTTAAAAGCCGGAAGTCTGCCATCAGCCTGGTAATAGACCTCGAAACCAGCGGCTCCCTCCGCCAAAGTAGCCCGGAATTTGTTATGCTTCTTCATATCGAGCAGGTTCCCGGAAGTCTTGTCGAGCAGGTAGAGGGCGGCAGTTTGATGTTTGAAACTTTCGTTGTCCCACAAAAGCTCCACCTGTTTGGCCCCGGAGTTTGACCTGAAGTTGAACTCCCACACATGCGATTCGGAAGTTGCAACGATGTCGGTGGCAAACCAGGGGTAAAAGTAATCACCATGCTGGGTGTACAGCTCGTCATAAAAGACAAACCTGGGCAGCAGCATTTTGTCGAAGATGTCTTTGCCAAGCAGTGCCTCCTGATGCATGCCGAACCCACCGACAGAGCGTGCCGTCGAACCATCGTTCACACTCAAGGCCACCATCCAGCTGGGGCCATCGATATTCGATTCGGCTATTTCACTTCGTTGTGTCCCGGTCAGCCTGCCGCCAGCGGCACCGTTAAATGGGTAAATTTGAGCAGAAGTGTTTTCTTCGGCCCACACAAACCCTCCCGAAAAAGGCTCAACGATATCGCCGCTGACAAAGGCCTGGCTTGCATTGTCAAATGTTTTCAGCGATTCCACGAGGCCCGATAAATTGTTTGACTCAATAGTCTCCTCCCAGGAAATGGGAACGTTGAATGGGTTGCCAATCTGGTTCCATCCTTTCACCAGGCTAATCTGAAAGGGAATCTCCCCATTCACCTGCCCCGGGCCAATATTTATCTTTATGGGTTTTACAGCATTGAACCAATAGCCTTTGCCGGTTTCAATTCTGTTGATGCCCTCTCCCTTATCAACGTACTTGCCGCCACCTGCCCCATCACTCTGAAAATGCAGGATTCGCCAGTCTACTTTGTATCTCAGGGCGCCCGCCTCATTAAAGATGGTCTCAATTAAATTATCTTTTAGCACATAGGGGATCGAGAACATTTGCCAGTCCGATTTTTTACCCCCAAAAGCGGTCAGAGGAATGGTGTCGCTTTGGGCGTCGTCGAACTCCCAGAAAATAAAGTTCTCCCGCCTGAAAATACTTGTGACCCCATCAGATACTTCTATTTCAAATTCCAGGCCGAGCGCATCGAGCAAATCGGGCGTAACCGTAAATATGAAGTCGTCATTGATATCACGCACCATACTTTGCGGCTGCGACCATTCGGTTCCGGCAATTCCACGGTAGGTCAGCCTGGAGGCCAGTTCTCCACTGCCTCCGGTGGCCGTTACTTTCACCAACGACTGTTGCTGGCCTTTTTTGTAGGTAGCGCTGAAGGAAAGATTATTGATGGCAAGTGGCAGCGGCGGAGGGCTGAGCGATACCGTGACCACGTTGGAATAGGGAGATACGCCGGATTCATTGGCAGACCTCACCCGGTAGCCAAACACATCCGCCTCAGCGAGATCTGTGATATTGACGGGGCTGGCGGTTAGCACCGTGTCCTGAAAAACAAGGGTGGCAAAGTCGTCGCCTGATACCTCGAGCAGGTAGGCGGTGGCACCCGACACGGGATCCCAGTTGGCCCGGAAAGAAGTCGGCGTTACTGTTGAAGCGTCTCTGGCGATCGGGGTGGGTGGCACCATCAGTACGGGTTGAATGTTCGAAACCGGCGATTTGCCAGATTCATTGGTCGAGCGCACCCTTACCTGAAATACCTTACCCGCCTCCAGCCCGGAAACGACCACGACCGTGTCGGTCACCGGGAGTGCGTTAAATTCCGACACCAGCGTTTGGAAGCCATTGCCGGACACGTCAACTTCATACCCCAGCGCTCCTTTCACCGCTGGCCATGACATGGTGGCACCTGCCTGGGTGATATTGGCCGGCGACCTTAGTACCGGTGCATGAGGAATGGTAATAAAAGACGTGACGCCATAGTCAGGCGTTGTCCCCTGCCCACTTTTGCCACTTGCATTCACCGATTGCACCCTGACATGGTAGGTTTGCCCTGGAAGCAGCTTATCGAGTGAGTAAAAGGGCACTGCTGAAGGGAAATCCGCCAAAACCGCAGTCGGGCTTTCAAAATGAACGCTGGTGTTGAGGTCAACCAGGTAGGAGGAAGCCTCCTCCGGCACCGACCAGCTCAAAATAGCCGATACCTGCGTGATGTTGTTGGCAGCATTGAGCACTGGCGCTTTGGGTATCGACCGAATGGTGATCACGTTCGAATACGGCGAATGGCCTGAAGAATTGTATGCCCTCACCCTGGCAAAGTAAGTCTTACCGGCTTCAAGTATCGTCAGCTGATGAAAAACGGTGTCCTTATGAATATTTTTCAAGTTACCTCCCGAGCCATAACCCGAAAGTGCAAAGGCGGCGTTGGTAAAGTTGAAGTCGGTGGAAACTTCAAGCTGATAACCGCTGAGTATTTCCGGCACAACCGACCACTTGAGTTTGGCCGATGTTTGTGAAATGTCGGTTAAAAAACCGCTCCCGGTAAAAATTGGAGTGGCCGGAAGTGTGAGCACTGTGACGGTTTCGGTGGCGTCTGAATATCCGGATTCATTGTAGGCGAAAATTCTCACGTAATACCGAGAGCCTGGTTGTAGCCCGGTGAGAGACTCCGACAAAGTGGATTTGGCAATCATCCGGTCCTTATATCCTTCCAGGAAGGCGTCGGCTGAGGCAAAAGTCTCATCGGTAGAAGCTTCGAAAATGAACCCATCAAAAATTCCCGGGATCGTTTCCCATTCGATAGTGACTGCCGTCTGCAACAGTTCGGCGATACCCGTGTTGGCTGATAAAGCCGGAGTATCGGGCGTCGTCACTATTCTAACCGCTTCCGACGAAGGTGATTGCCCTGATGCATTGTACGATCTCAGGCGAACAAAATACTCGGAGCCAGACGACAGCCCATCGATCACGAGCGCCGTTTCGCTGGCATCAATCACTTTAGCGTTATACCCTGCGACGAAAGATTCCGTGTCGGTGAAGGTGTTTTCGGTGGCTACGTCAAGGTAGTACCCCTCAAAAATTCCCGGCGGCGCTTCCCAGTGAATGGTGAAAGAGGTTTGTGATATCTCACTCACTCTGTCTTCTGCTGATGCCGGAAAGGCAGGTGTTTCCGGCAAGGTCAGTACCTGTTTTGCCTCGGAATAGTCAGACTCTCCGTTGTTATTATAAGCTTTCACCCTGAAGTAGTAGCGAGTACCCGCTTCCAGCCCGGAAACATCAAGTGTTTTGATCGATTCGCTATACGATGCTTTCAGTTGCAAAAAGTCGGGGCTTTCTGATATTTCGACAGTAAAAAGAAGAGCCCAGGCTTCTTCATAAGCGAGCTCAAATGTGGTTTGATTAACAGCAGTGGCTTCATTTACTTTGGGCGTGCCGGGCACAAAGCTTATCTCCCAAAGGTCATTCTTGAATCCATTCAATGTCTTGCCGCCATAGACCCACAAATTTTTATCGACCCCCTTAAATGCGTTGTGCCCATGCCTGGCCCCAATCACATTATTTGCGCTCGCCTCTCCCCTGGTTCCGTATTCGTCAGGCGCCTCGTTAAAGTCGGCACCGCCCATCCAGGCCCAGCCACCCACTTGCAGGTCGTATTTCCACAAATCGCTGTACTGGTTGAACCCATCTGTACCCCCAAAAAGCCAGAAGTCACCGGCATCATCTGTCCAGGCATCGAAATTATATCTGGCAGGCGGCACATGAAGCGGGTCGGCCACTCCCTGGGTGCCGTAATATCCGTAGTCATACACCCCTTCGCTGCCGCTCATCCAGGTCCAAACACCGGTTTGAATGTCGTATTTCCACAAATCATTCATGGCGCCGATATTGCCTGCGATGTCCCAGCCAAATCCTCCGAAGACCCAAATATTCCCCTCGGGGTCGGTCCAGGCCTTTGCATAGGCTTTGGAGCCTATGGCGTTGGAGCTGGCAGGTACACCTTTTTCTCCAAAGATGCCGGGTAGCTCAGAGCTTTTGAATCCGGAAAACCAGGTCCACTTGTTGGTGGCCGGATTGTACCGCCAAAGGTCGTTGAACGTTTTGTCCCACCAGTTGCCACGTTCGGCACCACCAAATAACCATAGCATCCCCTGGGCATCCACCCAGGATGCGGCGCCGTACCTGGCTCCGGGGGAAGAGGCGCCTTCCACGCCTTTGGTACCATAAACGCCACGCTGCCCCTCCAGATTGCTTCCATTGATCCACGTATAGGTGTTTTCGTCAGGGTCATATTTCCAAAGGTCATTCCGTGCCGAGGAGGGTGATTTGCCCCCAAAAAACCACAGCTGTCCGTCAGTCCCATACCAGGAGGCAGCATTGAGACGTGGCGGAGGAATATTGGACGAGCTGCTTATTCCCTTGGCTCCGAAATTTCCGGCGGTTTGATCCAGCAGCAGGCTCCCGCCAAGGTATTTCCAGCTTTGGGTGGATTGATCGTATTTCCAAAGGTCGTTGAAGAACCCATTTATTTTCTTGAACGGGTCGTCGGTTCCTCCAAGGCGCTCATTTACATCGTTCGTACCACCAAGCAGCCAAAGACTGCCTTCGTCGTCGACCCATTGCACGGCGCCCATTCTACCGCCGGGCGTGGGCACGTTGCCGTTACCGGGTACTCCATATTCGCCGCCATTTTCCTTGATCGGCTTATCAGTACCTCCCCACCAGGTCCACTCCAGCGACGAAGGGTTGAGTTGGAACAGGTCATTATAATACCCCAGCTCAGAGCCCCCGAAGAGCCAGAAGCTTCCATCAGTCGCAGTAAAGGCAGAGGCGTCCCTTCTTGAGCCGGGGTTATTGTCAATATTTGCCTCTCCGAGAGAGCCGTAAATGCCCGAATTGCCTCCATAGGTGGGGCCCGCCATCCAGGTCCACTGGCCAGTGCCCGGATCAAAGCTCCAAAGGTCGTTCATCCACCAACGGAAATTATAATTGTCTTTTCCATGCCCACCAAAAAGCCAGAGCCTGCCATCGGAACCATACCAGCCTGCCGCCCCACTGCGGCCCCCGGGAAGGTTTGCATCGGAAGGTTCGCCCAAAGTACCATAGACCGGATCTTCATCCGCCGTGTCATTGCCCGCTACCCAGGTCCACTCGCCCGAGGCAGTATTGTACTTCCACAGGTCATTGAAGTACTGGTCATAGTCTTCAGAATACCCCCCAAAAAGCCAGAAGTCGCCATTATCATCAGTCCAGGTAACGGCGTTGGCCCTGGAGCCAGGTATATTGTCGGTGCTGCCCTCTCCCCGGGTACCGTAGTTGCCACCGGCTCCGCTATAGTCTTCTCCACCCATCCAGGCCCACTCGCCTGTTGCTGAATTGTATTTCCACAGGTCATTCAGATGACCAAGGGTACCATATGCATCGTAGCCATGTCCCCCAAAAATCCATACGTTGTCGTCAGCGTCTATCCAGCCGCTGGGGTAAGACCTGCCACCCGGGTAATAACCAACCCCTGCCTCGCCGGGTGCCCCGTAAGCGCCGGATTCGTCTATGCTTTCAAGACCTGCCACCAGTACCCATTCGTTGTTCTCCCTGTCATACTTATGGAGGGCATTGAGCTGGCCTGCCGTTGCAAAAGCGTCGTATCCATACCCTCCAAACATCAGAAAGTCGCCATTGGAGTCGATAAGGGCAGCCGCTTGTGTACGACCTCCAACGCTCGATTTGGGCAGAACGGCATCATCGACCCAGTTGGAGTAGTCGCCAGCCCCCAGCCCGCCGGAAACCAGCGGGAAGTCGAAGTTACTTTGTCCGATTTGGGTAACCATCCCAGAGGCAGGTATCGGCTGCAGCTCGACCAGGTCTCCCCCGGCCTGCTCACCGTCAACATACAGGGTAATTTGATCGAGGGTTCCGTCTGCATCGTGCGCTACCGTCACAGCCACATGATGCCAGAGGTCATCATCGAGCCGCAGGGAGTAGGCTCCTACGGCTGCATTTAAATGTTGTTCGAAAATCAGCTGGCCGTCCAGCACATACAGGGCGATAGCCCCCGTTTCAGCTGGTTCTGAATAGGTAGGGTTCGAGTAAGAAAAAATGGTGGCATCCTTGTCAGTTTTGAGCCACGTTTCCCATGTAAAATCCGATTGGTACTGATTGACGTTCGGAACTGACACATAGTCGTCGACGCCATCGAAGGATAATACATACTCGCTGTTGGTGAAAATAGAGATATTGTCAATAGCTATCCCTGCGAGCTCTTCAGCACAACATCCGTCGGTTAAGAAAACGAACCGAAAATAAACCTCGGGCTCGTAGTTATACTTGTTCAGGTCATGGTATACGGTACGCCACCCGTCACTGTAATGCCAGCCCTCTTCATCAAACAACCCGCTCACGCCATCGTACCAGTTGACACCTGTAGAGGAGCTGCCTATCCTCTCCCAGCTGACCCCATCCAGGCTCCCCTCCAGCCACAACACGTCGTCGTGGCCATACAGCTCGGTATAGAGATCAAATGAAATATAAGCGTAAGGAGTGGTGCTAAAGTCGAACAGCTGAGAGGTCAGATAGAAAGTGCCGTCGAGGTTGGTAGCGTCTCCATCGAGGTCTGTCACCCAGGAGTTGTCAAACTCAGGCGGAATGCCATAGGTCGGCACTCCCCATTCGAATCCATCGGAAGGACCGGAGGCCGACCAGTCTCCCCCACCGAGCTCAAAATCGTCCGAGTAAACGCCGACAAGGTTATTTGTAAAGAAGGGAGAAATTGCGTCTTCCAGATAGTTGGAGGCGTCACCTATCAGAGTAAAATTATTTAATGTGCCATGGTTAGCGTTGATCGAATGATCATTAACGGAACCGTGGAAGGTATTGTCTCCGCCGGCGCTTCCCTGCCTGAAGTCGTAGTATACCAGGAGTCCGGGATATCCAGGATCTGCCGTGGTCATCTCGGCCTCTATATCAGCAGCCGACTTGGCCACGCTCCAAATTTTGGAGAAGGTGACTTCACCGCTCAGGTTGGGGTATTTGATAAACTCATACAGTGTGCCGTCGCTGCCATTTGAGGTGGCGTCATAAACTTCCACCTCCGTCTGATTGTCGTCGTTGGGTATTCCCTGATCAAATGCATAATAAACCACGAGATCATCTTCACTTCCCGTCAGCCTTTCCACCAGATTGCTTTGAATTTCAGACGCCGTCCTCACCACTTCCCATACCCGAAAATTATCAAAGACCGCATCCAGGGCACCATTAAAGCCGTTGCCAAGCTTGGTCACATAGGTGCTGGTGGGCCCATTAGGCACCAGCTGATCGAAATTCTTTAAGAAGGAAGCCTCCTCGATACCGTCGACGAACAGCGTAACAAGTTCCTGGTTACCAGACTGGTTTGCCTTGAAGGTTAGCGCCAGGTGGTGCCATTGCCCGTCATCAATTCTGGTGAAAGATTGAGCATAGTTGTCGCCAAAGTTTTCCGTAAATGCCCTGGCGTAACCGTTATTGATGATTAGAGAAATATTACCGACTCCGGAGCAGCATTCAGCTTTTGTGGATTCAGCGTACTCCAGCACGGTGCCCTCCTCTGACTCGGTTTTTATCCACACCTCCCAGGTAAAATCTGTGTTATAGTCGTTGAAGCCAGTCATTTCGACAACATCGTCGATGCCGTCGAACCGCAGCGACAGGTCGGCCTCGTAGTCAGCGACGGCTCCGCTGTAGTTGGCGCCATGCATCCAGGTCCATTCTTTTTCTCTGGGAGAATACCTCCACATGTCGTTGAAATACCCCTCTATTCCGTTTTTGTCATAGCCCGCACCACCAAAAAGCCAGAAGTTACCCTCTTCGTCGGTCCATGAAGCGCTATTTTCTCTGGCGCCTATGCCTGTTGTTTGAATGACTGAAGCCTTTGATGGTTCGGCGTTTCCTCCGGCCCATTTGTACAGCGGGGTTTGAGCCAGCACTACCTGACTCAAAAGCAAGGAGATAAGAATTGGAAATGTCTTTTTCATGGCCGTTAGCGGGTTGGAACCCCTGGGGCGGGAATAATCGGATCTTCCTGAGTAAGCTGGTCAATCAGCAGGCCGGTAGCCACGCCAACCGTGAAAAAAACTCCAAGCTTCAGCGCCAGCGGAACTTTGCGTCTTATGGTGAATTCTTCAGTAAAAACCACCTCATCCCGGTTTCGCTTATCACTTATCTTCAGCCGGTAGTCTTTGCCGGGCTTCACCTTGACTGGTAAGATCAGCTTGGTATTCCCAACGTTGGGACGCTCCTCCAGCACCGCCACCTTGCTTTCCCCTTTATACAGCTCGAAGTTGAGCACGTTGTCGCCCCGCCCACCGGACCACACCAGATCATACGGCTTGCCTCTCTTCAGTTCCTTGTAATCGTCAAATCCGTCGAGAAAAATAAAAGGAACGTAGACACTGCCCTTCAGCTCAAACGCCAGCTGCCCAACAAAGTTCTCACCGAATTCCTCCTTTGGTTTCCAGACGATTTTCTTATTTCCTCCCACCGAAAGGTTGACTCCAACATCGCCAGACACCTTTTCCAGGGGTTGAATAAAGTTGTCCTGAGATGAATAAAGGAAAAGAGCGTACTTCCTCTCAAGGATATCATCCTTGAGGTCGTAGTTGATGATCGCCTCGTTATCTTTTAGCTGAATTTTGGTAATTACTACCTCCTGTGCGCTCAGGTAGTGGAGAAGAGAGCACTGTAGCATGACGAATCCCACAAACCTGCGAAATACTCTGGCCATACATTTTATCGAAAAGAAAGTCGAATGATCCTCCTGTCCCGTTCTGCTCTCAAAAAAATGGACGAAATAAAAAATGAGCAGTTGACGAAACGGTTTGACTGGAATTATCGAAAATTGAGCATAACTAACTAAAAAAGCAATACTTATTAACAGGTATATTTACAGACCCCAGCATAGAGATAACCGCCTGCCGTGTACCGCATTTTTAAAGCTGCCAGCAGGCTCATGCGGGTGCGAAGGAGATTACGGGGTAATAAACGATTGGACAAATGACCTGAAGAGATTAAATTTGTATCGTTGCCCCAATCCCGTAACCCCTATATTTCTGACCTAGCACGTCTCTCTACTTCCTCAACTCCAAAAAATCCTTCAGTCTCCCCTCGGTATCATACATTTTGAATGAAAGACTTCCTCCATTCACTCCTACAATGCAGTAGTGATGGCCACGGTAGGTCTTGGCACTGAACCAGGCACGGGTGGGTGCAAAGTCCTCAAGATTGCCGCCGGCACCACCCGCCTGAATATAGACCACGCCATTTTGCTCGCTTACCTTGTTTGCTTCGATAGGCATGGTGCGTTGGTAGGTGTGCAAGTGGCCAAAGAAGACCATGTCCACACCATATTTTTCATACAGTGGCACTATCTCTCTCACCTTTTTGTCGCCCAGGTCGGTAGGGCCTTCCCAGCTGTTGCCGTAGTCGTCTTCATCCGCCGAGTAAGGAGCATGATGATGTGCCACAAACTTCCACCTGGCAGTGGAAGTCTTCAGCTTTTCCTCCAGCCACACGTACTGCTTCGCTCCCGGCGCAAACTCATCTCTCTTATTGCTGTTGAGCATGAAAAACTCGGCGTTGCCATAAGTGAAGGAGTAGTATCCTTCAGGCTCGGGCAGGGTATGGTATTGATTGTACCAATACAAATCCGACTCGCCATTGCCCGCTACTGGAAATACCGGCACCCGGCTGGTGAGCTGCGTCATGGCGGCAAAATATTCGTAGTTCCACTCGAACTTGTGGTGCTCCTGGCCACCATCTGTCAGGTCTCCCACAATCATGAGGAAGTTGGGGCGCTCATCCCAAAGCATTTTGGCCACCCTGTCGTTCACATGGGGCCGGGCTTCGGTGTCGCCAATGATTCCAAACGCAAATGGAGCATCAGGTTCGATGGCCGTAGCAAAAGTCAGCACGCCCGACTCCATTTCCTGTCCATCTTCCGACACCACTTTCACATTGTAGAAGTAGGTGGTGCCGGGCTGCAAGTTGTCCAGTGTCAACTCCTGAATGTATTTCTCTTCAGCGCCAGGGCCTTCTTTTTTCAAGCTGGCCACTGGAAGTTCCTTTTTCTGCTTCAATGGCAACGATTCCCCATATTCCACTATTGCCTTGGCAGGCCGATCTGTTTCCCAAAGAAGGTTGATGCTGCTCGTGGTGGCGTAATTGAGGTAAGGCCCTGCATTAAAATGAAAGGTATCGGGCCAAAGCTTGCCTTCTTCGACATGCTTTTGAAGGTAAGCGTAACGTTGCTTGATTTCGGAGGCGTTGAGTGGGCGGTTGTAGAGCCTGAAGTTTTTCAGCATATTGCCCAGCTGCATATAGGGTTCGTTGTGCATGTAGGCTGCCACCTCCAGCTCTTTGTCCTGAGTTAGAGCTGCCATGGCTCCCACCTTTTGCTCACCAAGCAATTCGCCGTTGAGGTAGAGCTTCATCGAGCTGCCATCGTACACGCCCACCAGGTGACTCCAGTAGTTTTTCCAGCCTCTCCCTTTGATTTGGTGGCTAACGACGGCGGCAAACGGTTCTTTTTCTGGCTTCAGAGAAAATATAATCTTTCTTTCGTACAGTCCCAGCAACCATTGCGGCTCCGCTCCGGTGTACTTAGGCTTCACAGCGGCCAGCATCCCTACCGCCTGGTTCACATGGTTCACCAACCAACACTCCACGGTAAAGCTGGCAACAGGAAGCTGGTTTTGAGGCAAAATACCAGTCAGCCTTTGTGTGGGTTCCTCCCCCTTCAGCACGAGGGGAATACTTCGGCTGTCTATATCAGTAAAAACAGATGCCGGAGCCTTGGGCTGATTGCCGGGAGTATTATTAGCTCTGGCTGGCAATGTATACTCAGGCCAAAGCCACCAGTCGCCCAGCAGGCCGGTTTTGATATCCTGAGCCAGGCCAACAGCGGCCTGCAAAGTAAACATGAGAAGGATGAGACAGCATTTCATTGTTTTATAAAATCAAATTGGTCGATGATATCCTGATCGGGGTCTTTCACTTCCAAATGGATGGAGTCTCCATGCACAAACATGCGGGCGAGGTGATGCTTCCTGATCAGCCTGTCCATCACTGGGTACTCCGACTTGTCGTCTTCAGGCTCAAGACCTCCTCCAGCACCTCCAACAACTAGAAAGTTGACTTGCTGGTTTCCGTAATTTCTTGTTAAGCGTTCATAATCATGTGTATGGCCAGCGACAACAAAGTCGATGTTAGCAGACTCATAAACGGAGTCGAGCAACTCTCTAACTACCTCATCGCCATGGTAGCCAGGCCAGCCCTGAGACAGCGGTGGCTGATGCAAAACCACAAAATGCCAGGTGGCTGATTTCCACTCCGGACTTTCTATCTCACTCAAAAGCCATTGCTTTTGGTCGCTGGCATCAAAACCAATTGGGAAAGCTTCGTTCGGGTCGAGAGCGATGAAAGCGCAGTTGGAATACTGCCACGAGAAATAGTTTTTGCCAGATGGAGTCGTGATGTATCGGTTGAAATTCTTTGGCTTGAGATCGTCGTAATAGCCGTCATAGTCGTGGTTGCCCGGGACGAGATAAAATGGAAAACGGCCATTGGCTAACCCCAGACTGGTCAGCAAGCTTTTCCACTGCACCGAATCTGAGCCGTTGGCCACCAAATCACCTGCCCCAAGGCTAAACTTGTCGTCATATTCATTGGTGTAAGACATGAGTTTACTGAAAGTGTTCCAACCGCCCTGGCTATCGGCCCAGAGTGTAAATGAAAAAGGACCGGCGGTTTGCTCCATTTTTGGTACTTCGTATACTTCTGTCCAGGTATCGAGCTGCCGAATCCTGTAAAAACTGGCGTTGCTTAGCTGCTCCAGCGGAAATCTGAACAGCTGCTGCTTGGCTGTCACTATAAACTCAGTCGTAAGGTTAGTCGGGTCATTGCCTGCGAAAATAGTTGCCTGTCCATTGCCCGAACTCAACCAATTGAGCTCGAAGCGGCCTTTGTTATTCAGCAAAACAGGGTCGCTTGGCACGGGATATGCACTCAAAAGTGCTTCAACCCTCGTAATATTCTCTATGGTCGGGTGCTCCACAAGAAGGCTTGCAGCTTCCACGGCCTTTGCCGACGGCTTGCTCAATCGCAATACCTGATTGACGGCGGCACCTGCTTTTCGATAGAGTGCCAGCTGGTTCTTGTAGTCCCGATAGTTGGCGAGAGGAAGCAGTTTCACTGTGCGCAAGCCACCAGCCATGGCATTGTTAAGTACCCTAATCGTCAGCGTATCTCCAGCCGTGGCCGTGAGATAAAACCTGTCGTCCATTAGCCTTTCCAGCTTTTTACCATTGAGGAATACCTGGGCGCCATCGTCCGCATTGACCTCCAAAAGTGAAGAGTCGATGGGGTCAACCACCAGCCGTTGGTACCACATGGCGGTGTTTGGAAGAGTAACACGGTGAGGTAAGTCGAGCACTTCGGTCTGTTCCCATTCCGGGAATTCAAAGTCTGTCAGACTTTCATTTATTCCAGCTACGTATCGCCAACCTTGATCGATGGGTTGAATAATAGCAGGTGTTGGTGTCTTGACCGCTTTCCATTTTTCTGCCAGTGTAAGTCTTGCCGAATCCTGCGGCGGAAATATGGTATAGGTAGGTGAAATAATTGAGTCCTGCTGCCGACAACCAAAGGCCGCCAGCAACAGGAGCACAATTACCCTTTTGAAATCCATCACTTAGTGATCATTGAGCCAACAACTGCTCCTGGCTCAGGAGTATTAACATATTTAAGCCCCAGTAAGGTAGCTGCAGTGGCTGCTACCTGATTCTGGTAGAGCTGACCATCCTGCTTCACCTCTCCTAATGCTGGCGTATCCGGGCCAATCGCCATCATCCAAATTTCTCCGCCACCTTCGACCTGGCTACCATGACTTCTCCAGGTGTCTTTCGGAACTGTACCTCTTCCGTGATCGGTTGTGATCAGCAGGGTGGTTTTGTCTTTGTATTTGGGGCTGGATTGGATGTACTGCCAAAGCTCTTTTATAAACTGGTCGGTGCGGCGGGCTGAGTGCAGATATTCATCATATTCGCCATCATGGGCCCAGTCGTCAGTCTCGCCATAGCTGATGTACACAAGCCTTGGATTGTTCTTTTTTACATATTCCATCATAAAATGATGGGTAAAGGCGTCAAGCCTCACTCCTCCCCATGGGCCGGGGATTTCGTCCTGCAGCTGGTTCAAAAACTTTTCTCTGTCTGTCAGGCTGCTTCCGGTCGCTTTCATAAATCCGGCATTTACCGGAATGCCGCTTCTTTCAGCGTTGATGATGTAGGGAAAAACATCCCATGATCCGAAGCCAGCAACTTTGCTTTTGTATTGAGGCTGGTTGTTGACGAACTCAAGCACAGTTTTATTAGGGTTTGGAATCTTGTCGTTGCTGGTAATCCTTTTGTCATCAGCAAATCCGGATAAAATTTCGTTATAGCCGGGATAAGAGAACCACATGCCATTAGCGCAGTTTACTTTGTTTCCCTCGTTGCGGTTGCCATACATCTGCCCCTTTGTTGCAATCTCAGACCAGAAAAAAGGGAACAACTTTTCTCGCCTTGTCTTCGCATCTTCTGCCCAAAATTCTTTCTTCAGACCTTCTACATTCTCCACATAATCTTTGTCGCCGATCAGCGCTGCGTCGGCTCCTCCATAAAGTTCCTGCCAGCGAAGGCCGTCAAAAGTAATAATGAAGACATTCTCTGTTTTCAGGTCTTTCTTTTGAGCAAAAGTGCCCAGAGAAAACGCTAAACCGGCAATAAGAAGTAAGGTGTTTTTCATTGTCAATCGGGTTGCTCCAAAAGTTGAGGGGGACAAACATCCCCCTTACTTCCAGATAGGTTTGAGGCAAAAATTACTTCTTATTTAGTTTACATCCCACCAAACACGGGTGGTAATTGCATCGGTACCCTGGCGGGCAACAGCCGCCTTATAATTGTCAGCATTTAGTGCCTGGGCGTCGCCTGGATACATAAAGCGAACCGGTACGGTAGGAATCACCGCACCAGGGCCAGGTGTAATTGCTGGTATGCCGGTTCTTCTCCAATCGAACCAGGCCTCCATGCCATTGAAGAAAAGAGCGACCCACTTCTGGGTGCCAATCTTCTGCAACTTCTCGGCTGTTGTGCCAGTGTAAGCAACATCAGCCTGAGCGAAATAAGCCGCATCAGGTGAAGCCACATCAATAATTTCAGGATAGCTACCTACCGCTAGTCTCTCGAGATAGTAGTCAAAAGAGGCATTGATACCATTGAGGTAGTAGGTTTCGGCGGTACCCGTTGAGATAAATCCACGCTCCCTTGCTTCCGCCAAAATAAATTGAAGTTCAGCATAGCTCATCAACATGGCCTCAGCGGCTGTTGGTGAAGCTCTGTCGGGGTTACAAGCACGACATGCGAACATTAAGCCAATTCTTGAAATGAAATTGGAGCCAACTTTTTCAGGGTCACCGCTTGGCGAATAAGCCAAAGCCTGAGCATCAGCCAGGCCATTAGGCACGCCTGCATAGTCAGCATGGCTGCCCACAACACCGGCGCCCGAGTCGTTGGTAGGCTGCGCATACACAAATAATCTTGGATCATTCAGGTCTTTCAGAATAGTCTCCATGTTGACGCTCAGTCTGTACTCATCAAAAGAGCCCGAACGATTGGTATACTGCGGCTGCTGATTAGGCGCATCTGACAAGTACTCCAACGCTACGTTGTCGTCGTTGCTTTCAAAAATTGGATTTGCCTCAAGGTTACCAAGGATCGCCTGCATCCCTGAAGATGGGTCATTTCGGTCCGACAAACGCATGTAAATTCTCAGGCGTAATGAATTGGCAAATTTTCTCCACTTCATCAGGTCACCATCAAAAAGAATGTCGCCACTAACCGAACCAGTAGCACTCGCCAGGATGGTATTGGCTTCTGCCAGCTCGGCCAGCACGCCCTGATAAATTGACTCCTGCGTATCAAACGCTGGAAGGTTGGTGCCTTCTTTTGCACTTGTTGCTTCAGAATAAGGAATATCGCCGTAAGCATCTGTCATGAAGGAATACATCCATGACCTCATGATTTTGGCAATACCAATGTATTGCGGCTGCCCGGCTTCCTCAGACAGTATGATGATGTTATTTACATCACGCATGGCATTGTAGAAATTATTGTATGGGTCTCCTTCCGGGCCCCAGAGGTACCTGTCTTCACTGGTGAACTGGATTTTTGCAGAATACTGCATCACCACGTTGCCGTAGCCCCACGCCAGTCCCGCCACTTCGTTCACAGGGTTTCTGATGATAGTGGGAAGCAACAATGAAGCTGGTACAGATTCAGGACTGTTAGGGTTTGTGTTAACCTCCTGGAAGTCTTTATCGCATGATGTAGCCACAAAAAGACCAGCCAGCAGCGCTATTGATTTTATAGAATTGCTTTTGATTTTCATTTCTTTTTTCCTTTGAAGTTTTAAAAGATGAACCATCTTAAAGTTTGAAGCTTAGGTTAAAGCCAAAGCTTCTGGCTGAAGGATAAGCCATGTTTTCAACACCTGGCTGAAGTGTGCCACCTGACATAGAAAGTGTTTCCGGGTCGAAGTGAGGGTTTTCAGTCCAAAGCATCAGGTTTCTGCCTACTACAGAGAAGCGAACATCTCTGAAAGGAAGACGACCCATCATAGTGTTAGGGAAGCTGTATCCCACTCTCACTTCACGAAGCTTCACAAAAGAGGCATCGTATTTGGCAGCCTCTACGTTATTCCGCTCGTAGTAACGGTTATGCCAGTCACGGCTTGGTATTTTGATCTCGTTGGGGATGTAGTTTCCATCTCCAGTATCAATCACACCCGGGCTAACAATGCCGTTGCCTTCCAGAGAAAGGTCATAACCATTGGCACGTCCGTACAATGTTTCTTCCAGCTGACCTGAAGTGCTACCAATTGTTTTGGTTCTTGACACCACAATTCCTCCCTGGCGAATGTCGAACAGGAAGCCTGCATAGATGCCCTTGTAAGAGAAGTTGTTGTTGATACCTACCATGAAATCGGGGTTATAGTTACCCTGCAGCTTCAATTCGGGATCTCTCAAAGGAGTGCCCTCAGCCGAGTGGATGATTTGACCGTAGAAAGGACTGCTCTTGTCTTCTACCCTCGCAAAACCAACACCATAGATGTTGCCCATTCTTTCACCTTCACGAGCCTGAATGTAGGCACCATTTCTTTCAGTTAGCGTATATGCTTCGATACCTTCTGCCAGCTTTATCACTTTGCTGCGGTTGCTGGTAAAGTTTACATTCACATCCCATTTGAAGCCATTGTCCTTCTTAATTGGGGTTCCCATCAACATCAATTCCTGTCCATAGTTTTGAATTTCGCCAGCATTAATGATTCTGCTGGAGTACCCGGTGGCGATGTCAAGCGTGATAGGGATGATCTGGTCTCTGGTTTTGTTGTCATAGTGAGTGAAATCTACTCCAAGACGACCTTCAAAAAATCTTAAATCAACTCCTACCTCGTAAGAAGATGTCCTCTCTGGCTTCAGCTCTGCGTTACGAAGAACAGAAGATTCTGATTTAGATTGGATCGATCCCCAGGCGGTGCCGGAGCCGTACACATTCGAAAGGCTATATGGATCGGTGTCATTACCAACCTCGGCATAGGCCACTCTCAACTTAGCAAACGACAGGAAGTCGGGCATGGTAAACATATCACTCACTACGCCGCTCAATGTTACTGAAGGGTAGAAGTAGCTGTTGTTGTCTACAGGCAATGTACTGGACCAGTCGTTACGGCCGGTTATATCCAGGAAGATCATATTTTTGAAAGCCACCTGACCATAGCCATACAAGCTGTTGATGCGCTTCTCTGATCTGCTTTGAGACACTTGAAGCTGAACAGCAGAGTTTGAGAAATTATAGATGCCCGGGATCAATAGCTGCGGTGCTACTGTCGACTGGAACCTGTTGTTTTGGCTCATTTGGTTGCCCCCGATTGAAAGACCAAAAGCCCAGTCGTCATTCACATTCTTATTGTAAGACAAAAGGAAGTCGGTATTTCTTTCCTGAAAGTATACAGCATCTTCTCTATACATACCAAGCGGGAACCTTTGTGTAGAAAATGCCCTGCGGCGATCTCTCAAGTCGTTGTACAAGTCGTTACCAGTACGTACCATCAGGCTAAGCTCCTTGGTAAATTTGTAGGTAGCAGAGAGGTTTCCGAAGATTCTGTCTTTGTCCTGCCCGTTGGTGTTCTCGTAAGTCGTGAAATAGGGATTGTCGTGGTAATTGTAGTTGTAGTTGTACTGTTGCACGCCTTCCAAACCCGGCATCCAGTAGCTGCTCAGGTTTTGGGTATTGATTTGTCTTCCGTACCAAATCCACAAGTACATCAAGCTTTCTGTACCGTAGCTAATCGCTGGTCTGTTGTCGCTCTGGCTTTTCACATAGTTGATCGTAGAGTTGATGCTGAGCTTCTCCGTCAGGTTCAGTCCACCTTTCAACGATACCGAGTTTCTTCTCAAGTCAGTGTTAGGTACCATACCTGTTTGGTCGAGGTTGGTATACGACAAACGGACATTGCCCCAGTCGTTGGAGGTGCTGAACTCAATGTTGTTGGTTCTCGTGACACCTGTTTCAAAAAAGTCGTTGATGTTATCAGGCTGAGCCACCCATGGTGTTGACGTAATCGTGCTACCAGCAGGAGCGTTAAGATCACCACCACGAAATCCTCCAACGCTTCTTGGAGAGTCGAACTGAGGTATCAATTGTCCGTTTAATTCTGGGCCCCAGCTTTCGTCCACTCCGTCGGCAATACCTGCCCCGGAGCCATCCACAAACGAAAACTGCCCGTTGTTACCCTGACCATACTTGTCCTGCCAATCGGGCATTACAAGTGGATTTTCAAACGTTAAATTGCTATTAACAGCTATACCGATTCCTTTTTGGTTTTTTCCTGATTTAGTGGTGATCAGGATAGCTCCATTGGCCGCTCTTGAGCCATAAAGTGCTGCTGCAGCTGGCCCTTTCAACACAGTCATGGAAGCAATATCATCGGGGTTGATTTCACCAGCTGCGTTGCCATAATCCACTTCGAGGTTACCTGACCCTGAAGCACCATTCACATTGTTGCTTATTGGAATTCCATCCACCACAAACAGCGGCTGATTGGCGTTGATATTTAAAGAAGATTCGCCACGGATAGTGATTCTGGCAGAACCACCCACACCTGCTGCTGCATTGGAAACCTGCACGCCAGCTACTTTACCTGAAAGAGAATTAACTACGTTAGTCTCACGTGCTTCGGTAATGTCCTCGCCATTCACCTGCTGCACCGAGTAGCCAAGCGCCTTCGTTTCTCTTTCGACGCCAAGTGCGGTTACAACCACCTCTGACAAGCTTTTTACGTCGAGTTGCATGGCTACATCAATCACCGACCGGCTGCCAATGGCAACTTCTTGTGAGGTGTAACCTACAAATGAAAAAACTAACGTTGGCTCCTGAGTAATCAGGTCGAGGCGGTAGTCGCCGTTCACCCCTGTAATGGTTCCGTTCGAGGTACCCTTTTCTAATACGGTGAGCCCAATAAGCGGCTCTCCAGCTTCATCTTTCACAACACCGCTTACAGTACGTGACTGTGCCAGTGCGTTGAAAGAAAAAGCCATCAACAAAAGCAGGGAAAGAAAAGCGCTCCCTAAAGCTTTTTGATTAGGTCTTTTTTCTGGTAATGGTTTTTTCATAGTTTTAAATGGTTAAGACGATTTTCGTTTTAGCACAAAGCCTCCACCCATCCTTGTAGAAGGACGTCTTTGCGGATCAGGAAGAGGTATTGGCCGGGAATGTTAGCGCATTTCCGGCTTACTTTTTTTATCGGCCTCAGGCAATCGAATTGCCTTTTTCGATGCATCAAAGGTAGGTGGGCGATATTTACCTATATTAAACTAATATTTAATTCATTGTTAAATATTAGCTTCTATTACCAAGTAGTTTACATATAGTAAACAAATAGCAAAATTAGTGGCTGAATAGGTCGGGGAGTGGAATTGCTGGACTAAATTTCAGAAATGCAGCACAAAGTGCAATTCTTGCTGGTTATCAAATGTTAACCTCATCGTTATCTTTCCTTCATCCCCCACCGATTTATTGCTTTTAAAAATGGAGCATGTTTTTTTGAACCCTCAACCGCTTGGATCATGACAGATAACATCATAGGGCAGCTCGGACGCAAGCTGAAACAGACCCGCCTATCAAAAGCACTGAAGCTTTACGAAGTGGCCGCCGAAGCTCATGTGAGCAAGGGTTTGCTATCGAGGATTGAAAATGGACGCACCATCCCATCGCTGCCTGTCCTCATCTCAATAGTTCATGCCCTTCAGGAAGAAGTAGGTACATTCTTTCACGATATCTACAGAATGCAAGAAAAGCCTTACCTGCTGCTCAAAAAAGATGAATATAATGAATTTGAAAAAGAAGGCACCAAAGGGTTCAAGTACCACCACATTCTAACACGCACTATTTCCACTATCACAGTTGAGACAGTCCTACTCACCCTGGAGCCTGGGGCCGAAAGAGAAATGGTCACGACGGATGCTTTTGAGTTCAAGTACATGATCAGCGGGTCGGCCCTTTATCATATTGGTAGTGATGCTGTTCTACTGGAAGAGGGCAACAGCTTGTACTTCAATGGAAAAACGCCGCACGCCCCGTCCAATCCCTCAGCATTGCCATGCACCATGCTGGTGGTCTACTTCTTCTTTAATGATGAGCTAATATCATAGGGCACTTCGTAATAAACAGATAAAGGCAGCTTCATCATGCCTTCACTGTTGTCCTTCATTTTAGAAGTTCTAACGAACTCAGAGAATGAAGGAGAAAAGTGCGGACGTAATTGTGGTGGGCGCTGGCATTGTAGGCCTGGCGATGGCCTTTCACTCAGCCAAAAAAGGAAAGAAAGTTGTCGTTATTGAACGGTCGCAGCAGGCCCAGGGAGCCAGCATCAGAAATTTTGGTCTGATCTGGCCAATTGGTCAGCCCGGCGGCCCACTACTCGACCGGGCTATGCGAAGCAGAAGCACCTGGCTGGAAGTAGCCCCTGAGGCAGGGATATGGCTGAATCAAAATGGCTCCCTCCAGTTGGCCCATCGTCAGGATGAATGGGATATCATCAACGAATTTTACCAGGCAAATTCAAACGAGGGTTTCCAGATCGAAATAGTTGCTGCTGACAAAGCAAAGCAGCTAAGCCCTGGGATTAAAACTAAGGGTTTGAAAGGCGGGTTGCTCAGCTCAACTGAATGCACAGTTGACCCAAGAGAGGCCATCAGCAAATTGCCCGGCTACCTTGAGAAAAAATACGGAGTTGAAATGGTGTTCGGCACAGCCGTGACGCAGATAGAAAAAAACCGGGTAACGACGGCTGAAATTACCTGGCGGGCTGAGCAAATATTTGTATGCAGCGGCGCCGACTTTGAAACGCTTTTTCCTGAAAACTTCCAGCAAAGCGGCATTACCAAATGCAAACTGCAAATGATGCGCACGGGGGCTCAGCCTCATGCCTGGAAAGTGGGGCCTTCACTTTGCGCCGGGCTCACTCTTCTGCATTACGGTGCTTTCAAGGATTGCAAAAGCCTGCCTGCATTACGGGCCAGAGCTCAAACGGATATGCCTGACCTGATCAAGTGGGGCATCCATGTGCTGGTGTCTCAAAACGGAAACGGGGAGCTGGTGCTGGGCGACTCCCACGAATACGGCTTATCCCTTTCTCCTTTCGACAGGGAAGAAATCAACGAGCTTATCATGTCCTACCTGAGCACCTTTTTCGAAGCGCCCGACATCGCTATCAAGGAAAGGTGGCATAGCATTTACCCAAAAATGGAGGGCAAAACTGAATTCGTTGCCCGGGTGAGCGACCACACTACCATCGTTAATGGGCTGAGTGGAGCCGGCATGACATTGTCGTTTGGTCTGGCTGAGGAGCTTACAAACGCACTGTAGCCAATGAGCACCTCCACCAACAACCATCTGGAATCGAAAGTGACAACCTGGCTGCAATCGACCAACAAGATTGCCTTTTCCGCATTCTGTATCCTGGCTGCCTTTTGCACCTACTCCTGTATGTACGCTTTCCGTAAGCCCTTTGCGGTAGCCACCTTCGAAGATGAAGCCTTCTGGGGGATTGACTATAAAATACTACTGATTACCGCACAAGTGCTTGGGTACACGCTATCAAAGTTCATAGGCATACGGGTAATCTCGGAGATGAAAAATAACCGAAGATCCGTTTTTATCCTTCTTTTAATCGTTTCCGCTGCACTGGCTCTCCTTGGCTTTGCCCTGGCTCCTGCTCCGTGGGGCATTTTGTTCCTCTTTCTAAATGGCCTGCCCCTCGGCATGGTGTGGGGCCTGGTCTTCAGCTTTCTCGAAGGCAGGCAAACTACTGAGGTGCTCGGTGCGGGTCTTTCGGTAAGCTTTATCTTCTCCTCTGGTTTTGTAAAAACCATCGGTAAAGTGGTGATGCTTAATTGGGGTGTGAGCGAAGACTGGATGCCTTTTGTCACAGGCAGCCTCTTTCTGCTTCCGCTTCTTGGTTTTGTTTGGCTGCTTGATCGCATTCCAGAGCCGAGTCCTGAAGATGTTGCCATGAGAACCAAGCGGGAACCGATGAGTAAGGCACAGCGACGCCAGTTTTTAGTGGACTTTGGCGGCGGTATGTTTCTACTCACGCTGGTTTACATCCTGCTCACAGCTTTCCGAGATTTCCGAGATAACTTCTCTGCTGAAATATGGCAGGTGCTTGGCTACGGCGACAATGCGGAAATTTTTACGCTGACAGAAATTCCAGTCTCGATAGCAGTGCTTGTGCTACTCGGTCTTATGATGGGGATCAAACAAAACTACAAGGCCTTAAATGCGAACTACCTGATCATCATCGGTGGTTTTGCGGTTAGTGGCATCAGCACACTGCTTTTCCAAAACCATCTGATTTCACCTCCTCTTTGGATGATTTTGGTGGGGTTCGGTCTCTACCTCGGCTATGTCCCTTTTAACAGCATCCTTTTTGACAGGCTCATTGCAGCTTTTAAAGTGACTGGAAACGTTGGATTTCTTATTTACCTGGCCGATTCGTTTGGCTACCTTGGCAGTGTGGTTATTCTGTTCTACAAGAACTTCGGCTTTGCCAATTTGAGCTGGCTTGAGTTTTTCACACAGTCGATTTATGTAGTCTCCGTTTCCGGAACCCTCCTGATGGGAATTTGCATGATCTATTTCAGAAGGAAATATGAGAGCAGCGACGGTCTTGCTGTTCTTTCAGTTAGATGAGACCAATCGGTTCAGTTCAAGGTCTTCCTGACATCCGCCGCTGCCTGAAGAGCAATTTAGGTAGTTAATCATCATTACTATGTCGTAGCTCTCCCTCCAGCTTAGCCGGTGTGTGTCTGCAAAATTGTCCAACTCTTCAAACAGGCCTTTCTCTTTCATGTATTTTTTGAAATTACTGAGAGGCACTATGTTATTGTTGTGGCAGAAAAAGAAGTCAAAACCTGCTACTTGCTCCCTTAGCATTCGATCATTGATAGAATTAGCGGATGATGCTACATTATCGTATACAGGCTCAATGGATTTTTCCTTCCTCAGTAAGCTAAAGTCCCCCTTGATGACCACTTCGTAGAAAACAGGCTGATTAAACCCCCTTTTATTGGCTATATAAGTGTAGAACTTTCTCCATACCTCAATATGGTCATCAAAAAAACTGAACTGAGATAGCTTGTTAGCGGGGAAAGTCTCAACTGCACTAGCTTTCTCTTCTCCCTTGAATGACACAGCATCCCACCTCGGGTGGTACTGGAGCAGTCCCACCTTAACTTCTCCTGACGTTAATACAACAACCCCCTGAGACCATTTCTGGTCTGCAAAAGAATGTAAACAGGAAAATACTACAATAAATACCGTTGCCAGTATTTTCATTGGGTGTTAAATAAGCGTTAACTAAGTTAACATTAATTTAACACACCATTGTCATTTCCAATGTTAAGTTTTCAGGAGATGCCGAACGGCCATTTCTTCGAAATGGCTTAACGGAGGGATAGGATGGTCTTCGAGTTTAGCTTCTTCGTCCCAGTGGCGGAGCGCAATGCTTGGCTCGAATAGTGGATCACGCTTAAAGGCAGCAGCCTCATCGGAGGTCATTCGACCGCCCTGGTACTCAAGTGTTTTTTTACTGGCCTCGGAAAGTTTGTTATAATAAGACTCGTCAGAGAAAGTGAGGTAGCGCTTGGCCGCCACGTGATTTTCCACTAGCTGACATATTTTGCGAGAAAAGCCCTTTTCTCTGAGGAACTTCGACCCGATCTCTTCGTGGCTTTTAACACCGTAGAGCCCCATTTTCTCGACCTGTCCGTCCATTTCGCAAATGTGCCCGATATCATGAAAAAAAGCGGCCAGTATCACTTCATCATCATAGCCGGCGGCCTCTGCTAGCTGCGCCGCCTGCACCATGTGCTCAATCTGCGAAACGGGTTCTCCGATGTAGTCGGCATCACCATATGTGCGGTACAAATCGAACACCTCCTTTACAATCTCTTCCGTCTTCATTTTTCCAATATTATCTGTAGCACCTCGGGTAAGCTGTCAGCGATGTGCGTGTGTGGCTCTATCTCCAGCTCCTCCCTGCTGTAGGCTCCGGTTGTGACCCCAATCACCAAACCACAACCTGCCGCAGTGCCTTCCCCAAGGTCGGATGCGGTATCACCCACCTTTGCCACGAAGGACGCTTCGGTCACCTTACTCAACTTCATAGCTTTGAAAATCATATCGGGGTCTGGTCGGCCCCTCTCAACCTCGTCGCTGGTAATGCTACCATCGAGCAGTTCGCTTTTTAACCAGCCAAGCCGTTCGATAAGCGCATCGGTCGTTTTCCTGTCAAAGCCAGTGTCAACGTATACACTGATACCTGATTCCTTCAGCGCTTTAAAAATATCAGACGCCCCCGGCATTTCTTGTACTGATGGATCTTCTTCATAAAAACTAACCATGTCTGACACGAAGGCATCGTGGAGCTCATCAATCATTTCATCGGTCACCCTGATGCTCTCTGGAAGGTGGTACTCGAGAAGTTGCCTCAATGCGACAGGCTTTGGAATACCCATTACCATGGCAGCTTCTTTCATGGTAATTGAAACACCCTGGCGCTGCAGTGTCTTTCTGAGCACCTTTTGTACATCCTGATTGTCCTGAACGGTGGTGCCCGCCAGGTCAAAAACTACTAGCTGAATTGATCCCATCTTCTGCATTGATTCAAGCGTCAATTTTACAACCGAACACCCGTTTCAAAGTAAGCTGGGGATTAAGATATGGTTAAGTTTTGCAATGGAGGCGGTAAAGTCCCTGAAGGCTATATACCTCCCGCAACCACCTGAAGCCAATCTTCTTCCTTAAAAGAATCATTGGCTACTCTCAGCAGGTCTTCTGAAGTGGCAGTTCGAATGGAGGTGAGCAACCTGTTGTAGTGCTCATAATCTAATCCGGCGAAGTGAATGGACCTGAATTTGTCCATCAGGCTGAAAGAGGTGCTGATACTTGAAAGAAAGCTGCCTATCATGTAGTTTTTCACTGTTTCGAGTTCCTCAAAAGGTATGGGCTCAGTCCTGAGCAGCCTCATTTCCTTTAGAATTTCATCGATCGAAGCAATAGCCACCTCTCTTTTTACGTCCGTTCCTATTACCCAAAAAGCGCTATTTTGCAGGTAAGAAAGCGAAGAATAGATGCCGTAGGTATATCCTTTGTCCTCTCTGATATTTTTCATCAACCTTGAGCCAAAATACCCACCAAAAACCTCATTGAGCAGCATCAAATAGTAGTGGTCTGGGTGATGCTTGTCATGGGCCATTTTCCCCAGCCGAAGCGAAGCCTGCACCGACTCATCCACTGGCAGTATCTCCCTCACCGCAGGGGCAGTAACCACCGGATAGTTTGGCAACGAAACAGCTCTTGAAGGAAAGTCACCAAAAAAGCCATTTAGCTTCGAAAGCTCCTCGCCGGAAAGTTTGCCAGATACAAATACTTCTGCCTGGCTCAACAACCTGTTCTTGTGGTATTCCTTCAAATCAGCAGAGCTCACTTTTCCCACCTCTTCCTCTGAAAGTTCCTTGCCGTATGGATGGGCCTGTCCGAAAAGAAGGTGTCTTAACCCTGACGACGCAAGCGCAGATGTCTTCTGCTTGTTTACCCTTATTTGTTGTATCCGTACCTTCTTAATTGTCTCAAGTTCCTTTTCCGGAAACGAGGCATCTACAACGACGCTCAGAAAAAACGGAACAACCTCCTCCAAGTACTTGGTCAGGGAATAAATTGTAAGGGTAACAAAGTCCATTCCCGATGTCGCTTCCCAATACGCTCCGTAGTAGTCAAGCTTGTCAGCAATTTGCCTGCCTGAAAGCTTCTCCGTTCCTTCGAGTAGCATTTTGGTTGTGAAATAGGAGACACCCTCCTTTTCCTCAAACCAGTTGCCCGACCGTAGCACTATCTCTATCCTGCAGACTTCCTGGTCTCCCAGTATCAGCTCATGGAATTGAATACCGTTACGGAGCTTACTGCTTGTAACATGTTTTAAATCGGTGCGGGTGGGAATATGAAATTCGGGCGCTGCGGTTCTGTCTAACATCAAAAACTTGGAGGATCAGGAGTCAGGAGTGGTGGAAGTAGGTTCTGCTTTGTCGAAATTAAACAGCAAGCTAAACCTAAGAGTTTCAGCCAATGGGTGATTTTGTACCTGAGGTACCAGATAGGCAAAGTCGATTCCGAATACCTGATAACGGAAGCCAATACCCATGGTGAAATACTTCCTGTCGCCCTTTTGTGGCGTTTCATAGTGGTAGCCAACTCTTGCAGCAAACACGTCCTTGTACCAATATTCCACGCCTATCGAAGAGATGATCTCATTCAGCTCCTCGGGAAAGCCGTCAGGTGCATCGCCGAAGGACCCGAACATGCCGCTCAGTAGCGGGCGATAGGGGTCTTTACCACTTTTGATCTTGAACTTATTTGGGTCGTTAGGATCGGGAATGAAGTTGCCATCACCATCAGTTTCGTAAATCGGTGGAGAAGGAACCATCAGCTTATTGAAATCCAAAGCAATAGTGATGGTGTTAAAGGCATCCAAATCGGTCTTAAAAGCCGCACCCAACCGGAAATTGATGGGAATGAAATCTTCGTTGTCAACACTGCTGTAGGTCAGCTTCTGTCCGATATTTGAGATGTGAGCGCCTGCTGATATGTTGGAGTTGCGCCCGCTGAGCACCAGATCCTTTGTATAATATGAACCTACGTCTACGGCCACACTGGTACCTGCTTTGGCATCTGGCGATGAAGAAAAGCTTCCCGACAAATTAGAGTGGATAAACCTACCGGTGACACCCAGCCCCAGCTCTTCACTTAGCTTCCTTGAATAGGTCGCATCTACAGCAAACTCTCTTGGATTGAAGGTATTGAGAGGCGCACCTGTAATGTCCGTCAACTGTATCTCACCGAGGTCAAAGTACCGCATGCTTACTGCCACAGTCTGCACACGGTCTATTTTTTTATAACCCGACAGATACGACAACGACATGTCGTTCACAATTTTGGCCAACCAGGGAGTGTAAGAAATGGCAAAACCCATGTCCTGCTCAATGAAGGCAAGCTTGCCGTTGTTCCAGTGTACCGAGTTGGCGTCGGCGGAAGTAGCTACCCCAACATCACCCATGGCGGCTCCTCTGGCATCAGGCGCAAACCCAAGAAAAGGCACGGCCGTGGAAATTACACGACGGCTAGTATCCTGCCCAGAAATGACTGCACCAGGCTGTGCATAGCTATAAAAACTCAAAAACATTAAGCCAAAAGCAACAAATACACCTGCATTCACGTGCCTGGAAGAATTCAGGGAAGGCTTTTCTATTGTATGTATCTTCAATGTATAAAAATCAATTGGTGAGTATTAGTTTGCCAAAAGCAATATTTTGATTTAAATCTTCTTCATCAACTACAATCAGTCGGTAAATATAAATACCATTTTCGATTCTTCGGCCATTATAGTTCCTGTTCCACTCAGGGCTTTCGACAAAACCCCCTGAATTGTTGGCCTGCCACTCCATTTTGTCGACTACCGCACCACGTTGATCCACCAACTCCATGCTTATGCTCAACAAATGATCGCCCCGGTCATGTTCCAGCCTAAAGGTAATGGATTCTGTGGCGGGATTAGGAAAACTCAGAACGTTCTTTATCCTCACTTTAGTGTCCTCCGAAACTACAAAATCTATGATATTTTCAGCAGCATTGGAAAAAGTATCGAATGCCCTCACTTTCAAGCGATGCTTGCCTTTGGTTAGTGTCCCAAGAGGGTAAAGGACTGTTCCACTGGTGAAATCGTCCAAATTTGAAACATAATAGTCGTTCAGGATAATTGGCTCCTGTTCATCTATTTGATAGGTGATGTTCTGCCCTATACCCTTCCCTGAAATATTAATTCCGCTCTCATCTGCCAATTTTACCATCAGCAGTGGATTAGCATTTACCCTGTTGCCCGACCGAAATGAATCATCATTGATAAAAGCCTGTATCACCGGACTTTTAGTGTCGGCGAAGGCGGGCGGCTTCGACCCTCCAAGGTAAAAGTCAATTGTAGCGCCGTTCGCATCCAAAAGGCCGCTTTCGGGTTGGGCATACATGGTGATTTTTCCTCTTGTCTGCTGGTAGGAAATATTTTTAGGGACTACAAATTCATATGAAAAATCACCGTTCGTTATTGACACTTTGCCTCGGTAAACCACATTGTTCCACAGCTCATAGTTCGTTGGCTGGCTTTCATCGCCCAGCGTGGCAAACGTGGTCGGCTTGTCGTACATATTGACCGTCAGCTTCCCTTTATAATCGACTACCTTCTGATCAAACCCATCCACTACAATTCCTTTCACAACTACCTTGTTCATTGCCGACACGGTATCGGGCACACCGTCTATTGGCACACCGTTCAGTTCGGTTATTTTAAGGTTGTAGGCTGGATAGTTGAGCCTCATGGACGGGTCGCCCAAAAGTGCAAAGTTGCGATTCACCGGCCCCCGGAGACTGTTGTTCTTAGTCTCTTTGATGACGTCACCCAGGCGTGGATATTCTCCATTCATTTTTGAGAATATGGAAAGGTAAAAAGCCTGATTCAGCACATAGTTGGTGTGAGCGTACACAGGCCGGGTAGTCGTTAGCAAAGCAATCGCTCCACCCTGGGGATTCAGCAGCAGCTCCTCAGCCCCACTGGCAACTGTTGGGTCGTCGTACCTACCAAACTCACAGGTGGCGGTCACGAACAGCGCCAACCTTGAACCATTCTTCCATTTGACCAGCGAGTCATAGACAACGATCCTTTCATCGGTTAGCACCGTGGCATTGCCATGGCCACTGTAGTTGATGATAAAGGCCCCGTTGTCCACGGCCTGCTTGATGGCTTCGTAGGCTTCTGGCGAACGAGGCTTACTTTCTATCAACACCTGTTTAAAAGCATCGAGGTAAATCTTTTTAATGTTGAACTGAACATAGGCAGTGTCCACATAGTCCGCCAGCCGGTCTGCATCCCGAAGATGTATATTGAAGTCGCCATCGTCGGCCACAAAGTAGAGGTCATTCCGCCAGCTGCCTATCCCGGAAGGGTCAGTACTATAGCCAATAATTTTGTCAACCACTTCCACAGCCTGCTTCACCGTCCACACGGGCAACCTCCCCACGCCTATATCGGCTATATGGTCTCCGCTGGTTTGCTCAACCCACTCACCCTCATGGTCGTCCAGAAATGCAAAGTAGTCGTCAGAAGAAAAGCTCAGAATCTGATCAAGTGATTCCCTGGATTCATACACAGGCACAAAGTTGTGGTTTTCGGTTCTTGCTTTGTAGTCAAAAGAAGCGTCGCCAAAAAGCAGCAAGTACTTCAGCTTTCCGGGCACCGCATCATACAAATACTTCATATAGTCCCTGATGGCTGAAATATCCTGCATGCCTGATGAAAACTCATTGTACACTTGCTGGACTGTGACAACCCTCACATCCAACCCATCATTCGACCGCCGGAAGTTGGCCAGCCTGTTCGCCTCCGACAAAAAGTTTTTGTGTGCGACAATTACCAAATCGGGAACCTGCCCATTTTTCAGTTCTTGGTTCAATGCTTTTTTAGCAGAAGCCGGTGTTTTCAATGAGGCTGGATCAACCGCCATGAACTCAAGCAAGCTGGTTTGGTCAACCACAAAGCTGGCCACGCCGTTCTCCCTGGTGAAAAGTTGATCAATTGGCTGTGTAGGGTCAGTCACATCCCAAATCCTATCCACTGCCGTGGCGTTGGCAAGGCTGTAAGAAGCAGCGCCATGAATGTCTTTATTTCTGAACACCAACCCACCCGGGCGGTAATTGAGCATCTTTTTCCCCTGCAAAAAAAAGTAGTCGAGGTAGCCAAGCGAAGTCTTTCCAAAAAAGCGGTTGTATGTATATTCAACTGAGGTGTTCTCCGCAGTACCAATAGCAGAAACAGGCAGCCGGATTGTATCAACCCTCTGAACCCCCAGTGGGTCATAGTCGCCTTCGCCCCTGGCGCCAACGGGCTGGTTAAAAATGGCGTTTCCGTTTACCCTGATGTCGAAAGAGCTGGCCCCAAAACTTTGCGTGACAACTGAGGAGATCATTGTTACCTCAGTGCCTGGCAGGTAAGCGCCTTTTCCTCCCTCGAAGGTTAAAGTGGCGTTGCCCGATGAGCTAAAAATTTCACCCTGCCAATGCCTGCCCGACTTCCCAAGTTTATTGATGTCAACCTCGTGTGCAAACAGGTCGTCGTAGGCATCTACTTTCACTCCTGGGGATGCGAGCGACTCCCGAGTAGGCATTCTTTTTCCTTCGCTGCCATCAATCCTGAGAAAGTAGTAGGTGGTGTCCGAATATAGGTTTCTTTCATATCGAAAGCAGGCGCATCCAACCTCGAAAGAATATTCATGGGGGGAGTTGCCATAAAACAGCAGGTAGTCAGATGCATCGAAACGTCCATCTCCCTCGCCTATCACCTGAATGCTGTTCTCGATCAAATCAAAAGGTCTTGGCGTAGCATTTTTTTGCGGCAGCATGCCGCCGCCATTGCCGTATATGGCTAGTTTCCTGGGGTCAATCGCAGACGCATCAACACCTGCTTTTTGCAGGAAGTCACGGTCGATTTTATACACCCCTTTATCCGTCACTCCAATTTTTAGCCACTGCCCTTCGCTCAACACACTTTGCGCCAAGCTAACCTCACAGGCTAGAAGGGTAATAAGTGAAGCAATAAGAATGATCGGTTTTTTCATTGGGTATTCAGGCCATAGAGAAACGTTGGCTCAGCGAAATTATTCTCCAAAAATAAGAGCATTCAGCTAAGAAATTAGCTTGCAGGCGACTTAGTTTGGAATAAATGGCTGAGGATAGAAGTAAAAACGTACAGCAAAATTACGAGAGGAAGTAGCGTGTATCCACCAACAACAATCACCAGCATGGCCATTAGTATAACGAGGTATTTCGGTTGATTCCCGGCCCAGCCAAAGCTTTTGAACTTGAGGGCAATCATCTCGAAGGGCGAAACGAGCAACCAGGAAAAAAGCACAGTTAAGCCAACAAGCACATATGTGTTAACAACGATTGGGAAAGCACCAGCCGTCCAAACCAGGCAAGTAAAAAAAAGCGCATTTGCCGGCGTGGGCACGCCAATAAACTTATCGGACTGCCGAGTGTCAATATTGAATTGAGCCAGCCTAAAGGCCGAAAAAACGGCGATTAAGAATGCGATGTATGGGAGAAACTCATTGGACTGGCTTGTTTTGAGCAGTTGGTAAACAGTGACGGCGGGCAACACACCAAAACTTACCATGTCTGCCAGAGAGTCCAGCTCCTTGCCAATAGCGCTAGATACCTTCAGCAATCTTGCAGCAAAGCCGTCGAAAAAATCAAATACCGCCGCCAGCACCACGGCCACGGGTGCCATTTCCACTTTGCCTGACAGCACCATCACAATGCCTATACAGCCGCAAACCAGGTTGCCGGCGGTGAGAATATTAGGGACTTGGGCTTTTATCTTCATCTTTTTAAGCCACAAAAAGGGTTATAAACTTTTTCATATCCGATAGTGGTCGTTTCTCCGTGGCCGGGGAAAACCTCCACATCGTCGTTCAAGGTAAATAACTTTTCGTGAATGCTTTTGATGAGTGTATTGTGGTCGCCTCCGGGAAGATCGGTTCTTCCTACGCTCTGACGAAAAAGTACATCCCCTCCAATGAGTTGCTTTGTGTCGGCGTGGTAAAATGCCACATGGCCGGGTGCATGACCAGGCACAAAAAGAACTTCCAGGTTAGTCAAGCCAAATTCCACAACATCGTCTTCATCAATATAGTGGTCGATTTCACTTTCCTCGTAGCCAGCAAACCCATAATTGGAAGCATATGCCTTTACGGCCCTGAGCACAGGCTCGTCCTTTTTATGGGCATACAGCTCAATGCCAAAATTCCTTTTACAATAAGCATTGCCCAACACGTGGTCAATATGGCAATGGGTGTTAAGTAGCTTAACCGGCTTCAGTCCATTGACAGCAATAAAATCGGTCAGTTCAAGTTTTTCAGAGGTATCGAAGCAACCCGGATCGATGATTACACATTCCTTTGTCTCGTCGTGTAACACATAAGTGTTTTCCTGAAGCGGGTTGAAGGCAAAGGCTTTTATTTTGAGCATGCGAGGTTTGCTTTAGGAGGCAAATTTGTAGGTTTGAGGCTCAAAATACAAAATTGATGGAAGTTGATTTTCTTATTATTGGCCAGGGGCTGGCGGGCACTACGCTGGCGTTTGAACTGCTGGCAAAAGGTAAGAAAGCAATGGTGATGGCAGACTCAAAGCAGCCATGTGCTTCCAAAGTAGCAGCGGGACTTTACAACCCCATAACAGGTAACAGACTGGTAAAAACATGGAAGGCAGATTCACTTTTTGAAATCGTAGAGCCCTATTATCAACGCCTGGAGTCGATGCTCGATGCAAAGTTTGTTCACCCAATCGGTATCTACAGGCCTTTTACCTCCATCGATGAGCAAAATGACTGGATGGCCAAGTCAGCCGATCCACAGTTGGCAGCTTACGTAGCCGAAGTGACCAGCCAACCTCACAATTCTCAACTGTTTCACGATCCATACGGCGGGGTTCATCTCAGGAAGGCTGGATTTATCGATACGACAACATTTTTGGACGCTTCAAAAAAATACCTGCAAGCTAAAGGGTGTTTTACTGAAGAAATGTTTCATGAAGACAACCTTTCCATTACAAATACTAGTATAAGTTATAAAGGCCTGAAGGCGAGCAATTTGATTTTGGCACAGGGAGTTGGGGCGCAACGTGGAAATTTGTTCTCATGGCTTCCACTGCATGAGCTAAAAGGCGAAATTCTGGAGGTAAACACCTCCTTTGAGGGCAACACCATTTTTAACAGGGGGTGTTTTATGCTACCGGCAGGCAATGGACGTTGGAGAGTGGGGTCAACTTACAATTGGCGGCAACCCGATTATTTGCCAACAGAACAAGGAAAAAAGGAGATATTGGAAAAGTTGAACCACTTATACAAAGGGAGCGTTGAATTAACCAATCACATGGTGGGGATAAGACCCTCTACCAAAGACAGGCGTCCTTTTTTAGGAAAACATCCTGCTCATGAAAACATTCATATTTTCAATGGGTTAGGAACAAAAGGCGTATCTTTAAGTCCCTTTTTTGCCAGGGAAATGGCAGACTACCTTGTCGGTCAAAAACCATTGAGCAAGGAAGTCAGTATTGAAAGATATTTTTCTTTATATTTTGAGAGAAATGTAGGATGATGAACAGGCAACTGGAGCGCTATTGGAAAATTGGCTTATTAATTAGCTTTATTCTTTTTTGTTCTGACCTGTCTGCCCAGAATATTTCGGGTGGATTTGGAAAAAACAGGGTTCAGTACAAAAACTTCGAGTGGTTTTTTTACAGCGCCGAGAATTTTGATATTTATTTCTACCAAGGTGGTGAAGACTACGCCAAAGCTGCTGCGGAGTTTCTCGAAGTTGAGTTCGATAAGCTTACCGATATTCTGGGCTATGCCCCGTACGCTAAAACAAAAATTTTCCTCTACAATTCAGTAGCCGACCTTCAGCAAAGCAATATTGGCGTCAACGATGAGACGTTCGCAGTAGGCGGCAAAACCAACTTCATAAAATTGCAGGTAGAGGTTGCCTACCCCGGCACCATGCTGGGCTTCAAAGAAGAGCTCCTGCACCAGATTTCCCGCATGCTCATCAAAGACATGATGTTTGGCGGAAGCCTCACAGACATGTTTCAGAACACCTACCTGCTTAGCCTGCCAGAATGGTTTATCGAAGGTGCCGCCATGTACGTAACCAACGGCTGGTCGATCGAAATGGATGACTTCATGCGTGACTTCCAGCAAAAAAATGGCCGGTTCAAAAAGCTGAATAAATACTCTTACGACCAGGCAGGGCTTATAGGACAATCGATCTGGAACTACATAGTAGTAAAATACGGGCGAAGCAATATCTCTAACATCCTGAACCTTACCAGGATCATTCGAAATGAGGAAAACAGTATTGCCAGCACGCTGGGTGTGCCATTCAAAACCTTTCTTTCGGACTGGCAAAATTACTACCTGAATGCCAACACAACTATTGAAGGTGAGTATCGGTCGCCCGAGGAAGACAGTTTTATCACTCACCGCAAAAAAGACAAAGACTTTACCACTGTTTCGATTAGTCCCGACGGCAAGCACCTGTCTTATGTAATCAATGACAATGGTAAGTACCGGGTTTTTGTAAAGAACCTGGAAACCGGAAAATCCACAAGAGTGATGACCGGTGGCTACAGAATGATCAATCAGGACGTAGATTTGAAAGTCCCAATGCTCAACTGGGTGGACAATGTCACGCTCGGTATAGTGGATGTCAAGTATGGCCTTTATGAGTACGTACAGTACGACATCCTGGGCAAGTCATTGATCAGACGGCCGCTGGAGAGGTTTTCACAGGTTCACAATATCGCCTTCAATGGCAATGGCAAGCTGGCGGTTATTAGCGGCGACATCAATGGCCAAAACGACCTCTACCTGGTTTCGCTTACCAGAAACGCTTTACGCCGCCTTACCAACGACGTGTGGGACGACATTACACCGAGCTTTTTACCTGGCACTGATGCCATTGTGTTCAGCAGCAACAGGCCAACAGATTCTCTCAAATCGGCGTCTAAAACTTTAAAAGACCTCCCAAGCCACTACAACCTTTTTCTGTATGACCTTGACACTACCAAAAATGTGGTAGTGAGGCTAACAAACAACATAAGCAGCAACTACCTCCCCAAGCCGCTCGATACCTATAATATTCTGTACCTAAGCGATCAAAAGGGCATCATTAACCTTTACAGATATAACAGGGAAGACAGTATTTACAGCCAGGTATCGAATTTCAATACAAGCATCAAGTCGTACGATGTTGATCCGGCGAGCAAAACTTTGACTGCCATTATGCTGAATGATGGCGTAGACAAAATTTACAAATCTGAGGGCTTCGACTACCGCAGCCCGACCTTTACCCGGCAAACGCTAAGGCAAGACGTGCAACAGGCTCGCTTTTTAACACAGCGACTAGGAGAACGAAAGGCGGCTCAGCAACAAATAGTGGACAGCGTCAAGACTGAAAAAGCGGAACAAATCCAAAAGGAGGCTGAGAAAAAAAGCGTATTAAATGATCCGGCCCTTGCTGGCATACCTGATCTCATCGATACAGAAAATTATCAGTTTGACAATGATGTGATCAAACAACGAAGCGAGTCGAGCTCCTTCCTTTCCAACTTCAGAGGGGTGGAAAGAAAAAGTAAGATTCTGGGGCCGGTTCCTTACGAGCCACGCTTCAGCGCCAACAATGTAACTACCTCCTTTGTCATCGACCCATTGCGAAAGTTTGGCATGCTGCTCGAAACCCGCATGAATGACATGACCGAAGATCATCATTTTTATGGCGGGGCGCTGGCCATTGCCAATCTGAGGCAAGGCGATATTTTTGGTGAGTACCAATTCCTGAAATACAGGGTCGATTTTAAAATGCGCTACGACAGAAAGGTTATTCGCAGAGAATCCAATGGAAATAACCAGCTGGAAGCCGCCAACCAAAAATATGTAATGAATACCTACACCGTAGGTGCAAGTCTGCCGCTGAGTGTATACACACGGATAGCGTTTCAGCCCTTTTTCTCCACAACAAGATTTTTGGAGCTAGACTACCGGACGCTGAGCACCTCTCCACCAAGCTTCCCCACCGACATAAGCACATCCTATGCAGGCTTCAAGTCAGAAATAGTGTTTGACAACACAATTTCGCATGGCACAAATATCATTGAGGGAACAAGAGCAAAAGTTGCATTTAACCTCTCACAAAACCTGGGTTCCACAGCGCAAAGCTTCAACAATATTGAGGTAGATGTAAGGCACTACCAGAAGATTTACAGGGAGCTGATTTTTGCTACCCGCTTCATGTATGGAAGGTTTTTTGGCAACGATGCCAAAACATACGTCTTGGGAGGCATGGACAACTGGCTGTTCAACAGAACCGACACTACCGGTCAGCGTGACCCGATTCTGCCAATGTACGGGGTGGACAATAGCGATATCCTGTTCCTGCGGTACGTTACCAACTTACGAGGCTTTAACTACAACAAGCTGAATGGAAACAATGTATTGCTGTTCAACGCAGAGCTTAGATTCCCTGTTGTAAGGTTTTTCCACAGAGGCCCCATTTCATCTAACTTTCTCAGAAACCTTCAATTCACTTCTTTCTACGACCTTGGATCTGCCTGGACAGGTGCCTCGCCATTTAACGAAAACAATAACGTAAACACCATCACCTATAAGGTTCCCGGGTCTCCGTTCCAGGCCGTAATACGCAATTCGAAATCAGCATGGCTGGCCAGCTATGGCTTCGGTGTGAGAACCTACCTGCTGGGGTACTATATCAAGCTTGATATGGCTTACCCAATTGAAGACTACGAGGTTCAGAAGAGAAGATTTTACCTGACACTCGGATTCGACTTTTAAAAAGTTAAAAGCTTATCATTTTAGATAATTGTCATAAATTTCGGGATGATAAAATCCATGACAGGGTACGGAAGTGCCTCTTTTGAAAACAGTGAGTGCAAGTTATCCATCGAAGTAAAAACCCTTAACTCCAAATTCCTGGATTTATCACTAAAGCTTCCAAAGACCATTCAAGAATACGAGATGGAGGTGAAAACCTTGATTTCGGAAATCCTCATCAGAGGGAAAGTGAACATCAACTTTGATTACGAAGAAAACAAAAAAGAAGAGGTTCGGTACTCCGTCAACAGCGTCTTCTTCGAACAATACTATCAGCAATTAAAAAGCATCTCTACCGGCTTAGCTGTTTCTGATGAGTCACTTTTCAGGCAAACTATGCAAATGCCAGAGGTGTTGCAGCAAAGGGAAGACACAGAAGACGCAAGAATCTCTTTAGAAGAAGTTCTTCAAACAATGAGAAAGGCACTTGAGGCCTGCGATAAATTTAGAGACAAAGAGGGCGAAGTACTGTATGGCAACTTTGTATCCTACATAGGTGTCATCCGTCACAACCTTGGCGAAGTAGCTAAAAGAGACCCTGAACGAATCAAGGGGATCAAGGAAAGAATTGAAAAGAACCTCACTGACGTGGTGGGCAAGGAAAAGGTGGATCAAAATCGTTTCGAGCAGGAATTGATCTACTATATAGAAAAGCTCGATATAGCTGAGGAAAAAGTCAGGCTGGAAAGCCACCTCAACTTTTTTATCGAAGCACTCGGTAGCCCTGAGTCGAACGGCAAAAAGCTGGCGTTCATTTCACAGGAGATCGGTAGAGAGATAAATACTATCGGATCCAAGGCAAATGACGCCGTCGTGCAACGCCTTGTAATTGAAATGAAAGAAGAGCTGGAGAAAATCAAAGAACAGCTTCTTAATATTCTCTAGCTCTCTTGGGTTTACCCCTGGCCGAGACTAAAAAAGATTGGTATAGTCATCCGAACTTTCACTGGCAAGCCCCGTTGTTTTCCAGGGTTCCATGGCGGCGCCCCGGAAAGCACCCTTACAGCCTCTTCATCGCAACCGCCTCCAATACCTTTGGCTACTTCGATATTGCTGATGGAGCCGTCTTTCTCCACAATAAACTGGAGGTAAACCCGACCCGAAATGTTCATTTTTCTGGCATTCTGGGGATAAACCAAGTTTTCGCCCAAGTACTTGTAAAACACCTGCATTCCACCCTTTGGCTCAGGCTTATTTTCCACAATGACAAATATTTCCTCAGCCTCCTCTTCGGGCAACTCGTCCATAACCGCCGGCAGAGGGTCGCTTATCCGCATATCTTGTGTGATCTCCACATCAAGGTCGAGATCAATATCCTCAAGCTCAATTTCATCGCTGATTTCGGTGATAATTACAGGCTGGTTTTGTAGCGGAGGAGGTGGAGGAGGTTGGTCAGTTGGTGGAATTTCTATCAAATCTTCAAATTCATCTCCCGAAAGACCAGACAACTCAATTTGATCACCTGTGTTGTAGAATTTCCATTCAAATGCCACTATAACAAGCGATAGTGAAATAGCGAGCCCCAGCACAAAAAAGAGAGTGTTCAAATCGTGATCTCTTAGCGCCTTATTCCTTTTGTGATCCAGTAGCTCACCTATCAGGTTTGCCTGCTGGTGCTTCCTGACAAGGGCGTCTGCCTTGGGCGACTTAAGGAAATAGTTTTCCGGGGTATCTACTGCGCCTCGAATGTCCCTGCTTGAATCACGGTTTTTTGCGGGTATGGGTTGTGAAATTTTCATGGCTTTGAGTATTAAATTGATTGGCCATCCGCCAAACTTCAATACCAAAATCCTCCATTTTCAGCTAAATAGATATGATCTACAAGAGCCCTGTCCTCTGATTTTAGTCATAAAAAAAGCCCCAATATCGGGGCTTTCCTTCTATAATTTATGTCTTCAATTATCCAAGCTTGAACGTGATAGGAAGAATCATCCTTACTTTCACTGGGCGTCCACGCTGCTTACCAGGCTTCCACTTGGCTGCTTCCTGAATCACCCTTACGGCTTCTTCATCACAACCAGCACCAATACCTTTAATGGCTTGAACTTCAGTGATAGTTCCGTCTTTGTCCACAACAAACTGAACAAACACTTTTCCTTCCACACCCATTCTACGTGCCTGGTTGGGGTATTTCATGTTCTTACCCACGTAGGCGTAGAATGCTGCCATACCGCCATTGGGCTCAGGCTGGTCTTCCACAATCGTGAATATTTCGTCGGCAACCTCCTCTTCAGGTGCTTCTTCGAACACCACGTCTTCTATCACTGTGTTTTCAGTGATTTCAACGTCAAGGTTTACCTCTATTTCTTCTTCGATTTCCTCCTCATCAGGCACCTCGATAATTTCAGGCTGCTGAATCACCGGTGGTGGTGGTGGTGGCTGCTCGGTTGGAGGTATCTCCATTAAGTCTTCAAAGTTATCATCCACCTGACCAAGGTCAACCAAGTTACCATCGTCATAAAACTTCCACTCGAAAGCGGTAATGACAAGAAGTAAACTCACAGCCAGGCCTATGTTGAAAAACAGTCCGGTCTTTCTCTCAAGATCTGCTTTCTCGCTCTTTTTGGCCTCCATTGAAAATCAATTTAGTAGTTAGTTAATCTATTCGTAGTAATTTCAAATGTAACGATTAAGAAATTTAATTCAAATTAGATTTCTTTCGCCGCACAAAATTTACTGCCAGCAAAGCAGTCACCGAGCCCAAAACATCCGCAAGCAAGTCAAGCCATTCTGAACTCCTGTATGGAATAAAGCTTTGAGCAATCTCAATCAGTATCCCTAAAACTAAGGAATTAGTTGCAACAATCCAAAAGCTCAGGGGCTTTTCATTTATTAACAACGTCTCCGGCACAACAAGTTCCGGAAAATAAAGCAGGGACCAAACAAAGAACAAACCAAAATGGCCAATCTTATCAACCCCTGGGTATTTAAGAAACTCAAACCACCCACTGCCGCCGCCCTGGCTTAAGGTCAGGTAGAGGATCAAAGCCACCCATACATACTTAAGGCTTTGAAAGAGTCTTAACACCTTACTGCCCGATAAGCTCTTTATAAGCAGCCGCTGACAAAAGCTCTTCTTTCTCCGAAGTATTCGAAACTTTTACTTTGATCATCCAGCCCTCGCCATACGGATCGCTGTTTACAAGCTCCGGCTGCGCTTCCAAGGCAGCATTTACCTCTGTCACTTCTCCGCTCAATGGCATAAAAAGGTCTGAAACCGTTTTTACAGCCTCAACAGTGCCAAATACTTCGGCAATGGCTACCTCTTCTCCTTCTTTTTCTATTTCGACGTACACTATATCGCCAAGTTCGCTTTGAGCGAAATCAGTGACGCCAACTGTGGCTATATCTCCGTCAACTTTAACCCACTCGTGGTCTTTGGTATAAAGCAAATTCTCGGGAATGTTCATGGATATCTCTTTTATTTTAAAGTGAGCAAAAGTACACTCTTCTGTTTTAAGTGAAAAGTTATTGTGCCAAACTAAATCTGAGCTGCACGCCAAAGGCAGTTGTCACTCTCTTAAAGGAGCTCGAAATTCTTGGCTGGTTAAGGTTTCTTTCAAAGTAGAACTGAAGATTGAGCTGATCATTAAGCATATAGCTTACGGTTGGTCGTACCTGATAATTAATATTTCCCGCCGTTATCGTCGGCTCATCATCAATTTTTCTTTGCAATGTCTTCGTATCTCTAACAGTAACTGCCACTCTGAAAGTAATGTCGTTTTTAAGTGTCACAGTCCTCCCCTGTACCTTAAATGGCAGTTCATAATCCGACTTGGTGACGCCATAATCCAGCGTTACGTCGTTGCTTTTGAGCTCTGTCACCTGGCTGTTGGAGAGGTTGAGTGCAAGGTTCCGCTCTTTCTTGTATTCTATCCTGGCCGTTACTCTCGACTTGGTTCTGATATTGATACCAAGAAAAGGAGCAAACCGCTCGGATACCAACACCTGGCCAAGCACATAAATAGGAATCAAACCGTTTTCACCATTCAGAGAAGCCATTGGGTAATTCTCTATCTGGTTGGTAAGGTCAAAATTATCGGCATTGAGTGGTGATAGGGAGTCAGTATAAGCGAGTGTATTACTAAAGTTGTTGATACTCAAACTTGAGGTGTAGGCATGGGTAAGATTGATGGATGAAAAAACCTGCGCAAGCTTGGGTATGCGTGACAGACCGGCATAATCCACCCGCCAGTTAGGTATTGGAATCCTCGGGAACGGTGACAACGAAGCGTCGTTGGCAGAATGACCTGTATATGCAGCTAAAAACGCAGGGATCAACACATCCTGAGAATTGAGCGCATACTCTCCGGCACTATTTGAAGCGTCGAGTCTGCTTTTTATAATGGCCCTATTGTTCTCGAACTGCTTGAAAACAGACGAAATATTGGCAGTGTCATCTTTTATAAAGGCTGTGTTAATAGTTAAAATAGAAATATTGTAACTGCCCGATCGGGATGGTGTTAGAGAGCGGAAAGTCTCCAATTCATCGTCGTATCGGTATATTTCCTGAAAATTACCCGTCACGGTCTTCTTTGCGTCAAGCTGAATTTTGAGATCTGTGAATGGCTCAATATTAGCTCTTAGCTGCAAATCTGTCGTATTGTTCTGAGTAAAAGGTGCCGAAAGCGATGTGCTCTTGGCGATCCAGCCGTTTTCCGCCGCCCTGTATCTGATGGAGGGATCCTGGCTGCCGAAAATGAAGTCAGTACCTGGTGCATTAAAGCCGCTGTCCAGGCCAAATAAATAAGCCCTTGGCCTGAAGCCTGGCAGCATGGTACCCTCCCTTATGCTGTAGGTGCCGTTGATTGACCTGACCGACATCAACAGTCTCAAAAGCCCTTTAAAAGCTTTATTCTCGGACTTTTTTGCTTCAGTTGTATCAACTTTTGTCCGGGGCCCTTTGGGGGCAGGCCCTGTCGGCCGGCGTCTAGGTGGGGCATTTATCGTCTTGAAATAAGGGACTTTATTATAAAGACCTACCAGGTCAACCTTTCCATTCAGAGCCCTTTCCCTTGTATTTTGGATCAGGTTACCCAGCGTATCGGCCTGGGTGACAGACCCCGCCGTCCATGTATAGCCAACGGCATAACGCAAATCGGCACTTACCCAGTCGGTGACAGGAAACTTATCGAAGGGCAGCCTGTAGTTGGCGCTGGCATTTTGGTCAAAGTTCTTCATCCGGCCAAGGTTTTTCAAATTGGTCCAGATGGAATCTTTCGCAGCCTGCGTGCTTATATCACCTTCGGGCTCATCAATGATAGCTCTTGCCTTGGCATTATAATCAAGGGTCAGGCTTTTAAAGACGCTCCACCGAACGCTGTACATTCTGCTGAAAGTAAAATACTTCTCATAAAATGGATCGAGGCCTACAGTGGTTAAGTTGGCATTTCTAAGCTGGGTTCTGGCAAACCTTCTGTCTAAATCTCCCCTGATGGAAATATTGTTAGGCAATGGTGATACGTTAATGTCCTTTATGAATTTCAGGTAGGGACTTTTTAAAGCCTCCGAGTTTTTGAACGGCTCCAGCACCAGCCCCTGCGTCGAATAGTTGTACCCAACTCCTCCTCTATAGTTCTTCAATAAATAACTCTCGGTATTCACGTTGCTGCTCATCACATCGCTATAGGAGTAATTAACCGAGAAATTTTCAACATCATAAAAATCCTGTCTGGCGTCCGGGTTTACCCTTTCCTTTCTCACATTTGTGAAATTCAAGCTTCGTCGTGTCGCTTGCTCCACCACTATTTGCCTGTAATTGTCCTGCCCTTCCTGGGTGTCAATGCTGAGAAGTGAGGCTTCCAAAGGTATGTCCGGATCGAGCGGATCCCATTTGGGTGTAGCCACGGTATTTTCGTAACTGGCAAACATAGGGATTTTGATGCCCGTGTTGCCTGGTAGCAACTTATCCACGTTCACATTGGCTGAAACATCATAGCTAATGGTCTCTTCCCTTGTTCTTTCCGAAATACGCTGCTGGATTCCTCCAAAGCCTACAGTGGTGATCCTGGCTGAACCGGAAACGGTGGCAAAATCAGCCAGTTGCGCATTCAACCTGGTGTTGGCTGCCCACCCTTTGGTGTTGTCAAAGTCGGTTACCCGCAACTCGTTGGCCCAAATACAGACTGATTTAGGTTGCTGGTCGGGTGACTCCGGGTTTTTCACACCGATCATCATGGTAAGCACGGAACTCATATCCGGCCTCCCAACAATTGTTACTTTGTAGTTCCCAACCTGCTCCGTATAGGGCAGTTCTACATTGAATTTCGCCCGGTTTCTGGCTGATTTGACTGCATAGAGCTGGTTGAATTCAATATCGATCTCATTTTCGGCAGGCCAAACAAGTCGCTGTAGTGCTTCGCCTGACGAGCCTTCAACATTGGAAGGTGTTACCTTCAAAGGCACCTCAATCTCATAGTAATTCTGGTCAAAATCCGTCCCAAACCTAATGAAGCCGGAAACGTCATCATCGTTAAGCCCGTCCCCCTCGGCGTGCAGGAACATTTTGATTTTACCATAATTGATCAGGTCAAAATTGACGTTCTTAAATATAGCCCTGGCGTCTCTGTCTTCCAGGTTATCGACACAAACCTGAATCGATTGTTCATTGTTCTCACGCTGAATAACGGTGGTGTTGTCTCTGTCACGATTGATTCCTGGAGGCAAAGTGTAGGGCGACTTTCCCTCGCTGGCTTTGCTATTTTCCTCAATGCTCACTACCGAAATCGTAAAATCTGAAGAGTACTGCTCGGGAACCTCATTATAGCTTCTGTCATAAAGGCTCTCGGTGAACTTCCGCCACTGGCTTCCTACCAGCTGAAATTTGGACATTCTCAGTACGACAGGCTGCCGCCAGCCCGTCAAATACATCCTCATGTATTTGATACTTTTAAACCCTGAGATATCGCCCTGGATTCTACTAGGGTTCCGAACAGGAATCCTGAAGAGATACCAGGTGCGTTCGCCACCTTCACCCCCCACTACCCTATCAACAATATATCCTTTGCCTACTTCGAGCTGTCCCTTTTTAAGTGGGATTTTGTATTCGTAATACTCCTCCAACTCATTGATAGTGTTGTCCTTGTTCAAGTCCTCATTCTCTGGAAGGTTGCTACCCAAAGGGGTAAAGTTCTCACCACTGGCAGTCTGAATAGGCGTGTTACCATCCATGCCATTGTAGTTTTTGTAACGTTCCAGAATCTTTGCGTCACGGGCATCCTGCTCGGCACCTAAGTAGTACTGAAAATTATCACCTGAAGGGTCTTCAAGAATCTTATTTCTTGCAGTACCCGAAACTTGTAGTTGGCTTAAAAAGCGGTCGTTAAAAAAACTGGCTTCTTCGCTATTTTTAAGGCCATCAAGACCAACATCCTGGTTAGGTCTTGCGTATGCCTCGTTGTCGAAATAGTCAGTGAGATACTGTTGCTGTGTTACTTTTCCCCATTCTGTAGTCGTCACCTTGTTGACTCCGCCATCGGCAGGCAGCCCATTCTCAAACCCATGCAAACCATCTTTGATTATATCTTCTGAGACACTACCTAAGTTGAAGATCAATTCGCCGCCGGTAGTGTTAGCCTGGTTGAACAAGCCGTCGAGCACCTTACCTCGTCCGTCATTGTCGTCGATAAATGGATCCAGCATCCAGAATTCAATATATTCGACGTTAGTCTTATCAAAGTCAACGTCCGACGTAATCGCCCTGGTAATGCCTCCCCAGTTTGATTCCGGGTTTTTAAGCAAGCCATCGGTATCCAGATCGGGGTTGTAATTGTATTGTCCTCTTTCCGAAGGGAAATAGGCGATGTCAAATATAGGTTCATTGGTGTTAACTATATTCCGGCTTCTTTGAGAGTAGATTTCCTGAGGGATAATGCCGGCAACGTAGTGGTTGTCCTTGTCTTTCTCTGTAATGTTAGGGGGAGAGTTCGGCCCTCCGTTTCGATAAAAAACGTTGTCTATAACGTACCACGCAATTTTTGCTCTTTTGAAAGCGGAGCCAAGCTTGTCAGCTGTTTGGTTGCTTAAGTCAAACCGGTTCCCGGGTGTTTGCGGAGTGGCCCCAAGCTTCCAGGCTTGAAAATTGCCCATGTTGTAGGGTGTTACCGCTGATTCAAAGTCGTCGATGTAAGATGTGCCCTCGCCTCCTACCTCATTCGATGTGCCTGGATTGATTTGAGCGACCTCGCCAGTGAAGGTAATTCGGGAGGGTTCCTTTGTATCTACGAAAGGGAGTGCATCGACCATTTTTGTCAGGAACCTCGACTCCTTGCTCCAGTTCAAATCGAAGCCGTACAGCGAGTTTTTTGTTGGCTCGTTGCCAACGCTATATCTTGTAATGCCGCCTGGACGTTCGTTCAGGTGGAGCCACGTAGCGCCAAGGTTTAGATTCTCAGTGAGCTTATAATCAAAGCGTGTTCCTGTAAGCCACCGGGTTTGAAAGTTGAAAACATCGGCTTTCTCATATGAAATATTGATCTGCTTCCCGGAGTTAAGGATCCCTTCGTTAATGATTCTCACCCTTCCCAGGTTATAGTCAACCGTGTAGTCCAGGCCTTCGGTCAACAGCGTGTTGCCAGCAGTGACAACAACAGAATTGGGTGAAATGCTGATGCCCGGTAACACGATTTCATTGGATGCTCCCGCCTGAAACTTGCCCAAAATGAAAAACTTATTCTTGGAGGACACCTGCTCAGCATCAGCTTTCGTTGTTCGGTAAAGGGTGTCGTAAGCATACTTCTGGATGAGATTTTGCTCGTTGTCCTTGTCAAAGTATGACTTGAGTGTTTTTCCAAATGGCTCAAGCACAGGAAAGATAATGTTTCCATTTCTGGAGTCAATAGTCACTCCATCGATGTAGTCGAAGTTGCCGTCCCGTTGCGGATCGTTGTTGGGGTTGAGCTGGTCAAGCTTGAGAAGGTGGATAAGCGGCTGGTCTTTCGTAAGGGCCCCCTCATGCAAGCTCGGATTGTCGATACCCGTCAAGTCGTCACGATAATGTATTCTCAGCGTAAATCCCTCCCTATCGACCTGGCTGGCGTTCAGGTTATAGATGTTTTTCATCATCAAGTCCCAGGTTGGAGTCGATGTGTTGATCTTATTCGGGCGGAGCATTTTCAATAACAACAGCTCACTTTCCGACAAGTTCTGATAGTCTTCCATCAATTCACCCACCTTAAAGGTTCGGCCGTTGTAGGTATATTCATAGGCTACTGCCAGCACTTCGTCATTTGTCAGCTTTCTTAGGAGGGAGATGTAACCAAGCTGTTTGTTCAGTACAAATTCTTTCTCATCAAGTCTTCTGGCCGAGGTAATTTTCACATAGTCAACAGAGTTCTGGAAGTTGTATCCTGACTCCAGAATACCGTCTACTTGATTGGCATCCCTTATTGAGGGGTCTTTTTTTAGAGATTCAAATAGTCCATTGGCGTCGTTACTTGCTGGGTAACCTGCACGTGGAGTACCAATCAATGGGTTGTCTTTCCTGTAGACCTTATCACTCTCACCAAGATCCTGAAAGGCCAGCAAACTCCTCAGCGTTTGGGTATCTCCGTTTCTTTTCAGTACATAAATTTCAACCCTGGTCACATTCACTCCCGATATTACCTGAGGCAAGCTGCCAAGCCATTTTTCATAGTTGTCTCTAAAAAAATGGCCGAGAAAGAAATGTCGGTTGTCATCATAGTCGGAGCCTCGCACTTCAAATTCCCGTCCTTGAAATCCACTCTCAAGGGTGATGACGTCATTACGACCTTGCTGGCGGGAAACAACACTTGTTACAAACAGCTTCCCAAACTGCAACTGCGTCTTCACACCGAATAAGCTTTGCCCGCCGGAAATAAGGCTGTTGCTGATGGGCATGCTTACGTTTCCCACTTCAATCTTTTTGATGATATCCTCTTCATAACCCGTATACTCCATCTTCAGGTTGTTCTGGAAATCAAAAGAGTTGTTGTTGTCAAAGTTGGCTGTGATAGCGAGCTTGTCGCCAACTTTGCCGACCAGGTTAAGGCTTATCTGCTGATTAAATTCAAAGCCACCGTTTCTTTGCTGTCTGATTGGTATTTGCGGATTATCTATCCTCTGCCACCTGCCCCCAAAATCCAACGTTACGAACCCATTAGGCTGAATGTCGACATAGCTGCCACCAAAAATCCGGTCAATCAGAGGGCTGGTATACAGCTTAGGTATAAGCCTCCTGCCGCTCACAGCACTTTCGCCATCGAGGCCCCTTGATCGGCTCCTCCAATACTCCCGCAGCATTTCTTCTTCCTTCCATTTGCTGAACTCCTCGAAGGTCATGGTGGTGGTTGGTCGATAATTCACATCACCTATCCTTTCATAGATGGTGTAATTCATCGACGTATCAATTTCCGCATCGAGTGTGAGGCTTGCAGGATTTTTTAGCTGGAGAGGGGAAGGACTTATTCTGTTGGAAAAAGGATCTCCAAACCTGTCAACAGGTTCGAACGTAGGAGCCTTTGAGGGTTGGTAGGGGCCTTTGAGTGAGTCTGGTATGGTATCCTGCTTGAAGAGAAAATACTTATCGGCATCCTCCAATATAAAAAAAGAGCGCTCAGCATTAGCAAGTAAAGCGCTGAGCACAAGCGAAATACACAAGAGTACTAGAGTAGTATTTAAAAATCTCCTCCTCAAACGGTAAAATGGTAAAACCTATCTGGAATTTTTTAAGGCCAATCTGATCAACTCCTCTAAAGTAACTCCTCCTCCCTTTTCTTTGATGATCAGATCGATATTTTTCTCCGCCTGCGCTTTAGGAAATCCTAAAACCAGCAAAGCTGATAACGCTTCATTTCGCAAACTATTGCTTCGTACACCCGTGCCGGATGGAGATTTTTCAAAGACGTCCTCCTTCTTGAGTTTATCTTTCAGTTCCAGGATTATACGTTGTGCAGTTTTGGCCCCAACCCCCTTCACTCTCTGGATCAAATTCACATCCTCACTCACAATCGCCTCGTGAATTTCGGACGGCGTAAGGGAGGACAGAATCATTAAAGCTGTGCCGGGCCCCACTCCGTTAATTGAGATCAGGTCAAGAAATCGTTGTTTTTCCTGCATTTCAGCGAACCCGAAGAGAATGTGTGCATCTTCCTTCACCTGGAGGTGGGTTTGCAAAATACCGCTCTCCAGGTTCTTGATGTGGCTGAAGGTGTTCAATGAGATTCTTACTTCATAGCCAATGCCGTTCACCTCCACCACCGTGTGGTTTGGCTCCTTTTCAATGTACTTGCCTTTAAGGTATGTAATCATCCTATTGTTGGGCTTTTGCGCTTTGCGACTGTGCATCTATGACCGCAATAGCCACCATATTAAATATCTCCCTGATAGAGCTGCCCACCTGCAATACATGAACGGCTTTGTTCATACCTACCAGAATCGGTCCTATTGCCTCTGCTCCACCCAACTCCATCAACAGTTTATAGGCAATATTACCTGATGCCAGGTCGGGGAAAATAAGTGTGTTTGCCGAGTGCCCATTCAATGAAGAGAAAGGATACACCTCGCTGAGTAGCTCTGCATTCAACGCCACATTGGCCTGAAGCTCCCCATCGATGATAAGGTCCGGGTATTTTTTCTTCGCCAACTCAACTGCCTTCCTGGTTTTTTCAGGCACACCACCTCTCGACGATCCAAAATTAGAATATGAAAGAACGGCCACTTTGGGCTCGTAGTCAAAATACTTCACGGCCCTCGCTGCCAGACCAACAATTTCAACCAGCTCCTCAGCGGTAGGGTTAAGATTCACCGTGGTGTCAGCAAAGAAGTAGGTGCCTTTGGCGTTGCTGATTATGTACATGCCAGCCACCCGGTTAATCCCTTCCTCCACACCAAGGATGTGAAGTGCCGGAAGGATGGTCTTTGGGTAATCGTTCGTAAGGCCTGAAATGAGTGCGTCCGCAGCCCCGGTTTCAACCATCATAGCACCGTAGTAATTGCGGTCGTACATCAGCTGCCTTGCATTGACCATGGTGATACCCTTGCGCTTTCTTTTTTCAAAAAGCATGGCCGCATACTCGTGCCTTGTATCGGCTTCATGATAAGGATCAATGATTGGCGTGTCACGAAGATCTAGTTTGTTCTCGAGCACCAAAGCTTCTATTCTCGCTTTGTTACCCAACAAAATAGGGTAGCCTATTCCCTCATCAATCACCATTTGGGCGGCTTTCAATATCTTGGGATGATCGGCCTCTGCAAACACAACCCGCTTGGGCGCTCTCCTCGCCCTGGCGATCACTCTCGCCATCAAACGATTGTCAATACCTATGCGGCTTTGGAGCTCTACCTTGTAAGCTTCCCAGTCGTCAATCTTTTTTCTCGCAACGCCTGAGTCGATAGCAGCCTTTGCTACAGCTGGAGAAATCGTAGTGATGAGCCTTGGATCCAACGGCTTCGGAATCAGATAGTCACTTCCAAAGGTGATTGGCTTATTGCCATAAGCTTTGATGACCATTTCAGGCACGGCTTCTTTGGTCAGCTCCGCCAGCGCCTTCACGGCGGCCAGTTTCATTTCTTCATTAATGGCTGTTGCCCTTACATCAAGTGCTCCCCTAAAAATATAGGGAAAGCCCAACACATTGTTGACCTGGTTCGGATGGTCGGAACGGCCCGTGGCCATCACAACATCATCCCTGGTGTCCATGGCCAGTTGGTAAGGAATCTCCGGATCGGGATTAGCCAAAGCGAAAACAATAGGCTTATCGGCCATTTTCCTCAACATGTCTGGCGTAAATACATCGGCTGTGGAAAGCCCCAAAAACATGTCAGCCCCAACAATCGCTTCATCCAAGGTGTCTATTTTCTTGTCAGTAGCGTACCTGGCTTTCATTGACTCAGGGTCGATTTTGTCTTTCCTGAGCACGCCCTTACTGTCGAGCATCACTATATTTTTCTTACTAGCCCCCAGCCCAACATATAAATCTGTGCAGGCCATAGCGGCTCCACCAGCTCCGTTGACAACTATTTTTAATTCCTCAATCTTTTTACCCACCACAAGCAGCGCATTCAGCAAGGCTGCACTTGAGATAATGGCTGTGCCATGCTGATCATCGTGCATCACAGGAATTTTCATTTGTTCCCGCAGTACCCTCTCAATTTTGAAGCTTTCAGGGGCCTTTATGTCTTCCAGGTTGATGCCGCCAAAAGTCGGCTCCAGCGCCTTCACAATTTGAATAAACTTGTCAGGATCCTCTTCGTCCACTTCAATATCAAACACATCAATGCCCGCAAATTTCTTGAACAACACCCCTTTGCCCTCCATCACTGGCTTTGAAGCCTCCGGGCCAATATTGCCGAGTCCAAGCACAGCCGTTCCGTTGGAGATAACCCCTACGAGGTTGCCTTTGGCGGTGTACTTATACACATCCTCTTTGTTTTTCGCTATCTCTTTGCAGGGTTCCGCCACTCCTGGAGAGTAGGCCAAAGCCAGGTCAACCTGGCTGCTCATCATCTTTGTTGGACGTATTTCAATTTTTCCGGCAGGGCTGGAAGAATGGTATTCAAGGGCGTCTTCCTTGCGAATTTTAATTGCCATAAAAGTTAGGTGTCAGGTTAATGGGTAAAAAGCAAAGCTAATAGGGGCTGTCTACATAAACAATTAACGACCAGCAGCAGGTGCCTCTGATTGGGCAGGTTGAAAAGACTGCAATATCGCCTGAAATTCATTGATAAAGTCCCTTTTTCTATCCTTTGAAGGTGCATACACATACCCTTCGATATAATAGAGCCTATTCAGTGCCTCGTCGACGAAAGTATAGCTGATAAAAGGCCCTCCATTGGTTGAATCGCTTGTCTTCCAGAGACCCCTGGTCTCCACGGCGTAGCTCCCTTTAAAATTGATGTCTTTGGTAATAAAGGGGAGTACATCCTGATAGGTAATGTAGATATCGTCTTTCTCAATGTCACGCAAATACTTTTCAGTGATTCTAGACCTCAAGGCCGTGATATCTTTGAACACTTCCTGGTTAGTGTAAGGCTCGTAGTAAATGAAGATCGTCTTGTCCACTTCCAAATCCAGTGCCCTCAGCCAAACGAAGTTTCCTTTGTCTTGTGCCAGCTCGTAACCATAGGGTATTTTAAGTTTAAAATTATGGCGATCATAAAGCACATCCGCCAAATCCTTCTCCTGAATCTTGAAGAGATTAGCTTGCAGCCTTTTGTTTTCCACGTCTTCAAAGAACTGCCTCAAAATGTCGCCATTTTCTCTAAGCTTACTGATCAACGATTCATCGTCTTTCCCGAACAGGTAGAGTATTTCCTGGCCCCGGGCATAATTGTCTTTCCTCGTAAAATAGAAGAGGTTTGGGTCTTCATTTATTTTCGAAAGCGACTCCGCTGTGTAATAACCTTTCATGATCTTTCCCGCCCTTGTGTTATTGTTGAGAGTGGTAACAAAAATCATGTTCTTAGCGCTCTTTAGCACCCCATTTAGCGATTTTGGCGCCACCTGCTTTAGATCAAAAAGCGGTTCCGCTCTATTCAACCCCGGAATAATCAACTCAAAGGTTCGCCTCATCTCCTTTCCCAGAGGCCCGTTCCACTGGGCACTATCCATCACCAGAATGATTTCCGCAGCATCGCCACGAGCTACCTGTAGAAGAGAGTTGCCGTTATCTGATTTGTCCTTTGAGCCACAGGAAGACAGCAGCACAGAAAACATGAAACAAGCGAATATAAATTGAACTATTCGAGTCATGAGATATTCTATTAAAATTCGTAAGGGCCTTGCGGCCCTCTAAATTAACAATTATAAACTTTTCGTCGCTACCCTGGGCTACTCAATCAGTAGTTTTTGCCCAACATGTATTTTACTAGAACTCAAATTATTGAGCTGTTTAATTTTTTCAATAGACACGTTACCATACTTCTTTGAGATATCCCACAAGGTATCGCCCGATTGCACCATGTGGTACTTTGACCCGTCAGCACCGACCGATGCCGATATAACTGTCGATTGCGTAGGCACTTTGGCGATTGTAGAAGATGGCGTATACAGGTTGGGCTTCGACTGATAATTGGGCAGCACCCAAATATTGAGGGTTTGTCCTACCCTGATCATATTCCCTGAAATCCTGTTCCACTCCCTCAAGTCAGAAACTCTAACGTGGTAACGCTGTGCAATAGTGCCCAACACGTCACCAGATTGCACACGGTACCTGACATTTTCTCTTCCATAAGTGCTGCCAGGCATATTCTGCGCCAGTTTTTCCAAGTGCTCTTTTCCAACTTTACCGGCCGAATCAAGCAAGAAGTCCATGTTTTCATAGACAAAATCCATTTTATCGGATGGGACTCTCAACGGATAGTTGCTGACCGTCTCTGGAATAACTCCCCTGATCAAATGTGGATTCAGTTTAAGAATATCATCGGCGCACAAACCTGTGAGGTTGGCAAAAGTTTCAATGTGCAAATACTGATCGATCATGACAGTGTCATAAGCCATCATATATTCCTTTTCATCCGGATACAGGTTATGAAACTCATTGAAGTTCATTGTGTAGAGGATGGCGACGAACTGAGGCACATACGAACGTGTTTCTCTTGGCAGATAGCGGTACACCTCCCAAAAGGTCTTCTTATAGCCCGACCTTCTAATGGCCTTTCTTACGTTTCCTGGGCCGGAGTTGTATGCAGCAAGTGCCAAATCCCAATCTCCAAACATCCCGTACAACTGCTTCAAATACTTGCAAGCCGCCTCTGTGGCTTTCTCTGGATCCATTCGTTCGTCGATGTACCAGTCCTGGTGCAGTTTGTAAAAACGCCCCGTAGCTGGCATAAATTGCCACAAGCCACCAGCACCCACCCTGGAAATGGCGTTGGTTCGCAGTCCAGATTCTACTATAGAAAGGTATTTAAGCTCTTCTGGCAGGTCGTATTCCTTCAGGTATTTCTCAAAAATGGGGAAATATACTTCCGCCCTTTGCTGCACCGATCTGATGTAGTCACGGTTGCGAACAGTGAAATAATCGATGAACGAAAAGACTCTTTCATTCAACTGAATTGGCACTCCTGAATTTAGACCAGCAAGTCTTTCTTCCACCATTTCGTAGGTGAAGTCAGGAGAATAGTCGTAGGGAAGAATAGTTCTTGTGTCGACCACATCCAGAGACAGTGTATCTGCCTCAACTACTCCAAATTCGACATCCCCCTGTCGGGCGTGACCCGACAGACTGATAGAAAGTCCACAAACAATGGTCAATAGCTTTTTCATACAAATTTTTTTATCCCTGGTTCCTTGCATTAAGAATGTGCCGGGAAAACGCCAAAAGCTTTTCCTCTTGAAAAGCGTCAGCTATCAGTTGCAAGCCAATGGGCATTCCCTCATTGTCTTCACCATACGGAATTGAAATAGCCGGCACTCCAGCTACCGATGCCTGCACAGTGAAGAGGTCGGCGAGGTACATTTCCAATGGATTTTTGGTATGCTCACCCAATTTGAATGCAACAGTCGGGGATGTAGGTAAAATAATAAAATCGTACTCCTTAAGTATATCTCTAGTTGCTTGTTGAATCAATTTTCGTGCCTTCAACGCTTTGGTATAAAAGGCATCGTAATAACTGGCGCTTAGTACAAAGGTACCTAATAAAATTCTTCGCTGTACTTCTTTGCCAAAAGCCTCTGACCTCGATTTCTTATACATCGTCTCGAGGTTCACATGCGATTTGCTCCGATAGCCATATTTTACGCCGTCGTACCTGGAAAGGTTGGAGCTTGCTTCGGCCGTGGTAAGGATGTAATAAGTAGGTAACACATAGTCGAGATAATTGAATTCGACAGGCTCAACTGTGTGACCATCCTTCTTCAGCCAGGTGATAGCGTCCTCCACAGCACCTTTTACAGGTGCACTTATTTCCGGCGAGGCCAGTGGCTCTTTTAAATAGGCTATTTTGTATTTTTTGTTGTTGGAAAGCAGCGTGGAATAGGGCAGCACCGGTTCATGCGAGACTGTGCTGTCATAGTCATCGTGGCCAGCCATTATTTCCAGCGTAAGTGCTGTATCTTCAATGGTATGGGCAAAAGTACCGATGGTATCAAAAGAACTGGCGTACGCCAAAAGTCCGTATCTGGAAATTCTGGAATAGGTGGGCTTGTAGCCGACAATGCCACAAAACGACGCAGGCTGCCTAACCGAGCCCCCTGTATCGGTGCCAAGGGAAAGCAGGCACATGTCGGACTGCACAGAAACAGCCGAACCTCCTGAAGAACCTCCAGGCACCCGCTTTTCGCCGGCAGCATTCACAACCGGGCCATATGCGGAGTTTTCCGAGGAAGAACCCATAGCAAACTCGTCACAGTTGGTTCTGCCGATGACAATGGCATCTTCATCGAGCAACCGCTGCACAGCCGTGCCGGTAAACTGCGAAACAAACCCTTCAAGGATACGGCTACCTGCCTGGAGCCTATGCCCCTTATAACACAGCACGTCCTTGAGGCTGATAACCATACCTGCCAGGCGCCCCTGCCTTCCGGCACGGATTTTTTCATCGACGACATCTGCTTTGGCTATTGCTTCTTCAGCAAAAACTTCAAGAAAGACGTTGAGGTGACTTTTTTCGTTGATTACCTGCAAGTACTGCTCTACCAGCTGCTTGCAGGTGATGTTTCCAGATGCTATCGCCTTCTGAATCTCGGCTAGCGATCTATATGTTTTCAAGACTTAGGCTTATCTTCCTTTACTTCCTTTACTCCTTCTTGAATCTCATCTTTGATCTCCTTTGTCGCATCTTTAAATTCACGAATTCCCTTTCCAAGGCCTCTCGCAAGTTCAGGAATCTTCTTAGCTCCGAAGAAAATCAGGACGATGAACACTATAACTATCAACTCCCAGCCACCAGGCATCCCAAAGGCAAAAATTGTGTTCATAATATTATTTTTTAGTGTATTGTAATAACGTAAAGTTAAAGAGAATAATTTGGGATCAAGGGTTCATACTGGAAATATTTAAAGAACCCCATCCCTCATTTCTTGGTCATGAGCCATTTTTCGGGGTCTAGCTTCTGGTTGTTCTTCCAAACCTGAAATTGTATCTCAGAGATCCCGTCAGTATCGGTGAACACCTCCCCCACTATGTCGCCAATTTTTACTTCTTGTCCTTTTTTGACGTTTACTTTTTTCAGCCGGGCATACAAGGTATAGTAATCTCCGTGCTTGATGATCACCACACTGTTCATTCCAGGAACAAAAGCCACGGTAGCTACAGTTCCATCAAAAACCGATTTTACGATTTCGTCCTGGCCGGTTTGGATGTCAATACCCTGGTTATCAACCTCTACACCTTTAAGTACCGGGTGTGGATGTCTCCCAAATCTGGAAGAAACAAAACCAGAAGACACCGGCCAAGGTAATTTTGTCTTGCTACCCTCAAAGTTTGAGGAAATTAGCGGCGAGGTAACCGGACTTTTGGCTACCCGCTCCTTTTCCAGCTCCGCTTTGATGAGTTCCGCAATAAGGTTATCCAGTTTGTCGATAGCCTGTTTCCTCTGCGCCAACTCGTTTTTTAGCTGCTTTTCCCGGCTGCTCAAATCTTTGATAACCGAACTTTGCTTGGTCTTCAAAGACAACAAGTTTTTGTTTTCTGCAACCTGACTTGCAAGCAGCTTCTGTTGTTCGGTGCGTTTGGCTTCAAACTCGTTCTTCTGCCCATTCAAGGCCTCTGTTACCTTTTTGATCTGAACCGCTTGCGTTTTTCGAGCCTCAGCGTATTGAGAGAGATAGCTTAGCCTACGCAAAAACTGGCTGAAAGTCTGCGCTGAAAAGAGGAACGTTAGGCGGTCGAAACCATGCCTCGACTTCGAGGCGGCGTAAATCATGGAGGCATATTCTTGCTTGAGTGCCTTCAGGTCACCATCCAACGATTTCACAACCTGACTCAGTTCATCTATGTCGGTGCCCAGCAAGTCGACCTCCTCACTGATGGATTTGATCAGCATTTCCCTGGCTTCAATTTGCCTTGAAATAGCGCTCAATTGGCCTAAAGTGCTCTTTTTCTGGGTTTCTGTTTCCTGTAGAATGGAGTGAGCTTCTTCAATTCGCCGAAGGTTTTCCTGCTTCTCCTTTTCTAACTGGCTCTTCGATTTTTGGGAAAAAGAGACCTGCACTGAGAAAATCAGCGCCAGGAGCAACAGGATTGATAAGCGACTACTTCCGCTCATACTTTTGGGGAATATTAAACGGAAACTTCATTTTTTTGCCGTCTTCAACCTCAGCTTTGTTGTGCTCAATTTCTATTTGCGTATTGAAAGCCTCGGCTGTACCTGGCTTATTATACACCAGTGAAATCAACGATTGGAACGGAAAAATATGAAATTCATCAACTACTTGAAAATCAGAGTAAGTAATATTCAGCGTGTTGGTGGTTGGTAGATCCACAATTGACAGCTTCTCCAGCTTGGAGGTTTTGGTGGAAATGTAGTTATTAAACGTAACCTCTCCTTCCTTTTGCTCTACCATCGCATAGTCGGTTTCTCTTACCACCCTTTCATTTTCTTTGATATTCCTAGGTGGGTTACCCAAAAAAATTGCTTCAAGAAGTTGGTAGTCGATATTAAAATTATATTTCTCGCTCAGCGAAGCATAAGTATAAACAAAATAAACTTTGTTAAGCCGATCGACGACCACAAGTGAATCTTTGGTGATAATGCCCCGGGCAGCTTCTATCCCCAGTGCCGGAGTAAGTGAAAACCAAATAATGCTGTCCTTTCTTATCCTGATATTAGCGCTGGCGTTAATTTTATTGTCACCCTCCGTGTAGTTGATCTTAGTTTTCGTGGAGAAGTAGTCAAAGTTTATTTCTTGAACATCCAGCTTGTTCCTCTCCAAAAAATCGAAGTAGGCCAGCTTTTTATTGCAGGAAACGAAAAGGATCAGGGCAATTAAACCTGCTTGGGGCAGCAGTCTATTCTTCATATAGTTTCCTGTCGGCAATTTTCTTATCAATTAGTTTCGTCGTGTCCTTCATTGATTTTGCTTTTTTCCATTGCTCCACTGCGTCATCAATCTTACCCAATCGAAAAAGTACATCACCATAGTGTTCAACGATTGTACCACTAACATTTTCAGCGTCAGCCAAGGCCTTTTCAAGGTAAAATTTCGATTCCTTGTAGTCACCTCTCACATACAGTACCCAGGCATGAGTGTCAAGATAAGTCCCATTGTCGGGATTCTTCTCTACCAAACGCTTCGACAGCTCAAGAGCCCTGTCCAATTTTTCCTTTCTCAAAGAGAGATAGTAGCTGTAGTTATTGAGGACATAGTCGTTGTCAGAATTGATTTTCAATGCTTCTTCATAGGCTGCGTCAGACTTGGGATAGTCTTCCAAACCATTGTAAGCATCACCAAGCTGCCCGATGATAAAGCCTGAAAGGTCAGGATCGGATGTTGCCAACTTTTTTCCTGCTTCAAGGTTATTAGCAGCCTTTCTATAATCCTTTTTTACAAGATAAGCTGTGCCCCCAAAATAATAAAGTAGTGCCTGATTGGGGAAAATTTCGATAGCCTGCTCAGCATGCTGGGCGGCACCCTGATAGTCCTCCAGCTCCATTTCAATGGAAATCACATTTTGCCAAAGGTTGTAATTGGTATTGTCGAGTTCGAGTGCTCTCAGGTAAAAACCTCTGGCTATCTCCTTATTGCCCAGCCTGAACTCCAGGTCACCGGAAATGGCCTGAGCATCCACATTGTCGGGGTGAGCCTCAATCAAATCTACAGCGAGCTCCTTAGCGGCAGTTTCAAGTTCGGGGTTGGGAAGCTGAGCGATGTAACCGGCCAGTAGCTGCACCTTTGCATTTACATTAAGCGACGGATTAGAAAAAGCATTGTGAAGCGACTCCATGGCCTTCTCAGTTTGCCCGTTCTTTCTATAAATTTCAGATAACCGAACACTGGCCTGCGCATTGGACGGGTTGTCTCTCAGCACTGCTTCCAGGTAGGGAATTGCCTCTTTCTCCTTTTGATTTGAAATAAGCACCTCAGCGAGTGTGAGCTTGTAGTCCGACTCGTCGGGGTAGGTATCAATCAGCTTTTGACCTTCTGCGATGGCCAAATCTATCTTTCCCTGTTGAATAAAAATTTGCTGCTTTTGATAAGTGATCTCTTCTAATACGCCGAAGAAATCTTCCGCCCTGTTATACACATCGAGGGCCTTATCAAGCTTGTCCTGATAGATATACAACGCCGCCAAATCGAAAAGATACGACTCGTTGTTTGGTAGCGTGCTTATCATTCTTTCGTAGAGGCTGGCTGCCTCCTGAAAGTTGGACATGTTGGTGTAAATCTCGGCAGTTAGCAGGAAGTAGTATTTGTTATCACTGTCGAGCTTTATCGCTTCATTGGCATGGGTAAGTGCTTTTTCGAAGTCACCAGACTCAGCCAGAATTTGCGCCATCTTGTAGTGAACACCCGAGCTTTTCGGGTCAATGTCGTTGGAGAGACTGAACAGCTCATACGCTTTGGCATAGTCCTCCAGCATAAAAAACTTCTCCCCCTCTACGAAGTAATACTCAGCCTGAAACCTGTCGTTTTCAGATATTTCGTTGGGCACTCCATCTCTGGACTTTTTCTTTTTTCCCTGGGCCTGCAAATCAAAGGAAAGCGCTGCCAAAAGAAGCGCAAAGGCTCCTGTGGCTATAACTCTTTTAACGATGTGATCTGCATTTACCATATTCTTTCTTTCAAAACGGACGCCGGGAATTTGTAATACGTCTAAACTTGACCTTTGGGTATCTCGATCTTTATATTTTTCGCAGGCATCTATTAGTTTTTACCCGTACTTCCGTATCCGCCCTGGCCCCTTTTTGTCTCAGTTAAGGCTTCGCCTTCTACCCACTCTATTTTTTCGTGCTTTGCTATAACCATTTGAGCCACACGGTCGCCATGCTCAATCGTGACTTCCTGGTTGGACAAATTTACCAAAAGCACCTTTAACTCCCCCCTGTAATCTGCATCGATGGTGCCAGGCGAGTTGAGAACGGTAATTCCCTGCTTAAATGCCATGCCACTTCGGGGACGAATTTGCGCCTCAAACCCAGGTGGCAACTCTATATAAAGGCCAGTGGCCACCAATTTTCGTTCCAAAGGAGCAAGGCTGATGCCCTCTTCTAAAACAGCCCTCAAGTCAAGCCCTGCCGATAACTTGGTCTGATATTCAGGAAGTGAAAACGGCGATTTGTTAACTATTTTTACCTTCATAAGTAAAACAAGGCTGCAAAATTAAGAAATAAAACGCTTAGGTCGAGGCAAATCCGCTCTTTCCTTGACCAGCACAATAACAATAAAGCACACAACGGCCAGATTGTTCACAAGCAGTTCCAGCAAAAATGAGCTGAAGTGCAGTTGGCTTGCACCGAAAACAAGTGTTGAAGAAAGAATTAGATAGAAAATAGCATTGGGCACCTTGTAAGGAACCGGGTAATGCTTCTCCCCCAGGTAATAACTAACGACCGCCATTACTAGAAAAGTGAGGGCGGTTACCAATGCACTGCCCAAATACCCAATGAGAGGGATTAGTAACACATTACCTACTACAGTAATTAATGCACCAAGCAACGCTATGTATGCGCCGTAGTATGTCTGATCTGTGAGTTTATACCACACCGAAAGGTTGTAATAAATGCCTAGAAACAAATAGCCCATGAGCAAAAAGGGCACAATAAATAGCGCTTCACGGTATTCCGACTGGCGAAGAAGAAGCCCCAGCCAATTTAAATTGACAGAAATACCCAAAAACACCAGTGCCCCGAAAATAACAAACCACTTCATCACTTTACTGAACAGCTCGGGAGAGTTTTTATCGGCGGCACTTGAAAAGAAGAAGGGCTCAGCGGCGTACCGAAAGGCCTGGATACCCAGGTTCATAAACACACTCAGCTTAAAGCAGGCACCATACACGCCTGTTGCGTAGTCAGGGCCGACATGGCCGTAGAAACCCTCCGGTAAAAGGTACTTGATCATCAGCCGGCCGAAGGTTTCATTGACTGTGCCCGCCAAGCCCATTACTCCCACCGGCAGGCTGTAAACCAGTATCTGTTTGATCAATTTACCATTCCAGTTGAACCTGGCAGCCATAAGCTCCTTCGCCAATAGGGGCACCAGCAAGAAAGTGCCCAGGAAGTTGGCGATAAAAATGTACTCAATGCCAAGAGAGGGGTCGTACCATGGTGCTATCAGCGGTTTCAAGAAAACGAGGTACTCACCAGAAATGACCGCTGGAGCGATCACGAGCAAAAAGATGTTTAGCAGGATCGTGACCAGAATGACGAGAATCTTAATACTGGCGAATTTGATTGGCCGGTTCTCCAGCCGAAGCTTGGCAAAGGGAATCGACATAACAGCCTCTACTGCCAGTATCGCCGCAAACCATCTTATCCATGACGAATGATCCGGGTATTCAATAAATGAAGCTAATGGCTGAGCAAAGGCCCAAAGCACAATTGTGAAAACCAAGGTAGTCAGCACTATCATGGTCATTACCTGACCATATGTATGCTGTCCTTTAGCAATGTCTTTGGTGGAAAACCTAAAGAAGGTTGTTTCCAGGCCATATGTATAAATAATGAGCAGGAATGCCGAATAACCGTAGAGTATGGTCATTTGGCCATACTCGCCTGGCTCAAAAATACCTGTGTAAAATGGCGTCAGCAGCCAGTTAAGCAGGCGGCCCACAATGCTACTGACTCCGTATATCGCAGTTTGGCCTGCAAGTTTTTTTAGTTGGCCCATATAAAGCCCGAAGTTACCTTATTCGCCCTTAAAAACAGGCTTGCGCTTTTCAAGAAAGGCAGTTGTTCCTTCAACGAAGTCTTCTGTGCCGCAGCACCTGGCAAAAGAATTCGCCTCTGTCTGATATCCATCTTCGTCGGCATTATAAACTGCGTTGACGCAGTCTATCACCATTCCAACCGCCAGAGGCGCCTTTTCAAGGATTTTTGCCATCAGGCTGTTGGTCTTTTCCATCAGCTTGTCGGCAGGAACGACATAATTTACAAGGCCCAAAGTAAGCGCATCTGCCGCAGAGATCATTTCACCAGTTAGCATCAGCTCCGCTGCCTTTGCTTTACCTATTAGGTGAGTCAGCCGTTGAGTGCCACCGTAGCCCGGTATGATGCCAAGATTAATCTCTGGCTGCCCAAACCTGGCATTCTCTGATGCTATCCGTATATGACACGCCATGGCCAGCTCACAACCTCCCCCCAGAGCAAAGCCATTCACCGCTGCGATAACGGGGGCATGGCAGTTTTGGATAAGGTTAAAAATTTCCTGCCCACTCTCAGCGAACTTTCGCCCGTTGAGTTCGTTGATTTCCGAAAACTCCTTGATGTCGGCACCTGCTACAAATGCCTTCTCTCCAGCCCCTGTAACAATAACCCCTCTTACATCCTTGGCATCGTTTATTTCCTGAAACGCCTTCCTCAACTCCTCCATAGTTTGTTGATTAAGGGCATTCAATTTGTCGGGCCTGTTAATCGTAATGGTCTTTACTGATCCATTCTGCTCAACTAGTATGTTCTTATAACTACTCATAGGATTCCATTTTAAGCTTCAAATTCCGAAGCGTTTCCGGCTGTATTGGACATCAAATAATTTACTTTTTTGCCAAAGTTCAAAATCCGCCCCCTGTTCGACACTTATCCAGGCGTATGGCAGACGGTAAAAACACCGTGTACCAAAGACAGTATCCGTTTAACCAAAAAGCTTATTTTTGTTCATTTTTCATGGAAATATTACATCAATCTGAAAGCGCCTAAATCCGATGAGATACCTCCTTACGTATGTTAAATCGAGTGTCGAAAAACAAGGCTTTCTACCAACCCCTCAAAAAAGTCGACAAATAGGTGTTTTACCGCACATAAGAAATTTTGCGGTTCAAAAGCAATGATTGACCTTTGTATTGTTCGAAAGGACGCAATTTTAATAGCTATGAAAAATACATTAAAAATCGTTTTGTCTCTGATCATCATCACCACAAGTGGTTCATTGGCTACCGCTCAAAAGGTGACGAGAGCGCAAACAAAAACTAGCGGCTTCTACCTTTGGACAACCAATGCAAACTGGACAGATAATGCGGCAGTTCCCGTAACGGATATTGGCGACACATATAACGCAAGTGGAGATGTACAAATCAGAATTGAGAAATACATCACAAGAAACGGAGCCCTCTCTTTCCGTAACATCGGAAACAACAGCAAGGAAATAGTTATCAAGGATACTTTGGTTGTTTACGGCAATATGAGTTTTGCAACCAACAGCTACAGCTTAAGAATGATGACAGGTAGCGTGCTGGTTGTTTTTGGCGATTTTTCAGCCGCCAACAAAGTAACCGTTGATAACGGTGGCTTGATTATCATCGACGGCAACATGTCTTTAACAGGCGGTAACCAAGAATATACTGATAATAATGGAGGCGTTGGTAATCTGGTAGTAACGGGAACAATCAGCGGAAATGGAGACACTGCGGCAGCTTCAGCAGATAATTCTTCGCTAAGCTCCAAGCCTCAGTCAATTCAAGATTTCGTTAACAACAACGGGGCCACTCCCCTACCCATCGTACTTAGCTATTTCAAAGGTGTAAACTTGAAAAATGCCGTAAAACTATCTTGGGAAACTGTGTCAGAAGAAAATTTTGACCACTTCGAAATACAAAGATCATTTGACGGAAAAGACTTTGACGTGATTGCTACTGAAAAAGGAAACGGGTTTACCTCTGAAAAACACCAATATTCATTTACTGATACAAATCCTGAAATGGGCATCAACTACTACCGCTTGAATGCCATTGATTTTGACGGTTCTTCAGAAATATTTGAAACAATCGCAGTAGAGGTTGCTCCTGACTTCAGCACAGTAGCCATGTACCCAAACCCTAACAACGGAACCGAATTGCAACTTAACATCCCCGAAGAGCTTCTTTACACGGCTTATGACGTGACAATGACCGTATCAGATCTGCAGGGCAGGGTAGTAACAACAAGTGAAATCACTTCCGCCCATGTATCTACCACCTTCGACCAAACCTTGGCAACAGGAATTTATTTGGTAACCATCCAGGCCGGAAAGTATTCTTCTACCTACAGGCTAATGGTTAATCAAGGATAAGATTAGCCAAAATTTCAGTCGTCATCCTCTTCAGATCATATTTCGGCTCCCATCCCCAGTCGGCCCTAGCATGACTATCATCGATGCTGTTGGGCCACGAGTCAGCAATTTTCTGCCTGAAATCCGGTTCGTACGAAATGCTGAATCCAGGCACTTCTGATTTTATAGCTTCGTAGATGTCTTTTGGAGCGAAGCTCATGGCGTGCAGGTTGTAGCTGGATCTGATTTTGATCTTTGAAGACTCCTCCTCCATTAGCTGAATGGTGCCATCCACAGCATCCGTCATGTACATCATTGGCAGCAGGGTGTCCTCCCGCAAAAAGCAGTTGAAGTCTTTTCCTTCTTTTGCTTTGTAGTAAATGTCAACTGCATAGTCGGTAGTGCCACCTCCCGGCTTGGCCTTGTAGCCAATAAGACCAGGATAACGGATACTTCTAACGTCGACCCCGTATTTTAAAAAGTAGTACTCGCACCACCTTTCGCCCGCCAGCTTGCTGATACCATAAACCGTGTTGGGGTTCATGATGGTGTTCTGGGGTGTATGGTTGATGGGAGAATTGGGGCCAAAAACGGCAATTGAGCTTGGCCAATATATCCGCTCCAGCTTTCGTTCTTTCGCTATTTCCAACACCGTGAGCAGGCTGGTCATATTGAGGTTCCAGGCAAACATGGGATCGGCTTCACCTTTTGCTGACAACACTGCCGCCAGGTGATAAATCTGGTCAACCCTGTATTTCGCTATCAGTTCCGCAAGCCTTTTGCCGTCCATGGCATCCAGGCGTTCAAAAGGCCCCGATAGCAGGCTTTCCTTTGGTGCCGAAACGTCTGTTGCAATTACCTTGTCGTTTCCATGACGGGCTCTCAGCGATTCGGTCAGCTCCGTGCCCAGCTGGCCGCAGGCACCTATAATAAGGATCGTACTCATTCGTAAATATTGAGGCGTTAATGTTGTGTCGGCAAAATTAGTAATAATGAGTACAAGCAAAAGTGCTTTCAACAAACACATGCTGGCTATTTTGAAATCTCCATCCGTTTCCGCAAAAGTTTTCCCCAGCGGGTGAAACAACTTATATTTGCCCAAAGGACAAGCCATGACTTTCAAAGAGTACCTGACGTCAAAAAAAATAGATGCTAAAGGATTCGCCCTTGGCGAACAGGAGCGTTTCATGGAACTCAAGAATGTTTTTGATCAGGTTCACCCCGATAGCTTTACTGCACAAAAAATATTCCTGATCAATGGAATAAGAAGAAAATACCCCATTGTGGAAACGGCTGAGGAAGCAAAGAAAGAAGTGCCCAAGGCAAAAATGATGAGACCCAAACTTAGCATTACCCCAAAAAATAAGGAATAAGAAACTATGTACGATTCATTGAAAGAAAAACTGACCGCCGAACTTGAAGAGATCAAAAAGGCTGGTCTTTACAAAACAGAAAGAATCATCACCACTCCTCAGGGAGCCGACATCAAAACGCAAGACGGCCGGGAGGTGATCAACTTTTGCGCTAACAACTACCTGGGGCTATCAGCACACCCAAAAGTACTGGAAGCGGCCAAAAAAAGCATTGACTCGCATGGCTTTGGCATGTCTTCAGTCAGATTTATCTGCGGCACACAAGACATCCACAAAACGCTGGAGAAAAAAATATCGGAATTCCTGGGCACTGAAGACACGATCCTATATGCCGCAGCTTTCGATGCCAATGGTGGCGTTTTCGAGCCCCTGTTTGGGCCGGAAGATGCCATTATATCTGACGAGTTGAACCATGCCTCTATTATTGACGGCGTAAGGCTGTGCAAAGCACAAAGGTTTCGCTATAAGAACAGTGACATGGCCGATCTTGAAGAGCAATTGAAAGCCGCTGCTGGCTGTAAAAACAAAATCATCGTGACTGATGGTGTTTTCTCAATGGACGGCACTATTGCCAAATTGGATGAAATATGTGACCTGGCCGATAAATATGGAGCAACTACCATGATCGACGAATGCCACTCAACCGGCTTCATGGGAAAAACAGGGCGTGGCACACATGAATTCAGAGGCGTAATGGGCCGCATTGAAATTATCACCGGCACTTTGGGAAAAGCACTTGGCGGAGCATCAGGCGGCTTCACCAGTGGAAAAAAAGAGATAATCGAGCTTTTGAGGCAACGCTCCAGGCCCTACCTTTTCTCTAACACGTTGGCACCAAGCATCACTGGTGCCTCCATTGCTGTTATCGACTTGCTTTCTGAAACCACCCAGCTAAGAGACAAGCTGGAGGCCAACACCAAATACTTCCGTGAGAAAATGACCACTGTCGGTTTTGACATCAAGCCTGGCGAGCACCCCATTGTGCCCATTATGCTTTATGACGCTGTGCTTTCACAACAATTTGCACAAAAGCTGCTCGAAAAGGGCGTTTATGTTATTGGTTTCTATTTTCCCGTGGTGCCCAAAGGGAAGGCAAGAATTCGGGTGCAAATTTCGGCGATACACGATAAACATCACCTCGATAAAGCTATTGCTGCCTTCACTGAAGTTGGAAAAGAATTGGGTGTTTTGAAGTAGAGCCCTTTTTCGTAAATCTTATAAGTAAGAAAGCTGATCGTTGGAAAGACCGGCTTTCTTAATTTTACCCTGCGTCACCTATTTTTTCTTTATGGCCTTGGTCCAGACCGGAATCTGGGTGTGGTTAATCACATTTTTGGAGATCATTCCTCCAAGTAGCACCCCAAGTCCTTTTCTGGGGTGGGTTGCCATGGCAATCAAATCAGCATTGTTTTGACCGGCAAATAGCAGAATACCTTCCGCTTCATCCGGATCATGAAAAGTGTTAACTGTGTAATTCTCAAGTTTATAATAATCCGCAAACTTCTGAATTCGCTCCTTCACTTCCTGGTCGTTGACCCAAACAGGCTCAAACACCTTTAATATATGAAGTTTTGCTCCGTACAGCTTCTGCAACGCTTTCAGGTCATTCATGATGATGCCCTGCTCTTCCCGCAAATCTGACGCATAAACAATGTTCTTGATATTTACCAAGTCCCGTCTGGCCTTCACGGTTATCACGGGCACGCTCGAAAACCGGCTCAATTTCTCCGCATTTGAACCGACAAAAACCTCGTCGAGGCCGGAGGCACCTGAGGAACCCATTACTACCAAATCAGGATTCAGGCGCTCGATCACCTCAAATATCTTGTCAAAAGTCTTCCCAATTTTAACCTCGAAGCTCATAGAAACCCCGGCATGGGCAGGGTCGGCCACCAGTGCCTTCATACGTTCTTCGGTTTTTCTTATCAGCTGAACAATATAGATGTTCTCCTCAGGGGAGTACCCCGCAATACCCATTGTGTTAAAACTATAGTCATGCGGATCTTCTATCACATTGACCAAGACTATCTCAGCACCTTTTTTTTGTGCCAAGGGATAGGCCGACTCTAAGGCAAAGGTTGCTTCTTTAGAAAAATCAGTTGGGACGAGTATCTTTTTCATGATAGTGTCAATTATTGCAAAGCATAAAGCTAAATAACGTAATATTTCGCATTTATGACATTCACCCGGCTGACCTTCTGAACTTTATCATTTAATCGGGGTTGAAAATATCTTAAGATAGTTATTTTTGGCAAATGAAGAATTATGTAAAAAGCTATTACCTGGAATCTTTTGTTTGCTTTTTAATTGCCAATCTACTGTCTATTGCCGCCTATGCTCAAGAAGCGCACTACCCTATTGTAAAAGGTCACGGCGGAATCTTTGACATTCAGGAAGCAACAGAGTTTCCCGACCCCACTCTGCAATACAAAATTGTTGTGGATATCAAAGAGGGAGCCGGAGGCCATAAATCGATCAACGCATCGTTAAACAATCTGGCCAGAATTGCCAACCTGCATGGCATGGGGGGAGTGCCGAAAGAGAACATTGATATAGTAGCCGTGATCCACGGGGAAGCAACCATCTCCATTCTGTCCGATATTTCACACGAAAACAGATACGGAACGCCCAATCCGAACACCGATCTTATCCGATCTCTTTTAGAAGGAGGAATAAAGCTATACGTATGCGGGCAGTCGCTGAAGGCAAGAAAAATTGATACCAGAGAGCTAACCCCCGGCATTGCCATCAGCCTGTCGGCGGTTACTTTGGTGACAACTTATCAGCTAAAAGGCTACGCCGTGCTTAGTTATTAGCCTATGCTGAAGCTCTTTTTAACCACCACGCTGATTCTCGCACTGGTAACAATTTTGGGATCATGTGGCTCTGAGAATTCCAGCAAGAAATCAGCGAGTCAACCAGCCGCCACTAAGCCAACCCCACTCACTTCTATCTCTACTTCGCAGGGGCCATTAACACCCCAAAGCACCCTTGAAATTTCCGTGTCAATTGAGGGTGACTCTGTTCGAGTTGACTCTATGGTCATTTTCTTTGAATCCGTCCGTCTTGCCTCTTCGCAAGCTACGAGCCTGTCTGCATCGTTGGCACCGCTTCCTTTGGGTAAACAAACACTAACGGCGAAGCTGTTTCTGAACAATGGCGGAACAGAACAGCACGCCCTGCCCCTGGTCTTGCTTGCAGAAACGCCTCCGCAAAAATTTGATTTCAGAAAGCTGGAAACATACACACACGACCCCGATGCTTATACTCAAGGTCTCCTTTATCATGGCGGCTTCCTGTATGAAAGCACAGGAACAAGGGGCGAAAGCACGCTTCGAAAAGTCGACATTTCAACAGGCAAAGTGCTACAGCAAACACCGCTGGACAGCAGGTACTTTGGCGAAGGCCTTGCTTTTTGGGACAACAGCCTGATCCAGCTGACCTGGACATCAAACATTGGTTTTGTGTACGATTTGGAATCGTTTGAACAAAAGAGAACCTTCAATTATTCTACAGAAGGCTGGGGGCTCGCATCAACCGACACGGAGCTCGTAATGAGCGATGGCACGGAGTACCTCTACTTTCTTGATCCGGCAACACTGACAGAAACAAGGAGGATTCAGGTGTACAATCACCAGGAAAAGATATTGTACCTGAATGAGCTTGAAGTAGTAGGTGACCTGATTTACGCCAATGTGTACCAGACAGATGTGATAGTGATGATCGACCCGGCTAGCGGAGCGGTGATAGGCGACGTTTCCCTCGAAGGAATCTTCAACAAGCAAGGGTACAGTAGAAGACTCGACGTGCTGAACGGAATTGCCTGGGATGAAAAAGAGAAAAGACTCTTTGTTACCGGCAAATGGTGGCCCAAATTGTATCAAATAGAACTATTTAAAATTCAATCCTAAATCAATTAAATTATGAGTCTGGACATAGCAACTGGCAGGGTAGTGGAAATGGCAAAAGAAAACGGGGGAACCATTGGTAGCTCAGTGAAATTTGTTTTTCAGGAGGGGGTTATTCTTTTGGACGATACCATAACCCCAACAAAGGTTTCAAATGACGACACGGCTGCGCTGTGTACCATTAAAATGGAACTTAAGGACTTTGTGAAGCTACTTGACGGAGACCTGGATCCGATGAGTGCATTTATGGGAGGTATGATGAAAATTGAAGGCGATATGACCATTGCTATGAAACTGACATCACTTTTTTAATAGTTGCCGAAGCGCTTGCTCGATAGCTTTCGGCCCAAAGTAAACGGGGCGTTGTATTTTGAGTAATAACCAACCCAATAGTTAGATGAGGCAGTTAGTCAAGAAAAAAGGAGAACCGATGTACGGTATTTTCACGGCAAGGGGTCGAGATGCCTCCCGGCTGGAGCAGCTAAGCGACTGCGTGTTTGCCCTGGCTATCACTATGTCTCTTTTGTCTACCCAGGCGCCCCGAAACTTCGACGAATTGACACTGTTTATTTCAGACGTAGTTCCGTTTACATTGAGTATGGTAGCGGTTATGTGGATTTGGCATGGCCATTACCAGTTCTTTATGCGTTATGGGCTAAGAGACATGAGAATCATTGTGCTGAATACCTTTATGATGCTCATTGTTCTGTTCTTTATATATCCGCTCAAATTCCTCAGCACCTGGCTGGTATCCTACTTCACCCTTCTCGCCAAGGCGTTGCTGATAAGCAATGAATACTTCAGGGAGTTGAACCAAATGGGCACGCAGATGATCCCCTGGAACGATATGCCAGAGCTGATGATCATCTATGACTGCGGCTTTCTGTCGATATATATAACGTTCGTTCTAATGTATCGGCACGCTATCAAAAACAGTGAATCACTAAACTTGAGTGAACCGGAGCTCCATGCTACCAAATCCATTGTGGCTCACTACACCGGCATAGTTGCTATCGGCCTCATTTCATTGTTCATTGCCTTACTTGGCTTCCTGATCGACTGGGAGTTCTCCGGACTTTTTGCCGGGGTTATCTACGCTTTGATTGGGCCTGTCTCCTATTTCATAGGACGTAAATTTGATAAGCCCCCTTCAGGCACCACCAGTAACTAGGCGTGGGTACCTCTCACTATGTCTATTGTCCCCGCCACATTTGACCAAAGGCTACTTGCTCAGTCCATCGATATCACCTTCCTGTTGCCGTTTCTATTCATACTCGACGGGCTATGGGAAACGGACTCTAACTGGTTTTGGGCAGTTTGCATTTTATTGTACCATGGCTATGCTGTGGGAATGGAGGCATCGGCACTCAAAGCCACTGTAGGCAAAAAAATGGCGGGATTGAGCGTACGAATGGACAACGGAAGACCTGTTAGTTTTAAGAATGCTGTTGTGAGAAATTTGTGCAAATGGGTTTCGCTGTTGCCCATTTCAGCTGGCTTTTTTATGATCTACCTACGGCGTGATGCCAGGTCATTTCACGACATCGTCTCCAAAAGCAAAGTGGTGTCGAGTTCCGAATAACCGCCCAAACAGCTAAATCAAAAAGTAAAATAATTAGTTGGATAAATTTAATAAAACAACGTAGTTTCGTTGTGGTTTAAACGACCCACCTAATATAAGGAATAAATCTATTCACCATGGCGAGATCAGGCGTTAAGCAATTTGAAGAGTTTTTTGAAAAGATCATTTTCTGGGGGCGCTGGGTGCAAGCTCCTATGTATCTGGGGCTTATCTTCGGTTCTTTCATGTACCTATATAAGTTCTTCGAAGAACTCTATCACCTCTACGACGGGGTGGTTAGCTATACAGAGGCTCAGGTGATGCTTGGCATTTTAGGTTTAGTAGACATAAGCATGGTAATGAACCTAATTGTGATGGTCATTGTCGGTGGCTACTCCATTTTTACGAGTAAAATTGACGTTGATCACCACGAAGATAAGCCTCAATGGCTTGAAGACCTTGATGCTGGCAAGTTGAAAATTAAGCTGGCTTCTTCGTTGGCATCGATTTCAGGTGTTCACCTGCTCAAAACATTTATTGATGTTAGAGGTGCGAGAGACATGGAAGGCAATGAAGGTATCATAGTCGAAATTGCCATCCACCTAACTTTCATCATTTCCGCTTTGCTTTTAGCCTACACTGAGAAAATCCAGCACTCATACCACGGTCATGGCGCCGCTGAGGGCGATGACAGCCACTAATAAGATACCATTGTAAAATATTTGTCAGGGCGCTGAATTCTTCAGCGCCCTTTCTTTTTCACAAAAAAAGCCACCTTTCGGTGGCTCTCATTTAGATTAGGTTGGTTAAATACCTATTCAATTTAAGTAAATTATTGAATATCCGAAACAACCCAACTCGTTTTCCTCTTGAGTTATTACTCAATCAGGAGGCTGTATCCTCATTCTATTAGCTGAATCTGTGCCTCTTTTACTTTTTCTTTATATGCTTCCCAGTCGGTCTGCACAAACTTACCAATGTTGGCTATCGGCGATTTCACGGCCTCTTCGGCCTGGCTCAAAATCGTCTCCTGCGTCGGGGTGGCAATCATATAGGTATCTCCAAGGTGATTGGCTGCCAGGTTGATGATCGCCTCCACCGTTGTGGGGTCTCTATAGATTCCCTGCATGTCCTCCTTGCCAAAAATAGGCTCCCTTAGTGCTTTCACCTTTGCTTTGATGTCTTTCCCGGCACTTTCAAGCACTTTAGAAGCATCGTCTTCTCTATCCGCCAGCAGCTTATCAACTCTCTCAACAGCAGCCAACGCTTCCCTGAGGTTATCCACGGCAGCAGTTAGCTGGTTCACGGAAGCCTCCCACCGCTTGATCATAGCCAGCTTTCTCTCTCTTTCCAGTGGGGTTATCGGTGTTACTCTTGGGTCGCCAAGGACTGCTACCTCTGTTGTCGCTATGTCTTCACCATGAACCACTTTCACAGTATAAGTGCCGGGCACGGCTGTAAAGCCACCACCATCGGCAGTTCCCGGCTTTGGCTTTGATGTGTCTGGTTCTCTTACCTCTTTGTACCGAAGATCCCACGAGGTTCGGTTGAATCCTTTTTTGGCATTGGCATACAACGTACGAACAACCTGCCCCTCCTGAAGTATTTCTATCCTAACACTATCTTTTTTTCCGGCCGCCTCTCTCACGTAAAAGGAAATCAGGGCTCCATAAGGTCTGTTCTCACCAGCAAAAAGCCCGTCACCAGTGGCGCTGTATCCCTTAGCCCCTCTTGTGGTGCTTGCTGCATAGGCATCGGGCACATCAAATAACGCCAACGGCTTGTCGAGCAATTGCTTTCCCTGGGCAGCCAGTGCTCTCATCGGGCGAATATCGTCGAGCACATATACTGAACGACCGTACGTGCCAATCACCAGGTCATGATCCCTCGGATGAATGACCAAATCCATTGTCGATGCCGTTGGGTAGCCATTTTCCCACTTCACCCAGTTGGCGGCGCCATCAACCGTCATATACAGCCCAAATTCAGTTCCGACGAACATAAGCCTGGGCTCAATCGGATCCTGCACAAAGGAATGAACAAACCCTCTTACTGAGTTTTCATTTACCAGGCGCTTCCAGGTCTTTCCAAAGTCTTTCGTTTGAAACACCCATGGCGTCCAATCGTTTCTCCGGTAGTTGTTAATCACTACGAAAGCTTCCCCTTCATTGTAGCTGGATGCGTGCACCTGATTAACCCAGGAGCCCGCAGGAACTCCTTTAATGTTCGTCGCAACGTTAGTCCAGGTTTTTCCCTTGTCTCTCGTCATCTGAACATTGCCGTCGTCGGTTCCCACCCATATTATGTCCTTGCTGAGGCTACTTGGCGACACCGCCAAAATCGTTGTGTGGTTTTCTGCGCCTGTTACGTCATAGGTGATGCCCCCACTTTCGAGTTGCTTTTGCTTTGCCGGATCGTTGGTGGTGAGGTCGGGCGAGATAATCTCCCAGGTCTTCCCCTTATCTGCCGAATAATGCAGAAACTGACTTCCCATATAAACGCCGTTGGCGTTGTGTGGATCCCTTGCTACACCGGCATTCCAGTTAAATCTGAGAAAGGTGCCTTCAGGATGCACAGGCTGCCTAAACTCAGAGTCGCCTGTTACCTTATCATATAGCTGAATATTTCCTTTTTGTGATTGAGCAAATCCGTAACGTGAGTTTTCCAGATCAGGAATCACATCAAAACCATCGCCTCCGCCTATGCGAGTCCACTCGGAGTTATATATGAGGTTATTATTATCGCCCCGTCCTCTGACATATACACTGCTCGGCCCCGTCCAAGATCCATTGTCCTGCAAACCACCATATATATTGAACGGAATATCGTTATCCACGCTGATGTGATAAAACTGCCCTAAAGGCAGATTCTCAGGATAATACCAGGTTACGCCTTTGTCTCTCGTTACACCCATTCCACCGTCATTTCCGATGAGCATGAAGCTTGGGTCGTCGGGGTGAATCCAAAAGGCGTGATTATCGCCATGGAGCCGACCCACATTTGTGAATGTTTTGAAAGTCTTTCCGCCATCCTCGCTTACAGTCGTGCCGCTAAAAATATTGTAGATTCTGTTCTCATTCGATGGGTCTACATAAATCTCCGCATAATAAAACGGCCTGTCCCCGATATTTTTAGTAGTCACCAACGTCCAGGTAAAACCGCCGTCTTCCGACTTGTAGAACCCGTTCTTTTTTGCCTCAACAATAGCGTAAACAACCTGCGGCTTTCCCGGTGCTATTGCCAGTCCCATTTTACCCAGTTCGCCTTCAGGTAGTCCATCCTCACTCGTAATCTTTTTCCAGGTTGTTCCTGCATCCATGGTCACATACATCCCTGAGCCCGCACCACCAGACTTAAAGAACCAGGGCCACCTGCGAAATTCCCACATATTGGCAATGAATTTATTGGGGTTGGTTGGATCCCGCACCATCTCGCCGATTCCTACTCTTTCGTTTACATACAAAATTTTACTCCAGGTCTTTCCTCCATCTATCGTCTTGTACACACCTCTGTCAGGCGTATCTTGCCAGGCTGACCCCTGCACACCGACGATTACCACGTCGGGATTGAAGGGGTCAACAAAAATCCGGTGGATGTTACGGGTGTTTTCCAATCCCATGTGTTTCCAGGTGGTACCCCCATCGTTTGACATATAAACTCCATTTCCAGAATTGTGGCTATTTCTGGGATTGCCCTCGCCTGTGCCAACCCAAATAATATTTGGATTTCGCTGGTAGATACTAATTGCACCAATGCTGGTTACCGGCTGATCATCAAAGATTGGTGCCCATTTATAGCCCCCGTTTTCTGACTTCCATAAGCCGCCAGAGGCTGACCCAACATATATAATGTCTGGGTTGGATAAGTCCACATCGAAAGACGTCACCCTCCCACTCATTCCAGAAGGGCCGATGCTTCGTGCCGATAAACCCTGGAACATTTCACTGTTAATGACCTGAGCACTGATTAACCCTGGCAAAAAGAGTAAAATCAGACTTAACTTATATAAAATTCCATACCGCATAATATTAATTGAGTTAGTTGATATGCGGCCAAGTAAATACCAATCCCCTGCCTATAAAAAAAGTATTTATACGAGTGGTGAGTCGGGCGTCCTACCGCCGCACACTGTATTTTTCTGTTCGCCAGTCACTTACAGCGGGGAGCGCTTATTGAAAATTTAAACATTCGAAGAAAGAACCTCAAAGCCAGTGCTCCGGAAATTGCGTAATCACGAAGAATATAATTTTGTGGCGTTGTTAAGAATGCCTGAATTCTACTATCCTGGCAAGGTAATGCCAACAAAATGCAGAAACATATTCTGAATCAGGTCAGAGTGAGGAAGAAGCCCTCTACAACAAGCAGGAATGGTTACTGTCTAAAAAATTGTATTTTTCATATTATATCGTTCACCAAACAGAAGATAGAAATTTGCTCTCATAGTCAACAAACCAGAGCACTCATTGTTGCCAGTTTTAATTAATTATCTGGATTAGTATCAAAAAATCAATAGAACGTCACGATTATTAGACAATACATAAAACACGCTTCACAACAAACGTTTTCGTTTTGAAGTATTCAAAAATGACTGAAATAATACTTTTCTTATATGCAATTTGCCGCCAATATTTTTTATTTAAGATTTGGTTAACGATATTTGTAAAAGACTTCAGGCGAAAATCATATTTAGCCGGTTGTTATTGATGTTAAACCGTAAACTAAAAACTTTATGAAAAGAGGACTACTTCTCGCCACGATGTTCATCGGAATGTCTTTTTCCGGGTATTCACAGGAATCGGATGTATTTTCCTTTAATTTTGTGGAGGACAAGCTTGACGACAGCAGTGTAAATATGGCAGCAGTTGGCAGCCACTATATGGGATCTGACATCGCAGTTAAGTTAGAGCTTCTGAAAGATTCATATACATGGAAAGAAGAAGGCACACCAAATAGCCCAACCACAAAAACGGTTGTTGAAAAACCAGCGATATATTACTCTCTTAAAAAGCTGGATAAGTACTACAAAAAGGCGATTAAGAAGGGTAATGTAACAGAGGAAGCCGCAAGAGAAGAATTTGTGAAGGCACTTGATATTGCACTGTTTATCAGATATCAGGAAACTGCTGCTTTCGAAGACAAGCTTCGAGAACTAAAAGAAGAATCAGATATTGCTCTACTTTACACCAAGAAGGTTAAATTAGAGTTCTAAAGCATTTAAGATAACCTGTAAGAGGGTTTTACTACTATCGATCAATCGTAGACAAAGGGGTGAATGCCCCTTTGTTCATTTACAGCCGTTTAGCGTCTGTTAGGATGAAGCTAAGCTGATACACATCATCATCGTTTAGCTTGAGCGTGCCTTCAAAGGTCAGCTCATCATCCATTTTTAGTCCCTCCAACTTCTTTGTTGGGAATATCATCATCACCGACTCAGGCCCTGCTTCGCCACAAAAAAAACAGGTTGCCATAGGGTATCTTGACAGTACAATTCCCTTAGGTGAAAGATCAATGGGAAGGTAATAGCCTTTGATAATATATTTCTTCCCGTCCATTTGAAGCAGCTCATCATCAAATTGGGGGATATAGAACGACGCTTTCTCTTCATCTATATACTTACTTTCAAATCTTACCCCTTCGAAGACTTTCCAGAGGCTTGGACTCTGAGGCGGCGACACAAAAAGGGCAAAGCCCAAAACTAGCTGCAACATATGAGTAATATAGTTCCTCCGACAAAGATAGGCACCATCTTCGTGGTGCTTGCCCCACTAAAATAAAAAGGCAGGAAGGTAAAAACCATCCTGCCTAGTTCGTATTAGTCCTTTAACTTTGATTTATACCATTGCTTTGTCCTTGGCATTGATGTTTTCAGAAACGATCTGGCCATCGAACAAGTGGATGATTCTGTGTGCATATTCAGCGTCGATAGGAGAGTGAGTCACCATAATCACTGTAGTTCCTCCCTCGTTCAAGTCGCTCAGCAAGTTCATAACTTCCTGGCCATTGGCAGAGTCAAGGTTACCAGTAGGCTCATCCGCAAGAATCAGCTTAGGCTTGGCCACCACCGCTCTCGAAATCGCCACACGCTGCTGCTGACCACCCGAAAGCTGCTGTGGGAAGTGGTTCTTTCTGTGCATGATCTTCATCGACTCCATTACTTCCTCTACCCTCTTCTTGCGCTCAGCCGCAGAATACTTCAAGTAGATAAGTGGAAGTTCAATGTTTTCATACACTGTGAGTTCGTCAATCAGGTTAAAGCTCTGGAATACAAATCCAATATTAGCTTTTCTCAAATCCGCTCTCTGGCGTTCCGAGTGCTTGGAAATCTCCTGGCCCATGAAGTGGAAATCACCCTCAGATGGGTTATCAAGCAGGCCTATGATGTTAAGCAAAGTTGACTTGCCGCAACCAGACGGCCCCATGATAGCTACAAATTCGCTCTCACGTACTTCAAGATTAACTCCAGCTAAGGCAGTTGTTTCAATCTCATCTGTGTAGTAGAACTTCTTCAGTCCTACTGTTTTAATGACAGTTTTAGCATTTTCCATATGTATATGGTTAGATATTGGTTTATTTATTTAAAAACTAATCGATCCTTATCCTGATAACCCTCGTAGGAAGAGACAACAACTTTCTCTCCTGGTTGCAACCCTTCTAACACCTCATAAAACCGTGGGTTCTGACGTCCCAATCTAATGTTCCTGCGTGTCGCAAAATCGCCGCTCGCATCCACTACAAATATCCAATTGCCACCTGTAGTCTGATAAAAGCTTCCCCTTGGAATCTGTATCGCCTGAATATTCTCGCTCAACTGCAGACGTATCTGAAGCGTTTGACCTCTTCTGATTCCATCCGGAACGTCTCCCTCAAAATACATGTCCACCTCAAACAGGCCATTTCTTACTTCTCCGTAGTTCTTCATGATTGTGAGCTCATAAGTCCCTCCCGCAAAGTCGAATGTACCCTTCAACCCTTCGTATATTCTGGCCAGGTAGTGCTCATCAATTTGCGCCCTTACCTTAAACCCATTCGTGTCATCAATCTGGCCAATGTTTTGACCAGGAGAAATCGACTCACCCACTTCGCCGTTCACAGTCGATAAACGCCCCGAAATAGGAGCCCTTATGTACAAATTCTCCAGGTTCTGGCGAATCATGTTAAGGTTGTTGTTTGTTCTCTGTAGCAATGCCTGAGAGTTGTTGATAGTGTTTTCAGCATTCAAAGAGTCTACCTTTTGAGACTTTACTTCAACAACCCTTGTTTTAATCAGCCTTTCATAGTCAAGCTTAGCTCTCAAAAACTCTTGTTCAGAAATTACCTTCTCCTTGAAAAGCTGCTCGCTTCTTTCATAAAGATCCTTCGCCTGAGCAATCTGGTAGTCGAGCGTAATCAGCGTGCGCTGTAGCTGGAACAAACTCTGCTGCATCTGCAACCTCGTGTTTTGAAGCTGGTTCATCAAGATGAACGCCTGGGTTTCCTCCCTTATGAAGCTTTGCAACAAATTATTGTTGGTGAGCTTTAAAATAGTGTCCCCTTTTTCTACCTGAATACCACCCTCGTAGAATTTCTTCTCAATAATACCGCCTTCTATCGCATCCAATCGGATAGTCTTGATAGGCATGACCTGTCCATCGACAGGGATAAACTCCCTGAATTCACCATTTTGTACTTCAGCTACATTGATTTTATCAACAGACACATTGAGCTTGGAGCTTCGGTCTGCAAAAACAAAACTGTATATAACAAAAAGTACAAATGCGCCACTAAGCCCATAAATGGCGACTTTCTTGAGAGTAAACGTTTTCTTTTTAATTACACGATCCATTTGCTAAGATATTTCAAGTCCGTGCCAGTATCTCCAACAAAAATGCCACAAATTACAAACCGCTGATTATTAATCAATTACGGTTTGATTGGTTTTGCGAAATAGTTCGATTATGTACACTTAGGAGCGGTTGGTGTTCGCTATTGAGCAAAAGGAAAGACCTGAAGAACAGGCAAAAAAAAAGATTCAGGCATTCGCCTGAATCTCAAGGTCAAAAACTCAAAATAAAAAGGACTAATCAAATCTTAATCCACAACAACACACGAATATAAAACAATCGGCTCTAAAATAAAATTCCTTCCCTCTAAATTTTGAATTTTTAGTCGTGTGGCTTTGGTCATTTCCCATACAGCCTTTGCCCCACAAATAACGGTAGGGGCTGGCGAGGCATTGACAAGAGGTCTCTAGACAAGGTGTGCAAGTGCAAACATTTCTTCAAAAAAGCTTCCAAATAATCGCTCAGAGGCTCTTACGTTAAAAAAAGGTGCAAAAACTGAGGGTTGTTGAGGATACTGGCAGTATTTTTGCCACTGTATTGCGAAAGCACACTACTTTATATGAAACTACGGATATCAAAACGATTCATTTTACTACTGGGATTTGTCCTGGCACTACTGGCTATTTATTCAGGTGGCCTGGTGACGGCCCAACCAATGCAGGATCAAAATGGTGCCGCTAGTTTAGACTCTGGTCGGGTTTCTAATAAAGTTCGTTCGCAAATTGTGGAGCAGGCCATCAACCATAAGGGGCTGATTACAGATTCAAGGCTTGACTTTTCGCTAACCCCTACCGGCAGAAGTGAATTCGAATTGGCCTTCGAAAACCCCTATAAATACCCGGTTAAGATCAAGATTTATAATATCATAGGCAATCTAATAGCTGAAGAAGAAGCAAAACCAGGCGCTTCGTTTACCAAGAAGTACAACTTTTCTGACGAGAAAATGAGGCTATTTGTTGTCGAGGTGGGCAACCAGAAGCACAACCTTACCAAGAAGGTGACTACTATATAAAAAACAAGCCCCGCATTTCTACAGGGCTTTCATTCATATTAACAATTCAAGTTAAACAGGCCACTCAGCCTATCTCGACCAATTCTATTTGAAAAGTAAGGTCTTTTCCAGCCAAAGGGTGGTTAGCATCCAACACTATCTTGTCTGGCTCAACAGCAGTAACAACCACAGGCCGTGATTTGTCTCCATCGTTGATGGCGAGTTGCATTCCAATTTCCGGGTTTATGTCGGCGGGCACCTGGGCTATTGGAACTTCCACCAAAAGCTCGTCGCTCCTTTCACCATAGGCTTCTTTGCTTGGGATGTTTGCTTCTCTTACTTCGCCCAAAGCCATTCCCAGTACGGCTTGTTCAAAACCTGGTATCATTTGCCCCTGTCCTAAAGTGAAGGCAAGAGGATCACGACCTTCCGAAGAGTCGAACACCGACCCATCATCCAACTTTCCTGTATAATGTACTTTTACCGGATGTCCATTTTTTGCTACTGACATGTCTTCCTTTTTTCTGTTTGCTAATTCTTTATGATTTAATTCAAAGGTATGGAAATATGGTTTTGATGAAAATCTATGCCGGGTAATGTTATGATTATGGACAGAAAATGTTCATATTCGTACATAAAAATCTCAATAAACCTTCATAACATTTTAATAATCAGCGCCTTTACCTTTGGCACAGTACTGGTGATGTATTTAACAGAGCGGATAACTACAACTTATGGAATCAGATAAAGAACTTGGAAAGATATTAATCATTGATGACGACGAAGATGTGCTGCTTGCAGCTAAAATGCTACTTAGGAAGCATGCAGAAAACGTTATCATAGAAAAAAACCCAAAGAAAATACCTTTTCTACTCAACAACGACACCTACGACGTAATCCTTCTGGACATGAATTTCAGCAAGGACATAACCAGTGGAAAAGAAGGCTTTTATTGGCTGGAACAAATACTTGAACGAGAGCCAACAGCTGTGGTCATACTCATAACTGCTTTCGGAGACGTAGAAATGGCCGTGAAGGCGCTCAAGGAAGGGGCAACTGATTTTGTATTGAAGCCATGGCAAAATGAGAAACTAATTGCTACACTTTCTTCAGCAGCCAAACTGAAAAAATCAAGAAATGAAGTTACCCAGCTAAAGCAGGCCAAGCAGGCGCTCGAAGAAGGAATAAATCAGCCTTTCAAGGACATTATCGGCGAAAGCGATGCCATCAAGCAGGTATTCAATATCATTGACAAAGTAGCCCAAACGGATGCCAACGTGTTGATTTTAGGAGAAAACGGCACAGGCAAAGAACTTATCGCCCGGGCACTCCACCAAAAGTCGCTGAGAAAAGACAAGGTGTTTATCGGGGTTGACATGGGCGCCATTACGGAAACGCTGTTTGAGAGTGAGCTTTTTGGCCACAAAAAAGGTGCTTTCACCGATGCCAAAGACGACAGAGCCGGGAGGTTTGAGGCTGCCAATGGGGGCTCTCTGTTCCTGGATGAAATTGGAAACCTCAGCATGCAACTTCAGAGCAAGCTGCTCACTGTGTTGCAAAAAAGAGAAGTGGTAAGGCTTGGCACCAACAAATCTGTCCCTGTTGACATCCGCCTGATCAGTGCCACGAATATGCCTATTTACGAAATGGTAGAAGAGAGTACTTTTCGTCAGGATTTGCTCTATAGGATTAATACCGTGGAAATACACCTTCCTTCGCTGAGGGACAGAATGGACGATATCCCGCTGCTTTGCGACCATTTTATCAAGATGTACTGCGGCAAGTACAGGAAGCCAATCAAAAAAATGTCGCCCATCGCACTCAAGAAGCTACAGAAATATCAGTGGCCCGGTAATATCAGGGAGCTGCAACATGCTCTGGAAAGAGCCATTATCATGAGCGATTCCAATATGCTGTCGCCCGACGATTTTTTCTTTTTGAATCAGAAAGCCGAGAGCAAAGCAGAAGCAGAGCCTGAAACGTTCAATTTGGACGATGTAGAAAAGTCGGTGATTCAAAAGGCCATTAACCGGCACGGGGGTAATATTTCCAAGGCGGCCAAAGAACTTGGATTAACGAGGGCTTCCCTTTACAGAAGAATGGAGAAGCATGGCCTTTAAAAGCTTCAAAGCTGCTTTGATTATTAGGGTTGTGCTGCTGATTGGCTCAATCTTCCTGCTTACACACTTGTATTACAACGATTCCTATGACCTGACCAAAGCGTTGGTGATCGGAATGATTGGCTATCAGGTATATGCCCTTTTCCACTACCTGGACAAGTCAAACAGGGAGATTGCCAACTTTCTCAGTTCCATACAATACGACGACTTCTCCAACACCTATACATACAGAAATACCGGTGGGTCCATTGACTTGCTTTATGAGCAATTCAATAATGTTATGAAGAAGTTCAGGGACATCAGAGCCGAAAAGGAAGCGCAGTACACTTATTACAAAACCATCGTTCAGCACGTGGGCATTGGCATCATCACGTTTGACAAACATGGCGAAATTCAAATGCTCAATACCGCCGCCAAAAACCTGCTACAGATCGGGCAAATAAAAAACATTTCGAACCTGAAAAGTATTAGCCAGGTACTTGTTGACGGGTTTTTTATGTTAAAAACAGGTGGCAGAGACCTGATAAAAATCGAGCGCAATGGGGAGGAAGTACAGTTGGCAATTTATGCCATAGAGCTGACCATGCGGGGAGAGGAGTTCAAGCTTATTTCTCTTCAGAACATCAAAAGTGAGTTGGAAGAAAAGGAAATGGAGGCGTGGCAGAACCTGATAAGGGTGCTGACTCACGAAATAATGAACAGCGTGACACCTATTTCCTCACTGGCAGGCACTGTCGAGTCGGAGCTTGGCCTACAGTTAAAAAATGGTGCCGAGGTCAATAAAATTACCAATGAAGAAATTCAGGACTTGTACCTGGCAGTACAAACAATTCACCGGAGGAGCGACAGCTTGATAAAATTTGTTTCTGACTTTAGGAACCTGACAAGGCTTACCATGCCGAAGCTAGCCCAAACCAAGGTGCGTGACCTGCTTGACCATGTACTCATGCTTTTGAAGTATGAAATAGAGCGGGGAGAAATTAAGCTCACTTATAAAGTCGAGCCCAAGAACCTTGAGGTGCTGGTCGACAAAGAGCAAATTGAGCAAGTATTAATCAACCTGGTGAAAAATGCTATTCAAGCGCTGGAGGAAAATGATGAAATGGACAAGGAAAAGCTTTTGATCATTTCAGCAAATGGCCTGGAGAATAATAGCGTGTCAATTTCGATCACTGACAATGGCCCTGGCATTGAAGAAGATGCGTTGAAGAAGATTTTTATCCCCTTCTTTACAACGAAGAAAAGTGGGTCTGGTATTGGGTTAAGCTTGTCGAAACAGATCATGAGGCAGCACAAGGGGTCGATCTCAGTGAAGTCTGTCATCAACCAGGGCACTGAGTTTGTGCTGAGGTTTAGCTAATCCAAAAATCTCATTTTCAGTTTCGTTTTTGCTCCATAATGGATAGATTTACTAATCACCCTAACTGAAATGGGAAGCACACTGGAGACTGTACGTTCTATTTTAGCTGACAAGCTGGCCTGCCCGTTGTCGAAAGTGACGCCTGATGCGTCTTTCTATAAAGACCTTGGGATAGACTCACTGGACTATGCGGAGCTGGTAATGGAGCTGGAAAGAGAGTTTGATATTACCATTCCCAGTTCAGAAGCCTCAAGAATTACCACCGTTAGCCAGGTAATTGACTATATCAACCGCCGGATCAAGTCCTGCAAAGGGCTTTCAAATTATTGATTTGATAAAGCGCACATAAAGGTGCAGTAATTGCCCAAGCCTACCTTTGGGGAAAGGTGGGAATGTGAAGGATTATTATAAAACCATTGTTCTTTCTGATATTCACCTGGGGCGCAGAGGTTCCAGACACAAAGATGTGATCAGTTTTCTGAAACACAGCATCTGTGAGAACCTGATTTTAAACGGCGACATCGTTGACCGGTTTAGCTATAACAAACCAGAGCTTTGGAAGAAAAGGCACTGGAGGTTCATAAAGGCACTTTCTCAAAAAGTAGCCGAGAATAACACCGCCATCACATTTGTTAAAGGCAATAGCGACGAGTTGCCGAACAACTTGCTCCCACTCGAAATGGGAGCTTTGAAACTGGTTGACAGAGTGGAGTATGAGTCAAATGGCAAGAAATTTCTTGTAATTCATGGTGATATTTTCGACACCTATAAGGGGCAATTCAGGTGGCTTGCCAGCCTTGGCAAAAAAGCTCATGGCCTGCTCTTTTGGTTTCATCATCAGGTACATAACTTAAGAGCCGTAATTGGTGTAAGGAACACCCCTTTCTCCGAAAAGGTGAATAGCAGATTGCCAATAGCAAATCGATTTATTGAAATTTACGAGCAATCGCTTTGTCAGTTCGCCAAAAACGGCGGCTACGATGGTATTATTTGTGGACATTTACACATCCCCGCTATTAAGACCATAGATGGGGTGGTTTACATGAATTCAGGTGATTGGCTCTCTTCGGGATCGGCTCTGGTTGAATATCCCAACGGTGAATGGAAACATGTGTTCTACACTGAATCTCAAAGAGCTTTGTATGAAGAACTGGAAAATGAAGAAAAAGGCTTGAAATACTTAAACATTTATCCTTCTTTGAGGGGTGGATTTCTAAATCTGTAATTTTAGGTCGTTTCCTGAATGCCAACCAGTCCAAAAAGGTTTCTTTTTATTGTCCAGGGTGAAGGGCGTGGTCATATGACGCAGGCAATTTCACTGTTTGAAATGCTGACGGCGGCAGGGCAGGAAGTGGCGCATGTTGTGGTTGGAAGGAGCTCTCGGCGAGAAATGCCCTCTTTCTTTCAAAACAGAATTACCTGCCCACTCACCGGCATCTCCAGCCCAAATTTTGTAGCGGACAAAAATAATAAATCGGTAAAAATAGGTCCGACCATCACTCATAACCTGGTTCATTTTTCCAACTATGTTCAAAGCCTCAAATTGCTCAACAACATAGTTAAAGAGACAAAGCCAGACGTAATTATTAACTTTTACGATTTCCTTGGTGGCCTATATAATGGACTTTATAAGCCAAAAGCCGAATATATATGTATTGGCCATCAGTATCTCGCCTACCACAATCACTTTCCGTTTCCAAATAAACAAGGCTTCAACAAAAACTTGTTGCTTAATAACAACAAGCTGACCGCCTGGGGAGCTAAAAAGCTGCTGGCTTTGTCATTTGCCACCTATCCGGAAGACAAGAGTAGTGGCGTGGTAGTAGTTCCGCCTTTGCTGAGGAAAGAGGTAATGAAGCTTGAACCAACGGAAGGCGATTTCATTCTGACCTATATGGTAAATGACGGCTATAGCAAAGAAATAGAGTCATGGCACAGTGACAACCCATCGGTAAAGGTTCAGTCGTTTTGGGACAAAAAAGGAATGCCAAATCCTCATCGTGTCGACGACACACTCACTTTCCATCAATTGAGCGACACCATGTTTCTCCAGCTCATGAGCCAGTGCAAAGCATACGTGAGCACAGCGGGTTTCGAGTCTATTTGTGAAGCTATGTACCTTGGTAAGCCCGTGATGATGGTGCCTGTGCAGGGCCATTATGAACAGGCTTGCAATGCCCTGGATGCGGTTCAGGCGGGAGCTGGTGTCAGTTCGGAGTCGTTTAACCTCACGAAGGTCATTGACTATCTACCAAGTCATAGGCCGATAGTAACCGAGTTCAGAGAATGGACAGACCGTTGCGAAGAACTGATTTTGAAGGAGCTACTGAATTAAAATTTCTCTACAGGTAAATTAACCCCTCTTCGTGCTCACCAACCACCGAATGCTCTCCCTTATTGAACCGCTGTGCTGTGACCAGTGCAAGAAGGGCATCTAGCTCGTGCCATGACTCAGGCTCCCGGTGCAAGGTTATTGCTGTTTCAGACAAAATTACCTCAGTACATTTTTGAATGTGCTCAACTCCACTTTTGTAACCGAAATCAGGTAGCCCTAGACGATGTGCATGCCATTTTGGATAAGTTTCCAACACCTGAGTTTGGTTTGTAAGAAGCATCCGTGTCAGTCTCATTGCTCTGGCGGTAAGCCCACCCAGAAACATAGGAGACATAGCACTCAATTGCCTGTCACAAGCCCGGTAAAAGTAGTCCTTATGTTCAGCACTATGATCACGATAGACGCCAGGAAGTGACAATGGAGCATCAAGGAAAATAAGCTGTGGATTGTGGTGCTGGCCGAACTTCAGAATCATTTGATCGGCGTCCTGTCCTTTTCGGCTGGATAAAAAGTGAATCTCCCCACCTAATTGGAAGCAAATGCTGGTAGTACCAGCAAGCTTACTTCCATAATCGATTCCGACAAGCAAAACAGGGTTCAATAAAGGTAGACACCCATGCCCTTGCCTAACACCACCTCTACATGCTCGTCGATGGTAGTGGAGAGCTCGAAGCCTTTGTAGTTGGCACTAATGGGAAATCGCTTGTGACTACGATCAACCAACGTGGCAGTCTCAAGCCTTTTGATATCCGCACTAAGTAAAACGCTCATACCGTAAGCCATGGTACGTCCACTGTTGAGCACATCGTCCACCAGGACAACGCATTTATTTCTGAGGCTCTCAGGCGGGCAGGTGAGTTTTATCTCGTCTGCGGAAGGATCATCCTTATTAATATCAAGCCTGACCAGGCTTAGCTTCATTTTTGCGATGCCCTCCATTTCCACAAGCAATTCTTTGGCGATCTCAAAGCCTTTGTCATAGATGCCGACCAGCACTATTTCTTTTTCGTCGAGATTAAACTCAACAATCTCAAAAGCCATTCTTCGAAGCTTTTGGAGCACTTGAGGCTTGTCCAATATCATGTTACGGCGGGTGGCCGTCTGCTGAACCTTAGGCATTTTTACTGAGGAATTGGTAGAACTTTACTGTCCTTAAAGGTAGCAAGAATTACCATAGACTGGAGGCTGTCGACTACTTCAATTTCGCTTACCTTCTCAAGCATAAGCTTTTGATAGGAGGCGATGTCTTTGGCAATTACTTTCAAAATAAAGTCACCACTACCAGTAATGTGATGGCACTCAATCACATCTTCGATTCGATTAATTTCATCGAGAAACTTATCTATGTTTCTCTTGTTGTGGCCCTTTAAAGTTACTTGCACAAACGTGCTAACACCTAAACCAATTTTTTCTGTGTCAAGCTTTGCGTGATAGCTTTTGATAAGCCCGGAAGTCTCCAGCTTTTTTACTCTTTCGAGTGTGGGGGCCGGAGAAAGTCCAATTTCTTTGGAGAGTTGGGCGTTGGTAATTTTGGCATTAGACTGAAGAATTTCCAAAATCTTTCGATCAGTCTTATCCAGTTTAACGTTCAGGTTATTCATCATATGGGTCGCCAAATAAAATTTGCTACAAAGCTAAGTATAATATACTTTATTCTAAAATTTTCTTGATATCTGTCATTTCCCAGTAATTTATTAAAGGAATTTGGCATTGCGTATAAAATTTTGCAATAAATTGTCACCAAAAGGAACTTCTGTCAATTTGACCTATTCCAAATAATATTTCTTAAACTACTGAAAGGGTGAATACCACTATGGAGGGAAAAAGAATCCGTGCTTTACCTTTTCACAACTCTCCTGACTGCTTCGTTTCCCTTGCTTTGCACTCTAAGTAGGTAGATTCCCTTGTTAAAGTGAGCCATTTGAAGTGACAACGACGTTAGGCCGGCCTTAAGAGCATAATACTTTTCGGAAAACATCGGCTGACCCGTCATGCTTAACACGGTAACTTCGGCATCACCCGTTTCCGGGAGAATCAGCCCAAATGTAAGGCGGTCATCCACGGGGTTAGGGTATGGGTTGTTCACAAGAAACCCTTCAGTAAATGAAAGGCAATTTGAATTGTCCTGCGGTGAAAATTCAAACTCTCCATCCTTTAGAATGGGCACAAGCTTAATGCATACCTTTTCCACAGGGTTGTTGGCAATCACCAACTCAAATTGTAAAGAATGAGAAACTGACTTGCCCGGCGCCACGGTTCCACTGTATTTTTCTGAAATGGTGACCCGGTCATCAACTACTATTTCGATGGGAAAGTTCGTCTGCGCTATACTGCCTCGATTGGCGATATTCAAAATAAATCTAAGCTTCCCTTCTGTGTCGGTGTAGTTAACCGACCGAAGTTGAAGGTCTATTTTTGGGAGAGCAACAGTGACCACGCTAGTTGTAGTATCTGAGCATCCAAACTCGTTAAATGCGACGAGGCTTACCAAATAGTCGCCCTCTTTATCAAACACCCTACTGATGTCCTGCTCGTTGCTAACAGAGGCGACACCGTCACCGACGAACCAGGAATAAGCCGTCGCTCCATTTGATTCATTCGTGAAATTAACTGTCACCGGCAGTTGACCTACAGACAATGAATGACTGAAGGCTGCCACAGGTGAGTTATTAATTGTCACATTCTTGCTGATGGATATTTCACACCCTTTCTCAGTCTTTAGGAACAAGCTCACGTTATAGTTCCCTGCTTGTTTGAACTGGTAGTAGGCCTTGGGGCCGTTTGCAGAGGCCTGGCCAGCGAAATCCCATTTCCTACTAATAATGGGGTCATCAGGACTGGTGCTTAAGTCGTTGAACTCCGTTAGTTCGTTGACACAAGCTGAAGTGAATCCAAAGTCAATTGATGGTAATTCATTGACCTGCAAGGTTTTTGTCAATGAAATGGTGCAAAGGTTTTTCGTTGTTATCTGTAGCGTAACGTCGTAGCTTCCAGGATTTTTGAAAACCTCATTGACGGTTGGGGCGCTATAGAACTGATTATTGATACTCCACAAGCGGTCAACAATTGGATTGTCGGCGTCGCTGGTGGACTGGTCAACAAATGTTGTGGCCTGTCCCTCGCAACCAGTGTTGACTAAAAATGCGACAGTTGGTGATGGCAGCACATCAATTTCTCTGGTAAGTATTTCGGAACACCCGTAGTTCGAACTAACAGACAGCGTAACAGTATATTTTCCTGCAGTTGGGAATTCAAATATCGGATTTCGTTCATTGGACGTGCCAAGCCCAGCAAAATCCCAGCTCCATTCTGTGATATTGGCATTTTCCGCAGTGCTTTGGTCAGTGAACTGCACCGCTGCGCCGCTGCAAGCAAGATCATGTTTGAAATCAGGCACAGGTATCGCACTTATTGCCACTTTCTCTGTAAGTGTGGTTTCGCAGCCTAAGTCATTGTTCACAGTGAGGCTCACCTGATAGTCGCCGATGGTTTCAAAGAATGTTTCAGGGTTTTCCACTGAGCTAGTGTAGCCGTTGCCAAAATTCCACAAGTATCCGGTGATACCTTCGCCAATAGAAGTGTTGTTGAATTGTGTTGTAGGGTTAATGCAATTGCTGCCTACGGTAAATCCCACTACCGGCCCCTCTAATAGGTTTATTGTTTTACTCACCGATGCTTCGCAGCCCGGTATGCCAACGGTTAGTGTAATGATTTTTTCTCCAGCGGTGGCAAATGCATAGGTGGTGTCCTTTCCCAGGATGGTGGCCTCACCATTAAAATCCCACGTCAAGGTGACGAGGCTGTCGGGAGGGAGATTAGGGGTTAGGTCTTTGAAAGAAAGTGTGTTATTGCTGCAAAGGCCCCCTTTGTAGGTAAAGCTAAAATCAGGCTCGCTGATGTCGTAAATGCCGATGGTTTGCCTAGCGGAGTTAGAACAGCCGCCGTCGTTTTGGACTGTCAGTGTCACCTCATATTCTCCGGCTGAAGAGTATTGAAAGGTAGGATCGGGATCGGTGGAGTCTTCTATCCCATCGCCATCAAAGTCCCAGGAGTAGGTGGTGATGTCGCCACTGCTATTGGTGGAGGTGAAGGTGGTGGGGGAGGAAAGGCAGATATCAGCATAACTGAAAGTGATGTCAGGCGACTGTTGCGCACCAACGACAACATCCTCTACTACCACAGACTTGTTGCCAGTTGCACTGTAGGCAGTTAGCTCTATCTTGTAAGTACCGGATACATCA
>NZ_JAVKCH010000052.1:0-1904 GCF_040222815.1 Imperialibacter sp. | reverse complement strand
TCCACCTTGGTCACCACAATGCTGGTAGGAGTAGCCAACGCATTGATACGGATGCTGTTCTGCTCAACACCTGTGCCGCCCCCCAACTGGAAGTCCACAAATGAGGTCGGATCCATCGGGATGCCCGGATACTGTATGTTGACACGATAGTCCCCGTCGGGCAGGTTGTTCATCTCAAACTGACCCGTTTCATCGGTTTGAACATAGGCGATCAGTTCATACTCATCTTCGTTGTCTTTCGCTCTGAACCGGGAACGGCTCACACTCACCCCGGCTCCCTGCACTCGGCTGCGGTCAAGAACCCTGCCCCCAGTGTCCCCAAAGTCCGATTCAAAAAGACCTTTGAACGTGTTGTCTCCATCCGCCGGGGTCAACTCCCTCGGTACGTTAACCAGCGTTAACGCCAGGTCTCCACTATTGTCTCTTAGTTGGATCAGGTCGGCAAACACCCAGTCGATCGTGCTCCGGTAGTAGCTCGGGATGTATACTTGTTTGTCCTGCTCTCCGTACAAAAGATAGTCTCCCAATATCACACTGTTGATTGTAAACACGCCATTATCGCTGCTGGTGTATAAACCTGTCGTATCATAAGCTCCTTCTTTTACTCCTAACAATGCGCCTGTTACGCCGCTAACTCTTAATTCGTTCAGGTCTGTTGTCGTGCCTGTAATGGCGGCAGTGGCAAGAACTCTTTGTACTTCGCTTCGCAAGCTGAGGCCAGCTACTTTGCTATTGGTTATCTCCAGCTCATAGCTTCCCATGTTCTCATACCTTATTGGCCCTAGCTGATAGGTGCTGCTGGTTCCTGCGGCTATCGATGATCCATTGCGATACCACTGGTAGCTATTAGCCGTCCCACCAACTGGCACCTCTACTGTTACTTCTGTGTTCACTGCTATCTTTTCGTCTCTGGCCTGGCCGGTAAGCTTCTGAGGTGCATAGGTCATACTCGCTATGCCTATGTTAGGCTCAAGGTCGTCAAACTGAAGCCGGTTGTTTCTAACGTCAAGGGTGTTGAGCTGTATGATGTTGGTTAGCGCTGGCAAGCTGCTTATCTCATTGTCATTCAAATCAATCACTGTAAGTCTCCTCATGTCGCCCAGACCAGCGGGTACATCACCAGCAAGGTTGTTCGACGGAAGGGTAATACCTGTAACACGGTCGTTCTCTACTGTGATGCCAAACCAGCTAGTGATGTCAGCCGTGTTCCAATTGGTTTTGTTTGTCCAGCTGTCGCCAGCCGTTAGGGTATAAAGCTCGGTCAGTACCAGCCTGTCTCGTTCCAATGAGCTTACCCGAAGTGTAATAGGCAATGTGTTCAACGTAAGGTTGGGTAGCAAGCTATTGCGTACTTCGACGGTGTAGCTCCCTTCTTCAGCAAATGTGGGAAAGGCGATTGTATACGCCGCTGCGGTGGCTCCATCGATGGTGGTTCCGTTTTTATACCATTGATAAAGGTTCGATGCGCCAGGGCTGGTGCGATCAAGTGTCAATGACTCGCCTCTTTCCTGAAGCAGGTCAGTAGCTGCGAAAATATCGCCCTGCGGTGAGTAGCTAAACGTCGTTACCCCTGCAAACTGCTCCAGGGAACCAAAGTCCAGTTGATTGGAAGACAGATCCAATACTGACAGTGCTGCCAGGTTAGTGTTGTCGGGCACCAGCGTGACCTGGTTATTGGCCAGGTCCAGCTGCTGTAGTGCATTCAACTCGGTGCCCGTCAGCGTTGGGAAGGTGCCCGTCACATTATTAGAGGCAAGGTTGAGTGCGCTCACCCGGCTATTTGTTACTGCTACGCCTGCCCAGCCTCTCACCTGGCTTACCTTCCAGTTCCCTGAACTACTCCAGCCAGCACCTCCCATTTGGTCGTAGATTTTAACCAGCGCTGTCGAGTCAGACGTTAGCTC
>NZ_JAVKCH010000051.1:0-2318 GCF_040222815.1 Imperialibacter sp. | reverse complement strand
GTATCCGTCCGGTGAAGTAGCCTTTTTGTAATCATGAGTAAGCCATAGCTTAGGGGCAAAAAGATATGGCAGAATTGAAAAATGCATCCCAGATGTTCCCTCTGGTAGAAACTTGGCTGCAAAGCGGGCAGACACAAGAAGAATTTAGTAGTATCCATAGCATGTCCAAGCATGTTTTATCCTATTGGGTGTGCAAGTATAGGAAAGCTCAACGTTCTGAGCAGTCAGAAGGTGCTGCTCCATCCTTCATACCAGTACACACACCGGCAGCAGTATCATCTACATCCATGGAAATTGTTTTGCCTACTGGAGTGGTGATCCGCTTTGCAGACCAGGTACCGGTCAGTTATCTTCAGCAATTGCTTAAGGTATGTTCGGCCTGAGCCAGCATCAGCGTTTCTTTTTGTTTAGCCAAACTGTAGATATGCGTAAATCATTTGACGGATTGAGCGGTGTTGTAAAACAGCAGATGGATAGGGATGTTTGTTCCGGGGATGTATATATTTTCCTGGGAAAGAGGCTGGACAGGATGAAGTTGCTGGTCTGGGAGCCCAGTGGTTTTATACTATATTATAAGCGATTAGAGGCCGGAACTTTCAGACTGCCCAAGGCACAGAATCACTCCATCAGCCTTACATACTGCGAACTATCTCTGCTGCTGGAAGGCCTAGAAGTTGAGGTAAAATACCAACGAAAACGCTACTCCAAAATATTGAAAAAAGTATAATGCAGGCTTGGTGAAAAGGGTTTCTGTCGATATATTTCGGTATGTCAGCTTCTTCTCATCGCCCTGATTCTGCACTTAGCCAAGATGCTCTTCTTGAAGAGAATCGCAGGCTAAAAGCTTCCATAGCCTATCTTGAAGAAGAGATTGCTGAGCTCAAACGACTCATCTACGGCAGTAAAAGGGAGCGCTTTGTACCTGCCCAAAAAGATGATGCACAACTCAGTCTGGAACTGGGATCAGAAACTGCTGATGAAGAACAGGCTGTGGTCAAGCAGACCGTAAGTTATCAGCGGGCAGCAAAGCAAGCAGGCAAGAAAGCTGTTCGTCAGAACTTCCCGGATCATCTGCCTCGTATAGATGTAGTGCTGGAGCCTGAAGAAGATATCTCTACTATGCGTAAAATCGGTGAAGAAGTCACTGAGGAGTTAGACCTTGAGCCAGCCCGTCTATTCGTGCGCAGGTATATCAGGCCTAGGTATGTAAGTGTTGAGGAGAGTTTTCATATGGCAGAACTGCCAGCAAGACCTATCGATAAAGGCATACCTGGCCCAGGACTGCTAGCGCAAATCATGGTAGATAAGTTTGTCTACCACCTTCCTTTTTACCGTCAGGCACAGAGGTATGAGAGATTGGGTGTGAAAATCCCATCTAGCACTCTGAATGGCTGGTTACCGGCTGCCTGTAATCTGCTTGAGCCTCTTTACCTGGCCCTGAAGTTCGTGGCACTAAAAGCTACATACCTGCAAGTAGACGAGACGCCAATTCCGGTATTGGATGGACAGAAGAAGGCGGCCGCCGCTGCAGGAAAAACACATCAGGGCTACCATTGGGTATACTATTCTCCGGAAGAAAAATTAGTTCTTTTTGATTACCAGAAGGGCAGAAACAGAGAGGGACCCAAGCAATTGCTGGAAAACTACCAGGGCTACCTGCAAACTGACGGATACCAGGCATACGATCAATTTGAAGACAGGGAAAATATTGTCTTGGTGGGATGCCTAGCGCATGCCCGCCGCTATTTTGAACACGCTAAAGACAGTGATCCGGTAAGATCAGAGCAGGCACTGCTTTTGATCCAGCAACTCTATGCTGTCGAGAGAGAAGCCAGGGAGCAAAGTCTTCAACCAGAAGACCGTTACATGCTGAGACAAGAAAAGTCTGTCCCCATTATGGATGCACTGGGTCAGTGGCTGGTCAATGAATATCCTGGAGTACTACCTAAGAGTAAAATCGGGAAGGCTTTCTACTACCTTATCGGCAGGTACAACAAGATCTATACTTACCTCAATGATGGAAGGCTAGAAATAGATAACAACCTCATCGAGAATAGCATTAGACCAGTGGCCCTGGGTCGTAAAAACTATTTGTTTGCTGGCAGCCATTCCGGTGCAAAAAAAGCAGCGATGGTATACAGCCTGCTGGGTAGCTGTAAACTCCAGGATATCAATCCTTATGATTACCTCAAGGACGTGCTGGAAAGGTTACCTGAGCATCCCGTCAATCGGCTCCATGAACTACTGCCTCCAAACTGGATACCTAAAAAGTAAATACTGGGATTTAAAATTAATAGGCAGGTTCACCGGACGGATAC
>NZ_JAVKCH010000050.1:0-2361 GCF_040222815.1 Imperialibacter sp. | reverse complement strand
GGTGTAGCCGTCCAAAGACTTCCTCTCAAGTTTCTATAGCCACTCCTGCCTCTCTGATGGAGTGGTGCCGCCGACTCTGGCAGCGTCCTGGCGAAAAATAAGCGTTGTGAAGTAATGAAGGTGCGTATTGCACACAACGCCCGACTAACATGAGTGGCGGAATGTTATGCACTTCCCTCTCCACTCGCAGTTAGCCACGCCGATGACTAAAATTATACTTTGTGGCGGAGATTCCAAGCCCGCAAATGACAGAAAACAGATGAAGCCGCCATTCATTGTTAGTCTTGTGTTATCTTCTTTTACTGCGTTAAAGTCAGGCTGTCAGTTACGACGATCCTTTGACACCAGCCCATCAAAGCATAGGGCATTGTCCTTTCCACTGACCCATCTATCGTTTTGAAGGTAACTGTCACTTCTTCCACAACGGGCATACTATCCCAATCCTCCAGGTATTTTGGAACGTAGAAATTCACCATTGTACTGCCAGGCTTAAGGCGACCCAGCTCATTTGAAAATGATGCCGACTCGAGAGATACATTTTCGATAATGTAGCGTGAGGTATTTCTTAGTTCGAAATACATTCGTTCATCAATATTGGATTGGAGGACCAAAATAATCCAAAGCGCAGGTATGTTCGCAAGCACAATTAAGAATGGAAGAGCGTCCTTAAACCAATGTCTGTTTTCTCCTGAACCTGCAGCTATTGCACTGGCTATTAGTCCGATCAGCCCAATTGGAGCTGAGATTCCTATCCAGCTTAACCCAGCCACTTCAAGCTTAGTTAGGCTAACTGCGAAGAATGCCCTGGCGCCCCACCATAGCAGAAATATTCCAACACCGACAGATAGAGTCAGACTACCGCAAACCAATCCAGTCCAGTAAAAAGCTTTGTTCTTCAAGTTTTTCGTCCTGCAAGTCTATTGAAGATAACGCCTAGCTATCGTGCGTGGGGGTTTTTAATGCAGTTCAGCCCCCGCTAGCACTTAGCCACTCAATTGATAAATTTATACTTTGTGGCGGACAATCCAAGCGAGCTACCGCTTCCTTACCGCCGAGCCCCCCATGCATGATAGGTTTGTGTTGTGAGGCTTTCAGTTTGTCCATGCTCCGATGTTAAGATTCGTGTTTTCACTAAGCTTTGGTGTCAGCTGTTCAATGAACTGTATTAAGGTCGGCTCATCGTAAAATTTGACTGTGAGCTTTTCACCAGGCCACAAAAATCGCACACTTCTTTTCAATCCAACTCTGAGATTAAAGACCTCTACTGCTGTTAGTTGGCTAAGCTTTGCCTTGCAAGCAAACAGTCCTGAAATACGAATTTCGTTAAGTTTATTGTCAAGATTTAAGGTTCCTGTTCGCCAGTTAAAGGTCTCTAAGGAGAACCCACCAAAAAACACAAACAATCCGACCATCCAAAAATTTCCAAGTGCTCTTGTTATTACATCCTCAAAAGCTACGATCCAAAGTTCAAGCGGAATTGTCGCTAAGACAGGGCTTATCACCAGGTCGCCCAGTAGAAACAGTCCAATACCTGTCATGGCAATTGTTCGGCCAATCTTCTTGATCGAGGTTGGATGGTTCTTGAGTCGGTATCGAATTTTTACTGCGTCCATACACTGCCTCACAACGCCTCGGTAAAATGAGTGTGGGAGTTTTATGCAGCTCCGCTTCCACTACATCTTAGCCACGCCGATGATAAAATTATAATTTGTGGCGGACAATCCAAGCCAACTTCCCAATGACTTCCGATGAAGCCCACATTCACTTTACTGTTGTGTTACAGTGCTTTCCAAACGTCCTATTTTAAGAACTGAGGCCTTTCATCCCAGCCGTCTGCGGGTAGCGGCAAGCTGTCAGGCATTTCGACCGACAGATCCATTACACCTTCCCAAACATACTGTTCAGGATAACTCACGAGAAATCGTCGTCCCGGTTTGGCTACTTGCTCAAACCCAAAGAGATCGACGTTTCCATATTGCTCCTGTCCGTCTGCAAAATATACGTATGCAACCTTTGTCCCACCCTTTATCGGCTTCCAAATTTTAGTCACCGTTCCGATTGTGTAGTCCTGTGGTTGGAATCTCATGAATTGTTTGTAGGCCATACCAATTAAGCCAATGGAAATTATCGCAGCAAAAATCGAGACGATCTTCACTTTGTCCTTTCTTGCGAGGTTCCTCCACTTCTTTTTTTCTTCAGTCATGTAGTCATCATGCACTGTAACGTCCAGCTATCAACTGTGGCCTTGCCTTGAGCGCTTGCTCTGCGGGGGCCATGGTTTGATAGGTGCGTGTTGTGTGAATTTATTAAAATTTCTGGACCTATTCCGCAGATGGGAAATTTTAATGAAGTCTGAGTCTG
>NZ_JAVKCH010000049.1:0-7840 GCF_040222815.1 Imperialibacter sp. | reverse complement strand
GGTGTAGCCGTCCAAAGACTTCCTCTCAAGTTTCTATAGCCACTCCTGCCTCTCTGATGGAGTGGTGCCGCCGACTCTGGCAGCGTCCTGGCGAAAAATAAGCGTTGTGAAGTAATGAAGGTGCGTATTGCACACAACGCCTGCCTAAAATGAGTGGGGGAGTTTTATGCAGCTCCGCATCCATCACCACTTAGCCACGCCGATGATAAAATTAACTTTTGTGGTGGACAATCCAAGCCAGCGAATGCTAGAAAACCGACAAGGCCCACATTCATTTTTAGGCCTGTGTTGTGGCCCTTTCAATTTTCTGGCAGCGCCCTAAGAAGGAGAGCAGTCCTTGGGTTGTAGTTGTCTATTGCCTTGCAGACTGTTCGTTTACAGAAGGTGTGGTGGCAGTGGCGGTTTAATCGAGATGAGGAGCTGTACGCTTGCACTTCAGTTGTTTGACCAGCGGCTTGACAGGACAGTTTTTCCAACTTCGGACAATTACTTTAGAGGTCTGGGCCTTAAATCGACTAAGGCACTAGATGATATGGCTGTTTTGTGTGCCTTGTTTTAGCCTGCTACAATTGCCTCTCGCTATTGAAGTATCAGAAGTATTGACAAAGCTAGGAGCACACTCGTTAATGACATGCCTTTCATAGGTTCTTTTGTTCCATGCGGCACCCAGGTAAACTGAATTTAAGAGAGAACTTTTAGGTGCTATCCAATCTAATGTATCAGGTTCAGTATGTGTTCTAAATACGATAAATAAAAACAATTAACTTATTTTATCTGAAATAATACTATTTCTAGTAAATTGTATTTTGGTAAATAATTTTGTTGCTTAGCAAATAACCAGCACTCAATAACATGAAGCCTACTTTTGTTACTTTTTTTGTTTTAGCTTTTCTCTGTGGATGCGACAAAGAGCAAGGACCAGATACATTATGTGAGAACCAATTAACATCTGTCAGACTAGAGAAAGACACGGTGGTTACACTCAGTTTCAACGATAGCGTTAGACTAACCAAAAACAATGAGGTTTACCTCAAGTTTGATGATATCCGTGACCTTTGTGCTTTAGACCAATGTGGATACTGTGACTTGGAGTCAAAGGTCTATATGTCTCTAAGCAGCCCTGATTGTGAGGCAGATATTCCCTATTTCAGTTTTTATAAATGCCTGGAGAACCGCCCTATAACCTCCCCTGATTTCCCGGTCTGCGAAATCGAAGACCTAGACCCATTGCATCACACCAGGTTTGCGATCTACGGCAATCTTATTTTAACAATAGTAGACGTTAATATTTACGCTAAAACGTTCAGCGATCTTGTTGCCTACAACACCGATTCTTTGCATTTGTATAAGGTAACGGTGGGGATCAAGAATAGATGTAACTAATCTTTTATGAAAAACTTAACCTTAACACTCCTTCTGCTTTGGGTCTCACATAATGTGTGCTTTGGACAAAAAAGCGGAAGCATGTGCTTAACTGACGATTCCGGGGCAGTATCCAAAACAGAACTACAGGTACCCATTGGAGCATATAGTTCTTCCTCTTCATGCCCCATGACAGTCAACGTTTACATCCATTTTTTAAGAGATGCAACAGCCAGCGGCGGCTACTCAACCTCGACAAGGACTTCTATTATGGCAAATATAAATGCCGTTTACAACCCGTATAATATCTATTTCAATTTAGTTGGCTACCGAACCTGGATAAAACCACAATATATTGATCCTGCTACTCCTGAGCTTGCTTTTCCAGGAATTTTTGGTCAGCCTGATAAAAATGCTCAAGCAAATGCCATTAACATTTATGTGTGTGCACCAAACACCCAGTTCCAGGGTGGATTTGCGAACGGTATTCCCTCGAAAGAGTTGGTAGTCTCCGGAATAAGAACTGCTCAGCCATCCGGATTTCCGTTGGCCTCATATGATATTGCACTTTCCCGAGTAGTAGCGCATGAAATTGGTCATTGCCTGGGACTCAACCACACAATGACAGGAGATAATGATGGGCTTAGCGATACCCCTGTCGATAATGTATTCGATCAGAATTGTATCAATCCGACTACCTGCCAGTTTTATCCAAATTCAAATTGTGATATCTCGAGCAACCCGACTTCAAATATGACGAATGTAATGTCATACACAATTCCACCCTGTATGTCGTGGTTATCACCCATGCAACAAAATCTATTAAGACAAACCGCACTAACGAATCCCCTTTTTCAAAATGTTGCCTCACTAAACTCAATTACGTTGAGCCCGACAGTAAATAGCCAGCCAGCACAATCTTCGAACTACATTTGTGGTAGTGGCTTTTTGGCATTAAACCCATCAGGCAGTACTACCTCATTCTCATGGGCCATAGACCCACCTTACTTAGCTTCAAACGGATCAATCACTCCCTCCGGATCGAATTGCAGTGTGAGTTTGACTGGGTTTCTTAGGGTAGTTGGTACTGCTTCGGGTAGCTGTAGTTCCGCATCCTACACATTCTATTTGTACCCGTGTGGGTATCAACCCTACTCTTACTACCCAAATCCATCGTCAGATAAATTAACACTAACTTTTTCTAATGCTGAAGAGACATCACACTCGTTGGACTATGTCTATTTGGTTGATGGTGATGGAATGAAAGTACGAGAGTTCGAAAAGTCGGACACGGAGAAGTCACTTACCATCAAATATGATACCGGGGAAGCAGACCTTGCGTTCGAGATTGACGACTTAGAACCGGGGACTTACTTTTTGAAAGTTAAGTATGGCGAAATCTTTTTTGATCATCAGGTTTTGGTAGAGAAGTAATTTTTCCATCGGCTTTTTTGGAACTTGCAGTCTGAAAGCAAGTCGTGAGTGCTTTTATCGTGGAGACCTGATCAGGATGAGGGGTTATATGCTCGCTCTTCAGCCATTTACTGAGCGGCTTGAAACGAGAGCCTTTTTCTTGTGCGTTTATGAGTATCACCTTTAGCAAGATTATGGGCTACAACGACCAGCTAAGCAGCGTGGGGATTGGTAAGAGATACCGCTGCCCTCCGCAAATAGCCACGCCGATGAATAAAAATACACAAAGTGGCGGGGACTGCAATCCCCACTGTCATTTCCTTGCAGCTGTGGCCCCATGATATCTTAGCTTTGTGTTGTGAGCTTTTTCGGTTCTTTGCAGAGTGTCTTGGTATTTCCAAATCGCTATGGGGTAAATCAGAAAATATAAGTACGTCGGAAATAATTCTAGCCCGCTGGGGTCACGTCCAGTTGTTGCGAGCATGTAAAGCCTCGTTAGCATGTAGCTGATATAAAGGTATGACAAGTTGATAGTCATCACTGAAATCACAAACCAACCCCTATCTAATCCTAGAGTAGCTTCAGCAAGGTCATTAAGAAAGAACCGGAAGACACTAATGATTAGCAGTACAGACCAAGTAGCTCCGATGACTTTGGTAATTGTCAAGTCGAATTCGTTATTAAGCAGTGCATTCAGCTTGAAAATTGTTCCAAGCTGCCAAAGGAGGGCAACTAATCCAGATATTGACAGCCAGTGAATATATTGAATGTCCAGCAGCACCATACCAATACTTCCAAGTAATGGAATTACTACCACCGCCAGTAATAGCTGATTTTTCGTTCTGCTTGTCAAGTACTGCATATCATTGCTCACAACGACCGGCTATGGCGAGTGGGGTTGTTTTATGCACTTTGCTGCCCACCTGCACTTAGCCACGCCGATGATAAAATTATACTTTGTGGCGGACAATCCAAGCCAATCGTGGACAGTTTACCGACTAGGGTCCCATTCGCTATAGCCTCGTGTTATCCGCTTTTTTCACCAGTTTTACCCGAATCAGCTGGGATTCTGCAGTCTGCGGATCCGTCTCAACAACCACGTCCCGAATTGTCAGAGGGTCTAAGTCTCGAAGTAGCTCAATTTCTGAGGTTTGCATTGTATCCGAGTCGAGAATAACTACGGTAGCTATTCCACGAGCGTCATTGACCTTGACCGTTTGAATTGCCGACTCTATAGATTCCCTCCGTCGGATGGCAAACTCTTCATCCGAGTAGTAATCTCTTTCCCATTCGTAGATGTCTTGGTTGTTCACCTCGTTCTGCCATTCGACCTTTTCGGTCTTCACTGCGTCCGCCAAATAGAACCCGGCGATCGTCCAAAGGCTACATCCAAGACCAATGATATAAAGGCGTTGTTTATGCTTAGTATGAAACCCGTCAGCCTTAAGTCGCCAGTCGCTCAGAATTGTCTTTGGCAGTTTGAGTACCATAAAAAACATATCGAGATAGCTGTAGCGTTCTTGACTTCGTTCCAGATCTATCTGGTCATTGAATTCTTTGAGTTCCTTTTGAAGTTGTTTTGCGATCCGAAGCTGCTCGTCCTTTTTTACATCACGGCTGGTGAGCTCAGCAGTCGCCTGCTTCACAGCCTCAGCGTTCCAGTCATCTGGAAATTGCACTATGGCAACTAGCTCTTCTGTCGTTCGGGTTGCTATTGGAGGATTGAATTTCAATTTCGTTTTTCAGTTCCGTTCTCTAGGCCTTTGCGGATAACGCCTGGCTATGGCGAGTGGGGTTCTATTATGCACATCGCTGCCCACTTACACTTAGCCACGCCGATGATAAAATTAAACTATGTGGCGGAGATTCCAAGCCAGCAGCCGTTTCTTCACAACTGAGAGCCCCATTCGCTATAGCCCTGTGTTAGCGAGCTCTTTCTCCAGTTCAGAATTTAGCCGTTCCAGAGTTGAGGTAAGTTCAGAAGTTGATAGTTCAGTTGAGTAAATTTTGTTATAGTCTTCCTCTGAATTGAAGGCACGTTCGTTCGAGTTGTACCATGTGAAAGAGGTTAGTCCGTTCGTCTCCAAAAGGTAAATCTGAAACTGGTCAATGGTTTCGTCTATCTGAAGAAGGTGTTTAAAAAACTGAGGTTCATTTGAGTTTCGTTCAGTTTCAATTGTTCTAACGAGTTGAATAGGTGTTAGCCCGTTGAGACGTTGATTTTTAAAGTCCCCAATTCTCAGTCGTGCAAGGTTCTTCTGAAATGAGTAGGAATAGGTTGGTGCGTGAGCTGGTTCATCGGTAACCAGTCTATTGCCGAGATAGAAGTTGACGTTCAGCAGACCGCCCGTGAAGCCCGAAAGTTCAAAAGAAATGGTTTCTCTGTTTCCTATGATCATGTTTCTACGTTCTGGCAGTGCTCGCTAACGCCTCGGTAAAGTGAGTGTGGGAGTTTTATGCAGCTCCGCTTCCACTACATCTTAGCCACGCCGATGATAAAATTATAATTTGTGGCGGACAATCCAAGCCGACTAACCTATGATAACTGGTGAAGCCCACATTCATTTTTACCGCTGTGTTATCTCTCTTTTTCTTCGTCTCGTCTGTCGTCCAGTTGTCCTCGCCCGACAATCCTCTTGGCAAAGTTTCTTGAATTCAACAGCAGAAAGATACCAGCAAACAGTGTGAAAACTGACCGGAAAGTGACCGTCTTGGTAGCAGGCGTCCAGAAAACACTCTCGTCGTGGTTGTGAAAATAAATATTATCAACGATTCCAGCGAGGATGTCGGGAATTGCAAACACGATGGCCACTACAGCGATCATAGCTAGCGTTACTTCGATCAGGTCTGTTTTAGAGGTAGTCAGTTCAACCGTCCCAGTATCTGATTTAGAAATCCGGTCAGTTATCAGTTCCGTCTTGAAAGTAGCGAAGTAAGCAAAAGCCAGGTCGGTCAAAGCAGTTAAGGAAATCCCCGAGTAGACTATCCAGCTGTCAAGTTGCCCATTTCCAAATAAGCTGTCCCCAAATGCCAGGAAAAGGAATTCCGTTATGTGCTGGGCAAAGCTCACAAAGTAATAGAGCCCGAAAATCTTGATGGCAATGCTCAGTAGTTCTTTTTTCGTCATGCAGGATATGAGAGATAACGCCTGGCTATGATGAGTGGGGATTAGATAGCACTAAGCTCTCGTCTCGCACATAGCCACGCCTTGATTTAAATTTAAAACTAGTGGCGGACTTTCCAATCCCCACGAAAATTTCCTGACCGATGAAACCCCATTCATTCATAGCATATGTTAGCCACTTTTTAATTGTTCCATGAGTAAGATTTCATGAATTTCTTTACCCGTAGGTGTTAGTTTATAGTTATACCAATCTGGAGGGCCACTATAGTTTCCAGGCTCAATTAATCCAATTTTTGAACTTTCCCGAACGATTTCTCTTCCTTTTTGCAAAGTTTCACCGTTTAAAATATCTGAGGCAATATCTTCGAAATCCTTCAGTTTATTTTCAGTTTTTAATTTGTTAAAGATTAATTCCGCTTTGCTGTCTTTCTTTTTTGCATCTAATGTTTTTGTTCTTTTTGGCTGTTGACTTACTGGAGGTTGGATCTGATCGGGTTCGTTGGTTCGTGATAATAGTTCAGCAATTCTTTTTTCAAGAGCTTCATTTTCGTTCTGAGCCTTTAGCCTTGACTCTCTTTCCTCTTGCACTTTGGCTTCAAGCGTTGAAATCTGCTGTTCTAGTTTCTGATAGTCCGATTTGAGAACGATGCTAGATTTATCAGTTATCTTGTAAATCTGTGGTGAAACAATTTTGTCAAAGAAATTCACAATTAACCTAGATACATTTAGCATCACATAAGTAAAAAGCATCACGAGTAGTGTTAATAATACTGTGACGAGAAAGCTCCAAAAATCATAATCTTTAAAGTATTCTGAAATGGCATTAATTCTATCATTCAGCTTGAAGGTTGAATCGAAATAGAAGAGGGAATACACAAATTTCCAATTTCGAACAATCCAAACAATTGCAAATGTTCCAAGAAATGGGTTGGTTGCCTTTTGAATAAGATTATCTCTTAAAGAGTTGGTGATATTACTGAACATTTGATTCTATAATTGTGGCTAACGCCCAGCTAAGCAACGTGGGGATTGTTGAGAGATTCCGCCGCCGTCCGTACTTAGCCACGCCGATGATAAAAATACACAAAGTGGCGGGGACTGCAATCCCCACTGCGATTTCCTTGCAGCAGAGACCCCATGGTGTCTTAGCTTTGTGTTATCTTCTTTTATTGTTGGAGGGTCAAGCTATCTGTTACAGCGATCCGTTCGCACCAGCCCATCATGGCGTAGGGCATTGTCCTTGTTACACTGTCAGCCTTGGTATGAAAGACTACCCTCACTTCTTCAACGGCCGGCATACTTTGGTCATTCTGTCCGCCTAGATATCTCGGCACATAGTAGCTTACTAGAGATGCTCCTGGCTTTAAGCTTCCCAATTCTTTGGTAAATGACACTGATTCTAGAGTCACACAGTCGATGTTCTTGTCGGATCTATTTCGAAGTTCAAAGTAGGTCCGTTCGGCAATGTTAGTTTCAAGGGTAAGAATTATCCAAAGTGCAGGAATATTAGAAAATGAGATAATGAAAGGGAGACCGTCTTTAAACCATTTACTGTTTGAGTCATAACCTGCAGCGATTCCACTGCAAACGAGTCCAATTAAAGCTAGTGGAACTGAAATAATGATCCACATCAGCCCAAATCCTCCAAGCCTCGATAAGTCAATCGCAAAGAATGCCCTTGCTGCCCACCAAAGTATAAATATTGCAGACCCAACAGATAAGGTCAGACTACTGCAAACTAATCCAATCCAGTAAAAAGCCTTTTTCAGCAATTTTTCCGTTCTGAAGGTCTATTGAAGATAACGTCCAGCTATCAACTGTGGCCTTGCCTTGAGCGCTTGCTCTGCGGGGGCCATGGTTTGATAGGTGCGTGTTGTGTGAATTTATTAAAATTTCTGGACCTATTCCGCAGATGGGAAATTTTAATGAAGTCTGAGTCTG
>NZ_JAVKCH010000048.1:0-465029 GCF_040222815.1 Imperialibacter sp. | reverse complement strand
AACGCCTCAGTAAAGTGAGTGTGGGAGTTTGATGCAGCTCCGCTTCCACTGGCACTTAGCCACGGCGATATTAAAATTATAAATTGTGGCGGGCAATCCAAGCAAACTTCCCTATGACATCCAGTGAAGCCCACATTCACTTTACTGTTGTGTTAGAGTTCTTTAAACACTGCTTGGTTCTAATCCATTTTTCGTGATCCCTTGATTATTGCACCGCCGTAATTGGAACGTTGGCAAACGTCTGAGGTGGTGACAAAAAATATCAGTGTTTGGTCAGGGAGATTGACAAAGTTTGAAAAATCAATTTGGTAGGTTTTGTCTTGACATTCCTCAACAAGTAAATATTCATCATAAACATTCCTTAAGTGAATAAAGAATTTCTCTGCTTCGAATTCCCAGGTAATATCAATCCGAGTAGTGTCCGTAGCTTCAATCCTTGGTGGATTGTCAAGACTAAAAGAGGACTGTTCTTTGCAGCGAGATATATAAGCCCTGTCATGTCCAAAGGTGTTCATCAGCATTTGCGTCCTGTCGATAAGTATATTATCAAGAGAGTCTAGGTTCACCAGACAAGGTCCTCTAAACTGATACTCGTAATTCTGAAAATGTCGGACCTTTAGATAGCCAGACTCGTTTATTTGTACAAGGCCACCATTGATTTGAACGCCTTTTTTTAGTTTTTGATTATTGATAAAGCAGTTATCTGACTTCAGCACTTTGAAATTTTGTCCGCTAGCCTGAGTCAAGCCAATTGATATTAATGAACACACTATAATTGCTAATAGCCTCATAATCGCCTGAATTAGAGTTCCTTCAATCTTGTCATAGCTTCCTTGTGGCCATGCTTGTCAAGCAAAACTAGCCTGTCTCCGCTGAACTCAACAATGCTGGCAGTGTCCAGATAATTTAAGTCCTTGGCAATTAACATTAAGCCATCGTCTGTGGCCACTATCTGAAATGAGAGGTTTGAGGCAAAAATCCGGGGATGTTCTTTGTAGTCAACTGCCGTGTCAAGATCGTAGTAAAGTACTGTTCCCGCAGAATCAGTCTGGAAAATCAACTCTTGTATCCACAGTTCAGATCGCTTCGAAATATTGGTAAGTCTTGAGTTTTCATAGTGGTGCTCATAGTATCCTGAGTCCGTGGCAATAAGATACTCGTCCACCACTACAGCCTGAGGCTCGAAGTTTTCCTCGATCGTTGAAGAGACTGTGTCACCCACCAGAAATTCCGGGTTGTATACCCACATTCCATTAAGTTCGTCCCTGACGTCGGCCTTGGGTGCCTGGCAAGACAACGTCAGCATCAAAAGTATGAAAGTGGTCCCGTCTCGCATATGAACTCTAACGGTTAGTATATGAAAAGTAGGCGATTTCGAAGCACTAAACTTTCAGTTAAGCACTCAGTTTGATAAGAGCCAAAACCCTTGATTTTATTACTATTTCGCCTATTTTTTATATACATTGTTAGCGGTTCGTTGTTTATTACGAGTCAAATTTTGAACCGTCCCATTCAACACCTTCTGGAAAAAGTGCAGCTTTTCTTTTTGTCATTTCCTTGGCTATCATATCACTATAACCGCCAATTTCTTTAAGTTTTGATATGATGTTGTCATAACTTTTTTCGTCTCTGTTTTGGCTCAACTTAAATACATTTTCAAGTTTGTCTGCTTTAATTTCAAGGCCAACAATGGCAGGCATCATTTTACTTAAAAAATGGTCGGGCAGATTGTCGTAGAATGTTTGAGATTGCGTATTCCCTTTTTCAAATTTCAAGGTTAGTTTTTTCATGAAATTTACCAATTCGTCATTTGTCATAAATTTTGCTTCACCTTGTATATGTACACTCATATAATTCCAAGTTGAGCCAATTTGTGGATTACTGTACCAAGATGCACTTACATAACAACTTGGTCCTGTAAATACAAGTAAGCAATTTGGATTTTCAATAAATGCTTTGTGGTGGTCTGTATTTCGCATAATGTGTCCTTGTAAATACAACTCACCATTTCGCTCTTCCAATACGATAGGAATTTGGGTTGCGACTTGTCTGCCCGAATCAAAACTACCTGTCATAAATGCAAATGGATATTCTTCAATGAAGTCCAAAATTGCTTGTTTGTCTTTCTCTTTAAAATACGAAAAGTTGTACATATATACTTCTTTCTGTTTTTTAGTCGTTTAATTGTCTAAGTAAAAGTGTCGTGCAGAAATAGTCATTTTCTAATTCTTCACATTCGTCAATCTGATTTTGCAAGTATTCATTGAAAATTTCTTCCTTGTCAGGATATAGAGAGATTAATCGTTTCACATTTTCTTGAATAACGCCTGTATTTTGTCTATTAGTCTGTTTTAAGGTTTCTTTGTTCCAATCAATTCTGTCCAATATACGATAGCCTGTTTGCTCTATAATGTTTGTCATTTCTTTGTTGTTTATCATCCCTTCGGTCGATTTTTCTGCAAACATAAACTCAAGTAAAATGTAACCATCTTCCTTGACGCAATTCTTCAGTTGTTTTAATGTACTATCCAAATCTCCTAAAAGATCAGAGTCATACCCGTAAATGACAATGTCTTGTTTAGTAGTTGTATTTAGTGTTTCTAAAATATTTTCTGTTTTGAATTCTACCATATCAGAAACTGCAAATTCCTTTGCATAAATGTTAGCTTCTTCAATGAAGTCTGCAACTATGTCAACGCCAATAGCCTTTATGTCAAAACGTTGAGCTAGTTTTACTAAAACAGCTCCTTTACCACAACCAAGGTCAATAATACTCTTGTTTTTCCCCAAGTCATTTCTGGCAATGAGTTCAATAATATATTCGGGAGAACTGCCAAGTTCCCAAAGCCCTTTAAGTAATTCAGGAATATATCTTTCAAGTTCGTCACTTGTCAGGTCAAGCGAATTTTGAAACTCTTTCTTTTTTAAATTTTCCATATTTTTTTAACTAATGTTTTGTTTTTGTTGTAAGCTCTCTGCGCAATGACCGCTAACAACTGTGCAAGCACAATTGTCTTTATTTCGTATTTAAGTTAATCCCATTTTTATAACGAATCAAGCGGGCTACTGATGTTCGTCAGGTTGGTGTTGCACACGTGGGTGTAAATCTCGGTAGTTTTGCTGCTGCCGTGCCCAAGTAGCTGCTGAATATACCTGAGGTTGGTGCCATTTTCCAGCAGGTGAGTGGCAAATGAATGCCTCAGTGTGTGCACTGTTCCGGGCGCTGTTACGCCCGCCTTCTTTTTGGCCCGGTGAAACACATTCCTGATGCTGGTCACTGAGTATTTCGCATGAGCAGGCCCTTCAAAAAGGTATTGCTTTGGCCTTTCTTTCCGGTAGTAGTTGCGTAGCAAGTCCAGCATTTTAGGCGACAGCACGCTGAGCCTGTCCTTCTTGCCTTTGGCTCCCCTTATCCAGATCCTCATATTATCCGAATCAACGTCTTTGATTTCTATATCTATCGCTTCAGAAATTCTCAGTCCAGCCGAGTAAATAAGAGTCAGGATTGCTTCATGCTTGATATTGTGGCAATTACTCAAAATAGCTGCCACTTCTTTTTTGCTGAATACAGTCGGTAGCTTCTGCTCTTTCAGGGGGCGCTCAAGGTCATAATACCCGGTGGGCATGCCCATCACTTTTTCAAAGTAAAACTTGATCGCATTGATGCTTTGGTTCTGATACGAAGAGGATACATTTCTTTCTTTTACCAGCATTGCCTGATAGGCAAGTATGTCTTCCTTCCTTAGCTGCCTGATCGGCATCGGGTACATGGCTTTTAAAAACTCCCGAAACATATAAAAATACGTGCTCAGCGTCGATGCACTGTACCGGCGTATGACCAGCTTTTGTCTGAACAGGGCTAACGCCTCCTGGTATTCCTTTACCACCGGATCGGCCAGCCGGGCAGGTGGCGTGCTGCCTTGGGCTGCAGGATTGTAAACGATAGTTTGTTCAGTTTTCATAGACCTAAATAGAGAGAATATTTCTACCTTAAGTATGTTTATAAGCATTTATATACGTTTATAAGTATTTATAAAAACACTTATTATGTTAAGTAATAACTGTCAGCACTGTGGAGAAGCACTGGTAGGCAGGTGGGACAAACGATTTTGCGATGCCCAGTGCCGAAATGCCTACCACAACCGTCATAAAGGAGCCCTGGAGAAAAACATTCAGGTAGCCAATAAGCTTATCCGCCGGAATAGAAAAATTCTTTATACGTTGTGCCCAACCGGCAAGGCCACCGTGAGAAAAGACATTCTTGACCAGCTGAAATTCGATTTCAAACTTTTCACCACCATTTACCCTACCCAATCGGGCACTTATTACTTTTCATACGACTATGGGTTTATGCCCATTATTGAGCGTGGGACTATCCAAAAAGTGTTGATCATCCAATGGCAGGAGTACATGACGACGAAACCATTCGACCCATGGAGCCGTGTAGGGGCCAGTGCATAACCCCTGGTCTTCAGGCGGTGGTCAGCACCAGCCTTCTGGTAAAGACCTGATGCACGGCCCTCTTGTGCTGGTTTTGAAATAGCCAAGCTCCCTCACTTCTTCTTGGCATTGGCCACCCCGGCATTTTTCAGCTCAGAGGCGGTGGCCTTTTCGAATCTAAAGTATTTAAGTGCTTGCTTCATAGTGCCGCTTAACCGAATATGCAGTGTGGGCTTTTTGATGTGGTGGCGGGTGACCTTGGTCGGGTCGTCTTCCCCGCTGCATTTGATCTCCAGCCGCACAAAACCCAACTCCCCGAGGTCAATGTGGTTGTGCGTCTCCAGCATATCCACAATCGTTCCCTGTAGGGCGATGATCACCTGCTTCACCGTTGATCGACGGACATTGTACTCTCTTTCCATATGGGTCATCACATCTTCCTCAGTGGCTTTGCGCCTGGGCAGCAACGCCGGGTAGAACCTGTACTGCCCGCCACCAGCTTTTCCTGCTTCGCCCTTAGTAGTCACGTAGTATGGTATTTTTAGCATAGCGTTTTATTTGATGGCTTCAATATACTACCCAAATGCCTGGAAAATAATAGAATTTCATGCAAGTTAAACAGCCCATTGAAGACCCTTCCTGTATCACTTGCTGGCCATAAGCAGCCCCAGAACACATAAAGGCTTCATTGGAAAGTAAATGTGGCTACATTGAGGGTTAGATGTGGCTATATTGGAGCTTCATTAAGGCTATCCTGGAGGTGCAACATAGCTATGTGCGGAGCATTTGCTGCGCAGCAAATTGATTTTTACTGCGCTTCAGTCAGATGTTTGCTGCGCTGCAAGCAGGACAAAGCTGCGCTGTAAAGAAAAGGGGCTATTTGATACAGAAAGGAACGAATGGCGAAATCTTCCTTCTTTAATATACGAAATTTCCGGTGAAAAAGGTGGCTCAGCTTTTTACATATTCGCCGTAGCCCCTTAGGCGGACTCAATACCTGGTAAAAGTGGCAATCTGTTTAGTAAGCGTTGTTCCTACTAAGCAGATTGCCACAGGTATTTAATCAGTTTGAAAATTCGGGAATTTCAGCAACGCCTTCTATAGAACACTGATTACCGGCCACTCGATTGTCCTACTTATTAACCTTCTCCCCTTCTGCCTCCACAGCCGAGCGCCAGGGGTAGCTCTGATTCGTCCGGTCAGTGTCGGCCATGCGCTGCGTTGGATCTATCTCCATGTACCTGATGTCCTTCGGCTTCTTTGGAATACTGAAGGTATAGTACGGATGCGTCCAGGGCCAGTCGGTAAGAATCGTACGTGGGATACTCGGGTCATCATGTTCCTTCACTCCCCTCATTAAATCCAACGGAATATAAAACAGCTCCTTGCTGCCATCGGCATATTCCACATACAGCTCAATCGGCATAGGCATTTTTTCAATCCGCTCCAGGGTAACATTTGTTTGCTCTCCCTGCTCTTCCACCGACTTAATGCCATAGTCAATCGTCTTGGTGGAATTCACGAAGTACTCATAATACCAATCCAGCTCCAGGCCGGAGTTTTTTTCCTGAATCCGAACATAGTCATTCATATTGGGGTGCTTCATCTTCCAGGTATCAAAATACCTCCGCAGGCCCCGCATAAACGTTTCATGACCAATCACATAGCTCAGCTGGTGCTGCGAAACAGCCCCCTTCGAGTAAGCCGCAGAACCATAAGCCCTGTTGGTATTGTAATGGTCGGAATGTGTCGACATAGGCTCCTCCAGGCCACTTTCTGCCAGTGAGAAGTAAGAACGATACGAGCCCTCCAGCGGATTGATGTAATTGCCACCGTTTGGCCCATCGAAAAGGTAGTGCATGGTGATTTGCGTGGCGTAGTCGGTAAAGCCTTCATCCATCCAGGGGTACAGCGACTCGTTGGTGCCTAGTACGCCCTGGTACCAGCTGTGCAGCGCCTCGTGTACAGTCACGCCTACCAAACTGCGAACTGATCGATGCCCTGTGATCAAGGTCGACATTGGGTACTCCATGCCGCCGTCACCTCCCTGCACCACCGCAAATTTGTCGTAGGGGTATTTGCCAAAGTTCTTGTTAAGAAAGTCGAATGCCTTTGCAGCAATGCCTTGTAATTCTTTCCAGTTTTCAACGAGCGTATCGCCCTGATAAAAGAAATGCAAGGCTGGCCCACCAGGCACCTGAGCCACATCGTGCAGATAGTCAGGGTCGGCAGCCCACATAAAGTCGTGCACGTTCTGTGCTTTGAACTGCCAGGTCAACTTGTTACCCTTCGGTCTTTTGATCGCAGTGCCAGGTTTTGCATAGCCCTTACCTATTTGCTCAGGGTTCTGCAGGTAGCCAGAGCCACCAATCATGTAGGCGGAATCAATCGTGATGTTCACATTAAAATCGCCCCATGGTGCATAGAACTCTCTCCCTACGTACGGATCGGCATGCCAGCCCTCGTAGTCATATTCGGCCATCTTAGGGTACCATTGAGCCATCGAGTATTCCACGCCTTCCCTGTTATTCCAGCCACTTCTGCGGATCTGCAAAGGCACCTGCCCGTCAAACTCCATATCAAAAGTCACCTTGCTTTTTGGAAGAATGGGCTTGGCAAGGTTCACTTCCAGCACGGTGCCTTCTACAGCATACGAAAGCACTTTTCCATCTTGCTTCAGGCCGTTGATCTTCTGATAGCCGATCTGATCATCTTTCAAATGGTAAATTCTATCCATTACCCGCCTGTCCGGGTCGGCGATTGTGCGGGAGCGAACGTCCATCGAACTTCCCGGCTGAAAAGCATTGAAGTAAAGGTGATAAAACACTTTCGTGAGCGTGTCAGGAGAGTTGTTGTAATAGACGAGCTTTTGCTTGCCCTTGAACTGATGGGCAGATACATCCATGTCAATATCCATGGTGTACTCTACACGCTGCTGCCACCTGTCGGGTTGAGCGAGTGCAGCCGTTGTTAAAAAGGTAAAAAGCAGTGCTAAATTTAAGTTTGTAGGTCGAGTCATTGGTTTGATAACGGTTATTTTGCCAAAGTAGTAAGTTTAACCAGAAACAGTAACATCAATTTATGGAGACGGTAGAAAGTGTTATTAGTGGTTTGAAATATCTGGCAAATGACGGGATAAAGAAAGGTGTTGAGCGGTTTGGCATCCCATCCGAAAAAGCGCTGGGCATCAAAACACCTGAGCTCCGCAAAATAGCCAAAAGCATCAAAAAGAACCACAGCCTTGCTATGCAGCTTTGGCAAACCGACATCCATGAAGCAAAAGTGCTCGCCAGTATGATCGGCGACCCGAAACAAATGACTACGGAACAAATGGATGCATGGGTGGCAGACATGTATTCCTGGGATGTGTGCGACCAGTGCTGCGGCAACCTGTTTGTGTATACCCGCTTCTGGAAAAGTAAAGTAGCCGAATGGATCCCCTCCGAACATGAGTTCACCCGAAGGGCAGGCATTGTGCTAATAGCCGAAGCCACCATGCACCAAAAGAATAACGTAACCGACGACGAGCTGCGCTTGATGCTTCACAAAGCGATTGAGGTAGCTGATGACCCCCGGAATTTCATAAAGAAAGCAATAAGCTGGGCAATGAGGCAGGTGGGGAAGAAAAGGCCTCATCTAACTGTCGAGGTGATTGAACTGGCAAGGAAACTCCAGGCCACAGATGACAAGACCAGCAAGTGGATTGCCAGTGATGTGATTCGGGAGTTAGAAAAGAGGCGGTCTTGAATTCTCGGCCAGACAAAAAAAGCCTTTGCATGTCACTAAACGTCTCTTTGAAACAAATGAGAAAAAAACTTACTTTTATACTGAATGGATAACGAAAGACTAAACATGCGAGTCAATCAAATAGAAGAGCAGTTGAGCAATACCTTGAAAGCCATTGATAAGCTTACTGCTGATATTGACGCTTTGAAAGACTACGCTGTTGAAAATAACAAGGTAGTCAATGGGATCTTACGAAAACTCGATGACCAGGGGGAACGGATGGATAAAGTCCTTTTAAGGATGGAAAAGGAAGAAAAGAACAGGAAGTCCGAATTGGAGCACGAACGCAAGCAAAGGCAGCAAGAGTTGGATGCTCAAAACGAGCGGTTCATGAATGCTTTGAACGAAGACAGAAAATTAAGAATGGAAGAAATGGCCATCATGAACCGACGGCTTGAGTTCCTTGAAAGCAAAGCATGAACTTCGCCATCAGCGAAAACCCTATCCAAAAATCTCCTCAAGCTTCCTCTCCAATGACTCTCCTCTAAGGTTCTTGGCAACGATCTTCCCATCAGGGCCAATCAAATAGGTAGCAGGAATAGCATTGATTTGGTAGGTAGCGGCCGCTTCCGAATTAAAGTATTTCAAATCCGACACATGCTTCCATGTAAGGCCGTCGTCTTCTATTGCCTGGAGCCAGGCATCCCTGGTTCGATCAAGAGAAACACCCAATATTTCAAACCCCTTGTCCTTGTACCTGTTATAAGAAGCCAGCACATTCGGATTTTCCTGACGGCAGGGCTTGCACCAGGCAGCCCAGAAGTCCACCAGCACGTATTTTCCTCTTAGCGATGACAACGCAATTGATTCGCCATCTGGATTTGGCAGGTTAATTTCCGGAGCCATTGCCCCCACGGCCAACGCCCTCATATTGTCCACCCTGGTCACCAGCTCTTTGGTAAAACGGGAATCAGGCAGCCCATTCTGAAACCTGGTGGCCAGGCTATCGAAAAAAGGAAACTGCGCCTCGGCGTCCATGTAATTCAAGGCAAATATGGCCGACACCGAGTTATCCATCGACCAGATTAGCTTTTTCATGTTTTTACTAAAGCTGGCTTCGATGTCAATATACTGCTCCCGTATTTTATTAGCCGTCTCAATATCACCCGACATCATGGCCTGGCTATAGTCATTGTTGATCATCTGCACGTCGGACTGAAACTTGGCATTGAGCTTGCCGGCGGCTTCGAAGTATTCCGTGTCCTTTGAGCCAGTCACAGTGAATGGAGCTTGAGGGGAATAAGCTTCCACCTCTATATAAACATCGCTTTTGTCCAGCACCAAAGGAACTACCTGCTTGCCATAGAAGTTGATGCGGAGGAAGGAAGGTTCAGTGATTTGAACGTAGGTCTCAAATGTGCTGTCGGCTGCCAATGTGAGCGTATCGATAGGGTCAATTCCCTCGAGACCCAGCATTTCTAGCTGAATGATGCCTGTTTCTTGTGGGAATTTTACTTTTCCAGCAATCTTCAACCCATCCTGACTTGTGCCCTCAGAACACGAGGTAATAAGTAAAACTCCTGCTAATACTACGACAAGATACTTTATCATCTTTCTGTTTTTTTCTCTAACAAGACTTCTAAGCCAATGATTCAACCAAAAGTTGGTTAGTTAGTTTCGGATCAGCCTTTCCATTGGTTTTTTTCATCACCTCACCCATAAACATGCCTAGCAGTCCCTTTTTACCGCTTTTGTACATGGCCACTTTATCGGCATTTTGGGCGAGTACTTCATTTATCACAGGCATCAGCACATCGCTGTCCGACTCCTGCACCAGGTTCATGTCATGCGCAATGTCGTGAGGTGCCTTGCCCGTTTTTATCACCTCTGGAAAGATATTCTGGCAGGCCACAGTGTAGCTCACCGTTCCCTTTTCCACCAGATTAACCAGATCGGCCAGCATAGCACCTGTGAGCGAAAGCTTGCGCAGGGATGTGCCATTTTCCTTCAGATAACTCTTAATGGGCCCCATGAGCCAATTGCTTACCTGTTTATAGCAAGTGGTATAAGCAATGGCCTCTTCGAACAGGTGCGCAAAGTCTCTCTTTTCGGTGATCACCAGGGCATCGTAGCTTGGCAGGCCATACTTTTGCGTGAAGTCGTCGTAGTACTGACGGGGAAGCTTGGCCATCTTTTTGCGGATGTCTTCCAGCATAGTGTCATCCACAACAAAGGGCGCCAGATCGGGCTCAGGGAAATACCTGTAGTCGTTCAGCTCCTCCTTCATCCGCATGCCGTAAGTCTGGTTCTTTTCGGGATCAAACAGCCTGGTCTCTGAAATGATCTTTTTCCCTTGTAAGGTAAGGTTGGTCTGCCTTTCTATTTCTACCTCAATCGCCTTCTGCACGTACCTGATACTGTTGAGGTTTTTCACTTCTACTTTGTTGCCCAGCGTGGTCACTCCCTTTTTACGAATCGACACGTTGGCATCGCAACGCAGTGAGCCTTCTTCCATATGACCATCCGAAATACCCAGGAAACGCACCATCTTCCTGATCTCAGTAAGGAAGGCACCGGCATCCTGCGATGAGGTAATCATGGGATCAGTCACTATTTCAATCAAAGGCACACCAGCCCGGTTGTAGTCCACGGCCGAAATATCTTTGCCATCCACGTGCATCAATTTGCCCGCATCTTCCTCCATGTGGATCTTATGAAGCATGATCTTTTTCGGCGTGTTGGTATCAAAACCAATTTCAACATAGCCGCCTTTGCAGATCGGGGTTTTGTCCTGCGTCACCTGATAGCCCTTCGGAAGGTCGGGGTAGAAGTAGTTCTTTCTGTCAAAGAAATTGTATCGCCCAATTTCACTGTGGCAGGCGAGCCCCATTTCAATAGCGTATTCCAGTGCCTTTTTATTCAGCTTAGGCATGCTGCCAGGGTGACCCAGGCTAATCACGTGAATATGCTGATTGGGTTCTGAACCAAACTTATTGGCATCCGGTGAAAACACCTTGCTTTTAGTCTGCAGTTGCACATGCACTTCCAGTCCAATAACGGCCTCAAAGCTATTCTTGTCCTTCAAATCACTCATTAGATGCACTTCGGTTAAGCAAGCGAGCTCAAATTAAGCGCTTTTGCCAGTAAATCATTTGCTTTTTCCACCACTTTGGGCAATCCGTTAATGTCTTTTCCTCCTGCAGTAGCGAAAAACGGTTGTCCGCCTCCACCACCTTGTATTTCTCTGGCCAGGTCACGCACGATGAGCCCGGCATTTAATCCAAATTTTTCCACAAGCGAATCGTCGAACATCACAGCTACCTGAGGCTTGCCGTCAATATTCGCTGCCAGCACCATGGCCAGCGAGCTCAACTCATTTCTGAGCTCATAAGCCAATTTTTTCAAACTGTCGGCATCAGGCAAAGTCACCTCCGCCACCAGCAAGCTGATGCCATCAATTGTCTTCACGTCCGTAAGCAAGTCCTGCTTCACGCCCTGCGACGCTTTTAAGCGATATCCTTCAAGCTCCTTTGTGAGGTTTTGTTTCTCTTCCAGTAGCTGCGCCACAGCCTTGGCCAGGTCTTTCGGATTCTTCAGCAATTCCTTCATCTCATTCACCAGCATGTCCTGCTCCATCAGGAGAGACTCCGCCTTATCGGCCGTCACTGCCTCGATGCGTCGCACACCAGCAGCCACACTGCTTTCAGAAACGATTTTGAGAAAACCGATCTGGCCAGTGGCACGCACGTGAGTGCCTCCACACAATTCTACCGAATAGTGTGGATCAAAAGTAATGACACGCACAAACTCACCGTACTTTTCTCCGAACAGCGCCATGGCTCCTAACTGTTTAGCCTCGGCAATGGGCACATTGCGGCGCTCATTCAGCGCTATGTTTTCTCTTATTTTTCTGTTGGTAATGGCCTCCACCTTTCTGATCTCTTCATCAGTCATTTTTGCAAAATGAGAGAAGTCGAACCGAAGAACGTCGGGAGAAACCAAAGATCCTTTCTGCTGCACATGAGTGCCAAGCACCTGCCTGAGTGCTGCATGCAGCAAGTGAGTTGCACTGTGGTTATTCTCCGTTAGTGTTCTCTTATAACCATCGACTTTTGCCTGTAATGGCAATGATGGGTCTTTGGGTAGCTCGGATACAAAGTGAATGATCAGGTCATTCTCCTTTTTCGTGTCCAGCACCTTTATTTTCTGATCGCCAGAAGTAAGCAGTCCTTTGTCACCCACCTGTCCGCCACTTTCGGCATAAAACGGTGTGTTGTCAAGCACAAGTTGAAACAACTTATTTCCTTTGTCTTCTATCTCTCTGTATTTTACTACCTGGGCGGTAGATTCCAGGTTGTCGTAGCCAATAAAGCCAAGCTCTTCGTCCTGCTTCACCTCTACCCAATCGCCAGTCGACACTTTTGACGACTTCTTCGAACGGTCTTTCTGCTGCTGCATTTCCGTTTGGAAACCAGCTTCATCCACCGTCAATCCATTCTCTCTGGCGATCAATGCCGTTAAGTCAAGCGGAAATCCGTAAGTGTCGTAAAGCTCGAAAGCAACAGCACCGCTGATTTCATTCCCCTTCAGCGACTGCTTAATCACCTCGATCCGCTTGAGCCCCTTGTCAAGTGTGCGCAGGAAAGATGTTTCTTCCTCGAAAATTACTTTGGCAATAAAGTCCTTTTGACCCACCAGCTCCGGAAACACACCAGCAAACTGATCGGAAAGCACCGGCACCAAAGTATGGAGAAACGGCTCATTAAACTTCAGGAAGGTGTATCCGTAGCGCACCGCACGTCTCAAAATTCTTCTTATCACATAGCCAGCCTTTACATTAGAAGGCAGCTGCCCGTCAGCAATAGCGAACGAAATAGCCCTGATGTGATCGGAAATCACCCTCATGGCAATATCCGTCTTTTCATCGTCGCCATACGCCACCCCTGCCTTTTCGGACAGCACAGCGATCATAGGCTGGAAGACGTCGGTATCGTAGTTCGACTTTTTGCCCTGCAAAGCCATCACAAGCCTTTCGAAGCCCATGCCCGTGTCCACATGCTTGGCTGGCAGCGACTTAAGGCTTCCGTCCGATACCCTGTTGAACTGAATAAATACAAGGTTCCAGATTTCTACCACCTGAGGATGCCCCATGTTAACCATCTCTCTGCCAGGCACCTTCGCTATTTCAGCGGCATCTCTTAAGTCGATGTGTAATTCAGAACAAGGGCCGCAAGGGCCTGTATCACCCATTTCCCAGAAATTGTCTTTCTTCGAGCCATCCAGCACCCTATCGGCAGGCAAATGAGCATTCCATAGGTCAAATGCCTCATTGTCTTTCTCTAAGTTTTCTGATTCATCTCCACCAAACACCGTCGCATACAACCTGTCCTTGGGCAGCTTATACACTTCCGTGAGCAGCTCCCATGCCCAGTTAATCGCATCTTTTTTGAAATAATCCCCAAAAGACCAGTTGCCAAGCATTTCGAACATGGTGTGGTGGTAGGTATCCAACCCCACTTCCTCAAGATCGTTGTGTTTTCCTGACACTCTCAGACATTTCTGTGTGTCAGCTATTCGCTTTACCTGCGCTTCCTTATTGCCAAGAAAGTAGTCTTTGAACTGATTCATACCCGCATTGGTAAACATCAATGTAGGGTCGTTTTGAACTACCATGGGGGCGGAAGGCACTATTTTATGGCCTTTGCTTTCAAAAAATTGAAGGAACTTCTGTCTTATCTCTGCTGCTGTCATTTGAATAAAACGGTCTGATAAACTGTAGCATCTTAGAATTGTACAGTTTACTTATCAATAACTAAAGGGGTTTATGCTGCTTTCAAACTTACCGGAGGTTGGGAAATATCCAGAATATGTTTAAAAATTCTTATATTGCGCCTGAATTATAACGGAATTCAGAATTTTCCGTAAAAGCGATGAGATTCGCTTATATAGAAGCAAAGTTACAATAAAAGACTAACTGTCAACCTATGGCTAGGATAAAATATTACTACGACACCGAAACATGCAAATATGAGCGTGTGAAGGTCAGCTCCTGGGATATTTTCCTTAATCTTCTAGGCTTCTTTACTGTCTCCCTCATTTTGGCTATAGGCATTCTTTTGGGCTACAACACCTATTTTGACTCCCCCAAAGAAGCCCTTCTCAAGAAAGAGAATGAAGAGCTTAATATGTACTATGAGCTTCTCAAGAAGGACATGAATGACACTCAGGAGATGCTCGCCTCACTTCAAAATAGGGACGATCAGATTTACCGTGTTATTTTTGAAGCAGAGCCTATCCCGTCGTCGATAAGAGAAGCGGGAGTTGGAGGGGCAAACCGTTACAAGGACATGATAGAGTCTGACCTTCAGCGAGAAGAATTGATTGTAGAGTCGTTTAAAAAACTCGACAAGCTGAAGAAGCAGATGTATATTCAAACCAAGTCGTTTGATGAAATCATGAAGCTGGCTAAGAATAAAGAAGAACTTTGGGCTGCCACGCCTGCTATTCAGCCAATATCCAACAAAGAGTTAAAGCGCCTTGCTTCAGGTTATGGAATAAGAATTGATCCCATCCTGAAAACGTCTAAAATGCACGCAGGTGTTGACTTTTCTGCGGAGAGAGGCACACCCATTTATGCCACCGGAGACGGTGTAGTAAAATCTGTGCGATATGACTTTGGCGGATACGGCAAGTATGTGGTTATAGACCATGGCTTTGGCTACGAAACCTTATACGGCCACATGGACTTACAAAACGTGAAAGTAGGTCAGAAGGTCAAAAGAGGTGAGACGATCGGTTTTGTTGGAAGCACCGGAAAGTCTACTGCTCCTCACGTGCATTATGAAGTGCATATTAATGGCAAGGCCACCGACCCTGTTCACTACTTCTTCCAGGGAGTTACGCCTGAAGAATATGAAGAAATACTCAGACTTGCTTCTGTTGAAAACCAATCACTTGGATAAAAAGAGTTGAATCTGAACATGAAGGCAGCTTTCCTGGAAGGCTGCCTTTTTTGTGTCAATAAATTGTGGATAAATTTCATGTAAATTGAAAAGCCACTTCCACCTTGATACTCTATTTTTGTGCCACACCATCCAAACCATGTTCAAGCAATCAGGGTTCATACTACTATTGTCGTTAGCTGCCTTTTCCTGCAAAACCAGCAGGGTGGCATCTACTGTCGGCAATACCCCTAGCCCCGTGGTGAAAGACACTGTTGCTCTCCCTCCGCCTGCTCCGGTGTATATTACAATGGAAGGCGATACGCTCATTAAATTAGGAGAAGAGGTCGCCCTGGAGGTGTTTGAGGTAGTACCCGACACATTGACCGTCATTGGCGTTGGCGACATTATGCTGGGGACAGAATACCCTTCGAAGGAATACTTACCACCATCAAATGGCAGTATGCTGCTGAGCGATGTAGCCGACATCTTAAAGGACGCAGATATTACTTTTGGCAACTACGAAGGAGTGCTTATTGACGAAGAAGGCACCCCCAAAGAATGTAACAACCCAAAGCTCTGCTATCTTTTCAAAACGCCGGAACACTATGCAGTTCATTTGAAAGAAGCTGGCTTCGATGTAATGAGCCTGGCCAATAACCACGCTGGTGATTTTGGCCCGGAGGGGCGAAAAAGCTCCATCGAAGTACTTACTGGGCTGGGGATTGCTGTGGCGGGCACTCAGTCTACACCCTACACGATCTTCGAAGCTAAAAAAACCAAAATAGGCTTTGCGGCTTTTGCCCCAAACACAGGCACCATCAGTATTCACGACTACGCCCGGGCCAGGGAGATCATTCAACACCTCGACTCCATGTGTCAGATAGTAATTGTTTCGTTTCATGCAGGTGGTGAGGGGCCAGAATTTCAGCACGTTACCAGGAAAAGAGAATCATTTGTGGGCGAGGACAGAGGTAATGTATATGAATTTGCCCGGTTGGTTATTGACGCCGGTGCCGACATCGTCTTTGGTCACGGCCCCCATGTAACCAGGGCGGTGGATCTTTACGAGGGGAAATTTATAGCCTACAGTATGGGCAATTTTTGTACCTATCGCCGGTTTAATCTTAAGGGTCCTAATGGTATCGCTCCCATCGTAAAACTATGGGTAAATGGACAAGGTGATTTCCTTCAGGGCCAAATTTACTCCACTCACCAGCTAGGGTCTGGAGGGCCGCTTGTCGACGATAATCAGAAAGTGCTTCGTAAAATAAAAGAGCTAACCTTACAGGACTTTCCTGATACAGCATTGGAAATTTTAGATGATGGTTTGATCACTTTTAAAATCAATAATTAACGTGCCATACAAAGAAAAAGAGATCGAGAAAAAATACTACACCATCGGCGAGGTAGCTGACATGATGGATGTAGCCACTTCCCTTATTCGGTTTTGGGAGACAGAATTTGACATCATCAAACCCAAGAAAAACCGAAAGGGAAACAGACAGTTTACCAAAGAAGACCTGGAAAACGTAAAACTTATCTACCACCTGGTAAAAGAAAAAGGCTATACCCTGCAGGGAGCACGTGATTTTTTAAAGACAAATGCCAAAAAAGCAAAGGATACTCTGGAAATGATTGATGGATTGAAGAATGTCAGGTCTTTCCTCGTTAAATTAAGAGGCGAGTTAGAACAGAAAGATTGACAGAAGAAAAGTTATATCAGTTAGCCCTCCAATTGGTTCCGGGAGTTGGGCCCCGCATGGCACGCATGCTCATCAGTCATCTGGGATCAGCCTCTTCTATTTTTAAAACACCGAAAGGGAAACTTAAGAAGATCAACGGTATTGGAGAAAAAACCGCTGAAGCACTGATTCAGGCTGACTTTTTAAAGGAGGCCGAGAAAGTGCTGGAGCGCTGCGGAAAGCAAGATACCGAAGCCATATTCTTTACGGATGAAGCCTATCCTGAACGACTAAAACACATCTACGATGCTCCTCTGATAATTTTCAAAAAAGGGGATGGAACGTTGGACACGGCGAAGGCAGTGGCTATTGTTGGCACAAGAAGCGCCACCGATTATGGCAGGGAAGTTACCCGTGAAATTATTCAGTCGCTTATTCCATACAATCCACTTATCGTAAGTGGCCTCGCCTACGGCATCGACATAGAAGCTCACAGGGCAGCGCTTGACAATGGCCTTCCCACGTTTGGCGTAATGGCCTCTGGCACCGACGTCATTTATCCCTCGGTTCATAAACACACAGCACTCAAAATGCTCGAAAAAGGGGGATTGGTGACAGAATATGCGCCTGGCACCAAGCCTGAAGCTTCCTTCTTTCCGGCACGAAACAGGATCATTGCCGGCCTGGCCGAGGCCGTGATAGTAGTAGAAGCTGCCAGCCGGGGGGGTGCACTCATCACAGCGGAAATTGCCAATTCCTACGACAGGGAAGTACTCGCTATTCCCGGCAACCTTGGCAATAGTTTTTCAGAGGGATGCAATAAACTTATAGAACAACAGAAAGCCCATATTTATACATCAGCGGAAAGTCTTGCTTCCCTGCTCAATTGGGACCTTACTTCGTCCACAAAAAAGAAGACCGCCACCAAGCCACCAGCCCTGAGCGAAATGGCGTCCAAAATATGGGATTCGCTGGAGAAACAGCCCAATGGCATCCATTTGGACACTTTGAGCTGGAACACGCAAATACCGATTCATCAATTAGCCTCCGAATTACTAAATTTGGAGTTTGAGGGTTTTGTGAAGTCCCTCCCTGGAAAGCAATTTAAACTTATCAGGTAATCAGGGTAAAAATGGCAGACCATTATCAGGTTTTAGGTGTTCAGTACGGTGCCACGCAAGTGCAAATAAAGGCTGCTTACCGGAGATTGGCACTCAAATACCACCCTGACAAAAACCCGGGGAACCCAGATGCCGAGGAGAGGTTTAAGCAAGTAGTGGAGGCTTACCAGGTACTCACAAGCACTGGAGCTACGTTTACATACGAGCAATTCAGCCCACCAAAACCACCACCCTCATCCAGTTCCCCAAGAGATCGTGACCCTTATTTTAAAAGGAACAAGGCACGGGCACGGAAGCCGCCGGAACCTGTGGTCTTCTCCCGGCGCACAAAAATCATGGTGAGCTTATTCATGGTGCTTTTGATTGGGCTGGTGATCTGCATTCCGCTTTCCATGCAGGTGTATGCGTCCATTTATTACTATAACGAAGCAAAAGAGCTTTATGCAGAGAAGAAGTGGTTCGCTGCATTAAAACAACTTGACTTTGCTTACAGAAGTGTTGGTGTACGAAACCTGGAAACCGCCAGGATGGCGACCGTTCTGTCCTCCGAAAAACTGAAGTTCTTTAATGGTTCTTTGCCACACATCAGCAAGGGGCTCCGCTATTCCGAAACGGCTGCAGACAGTGCTTTCTTCTACCTGAAAAAAGGCATTGCACTTAAAAATTCATCTAAGTTTGATGAGGCTGACAGCGCTTTTTACAACGCTTTGATGAAACAACCAAACTGGGACAGCGCCTACTACTACCTGGGTGAGGTCAGCACATTTGGCAAACAAGACTATGAAAGTGGCCTAAGGCACTTCTCCCATGCCCTTGAAATCAACCCCGACTATTCTGACTGCTTTATGGGCCGGGGCTATTGTCACTATCAGCTCAAAAACTTCGATATTGCTGTTCTTGACTTCAACTCATTTCTCAAATACTCCAGCAAAGACAGAGGCACTGGCTTCTACCTCAGGGGAATGGCCCTGCTTGAAACTGAGTACCCTCAGCTTGCCTGTCGGGACTTTTTGGAGGCAGAAAAGCTTGGATCAAAGGGCGGGAAGGATGCCTGGTTAAAATTCTGCCAGTAAAACTATCGGTTGGCAAAAACCACCGAAGCCAATTTTAAGCATTTCAAAAACTGATCATCCTTTAACCCTGTTTGGATAGAGCGATCACTACAAAAGGCAGTAATTTGCTCCGTAGCCATATTCCCCACCAGATCGTTCTCCGCCATGGGACAACCACCATAACCGTTGATGGCTCCATCCATTCTTCTGCACCCAGCCTGATACACAGCTTCTATCTTCTCCCACGCCGATTCCTTTGTTGAATGTAAATGAGCGCCAAACTCAATATGAGGAAAAGCTGGAATGACCTCTTCAAATAAGGCTATAATATTGGCGGGTGCAGAAACACCTACAGTGTCTGACAAGGAAATAATCTTAATTTTCATCGCATCGAGTCTGTTCACAAACTCAGTTACGAGAGCTGGTTCGTAAGGGTCACCATAAGGATTGCCAAAGCCCATAGACAGGTAGACCACCAACACTTTGTTGTGTTTGACACAAAGGCTTTGAATCCCCTGAACAATAGCCAGCGCCTCAGTGATGCTCTTGTTTGTGTTTTTCTGTTGGAAGGTTTCCGAGAGGGAAAGAGGAAAGCCCAGGTAGCTAATTTCCTTATGCAGGCAAGCCTCCTCGGCACCTCTCAGGTTGGCAACGATGGCCAATAACTTGGTCGAGGATTCGGAAAGGTCAAGTTGTGAAAGCACTTCTGCAGTATCCCTCATTTGCGGAATAGCTTTGGGAGAAACAAAACTCCCAAAATCTATCGTATCAAAGCCTACCTTCAGTAATTGATTGATGTAGTCAACCTTGCTTTGCGTGGGAATAAAGCTTTCCCAGCCTTGCATAGCATCCCTCGGGCATTCAATAATCTTCATGGTTTCTTCGCTATTTCCTCTGCTACCTTGCAGAAAAGGCTCTTCAGTAGCAATCTAACCATATCAACACTCTCCTCCTATCCTAAAACAAGGCAGAAGCGATGTCCTTCACCGACTCCGCACGGCTCATGGTGTAGTAGTGCAGCACCGGCACTCCCCCAGCCATCAGTTCCTTGGACTGATTAATACACCATTCAATACCAACAGTTTTAGCGGCTTTATTGTCTTTGCATTTTTCAAGCTCATTTACCAGGTCGTTGGGTAAGTTGATGAAAAACGACCTCGGCAATGCAGTCATTTGACGGACAGAGGTAATCGGCTTGAGACCAGGAATAATTGGCACGGTAATGCCCTCCTCTCTGCACTTTTTCTCAAAAGCAAAAAACTCGTTGTTGTCAAAAAACATTTGAGTAACAATATACTGCGCTCCCATTTCTACTTTTCGCTTCAGATGGCGAATGTCCGTCGACAGGTTTGGTGCTTCGAAATGTTTTTCAGGGTACCCTGCCACCCCAATACAAAAATTGGTATGGTTGCCTTCCGTTTCCTCATGCAGATAGCGACCATTGTTCATATTGATGACCTGCTCAAGCAGTTCCGACGCATACTTGTGTCCATTGGGATCGGCTACAAAAGCTCCCTCTGACTTAATTGGGTCGCCCCTTAGCACTAACACATTATCGATCCCAAGAAAGTCCAGGTCAATAAGTGCGTCCTCAGTTTCATCTTTACTGAAACCTCCACAAATAATATGAGGAACTGCGTCAATTTTAAACCTATTAATAATTGCAGCGCAAATGCCGACAGTGCCGGGTCTTTTTCTGATCGTCACCTTCTCCAAAAGTCCATCTTGACGCTTTTTGTACATGTACTCCTCCCTGTGATAAGTTACATCTACAAAAGGGGGCTTAAACTCCATCAAGGGCTCTATGGTGTCGATTATTGCCTGCATGCTCTGCCCTTTTAGCGGAGGCAAAATCTCGAAAGAGAACAGGGTTTTCTTAGCGTTGTTGATATGGTCTACTACTTTCATTTTTCGAATATTGCAGCACTTCGAACTATACTGAAGTGTTTTTGATTAAAAATTGTAATTGAGGTTTGGCGCTAACCATTTTTCCATGTCTTCCAAAGAAAAACCTTTGCGCTGGGCATATTCCTCTACCTGATCCTTTTCTACTTTACCCAAACCAAAATACTTCGAATCAGGATGCGAGAAGTAAAAGCCGCTTACAGCCGCAGCCGGGTACATAGCAAAAGACTCTGTAAGGATGATGCCTGTTTTCTTTTCTACATCCAGCAGGTCAAACAAAAGCCTCTTTTCAGTATGGTCAGGACAGGCCGGGTAGCCTGGTGCCGGACGAATGCCAGCATAGTCCTCTTTGATCAGGCGGTCGGTGTCTAGCTTTTCATCTGGCGAGTAGCCCCACAGCTCCTTCCTTACTTTCTCATGAAGCAATTCTGCGAAAGCCTCAGCTAACCGATCAGCAAGGGCTTTGGCCATGATGCTATTGTAGTCATCCTGATCGGCTTCGTACTTTTTGACAATAATATCGAGCCCGTCGCCCGCTGTAACAGCGAACCCACCCATATAGTCTTGCTTGCCGGTTTCTGCCGGTGCAACAAAATCAGCCAGGCTCAGGTTAGGCACCGTTGCCGCCTTTTTGCCCTGCTGGCGAAGAAAATGGAACGTGGTAAGTTCCTTTCCTGACTCATCTAATATCCTTACATCTTCATGATCAACTGCAGAGGCTGGAAACAAGCCAACAATACCATGGGCTTTGAGAGAGCGGCTGGCTATGATCTCATCTAGCATGGCGTTGGCATCGTTGTAAAGCTTTCTGGCCTCCTCACCTACTACTTCATTGTCAAAAATAGCCGGATACTTTCCCTTCAACATCCAGGTAGAGAAAAATGGTGTCCAGTCGATATAGGGCCTTATCTCTTCCAGTGAATAATTATTGAACACACTAACGCCCAGTACATTTGGCTTCTTCGGCGCAAAATCGTCCCAATTGACGGGTGCCTTTTTCGTTCTTGCTTCGGCTATTGAAATGTAGTTTTTCTCTTTTTGCTTGCCAGCATGGTCTATTCTGGCTTCATCGTATTCATTGCGAATCCTGGCAGCAAAGGCCTCTCTGGTATCAGGACTGATCAATTCACTGGCAACGGGCACACTCTTAGATGCATCGAGCACGTGAACCACCGGACCAGAATAATTCGGGGCTATTTTTACCGCTGTGTGAATGCGTGAGGTGGTGGCACCTCCAATCAGCAAAGGAGTTTTCATCCCCAGCCTTTCCATCTCTTTGGCTACATGCACCATTTCGTCGAGTGAGGGCGTGATCAATCCGCTGAGACCGATCACAGCGGCCTTTTCACGCACGGCAGCTTCCAGGATTTTCTCTGCTGGCACCATCACACCCAGGTCGACGATATCAAAGTTGTTACACGCCAGCACCACACCAACGATGTTTTTACCGATGTCATGAACGTCGCCCTTCACCGTTGCAAGAAGTATTTTTGCGTTGGAGGAGGTATTTCCGGTTCTTCTTTTCTCTTCTTCCATAAAAGGAATGAGGTGGGCGACTGATTTTTTCATCACCCGGGCACTCTTCACCACCTGAGGCAGAAACATCTTACCTTCGCCGAACAAGTCACCAACTATGTTCATGCCTGCCATCAACGGGCCCTCAATCACCTTCAAAGGACTTTCGTATTTTATTCTGGCCTCTTCCGTGTCCTCAATTACAAATTCCACAATGCCTTTGACCAGCGCATGGCTCAGCCTTTCTTCTACACTTCCTTTGCGCCATGCATCGTCGACCACCTTTACCTTGCCTTTAGACTTTACAGTCTCAGCAAATTCGAGCAACCGTTCCGTGGCGTCGGGTCGCCGATTGAGGATTACGTCCTCCACTCTTTCCAGAAGGTCTTTCTGTATCTCGTCGTACACCTCTATTTGGCCTGCATTCACAATGCCCATGTCCAGACCGTGTTTGATACCGTAGTACAGAAAGACCGTGTGCATGGCCTCCCTTACGGGGTCATTGCCCCTGAATGAGAAGGATACGTTACTAATACCACCGCTCACTCTCGCATGAGGAAGGTTCTCTTTGATCCATTTGGTTGCTCTGAAAAAATCGAGGGAATTGTTGTTGTGCTCGTCCATGCCGGTAGCGACAGGAAACACATTGGGGTCGAAAATGATATCTTCAGGCGGAAAATTAATTTTATCGACCAAAAGGCGGTAACACCGCTCGCAAATTTCGATGCGGCGCTCGTAGGAGTCGGCCTGACCATCCTCATCAAAAGCCATTATCACCACGGCGGCACCATACCGTTTCACCTTCTTTGCCTGCTCAAGAAACTCTTCCTCACCGGCTTTCAAGCTGATGGAGTTAACAATACCCTTGCCTTGCAAGCATTTTAACCCGGCTTCGATGATGTGCCACTTAGACGAGTCGATCATGAAGGGCACTCTGGCAATCTCCGGCTCGGCGGCCAGCAGGTTGATAAAGGTCACCATGGCCTTCTCCCCATCAAGCATGCCTTCATCCATGTTGATGTCGACAATTTGCGCACCATTTTGCACTTGCTCCAAGGCTATGCTCACGGCCTCTTCGTAGTTACCCTCCAGGATCAATCTTGCGAATTTCTTACTACCAGTTACGTTGGTACGCTCGCCAATATTTACAAAGTTTGTATCCTTATTAATAATGAGGGGCTCTAGTCCACTGAGCTTGAGGGGGCGAGGGGTATTAGCTGTTGGCTGTTGGCTATTAAATATTGACACGTTTTTATCTTTTTCTTCTTTGTAAATTTTTAATATTACTCCCCTTTTATCTTTGTAATTAGGCTGTTGATTCTCCTTTGGAGTGTAGAAAGGCTTTTGAACAAAGAGTCAATATCGAATTCTCCTGTAAGCAATTTCAGTCTAAAGATTAAAAGCAGTTGAGTCTCAAGCTCGAAGGAAGAACCAAGCGATATTTCAAGAAATCTAGCAAAATCCAGTTGGCTCTTGCGACTACACCCCTCGGCTATGTTGGACGGAATAGATACTGCACATCGAGTTATCTGACTATAAAGGTTAAATCTTTCGGAGCCTGGCAATTTCTCTGCTAATAAATACACTTTCTCAGCTAAGTTCATGGAGTCTACCCAAATGTCAAGGGTTCTGAAATTTCTCATCTTTCCTACAATTTGAAGCCAATAGCTAATTACTAACAGCCAATGGCGAGCCCACCTTCCTTGGCTTATACTTCGCTGCCGTTTCTGCAATCAGTTTGATGTGATCTGGTGTGGTGCCACAGCAACCGCCGATTACGTTGATCATGCCCTCCTTCAAAAACTCCTCTATTTGTGCAGCCATTTGCTCAGGCGTCTGGTCGTACTCGCCAAACTCATTCGGCAAACCGGCGTTAGGGTGTGCACTTACATTGAAATTTGACTTCTCTGACATAATCTGCAGATAAGGTCTTAGCTGAGACGCTCCAAGTGCGCAATTAAGGCCCACACTCATCAGTGGCATATGCTCCATCGAAATTAAAAATGCTTCGGTTGTTTGCCCCGACAGCGTGCGACCACTGGCGTCAGTAATGGTGCCGGACACCATAATAGGAAGCCTCACACCTCTTTCCTCAAACACATCTTCGATGGCAAAAAGCGCCGCCTTGGCATTCAGCGTATCGAAAATTGTTTCTACGAGAATAATATCAACGCCGCCGTCCATCAATGCACGCAGTTGCTCTTTGTATGCATCCTTCAGTCCATCGAAATCGATGGCCCGGTAACCGGGGTTGTTTACATCCGGAGACAGTGAGGCGGTCCTGTTGGTTGGCCCTATGGAGCCAGCGACGAACCTTGGTTTTGAGGGATCAAGAGCGGTTGCTTCGTCAGCAGCCTCCCTGGCAAGCCTTGCCCCCTGGAAGTTGATGTCATATACCAGGTGCTCCAAAGCATAGTCAGCCTGGGCGATGGATGTACCGGTAAAGGTGTTAGTTTCGGCTATGTCCGCTCCTGCTTCGAAGTATTTTTTGTGAATAGCCTTGATCACGTCTGGCCTGGTGATATTCAGAAGGTCACTGTTCCCTTTTAAAGGAATGTGATGTTCTTTAAGCGCCTCATTTTTGAAATCTTTTTCTTCCAGGTTGTACCTCTGGATCATTGTGCCCATGGCACCGTCAAGCACAAGAATTCTTTCTTTTAGTATCTCTTCTATGTTCATAAAAGTATTTTTGTTTCGGGTTCAAAATATTCCAGCGAGAGCATAGAACATTTTACCAGCCACATTAATTCTCTTATCAGGAAAGGTATCCGCAGGTAGGATTACGCTTATCTGTCTCGGATAAATAATGCTTACACATTACATTTTCCAAGTGGGAGTTGGCACCTATTCCCCAGGGAGGTGGAAGGTTGCCAAGACTTCAAAGGGCCCATCCCTCAGTCTTTCTTGATAAGAGGTGCAAATATACCACAATTGGCATAACTAAAAATATTTGCATATTTAAACTGAGCTTAAATTTTGACTATATGCGCTGCCAACTGATTATTTTAATTATTTCGATTTCATTTTCGCTACCCAGTTCACTATCTGCTAAAAACCAGACCCTTACGCCACTTGATTCCTTAAAGGCAGCTCTATCACAGGCCTCTTCCGCCGAAGTTAAGTCAGACTTGTACAATTCCCTTTTTATCGAAACCATCAAATTTTCGCCAGATGAGGCAAAAATTTATGCACAACTCCAAATCAACTTAGCCGGAAAAGAATCATTGAACAAAGGCGTTGCACAGGGGCTCAACAACCTCTCAGTATATTATAACAGTCAGGGAAAATTAGACTCGGCGGGCTATTTTATAGAACAAACGATTCTCGCCTACCAAAAAACAAAAGACCTAAGCGGCCTTGGAGGTGCCTACCTGAACCTCGGTAACCTGAACAGGCAAAGTGGGGACTTTCCTGCTGCCATCTCCGCTTACAAAAAGGCATCCAGCTATTTTTCTCAAGCCGGAGAAACGAGCAAATATGCCTCCGCTATAAACGGCATAGGCAACGCCAAAAGAAACCTTGGAGAGCTGGATTCGGCCCTGTTCTTTTACAAAACGGCTCTCGATGTTACCGACACCGCTACGCTTCAGGCCATCGCTTTTATGAATATTGGAAATGTGCTGGCTCAAAAAGGCGAGTATGAGGAGGCGGTGGTGTATCACCTGAAATCGGTGAAAATAAAAGAAGAACTGAACGACCGGAGGGGCCTGATGTCTTCCTACATCAACATGGGAGTGATTTATTCGAGGCTCGAGCAATTTGACAGATCGGAAGCCTCGTATCACAAGGCGATCAAAGAGGCTGAAGCCATGGGCATCAAGCAAAGCACGGCAATGGCGTACAACAACATCGGCACCAACAAAGCCCGGCGGAAAGACTTCGACTCCGCAGCTTTTTATTTCAAAAAATCTCTCGATATCAGAAAAACACTAGGAAACCGAATGGAAATCGGAATGTCGGAGAATAATCTTGGCAACGTGTACCGTGATTTAGGCAACCTGGATAGCGCACTTCATTATCATGAATTGGCTCTGCAAAGCAAATTGGAAGCTAACGACAAATACGGCATCCCATCGGCCTACTACAATACTGGCTCCATACTGTCACTTCTTGGCCGTGCAGAAGCTGAAGAATACATACTGAAAGGGTACAATATGGCTAAAGACGTGAGCCCTGTATTGGAGGAAGAGGCCGCTAAAACATTGTTCGATCACTATCAGTCCCGAAAAGACTACAAAGCTGCTCTGGATATCCAAACCAGGCTGATAGCCTTAAAAGACACTTTGAGAAGCGAGGAGACGAAAAAAAGGATCGAAGAACTGGAGAAGAAATATGAATCGGAGAAGAAGGACAACGAAATAGCCCTGCTGGCCAAAGACAATGAGCTCCAGGCACAAAAAATAGCTCAAACGGAGACTGAGAGAATCATCTACATCATTAGCGTTATTTTCATCGTTGGCTGGGGTGTTGGCTTCTTTTATCTCCAGCGAAAGAAACACCAGGCAGATCTTTTTCTGGCCGAAAAGGAAAAACTTGTGTTCGATCAAAAAATCAAACAGCTGCTGAAGGAATCTGAAATCACCCGAATAGAGTCACTACTAAAGGGCCAGGAAGAAGAACGGAAGCGAATGGCAAGAGAGCTTCACGATGGCCTGGGTGGCATGCTAGCGGCCCTTAAAATCAGCTTGCAAAGCGAAACAAAAGGCAGCTCGGCCAATAATCGAGCTGTGATGCTCGCAGAAAAGTCGGCTGATGAGGTTCGGAAGATCTCTCACAATTTGATGGCCGGAGCTCTTCAGAAATACGGTTTAGTAGAAGCGCTCAGGGACATGAGCCGCCAGGTAGAAGAAAGCACAAACTTAAAGCTAAGCTTCTATTGTGACCGGGATGAATACATGTTGAACCCAGAAGCAGAAACGCATCTGTTCAGGATGCTGCAAGAAATTATTAGCAACTGTCTGAAGCATGCAAAGGCTGGTGAATTAAGTATTCAAATTCATCAGGAGACTGACATCATGCACATCACTACGGAAGATGACGGCATCGGGTTTGACCCCAACCAGGTAGCGAATGGTATGGGTACCGACAACATCAGGGATCGGGCAGAGGCCCTGCATGCCACACTTACTGTAGAGTCTTCAAAAGGGCGTGGGTGCACTTATTTTATCGAAGTGCCGGTTGCTGTCAATCAGTATTTTTGAAATTACCCTTTTTAGGGTATTTATTTCCTTTGCCAAAAGCGTGTAATTGACAAGAAATTACACGTATGAATTTCGTGATTATTGCTGTGTCCGGTTTGCTGATTGGCGGCTACACTTACCTGCTAATAAGCGGCTTACGGCTAAGAAGAAAGCTCAAATTTTTTAAAAAAAGCCTCCCGTCAAACTCTGAGCGGCACGAAGTAGTGCTAGTCAAAAAAAACTTCGTCGAGGACGTTTATCGATTGACAGAACGTGAAACCAATACTGAGTTCTCCTCTATTCTGACCCCAGCTACAACCGCACCCCCTATCGAAACAAATCTTTGCGAGCTTATCACCGGCAAATTCATCGACCACCTATCGCTGTACGTGGCTCAGTTTAATCTCAAGAACAATAGAAACATAGAACTAACCATCATAAAAGGGCAATGTAATTTATCACTTAAAGACAGTCTTTTACTGCTAACAAGTGTTCACTCGTTGGTAAGAAATAGTAGTCACAGCATGGCCGAACAAACAAGTCTCTTCGTTCTGGCCACAACTCCCTTTCAACTCTCGATCACAATCTCTGGTAAGAGAGCGAATGAATCTTCCATTTATTCTTTGGTTGTTGAAGAAATACAGCAATCTTCATCACTTGAAATCATTTCTCACGAAACAACCCACTCGGGTGAACGGTTAGTGATCGGAGTGAATGAGACAAAGGATGAGGATAGTAATAGCCGACGACCACGAAATTTTCAGAGAAAGTATTAGTTCTCTTCTGACCGAAAAGGGCGGCTACGAGGTACTTGCCACTTGCAAAAATGGGCTAGAGGTGCTGAAGGCGGTTGAGGAACTGCAACCTGACCTGGTGCTAATGGATGTAAAAATGCCTGCCATCGACGGTATAAAGGCGACTGAATCCATCAAAAAGGACTTCCCTTCAATTAAAGTGCTTGCATTAAGCATGTCGGACGACCCGGCAGACATTGCGGGAATGATAGAGGCCGGATCTGATGGCTATATTTTGAAAACTGCCGACGTAAAAGATTTCATGCAGGCTGTGACACTGATTGCCAACGGGAAAAAGTACTTTCCTGCACAAACTGTAAAGGTGCCATCTGGTCACAGAGAGGGCATTTTACTAAGCAAACGAGAAATTGAAATCGTGCGCCTTATCGCTATGGAGTACAGTGCGGAAGAAATTGCCACTCAGCTTTTTATCTCCCACCTGACAGTCGAAAAGCATAAAAACAACATCCGCCGCAAGCTGAACACTACCACAGTTGGCTTGGTTAAATTTGCCATCAGAGAAGGTATAATTTAACCCGGCAATGCTTCCTAATAGTAATTCTTCTAATTTTGCAGCGTGAAACTAGCTGCCGTAGATATTGGCTCCAATGCCATTAGAATGCAGGTCACTAACGTCATCGAATATGACAATGATGTGGTCTTTAAAAAACTTGAGTACATCCGCTTTCCATTGCGTCTTGGTCACGACGTCTTTTCTCAAGGGCAAATAAGTGAGAAAACCAGCCTCAAGTTTATTAAGTTGATGAAAGCCTTCAAGCTTTTTATTGACCTGTATGAGGTGGACGATTATATGGCCTGCGCTACATCGGCCATGAGAGAAGCAAGTAATGGTGAAGAACTGAAGAAAAAAGTAAAAGAAGAAACAGGGCTGGAAATAACCATTATTGAAGGAGACACAGAGGCAGAACTGGTCAATCGGGCAGTCAACATTCACATTACCGATGCTCCTTTTTTACACATCGATGTGGGCGGAGGAAGTACAGAACTGAACGTTTATTTGCAGAGAGAAAAAGTAGCATCAAGGTCGTTCCGTCTGGGAGGTGTCAGGCGGCTCGACAAAAAAGACTCACCAGAAGTGTGGAAGGAAATGAAAGCCTGGATTGAGGAGAAAATCCAGACCCATTCACAAAAGATCACGGCGCTTGGCACTGGCGGAAACATTTCCAAAATATTTGAGCTGTCGGGCATTAAGAAAGGCAAGAAGCTGAGTTATGAGAAGGCTCAGGAAGTCATTGAAAGACTATCGCAGCTTACATTGGAAGAGCGCATTTTTAAGCTTCAGCTGAATCATGACCGGGCCGATGTGATCATTCCCGCCTCTGAAATCTACCTGGGAGCGATGAAGGCAGCCCACGCCCGATACATCATAGTCCCGGATGTGGGACTGAAAGACGGCGTTATGCACTACCTCTTTGAAAAGAACAAGCACCGCATAGCTCCCTACATTGTGAAATCAGGCTGGTGAGTTGGTGCAATCAGGCTTGTTCTTCCTTTTTAGGCCTTGAGCTCCACCAAAGGTAGAACAAGGCGGCTGAGGCAATTAACAAACCACCCAGCTCCCTGGTTTGCTCTATATAGGGCTTATCGTCCATCATGTGCCCCAGCATTTCCGATTTATCATCGGCAGCAAACCATTCAAGCATGCCAGGGATAAGCGTAAGCGCCCATATCAGGCATAGTCCCATCAGTGCTACGGTCACATACGGCAATGGCTTCCAAAAACCATGCAACAGGCTCAATCCGGCTACCATGCCGTACAATGTTACCCACCTCTCAGGGTCAGGGTCGTTGAACTGCACATAGGTGAATAGCACAAACAGCGCAGCAAGAATTCCGTGAATTACTTTCTTTGTCATGATCAAAAATCTATTCGGTAAACTAATACTGGTATCATTCCAAGCTGGGTCTTGAGTACTTCTTTCCCAGCAACAGCATCAAAATAGTAGTAAGAAGAGTTCTGCGCATTGAGTACATTTTGGATGTCTATTGCAAACATTCTTGTGTACTTCTCTTTGAATTTTGTCCACTGAATCCTAAGATCTAATCTTAGATAGTCCTTTAGCTTCACATCATACTCGCTCCAAAAGGTGTAAAGCGGCTGCTGACGAAAGCCACCCTGATAGAAAATTCTTGAATTGACACCAAAGAGCTTTTCGACCTGTTCAGACTTTTTCTTATGAAATTCTTTCCCCAAAGTTGCATTGAAGTTATACCTGCCATCGAACTTAGAAGGGAGGTAATCTCGGTTTTGATCCTGATATTCCGATCTGTACAGGGTGCCACCAGCCCAGATGTAGAACCCGTTTACAATTGCCTGCTTAGCTTCCGCAGTCACTCCGTAGGTTCGGCCTTTTCCGCCTGAATACAAGACACCCAGATAGTCGTCACCGTCATAGTTCATGTAGTTGAAGTAGTAAGGTGAACCATTGCTTTCGTAGTAAGCATTTGGTATATCGTACAGGTATTGATAGAAACCTCCCAACGACAGTTTTAACGCCTTGCCAATTGTCTGCTGCCAACCTATTTCACTCGACCATGATTTCACAAATCTCAACCCTGTATTTGTCAGGTCAACTTCGGACGGTGCCGGTGTATTCGGATTCCAAAACTCACCTGTGGTGTGATAGGCGTAAGGCGACAACACCTGACTATAAAGGCCGCTTCGCAAAGAAAGTAGAGAAGCGGCGCCCAGCTTTAAATTGAGGTTTGTTCTTGGTTCCAACAAAAATTCGTTAGTGTATCCAAACCACGATGAATTAAGGCCAACATCAAGTCCAACACGTTGTCCCAGTGCAAAGTTACCATTCACAAAGGGCTGCAGTAGCAATCCATCAACATCAAAACTAAAATTCTGAGGCTGTATATCACTCCAATCAGGGTCAGTGGAATCAACCCAATCTTTATGCTTAACGCTCCAAAAGTAAGAAGTTCCTTTTATACCAGCAGTGGTTGTAAACTCATCTCCCCACCGGTTCGATACACTTGACGAGAAAGACAGCTTAGATACTGATTCGACATCATTATTGAATATTGTTGTGTTATTTGAATTAAGGATGGCAGCGTTTGTTGCCTGATTTCTATCTGCAACAGTCGAAGAATACACGAAAACATTCCTCCAACTGCTTTTGCTTCCAAGTGCGGCCTCCTGCGTAATACCATATGCATAGATAGAGGACATATAATCGATATCGGAAAGGTCCTTTTCTTCCCTCCACTCCGTCGGGTCGTCGGGCCCCTTAAACTCATTGCTGTTCCACCCATTCACGCCAAAAAAAGTCACCTTTCCAAGCGGGGTTTCAGGCAGTGATACATTGAACGAAAGGTCTTGAAATTTGATCGTTTCTCCTCCAAAGTCGACTCCCATTAAAGCAAGAACGCCAGTGAATGAATAACGATAATTGACCAGGTAGGACGCTGAGCCACCCTTTTTAAACGGCCCCTCTGCGGCGAAATCGAGACCTATAAGACTTGCCTGAGCAGTATACTCCCGCTGTTGGTTGTTCCCTCTGCGCAGGTTCATGTCAAAAATACCGCCAATGGCATTGCCGTATCCTGCCGGCATATACCCCATCAAGAAAGAAGATTTGTCGAGCATTTGTGTACTCAGCACGTTCACACCACCACCATTTTGGGTCGGGCGATCACTTATTGTTCCGGCATTGGCCAGGTGATTGGGGTTTACAATCTCTACGCCCTCCAACCTCCAGGTGTTGGCAATGGGTGAGTTACCACGCACAGAAACCGCATTGTTTTGGTCGTTGGTGTTGGCCACAGAGGGACTGCTCATTACCACCCTGGCCGGATCGAGGTAGTTGGCAGCAATGCGTTGAAACTGCTCGGCCGTGATGTCAACCTTGCCCATTCGCTCAAACTCCTGGATATCCGATGCTGCAGATACCTTCACCTCTTCCAATTCCAGGGGCGACTGTTCCAATGCCACATGCACCACATTCTGCTTTCCCGACACCACCAGTAGTTCTCTCACAATGTCCGACTTATACCCTGTGTAGGTAATTTGTATGGACTGCCGACCGACTGGCACGTCATTTATCTCAAACTCGCCCCACTCATTTGTTGACGTGCCCACACCACTCGCCAAAGGAAGAAGCGCTACCGAAGCACCTACCAGTGGCTCTTTTGTTGTGTTGTCTACAACCGTTCCTCTAACAGTTTGAGTCAGCTGCCTTGCGGAAACAGCCGTGCTGACACTCATTACCAATATTGCTATCCCAAGCCAACCCTTCATCGTCTTGCTTAAAATTTTCAAATCCCCCACTTCATTAAATTTTTGTAGCTTATTCCTATACTTTCGACAGGAGGCCGCTGACACACATCCTGCTCTACAAAAAAGTATTTCATTCCTGACAACATAGACTTCTCGAAAATTGCTTTAAAGTCTATCACGCCGTTACCCACTTCGGTAAATTCTTTATCATCGGAGCCAGTCATATCCTTTACGTGCCACAAGGCCGTTCTTTTTGGGTATTTTTTAAAGAAATGAATAGGACTGTAGCCCACTCTCGTTGCCCAGTATAAATCCAACTCCGCAACAACCAGGTCGTCGTCCGTTCCATCCATAATGACATACATAGGAAGCTGGCCTTCCAGTTCCAGAAATTCAAAATCATGATTATGGTAGCCAAATTGGATGCCTGCATTTTTTGCCACTTTGGCTGAAACGTTCAGCAAGTCCGTCAACTTCTTATAGTCATCAATTGACTGTCTCTCTTCGGGAAACAGAAATGCGTTGACCATGTACTTAAGCCCCATAACATTGGCATCTTCCACTGCCTTTTCCCACCCGTTCGATAACGTGCCTTGCCAGGGAGCATTAAATTTACCTGTCAGGTAATGGCCACTCACCAGTTTCATCCCAAGGTCTTCCACCATCTTCCTCAACTCCGAAGGATTTACTCCAAAGACTTTACCATCAGCATAACCGAAAATCTCAAGGTCTTTGTAGCCTATTTTTGCCACCGCCTTGAGCGTGCCCTCCAAATCTGCCGACAACTGTTCTCTTAGCGTATACAACTGTAGCCCGTATCTTCTACCCGGGCCAGATGGCGAGCAGCTGGGAAGCAACGCCAACCCCGCCAGGGCCAAGCCTGATGTTTGAATAAATTTCCTTCTTCCACCTGAATGGACTTCTGTAAAATCTCCCATGGTTATTTATTCATCAGCTTAGTCAGATTAATGTCACAGCCCCCAATAGATCTGTACGCTACTTTATAAACAAAAAAATGCAAGGAATGTCTTAGCATCCCTTGCAAATGATCTTTAAAAACCGATGGAGGTTACTGGTAGTAACGTCATAGACTACTTGATACCAAGTATCTTTTTATTGGTCTCGTCGTCCATGCCAGATGAGGCAAAATCATCAAACGCCTTTTCAGTTACTCTGATGATATGGCTCTGAATGAAAGGCGCCCCCTCTTCTGCTCCCTGCTCAGGGCTTTTGATACAGCACTCCCATTCCATCACCGCCCAACCGTCGAAGCCGTACTGCGAAAGTTTAGTGAAAATAGAGCTGAAGTCTACCTGCCCGTCGCCCAGTGAACGGAACCTGCCGGCTCGGTTGATCCATGACTGGAACCCGCTGTATACACCCTGCTTTCCTGTTGGGTTAAACTCAGCGTCCTTCACATGGAACATCTTGATGCGCTCGTGATAAAAATCGATGTATTGGATATAGTCCAGGTGCTGCAGCACAAAATGGCTTGGGTCGTAGAGCAAATTAGCTCTGGAGTGATTGCCAGTGGCTTCCAGAAACATCTCATACGTTACCCCGTCGTGAAGATCTTCTCCTGGGTGAATTTCGTAACAAACGTCTACGCCACACTCGTCAAAGTAGTTCAAAATAGGTTTCCATCTGTCGGCCAGTTCCTTGAAAGCCGCCTCTACCAGGCCAGCCGGACGCTGAGGCCATGGGTATAAATAAGGCCAGGCAAGGGCTCCCGAAAATGTAGCGTGAACGTTGATTCTCAGGTTTTGTGAAGCTTTGGCTGCCCACTTCACTTGCTGCACTGCCCACTCCTGTCTTGCCTTTGGGTTTCCATGGTATTCAGCCGGAGCAAACCCGTCAAACATAATATCATAAGCAGGGTGCACAGCCACAAGCTGGCCCTGTAAATGTGTTGAAAGCTCGGTAATTTCAACTCCACAGGCTTTTACCTTCCCTTTTAACTCGTCAGCATAAGTTTTGCTCTCCGCACATTTTTTAAGGTCAATGCAGCGAGGATCCCAGGTGGGAATCTGAACGCCCTTGTAGCCGAGCTTGGCTGCCCATTTGCAAATGCTTTCCAGGTTGTTGAAAGGCGCTGTATCGCCCATGAACTGCGCCAGAAAAATGGCAGGGCCTTTAATGGTATTCATGCTTTTTTTGGTTTTGTAGTTCAAGAAAAAACTTAAGATTCACTCGAATCAATCTGTGAATCGAAATATAGTGAATCTACAGTGCACGAAAAATTAAAAAGGAAGTGAGTGGCCGAGAAATGTCGACAATGAACAAAAGTGATTATATCATTCGTGCTACTTCACCCTTTGCCCCTTCTTTACTACCAAGTCAACGTCCTGAAGCAGGTTGATATACTTTAGCACATCGCCTTTAACGGCAATGATATCGGCGTACTTTCCTTCGCTCACTGTGCCCACCTGCTTGTCAACCCCCATAATGACCGACGGCCAGTAGGTGGCTCCTTTGATTGCCAGCAGCGGATCAACCCCCAACTCCCTCACCCAGATATCGAGCTCGTTCCAGGTGCTTTGGCTATGAAATTTCATGGGAATACCGCTATCTGTGCCCACCAGCATCACCACCCCAGCTTCCTGCAATTGTCTGAACTTTTTCTCCAGAGTTGGCTTTCTTATCGGCGTCAACTGAAAGTACGGAAGCCGACCGGGGTATTCAATCGATCCCTTGATGTCAGCAATAACCGTATCGGGAAGACCAAGGTGCCAGGAGTCGTTATCAAGCTTTTCAGGGTGGTCACGCAAGTACTCATAATTCCAAAGGCCTTCGATGGTCGGCGTCCAAAATAACGGCCCGGTGCTCATATTGGCGGTTCGTTCTTTAAGTGCTACCATAATATCGGCCGGATATTCAGGCGCTGAAGAGAGCCCGGTGTGCTCAAAGCAATCAACACCAGCTTTGAGGCCGATCCTTATCTCTTCCGGCCGGTGCGAATGGGCTACTAAAGTCAACTTATGTTTGTGGGCCTCATCTACAATCGCCTTTACTTCCGCAAAAGTCATCTGATCCTGGTCTATTAGCTTAATGCAGTCCACACCTGCCTTGGCCAGCTTCTGCACCTTCTCTCTGGCATCCTTCTCACCGCTCACCCCCCATCGAAACTGCTCCGTTCCGGGATAGGGCGCATGCTGCAAAAATGGGCCTGACATATACATGGTGGGGCCAGGAATTTTTCCGTTGTTAATAGCATCCCGCACTGCAAGGCTTTCTTCCAGCGGACCTCCCAGGTCTCTGGCACTCGTAACACCCGCCATTAGCAGTTGGTGAGCGGAGGCTGGCATAATGACATCCTTAAATAATGGGGGGTATGTCTTGTCCCAATAAGCATAATCCGAGTGTCCATTGATCATTAAATGCACATGCATGTCCCATAGGCCTGGCAGCACACTCATGCCTTCAGTCGAGATGACCTCGGCACCAGCTGGTATACTGAGGCTGCCCACCGTTCCAACCGCTTTGATCTTCTCGCCTTCTATAATAATCACGCTGTTTTGAATGGGGGTGCCTCCAAAGCCGTCGATGAGTGTGCCGCCAACAAGGGCTTTGAGGGATTGGGCATGTACCTGCGCCGCAAAGCCATAACAGAGAAAGACGGTCAATATTGTTTTCATACTAAAGAGTTCAAATACAGCTCTAAAAACATTCAATAACACTTCAAAATAAGCTGTCCACGTTATAATATCAAACGATTACGCTCATGGTTTCCAATCTGATAGACTTGGCTGTATATTTTGCATGAAAAGTGTTGATAATAGTTTTGTTTTAAGTCACAATATTTTGATATCTTTCATCTACTCTGTTTGAGTAAGCAATTACCAAGTCACTCCAATTGAACACCTGACCTATGAAAACGAAAATTCTACTTTGTTTATTTATTTTATTGGCCAGCGGCCATTTATTTGCACAAAAAGCTCCATTTAAGTTCGGTAAAGTTACTGAAGATGAGCTTTTGTTAGACAAATGCGATTTCTTTCCGGAAGCCAACTCTATGATTTTAGGCGAATTCGGGGAATTAGATTTTCTATACAGCAGTCAAAAAGGCTGGCAATACCACATCAAGGTGTTGGTCCGAAAAAAGATTTTTAAGAATACCGATAAAGACGTTGCCAATATTTCCCTTGAATTATATGAACCATCGGTGGGTTCGAATAAAGAAGAGATTACTTCCTTAAAAGCCGTCACATATAACCTTGAGGGAAAGGAGATCACGAAGAGTAAGCTAACCAATTCAGAAAAATTTGAAACCAGAATAAACGACTACTGGGTAAAGGTTTCGTTTGCATTGCCCGATGTGCGTGAAGGATCAATAGTTGAATACGAATACTCCATCGTTTCGGACTATATATCAAACCTAAAGACATGGCACTTTCAAAAGAACCTTCCGGTTGCTCACTCCGAGTTCCGTTTTACTATTCCAGAATTCTTCATGTATCAAAAAAACATGGTTGGCTACTACCACCCTACCGAGATTGAAGAAAGAGACACCGATGAAAGCTTCAGTTATCAATGGACTTCAATTCAAGGCACTGGAGGCAAAATCGAAAGAGGAACAGCTACTTTACCTTCGAGAAGTACCACTACCACTATGATTTCCAAAAATATTTTGCCGATCGAAGATGAGCCGTTCATGAACAACAAGGCTGATATCCCCAGTCGGTTGGAATTTCAACTAATGTCTATTCAAATGCCGCATCAACCTATGGAATATGTAGCAGGTACTTACGAAAAATTCGCAACCGAATTAAGGGATAGGCAGGACTTTGGTCAGGCCTTAAAAAAAGGGAACTTTGCCAAAGATGAAATATCAAAGCTGTCTGGCAAATCCGACTTAGAGAAAGCTAGTACGTTGTATGCCTGGCTTTCCAATCACTTTTCATGGAATGACAGTTATTCATTTGTAAGTGACAAAGTGGGCAGGCAGGCTTACAACGAAGCAAAAGGTAATGTGGGAGATATTAACCTGGCACTCATAGCTGTTCTGAAGGAAGCTGGGCTGAATGCAGAACCCATTATTTTAAGCACACGAGGACATGGAACTGTTCACCCCATATACCCCAGTTACAGCGATTTCAACTATGTTATTGCTGGTGTTATCATAGACAATACTATGTACTTTGCCGACGCAACTTCAGGCTACAGCTTTGGTAAACTGCCAGTGAGATGCCTCAATGGTAACGGTTTATTGGTAACGCAGAATGGAAGCCGTTGGGTTGATTTGAAGTCAAACGCTCAACACAGCACCATCGTCACTACAAAAATCAGTTTTGAAAATGATCAAATGAAATCCTTATTGGATGTCAGGAATGAAGACTATTCCGCCATTTTTTCGCATGCAGAGTTCAAAAAGGAAGGCAACACCTCATATGCTGACAAGCTTTCAGCCTCTTTTCCTGAATGGAGTTTTGAGAACTTTGAATATGATGAGGATAACACTTCCAATTTGGTGAATATGAAAATGGAGCTAAGCCAGGACTTCAATGGGGAAAATATCATCTACCTCAACCCAATTCTGCATGGTGCATTTACAGAAAACCCTTTTAAGCGGGAGACAAGGTTCTCCCCTATAGACCTGGAATACAGCATTGTCAAAAGAGTTGTTGTAACAGTAGAAGTCCCTGAAGGTTATGAGCCCGAACTTCCTCAACCTTCAATCGTAAAACTAGGCAACAATGGTGGCCAGTTTATCTACTCTGCCAGCAGGCTAGGGAACAATATTACAATTGTTAGTAATCTGCAACTGAAACAAAAGGATTTTAGCGCAGAAGAGTACCCTCATCTCAAACAGTTTTTTCAACTAATGGCTGACAAAAACAACGAAGCTATTGTTCTAAAGAAATTATGAAGGCTCTTTTACTTTCAACAGTCGTCTTTTCGTTTTGGAGGACAGCAATTGGACAGCCGTCACTCGCATATGTCCCTGATTCGCTAAAGCATAATGCAAACGAAATTGTTTTAAATGAAGAAACGACTTTTGTCATCAACCGGATTGATAACTCCGAATTAAAAACCAGGTACACCGCTGCAATTTTGAATAAGCATGCAGATGACAAAAATCATGTAGTGTTGTATTACGACAAGTTTACGCAAGTGAGCAATGCCAAAGTAACCATCTATGACAACGCTGGAAAAAGACTCGAATCATACTCATTAAAAGACTTTCAGGACTGGAATGCAGGAGGTAGTAGCATGGCTTCTGACGCAAGGGCAAAAATTTTCAAAGCCGTAAACACCAGGTTTCCTTATTTCATCGAGGTTGAATACACTATACTCTACAAGGGCTCTATGTTCTATCCGAACTGGCGCCCCCAAGCAGATGAAAAAGAAAGCGTAGTAATGGCGTCGCTTACTGTAGAGAGCTTTCTAGAAGAGCCTTTTAGATTCAAGAGTTTTAATATCAGCGACCCAACTTTCGAATCTACCGGAGGGCACCACATAGCCAAATGGCGAATTGACAACAGGCCAGCATTTGAGTACGAGGCCCTATCCCTTAATACCGATCTATATTCCGCCTCTGTTTACCTTGCTCCTAACACATTCCAAATGGATGGCATCACCGGCGTCATGAAATCATGGAAAGAGTTTGGAATGTGGATTCAACAATTGAACAAGGGTAGAAATACTTTGACCGAACAAGATTTGCTACCCGTAAAATCAATTGCAGCTGAACACGAGAGCACTTTGGAGAAAACCAGAGCTATCTACAATTACCTTCAGAAAAACACGAGGTATGTTAGCATTCAGCTCGGCATTGGTGGGTGGCAGCCATTCGAATCCGGCTTCGTTCATTCTTCCAGATACGGTGACTGCAAAGCACTATCTTTTTATACGAAGTCTCTGCTTGAAAGTGTTGGCATTGCTTCGTACTACACCATCATACGAGGAGGGAAATATTCGCAGGAGATTATAACGGATTTTCCAAACGCATATTTTAACCATGCAATTTTGACGGTGCCTTCTGAAACTGATACGCTCTGGCTTGAGTGTACTTCTCAAACTTCGCCCTTTGGGTATATGGGTAAGTTCACCAGCGACCGGGATGCACTAATGATTACTGAAAACGGCGGGAAGCTCATTCACACAAAACGGTACACCGCCGCCGAAAACATCCAAAGAACTATCGCTAACCTTACCGTCGACAAAACTGGAGTTACCAGGGCACAGTTTAAACGGACTTATCAGGGTTTGGAGATTGAAAATAACTACTTCGATGAGGCTGTCATACTCCCCAAAAGCGAGCAGCAAAAATGGTTTTACGACTACCATAACCTCGGAACCTTTACGCTTACAGATTTGACCTTGTCAGAACCTAGCGACGAGGTCGTTCCCACGGCCGAGCTTACCGCCGTTCTTGATATGAATGGTCCTGCAAAAATCAATGGTCAGCGACTATTCTTTTCGCCATTCATATTCACTAACCTCAGCAGTCTGAGGCTTCCCAACACTAAAAGAAAATACCCCATCGACATAAAATATCCTTACACCCAATCTGACTCGCTAAAAGTCACTTTCCCAGAAATATACTTTAGCGAAAGCCAATTGGAGGATGTAGCAATCGATTCAAAATATGGTTTCTACGAACGAAAAATGTTAAACAACGATGGGGAGATGACGTTCATAAGAACCTTCATGATGAAAAAAGGTAGTTATCCGCCAAGTGAATATGAAGACTTTAAGTCATTCATTAATTTGGTTCAAAAACATGATAAACAACAGCTCGTGCTCATCAATCGAACCTGAGAGATAGTCTTTCGCTTCAAAACGCCCAAAAAGCAACCTCCACCCACCCTTGTAATAAAGTTTCTCCATTTCATTGACATTTAAGAATCTAATCATTTTATTTGATTGACATTTACGATTGAAATATGAAAGGAACATACCTGGGTGAGTTTGAGGAACTCGTTCTATTGACGGTGGCCATTTTAAATGGCGATGCTTACGGCATCACCGTGATGGATGAAATTGAAAAGAATATTGATCGCAAGGTGACAGTAAGCACCGTACACACCGCTCTTTACAGGTTGGAAGAAAAAGGCTTTGTCGAGTCGTACTTTGGCGGGGCCACACAAGAGCGGGGCGGGAGAAAAAAAAGGCTCTACAAAGTAACCACGGCTGGTCAGCGAAGTTTAGCCGAAGTGAAAGAGCAAAGAGAGAAGCTCTGGAGTCTGTTGCCCAACTTGAAACTCAATTATGAATAATACCCCGCCAAAGTGGGTAGTGAAGCTACTGCGCTGGTATTGTTCGGCCCGTTTCATCGACGAGCTGGAAGGGGACTTATGCGAGCTCTACGATAGAAACCTGGCCCAATATGGAAAACAAAAAGCATCTCAGCTTTTCATTTTTGGTGTACTGGGGTCAGTCAGGCTCTATCGGATAAAAAAACTCAAAGGACTAAACATCAACATTATGCTCCTCAATCATTTCAAAGTTGCCTTCCGTAGCTCGATGCGGCACAGGGTATTCACAGCCGTTAACCTGCTCAGCCTCTTCTTCGGCATCGCTTCCGTCTTCTACATTGGTTTATATGTTAAGAATGAAACCAGTTACGATCAGTTTCATGAAAAGAAAGACATCCTCTACAGGGTGTTGAGAACCGACCCCATAGACCCTTCCACGGCCGCACTCTCCTCTCAATTTGGCAGAGTGCTTAGCACTGAGTTTCCGGGGATCAAAGTCTGTAGTATGGGAGACGATCCCGTGAAAATTGGCGATACCAACCCAATTCTTGTCGAAGACTTCTATTGGACAGACTCAACTTTCTTTGACCTCTTCTCATTCAAATTGATTCATGGCGACCCAAAAACAGCTCTATCAGATCCCAGCGGACTTGTGCTTACTCAAAGTCTGAGTCAAAAGCTTTTTGGTGCGGAGAACCCGCTAAATAAAGTCGTAAAGGTGAAGATCTATGACAGCAATGAAGAGTTGAACATGAAGGTGACGGGCGTGGTGGCTGATCCCCCGCAGCACTCACACATCCAGTTTTCGGGACTCGGTTCGATGGCCGTTGCTGAGAAAATGTACGCCTCCCTGGCTTCTCATTGGGGGTTTAGCTGGGTGAAGACTTATGCCCTCATTCCTGATTTAGCACATTCCGGCATCAGGGAACAGACGTCGGCTATTATTGAGAAATACCTCGGCAAAGACATGGTGGAGAGACTCGGGGTGGATTTTCAGCCGATGCAAGACGTTTATCTTCATAGCAAAAACATGGGCGGCAATGCGCTCGCCGGAGACATTGGCAATATCATCATTTTCTCCACCATAGGTTTTTTCATCTTACTCATCGCTGTGCTTAACTACGTAAACCTTTCCACGGCACGAGCACTCTCCAGAGCCAAAGAGATTGGGTTAAGAAAAACCATCGGCGCCGGTCGTGCGGACTTGATTACCCAGATCCTCGTTGAATCGGTTTTTTACACATTGGTGGCATCGACATTTGCCATCGGCCTGGTTATTCTCGCACTTCCCTTTCTTAATAGCTGGATGAGTCTACAGCTATCGGTCTATGTATTTGGGTTCCGAGAAGTCATCTGGTCGGTAGTAGGGATAATAACCATTGGCGCTCTTTCCGGCTTCTACCCTGCTTTTGTGCTCACAAGATATTCGCCAGTGGCTGCTCTCAGCGGGCATAGCTCAGGCAAAACAAGCAGCCTGCCAAGAAAGGTCTTGATCACTATTCAATACTGCATCACCATTTTCCTTATAACGGGCAGTGTTGTTGTTTACCTCCAGTTTCAGTACATGAAAACGTTCGACCTTGGGTTTGACCAGAAGCAATTGATCAACGTGGCAGTGAATGATCGTGGGTTGCAGCAAAGAATAGATGTACTCAAGGAATCTTTCAAAAATATCCCGGGTGTTTACAAGGCGACAACCTCAGGAGAGCCCCTGCCTGCAAGAATGCAAAACACCTGGGGATTTTACTGGCAGGGAGCCGAGCCTGACACAGAAAGGGGCATCGACATTGTGGGGGTCGACAAAGACTATTTCGATGTCGTTGGCCTTCAACTGACAGAAGGCGCTACTTTTACGCTGCCCTTCGAGGCCGATTCAGGCAGGTCAGTGGTCATCAATGAAAAAGCCAGGGATTTCATGGGTAAAATATCAGCGCTCAATGAAGTGGCGGAGATTGGCGGCAAAAACAGGAAAATAATCGGCGTAGTTGAAGATCATCACTATGCATCACTTCACAGCACCGTTGCACCTGTTGCCTACATGGTCTACGGGCCGGGTTACAGGGTAAGCCCCGACAATGTGCTGATGAGGATAACAACGGGAAATTTACCTGCGCTTATGGAACAGCTAGAAACTACCTGGAAAGAATTTTCTACCGATCCTTTCGAGATGGCCTTTGTTGACGATGCTTTCGCCAGGACCTACGCATCTGAGCAGCAATTTTTCCGGGTAGTAAGTGCATTCACGGCCGTTGCTATCATCATTGCCCTCTGCGGAGTATTTGGTCTCATTATCTTCCTGGCTGAAAGCAGAACCAAGGAAATAAGTATTCGAAAAGTTCTTGGCGCCTCGATTTTCCAGCTCACCTATCTGCTATCTTCAGACTTTGCCAAATTGTTTGCTGTGGCAGTTCTCATCGCAGGGCCAGCAGTATATTGGTTTACCGACAACTGGCTTTCTGACTATCCTTTACACATCGATCTGAGTGTTAAAGTGGTGGCCATTTCTGCCGCTTGCTGCCTTATCATTTCCATCTTCGTCGTATTAACACAGGTATTCCGGCTGACTGCCATCAACCCCGCCAGGACACTCAAATCGGATTAGGCAACTAGCCCCTGCCTCAGTCGATAGATAAACCCTGCCAATTAGGCGGGGTTCATTTCTTTTATCACTACCTTTGCAAAAGCCACACATCTGTGGTTGCTGGATTGCTTTCCCGGGCTCTTCTTCTTTCGCTGCGATCTACATTCGAGTTGCAAAACGCCGAAAATCGCCGCTCGGGTTGTTTCAGGTAATTTCAACTAAAACCAAAATACTTATAATGGGTAAATCGCAAGAAACGTTTAACAAGAAAGAGAAAGAAAAGAAAAAGTTAAAGAAGAGGAAGGAAAAAGAAGAAAAGAAAGAAGAAAGAAAAGCCAACTCATCTAAAGGCCAAAGCCTGGAAGATATGCTGATGTATATCGACGAAGATGGCAATTTTACTTCCACCCCACCCGACCCAAAGAAAAAGAAAGTCACTAAAGCCGGCGATATAGAAATTGGAGTTCCCAAACATTCCAACGAGCCTATAGACCCTACCAGAACAGGTATCGTCACGTTCTTCAATGAATCTAAAGGATACGGATTTATCAAAGACCTGGAATCTCAACAAAGTGTTTTTGTCCATGCCAAAGGCTTAATGGAGCCTATCAAAGAAGACAATAAAGTCACTTTCGAAACAGAAATGACTCCAAAAGGAGCGAATGCCATCAACGTTAAGTTGGTGAAATAATCGATAAACCTCTAGCGGTAGCCCATCATCCTCCCCAAAAAGGAGGATGATCCACTACCATCATCGCTCCAATCCTCGCAGGCAGCATCCCAAACTCCCCGCCGAACGAGAATCCTCCTTTAGTTTCTGTACAATAAGTTATTGAGGAATCTGAGTTGTTTGTAGTTTTATAAAACAACCTCAAGCCATACATCATGTATACGGAGCCGCAGTTAACCACTGAGTTCGAAAAAGAAAGACCAAAGCTGAAATCATTTCTTTTAAGAATGACCGCAAGTGTGGAAGACACGGAAGATTTGGTACAGGAGACCTATGTCAAAGCGCATCAGAAGCTGTCCACTTTCGAAGGAAGCTCCAGCCTTAAAACATGGCTTTTCGCTATTGCCAGCAACCTCGCCAAAGACCTGCTGAGATCCAAAAAACGATGGCCTGAGACAGTCACAGACATTTGCAGGGAGGCTGCTCTCGGAAACAGAGACTTTCTGCAAAACATGATGCAGGTGAGAATGACCTCGCAGCAAGGCAACTTCGAAATCAAAGAGCACATTGCCTTCTGCTTTACATGCATAGGCAAGTCACTCCCTATAGAGCAACAACTTGCCCTGCTGCTGAAGGAAGTATATCAGTTTAAAGCACAGGAAGTCGCAGAGATTCTCTCAGTGTCGGAGGCCATGGCCAAATACTACCTGCATGCGGCCCGCAGTAAAATGATTTCCATTTTTGATAAAAAGTGCGCACTCATCAACAAAGAAGGGGCTTGCCACCAGTGCACAGAGTTGAATGGTATTTTCAACCCGAAGCAAAAAGCACAGGAAGAGGTGATGAAGATTGACATGGCCCGTATGGCTCAAAGCAAAGACAAAGAAGAGCTTTTCGACATGAGAACAAAAATTTTGCAAAATCTTGATCCATTTAACTCCGGCGCCACTGAGTTACAACTCCTTCATTTACAGCATAATAAAAAAGTTATGGATAATTATTTGAAAGAAACCTGACCTGTAGCCTATCGTTTTGAGTTGCTCATTCGTCCAAAGGACAACAAAAACGAATGACGCATCTTACCAAAACAATTCTATTTATGATGGCTACATCAGCACTTCAATCGCATGCACAAAATGGAAAAGCAATAGCAGTTTCCAATACTTTTAAACGAACAACTTGTGTAAGCATCAATATCCAGGCTCCCAACGAAGTGGTTTGGGCGCTGCTCACCAATGCCGCCGACTTCCCCCGATGGAATTCCACCATTGTCTCGATGCACGGCGAAATCAAAAAAGGTGGAAAGGTGAAATTGAAGTCGACGCTTGACTCAAAACGCACTTTTAAGCTAAAGGTCACAGCGTTTGAACCTGAGAGAAAAATGATATGGTCCGATGGAATGGCTCCATTCTTCAAAGGCAAACGCAGCTACCTTCTCTCATCCGTGAGCGACGGAAGTACCAACTTCACCATGGAGGAAACCATGAGCGGGCTGATGTTTCCTCTGGCAGCGAAAAGCATTCCCGACTTTAAGGAATCGTTCGAACAATATGCGGCAGATCTTAAAAAAGAAGCAGAAATTATCTCAACCCTAAAATAACCTATTATGACTACTGACAAAGGAACCAAAGAAAGCCCCTGGAAGTTGAAGACGCCACCTTTGACGTCGGACTACGAAATGCACAAAGACGTGAAGGACGGCAAGGAAATTCTTGTGTGCACAGTCGGGAAAACGGTATTGCACTATGATTTCAGGTGCATCAAAGACCTACATGAAATGCTCAAAAAGTACGGCGACTGGATGGACTTAGGCTCGGCTGATGAGCAAAAGCCTGCCAAAGATGGCACAGTTGAAGCCTGGGGCAGGTCTTCTGAAAACCCTGTGGGCGGGTGGTATGGGTTAAAAAAAGGATTGAGGGGGCGATTTGGCATGTACCTGCCGCCTTTGATGGAAGCTCTTGGATTGGCTGAAGTTGAGCACAACCCGAGAAACAACAGAATGAGGGCTGTGTAACAACAACAATCTTACGGGATGCCGGGTGCATTCTCCAATGACTTTATTTGATTGATCGGTATCGCTAAATTGCATCACCAAATAAAGTATGTAAATGTCACCCACCTTTTTCCCAACCCCATCGGATTTTCGAAAATGGCTCGAAAAAAACCACCAACAGGAAACTGAACTTCTGGTGGGTTTTTACAAGAAAGCATCAGGCAAGCCGAGCATTACCTGGCCCGAGTCGGTTGATCAGGCGCTTTGCTTTGGCTGGATAGATGGCATAAGGAGGTCGATAGACGAAGAGAGCTACTCGATTCGGTTCACACCAAGAAAACCGAAGAGCATCTGGAGTGCAGTGAATATCAAAAAGGTTGCGGAGCTTACAAAACTGGGATTAATGCTGCCAGCAGGTCATGAAATATTTAGCAAAAGAGAAGAAAAATGGTCAGAGGGTTATTCCTTTGAGCAGAATAATATTGCACTAGGAAAGGAGTATGAAGCCATTTTTAAAGCAAACCAAATAGCCTGGCAGAATTTCAACAACATGGCTCCTTCTTATAAAAAACCAGCCATTTGGTGGGTGAATAGTGCCAAGCAGGAAGTCACACGACTGAAAAGGCTGGCGACGTTAATTGAGGATTCAGCTGCCAACATAAAGGTCAAGCACCTAAGAAGGTAGGATAAACTTCAATTCCTTCTCTTTACATCCCCGCCACCCTTCTGCACCACATACACTTTGTCAGGTGTGCCTCTGTAAGAAATATCAGCCCCACCGTGAACTTCTGCTGACAATTCGTTTACGAAAGATATGTGAATATCGGCTCCGCCTCCGGCTTGGAGCTCCGCCCTTTTCACCTTCAAATCATGAGCGTTGATGTCGCTGCCACCAGATGCCTCAGCCTTAAAGAAATCGGTTTCTCCACTGAGAATAATGTCGGCTCCACCCGAAGAGTTGGCAACAAGCTTCTTAGTTACTACCGCCATTCGAATATCACTTCCTCCGGTGGCTATGAGTTCTATCTCATCCAATTTAAAGATACCTTCGCCATACACGTCAGAGCCTCCTCTGCTCTTTATTCCGGCTATAGTTGGAATAGTAATATACACCCGGCCCTTGCGGTTTCGTCCATCTTTCAGCCTTTTGTCTGAATAGTAGATATACAAAACATCCTCCACAACCTCTGTCATCAGGTATTTCATCTCCTGCAAGGTGCCCTCAACAAGTGTGGTAGTAGAGTCATTCTGCTTGATATACACATCAATGCCTCCCTTGGCATATATGGCGCTAAAAGGTCTCAAATCCCGGCGCTCACTTACCATAGCATTTTGAGCGTAGCCAACGGAAACCAGAGAAAGAGAAAGAAGAAGAAATAAACCTATCGATTTCATTGTACTTGCTTTCTATTAAAGTACCATGAACTCTTGAAAGGTTTCCGCTAAGGTGATAATGCGCCGGTGAACATATGCGCCAGAGACTACTGCCCCTTCTTAAGGGAGTCCAACGCCGAATGCACTTTGCCGAAGTTGAAAGCAGCTACCCGCTCTTCCATCATGGCCTTGATTCTTTCGTTGCCTAAACTGCCGACTGAACCCAGGTGAGTGTGCTTAATGTTCCGGTTGGGCTTGTAGGTGCCTGCACCTATTTCCCTGGCCACCTCACGGTAAGCCTCCCGAAACGGCACGCCAGCTTGCACCAGTTCATTTACCTTTTCCACTGTGAACAGGTAATCGTATTCCGGCTTGGCTACCAGATCCGTTTTGACCTTCACATTCGATACCATAAGGTGCGTCATCGCCAGGCAGTCTTTCACTTTTTGAATGGAGGGCATCAGGTACTCTTTCAGCACCTGAAAATCACGGTGATAACCAGACGGCAGGTTCCCGGTAACCTGCTGAACCACCGTTGGAGTCGCAGACACTTCGTTGCATTTGGCCCTGATCAGCTCCCACACGTCAGGGTTCTTCTTATGGGGCATAATGCTGGAGCCTGTTGTTAGCTCATCGGGGTATGACAGAAAGCCATAGTTTTGGCTCATGTACAGGCAGTTGTCATAGGCCAGCTTAGCGAGTGACTGTGCCGCCCCTGCCAGTGAGTAGAGTGTAGAGCGCTCAAGCTTGCCACGGGTCATTTGCGCATAAACCACGTTCACATTGGGGGCATCGAAACCCAATAGCCTGGTTGTTAGATCTCTGTCTAAAGGAAAGGAAGAGCCATAACCGGCACCGGAACCAAGTGGGTTTTTGTTGGCCTGCTTGTAAGCCCCCAACAGCAGTTCAAGGTCGTCGGTAAGCGACTCAGCATAAGCCCCAAGCCACAACCCCACTGAAGACGGCATGGCCACCTGAAAATGGGTGTAGCCCGGCAGAAGCACTTCCTTATATGCCTCACTTTTTTCACCCAGAAGCCTGACCAGCTGCTCAATAAGCCGGACAATCTCCTCAATTTCAGCTCTCACATACATTTTCAAATCCACCAGCACCTGGTCGTTTCTGGAGCGCCCAGTATGGATCTTTTTGCCAAGATCGCCGAGCATTTCGGTGAGCCGAAATTCAACTTCAGAATGGATGTCTTCAGTGTCGGGCGCAATGGAGAAAGTGCCCGCTTCCACTTCAGCCAACAATTTCAGCAGCCCTTTGTGCAGCTCTTTTGACTCGCCTTCCGTAAGAATGCCAATAGATTGCAACATCCTGCTGTGGGCCATGTTGCCATAAATATCGAAAGCTGCCAGCTGCATGTCCAGCACTTGATCGTTGCCAACAGTGAACTGATGCACTGCCTGATTGGTGGTTATATTCTTATCCCAAAGTTTCATTTGTGTTTGATGGAGCGCCCGATCAAGCGGGTCTTGGTTTGTTCAACACTTCTTCCAGAAGACGAATGTATATTTTTATTCCTTCTTCTATTTCTGAAAGGTAGATAAACTCGTCGGCAGTATGAGAACGCTCCGACAGTCCAGGCCCCATTTTTACGGTACTAAATGGCATGAGCGCCTGATCTGACGTGGTATCAGAGCCAAATAAATGGATGTTTTGGTTTTTAGCGGCCAAAACAAGTGGGTGCTCAACGGGAATAGTCGATGGGTTCATTCTCATCGACCTGGGAACCACTTCCGAACTAACACCCTTCTTTATAAAGTCGACTACCTCAGGCAAAGTATAACAATCGTTGACCCTCACGTCCACCACAAACTTGCACGAGTCTGGAATCACGTTGTGCTGCGACCCGGCATTGATCACGGTCACCGACATCTTCACGGGCCCCAGCCACTGCGAAGTCTTGGGCAGCTTCTGAGCTCTGATCCATTCAATATCTTTTATCGCCTTGTAAATAGCATTTTCTCCAATATCTCTTGCAGCATGACCGGCTACGCCTTTGGCTTCACAGTCTAACACCATCAGTCCCTTTTCGGCCACTGCCATATTCATACCCGTGGGCTCGCCCACTACCCCTACTTCCACATTTTCCAGCACCGGCAAGGCAATTTCTATCCCTTCCTTCCCCGACACCTCTTCCTCGGCCGACGCTACCAGATAAATATTGTAAGCCAAATCGGTTTTGTAATAAAAATGCAAAAAAGCAGCCATAAGCGAGACCAAGGGGCCACCAGCATCGTTACTACCCAGTCCGAAAAGTTTTCCTTCTTCCACATGAGCTAGAAATGGATCCCTGGTATAACCCTTGTTGGGTTTGACAGTATCATGGTGAGAGTTGAGCAGGATCGCAGGTTTGCCAGGCTCAAAATGCTTATTCTTTACAATGATATTATTCTGCACCCTTTGCACGGGTACTCCATGCTCCTCAAAAAAATTCTGAATAGCATCACCAGTCCGGTCTTCCTCCCTGCTAAAAGACTGGATAGCAATGAGGTCTTTCAAAAGCTGGACTGACCCTTCGGTCAACTCTTTTACTGTCATGTAATCTATTTTTCTAGCTGGAGCGTGGTGCCATCTTTTTCATTTGAAATATTAGCGAAACCCACAATTCGTATCTTCCTTATTCCTTCATTCAGGGCCTCGAAAGCGCTTTCAAGCTTGGGTATCATTCCCGAATGTATTTGTCCGGAGGCTTTCATTTCGGCAAAGCCCGCTTCGTCTATCTTTTCAACCACAGAATTGTCGTCATCCACATCGGTGAGCACTCCGGCCTTATCAAAGGCAAAGATGAGGGTTACTTCATAGTGCCTGGCCAAAGCCACCGACACCACCGTTGCCATGGTATCGGCGTTGGTGTTAAGCAATGTCCCTTTCCCATCGTGAGTAAGTGGCGCAATCACCGGCACCGTACCTTGCTCCACAAGGTCATTCAGGGTATCGGCATTTACCTCGACAGGATCGCCCACATAGCCCCAGTCAACTCCATCATCAGAAGGACGCTTTGCGCTCACTATCAGGTTGCCATCGGCACCCGTCAATCCAATGGCGTTCACCTTGCGGCTTTGCAGGTTTGCGACTAACTGTTTGTTCACCAGGCCACCATACACCATAGTCACCACTTCAAGTGTGTCTTTATCAGTTACCCGCCTGCCATTCACCATGTTTGGCTTGAGACCAAGCTTAAGAAGGTACTGGTCGGCTAGCCTTCCTCCACCGTGTACCAACAGTTTATTTCCCTCCAGCGCTGTAAATGCTTTAAGAAACTGACTGGAAGACTCCTCATTTTCCAGCACCCCGCCGCCAACTTTCACTACCGTTAAATTCTTCATTACTCTTTAGGCCTCTACAAAATCATATTTCGAATGCAGTCTCAAAAATATACTTCTATATGTAGTAAAAGGAATAAAACAGAAAAAAACCCATGAGGTTTCACTCATGGGTTCCCGGATGCTAAAGTTTACAAGTTCCTTTTTTGCTATTTAAAGATTCTAAAGGCGATTCCTTTATATTCTCCGGCGTATTCATTTGGCTTAGTATCTGTAAAGTCAATCGAAATGGCTCCGTCAGTTCCCGTTTCAAAGTTCCCCAAAGCTACTCCGGCGGCGAAAACTTCAATCGACAACCCGGCAACCGGAATTGTGTCAATCCCAACTGACTGATTCAAAATACCGGACTTGTCAAGCTCATAAAAATAAGCCATCACATTGTCCGTTCCGTCCTCGGTCACCAACAGCACTGGCGACGCTACCCTTGGCAAAATGAGTTCATCCTGCTTTTCACAGGCTGCAAAAACAAGTGCCACCACAAAGATTTGAGCAACTATATATTTCTTTTTCATCTTTTCTACGCTTGATTTAGTTATCATCATTTTTTCACGTCAGATTATTCTACCCACCAGAGAGCTGTCTTCATGTCGTCTGGGCCGCCATTGAGTGCTGCGCCAGCTTCAACATTTGTCCCATTTAATGAGTACTCGGTGGAAGGATACACTAACCTCGTAGGAAGCACACCGTCGTTTTGAAACAAAGCCCTTGGATCGGCCGCAGGAAGCACTGGAAAACCGGTGCGTCTCAGCTCAGTCCACGCCTCTATCCCCTGACCAAATAGTGCCACCCACTTTTGAGTGATAATATTTTCCTTTGAAACAGGGCCTAAAGACGCAACAAATCCCGTCGGCATAGTTTCATCATATTGGTCAAATGAAGCTTGAACGGCCTGGTCAAAATACATCTGAGGGTCTCCCGTGATGTCCCCCTCCAAAGCGGCTTCTGCTTTCAAAAACAGCAGTTCGGTATAGCTCATAAGGATAACCGATGACGTTTCCTGAGCAAAATTATCTGGATTAATGATGGCACTATAGCCCAGGTAATTTGAGCCAACAGAACCCGGCAGCCCATTGGGCGTTCCCAAAATCTCTCCCTCAGCAAACTCTCCCGGCGTCGCAAATACTGACAGCCTTGAGTCTTCCATTTCGCTCATTTTGTCAACAAGTGTGCTGCTCATATTCCAGTCGGTTCTGCCCTGAAGGATGAGGATATCATGCCAGGGGTTGTTGGTTGGACGTGATCCATAAGTCAAGGCAGCCATATCATCATTGCTTTCCATCATTGGATAGGTGGCCGGATCATCAAGCATTGCTTGCATTATCGCCCCCGAACCAGCCACAATATGCGCTTGCCTGTTCAACAGTCGAAAGCGGAGCGAATTGAAGAACTTCTTCCACATCACTACATTTCCATTGAAAAGAATATCTCCGGAAACGCTTGGCCCTGAAGCGTCAAGGAGGCTATTCGCTTCCTCAAGGTCAGCAATAATGCCGGCGTACACTATTTCCTGGCTGTCATAAGCCGGAGAGAAAATCGCCTCTGCGTCTGTACCTCTGGCTGCCTCGGAATAGGGAATAGCACCCCATACATCCGTTAACATAGAAAATATCCACGCCTTCATACCAATCCCAATTCCCATGTAGTTGGGATTGTATTTATCGCCATCAGGGCCTGCTATTTCAACAATCTTCTGAAAATTGATAAGTCCATCCGTATAGAAAACCTCCCAGTTAGAGATGTTCACAGAGGGTTGCACATTGTAATTGTCTCCTTCATTTTCATAAATATTACGGGAAATATACCCCACCCACGACATCGCATGATCAAAGTTGAGCCTTTGGTTTCTGGTCTTATTTCCCCAGTAATTATCGATGGTAGTTTGCAATGCCTGTGGTAACAAAAACTGCGCACCAACGCTTACAGGCCGGTTGGGATTTGTGTTCAGCTCTTCAAAATCTCCTGTGCATGAAGCCAGTATCAGCACCACAACACTCAGTGTAATTGATATATATTTCTTCATTGTATGGCTATTTAGAATTTAACATTTACGCTGAAACCCATGCTTCTTGTGCTGGGCAGCTGACCGTAGCTATAGCCCAGGCTTGCACTGCTAATTTCGGGATCAGCATGAACCGTGTTTTTGAAAAGAACAGCAAGATTGCGGCCTACCACCGACACTGAAACTGACTGAAGGAAGTTATTGCTCATCCATTTTGCAGGCAGGGTATAGGACAAAGATGCCTCTCTAAGCTTTACATAAGTACCATCAAAAACGGCGGCCTCATGGTACTGGCGACCGCTGTAGTAACCATAAAAGTTACGAGCCGGAACCACCACGTCGTTAGTCACATACTGTGGGCTCTCCTCAGTTCCCATGTTTTTGACACCAGCGCCAATCACTCCTTCCTCACGACCAACGCCGGTTTCTTCCAGCACACCAGTCACTCTTTGCAAGCTTACTCCCATGTCATAAAGTGCCCCACCTTTCTTCATGTCGATAAGCACGCTGAGGGCAACGCCCTTGTAGCTGAATGTATTGGACACGCCAGCGAGCCAATCCGGTGTGATATTACCGATCACGTGCTGCCCGGCAAGGTTGTAAGGGTAGCCATTTTTGTAAAGCAACTGACCGTCATCGGCCCTGGCAAACTTGTTACCATAAAGGTTACCATAAGGCTCTCCGACACGTGCCTCCAGTGAAGCACCTCTGTCAGACCATAAGGTCAGGGAGGTAAGCCCCTCAGCCAAAGCAACTACTTCGTTTCTGTTTTTTGAAAAGTTAACCCCTACATCCCATCTCAAGCTGTTGGCAATTTGTACCAATGTTCCATTGAGTTGAACCTCCACTCCTTTGTTTTGAATCTCTCCTGCATTCAAAACTCTGCGGGTATATCCGGAAGCTCTTGAAATATCTACACCAAGAATCTGATCCCGGGTGGTTTGATTATAATAGGTCAAATCCAGACCAATCCTGCCGGAAAGAAAGCGCAAATCGGCACCCAGCTCAATTCCCGTGGTAATTTCCGGCTTGAGGCTAGAGTTGGCAATCTCCTTGCTTTCTGCAAATTTCGGAATAGCTCCATCCCACAGGCCTGTAGGACTAAATACCTGCTGTAGTAAATAAGGATCGGCATCATTACCCACCTGGGCCCAGCTGGCTCTTAATTTTCCAAATGAAAGCACCGGGCTCTTTATTCCCAACATCTCAGTGATGACCCCACTCAATGACACAGAAGGGTAAAAGAAGGAATTGTTAGAAGCTGGCAAGGTGCTTGACCAATCATTTCTCCCTGTTACATCAAGAAACAGGTAGTTGTTGTATCCAACCTGAAACGATCCGAATAAACTATTTACCTGGGATTCTTCTACCGCACTGGCATCGATATTGGGAGAGGCGTTATTTCCAAGGTTGTACACCTCGTCAATGGTAAGCTGCTGAACTTCTGAGTAGTTACGCTTATAATAATTAACCCTTGAAACGCCTCCCGCTTGTGCCGTCAATTTCAGGTCAGGGGTCAAATCTTTGTTCAAGGTAAAGATGAAGTCAGAGTTGGTTTCTTGCCTCCTAAGTACCTCTTCACTATAAGAACCTCTTCCAAACGAGTTCCTCGTTCTTTCATAGGCAATAATGTTCAGTCTGGTATCAGTCCAAATATCCGTCCCTGACCGTACCATTAAACTCAGCCACTCGTTGAACTCATAGTTCAATGCGATATTGCCAAGAAACCTGTCTTTTTCGTTGGGCCGCACAAGCACCTCTTCAATGAAGTAAGGATTGGTGAAATAGGTGTGCTGCCAGTTAGGTGGCTCGGTATTGCCCGCTCTTTGGATATGTACATCTTCATAGTCCTTATAATTGCGAAGCTTATCGTAGTCCACATCCCGGTGGTGCCAGATGAAAGTAGAGTTACTTAGAAAGTTCCTGTTGTCAGATCCTGATTTAATGTACTCTCCAATAGTGGTGATAGAGAGCTTATCAGTGAACTTATAGGTTGAATTCAACCTGAAGTTATTTCTCCAGAAATTATTATTGTGGACAATACCATCCTGATCGGTTCTACCAATGGCCAGCCGAAAATTACCGTTGTCGTTACCCCCTGAGATCGCCACCGTACTAACCGTCGTCCTTCCTGTTTCCCACCACTGTTCCCAGTTGTCTGGCTGCGGCACAAGTGGCGCTGTCTCTGTGCCGGTCCACCACTGCCGAACAAGTCTGCCGTCCAATGGAGCGCCCCAGCTTTCGTCAGTGCCACGGGTGCCTTTGAAGCCGTCCACAGTGCCGCTCCAGCCATCAGCATACCATGACCGGTATCCGAAGCCTCCACCGTAGGTGTTCTGGAACTTAGGTTTAACCAATGGATTCTCAAAGGTGGTGCTGAAGTTGGCATCAACGCCAATACCTTTATTGTTCTTCCCGCTCTTGGTCGTAACAAGGATAACCCCATTGGCAGCTCTTGACCCATAAAGCGCCGCTGCATTTGGCCCCTTCAAAAGGCTGATTTCTGCGATGTTGTTTGGGTCAATTTCCGAAAGACCGCCTCCAAATCTTTGGTTATTAGTTCTTTCCGTCGACGTACTATTCGACGTTTGTTGAATAGGCACGCCATCGATGACAACTAACGGTTGGTTGTTGCCGCTTACCGAGGAAAAGCCACGAATGATAAACTCCGGACTGCCGCCAGGCACGCTATTGCCCGATACTTGCAAGCCAGCCACCCTGCCCGAAAGGTTATTCACAATGTTTTGGTTGGGTACTTTGCTAACAACATCCCCTCCCACACTTTGTATAGAATAGCCCAGCGCTGCTTTGTTGCGTTCCATACCAAAGGCAGTTACAACTACCTCCGTAAGCTGCTTGACATCTGAGCTCATCGCTAAGTCGATAACCGACTGCGAGCCGATAGCCACTTCCTGGGTTTCAAGTCCAATAAAAGAAAAAACCAGGGTTTCAGCGTTCGCTGGCACTCCAAGGGAGTAATTTCCGTCACCGTCGGAAATGGTGCCAGTTGTAGCTCCTTTGACCACAATATTTACTCCTGGAATACCACTCTTGTCTTCCTCTGAAGTCACTTTTCCTCTGATAATGCGTTCCTGAGCACTCGCAGGAAAAACAGAGATGCACTTAATGAATAACATTAGCAGAAAACTTCTTGCCAACATCAACGTCGTAGAATTGTTTTTCATAGATTACAGTTTTCGTTACAGATAGATCAATAGAATTCAAGCACGAACCGCAAATGCGGCGTGAGGTCGAGGGGTGCTGCTAAAATGTCTGCGTATTAAAGCTCGGGTGTTGAGCCTGATCCAGGAGCCACTGAAAAGCGTGCACTGCTTGAGCTCACTAAACCACCAATCTGATAAGAGGATTATACTGTACTATATACTACCTAACTACTTTTTCGATCGTGGGTGTTGATCTTTAATAGAGCATTGTTGTATATCAAAAATATCGTCGGAACAGTAGAAAATGAAATTTTCCTCCTGCAAAATGTGAAAATACCAAATATAAATCCAGCCAGCATAGACTTTTGCAAATTGGCTAGAGCTAAAACATCTGATATTGATAAATTATCACCTAAAAGGTGAGAAAAATGTCATTTTCATTAAAATGAAAATGATTCATTGAATACAAATCAATGCTTTAGCTCTTTCAATAATTCCTTTAAAACTCGCTGCGTAGCAAATTCCCGGTTGGCTGCCTGCTTCACCACGATGCTATGCGGCCCATCCAAAACATCATCGGCCACCTCCACATTCCGTCGAACAGGCAGACAATGCATAAACCTGGCCTGATTTGTCCACCCCATCTTCTCAGCATCAATGATCCATTCCGGAGCGTCCATAAATTTCCCATAGTCGTTATATGACGACCAGTTTTTGGCATAAATGAAATCTGCCCCTTCAAACGCCTTCTTTTGGTCATGCTCTATTACCGCACCTTTAGTGTACTTCGTCCCAAGCTCAAGTCCTTTGGGGTGGGTAATCACGAACTCAACATCCGCTTTATTCATCCACTGAGAAAACGAATTGGAAACACAATGAGGAAGTGGCTTGATGTGAGGTGCCCACGAAAGCACAACTTTCGGCCTCGGCTTTGGTTGATGCTCGAGTATAGTAATCAAGTCAGCCAGCGATTGCAGTGGGTGCAACGTAGCCGATTCCATGTTAACCACCGGCTTCCCCGACTTGGTAGCGAAAGCAGTTAATATTTTTTCTTCGGAATCATCATCTCTGTTCTCTAGCCCCGGAAAACACCTGACGGCCAACATATCACAATAATTGGCCATTACCGGCACAGCTTCTTTGATATGCTCAGCAGCCTTTCCGTTCATTACGGCTCCATCCTGGGTTTCGAGTGTCCACAAGTCGCCCCCCACGTTGAGCACCATAGTTTGAATACCAAGATTAAAAGCGGCCTTTTGCACACTCATTCTTGTCCTTAAACTGGAGTTAAAAAAAACCATTCCCAGCATTTTTCCTCTTCCCAGGTGCATGTCTGCCAATGGATTCTTCTTCAATTCAATAGCTTCTCTCGCAAAAGCCATCGGGTCACTTACGTCGTCTAAGGATAAGAAATTGTTCATTGCTTAGGTAGGTTAACTATGAGTCACGAAAGTTTGTAAACTTTTGGGAAGTTGCAAGGCTTTTTATTTTGCTAGAAAGCCACCCCCTTCAACTGGAGGCCGGTCCTCTCGTCCCAACCCATAGCAAGATTCATGTTTTGAACCGCTTGACCTGACGCACCTTTCAAGAGGTTATCGATCACAGAAATAACGACTGCTTTGTTGCCCACCTTTTTTGGGTAAACCACACACTTGTTGGTGTTTACTACCATCTTCAAATCGGGATTCACAGAGGAGACATGTGTGAAGGGCGTTTTCTTGTAAAAATCAGTGTACTGCTTTACCAGTTTTGCCTCATCACCAGCATAGTCGAAATAAGCCGTGGTGATAATCCCTCTGGTGTAGTTGCCCCGGTAAGGAATAAAATTGATAGGTGGAACCTCCGCCAGCGAGGCAAAAGAAAGTGTTTCAGCCACTTCTGCCAGGTGCTGGTGCTCCATCACTTTGTAGGCAGACATGTTACCTTCTCTCCATGTGAAATGGCTTGTCGGGCTAAGCGACTGGCCTGCTCCTGTAGAACCTGTGATACCGGAAATATGTATTTCACCTTTCAGCAGTCCAGCAGAAGCTGCTGGCAGCAGAGCCAATTCCATTGCCGTAGCAAAACAACCCGGATTGGCAATCAGTCTTGCTTTCTTCACCTTATCGGCATTGAGCTCAGGAAGTCCGTACACAAAACCCAATGGATTGGACGATAACCGGAAGTCATGGCTGAGGTCGATGATTTTGGTTGACTCAGGGATGTCTTTTTCTTTCAGAAAACCCACCGAAGCGCCATGCCCCTTGCACAGGAAAACGACATCCGGCCAGGTATCAAACCTCTCGGCGAACACCAGGTCGGTCTCTCCAAGCAAATCGGTGTGAATACTGACAATAGGCGACCCAGCCTGGCTTTCACTCACCAAATGGCTGAGCGATACTTTGGGGTGATTAAGGAGTATTCGAACAAGCTCCCCGGCAGTGTAGCCAGCTGCACCCCATATACCTGCTGTTATTTTCGATTCTTTACTCTCCGGCATGCTCCCCTACTTTTTGAATGATCATTTGTTGCACTCCAAATATCTTGGCAAAGCCTTTGGCATCGTCGGCCGACCAAAGACTGTTCATTTCTCCATATTTACCAAACAGGTTATTCATTAAGTCAAACTTCGACTCGATACCATGCACCTGAAAACGATAAGGAGCCAGCACCACGAAGACTTTACCCGTTACCCTTGCCTGTGAGCTTTCCAGGAAGGCCTCCAAATTGCGGCAAGCCGGATCCAGCCAAAGGCCTTCATGCATCAACTGCCCGTACCAGAGAGACTGCTGCTCCTTGATCTGAAGCTGAAATTTACTCAACACATGCTTCTCAAGTCCCTGATGGGCTTTGATGAGAATGGCAGGTGCCGGTGCTTCAAAACCAACCCTTCCCTTAATGCCCAGTATTGTATCGCCCACGTGAATATCTCTTCCTATACCGTAGCTACCACCCAGCGCATTGAGCGCCTTGATCACTTCCACGGGCTTCATTTTCTTTCCATCCAATCCAACTGGCTGCCCCTTCTCAAATTCGATGACAATGGACTTTGACGCCGACTCAGTAACCTTACTGGGGAAAGCTTCCTCGGGTAAAAAGCCGTTAGAGCCAAGCGTTTCCTTTCCTCCTACCGACGTACCCCAAAGCCCCTGATTTACTGAGTAAAGGGCCTTATCAAAGTTCATATCTACCTTGTGCTCTTTCAGGAATTGGATTTCTTCCTCCCGGCTAAGTTTTTTCTCCCTTATCGGTGCTATGATCTCCTTGCCCGGGCAAAGCGCCTGAAAAACAAGGTCGAAGCGAACCTGGTCGTTGCCAGCGCCGGTAGAACCATGAGCAATCGCATCCACATTCAGTTGATTAGCAAGCCTTGCTATGGCCCTGGCCTGGAAAACCCGCTCAGCACTTACAGACAACGGGTAAGCCTGGTTTTTCAGCACGTTACCATATAGCAAAAACCTGATGCCTTCCTGATAATACTCTTCTACAATATTGAGCACCTGATGGCTGGCCGCTCCAAGTTTGTTGGCCTTTGTTGCCAATACATCCAACTCCTCTTTGGTAAATCCTCCCGTGTCAGCCAAGGCTGTGTGCACCTCGTAACCCAACGACTGCAAATAGATCAAGCAATAGGAGGTATCAAGCCCTCCACTATAGGCCAATAAAACTTTCTTCTTCATTACTAATATTTTGTACGATGCTACCCGATGATTTTCTAAGCTCTTTGTAAGCTTACCTGTTCAGCAGCTTTCTTGCCCGTGAATTTAAGAAAAGCTGCCCGCTTGAGCCTCACAAGCCGCTCATAAACCTTGGATTTCTTAATGAAATTCCACCTTTTCTCAGACTGCTCTTTTGGGTCGAAAAGCATAGCCGTGCAAATACAGTTCGTCCTGTTCTTACTCATCAGAATGCTGTAATTCACGCAGCTAGCACAGCCCTTCCAAAAGTCCTCGTCTTCGGTAAGTTCTGAATAGACTACGGGTTCGTATCCAAGATCGGAGTTGATCTTCATCACAGGCAGGCTGGTGGTTAAACCAAACAGCTTCGCATTCGGAAACATCTTACGTGAATGATCGAACGCCTTTTCTTTGATTCTCTTGGCGAGGCCCTCCTTGCGAAAATCCGGATGAACGATAAGACCGGAGTTGGCAGCAAACTTGCCGTGGCTCCAGGTTTCGATATAACAAAAGCCAGCCCAGTCCCCACTTTTAGTAAAGGCCACAATTGCTTTATTTTCCAGCATCTTTTTAGCTATGTATTCGGGAGACCTCTTGGCTATACCCGTGCCCCTTTTAAGAGCACTTTCCTCGATCTGCTGGCAGATTGTTTCAACAAACGGAACGTCGGCAGCTGTAGCTACCCTGACAGAAAATTGTGTCATTGTACAAAAACCCTACGGATAATAGTTTTGTGAAAAAAAGAAAAAAACAGACTGGGGGAGAAGAGGATACCACGTAGGTACCACTGGGGTATAGCAAGGCCTATGGCCTCGGAGTACTTGGCCTAAAATTGTTTACTGAAGGACAATATGTAAGTATTGTAAACAACTGTTTAGTAATTATGGGCACAAATGTATGTCGGTCAACGAATCAATACAAGCAATTGTTTCATTTTTTGGTGGTATCCCGAAATTTCTTCTTGTATTTCCCGAAAGAGTCAGTCATTCCTCCTGAAACCAGGAAAGTCATGATCTCCATCGCAGGAATATCTAGCGGTGTGATATTCGCCCTGTCCACAATATACAAGTCGCCTGCAATGCTGTAGGAAATAGGAAAATACACAGCCACCTTCCCTGGCAAGTTGATTGCTTTGAGATCCTCATTAGTTATAAAACCAATTCTTTGAAGTATGCCATGCGGATCCATGTTGACCACTACCGCTTTGTCAAATTTTCTCTTGTCACCTACAAAAGCCGTCATCAGGTCGTTAAACGACGAATAGATCATATTGACCAGTGGCAGCCTTTTCAGGATCTTCTCAAAATACTCAAAAAAAGGTTTAGTGATAAAGTAAGTGGCCAGGTAACCGATCATGAGCGTGCCTACCAGTATCGCCAGGATGCCCAAGCCTGGAACGTCGATTGGAATCAGCCCATCAAGCCATCGCACTACTCCCACACTCACATACACAGTGAGCGCCAGGGGCACCACAAACACCAATCCCTTTAAGAAATAACTTACTACTCTACTCATATGCAATAAAAAAGGCTTTGCAAGTTAATGCAAAGCCCTCTTTGATATCGAAGTTTTGTTATTGTTTTTGCTGCAATCAAATAGCGATTCCAATAAATGACTTAAATGCAATCCCCATCAATCCGGTAATCAACATCGTAAGGCCAAGACCTTTAAGCCCATCTGGCACATGAGAATACTTGAGCTTTTCTCTTACTGCGGCCAGTGCCACAATGGCAAGCATCCACCCCACTCCGGATCCCAAACCGTAGGCTGTTGCTTCCACAATCGTATAGTCTCTCTGAATCATGAAAAGAGAAGCTCCCAGAATGGCGCAGTTTACAGCGATCAGGGGAAGGAATATACCCAGAGACCCATAAAGCGCAGGAGAAGCTTTTTCAATGATCATTTCCACCAACTGCACAATAGCAGCGATGATAGCAATAAACATGATAAAGGTAAGGAAGCTAAGGTCTATCGTTTCGAAACTAGCCCCAAGCCAGCTAAGCGCCCCTTCGTTCAGTATGAAAGTCTGCATTACCCAGTTGATCGGCACGGTAATACCCAAAACGAAAATTACTGCAGCACCCAAACCAATTGCCGTGCTCACTTTTTTGGAAACGGCCAGGAATGAACACATGCCAAGAAAATAGGCAAATATCATGTTGTCGATAAATGCACTCTTAATGAAGATATTTAATGCTTCCATGTTCTTAGTGTTCTACGTAACCGTTTTTAGTTCTCTGTACCCAAATGATCAACCCAAGTATCATAAATGCACCGATTGGGTCAACCATCAATCCGTTGGTTGGAAAGTCCAGTCCCATGGCGGCAAATACTTTGAAGTCAAATATAGAAGCCGATCCAAAAAGCTCTCTAAAGAAAGCCACGGCAAGGATAATCCATGAATAACCCAAGCCACTGCCCAAACCGTCAAGCATTGAATCATAAGGCTTGTTAGCCAGGGCAAACGCCTCAAGACGGCCCATCACAATACAATTAGTGATGATCAGGCCGACGTAAGCTCCCAACACCTTGTACATATCGAAAGCATAGGCTTTTAGCACCTCACTTACCAATGTAACAAGCGTTGCCACTACTGCTAGCTGCACGATGATTCGCACCCTGTTGGGGATAAGGGTACGCATGAGCGAAATAAGAAGGTTAGAAAATACAATTACAAGCGTAACGGCAATCGCCATCACAAGAGTAGGCTGCATTTTCACCGTCACTGCCAATGCCGAGCAAATACCCAACACCTGAACAGTAACCGGATTATCGTCGTTCAGAGGATCAGTAACAAACTTTTTCCGCCTCTTTGAAAATAAAGGTTCCGCTTCTTTAACTACTGGTTTTTCTAGCGTTTCAGTGCTCATCGCAAACTGATTTTAGTGTTTATTAATCTCTTCTAATCAAAAAGCCATCGCAGATTGCCCGCTAGCTGACTTTTGCTTTTTAATAAATGCAGTGTAAGACGAAAGGTAATTTTCGAGCATCGCATTCACTCCTTTTCCTGTGAGTGTTGCACCCGACATTCCATCTACATGGTGGGCATCCTGTGGCTTGCCACTTTCTCCCTTCACCATAGTAACAGACACCAAATCGCCATTTTCAAATATTTCCTTTCCAACGTAGCGTCCCTGAATCTCTGGGGTAGTGATTCTGGCACCAAGCCCTGGTGTTTCCGACTTATGATCAAATGCTACTCCTTTGATAGTGTTAAGGTCACCATCAAGTGCCATGTAGCCTGAAATCCAGTCCCAAAGGCCACTACCAAACATAGGGAATACGTAAGCAATCACTTTCGATGAGTCATTTTCGTCAAGAAACATGAAGACAGGATAGTTTTTCACTTCCTTGTCTACTTTATGGTTCTTCTGAATATCGATTTTTTCAGCAATCAAAGGATTACCCTTAGCGTCCTTCTCAACAGGGTTACCGTTGATGTCTACAACCACCGATTTAAATCGCTTGTCATACAGTGCCAACACTTCCTCTCCGGTTTCGAGATTGGAAATATCCATCACCGCACCAAGAATTTTCTTCTTGGTATCAAGCTCAATCTGCTTGGTTTGGGCTGGCTTAAGGCCAACCGAGGCAAGTGATAAAGCCCCACCAAGTATGATGGTCATCACTCCCGAAAATAAAAGAACATAAGCGTTAGACTGTCGCACGTTGTAGCCTCCGTTTTTTGTTTGCTTGTACTACGTAATAATCGATAAGTGGCGCAAATACGTTCATAAGAAGTATCGCCAACATGATTCCTTCAGGATATGCCGGGTTAAACACACGGATCAAAACTGTTAATAATCCTATCAGGAATCCATAAATCCATTTGCCAGTTTCAGTTTGAGAAGCTGTAACAGGATCGGTAGCCATGAATACAGCACCGAAAGCCAGGCCTCCAATTACCCAGTGGTACTGCGCCGGCATCAACATAAACTCATTAAGGCCAACGAGATTGAAGATAAGTCCCATTGTGTAAGCCCCGGCAAAAACCGCCACAATTATCTTCCAGCTACCTACTCCGGTTAAAACCAAAATGGCCGCCCCAATCAGGCACATCAAAGTAGACGTTTCACCTATTGAGCCTGGCATTATACCCAGGAACATATTCCAGAAATCATAAATACCTGCCGACCATGAATCGTTGAGCAAATCCACCACCGGGGTAGCACCCGGGTTGCCCACGGTGCTGGCAGCAATTGCCAATGGTGTGGCGCCTGAATAGGCTGCTACTGGCGCAGCATCACCAAGATATGTCCAAACTTCGCCGCTGATGGCAGTGGGATAGGCGAAATAAAGAAACGCTCTTGCCACGAGGGCTACGTTAAGAATATTCATTCCAGTGCCTCCAAAAGCTTCTTTTCCGATAACCACCGCAAAAATAGTAGCCAATGCTACCTGCCATAAAGGAATAGTCGCAGGCATAACAAGTGGAATTAGTAAGCCAGACACAAGGAAACCTTCACTTACCGGATGCTGCCTGATCACGCAGAAAACAAATTCAACACCAAGGCCCACTGCATAAGAAACAATGATGATAGGAACTACTTTCAAAGCACCGATCAATATCTTGTCTATTAGTTCAGCCTCCACTCCTGTTGCCAGAAAATGCTGATGACCAACGTTCCACATGCCAAACAGCAAGCACGGAATCATAGCGATGATAACGGTAAACATCATTCGCTTCAGGTCGACAGCATCTTTTACCTGAGAACCTTTTTTTCCCGTAGTAAGGTCTGGAGCAAACACAATAGTTCTGTGGCCTTCATAAAGCGTATGATACTTTTCATACTTCCCACCCTTCTCTACAAAAGGCTTTAGTTTATCGAAGAAATCTTGTAAGAACTTCATAAATACGATTAGCTATATTGAATTAAGTCAAGTCCTTGTCTGAGTATTTTCTGGATATCATTTTTCGAAACATCGACGAATTCGCAAAGTGCCAAATCTTCTTCGATAACCTCGTAAATACCCAAAGCTTCCATGTCATCATAGTCCTCAGCCAAAATAGCTTTCATAAGGTATGTGACATATATATCCATCGGCAACACCTTTTCAAGGTTGCCAGATTGAACGAATGAGCGTTGCTCACCGTGCGTATTCGTATCTAATACAAACTCTCTTTTTGTATTGGCAAACAGACCGAATGCTCTTTGAAAGCTCAGCTTATTGAAAGTTGGCAGTATCCAACCCAAAAATTCCTCCTTATCTCCTTCCGGGATAACTGTTATCTGATTAGCGTAATAGCCCAGAAAACCATCTTTACCAACAGCCTCGCCTGAAAGCACATTCCCTGAAATCACCCTAACGTGATCCGATTTAAGGTTACCATCAATGAACCTGCCAACATTAGCTCCTGAGTAAGTGCTGTAATACTGCGGGTTGCTTATCTCAGACCCACAAACTGCTATTACTTTAGAAGCATCGTATATCCCTTCCAGAAACAGCTTCCCTATTTGAATCACACCATAAGGTGAAACAGTCCAAACTACATCTCCTTTATTAATCGGATCAAGGTGGTGAATTTGGATACCCACGTTACCGGCAGGATTCGGCCCTGAAAACTTATTTACCTCTGCCCCTTTCACATGAGCGAACATGGGAAGCACCTCAGCATCGGCATTAATATTAACATGCACCATGCCTAAAGTGAATTTCTTAAGAACGTCTATCCCTGCCTGAAAGAATTGATCTTGTCCTTTGAACAGGATACCATAGTCAGGAGACAGGGGGTTGGTATCAAAAGCTGAAATAAATATGGCCTTAGGAGTAACGGTCGGGTCGGCTATGATGCCGAAAGGACGCTGAACAATATTTGGCCAAACGCCACTTTTAGTCAAAAGCTCTGTTGCTTTCTCCTTTGTGAGAGAGCTCATTTCGGACACCGTGAATTTGGTAAACTGCTCGTATGCTATTTTTTTGTCCGCAAGAATCTTGATTTCAAGAAGCTTTCTCTTCTCGCCCCTCTTTATTTCTACAACCTCTCCGCTAACAGGCGAAGTGTACATTACATTTTCCTGGAGCCTGTCGAAAAACAGGGGCGTACCAGCCTTCACGCTGGCTCCTTCTTCCACCAGTAGTTTGGGGCGAGTAATTCTCTGAAAGTCGGTTGGTTTGACTGCGAAAGTCTCAGGTTGTTGAATTTCACCAATTTTTTCCTCGGCCTTGCCTGCGAGATTGATATTAAACCCTTTTTTGAGCTTTACGAATTTAGACATTTTCAATAGGTAAAATAGACCGAAATCCTTTAAAACGTGGCAAAATTAATAAAATTTAACTCAACTAAAAGGTAAGTGAAATTATTCGTGTGAAGGTTTTTTACTACCCTCAGTTTCACTTACATAAACAGCACATTTAAGCAATTGTTGGTTCACTAGGACTTTTTTCCTTAATGAATTCTGCTACCCGCTCCATTAACCACATGGGAGTGGACGTAGCCCCACAAATACCTATATTTTCAGCGTCGGCAAGCCAGTTCAAGTCCAGCTCTTCTTCACTCTCAATGAAATAACTTCTTGGATTGATGGACAGGCATACTTCGTACAAAGCCCTGCCATTTGAACTCTTTTTTCCGGCAACAAACAGCACCACATCCTGATCCTCCGAAAACTTTCTCATTTGAGGCTCTCTGTTCGACACCTGTCGGCAAATGCTGTCGTTGGCATCAAAGTCCTGAATCCGCAGCTCACCCTTGTTCTCACGAATGCGTTCTTCAATGAGCGCTTTGATATGATAGAAGCCCTTTGTAGACTTGGTAGTTTGGCTAAAGAGCGTAATTGGCCTCGAATAATCCAGTTTATCCAGGTCTTCGTCTCTCATAACAATAACAGCCTCTTCTCTGGTTTGCCCGGCAAGCCCTATTACCTCAGCGTGGCCTTCTTTACCATAAATAACAATCTGCCCCTCCACCTTTTTCATATTGTCGTAGGCGTGTTTCACTCTGTTCTGGAGTTTAAGCACAACGGGGCAAGAGGCATCAATCAGTTCTATATTGTTTTCAAGAGCCAATTGATAAGTTTCTGGCGGCTCGCCATGTGCTCTTATTAGTACCCTTGTATTGCGGAGGTTTTTTAGGTCGTCCCGACTGATAATCCGGAGACCTTTCTCGTAAAGCCGCCTGACTTCCATGTCGTTGTGAACGATGTCGCCCAGGCAATATAGCTGACCATTGTCTTCCATTTCATCCTCTGCCATTTTAATGGCAAATTCAACTCCGAAACAATACCCAGAATTTTTGTCGATAGTAATGTTCATAACTCTTTTTCCCGCCCTACTTGCGTCGTTGATCGATTTCAAAATCTTGATACAAGCTTTTAATGCTTGCTTAGATCAACTCCGGAAATTAATTTACTCGTGGCCAGGTTGGTAATGAGCTCTATTTGTTCCTCAAAGGTAAGATGTGTTGTGTCAATTTCAATAGCATTTACTGCCTTCTTTAAGGGACTCTCTTTTCTGGAGGTGTCAATTTCGTCTCTGGATCGTAGATTTTCGACCACATCCTCCAACTCCACAAGCTGGCCTTTGCCCAATAACTCCCTCTGGCGTCTCTCAGCACGAACATATAGGTCTGCCACCATAAACACTTTTAGGTCCGCATCGGGAAATACCACCGTACCAATATCCCTGCCATCCATCACCACTCCTTTGGACTTGCCCATTTTTCGCTGCTGAGCCACCAAAGCCTGCCTCACCTCTTTAATGGCACTTACATCACTTACCCTTTGTGATACCTCCATGCCCCTAATTTCTTTTTCCACGTTCAACCCATTCAAATACACTTCATTCACCTTCTTGCCAGCATTGTAATGAAATGTTATATCAATTTGTTCGAGTGCCTTTGACACAGCTTTGGGGTCGGTAAGCGAAACATGGTTGTTAATAAAATACAATGTAACCGATCTGTACATGGCGCCTGTGTCGATGTAGATGTAGCCCAAAAGACCTGCTACAGCTCGTGCTGTTGTGCTTTTTCCGCAACCTGAGTAGCCATCGATAGCTATAACTATTTTTTGCATCAAATTCTAGTGTTGAATATTAGCAGTCCTTGAGTGGACAAGGTATGGGTTTTCCTTTTTTAATTGTGCGGGGCTTCTGAGTTTTAAACTGGGAAGCCTTACAGCTCTCGAACAGTACCGCCGATACAAAAATCAATAATAGAGCAGCAAGTCTTGCCAGAGAACGGTGGTAATTCTTCATCCACCAAATGTAGTCATAGATGCGCTAACGATGAAAACCTAGCTAGAAATACACCCTTTCGAAAATTCCGAAAGGGTGTACGTTAACCTATCACTCAATTGACTTGCACTTGCTTGTCGAGACCTTGCTCCACTCTTTTGGCCCACCCTTTGGCTATTTCGTAGTAGTGAAAGGCCTCGTCTATCCCGTCCCTATGGCTATCATAAAGAGGGAGGTGAATATCTTCTTCACCTTTGTGGAACTTGTGTTTAAACACCAGGCCTATCTTCTCTATGTGGGCGTGCCCGGACGTAATAATCACTTCCTTTTCCATCCGGCAGCTTAGTATGCGACTGAGGTCAATCACCAGCGACTGCACTTTGGAGCTGGCATACCTGCTGAAAAGGAGTTTTTTATGCAGCGTATCCATCACCAGAAACTTCCCGGGCAGGTCCTCGAAATCGGTAATATCTAACTCGTTTTCCTGGCTTATCTTTTTTAAATAATCAGGTGGAGTTTTTTTTGAACTAAGTTTTTTCTTGATGTAAAAAAGTACGATTGGGAGTAAAATGGTCAAAGCGACCAATATTTCTATTGTCTTCATTGCAATAACTTTTTGAGAATGATTAGATGTAAAAAACTATCTCCCTGGCACCAATAGCGCAGGGCAGGATCAAACCGAAGGCCGGTGTCAAAAAGTTACTTTAGAAAAACTGATGGTAGAGCGAAAATACCTTTAAGGCATTTGAAGAAGGGACATTTCTTTGATCTTCGAGCGAGGTCGATTCATTGACGATAACAAAGCCCCAGTCCAGGCCAACTGCACGGGTGGGATGATTTTTGGATCTGATATCATCTTCAACTTGTTCTCCAGCCAGTACACTTTGCAGATCGAAAGAATGGAGAATTTGGGTTTTGAGATGACCTTTATTGGCAACTTTGAAGCCACCGTGCTGAGGCAATGACAATACACCGACGGACAACAGCCCCCAGTAACAAAGCGCAACAACAAATAATGTCCTTGTCAACTTCATTGTCGAATCGTATATACTAACGAAGATCAATGGCGTTGTGTCGTAAACACCAACGATTATTTCGTCAAGCGCAAGATAACTAAATTTAATAGGGCACAAATGCGGCAACCCTGGATAATTATAGGAACCACCTAAAAGATTGACAAACGGCTATCTTGTATTGCTTAAGGTTGGCACAGTTTCCTGCTGTTAATGACTTTGGAAAGGTCAAGCTACCAAATATTAGGTTTGAGTCGGCATTTTTGCGGCTTCGGTTATCGGGTTTACCATCTTTTATTCAGCCTTCTTATATTGGAAGTGTATCAAACCGGAAAGATCAATGGATCAGGCAGGACAAACTATGATTGACAACCTGGAGAAAAATTCCGGAAAGTCGCTGGATGAATGGGTAGCAATAGTTAAAAGCACCGGTCTTTCGAAACATGGTGAAATAATAAAGCTTTTGAAGGAAACACACGGCCTCACACACGGCTACGCCAATTTGGTAGCTCATAAGGCGAAGGGATCCGATGCAGGCTCGGCAGCCAACCTCGCCGACCTGATTACAGAACAATATAAAGGCAAAGAGGCTTTAAAACCCATTTACGATCAGCTGATAGCCGAAATAAAGAAATTCGGTGCCGACGTGGAAGTAGCGCCGAAAAAGGCCTACGTAAGCCTGCGGCGCAAAAAGCAGTTTGCCATGCTCACGCCTGCTACAAAAATCCGCTTCGAAATTGGGGTCAACTTAAAAGGAGTCGAATCAAGTAGCGTTTTGGAGAAAATCACGGCGGCGAATTCAATGTGTTCGCACAGAATCAAGCTTGAGTCTACCGGCGAAATCTCGGCTGAAACCATAGGATGGTTGAAAGAAGCATACGAGCAAGCTGGCTGAAGATCCCCTGCGCTATCGCATAATGCTGACGTCACCATTAACCCTTTCCAAAGCGACTCTTGGTTCATTCAGTTCGAGCACATAGTAGTAAACACCAGTTGGCAGAGGTTGTCCGTTTCGGGTGCCACCCCAATCGTTTTTATAGCCAACCTTGCTGAAAACTTCATGACCGGATCGATCTACAACAGTCAACAAGCTTTGTGTATAAAGTTCCACACCCTCTATGATAAAGCATTCGTTGAGCCCGTCGTTATTGGGCGTAAAAACATTGTAGGCAAATACTTTTGGCTCAAAGTTGACACAAGCCTCGTTGGAAAGTGACCATTGGTTATTGCCGTCTTGTTCAAACGCCTTCACCCTGAAGCAGTAGGTGAAACCATCTTCCCCATAAGAAAAATCAAAGCTATTCCCTGTGACAGTCTCCAGTAGTTCAAACTCACCATCATCAACCTGCCTCCAAACTTCATAGCGCTTTGTGCCATGCTGCCACCCGGCATAATCGTTCCACATAATAGAACCACTGGTATGATCGTCACTAACGCCGCCAGTTAGCAAAATGCTTTCATGGACACTAGTGGCAATACTCTCTTCGCAATTGGTGTTGGTCTCCAGCCTGTAGGCATAGCTATTGTTCTTTGTCTCCAACAGGCTCTGATCTAGATATTCGGATTCACCGTCGGTCAAAGTTGCCAGTATCCTCCAGGCTGAAGCGACAGGCGAGTTAGTTCGACGGTAAAGAAATTGTGGTTTGTCATATCCTTCAACTGCCGCCAATCCAGTCCAGTCTATTTGAATGGCGTTATCGACCTCTTCACTATGTGTAACCCTGAGGAGCTCAAGCGGTGGAGCTAGCACTGTGATCTGGTTTAACACCCTAGCTTCTGTATTACACAGAATAGCCGAGTCGTAAGCAAGAGCTGTGACATCATACACTCCCTGGCAGGGGTAAGTGTGCGTTACCTTATCATTAACTGGTATGCTATCAAGGGTTGTTCCGTCGCCAAAATCCCAATTGACTAATGTGAAAAGAGGATCGGCATGCAGCTGAAACACTGTTTCCTGTAAAACATAAGGCCTCTCTGGCTTCCGGTCAATGATTGCTTCTCCGGAAGGCTCACGTTGAAGATAAACTTGCAGTGAATCTGAAAAACCAGCGCACAGCGTGTCAGTAGAAGTCAGTTGTTCGAACCAGACCCACCCGTAGCCGGGCTCAAGCCAGTCGATATTTACCTGGTGTTTGCCTTGCCCACTCGCTATACTGCCATTCGACACCTGCCAATTGTAGGTGGAGCCTTCGGTAAAGTAAGTGTCGTAAGGAATGGCCTTTGCACTGCTCACACAGAGGCTGTCGGGCCCAAAGGGGGCCTCCGGATCGAGTTGAACGTTTATTTTGACGGGGAAAATACTTTGCGCACCCGCACAGCCAAACCTATTTGTTGCTACAACGCCTACAAAAGCAGTACTGGATGTTTGCCCCCAATTTACAGATATGCTATCTCCGTTGAACGAGTTCACAGTGCCACCTTCAACCCTCCAGGTGAGGGCATAGCCCCCACCATTCTCCACCTTGTAAACAACATTGTGTGTATTTGGGCACACCGATCTTGGCCCCAGCACTTCAACACTCGGATAGCGTGCGTTGACCAATTTGATGCTCGTCTCTTGATTTCCATTGCCACATTCGCCCAGACCTGTGGACGCAACAAGCCGGATCAGGTACTCTCCGGGTTCTGCGTATGCGTGCGCTACCGCCTGTTTGCTGTCACTGATCAAGGTGGAGTCGTCGCCGAAATCCCACACGTAGTGATCAAACTCAAACTCGCTGACGGGTTCGAAATAAATCGAGGTAGTGGGACACAGACTATCTTTAGCCAATAGCTGACCAGTAGTGCTTATAATGTTAAAATCTACCTTTAGGTTGCCCAAAGCTGCCCCGGTTGGATATCCAAATGATTCGTTATTACCGTAGCCATACACATAAGCAATGAACCCATCACCGCCCGATCGTATAGTGTGATTGCCACCGGATGACTGCAATGTAGCAAATGAGTAGCCTGGACTTTGAGGTACTTCTGCAAACCTGCTGCTGATATCGTTATTATCGAATGTAAGGCTCGCCGTGCTGGATGAAGGCGAAATGATCGTGACTTCGTATTTCGAAATAGTGGCTATTGACGGAGCATTGAAGGTGATTTTCTTCATGAGTTGTTCATTCGGACTAATCATCACCACAAATGGATCTCCCGTTGTTCCATCGCAACCCTGGCTCAGGCTGAACTGAGCCACGGAAACAGGTTTATCGGACTTAACTGCGGTCACCTCTCGTTGAATGAAACTTTTGAACTCTCCCCGAGCCAGCTCATAGGCTACGTTATTAACGGTAACATTTGTGCCTTCTTCTGCAGCCAGTACTTTCACCAGGTCGCCGCCCAAACGAGAAGCAAACGGAACGGTGATGTATTCTTTTCCCCAGGTATCAACCGGATACATCTGGGCAAATAAGTGATCGTGCCCATCGGGATGCTCGCATTGGCCTACTTTGGTATATCGATTACCGCCAAAAACTGCAAAGTTGCTACAGGTACCTTCCACCGTGTTCACTGACCGGATGTGGGTGCCCGTAAGGTCGCTTCCGGCCTGCAACTGATACACTTGACCCTGATTCAACGTAACAAGAAAAGGAGTTCCGGCAGGGTGCGCTCCAATGGCATTCACGCTTGGCGTAATTTCTATTTCTGTGCCATCGCTAACTGCCACGATGAGCAGTTCCGAGTCTGAATGAGAATTATTGTCTCTGTTGCCACTTTCCCAGTGGGACATGGCAAAATAGTCGCTACCCAATGAGTAAACAGGTAAAATAAGCGCCATATCTGCGCTGTACTGCCTTTTGTTTATGGCATATACGCTTACGTTCTTCTCGGTGGTGATATGAATGCCTTTGTTTTGGACTAAACCAGACCCAAAAGCCATGGCAACATTTGTGGGGACGCTTAGAGAAGTGGTAACGCCAGGAATCACAGTAAACTGTAGAGGCTGCCAGCCGCTAACCAGAGGCATGTCTACTATGCCAGATGTAGTATCATCGGCGCTGATGTACAATTCGAGGCGAATGGGGTTATTTGGATCCTGAAGCCAATTATCCATATAACCAAGCCAAAATTCTTTACCCTCGGTGGACAATGCTTGAGCGATAAGGTGCCTATGATTCAGAAGGCCCGACAAGAGAATCAAACAGATGATTATCCTTGCTCTATTCATTTTTTAAAACGCCCACTTTACGATATAATAAGGTGAGGTATATGATAGCTTACAAATAGAACAAGTTAGAATCTTGCCGCCATTAATAAATTTAAATCTTTGTACTTAAGATTGAACTTGCGGGCAAGATGAGGGTTGGTGAGGCTTCCCTTGAAGGTATATACGCCTTTCATGAACCACTTGTGAGTAAATATCATGTCGCCAACGCCCCCCACTTCGGCTATTTGCATTAGCACTGGAGTGAATATATTGCTAAGCGCTGTAGAGGCGGTTCTCGCCACTCTGGAAGCGATATTGGGCACGCAGTAGTGAATAACTCCGTGTTTTCTAAAAACCGGATCGTTGTGAGTTGTCAATTCTGCTGTTTCTATGCAGCCCCCCTGATCGATGGTAACATCAATGATGATAGAATCTTGTTTCATCTCCATCACCATTTCTTCAGTCACCACGCATTTGTTCCTCCCCTTCTCGACTCTCATGGCCCCAATGACCACATCGGCGTTTTTCAGGGCTGTCAGCAAAGTGGCATGATCGAGGGTGGACGTGTACACCTGCTGACCAAGGGCATGCTTTACACGCCGTAACTTATAAATATGGTTGTCGAAAATTTGAATATCCGCTCCGAGACCGAGTGCAGCTCTTGCGGCATGCTCAGCTACCGTTCCCGACCCCAGGATAACTACCTGTGTGGGTGGCACGCCCGTAATGCCTCCGACAACTACTCCCTGCCCCCCATTCACATTGCTGAGGTACTCCGCTGCTATGAGCATGACTGTGCTGCCTGCAATTTCGCTCATAGCCCTTACCAACGGCAGTCCACCTACCTTGTCTTCAATTAACTCATAGGCCAGGGCAGTTACTTTCTTTTCATTGAGTGCGTTGATGAAATGAGCCGACTGACGGCCTGTTTGAATGGCGGAAAATAGTGTTTGGCCACTTTTCATGTAACTAATTTCCTCCGACATGGGCGGCTCTACTTTGAGCATAATGTCGGCTGAATAAACTTCTTTGGCAGAATAAACAATTTTTGCGCCAGCCTCGCTATAGTCCTTATCAAGGAATTTGGCAGCTTTTCCTGCACCGGTCTCTACCCAAACCTCGTGACCTCCGGCTGCTAAAACAGCTACTGAGGATGGCTTCAGCGCCACTCTATTCTCCTGAAGCGACCGCTCACGGGGGATGCCTATAAAAAGGGATTTATCGCCCTCTCTTACCTTCAGAAGTGATTCCTGCGGATACAGGGATTGTTCTTTCGCTAGTTCCTCCACTTCCTTTCGGTACTTGTCAGCCATATGTCTCGAGCAAAATCTTCCGTTGGTTTCCTGACACTAAGATAAGGGTAATTTTGAGGTATTCTTCGGGCAGCAACGAGGGAATTTTAGAAGGCCACTCGACGAAACAATAATTCCCCGAATAAAAATACTCATCTACACCAATATCAGCCGCCTCCGACTCAGACTTGATCCGATAAAAATCAAAGTGATAAATAGTCTCCCCTTCAGTGTTTTCGTATTCATTCACGATCGAAAAAGTCGGGCTATTCACATTGTCAACCACTTTCAGTTGCTCGCAAATTTCTTTAATAAGTGTGGTTTTGCCGGTGCCCAACTCGCCCTCAAAAATCCACACCTTATTTTTGCCTGCCAGTCCAATGATTTGACCGGCAATCTCCGGAAGCTGAGAAATATCCTCACAAAACAATTCTGTAGTCAACTCAGCCTCCCTTGGGTGTCAGGTAAATAATAGGAATAATCATCTCTTCTAGGGAAACTCCACCATGCTGGAAGGTGTCCTTATAAAAATTGACATAATAATTGTAGTTATTGGGATAGGCGAAGAAATAATCCTCTACAGCAAAAACGTAAGAAGTAGAAACATTCACCTTTGGTAGAAACATCTCTTCAGGCTTTTTGGCGACAAAGACATCCTGCCCATCGTATCCAAGATTCTTGCCTTGCTTGTAGCGCAGGTTAGTATTGGTGTTTTTATCGCCAACAATCTTGAAAGGCTTTTTCACCCTGACCGTACCATGGTCGGTGGTAATAATTGTCCTGCATTTCTTTTCAGATATCTTTTTTAGCGCATCCAAAAGCGGCGAGTGTTCAAACCATGATTTGGTAATAGACCGGTAGGCAGCTTCATCGGGAGCCAGTTCTCTGATCATTTCCAGGTCAGTGCGGGCGTGCGACAGCATGTCCACAAAATTATAAACGATCACATTAAGATCATTATTCATCAGGTTGTTGAAATTGTCCAACAAATGCTTGCCCTGATTTACATGAATTATCTTGTGATATGATGACTTAATATTCAACCTGTTGCGCTGAATTTGCCGCTTCAGAAAGTCTTCTTCATGGTTGTTTTTGCCATCGTCCGTATCCTCTCCCACCCAAAGATCAGGATGATGTTTTTCCATTTCACTCGGTAGCATGCCAGAAAATATCGCATTGCGGGCATAGGCTGTGGTTGTGGGGAGAATAGAAAAATAAGTTTCCTTCTCCTTAATATTAAAGTATTGAGAAATCACAGGCTCTAAGATCTCCCACTGATCATACCTAAGGTTGTCTATCACTATAAAAAACAACGGGTCATTTTCTTTCAGCTGAGGAAATACCTTTTTCTTCATGAGCTGATGTGAAAGCATTGGCTTTTTGGACTCTGGATCGTTAAGCCAGTCCTTATAGTAGTCGGCTATGAACTTAGTGAAGTTTTTGCTCGCTTCTGCTTTTTGCATTTCGAGCACCTCAGCCATGCTTTTATCCTCTGTATTTTCAATTTCCAGCTCCCAATACACCAGCTTCTTGTACACCTCCACCCACTCTTCGTAGTCCATATGCTCACTGAAAGCCATACTTATGTTCCGAAAGTCCTGCTGATAGCTTTGGTTAGTATGCTCGCTCACCAGTCTGCGGTTATCGAGGATTTTCTTGACAGACAGAAGGATTTGATTCGGATTAAGTGGCTTGATAAGATAGTCGGCGATTTTTGCTCCTATCGCTCCCTCCATGATCTCTTCCTCTTCACTCTTGGTGATCATCACCACAGGAAGACTTGGATGGGTCGATTTAATATAACTCAACGTTTCCAGCCCCGTCATTCCGGGCATGTTTTCATCGAGGAACACAATATCAAAATCGTTATGATCGCATTGATCCAACGCATCTGCACCACTAATCACCGGTGTGACTTTGTATCCCTTGCTTTCAAGAAATAAGATGTGAGGTTTAAGCAGGTCTATTTCGTCATCGGCCCAAAGAATGGAATATTTTTGCATAGTGGCTTTACTTTAAGAAGCTGAGTGATCAATTTACACCCAAAATTCAGTACAACTAGTTTGAACAAAAAGAAAATAATAAACGATCCGGTATATGGTTTTATCACCATACAAAGCGATCTGATTTTTGATATTATCCAACACCCTTACTTTCAGCGGTTAAGAAGAATCAAACAGCTCGGGCTGAGTGACTTTGTTTATCCGGGAGCACTTCATACCAGGTTTCATCATGCGCTGGGGGCCATGCATTTAATGACCATTACCCTCGACAACCTCAGGAGCAAAGGTCACGAAATTTCTCCCGAAGAATACGAAGCGGCACTCATTGCCATTTTACTTCATGATATCGGCCACGGCCCATTTTCGCATACGCTGGAGTTTAGCTTAATGAATGGCATCGGTCATGAGCACATATCCGTTCTTCTTATCAGTAAGCTTAACGAGTATTTTGAAGGAAAGCTTACTCTTGCCTTCGAAATTTTCAAGAATAAATACCATCGCACCTTTTTTAACCAACTGGTTGCAAGTCAACTTGACATAGATCGGCTTGACTACCTGAAAAGAGATAGCTTTTTCACGGGGGTTTCCGAAGGTACCATTGGCGCTGACCGAATCATCAAGATGCTCGACATCCGGGATGGGCAGTTAGTAGTGGAAGAAAAAGGAATTTACAGTATTGAAAATTTTCTGAGTGCAAGACGGCTCATGTACTGGCAGGTATATCTTCACAAAACCTCAGTGGCGTCGGAAAAAATGATGATTCAGCTCATTAAACGAGCCAAGTGGCTGGTGCAAAACGGCACATCTATTAAAGCGACACCAGCCTTCAGCATTTTTCTCGAAAGAAACATCGCACTAAAAGATCTTCAGGACGACCCCGATCTCCTTGATGTTTTTGCGTCCCTCGACGACTACGACATTTGGGGCTCTGTGAAATTCTGGACCAGTTACGACGACAAGGTGCTGAGCATGCTCTCCACCATGCTGCTGCAACGCAAGCTATTCCAGATTGTGATGTCGAATGATAAAATTGAGGAGTCGGTAGCGGAAGGGCTGAAGACGAAAATTCAATCTCAACTGGGTGTAAACGATGACGAAGCCAACTACTTTATCGGCAAGGGGAGTATCAGCAACAAAGCTTATATTGCAGAAGGACAGACCATCAATATTTTAACAAAAGCAGGGCAAATTGTCGATGTTGCCACTGCGTCAGACCTCCCAAACATTAAGGCCATGAGCAAAATCGTAACTAAACACTATCTATGCTGGCCCAAAATTGTATCTTTGTAACACAGAAATTTGAGGCCCATTTCGCATGGAATTTACCCTGGCACAAATCGCTCACATTCTTAATGGCGAGCTAAAAGGCAACGGTCAAGTAAAAGTAAACAGAGTAGGCAAAATTGAAGAGGGTGGCGAAGGGGCAATTACCTTTTTGTCTAATCCTAAATACGAGCCTTTCATCTACAAGACCACAGCATCGGCTGTGATCGTCAGCAAAGGCTTTAAACCAAAAGGCGAAATTTCGGCCGGTCTAATCCTTGTCGACGATCCATACTTAAGTTTTACAGCACTACTGGAAGAGTACCATAAATTGGTCAGCTTTCAAAAATTGGGGATTGAGCAACCATCCTTTTTTGCTGATACAGCCACGGAGGGCGAAAACACCTATAGAGGGGCCTTCTCTTATGTCGGAAAAAATGTCAGGCTTGGTGATAATGTAAAAATCTATCCAAACAGCTACATAGGCGACGACGTAACTGTTGGCAACAACACCATTATCTATGCAGGCGCAAAAATCTACGCCAGAACGAAAATTGGAAACCATTGTACGATCCATTCCGGTGCTGTCATTGGTAGCGACGGGTTTGGATTTGCTCCTCAGGCCGATGGTAGCTACAAAACAATTCCGCAAGTGGGGAATGTGGTGCTGGAAGACCACGTAAGCATTGGTGCCAACACCACCATTGACTGCGCCACCTTCGATTCCACTATCATAAGAGAGGGCGTAAAACTTGATAACCTTGTTCAGATCGGTCACAATGTGGAAATCGGGAAGCACACCGTGATAGCTTCTCAAACAGGTATTTCAGGGTCTTCGAAAGTTGGCGAATACAGCATGATCGGAGGACAGGTAGGGCTTGCGGGCCATATTCAACTTGGGCCCCGGACAAAAATTGCCGCACAATCCGGCATCAGCAAGTCCATTAAGGAAGAAGGGAAAATCCTTTTTGGGAGCCCCGCATTTGATCATTTGCAGTACATGAAGTCCGCTATGCTTTTCAAAAGACTTCCTGAACTAAACCAGAAGATCAGAGAACTTGAAGAAAAAATTATAAATTTGACGTCGCTAAAGACAGACGATGAACATTAGGCAGCAAACCGTAAAAGAGAAAGTAACCGTTTCAGGCGTAGGCTTACACACCGGTGTCCATACCACAATGACATTTGTGCCGGCCCCACCCAACCACGGCATAAAGTTTCAAAGGGTAGACCTTGAAGACCAGCCAACTATTGATGCCGATGCTGACTTAGTTGTCGATGTTTCCCGTGGTACTACTCTGGAACAAAACGGCGCCAGGGTAAGCACAACCGAGCATGCTTTAGCTGCTTTGGTGGGCTTGGAAATAGACAATGTGTTGATCCAGCTTGACGGCCCGGAAGTGCCGATTATGGACGGAAGTGCGTTGCTGTTTGTAGAAGCGATTCAAAGAGTAGGAGTTGAAGAGCAAAATGCTCAACGAAACTTTTTTGAGGTGCCTGAAAGCATCTTCTACAGAGACAAGACCAACGAAATAGAAATTGCTGCCCTCCCGCTGGACGACTACAGGGTAACCGTGATGGTCGACTACAACTCGCCGGTGCTCGGAAGCCAGCATGCCACGTTAACCAATGTCGGCGAGTTTGCCACTGAGATTGCTTCGTGCCGTACGTTCTGCTTTTTGCATGAGTTAGAAATGCTGCATAAAAACAATCTGATTAAAGGTGGTGACCTAAGCAATGCGATTGTGGTAGTGGACAGGGTTGTGGAAGAACACGAGCTCGACAGCCTTGCGAAACTATTAGGAAAGCCTAAAGTGCAGGTGAAAAAAGAAGGCATCCTCAACAATGTTGACCTCCGATACAAAAACGAACCTGCCAGACATAAGCTGTTGGATGTGATGGGAGATCTTGCGCTTGTTGGTCGCCCAATTAAAGCTCAGATTTTGGCTGCCAGACCTGGTCATGCTGCCAATGTAGCTTTTGCCAAGAAGCTCAAGAAGGTGATGCAGAGCTCCACCAACGATGGCGTACCTTACTATGACCCGAAAATACCGCCGGTATTAGACATCAATAAGATTACTAACATACTTCCGCATCGGTATCCATTCCTTTTGATCGATAAAATATTTCATCTGGACGAGAAGTGGGTAGCAGGCGTAAAGAATGTAACCTATAACGAGCCCTTCTTCCAGGGTCATTTTCCTGGCAATCCGGTAATGCCCGGAGTGCTTCAGGTAGAGGCAATGGCGCAAATAGGTGGTATATTGGTACTGAACACCGTGCCAGACCCAGAAAACTACTGGACTTACTTTCTGGGGATCGAAGGCTTCAGATTCAGAAAAATGGTGCTTCCTGGTGACACCCTGGTAATTCGTTGTGAACTTTTGGCACCTATCAAAAGAGGAATTGCCAAAATGAGAGGCGAAGCCTATGTTGGCTCCAACCTGGTTTGTGAAGGTGCAATGACCGCCAGCATAGTTAGAAAAGACGTATGATCCACCCGCTAGCATATGTTCATCCTGAAGCCAAGGTAGGGCCCAATGTAACCATTGAGCCCTTCGCTGTGATCCATCACAATGTGGAGATTGGCGAAGGCACCTGGATTGGCTCACATGCGGTAATTTACGAGGGGGCCCGGATTGGCAAAAACGTAAAAATATTCAACGGTGCCTCCATTTCAACGGTGCCTCAGGATCTTAAATTCAAAGGAGAATCAACTGAGACCTTTATCGGTGACGGCACGTCCATAAGAGAATTTGTCACTATTAGCCGGGGCACTTCCGACAAGCTAAAGACTGTGGTGGGCAGCGACTGCCTGATCATGGCCTATGCACACGTTGCCCACGATTGTGCGATTGGCAATAACTGTATTCTTGGCAACTCAGTACAAATAGCCGGGCATGTGGTGATTGATGACTGGGCCATTATTAGTGGAACCACAGCCGTTCACCAGTTTTCCAGAATCGGCTCTCACGTGATGGTATCAGGAGGTTCTCTGGTCAGAAAGGACATCCCTCCATTTACTACGGCAGGCAGAGAGCCATTAAGTTTTTGCGGCATTAACTCTGTAGGTCTTCGCAGAAGGGGCTTTAGCAATGAGAAAATCAACGAAATACAGGACATCTATCGCTATATCTATTTCAGAGGCCTCAATCACTCAAAGGCAATCGAGCTAATCCTGGCAGAAACTCCTCATTCCAATGAAAGGGATCAGATCGTTGATTTTATCAAATCCTCAGAACGAGGAATAATGAAGGGTTTTGCTGTCTGACATGGAGATAGTGCTTGAAAATGCCGGCAAACGCTATTTGCGTGAGTGGATTTTCAAGAATTTGAACTATACACTCAAAAAAGGCTCCTCATACGCCATTACAGGAAGAAATGGAAGCGGGAAATCCACGTTGGCAGCCGTGTTGAGCGGGCAGTTAATTCCCTCTGAAGGGGTAGTAAAACACTCTATTGACGGCACAGTACTCGATGAACACCTGGTTTACAGGTACACGTCACTGGCAGCACCTTACCTGGAGCTCATCGAGGAATTCACGCTAACCGAAATGGTCAACTTCCATTTCAGCCTTAAAAGATTGGAAAGTGGCAAGTCGAAAGAGGACGTCCTACCCTTCGCCTGGCTGGAAGACTCGGCACAAAAACAAGTGAAGCATCTGTCGTCGGGCATGAAACAGCGGTTCAAGCTGGCTCTCAGCTTTTTGAGTGCCACGCCACTACTTATCCTGGATGAGCCTACAAGTAATTTAGACACCAATGGAATAAATTGGTATTTGGAACGCTTGAATTCTGTGCTACAGGATCGGTTGGTGGTGATCTGTTCCAACCAGTCCTATGAATATGAAATGTGTAGAAACACCATTTCAATTGAAGAATTCAAGTGAAACATTGGATTATTCCTATTTTAATTTTTTAAACCGTAATTAGGTATAATTTTCAATTTCTGCTATTTTTGAAAAAGGTTAATTTTTAGTTATAACTAAATCCACATGAACAAACTATCTAATCTATTCACAGCAACAACAATTTTCGCATTGATTATTTTTATCAGTTGCGGAGGCGGGGATGATCCCGGAACAACAGAGCCGGATCCCGTAGCCGAGCGGCTCGAACTGCTTCTCAATGGAGGAACGGAATGGGCAGTGGCGGCCGGAGCAGTAAAACAGGATGGTGTAGCAGCCACAGAGTGGGATGGCTTCGGATTGAAGTTTACCGGCTCTGGAAGTAGTGGAAGCTACACAGCTACTGGTAGACCAGCAGCCTCAGAAGTACCCAATGTTGACGTAGTTTGGCCAGCAAGCGGTACCTGGTCATTCGGTGACGGCGCAACAGCCGGAGAGAAAGACATTAGCAAAATCGTAAGAAGCGATGGCGTTACGATGGCTGCTTCGGTAACATCTACCAAGCTTAGTCTGACATTCACTATCGAAGACACTGGTGCGGGCCGTATGCAAGGTGTAGCCGGTACTTGGGTGTTTGAATTCCCTAACTAATATCGATCTCAGATACGACTAGTACAAAGGCCCAGAACGGGCCTTTTTTTTACTGTCTGAAGCTGATAACAGTCACCCCACTACCACCTCTCTCCACATGTTCGTCGGCCATCCGCTCAATGAACTTATTACCGCTCAGGTAGCGCCTGATCACCTCTCTGAGAATGCCGTCGCCCTTGCCATGTACGATCCTCACCTCGTGCATGCTGAAAAGCACTGAGCTATCTATAAAATCGTCCACCAATTGAATGGCCTCATCAGCCCTTTTTCCTCTAAGATCCAGATTGGGCGAGAAGTCGGCCCTCCTCTGGTTCATGTCGATCCCTTTGAAAACACCACCTACGCTCTCTCGTTTGAAAGTCTTTTTTCCCTGTAAGGACGATTTTACTTTTTCAAGACGGTTAAGTGCAATATGAGATTTTAACTCTCCCATGAGTACTTCCGCTTTTTTTCCCCGAATCGACACCACTTCACCTGCCGACTCCTGCCCGGCCATCCTGACCTTGTCGCCCACTTTTATCTCACCAGCCACAGTTTTCCAAACAGGCTTCTTTTCCTCCACTTCCTCAGTGAGCGAAACCTGTATTTCTGTGAGCTTTTGACGCACCTCTTTCGTCTTTTCCTTTTCGGCCTTATTCTCTTTTATCTCTCTAATGGTGTTTTCTACAGCCTTATTGGCATCCAGCACAATACGCTTGGCCTCTTGCTTGGCCTCCTTTAAAATCTTGCTCTTTTCTGCATCCAAATGAGCTTTCAAATCCTGGTAGTCCTTCAGCACCTTTTCAAGCTCGGTATTCTTCCTGTTAACACTCTCGTATCTGGTTTGAAAGTCATTCTTAGCGGCTTCCAATTCGTTGATCAACGTTTCGAATTTTACCTGCGAGTGTCCAACGAGGCTTTTCGCTCTTTCGATCACTGCATTTGACAACCCAATATTTGCAGCCATCTCCAATGCGAACGAGCTCCCGGGTCGGCCTACCTCCAGTTCATACAAAGGCCTCAACTGGTTTACATCGTATCTCATGGCCCCGTTGATGATGCCGGCATTCTTCTCGGCCATGCTCTTCAGGTTGCCATAGTGGGTTGTAATGACTCCGAGTGACTGTTTCTTATATAATTGCTCCAGCACCCCTTCAGCGATTGCCCCACCAAACTGCGGCTCGGTGCCAGCACCAAACTCATCGATCAGAAACAAGGTCTTCCCCCCTGCATTTTCCAGAAAGAAGCGCATAGAAGTGAGGTGAGAACTGTAGGTGCTTAGGTCGTTTTCCAGCGACTGTTCATCGCCCATGTCGATGAAGATCTTATTGAAGACACCCATGACGGAGTCGTCTCTCACGGGCACCAAAAGGCCACACTGCAGCATGTATTGCAGTAGGACGACCGTTTTCAGGCAGACAGACTTACCGCCTGCATTTGGCCCCGAAATAATCAGAATGCGCTTTTCCGTGTCGAGCTCAATATCCAGAGGAATGATGGGTTTTTGAGCCTTTTTGTGCAAAAGATAAAGAAGAGGATGAACTGCCTTGTGCCAAACAATGACCGGCTTTTCGTCTATGATAGGCAGCAAGCCATTTATTTCAATGGCAAACAAAGCCTTCGCTCGTATAAAGTCAACTGCGCCAAGAAAGTGGTAAGCTTTTTCAAGCGCAGGAATGTGAGGTCTTAGTTGATCTGTAAGATTTCTAAGAATTCGTATGATTTCCCGTCTTTCTTCCAGCTCCAACTCCCTGATACGGTTGTTGATCTCCAGGGCTTCAGCAGGCTCCATAAACACAGTTTGTCCTGTTGCCGACTCATCATGAATAAACCCTTTCAGCTTGCGCTTGTGTTCTGCCAGCACCGGAATAACCAAACGCCCGCCCCTCACAGCAATAGAACCATCGTCAGGAGACCAGCCCTGTTTTTGTGCGTCTTTGCTTATGTGATCCATTACCCTCCTCAGCGATGAATGTTCGCTGACCATAGAAGCCCTTATTTGCATGAGATCTTTGGAGGCGTTGGCCCTTAGCTTTCCTGTGTCATCAATAATAGCTTCAAACCATTTGATAACGTCGGCGGGAAGATCTACCATGCCTGAGAGTCCGTAAAGTGTCGGACACTCTTCGGCATGCTTTGTCAGCACTGACTGTAATTGTATGATGGTGCTGAGTGACCTTTTAAGATCGTAGGCCTCTTCTTCCTCCAGGTAAGTGCCGCTAACCTTCATTTTGGCCAGCTGTTCCGCCGGATCAATGTAGTTGGCGTCGGGCAGTCTGTTACCTGCCGCAAATAACCGCCTAAGCTCTTCAGTTTGGATCAAAAGCCTTTTCAGGTACTTCAAGTCGTCCGAAGGCTTCATCTTCTCCACATGCCTTGTGCCGAGGCTGCTAAGGCATTTGGCGGCCACCATTTCACGGATTTTGTCGAAGCCCGTTTTGGCCTCGAAGGTATCAGGAAACACCCTCATAGCGACTCTCCTGATTCATCAGGCTCCTTACGAGGGCCCATATTCCGCCTCACTGAGAGGCTATCTACCACTGCTGCATAAATTTTGTCGAGCATTTCCACGTGCTCAAGATAATATTCAAAACTATGCGTGTAAACCGAATCCGACACGTTGTGTTTGTCAAACAAAAGTTGTTGCTGCTGCTTGTAAAGCGCTGTTGAGGAGTCGTAGGTTAACTTCAGCGACGCTACCTCAGTTTCCAGCTGATGTATATCAGTAAGAATACTGATCATTCGTTGGGGTTCAACGATACCCACAGGAATTTCTTCTTTGGCGCTACACCCAAAGAGAGATATAAAGAAAAGGCCACCAAGGCTCCAAAAAACATTTTTCACCGACAAAATTTAGCTAAATAAATTCTAACTTTAAACCCCAAACCAAGAGTGATGAAGGATTTCCTCAAGAAGCTGCGAAGATATGAGATTGAGATCAGGAAGGCAATCACCTCACAAATGCAGGGAGATTTTCATTCGATCTTTAAAGGCTCCGGCCTGGAGTTTGACGACGTGCGTCAATACCAGTACGGAGATGATATCAGAACCATAGACTGGAATGTCACTGCCAAAGGGCACGGCACCTTTGTGAAAACATTCAAGGAGGAAAAGGAGCAGACGGTCTTCTTCATTCTCGACGTAAGTGCCTCTCAGGAAATTGGTGCCGACGGGCAGCAGAAAATAGATATTGGAAAAGAGCTCTGTGGGCTTTTGGCTCTTTCAGCCATAAAGGAAGGCAGCCAGGTCGGTGTGCTGTGCTATTCTGACCAAAAAGAAAAATATATCAAGCCAGCTAAGGGGCTAAGACATGCCTATCAAATTATCGATAGCTTGTTCAATCTGAAGCCATCATCAACAGGTACCAATCTAAATCTGGGCATAAGAAGCGCCATGAATATGATTCATCGCAAAAGCGTGATCATTATGATCTCCGATTTTGTGGACGATGACTATCAGCAAGGTATTAAGGCTTTAGCAAAAAAACACGACCTTGTGGTGATCCACCTGAGCGACAGAAGAGAAACGCATTTCCCAAGGTTGGGTATAGTGCCATTGTATGACAAGGAAAGTAAAAAAACGATTTGGGTGAACACTTCCGCCCCTGCCTTTCGTAAAAAAGTGGAAACCATCTATCAGGGAAACCAGTATGATCTTGAAAAGTTGTGCAAAAAAAATCAAGCCAACTACCTTTCTATAAGTACCGAAGAAGAATACGTGCCAAAATTGATCCGTTTGTTTAGAGTGAGAAATAAAGTCAGGAAAAGTGGGTAAAACAACGGTTTGTTTCATGGCTGCATGGCTGCTTAGCTGGGGGGCACTGCATAGCCAATCGGTGAATGTTAAAGGATACTTTCTGGAGGACAGCGTGAAGCTGGGTAGCCCTGCCAGCTATGTGCTCGTGGCCGAGTACCCTGGCAGCATTAAAGTGCTATTTCCCGACTCTACTCATCGTTTTGCGCCGTTCGAATTCAACAAACAAACGTTTTTTCCTTCCCGACTAAGAGATGGCTCCGTAGTAGATAGCGTCATTTATGAGCTTTCCACTTTTGAGCTTGAGCCCTACCAAAGCCTTCAGCTCCCTGTGTTTCGGCTGAGAGAAAAAGACAGTCTGAAGGTGATGTCGAATATTGATTCACTGTTTATTGATGGCCTGCTCGACGAAATTCCTCAGGATGCCAAATTAAAAGAAACAGTAGCCTACAGCCCGCTGGATTTCGCTTTCAACTATCCATACCTCGTTATTGGTGGGGTTCTTTTTCTCATCATTGTTGTCACTCTTTTCCTTGTTTTTGGAAAAACTGTGAGGAAAAAGATCGCCCTGTACCGGATGCGGAAGAAATACGAGAAGTTTTCCAACAGCTATACTGAACAGTTGAGAGCGATTCGCAGCAAAAGCGATATCAGGGATGCCGAAATAACCCTTATACTGTGGAAGACGTATTTGGAATCTCTTGAAAAGATTCCCTACACCAAACTGACCACGAAAGAGATACTGAAAGGCGAAGAGAATCCAAAACTTCAGACGGCATTGAAAAGTATAGACAGAAGCATTTACGGCCGAATAAACGACAAAGAATTGTTCAAGCAATTCGAGGTATTAGAAGACATTTGCCAGGACAAATACAACAAGAAGGTAGAGGAGGTGAAACATGGATGAGGCAGCTATAAAGATGGCAGAAGAAACTCCGTGGTTCTTTCTGAAATGGTTTGCACCTTCAACATTTGAGAATTTTGATTGGGCTTTTCCTCTTGTGCTTTATCTGCTACCTGCCGTGCCCATACTCTTCCTCTTGAAATGGCTATTAACATTTAAGAGACAACAAAAGTTAGATATTGCCCTTACCAAAACCGACCTAAAATCGGATCCGCTTAGCGTACTGAGGTTCCTGCCCGGTTTGGTACTATTCTTTACGTTCCTGCTACTCATCATCGCTTTGGCAAGGCCGCAGAAGACGAACGAAAAAGTGGAGCAGTGGACGGAAGGCATCGACATTATGCTGGTGATTGACATCTCAGAGTCCATGCAAATTCAGGACTTCGAGCCTAACAGGCTGGAGGCAGCCAAACAAGTGGCACGGGATTTTATCACCGGCCGGTTTCAGGACAGAATCGGTTTGGTGGTATTTTCCGGTGATGCATTTTCTATGTCGCCGCTGACAACCGACTACGACTTACTCAATGCTAATATTAACACTGTAACGTTCGACTTAATTGAAAGCCGGGGAACTGCCATTGGCAGTGCTTTGGCAGTGGGCACCAATCGCATGCGTGAGTCCGATTCCAAATCGAAGGTGCTTATCCTGTTGAGCGATGGTGATAATACTGCCGGCAATATTGATCCCATCACTGCCGCCGAGCTGGCCCGGGCCTATGACATTAAAATTTACACGATTGCCATTGGAAAGGAAGGCCGTGTGCCTTTCGGTACCGACTTCTTTGGAAGAACCCGCTTTGTGGAGAATACACTCGACGAAACTACGCTAAGGGAAATTGCCCGAATTGGAGAAGGCAAGTTCTACAGAGCGATCGATAATGATGCATTGGAAAGAGTATTCCAGGAAATTAATGAGTTTGAAAAAGCAGAAATAAAAACGACCCAATTCAAGGACACGACCGATTTTTACACCGTGTACCTGAAATGGGCCATTGCGTTCTTATTGCTTTGGCTGCTGCTCAAAAGCAGCTTTATGAGCAATATACTGCGAGACTAAAGTCTTGAGTAACTAAGTCAAGGTTATTGATCCTGGTCAATTCTATCCTTTCTTCCTCCTCCAAAATGGGCATTGATAATTGGCAGCACCCTTAGTCCCTTCGGGTTGTCTTTCACAATATTGATGATCCCTATTTGCATACCACGAAGGCGATGGGTGGTGTTAACGATACCTATACTCAAGCCATTTTGAGTACCCTGTACAGCATTAACGGCACTGATGGAAATTCCATTCAATGAACTATCCGATCCACTTTCTACCTTCAGGAAAATGGGAGCAACCGTAATGCCCGACACCTGCTGACCACCAATGGCCAGTGCCACATTGATACCCCTGATTTTCTTCGAGCCCATGCCTATTCCTGCAAAGTTAATACCGGTAAGTGACTCTCCGGCCCCGATCCCAACAGCGGCCAAATTGATACCTGTCATTTTCTGACCGGCCCCCATGCCTATTCCGGCTACATTAAGGCCAATGGCATTCTCGGAAGCACCCAGGCCTACCAGGGCAAGGTTGATACCCTTCAGGCTCTCACCAGCGCCCAGACCAATACCGCCAATATTTAAGCCTACAGCGTTGCCAGAAGCTCCCATGCCAACGCCTCCAATATTGATGCCCTTGATGTCACCACCGGCGCCAACGCCAACCAGACCAAGATTAAAACCGGTTACGTCACCACCAGCACCTACTCCCACACCTCCGATATTTATTCCAGACAAGTTGTTACCAGCCCCAACGCCAATGCCGGCGATGTTGATGCCCGACACATTTCTCCTGGCCCCAACACCAAATATCCCCAGGCTTATCCCGCTCCTGTTTTCGGAGCCCAATGCCAAAGGGACGCCAACAGAGATTCCATTCACATCACCAGTGTGAAGTTCGTCGTCCTTGGGTGCCCAGGCAGTAATATTGATCCCGTTGACCTTCTCAAGGTTGCTGTCTTTAAAATTGAACCGGATACCGGTGAAGCTTGGGAGGTTACCAAATCCGATACCGCCTTTCTTTGAGGGAATGCCAAAGCCCTGAGAAAAGGCACATTGTGCTGAAAGAACCAGCACAACCACTGCTGAAATCGTAGTCTTTTTCATAGTCCGTTTTTGAGTTTTTATTGAATGGAAGATGTTCACCAGTTGGGGTAGGTTGCATGAGCACAATAGATTTCTCAAGTTTTTTTAGAACCTTTAAAGTAAAATCAAATCTGCGTTCGTCTACTTATTTGATGAACGAACCTGTTTCACTCACGATGACCGAAAGAAGATCTCAAAACATTGCTGAAGCATTAAAGCAATACGGGAAACGTCTGTTTGGCTTTATCAGATCGAGGGTGCGAACACTGGAGGAGGCTGAAGACATCACACAGGAGGTGTGGTATCAATTCAGCAACCTGGTTGATGTGGAGTCGATAGAGCAGGTAAATGCGTGGCTATTCCGGGTAGCCAGAAACAAGATTACCGACAACTACCGAAAGAAAAAGGTCGATCTTCTGGACGATCAGACCTTCGAAGATGACGGCGACGGTGATTACATGTTGAGAGATCTTTTGCCATCCGAGGAAGATGTGCCTGAGCTTGAAAACCTGAAAGAAATATTCAGGAAGGAGTTGTTCGCAGCACTTGAGGAGCTCCCGGTCAATCAACAGCAAGTCTTTATCTGGAACGAAATCGAAGACATGACCTTCCAGGAAATGTCGGACTTAACGGGAGAGAATATCAAAACTTTGATATCAAGGAAACGATACGCAGTGCAGCATCTTAGAAAAAAGCTGCTGCCGCTTTACAATGAATTAATGAATTAAAATAACATAGTTATGTATACTGAAAATAAGTTCAACCGTGGTAAACATTGGGCGAAGAAGATAGGCTTATTTGTTCTGCTTGCACCTCTTTTCGTGTTCGTCTTTGGCTTCGTAGTCATGACGCTGTGGAATTATACCCTTCCAGCCCTATTCGGAATAAGTACCATTACATTCTGGCAAGCGATTGCCATTACCATCCTTTCAAAAATCCTCTTTGGCGGGTTTCATGGTGGCAAGGGGCACAAACAAAGTCACAATAGAAGTGACTATTGGAAACACCGCTGGAAAAATATGTCAGAAGAAGAGAGAGAAAAGTACAAGAACCGATGGAAGAATTGGTGTGACACAAGGTGGGATGATGAGCGGAAGGATACTGAAGAGCAAAGCTGAGGTAAGAGTTCCCATGATTACCTTAGCGGAATAATCATCCCAATTCCTTCGGGCCCGAGGTTTACATTTTGTAGAATTCGGGCCCAATCCTTTTAATGTTATTCTGAATCAGGTGCCGCACTGAGAAAACCCTGGCCAAAGAGGCGGCTATCACGTAACTCCTTTTCAACCACCCTTTAATTCCACATTCTCCTCCACCAAAAAAGCCTTCCAGCTTTCCAGCTTTTCCTTTTTCAATACACGTGGAAATTTGTTTTGACCGCCCTCTTTACCCTGAGCTTTCATCCATTTGTAGAAGAGTTGCGATGGAATCAGCTCCACAAAAATCTCTTTCAGTGCAGCAGTGCGCTCCACTTTGTAGTCGTCGTTGATCTCCTTCAACCTGGCATCCAGTCTTTCTTTGAACAGCTTTGGGTCGGTTTCGTCTTCAATACCGATGTACCAACGATGAGCAAAAAGCGACCCGTACTTTTCGCCGGTGACAGTAAACTCCTTCACCCTTATATTCAGCTCATCCGACACCAACTCCACAGCTTTGTTCATATTGTCCATCGACAAATGCTCGCCGCAGAGGCTGAGGAAATGCTTGGTACGGCCGGTGATCATGATCTCACAGTCGTCTTTAGACACAAACTTGATGGTGTCGCCAATCAGGTATCGCCAGGAACCCGAATTGGTAGAAATAAGCAGTGCATACTCCTTGCCTTCCTCTACCTCGTCAATTTTGTAGGTATGCGGGTTGTCCACCATCTCCCCATCGGCTGTGAAGTTGGTTTCGTTGAAAGGGATAAATTCATAGAAGATGCCGTTGTTCAGTACCAGTCGCATTGACTTTGAGAAAGGGATGTACTGGAAGCCAAAGAAACCCTCTGAAGCCAGATATGTTTCCATGTAAATGAGGGGCTTCGCCAGTAATTTTTCGAAGCTTTTCCGATAGGGATCCATCGAAACGCCACCATGAACAAAAATGGTCAGGTTCGGCCAGATATCGTGGATGGTTTTGACTTTGTAATGGTCAATAATCCTTTCCATAAGGATTTGAAGCCACGCCGGCACTCCTGAAATGATGCCAATATCCCAATCCTTTGCCTTTAAAGTAATCTCCTCAATTTTTTCGTTCCAATCTCTTGTTTTGGCAATTCGCTTACCTGGCTTATAAAAATGCTGAAACCAGAAAGGAATCTGCCCGGCAGTGATGCCGCTTAAGTCACCCTCAAAATAAGACCCATTTCGCTGAAGCTGCGTGCTGCCACCAAGCATCAATATGCCGGCAGAAAACACCTCGTCAGATACATTGTACTTGGACAGCGTGAGAATTTGCCTGATGCTGGTTCTCTGGATGGACTTGATCATGTCTTTGGTGACAGGAATGTGCTTCGACGCCGACTCAGAAGTGCCCGAGCTAAGTGCAAAGTATTTTACCTTTCCCGGCCAGCACACATCCGGCTTCCCCTGCATCAGCTTGTGCCACCAGTTGGCATACATGCTACTATAATTATGAACGGGTATACTCCGTTTGAATTCGTCATAAAAATGGTCGCTGTGTTTGTGTTTGAAACTGGTCAAAAGCTCATTGAAATGGTAAGCCTGGCCAAATTCCGTGCCTCGGGCTTGTATCAATAACTTCCTCAGCTCCATCTTCTGAAGGTCGGCCGGAAACGAGTAGTCCTGCTCCAAACTCTCCCTCAGTCTAATTCCCTTCTTTAATAGCTTTCCTATTATCTCCATAAACCGGCAGCAATTGAATTTAATTAGAAAGTTACACAACAAAACATGGAATCAGTAACTCCCTTGATTAATTTTGGATTACGAAAATCGCTAGAAAATGGATATTGATATTGGCAGAAATCTTCAAACTTTTTTAAGCACCATCGATCAAAGTAAAGCAAAGCTCGTTGCTGTTAGCAAAACAAAACCGGTGAGTCTGTTGATGAAGGCATACGAGGCCGGTCAAAGGGAGTTTGGTGAAAATAAGGTGCAGGAGATGGTAGAAAAGCATGAAGAGATGCCAAAAGACATTCACTGGCATTTGATCGGTCATCTGCAAACCAATAAGGTTAAATACATAGCCTCTTTTGTTCACCTGATTCATAGTGTGGACAGCGAAAAACTACTAAGAACCATCGACAAGGAAGCGAAAAAAGCCAATCGGGTGATCGACTGCCTGCTTCAGGTGCATATTGCAGAGGAAGAAACCAAGTTTGGGCTGTCAGATGAAGAAGTGAAGCTACTGGTAAGCCAGGAGGTGTTAGACAGCCTACCTAACATCCGCATTGTAGGCCTGATGGGCATGGCGACCAACACGGAAAGTGAGGAACAGGTTAAAAAGGAGTTTCGCCATTTGAAGGCGCTTTTCGAAGAATTGAAATCGAAAGCTAACCACGCCAGAGTAATAATGACTGAACTATCCATGGGCATGAGTGGTGATTACCAGCTTGCCATTGAAGAAGGCAGCACCATGGTGCGTGTGGGAAGTGCCATTTTTGGTCAAAGGAATTATTCAGCCTAAATCGTAGTTTGTCACAACACCACCCAGCAGAAGATCAATCATGTCAGATTCAGTGAACAAGGATGCCAAAAGAACCCTTATCGTAGCTTCGGTCTTCGGCGCACTTGCTGTGGGCATCGGAGCCTTCGGCGCACACTCCCTCAAACCACATTTATTGGAAATTGGCCGGTTCGATACCTTTGAAACTGCCGTACGATATCATTTCTACCATACATTCGCCTTGCTGGTGGTTGGCTTGCTCCAGTTGCGCTTCAATAACAAGTACTTCAGGTGGTCTGCCAATTCTTTTCTGGCCGGAATCCTGTTCTTTAGCGGCTCTCTTTATACACTGTGCCTGGCCCCCAGCCTTGCGTATTCGGGCATTATTACTCCCTTTGGTGGCCTATTCTTTATTGCTGGCTGGCTTATCACGGCTTTTGGCCTCAGCCGCCAGTAAACCTTCAAATAGTTTTTTATCCTTTTGTAACAGCTAAGCCTCCGCTTGTCCGACAAAAGAAAATATTTATTCTTAAATATGAATAATTTAATTTTTTTTTATACTTTTCGTATAACATAAATAGCTCAACTGCGTTAGAGCCATGTAGGTTGTCACTGAAATTGGAAATAGGCAGGCAATCAAAAAGAGACTAACTGTTAAACAGCATATATGAATTCCATTTGTTCACTCATGTGAACGTCCCAGCTATGGAGTATAAAAGTTAAGGTTAGGTTGATTAGTATTAGTTGTCATAAAAAGTCTTCCCCATTGGGGAGGACTTTTTTTATTTTCCATGACTGACGTTGGATCTGTCATGACTTTTTTTTGGATCAAGCAATAAATCTGGGAGCAACTTGGTATAGTTAAATTCGAAGGCAGCTAGATTAGCCCTGGGCTATCAGAAAGGCTTCCCCGGTCGTGTCCCCCGACCGACCGGAATTGCGAGCGATCTTGCCCTCACACTTAATGGGGCTTATTAACAGCAATACAATTAGACTTGCAAGCCCAATCTTGAGTGGCCGGTCATTCCATGCGGCAGGTGACACGGCCACCGAGGCAATATAGATGACGTTATTCGGATTGGGCATTCCTTAGTACAATCACTCCCCAACTTTTCCGTTTGATCCCTTTTTGCGAAAAAATTTATGATTTAGTACCTTTTCTTGATAAAAAGATATAACAATCTGATTTTTAGTTATTTATAATAGCAAGTGTCAAGTTTGAACTTCACTAAAAATATAACTATTTTTATATTTTTTAATACTTTTCAACAACAACAACGGCTTGAGCTCGTTGGTAAGGGGGTAAACCAAAAATTAAAAGCTATGTGGAAAAGAAAAAATTCAGTTATGTCAATGTGGGCCACCGGCCTTCTTTCATTAAGTGTTTTAGCATTTACAAGCTGTAGTAAGGAGGGAGATGGAGACCTGGGTGAAGGCAGCATGGAGATTCGAGTAACCGATTCTCCGGCAGACAATGATGGCATTGAAGCCGTATTTGTAACCGTAACAAATGTGAAAGTAGGTGGACAGGTGGTAGATGGGTTTGAAGGCCCAAAGACCATCGACATAATGGCGCTCCAAAATGGAAAGACTGAAGTGCTTGCAACAGACAAATTTACCGCAAAGTCATATCAAAACATCACGCTGGAGCTCGACTCCGAAATGGACGAAAACGGAAATGCTCCCGGATCGTACGTGGAGATGGCTGACGGCACCAAACACAAATTGGCAAGCACCGCAGGCGAAAAAAGCGAATATACCTTCAACGGAGCGGCTCGTGTAATGGCTGACGCCAAATCGACCATTGTGCTTGACTTTGACCTGAGAAAATTCATCAGAGAATCTGACTCCGGTAGTGCATCCGACTTCAGTTTCGTCAACAAGTCAGACATTGATGGCTACTTGAGATTTTCAGACGAGGACAATGCCGGTAGCGTAAAAGGAAACTATGATGGCCAGGTTGCGGCTGACGAAAAGGTCATAGTTTATGCATATGAAAAAGGTAGCTTCAACGAAAGCCAGGAAACTGATGAGAATGCAGCTCTTCAGTTCAAAAAGGCAGTTGCCTCGACCGAGATACTTGGCGCATTGACAAAATCTTTTAGCTTCTATTTTCTCGAAGAGGGAGAATATGAGCTCCACTTTGTTTCATATATAGAGAATGAGGCCGGAGAAATGGAGCTTAATGGAATAATTGATGCTGAAAGCGAAACTAATGCGAACTTACTCAACAATGTTAAGATACAGGCCGGCGTTCAATTGACACTCAATGTGATTGCCAGTGGCATCTAAAGATAAAGGTTAGGTTGATTAGTATTAGTTGTATAAAACCCTTCTCCTCTGGAGAGGGGTTTTTATTTTGACTTACCTAGTCTCGGTGGCAAATCGAATTGTAGGGACAGTTCTTACATTTCTTCAAATCTTCAGTTTGACCGAAAGGTGTGGCCTGATCAAATATTTCTTCAAGCAACGTTTTCAATCCACCCACAAATTCGGGCATAAAAGACCTGATGTCCTGCACCAGGGTGCCCTTGCCTCTCGCCCCATCCGCCTTTAGCTCAAGCTCTACCTGGAAATTATCGTTGAAAAGCTCCCGGCTGTTATACAGGCCAGCCAATACTTTGGTGTCTTTGGCAACGGCGTTTTTGTCGAGATAGAGCATGCCGTAGTAGAAAGTTTGCATGGCAGCCTTGTTTCGTTTAGGGTGCTCACGATCAAAAAGGGTCTCGATACCATAAAAAACCTTATTGTCTGCGCCACTTTTGTAATCCATTACCCGCACCAGGCCTTCTTTGCTGTCGACCCTGTCGATGATCCCTTTTAGCTTTACCTTGCGCCCGCCCGTTAGCTGAAAATCAAGCGGAAGCTCATCCAGCTCAAGCCCCAGAATTTCGAACGGCGCATAGTTTTCGTCATTCTTCAGGATTTCCAGCGTTAGCTTTTGGGCAATCGACTGTGCAATGAGGTTTCTTCCTTCGGCTTTGAACTGTTTGCCAGTGCCCAGGCTGTAGTGCATTTCAAAGGCCTTTTGCAATGCTCCCGGAACGCCTTTTCTTATGCTATCAAAATCGGCCTTATCAATTTGCGTGGAGCCTTTCTTTTCTATGAAATCGGCATACAGAAACTCCAGGGCATGGTGAAGGATGTTGCCGAAAACGGCCGGGTCTATCTCCGCCTGCACTTCTTCGGGCTCGTAGAGCCTGGCCACGTGGCGGAAGTAAAAACGCAAACGGCAGTCAAGGTAGGTGTTAAGGGCAGATGGCGACAGCCGTTGGTGAGTTGAAGATTCATCATCCGTTACCAAGAATTCACCAAGCCTCGCCAACACCTCTTCGGTCTTTTGAATCAGGATCGGTTGGGGCACGCTGATGGCCACGTCGCTGCTCAGCGATTTGTATGTGATGTGCTCGCCGTGTACAGTCTCATACTTAAGCTGGTACAGCAGGCGGCTTTGCTCTCCTTTCAGGTTGGTTTCATTGCTGGTGTTGTGCAGGAAAGTTACTTTCTCAGCCCTTTGCAGCAGCCGGTAAAACAGGTAGCTGTAGAAGGCATCCTGCTGGTCGAAGGTGGGTAGACCAAAGCCTTTCCTGAGGTTGTAGGGCACAAAAGACTGCGTAGCAGCCTCCGCTGGCCAGTAGCCTTCGTTCATACCCAGCACGAAGACCTGCCTGAAGTCGAGGTTCCTGGTTTCGAGCACGCCCATCACCTGCAGTCCTTTGAGTGGTTCGCCGCTGAAGGGAATACGCACTGACTGCGCCACCTTTCGGAACAGCTTTTGGAAAAGGGTAACCTCGGGTGTGTCGTTGCCCACAAGTAGCATTTTCAACCGCATCAACTGTTCATGGAATTTGATGATATATTCTTGTTCCAAGTTAGCTTGTTCCAGATGAGTCTGTTCCAGATCAGTCTGTTCCAGGTCAGCTTGCTCCAGATTAGTCTGTTCCAGGTCAGCTTGCTCCGGCTGAATCTCCTGAAGCGATTCGTATAAGAGATTCAGCAGTGCAAGCAAATGGTCAAGCGGCGACGCTTCCGAATAGAACAACGTCCTGATAAAACTTCCGGCATCAGCAAAATCGGCCTTATCCAGTGAGATGATATTGTCTTTTTCTATCGTATAAATGAGGCTGCTTGCTTCTTTCGTAACCGTGGAGAAAACGTATGGATGTCTCAAAATCGCCAGGACATCCCTGTAGGAATAGGCTTCGAAGACTGTGTCGCCGTCTCTCTTTGTCCTCGTGTTCTTGCGTAGGTCGAGCACCGCATCCAGCAACCCAAAAAGTGGTGTGTCCTTCAGCGGATAGCCCATGGTGATGTTCACCTGCTTTACCTCTTCTGGCAACGAGTTGAGCACAGGAAACAGAAAGTGTTCCATCGGCATTACCACCACGGTTTCTTCCGGCACCCAGGCAGGGTCATTCGCCAGCTCCTCTAATCGCTCTCCCACGTATTTGGCCTGCCCTATTTCCAGTGATACGCCAATCGCATCAATCTCCTTCGGTTTTTCGAAATTAGCCGGAATCTCCTCTGGAAAGGTTTTGCCCAACAGCTTATCCTCTTTGTATTGTCTGAAAAACTGCCCTGACTCTTGCTGCTCTGACCGCACATAGTAGTCGTCCATATCCCAAAAGATGCGGGCATTGGTTTCCCGCACAAAGTACTTCAGCACCTCCTCCTCGGCGGAAGTCAATGCGTTGAACCCGGCGAACCAAAACTGCGAGTCGCCCTGTTTTGGGTCGAAGGTATCGCCCTTGCAGTCCTCGGCAATGCTGCGGTATACCATCCCTTTGTACGCCAGCTTTTTATCCTGTAGTCGCTTGTGGTAATCCTGATAAATAGGCACCAACAGCTTCCAGGTCTTTAGAAAATGCAGTTGATCACCTTTGGCCTGAGGCATGAAACTCTTCCAGAATGACTGAATCACCAGCCGCTCTTCGTCGCCCAGGTAAGCAAAAGCATCATCGAGCTCCTTCTGGGTCTGGATACTTTGAAAGAGATGATCAGGCTCCACGAGGTATTGGTCAATGTCTTCAAAATCACCAACCAGCACTTCGCCCCAGAAAAAAAACTTCTCCAGTGACTCTGCTTCGGGGTTGACCTTTTGGTAGGAGCTGTACATTTCGTACACCAGCGTCAGCTTGTCGGCAATTTGCAAGTCGGTGTATTGAAACAGGAAGTCCTCGAGACTGTAAATCTCCGGTGCCCACACAGGGTTGTTGATCTTCCTTGCCAACGCCCTGCGCAAGAAAAGCCCCGCCCGGCGGTTGGGGAAAATGAGTTTTACCTTGCCCAGGTCTTCGCCCCCCTCGGCAATGAGCGCATCGGCAATCTCCTCCAGAAATGTTCGCTGCTCACTCATGCTATCTGGTTAATTTTTAGCTCGTCGATATACACCAGGAAGCCAGTCACCTTAGCATAGCCCATGCCGGAGAGCAAACTCACGTATTCAGTCGCCTGTCTGACATGGTTATTCGAAGGCATACCTGTTTTAAATTCTATCAGCACGGCTTCATTGTCTTTCAGTAGTACTCTGTCGAAACGTCGGATGTCACCACTCATGGGAAGCACTGGACTTTCGGTTCGCACCTCCCATTCTCCACCATACCAGCCTTTCATTTCTGGCAGGTTGAATAAATTTTCAAGCCGCTCTTTAATACCCTCCTGCTCCTGCTTGTCCATTGGCTCCAATGGCAGCATGTCAGTAAGGACTTTCTGGATATCATCCTGGTGTTTTATGTGCGACAGCAGTCTGTGATACACCGTGCCTCTTTGGGTGGAGATGAGGCTTTTCTCTCTGACACCTTCATCAAGTGTGCCGCCTTGCAAGCGAATGCTGAGCCTGTTGCGCCAGTTGGTCGAAAGGTAATTTTTAAGGCCAACCGTGGGCTGCTTGTCCCCTATCTGCTCGTCGTCGTACAAGGGTAGTCCGCCTATTTGCACTGAGTAGCTGGCTGCATCTATTTCCGACGCAGGTGTGATAGCGAAGTCCTCGGTGCTCTCATCCAGAAAGAGCTTATAAAGTAAGTCCGATACTTTATTGATGCTGAAGCCACCCGACTTATTGAACTTGGGCAAAGGCGCATAAATGTAAAGCGCTTCCTCTGGCCGGGTGAGTGCCACGTAGAGGAGGTTGAGGTTGTCGAGGTAAATCTGCTTCTTTTCCTCGTAGTAAGCCTCCGCAAAATACGTGGCCGTCAGCTTGCTGGAATAACGCGCCGGATAATAGGGCAGTCTGTCGAAGGGCGGAACGGCCGGGGCCTCACACCACAGCACCTCTTCCAGCTTGTGGTCAAAGTCCCAGCTGCAGAAGGGCACCAGGACGGCCTTAAACTCCAGGCCTTTGGCTTTGTGGATGGTCATGATGCGGATGGCATCCTGCTCTTCCGGCACCTGCACGCTGCGACGGGAGCCGGTATCAGTCCACCACTGCAGGAAGGAGCCCACATCGCCCCGGTTGTTTTTGCTGTACTCCAGCAGGGCGTCCTGAAAGCCCTGGAGGTAAGGGAATTCTCTTGGGTACTCTGTCAAGCCAAACAACCCGATCAAGCGCTCGGTCAGCTCTAGCAACGGCACCTTCAGCAAGGCAGGTAGTTCTTCAATAAAATCCGCTGGCAGCAATTGCTCAAACTCTGCCTGCTTTTCTTTATTGCCCGCCCAAATGAATAGCTCCGACAATCCGGGCACAGCTTTTTGGGTAAGAAAATGATGGTATTCGTACACCAGCTGCGCCAGGGCCAGGTTGTTTTTGGGATTGTACAAATGGCTGAAGGCAGACAATAGCAACCGCACAACCGGCGACGCCCCAAGGTAAAGTGACTCCGGTGAAATGACGTCGTAGCGCTTTTTGCCGGTGGCAGTTTCTTTTTTCTCCAGCAAAGCTTTGGCCATCTTCCGTCCCTCTTCGGCCCTTCTTACCAGTATGCAAATGTCCCGCAGCGCATATTTAGGCTGAAGGTCTTCAATGGTGGTTATCGCCTCCTGAATCGCTTTTTCATCCCAGCTCCCCGCTTCTTCTGACGCCTCCTCGTCATCATCCGGACTGTCGCTTTCAAACCACTGAAGCTTTATCAGGCCGCCTATTTTGTTTTCGTTGCCCTGGCCCTGAGCCGCCTCGTGGTACGACAGGCGGAACCGTTCCAGCTCTTTCTCTACCCTCGCCTGCATGGCTGGTTCAGGAATGGAAGAGGCCCCCTCCAATAGCAGATCGGCCAGGAAGTTCGGGGCTAGTTCAAATAGCTTATTGTTGAAGTTGATGATGTTGGCATAGCTGCGCCAGTTGTTTTGGAGCTGCTCGGCCTGGGTATACACCTCACCGATGTCGTTGGCTACCTGGTCGAGCAGCAGTTGGGAGTCGCCACCCCGCCAGCGGTAAATAGACTGCTTCACGTCGCCCACCACCAGGTTTTTGTAGCCTTGCGCCAGGCTGTTTTCTACCAAAGGTCGAAAGTTGCGCCATTGAAAGCCGGAGGTGTCCTGAAACTCGTCGATAAGGTAGTGCCGGTAAAAAGTACCTGCCTTTTCGTAGATATAGGGCGTTTCGTTGTCGCCAATGATGCGGTTAAGAAAGTCGGGCGCATCGGAAATCAGCATCACCTCTTCTTCATCCCGATAGTCGCCGAGGTTGCGGCTGAGGTCGGAAATGATGCCCAGCGTGTACAGGTAGCGCATGACCTGGATGGCGCTGTTATAAGCTAAAATGTTGCGATCGTGGTAGTCGATCATGCCGTTGTAGGCCAGCAGGATGCCTCCTTCCAGCGCCTGTTCTAGCTGAGGTCTGATCTTGCTGGTTTTAGTGATCCACGCATCGAGGTTGTCGGTAGCGCCCCGACGGGTATCGGAAATTTCGTATTCGTTTTTGGCAAACTTGGCAAACAGGCCCGCTGGGCCGCTGCCACCTCTGCTAAAGTCGGCAACGGTCAGTTGATGTTGCTCCAGCACCTTGTCAAATTTGGCAATAAAACCCTTCACCGTATTTTCAAAAACGGCTTGCAGCTCCTGCATGCCTTTCATAAATAGCTGCACCCGGTTGTCGTCTTTGGCGACTTCAGCCAGCATAGGAGCGACTACTTTGAAGCGTTCCTTAAAAAGCTCCCGACCCAGGCTACGGATGTCTTTGCGGATGTCCCACGACTTGCCCTGCTGTAGTTTGTCCTCGGCAAACTGCGTGAGCCAGCGGGTGAGCTGGGGATTATCCCCTACCTCCAGCAGCATGCGGTCGATGATTTCGTCCAGCACCTTTTCCTGATCCAGCTCCAGGGTAACACCGCCCTGGATGCCTACCTCCCGGGCAAAGGCTCGCAGCACCCGTTGGAAGAACTTGTCGATAGTGCTGACATTGAAATGGCTGTAGTCGTGCAGGATGGCGGTGAGGCTGTCGTCGGCTTTTTTGCTCAGCTGCTGGTCGGCGATGCCCAGCGTGTCTCTGATCTCTGTCCGGAGTCCTTTGCCCTCCCCTTTGCGCAGCATGTCGAGGTTTTGAATGATACGGGCCTTCATTTCGGCGGTGGCCTTGTTGGTGAAGGTGACGGCCAGGATATGCCGGAAGTAGCCGGGAAACTGCAAAGCCAGCAGGATATACTCCCGGGCCAATGTATAAGTCTTGCCCGACCCGGCGGAGGAGCGGTAGATGATGAAGGATTTGGGGAATTCGGGTTGTTGGGTCACGAGGGTAAATATAGGCTGATAGTGGGATGGTGGCAAGGGAGTTGATTGTTCGGAGTGTTTCTTGGCCTAGCTGGAACCAGATCCCTTCATTGGCAATTAGTGAAGCAGCGAGACGCTGATGAGAAGAAATTCCAAGGGAGACCCTTGAAATAGTGTAAATGTTTTGACGAAGCCTCGTTCAAGTGTCCACTTGGACAATCTTGTTTGAAGCGTCCCGCTTCCCACCGCCAATCATTCCAGAAACTCAATATCTAAAAAGCCTTTCCCTCCGGCGTAGTCTATTGCACTGCCGTACAACCAATCTTCGGGATTGGATACGAACCCAGCTTCAACTGGATTATTGTGAATGTAATTCAGCTTCTGATCCATTAGATAGTTGGTATTCAGTTCAATTGGCTGGTTATGCTGCATCCAAAGCTGAAAGTCATTGTTGTTAGGGTTTCTAATTCCAGCAGACTGCATCATATGATACATCCATGATTTCCTGCTTTCAAAGGATTCTTCACTGCTCTCTAACAGCTTCCTAATTTCTCTAGAGACAAAGCTTTTGTTGTCCCGAATGATTCCCTCAAGCGGCATTTTGCCGTTCGATCCCAAAATCATGTGAATATGACTTGGCATAATAACCCACGCATAAACTACCAGACCTTTCTCTTGTTGGCAATACCTGACGCTATCTAGAAATACCTCTCGGTATACATTCCTAATGAATAGGTCTATCCATTCAATAACCGTGTAGGTTACAAAATATGGATAGCCACTTTCAGCTATTTTGTAATTGCGGCTCATGCTATCAGCTAAAATAACAAATATGTATTTAGTTAAAGCAGAAGATTGAACTATCAGGTGGTTCCTATTGACGATTAATTGTAGCGGCGAGACGCCGAAATGAGAAACCCACAAGGGAGACCCTTGCGGGATGGGGGTAGCTGGGAAACTGCAATGCCAGCAGGATATACTCCCGGGCCAGCGTATACGTTTTGCCCGACCCGGCAGAAGAGCGGTAGATGATGAAGGATTTGAGGGATTCGGGTTGGGGAGTCATTGGGGTAAATATAGGGAGGTGGGTGAGCTTTATGAAACCTAAATGACTCCAATAGTTCAAGCGTCTTGCTTGGACTACTTCTCATAAAGCGTCTCGCTTCTGAAAAGGTTACATTTTGAAAATTACAATAGCGGGGAGGCACCGAAATTAAGAATTCACAAGCCTGCCCGGCCGGGGAAGACCCTTGCGGGATTGGGGGATCAATCAAACACTTTTGGACTGTATCTTTGCTTTCCCTTCCTTAAATTTTCTCCAACACCTCTGTTGCATCTTATTTCCTAACGAGTAATCGGCCCATGCAATGCAGCGGACGTTTTCCCACCCTTGGGACCTGTTATTTCAGGTCTGTTTAGCAAACCCCACCTCTGGGATTTTGTCCTGTATAGCAGTTTCCCCCTTTCCCAAGCCTGGGAGGCGCTTTACTGTTGTGCATCGTGCTTTCCCAGACATGGGGCTACCCGTTTCACTGGTGTACTGGCTTTCCCCATAACAGAATTTAAGTGTCGCACGAGTGTTGAGGCATATCACCCAAACTGTAGTGGCCAGCAGCACCAGGAAAGCTAAAAGATGAGCCAAATTCAAAGCGGCGAGACGCCGAAATAAAAAGACCACTTGAGAATGATTGTGGGATGGAAGGGGTATTTCGGCACATCCTATTTCACTGAATTAACCACCGGCAAATACACCCTAAACGTGGTGCCCACTCCCTCCTCGCTTTCCACTTCAATGCGGCCTTTGTTCATGTCCACAAACTCTTTGACAAGGTTGAGGCCAAGGCCCACTCCTTTTTCGCCGCCGGTTCCCCAATGGCTGCGGCCTGCGTCAAAGCCAAAAAGCGTCTCCATTTTCTCAGCGGGGATACCTATACCGGAGTCCGAAACAGCAATAACGCTCTCCTTTCCTTCTAAGCCCAGTGATAGCCCCACCGTGCCTCCTTTTTTCGTAAACTTCAGTGCATTGTTGAGCAGGTTTCGGATGATGGTGGACACGCTGTTTTTGTCGGCAAAGACATTGACGGTGCCCGGTAAGTCGCTGGTGAGGGTGATTTGCTTGGAGGCAGCCATGTTTTCGATCATGCTCAAATTCTCCTGACATAGTCGGGTAAGATCAAGCTCTTCCGGCTTGTTGGGGAATTTCCCCTGCTGGCTCATGGCCCAGTGCAGCAGATTATCGAGCAGCGCAGATAACTCGATGGCGGACTTATCAAGCATTTGGCTGATCTCAACAAGGTCACTGGTGTCACCACTTTCGAGACTAAGCTCAATGAGTCGCACAAAGCCATGGAAATTACCGACAGGCCCTCGGATGTCGTGTGAAATAATCGAGAAGAATTTGTCTTTCGTATTGTTCAGCTCTTCAAGGCGGTCCCGCTGAGAGGCAATAATTTTCCTTCTTTCTCTGGATATTTTTATGGCCCGGTTCCGAAGCTTGTACAGCCTGAATAGCACATACACCAGAATCACAACCAGCACCAGCACAGTACCGACCGCTATCAGAAGGATCCGCTGGTTTCGGGCCTGAGCTTGCAATAGATCCACTTCAATTTGCTTCTGCCCTACCTCGAACTCGGTCCGAAGATCGGCCATTTCCTGAATCACATCTTCGTTTTTTATGCTATCCCGGTAGGTGATGTATTGATGCAAATAAGTGTAGGCCTTTTCGTGGTCACTCGTCTCACGATAGAGCCCGGAGAGCCTGAGGCTGGCATCACGAACTCTTTCCTGAAGGCCATCCGCTTCAGCGTACCGCAGTGCTTCATGCAACAATTTCTCCGCACTTTTGAAGTCCTTCTTTTGCAAATAGATGTCCGCCATCTCAGTTTGAAACTCCGTAATGGCATATGAATCACTCAGTCCTATGAGTATTTGAATGGCTTCAGACAGGTACTGCTCAGCCTTTTCACCAGCACCTGTCCTGGCATAAACGAGCCCGGAATTTCCCAGATTGTAAGCCTTCCCTACCAGAAAACTCTTTCGTTCATAAATCTGACCAGACTCGTCGAAGAAGAACAGCGCACTGTCGTAGTTGGCTATCCGGTAGTATTCATAGCCGGTATTGAGCAAGGCAGCCGCCAGGGTAAGCGAGTCGCCGGAATCTCTAAGTATGCCAACAGCTTTCCTTTTGTATTTGATTCCTTTTACATGGTCGCCCATATCACCATAAACACCCGCAATGGACAAAAAAGCCCCCCCTACTCCGGTCTTATAATTACCCTTCTGGGCCATTTCGACACTTTTGAAATACTCAGCAATTGCCAGATCAAAGTCGCCCTGAAACTTCAGCGCATTGCCCTTTTGTAAATGCCCTCTATGCAACCAAACGTAGCTGGAATGCTTTGTGGCAAGCTCAATCAGCTGCTCTGCGTACTTAAGCATCTCGCCTGGCCTGGTTGACTGGAAGGCAATGCGTCGCAAAATTTCAAATTTGGCTGAGTCGGGCACATCGGTAGTTTCCAACACCTGAATAAGACTATCAGCTTCGTGTTGATCCTGGGCAGAAGTGTCGGCACAAAAAAAGAGGTGGAGACCCGCAGCACATAAGCAGGCCCTCCAAATTGCAAACTGTTTCCACATTTTTCAGGTATTCACCTTAATATCGGGATCCAGGGTATAGGTATTTCCATTCGCCTTAAAGCCGATGGTGTAACTTTCTGATTTTCCTGGCTTATCTCCAACTGTACCTGCCCAATTTGGACTTGAAGGAAGCGACTTGAATACACCAACAGCGCCCCCCAGGTAGGCAAATGAGCTGATCGCTACTGCTGAAGTGTTGTTTTTCGAAGAAATATGAAATATGACGGTGTCGCCTGGATTTGCATGCACGGTAAAATCGGTACTCGACCCGGTGTCGGCATCAAGGCATGAGTCATAAAGCAGGCAGGCAGCCGCTGGTGATTGAGATGGGTCTGACGGCAGAGCGTCAGTGTCTATCACCAACGTAACATGAATAGTTGACATAACATTAGCTGTATTGAAATGGTTAGAAATAAAATAATGCTCTTAAATCTCTCAATAAAAAAATAGAAATCAATATTAAATTCAGAGTAATGCCTAACTGACCCGATTTACATTCTGTTTCCAAAAACAAACCCATTGAAGTCCAATTTATTATCTTTCGCTTGTCGTTGACAAAACCGACACCCGATGGCACCACCTAAAGCACAAAACATCGACGAGTACATTTCAAACGCCCCGGAAGCGCTTCGGGAACGACTGTTCCAACTACACGATTGCATAGTGGCCGTAGCTCCTGCTGCCGAGCAAGGCATCAAATGGCGCATGCCAGCGTATACCACCAAGAGGATTCTAGTCACCTGGGCTGCATTCAAAAGACATATTGGGTTCTATCCAACACCCTCCGTGGTCGCCGCTTTCGCCAACGAGCTGAAGCCTTACAAGACTGCTGAAGGCTCCGTTCAATTTCCACACGGTCAGGAGTTGCCTCTTGACCTGATCAGCAAAATGACCAGGCTGAGAGTAAAAGAATGTGAGGAAGAAGATGCTAAATGGAAGGTGTAGTCGTCACGCTGAAAACGTCATCCCATGGATCAGTATCTTGCTTTTCTGGCTAAAACGAAGTAGCAATGATAGAATGGAGGTTCAAATCAAAGTGGAAAGTCGGGCATCTGCAATTTTTTGATGTACGGATGTTCATACAGACCGATATTTAATATATTAGGGTAAAAAACCTACGTCATATGAAAAGATTTACCCTACTTGCCGGAGTTCTCCTGCTGTTTGCAGCTTCAGGAATGGCTCAGGAAAAAGAACCTACAAAAATCCTGCTGGTGCCCGAGGCTGATGCTGGAAAAACATTGGCCTTCACTCTTGAAGCGATGTCGGTGATTGAAGCAAAATGTTTGGGCTGCCATTCTCCTTCAGGAAAAAGCGATAAGGCCAAAGAGAAGCTACAATGGGAAAAACTACAAACCCTGAGTGGTGCTGATGCCATGGCGATGCTCGATGAAATTTTAGAAGTGCTCGACAAAGGAGAAATGCCTCCTGCCAAAATGGTGGAGAAGTATCCAAATATGAAACTGACTGAAGAAGAGTCGGCGAAGTTGCACAAATGGGCGGAAGCTTCGCTCGCTAAATTGGAATAAACATTGATTAAGAAAATAGTCTTAGGCATTGGAGTCCTCTTTGTAGGACTCCAGTTTTTCAGAGGTACGCCACCTGAGGTGACTGCCGAAAATCCAGATGACCTGCTTGCTACTTCGCAAATTTCGTCGGAAGTGAGTTCACTTTTCAGGACTGCGTGTTACGACTGCCATTCTAACGAGACCCGATATCCGTGGTACTCTTATATCACGCCAGTTTCCTGGTTCGTTTTCGACCATATCAGCCATGGTAGAGAAGAGGTGAATTTCTCAGAATGGGCGAGCCTCAGAAAGAGCAAGAAAGTGAGGATTCTAAAAGACCTGGCCGAAGAGGTAGGCGAAGGTAAAATGCCACTGGAGTCGTACACAATCATGCATGGAGATGCGCAGTTGACCAAAGAGCAAAGGGATCTGCTCGTTAACTGGGCGGAGAGTTTTTCGGCAGAGGTGATGAAGGAATAAATGGTGTCTACCACCTTACCTTCTTAAATTCCCAGTCAGGAATCACCTTTCTCATTTCCACCAGATCGTCACGTTTGGTGAGACCGCATTTCAAATAGTTTTGGTGAAGCTTTTTCAGCGCCTCCTGGTCTATTTCCACACCTAGCCCAGGGCCGGTGGGCACCTGCACAGCACCCCCTTCGAACTTCATTCGCCCACCTGCGATTACCTCCTCCGACTGCCAGGGGTAGTGGGTATCCAATGCGTAAGGAACCTCCGGTAGGGCAGCGCCCAGATGTACCATGGCCGCCAGGGAAATACCCAAATGGCTATTGGAATGCATGGACAACTTGCGCCCGAATGTCTGGCAGAGTTTAGCCAGCTCCATCGAGCTGCGCAGCCCTCCCCAAAAATGGTGGTCGCTAAGGATGATGTCTTCAGACCCCATAGCAACGCTGCCAGGAATGTCCTCAAAGCTGGTCGTGCACATATTGGTGGCCAGCGGCATTTTCAACACCTTTCGGGCTTTGGCCATATCTTCCTGTCCACGAACTGGGTCTTCGAAGTACTCCAGAATACCCTCCATCTTTTTACCATATTCGATGGCCGTTTCGAGCTTCCAAATGGCGTTGGGATCAAGACGCAGGGGCACATCCGGGCCAAAGTGATCGTACAGCGCCAACATAGCCGCCACCTCTTCAGCAGGCGGAAAGGCACCTCCTTTTAGCTTGATCGACTTATTTCCGAATTCTTTCACCATGGCTATGGCCTGTTCAACGATGCCCTGAGGAGTAATCGCCTCGGCCTGCCGGGCAGCATCCCAGCCTGTAGCGTTGGGGTGAGTACCAAACGCTAGTTCACCGCCAGCTCCTTCATATTTATAAAAAAGGTAGGCCGCAAATGGCACCCGGTCTCTTCTTTTGCCCCCCAAAAGATCGACAACTGGTCTGCCGAGCACCTTGCCTTGAATATCAAGGCAAGCCACCTCAATGGCACTGAACACATGTACAATTTTGCGCTGATCCCACGGAGCGTCGCCACGCTCTGAGGTGGTTTCCTCATCAAAGTGGCTTTCTATGGCGTCTCTTATCTGATTGAGTTGAAAGGCGTCTTTTCCAACAATAAGCTCCCTTGCTTTTTCCAGCGCTTCGTTGGTGTCGGTCGTGCCTGGAATCTCGCTGATACCAATAATGTTGTCGTTGGTGACAATCTCTACAATAGTTCTGAGCGCATAGGGAGCATGCAACCCAGCGGCGTTAAGTAGCGGCGGGTCGACTGTGGCAATGGGGGTGATGATAATGTCTTTGATGATGGGGCCTTTCATAGGAGGAATCAGAGAATAGTTAATGGTAATATGTTTTGAGTCAGATAGCTGTTATTGACCATCCCCAAATACGGTTGACCAATTTGTCTAACTTATCTCTATCGGACAAGCCGGTTTAGTTGATATTCGGACAGTCAGATCGTGACACGCTCAGATGGTCAAACAGCACACCGAAGATAACGCAAGTACGACAGTGCCGACATGAGCGTCGGGATGTATCACAATAGGCAAGTTAAGTTAGCCGTTGCTCGTTTGCTTCAACACGCCATGGATCGCACCTATCACTTTTTGTTTTTGCTGTAGGGTAAGATTGGAGCCAGAAGGAAGACAAAGTCCTTCTTTGAATACCCGCTCCGAAACCCCATTCAGGTATTTCGGCGCCTCGTTATACACCGGCTGCATGTGCATGGGCTTCCAGGTCGGGCGGCATTCTATATTCTGTTTTTCAAGCGCCAATCTAATGTCTTCCCTGGTGACTTTACCTGCTTTTTCAGGGTTAACCAATATCGTAGTCAACCACCGGTTTGAAAAATGCCCCGGGAGCTCAGAAAGAAATGAAATATCCGAGTGCACTGATAGTTCTTTCTTATAAAAGTCATAGTTGGCTCTTCGTTGTTGTACCCTTTCTTCTAACACCTCCAACTGCCCTCGCCCAATACTCGCACAAATATTGCTCATCCGATAATTGTACCCTACCTCTGTATGCTCGTAATGAGTGGCTGGTTGACGTGCCTGAGTGGCAAGGTAGGTAGCCTTCTCAACCCATTTCCTTTGAGGGGACAGCAATGCTCCACCGCCAGATGTGGTAATGATCTTGTTGCCATTGAAGGACAGTACACTGATATCGCCTAAGCTACCGGCTGGTCGGCCCTTATAAGTAGCGCCAAGCGCTTCGGCTGCATCTTCTATTAGGAAAATGTCGTATTTATCGGCAATGTGCCTGATTTCATCCCCCTTGGCAGGCATGCCGTACAAGTGTACATAAATGATGGCTCTGGGTTTCCTCCCTTTCTTAAGCCTGTCTACTATTGCTTCCTCTAAAAGAGCTGGATCCATATTCCAGGTATCCAACTCACTATCGACAAAAACAGGCGTGGCACCCTGATAGAGAATAGGGTTAGAAGAACCGCAAAAAGTAAAAGACTGACAAATCACCTCGTCGCCACGTTCCACGCCAGCGATAATCAATGCCAGATGGATACCGGCCGTGCCTGAACTAATAGCCGTTGCCGGCACTCCCACCAACCGCTGCAATGCTCCCTCAAACGCATTCACACAAGGGCCTACGGGTGCAATCCAGTTAGAATCAAAAGCTTCCTTGATATAGTCCAATTCTTTGGTTCCCATATGAGGAGAGGATAACCAGATTTTTTCAGAGGGATTCGACATGCGGGTTGGAAAATGGATTATTTCAAAAAATTACTCAAAGTTAGTAATTGTTTTGAAAGGAGGAAGAAAGAAAATAGGATACATCAGCCAAAAAGTAGAAGAAAAAGCATGAAGTGGTCTTCCTAATTGCATTCGTTGGAATTTAATTACGTCCACACCTTACAACCGGTATCAGCGTGCTACCTCTCCTCCGGGGCGTTATTGCTAAGGAAGTCAACAGAATACCCAGGCATGATATCGCAGAATTTCTTGTTGTGTTCAAAGAAAGTTTGTAAAAAATTGCAGTACCTACGAACCACACCCCTAAGCCGGGCATCTGTGCCAAGTTAACGATCTCATCATCTTACTCCATTTTGGCCTCTCACCTCCTAAGCCATGAAGTTGTGGCTCGGCCGCAGTTGGACTTAAGAAAGGAGTGCAGTAGGGCGTGGTGCACACAGCGGTAGCTGGTGGTAACACATGCGGGGGTGGTCGAAAGTAAGTTGACCACAGAGAGAGCAGAGTGATTAACGGCCTCCGGGGAAGATTGCTTCGGGGGACTAGGAATTGAGAAGGTTGGAGACGGGAGTCGGGAGACCGAAGACGGTAGACCGGAGTCCGAAGTTGGGAGACGGGAGTCGGAAGACCGAAGACGGGAGACCGGAGACCGAAGTTGGGAGTTGGAAGACCGGAGACCGAAGACGGGAGTCGGAAGACCGGAGTAGGAAGACCGGAGACCGGAGGCTGGAGATCGAAGACCGAAGGAAGGCGTCGGTACGGCGAGGGGGCATTTGCGTTGGGGCCGTCAGACGCTGGAAAGGTTAGTCCTTCGGCAGAGGCTACGGCAAGGAAACCCGCCTTCGCTAAAGCTTCTGGAGGTAAACCCGCCTTCGCTAAAGCATCGATGGATAGATGGTTCGGACTTTCGGATGGTTCAGATGGCAGGACGGTTCAGATGGCAGGACGGTTCGGATGGTTCCGACTGTCCGACTGTCCGAAAGTCTGAGTGACTGAATGTCTACAACAAAACCCACTTCGCCCATAATATGCCGAGGTACTCGTGCATCACAAGTTCGGTTTTTCTGAGGCTGGCAGTGGAAGGTAAAAAATCAAATAGCGTAAGGGAAATTTCTGTTTTGATGTGGTGATTGGTGGGAGCTGCGATGGGTTGCAGGCCTTTGGCCTCGAAAAGCATCATGGCACGGGGCATGTGGATGGCATCGGTGGCTATAACTACCTTGCTGCCTTTACCAAAACGGGCTACAAATTTTCCGGCTTCTTCCCAGGTATTGAGGGCTCCTCTGAGCTGAAGGGTATCGGAGGGCGGGACACCCAGGGCAAGGGCGCCTTCGGCGATGGCCTGTGCCTGGCTGATAGGTTGTGTGATCTGGCCTGCTGAACCAGCTACCTTGGCATCCGGCAGGGCTTTGTAGATACGCACCGCTTCAGCCAGCCTGCCCAAAGTGGTGATGTTCAGCCTGTTCAAAGGGGGGAGCTCCTCGTTGTACCCATACCCTGCGCCCAGCACGATAATAGGAATCGGCTCTTTCAATAGCGATAGCAGACCTAGGTCACATACGGGATAGGCACTTTCAAGTTGACGGATCAAGTAGTTAGGGATGAAGGATGTAGAAGTTGCAAGAAAAAGGCATGCGGATAGGAAAAAACTTACCCAAGCGATCTTCTGCTGACCATAAAAACGAAAAAAAACTCCAGGGAGCAGGAGTATAATCGAAATGAAAACCGGATTAAGAAAATATGCAAGGAGGGACTTCATTTATCCAGAAGAGTTTTTTGGAATCGCAATCACACGCTCCTTCTGACGGAAAAATACCACTGTATCGTCGTCTACGTCTTTATCAACAACCATCCCGGCAGCGATCTTGTTTCTGTCTCCTATTGTTATGCCTGGAATGGTTGCGCTATTGATACCGAAAAGGTTTTCATTTCCTACTTTGGTGAAGCCAGACAATGAGACATTAGGGCAAATAAAATTATAATGCCCCAGCTCAGAATCGTGGCCAATGCTGCAACGTGCGTTGAGCAGGGTAAAGTCTCCGATCTTTACATTAGGCCCGATGTTGACATTTGGTGCAACCACAACTCCCTGTCCGATTAAGGCACTTTTTGAGACATAAGTACCGGGGTGAATCACGGTAGCAAACCTGGCGCCAACAGCAACAAATTTCTCGATTATAGGGCGCCGGTAGGTCAGGTTGGCGATGCCCATTATGTACGACGCTTCATCTAGTATCTTGTGGTTGCGAATGGTACCCAAGAACGGGGCTGAAAAGGAATACCTGGCGTAACTATCCGGGTTGTCATCCAGAAAACCAACAACTTCCCATTCAGTGGATGCTGGGGCTTGATTGGCATACTGAATATATTCATCTATTTCAGCGGCATGGCCACCCGCTCCGATCACTATTAGTTTAGTTTGTTTGTCTGACATAAACTTTGTGTTTCTGCAAACCGTTCAAAAACAAGGGTTTCAATGACAGTACACTTTTTCACTTACCTGCCAGCAACAATTGATCTAATTTTCATGTGTATAAAATTTGTTTTTCAGCGGCCACATGGAATAGCCCCAGTTCCTTTGAAAATAAAAATCGATTGCTCTACGACGTTATTCATTCTCGTTGGGTGTGGCTCTCCTTATGGCTATTTCATCTGTCTTTCGTCACTTGGCAGTATACCCCCCATCGACTACCAGGTTTGTCCCTGTTATCCATCTTGCACTGTCCGACAAAAGAAAAACGCACGAATAAGCCACATCCTCGGGTTTTCCCAAGCCTAGCGGAAAGTTCTGTTTTCGCTTTTCCTGTTCTTCCGGGCCTAAACTTTGAAGGTACTTCAAGATCATCGGCGTCAAAACTGTTCCCGGAGAAATACAGTTAACATTAATATTTTTATTGGCTAGTTCGATCGCCATTGATTTTACAGCAGAAACAAGAGCTCCCTTTGATGCGGAATATCCTACCAGACCTGCCCTTCCAATCATAGATGTTATGGAAGAAATAAAAACAAAACTTGCATGATTTGAAACATACTTCTTTTTTGAGAATATTCCTGCGAGTTCCAATCCACCAACCACATTCAACTTATACAATTCATTGAAATCTGCTGATTTCATAGAGACAAGAGGAATTGTTTTTTCAATGCCAGCTGCGTGGACAAAACCATCGATGCGATTTTTGTTCCCAATGTATCGGTCGATGACGCCTCTGAATTCTTTCAAATCGCCCGACAAATCAAGGATGCAATAACTATGACGACTATCCGGGTTTTGCTTGCTAATTTCTTTCAATTCTTCCATTAGCAATTCTAATTTTTGCTTATTTCTTCCTAAAGCAATAATCTGCGCCCCTTGTTTTGCACATTCAAAAGCACAAGCTCGCCCAATGCCCGATGAGGCCCCCGTTACGACAATGGTCTTATTTGTTAGCAGAAATGGATGCATTGCCATCAAACCGCAGAATATCCTCCATCAATTATCAAATTAGAGCCAGTTATCCATCGACTTGCATCAGACAGGAGGAAGGCACAAGAATTAGCAACATCTTCAGGAGCCCCCAAGCCGAGTGGATGAGCATTCTTTATTTTTTCAAATGCCATTTGATCCTTGCTATAAGATGCATTGCTTAACATTGGCGTTACGACGACCCCTGGCGAAACAGCATTGACTCTAATATTTCGGGCCGCCAATTCGATAGAAAGTGACCTTACCCCCGATATCAGGGCACCTTTTGTCATTCCGTACAACGACTTTCCGGAGTCACCCACCACACCAATGATGGAAGCTATAAAAATGATACTGCCCTTGTTTGGTGACATGAAATATCTCTTTGTAACAATTCTGGTCAGATTTATAGCCCCAAAAACATTAACCGAAAAAAAATCTTCCATTTTAGCATTCGTGACTGATCTTAGCGGTATAGTAGTTGCTATGCCGGCCGAGTTAACGAGGCCATGCACTTTACCTAGTTTTTTAACTGATAATTCGACTACTTTTTCCATTTCTTCACTCTTTAGCAAATCCAAACAAAAAAATTGATGCTCCTTTTTTCGCTCCAATTGCGAAAGCGTGTCATTCAAGCGCTCCTCACTTTTGCCCAGTAACGTGAGATTCGCACCGAGCCTGCTGAATGCAATCGCACATTGACGCCCGATACCTGATGAAGCGCCTGTTACAATTACATGTTCGTTTGTTAAAAGAAATGGAGAATCCATGGTAGACTGGGTTCAAATATATTTTGGCATTGAAGAATAAGCGAGCAGCTCTTGAAGTTACCTATTAGAAACAGCACTCTCATCAAGATTGCGAACTGAATCTAGGTATGAACACAAGATTACTCCAATTATGATGTTAAATGTCTATAGTTCTACCAGATCACTTATTTGACAAGCCCTCATTTCGAGAATAGCAGAGGCCCAGGACATACCGACACCGAATCCACATAAAAGCACATTATTTGACTCTTTTAGTTGCAATTTCAGTTTGTCAACTATAGTCAATGGAATAGACACAGATGAAGTATTCCCGAACCGCTCCAAAGAGGTAGGAACTTTGTGCACAGGAATTTTTAGTTTTTTTACCAGATAGTTGTTCATATAACTATTAGCCTGGTGAAAAATATAATAATCCAGCGAATGTAAATCGGTTTCAGCATATTCCGACAATCTCCGAAGATCTTTCGGGATTTCATCAATTACAAAATTGAATACATCCGCACCATTCATGTAGCCATGCTCTTCGCTTCTTACGTTTCCGAAATCATCCACCATGCGGCTAGCCACTGTGTCGGCCGAGCTTGGTTTGCGATAGCCTCCGGCGTCTATTTTTATCAAATTCTCTCGACTCCCATCTGAATTTAGAGAAAAATAGCTGTCTCCAAATTTTTTATCTCGTTCAAGAACAGCCGCAACACCACCGTCTCCAAATAAATACGCAACTTTTCTGTCGTTTTCAGAATACACCCTTGACCGGGTTTCGCCATCCAACAGCAACACCTTGCGAAAACCACCTTGCTGAAGAAAAGAAAAAGCTATTGACAGACCGTAGACAAATGCCGAACATCCTAAGTTGACGTCAAATGCAGCAGTTTGCTTTGAAAGCCCTAACCTGTTTTGCAAAAGAACCGAGGTTGCGGGCATTCGATAGTCAGGGGTCTGAGAAATAAATAAGACAAGATCTATTTCTGATCGGTCAATAGCTAAATCTGTCAGTAGCTTTTCGGCTGCTGCGTAGCAAAGGTCAGAGGCACACATCCCGGGGGGGGCAAAACGCCTCTCAAATATCCCAGTCTTGCTGACGATATCATGTGCCACCTCTTTGCCAAAGAGAGCATTTTGGTAGGCCAGGTTATCAATCGTATTTGTTGGCACTGCGGCAGACAAACCTGAAATACCTATCCCATTAAAACTTAGTAGTGACATAGTAAAAGCATCTTTTAAAATATTCGACGGTGCATAATTGTCAGACTATTACAATAATTAACTTGTCACAATTCAATACTTGGGATGTTAAACCATTCTCTTTTTAACTTCTACCATTAGTTCTCCAACTGTGTTTAGTTTATTAAACTCGGCCTGTTCAATGACAACACCAAATTCCTCATCAAGAATTGCTATAAGTGATAGATGACCTAACGAATCCCATTCCTCATAGTCTCGAAAAGTATCTGTGAGGTCGATTGTCCTATCTTCCAATTCTAACGCCTCTTTGAAAGCTTTGATAAATTTTTCTTCCATTTTTCTTCTTTTAAATGTGTTTTAATTCATATTTCAATAACCGGAGGACACACAATTTTATTCGTTTCCAAAATCACAGAAGCCCATGACAATCCTACCCCAAATCCGCATGCAACAATGACGTTGTGTCGGAATCTAAGTGGGTCGCATAGTTGCGAAACCATCGTTAAAGGAATAGATGACGATGAAGTATTTCCATACTCTGGAAGTGAATATGGCACCTTTTCCGGCTCAATTTTAAGCTTCTTTCTAATTTTTTCGTTCATCATTTTATTAGCCTGATGCAAAACGAGATAGTCGATGGCGTCAATCTTGATGTCAAAATACTCTAATACGCTGGATATACTTTTTGGCGCTTTAGTTATTCCAAACGTAAAAACGCCGGGCCCATCAAGAATGCTTTGAAGACTATTTCTAACAATACCGGGCTCAATCTCGTGTTCAACCAAAGAATCACTGGAGAAAAAATTCCTGAAGCCACCATCAGGAATCATTATAGCTTTGTGACTACTTCCATCGGTGGCTGCATGAATCTTCAGCCCGATGCTCCCCTCTTCATACTGAACGGCAGTTGCAGTGCCGGCATCGCCGAAAAGTGGGTATGTGCTTTTGTCTTTTGGAGATTTGGTTATGGTGGTGGTATCGCCAACTAACAGTAAACCCTTTTTCATGTTGACACTTGAAGAAAGCAGTGATGCAATCGTAGTTAATCCATATACCCAACCAGAGCAGCCAAGGGATATATCCATTGCGTAACATTCCTGGCTAAGCCCCAGCCTATTTTGAAGAATACATGCAGTAGCTGGGAAAATGTAGTCCGGGGTTTGTGATACAAATATCAGATAACCTATCTCACTTCTTTCCCACCCAATTTCAGCCAGGAGAGTCTCTGCCGCTTGAAAACAAAGGTCTGAAGCACATAAATCGCTTCCTTTAACTGTATGCCGTTTCAATATGCCTGTCGCCTGAATAAACTTGTTCCTATCATCTTCTGTCTCAAACAAAGAGAGCTCTCGGTTATCTTCGATTTTTTTTGGAACGCAAGCAGCCATTCCTTTGACGGCAATGTTAGGAATATATTGAAAAGCCATATTCGATACTTAATGTTATTTACTAAAATACAATCCGTTTCGCCGGGTTCCCTAAATACAATGCATCATTCTTTGTGTTCCGCATGATAACGCTTCCGGCACCAACTCTAGTTCTGTTTCCTATTTTCAATCCCTGAAGAACGGTAGATTGAACGCCGAAAAAGTTAGCATTGCCAATGGTAGTTTCGCCTGAAATGCGGGAAGAGGGGCCAATAACGTTGTAGTCTCCCGTCACTACGTCGTGACCCAACGAAACCATACTGTTTAGCAAATTAAAGTTGCCAATTGTGACATCGCAGCTTATTCGGCAACTGAAGAAGACAACATTGCCCTTCCCAATCTTCATGGACGCTTTGTCAAGAAATAGAACATTAGGTGCAATTAGGTTTGGAAAATACACAAGCTGATTGTCAATTTTCCCGGACAAATCTTCTATTACCGCAGGGCTCGCCACTGAAATGACAATTCCCAGTTCTTCTGAGTAACTATTTAAGTCTTGAATTCCTCCCAATACTGTCCCAAATTTGTTCTTGAAGCCTTTTGGAAGCCCGTCATCAAAAAACCCGATGAAATCCCAAGTTAGAAACTCACTGTTGATATGGTTGATCAAACATGCAATTTCTTTTCCGAACCCGCCTGCACCGTAGATTGCTATCTTCTTCAATTTGTTATTCTAATTTGCCCTATTTCCCTTAAATGCTTCCATTGTAACATCCTTTGCTGAGTTGATTCCTTCCTTCATAAAGACCTTTTTGATAGTAAGAAAAAGAATTTTCATATCAAGGCTCAGGGAAACATTATCTACATAATACAAATCAAATGTGAATCGCTGTTCCCAAGAAATAGAATTCCTTCCATTTACTTGCGCCCATCCAGTGATTCCAGGCCTAACTTCATGGCGACGTGCCTGCTGGTCATTATAAAGAGGCAAGTATTGGATCAAAAGAGGCCTTGGCCCGACAAGACTCATCTCACCTTTCAAAACATTAAATAATTGAGGGATTTCATCTAAGGACGTCGACCGCACAAGCCTCCCCACTCTGGTTATTCTTTCACTATCTTTAAGCAGATTACCCATGGAATCACGCTTGTCGTTCATGGTCTTAAACTTAATCACTCGGAAAAGCACACCATTTTTTCCAGGCCTATTCTGAAAAAAGAAAGGCTTGCCTCTATTCGAAATTACGAGTATCACCGAAAGTGAGACGAGCACTGGCGATACTAACACAAGTAAGGTAGCGGCCACACTAATATCTATTAGCCTCTTAAACAAAAAAACGTACATAGCGACTTTTAAACTGAGGTCTTTTTACTGATTGTGAGCGTCAGTGGATAGCCTTTTTTCAGTTTCTGCAGGGTGATCCAGGGCTTGATCGAAAATCTAAGCTGAATACCATGCGGCAATTTCTGACGCATTATTTGGAGTGTACTTTTTCGAGGCATCTAATGCATTCTTTGAAAGCTGGTCTTTCAACACGTTGTCCTGCATCAATTTCCTAATAAATGAAACCATTTGATCCAATTGAGACGGCGAAAAAGATTCGCCGACCAAATGTTCTTTAACCAAACAAGCGAGTTCAGAACTCGGGTCGGCAATACATAATAGGGGGCGGCCGGCAGACAACAAACTAAATGTCTTGCTGGGCACGCTTAGCAAAGATGCCTCTCGCCCCAAACTCACCACCCCTAAGTCAGCAGCCGACATACTGTAAGGTAACATCTGGACAGGCAATAGCGACAATAATCTGCAATTTTTCAATTTCAATTTTTCAATTTTCTTATCGATCATGTCACGTTTCTCACCGCCACCAATAATAAGCACGAAGGCATCGGTGTCCTGTAGTTTCTCGGCAATATCGACCAGGATATCTACATCGTGCGTGCGGCCAAGATTCCCAGAATACATGATAACAAATTTGTCGGCAAGGCTTTGGTCAGTAATGAAAGGGTTTTTGTCCTTTGGTATTTGCTTAAAGAAAAGTCCGTCGGCCCACACATTAACAGTGTCTATGGGCACGCCAGGGTAATATTGAAGTAAATTCTGCCTCATTCCTGAACTTATGGTTATTACCCTTGTGGCTCTTTTGAAAACAATTTCGTGGTATTTTCTCCATTTTCGAACAATGAATGACTCTTCCTTCAACACCTTATACTCAATGAGAGCGTCTGGATAGACGTCAAAAATCAAAAAACTGAAAGAGTTTCGGCAAAAGAAAGGAAGCAAGGTGGAGAACGGAGGGTTGGTGACCAAAAAAAGATGAGCTTTCGGGTATTTCCACCGAATTAACCAAACGATCTGAATAAAGCCCCAAACCCATGTAAAAATCCTTCTAAATTTTGTACTGCGATCGTAGGGAATTATTCTTTCTTGTTTCACTTCCTTCTGAAGCGCAGTGTTTCGCTCCACCACAATTCCTGAAATAATTGTTCGTTCGTCATAAATCCCGTCAAATGCGTTGACAATGTCGATCATGAGATACCCTGAGCTTTGATTGACGAAGACTATCTGGCTCTTCATTTTTGGATCGGCATATAATAAGGTCTATTGCATTGAACCCAGGTGGAAAAATTCCACGAATTTGAAAAATGAACGAGCATTTGTAAAAAAGTAATCAACCTTTGCTTAACTAAAAATAGAAATAAAGCTTCTTGCTGCCTTTCTAACTCTTTCATCGTAACGCTCAAAGATCATCTTGTCGAAATCGGTTCTCTCAGGAAACTCTTTGATAGCTGACGCCAGCTGATTTGGGCTATGTGGATCAAAATATACGCCCCAACTGCCAAGTTGTTCCACGTTCACATCGATATCTGAGGCAATAACGGGAGTTTGCAGGGATATCGCATCTTCAATCACCGTGCTCCATCCTTCAAAAAGACTAGGCTGGATGACAGCCTGTGCGTACTTCATAAGACAAAGCTGCTCTTCTCTCGCAAGCAGCCCCAGAAGAAATACTTGTCCTTGCAACTCGTGGTCAGCGATCAGAGATTTCAATTCGGCAATGTGCGGCATGCTGGTATCGTCAGGGATTTTTCCCGTCATGACCACAACTGGTTTGCAACCTTGGCTTTTTAGCCTGATGAGTGCCTCTAACACAATTTTATGGTTTTTGTGCTTGTGAAATTGGTTGGAGACTAAAAAATAGCCAGCTGGCAACTTGAACTTGTCGGTAACAATGTCCCGACCGGGAAAACTAAAACTATCGATCACTGAAGCAAAATGGAATACATGAAGGTTACTGGCTTTTGAAGCACGGTAAAACCGGTTAAAATCGTCTCGGACGGCCTCGCTTGAGACCACCAGGTCTTTGTTATTCCAAAGAATTAATCTGGTTCTCAGTTCGCTTTCCCATAAATATTTCTTGTTAAAAAAATGGGGATAGTGTTTGTGCTGCAAGTCTGCATACCAGCTCACAAGCTTCACCTTGCCTCTGCTTCGCACAGGATAGTCTCTCAGGGGGAATATCGCATCAACGGAATATTTTCTTATAATAGGCTCGACGAACTGGTTTTTTAGTGTCAACCAAGAGTTAATATAGCCTTTGTAGAAGGAAGGAAACTCCCATTCCACAGCTTCCAGATAAGGATACTCAATTTCATCGACAAACCTTTTTAGGTCCTTTCTGTAAAAGAGAATAATTCTGGGCTTTTCCTCATCATCCAGCCAATTCAATATTTTGATTGCATTCAGGATATAGATCAGCCCACCCATCCAGGTACTCCTGAAATTGTAGATGATTCCTATTGTTTTTCTTTCTGTTGCACCCATTGGTAGTAGCGCCGGAGGCCTTCCTCTAATGTAAATTCGGGACTGTAGTTATAGTTCTCTTTTATTTTTGAAATGTCCGCCACCCAGCGTGATGGGTCGCCCTGTCGTTCAGTCTGCGTAAATTTAATTTGAGGCGGATGAGGGTAATAGGAAAAGAATGTCTCGGCTGCAGACCTGATTGAAGTTTCTATGCCGCTAGCCGCATTGACCGCCTCCCCATGAAACTTACCGTGTATGGCTATCAACTCAATAAGTCTCACCAAATCAAGTACATAAATGAAGTCCCTGGTTTCGTTACCTGAGCCAAATAGTTCTACTTTTAGTTTGGCCTTTGACTTTTGATAGAGGTCCCAGAAAATTTGTTTTGTGAGCCCCTCTCCATACGCTGAAAAAACTCGCAAGCTACAAGTGGCCAAACCGAATTGTTCATAGAACTCTCTGCATATCGTTTCACTCATGTACTTGTGATACCCATAAGGGGACAATGGTTTCGGGATCGCCTCTTCAGCCACGGGCAGGCTTGTTGGGTTGCCGTAGACCGCAGCACTCGACAAATTGATGAAACGACAATCGGGTTGTTTGTCTCTTATCGCATTCAATAAACCAAAGACATTACTGGTATTCAAATGATAGTCTCGGCGGGGGTTTCTAATGGAGTCGGGCACACTTGCTGCGCCGGAACAATTAACACACAAATCGAACACCTGTTCTTTGAACACACTCTCAAAACCATCGTTCGTAGTATCAATGAGAAAGTAGTTTTTAGCGACGTAGTCCACTATTACATCTGCGCCGTAGACATTGTACCCTTTATTCTCCAAATAGGTCTTTAAGTGCGAGCCAATAAATCCCCGCACGCCTATTATTATCACTTTTTTTATGGTTACGCTATTTTTCACTCCCGGGGAACAATAAAATCATAAAATCTTCTTCCAATTACCAAAGGATCAAATTTGTCGACACTTTTAATAGCTCTGTCACTCATATCCTTTTGCAAACCAGGGTTGTCTATCAGTTGCTGAAGGCGCCTCTCAAATAACTTTTGATCAAAAAGCGGGATCAAGAAACCGTTTTGTCCATCTGTTATCATTTCAGCTGGCCCAGCCACACAATCATAGCTCACCACAGGCAAGCCAGCAGCCAGGGCCTCGCCAATTACATTTGGAAAACCCTCTGAGGAAGAAGTGAACGCAAATAAAGACGCCCTATTATAATACAATTCCACATCGAGGCGCTTACCGGCAAACTCTACCCTGTCAGCGACCCCCAAACTAACCGCCAACCGCTTCAACCTTTCAAGGTGATGTTGTTTCAGGTGATCCTCCCCCACAATGACCAACCGCCATTCCGGGGCATTCAATTGCGCAAAAATCGTAATGAGCTGATCCTGGTGCTTGGTCTGGATGAGCCTTCCTACCATGAGAATTTCTTTTTCCCTTGGCCTGTCTGTAGTTGCAATCTTTCTTATTGGGTTCCCAATTACCTCCATCCGCTTCGGTTTGTATATTTTGCGATAGATGGCGGCAGCCGTTTCAGTTTGTGCAATCACGCCTGCTGCCGTGGGGTAGAGCCATCTTCTGAGTTGGTGTTGCATCCTTCCCAACGGCTTGTCGGGCTGGCTTCTGTCGGACACAAACACCTGCAAACCAGTTCCAAAGGTTGCCAGCAAAACAAAGGAGTTCCAATATTCGCCAAAGCTCAGAGCCGAAGTCGGCTTCAGCTCCTTCAGTATCTTTCTTAGAAAAAACAATGTTCGGACGGTAGAAAAAAAACGGCTGCTATTTTTAAAAACAAAGGGAGGTAGGTGCAGCGTCACATTTTTAGGCACTGGGTAAAAAACTTCTCTATTGAAACCATAAAGCACCAAATGGATTTCCATCTCTTCTCTTGCAGCAAAGTAAGCTACCACTTCCAGCATTACACGCTCCATCCCTCCTGCCTGCAGGCAGTGCGTCACAAAACATACTCTTCTCATTTAAGGAAATTATTCATTGAAAATTGCCTGATTCTTCCTCTTCCAAAATTGCCGCCTTGATCGCTTCAAAAAGCTTCACAGAACCCGCATAGTTCAAATGATTCTCGCTCAGCCAATCTGCCCGGGAGTTGAGCAATGGCCCTGCAACGTCACGCCGATTTAGGTTAACAACCTTAAACTTAACATCAGGGCCAAATCCAACATATACATCATCGCAATTATTCTGCTTCCTACTCCAACAAGGCATTTCAAATGCAAGAAATTTGATGCCCTGGTCAGCACATTGTTGGGCGATATGTTTTAAAAAAGTGTAACCTTTGCTCTGATAGTCTGTTGTGCAGTTGGCGATGGAGGAATTTTCGAACACAGTTCCGTCAGCAACAGAGCGCTCTAGTATAAGCTGTCCGGCTACGACTGAGGACTTTCGGCGCTCAGAAGACAATATCTTCTTAAAGTTCTCAATAAAAAGCCATCGAAATTTGAATAGGGGAAGCTCCTCCAATTCGAAGCGCCACAACCCATAATAATTCTCAATTATAGGATTAACTACATACTCTCTGTTGTAGTTAATATGACAACTGCTTAAAAAAAACAGCACAAACTCCGGTCGATTATTGCGGGCTAGGTAGTGCTCCAACTGGATGTAATTGGACTCGATAGACGACCCCGCAAGGGAGAAATTATAAGCAGTTCCTACTGAGTCGGATAGCATTTGGGTATTTACTCCATCGAGTGCTGTGCTATTACCCAGTACAAGGATTTCAAATGATTCGTCAGTAAAATTAACTGACTCGTCCGTCTTCCGAAATTCAGCATCTACCTTGCTAAGGGCAAACAAGTACAGCGCATTTACAGCCAAAAAGGCGATCAGAAGGAAGGCTACAAAGACTCCAAATTTTCTCATCAGAATTGGAAGTAGATAAAGCTCTGTTTCGAAAACTCGCCAAACAGGCAAATCAATATCAAAAGTGCAAGGGAAGATAGAAAAGCAGCCTTTTCCCCATACTTGATCATCTCATTTTTTCTATAGAGGTAAATCCAGCTAAAGAAGAAGAAAGCTGAAAATGAAAAGACTAGTGTGATGATCTCATTGTTCGGAATTGCCAACAGGCGCCCACCTGTCGGTGAAAAGACACCTTTGATGTAGCCCACCGCACTACCAACCGATTCTGATCTAAAAAACACCCAGGCTAAAGTCACTACCGAAAATGTCAAAGCCACTTTTAGCGTATCGACAAGCCCAGGCAAAAGCTTCGTTCCGGAGACAATATCGGCTTTGTACTTTGCATTTGACTTAACCACAAACGAGGGAATAAACAATAATGCGTGGATTCCTCCCCATGCCAGAAATGTCCAGTTCGCCCCGTGCCAGAGTCCACTGGTCAAAAACACAATGAAAACATTTCTGATGGCCACCGAACTTCTTACTCTCGATCCCCCCAACGGATAGTAAACATAGTCCCGGAACCACGTCGATAATGAAATGTGCCACCTTCGCCAAAACTCTCCTATATTCCTTGACAAGTAAGGAAAATTAAAATTGCTCATCAGGTCGATACCAAACAGCCTGGCCGTTCCGATAGCGATGTCTGAATAACCACTGAAGTCTCCATATATTTGGAATGAAAAAGCTATGGCGGCGAAAATTAGCGAAAGCGAGTTGTACTCCTCATGCGATCCGTACACTTCACTTACCATTCCTGCCAGCGCATCAGCAATCACCACTTTCTTAAAGAAGCCCCATAGTATTTGCTCAATCCCCTCAATAGCCTTTGCTGAACTAAAGGTTCTTCGTTTCTCAATTTGTGGAAGGAGATTCGACGCCCTCTCGATGGGCCCAGCCACCAGCTGAGGAAAGAACGAAACAAAGGCGGCAAAGTTGACAAAATTTCTTGTTGGCTGAAGTCGTCCGTAGTAAATGTCCAATGAGTAGGACATGGTTTGAAAGGTGTAAAACGAAATACCAACTGGCAGCACAATACTGATCGTCCAGGGATCCATGTAGATGCCCATCTGGCTAAATAGTTCAATCCACGAACCCACAAAAAAGTTGTAGTACTTAAAAAACCCCAGCAGCCCCAGGTTGAATACCATGCTGAAAGTGAGCCAAATCTTCCTTGTTTGCCGTTGTTGCGCAGCGTCAATCCTCAGCCCTGTGATGAAGTCGACGACAGTACTTAAAAAAATCAACGACAGGAATCTCCAGTCCCACCAGCCGTAAAAAACATAGCTGGCCACCAGTAACAGCACATTCTGAAGCCGAAGGCTTTTGCCAAATACAAACCAGTATAGCGCAAAAACGGCGGGCAGGAACAGAAGAAACTCTACTGAATTAAATAGCATATCACCTTTACTGCCCTATCAAGGCCTTTATTTTGACTTTCTGACGATGCATTCTGATCAACATTCTATAGAGGCTCGCAGCACAGTTAAACAATACTTGACAATCCAATATTCAAGATAATAGTCGATTAATGTGACTATCCTTATTGAGACCAAACTATTCTGAAACCTCGCCCATAACGGAATTTAAATATTCGGTCAGCTTCACTGCTCCTCTACCGTTTACATGTGAATTATCATGGAAATCGCCGTACTCAAGAGAAATCTGGGTCAAGTCGATGATGTTTCCCCGGCCGAATATTTTCACGTAGTCGCTTAAGCAACCGCTTTTGGGGTATGGAGGAATTAGAACAAAAATTCTGCAATTAGCCTGGGCTTCAACGGTGCGAAATAGGGTATTGATTCTTAGTAACGAATTTCGATAGCCAACAGGCAGTGGAACAAGGCAATTGTCGAACTCGTTTTTAAAGGCTACCAATGAATCTCTATCAGCCTTTACACTCAAATGGCTGATAGACTTTTCCAATGGCCTCCATCGGAATTTCTGACCAGCATTTGGCCCAAAATGGGTAATATCACGGACGACCCTTGCGAAAATAGCCGGCCAATGCTCAGCCGGATAGTCGGAAAAATTTGCGTAGCGGTATCTGATAAACGATTCCGAAAAATACCACCATTGCCCATATCCACTACTGATCTCGTTCGCCTCCTGTAGATCTAAATATATAGTCCGTCCATCCAGCAAATGATGCTCCTTGAGCTTCATGAGGACGGCGACAGATGCAAAAGCAAATTGCCCCCCTTCAGCCAATATGGTTGATTCCTCGCTTAACAGGGAGTCGATGATGCTCCATTTCAGCTTAGAGCTGCCAATGAAAATGTTCTCTTTTACTTCTCCACTCTCTAAAGCTTGCACCAGATAGGTATTGCTCATTCTGTCGTATCTATAGAAATCAACGAGCAACAGAACTGTAGCAAAAAGGGAAAAAAACGCCCCAAACTTTAAAGTTTCCTTTAGGAGACTGCGCAAATTATCTAAAATTGAAAATAGATGAAGTCAGATCCCGATCTGGTCGAATGTGAAATAATGGAAAAGGCCAAAACAGCGTACGAAAAGTATCTTAACGCTCTGTAACCTGCCATATCATAATCTATCCTCTTAAAAAAGAAAACAAGCAATTCAATCATCAAAAAGAAGGCGACGTACTTGAATGAGGGGATGTAGTCGGGCGTAAAATGGAGGGACAGATGCCTTACGTAATCAAATGCTTTCGCCAAACTCTCCGATCTGAAAAAAATCCAGGCAAAGCAAACGATGAGGAAAGTCCATGCAGTTTTTATGGCCACCAAGAAAAATGAGCTTTTGCTCCTTATCACTTCTACCTTCTTTTGCTTTAAGTAGAAGGATGGGATGAAGTAGAGGGCATGTAAAGCCCCCCATACCACAAAAGTCCAGTTGGCACCATGCCAAAGTCCACTGACCAGAAACACAACAAAAACATTTCTTACGGCCGTTTTTGTCGCCACCCTTGACCCTCCCAACGGGTAATAAACATAGTCTCTGAACCAGGTTGAAAGTGAAATATGCCACTTCCTCCAAAATTCAGCTATCGAGGACGAAAAATAGGGAAAGTTGAAGTTCACCATGAGCTTTATGCCAAACAGCTTTGCTACGCCAATCGCTATATCAGAATAACCGCTAAAGTCGCAGTAAATCTGAAGTGCAAAGAACAGCGCTCCCAAAACAAGCGTTCCCCCGGCAAAACCAGGGTAGTTAGCGAATATTTCATTTACAGGGCCTGACAATGAATCGGCAATCACCACTTTCTTAAACAGCCCGAAAAGAATCTGTCTCAATCCCTCTACACCAGTTCGATAGTCCCATTTCCTTGGGTTCGCAATTTGGGGCAAAAGACTGGACGCTCTCTCAATGGGGCCAGCCACCAGCTGCGGGAAGAACGATACAAAGGCGGCAAAGTTGACAAAATTCGTTGTTGGCTTTAGTCGTTCGTAATAAATGTCCAATGAGTAGGACATGGTTTGAAAGGTGTAAAAGGAAATACCCACCGGCAGCACAATATTCATTGTCCAGGGGTCCATGTAGATGCCCATCTGGCTAAATAGTTCAATCCACGAACCGACAAAAAAGTTGTAGTACTTAAAAAAGCCCAGCAGCCCCAGGTTGGATACCATGCTGACAGTGAGCCAAATCTTCCTTGTTTGCCGTTGTTGCGCAGCGTCAATCCTCAGCCCTGTGATGAAGTCGACGACGGTACTTAAAAAAATCAACGAAAGGAATCTCCAGTCCCACCAGCCGTAAAAAACATAGCTGGCCAACAGCAACAGCATGTTCTGAAGCCTAAGGCTTTTGCCAAACACAAACCAGTATAGCGCAAAAACGACTGGAAGGAACAGAAGAAATTCTATAGAGTTAAATAGCATAAAACGTGGCTAAGGCCACATCAATTTCTTTTCCCTTTTATTACTAACTCCACCATCCATCCGTAGGGGTTGAAGGCACCCTGATGCCATTTTAATTCACGGTTCCAATAGCCGGGACAGGCGTCGTACCCAGACGGTGCAAAGCCATAGTTAATTTCTATCAGCACCGGGTCATTTTTTTGATTAAAAACAAAATCGTACGCCACACATTGTGCTTTCAATTTGTCGGTATAGGCAAATGCCAGCCTGATGCAGCGTTCGTCAAACTCCTCTCTTTCATATTTGAACAAGCCACTGCCCGATGCCCTGAAGTCATCCTTCCTCACAAACCGCTTCAGGGCAAATGCTTTCTGATCGATCACAATGATGCGTATGTCAAAATCATTGGCCGGAAAAAATTCCTGAAAATAAATATAGCCCCGTTCTCTACCCATTACCCTGGCGTAAGGTGGCGACACAAAAAGTCGTGCAAAGCCTTTTACGACCTCAAACAGGCTGACCTTGCCCATCCGATACTTGCGGAACCGCTCCTTTAAACTTCCCCATGCATCATAGGGACTGAACCCCTTGCCAAATGCCGTATGAATGAGTTTTCTGCATTCCGCATGATTTTTGACCAGGCTTACATTCTGCGATCCGGCTCCTCCCCTGAGCTTAAATACCTTCGGAAACGTGGTGCTGCCCGCCCATTCAAGCGCTTTTGCTTTCTCATAGAACACCCAGGTAGGGGCAAATTCCGGAATCCCGAGCGCTTCCAGCAGGTATTTCTGCCCTACTTTATCGTCGAAATGCCAATTGGTATTGAAGTCAGGAAATACAGTTTTTCCGCTTTGCTCAAGGGCAAACAGAAGTTGCTTCGCAAAAAGAATATCTCTCGGACTGCCCTGCTGGTGGTGCCATAGCAGTGCTTCACAGTCGCTTACCTGCTCCACAATATCGCTGGCATAACAGTCGACTGTTTTGTGTTCGATACCTTTTGCCTGGCAGTAGGCCATCCAGCGTTGGCTGAACGAATCGTTGGTTTGATGTATGGCTAGCTTCATTACATGTTGTATTCCAGTGCCCAGGCTTCGAAGGCTACCATTACCCATAGTGCCTCCACCTCCTGCGGAGAGATACCCTCTGGGGCAGATACCCAATGGTTAATTACCTTAGCATTAAAAATGCCTCTTTGCTTAATGGACGGCATAATTTTATCATTGAGATACTCCTTGAAGTGTGGGTCTGAGAAAAAATCTTTCAACGGAATTCCAAATCCGCCCTTGGGCCGATAAGAAAAGTCTTCGCCGAACACTTTACCCGACAGCTCTTTCAAAGCAAACTTGGTCTGTTCTCCTTTTGCTGTCTTTCGCACCAATTGATCCTGGGGTACCTGAAAGCTATCCGCCACCAGGTCATTGTCCAGGAAGGGTACCCGGTTCTCGATGCTGTGCGCCATCGACATTTTGTCCTGCCTCATCAGCAAATCAGGCAAATAAGTCAATATTTCATATTTGACTTGCTTATCGAAAGCAGAGCCGCTTAATGCAGCATAGGTTGTTCTTCTGGCAGCGAGCGCTGACTCAAGGTCAAACCCTGGCTTTAATACAGCAGCCTGTTCTAAAGCCATGAAAGAGGATCCCATGATGGCCCTGTAGTCGCCTCCCGAGTATGCCAAAAGATGTTTCCATAAACTTCCTTTGTTTTTCCGAAGGCTTCGAAATAAGGTTTCAGGGTGATAGGGATGAGTGACGGCCGCAAATCGATCATACCCTCCGAAAATCTCATCAGCTCCCTCACCGCTGAGCAGCACCGTTACATACTTCTTTGCCTCCTGCGAAAGCAAGTAAATACCGATCGTGTTTGGGTGGTTGAGTGGTGCTTCGAAATGCCGGGTAGCATGCTCAAAATGCTGCAGGTAGTACGATGGATCCAGCTTAAATTTGTGAGCCTTCAGCCCCAGAAGGTTCACTACCTGATCGACATACGGTTCCTCATTGAAATGGACATTGTCGAAAGTGATGGAAATAGTTTCCAGAAGGTCGTCTTGCTTGATCTCTCTGGTAAAATAGGTAACCAGTGATGAATCGATTCCGCCTGACAACTGGCAGCCCAGTTTAACGTCACTTAACAGTTGTCGTTGCACGCTGCCCAACAAGGAAGATCGCAAGTCTTCCATCACTAGAGCAGAGTCGGTGGAAGGGCTCCTATGGTATTCGTTGATGGAGAAGAACTTTTTGACATAACTTTCGGTGGGTGAATATACCCGGTAGGTTCCCGGATCAAGCCCCTGCACACCCTCGTACAACGTCCTGTTAATCGTGTTTCTGAACAATAAATATTCATCAACCAGTGTGCTGTCCAGACTCGGTTTGAATTCGGGTAGTGCCAGGAAGCTCTTAATTTCAGAAGAAAAAGCAACAAGATTGCCCGCCTCAAAAATATACATGGGCTTGATACCAAATCTGTCCCTGGCAATAAATAGCTCCCGCTTACGAAGGTCGATCAACACGATAGCGAACATGCCATTGAGTTTTTTGACCATCTCGTCGAAGCCGTCCCGCAGGTACAAATTAAGAATCACCTCAGTATCCGACGTGCTTTTAAATGTGAAGCCGTCCTTTTGCAAGCCGCCTTTGTAGTCAAAGGCATTGTAAATTTCGCCGTTGAATGCCAAAATGACCTGGCCGTCGGCACTGCACATGGGCTGATGCCCATTGGCCGAAAGGTCAAGGATACTAAGCCTGTTGAATCCCAGGATGCCTTCATAGCCTGTCTCTACCTGCTCCGTTTTTTCATTAGAAAACTCCCGGGAAGTCTGGGATCGGATGGAAAAAGTGCGAACCCCGCTGTCGTCAGGTCCTCTGTGCTTCTGCTTTTGAAGCATGGCCAATACTGTAGAGGTATCGCCAATGTGCTTCCCCGATCTATAAAAATACCCTGCTATACCACACATGCCTGTCTGTTTCCTGTAAAAGTCGCCGGCTAATCGGCTATTTTTTATTCAATGCATTCAATAATACTTCCCTGTGCGATTCACACCTGATCAAATTGGTCATCAGCCTTTTTTTTCTGGGCGAGTTGAGCGAGGGTATCCAGCCCTTGAACCTCAAACCAGGCAGAATACGGCCCTCATAGGGCTCAAGCCACGTGAGCATGAGATTGGCCAGTGTGTCGGCATGCTGCACAAATGCTTTCTGCAAATATTCATCGTCCTGAATAAAGGCGTTCAATTTTTCTACGTTGACTTTCAGTTCCCTCAATTGGTCTCCGGCCAGCGGGTACACTCCCGGCACAGTCGAGTTTTGCTCCACGTAGGCCGTTTCATAGCCGACTGGCTTCCCTTTTTCAAAAAGCAATTGCGGAACCATACCCAAATTCCATGGGGAGTCGGCTTTACCAGGCCAATCGAAACAAAAATTGCCAAGGCTGTAAAAAATGGGTGCTTCTTTGTATACCTCAAAGCCTGAAATAATGTGTGTGTGATGGTTGATCACAGCACTGGCTCCAGCGTCTACCAAAAACCTGAAAAGCTTTTTCATTCTGGGGCTTGGCAACGGATAATGCTCGTGGCCCCCATGAGAGATCACAATAACAAAGTCTGATTTACCCTTTGCGTGCTGAATTTGATTATAAATAGCAATCTCGTCGAGGGGGTTCACCCCGGCTCCGGCTCCATGCGTGGTAGACCATTCATTCTCGGCAAAGTTGATAATGCCGAAGGTGAGCCCCTTTATTTCCACAAAATGCGGGGTGGATGCTTCCTTCAAAATACGGCCAGCACCAAGCCATTGAATATCCCGTGCCTTCAATGTCCCGAATGTATCAGTCATTCCTTCTACCCCGTAGTCAAGAAAGTGGTTGTTGGCTGTAGCCACCAGCTTGATACCAAGAAAAGTAAGAATATCAGCAGTATCCGGATGACATTTCAGGTGCGGCCCGGTTTTTACTATCGGCTTGGATGATGTCGTCAGGGGGCATTCCAGGTCTGCTATGGTCAGGTCGTTTTTGCTCAGTTTGGCACGAACCTCTTCAAAATATGGCTGCCAGTCACCCTGGTAATACGCTTTTTCTATTCTTTCCTGCGGGCAAAAATCACCAGTGAACCCTATTTTAACCATTGTTTTTTGCCATTTGATCAGCCAGCTGATCGGTAAACATAAATTTTACTTCCGGCCATTTTTTCACCACCGCCTTCAATAGCCTGGTGAGTTCCTTCAATCCCCTATCACGGTTTCTTTCGTCAATAAACCCAATATAGTTGACCCTGTGGGAGCAGATGACGGCAGGCTTTTGAAAAGTAAAGGCGGCACTGATTTCCGCCAGGCAGCTATCCACCCAGTCTTTGGCAGGATTCATGGTGGGTTCAAAAAAACAGTTGCGTACGTTATAGCGAGGGCACCCACTTTGGCGCTCACCAAAAAAATGAACCTTGTCGGTATACTGATCAAATTGCCCCGTAGGCACGAGCTGTCTTCTGGTACCCTGCAACACTTCTATACCCAATTTTGAAAATTCAGTGTCAAGCGCAGGATCCCAATTGTAGCAGGGAGCAATGAAGGACTTTGAACGAAAGCCAAATATTTTCTCAAACATGTCAAGCCCGTCGGAGATGATTTCCCGATGTGTAGCAATGTCATCCCGGTGATCCCAATCGAAAGCTTCCATGAAGCTATAGTCCCCCTCCCCCGAAAATGTGGTACGCTGGTCGAAGCAAAAGCGCACCTTGTCGTCACCCGATTGTAGTCTCTTCATCCACCGGTTGATGTTGAGATGTTCCCGGCCATGAAATTGCGGCCGAAAAATGTCAGATGTCATCGCTTGTTGCCATTTGGCAAAAGACTTACCGTGCTGAGGGTATTTCTCAAGTGTCGTGGTGAAGGGCTCGAAGTGATATTGCTCGAAATTGTCCTGCCTTATTCTATCAAAATCAGGATTGGCCATGATGGTATTGGCAGTTACCTTCACGGCTTCTCCCTGGCTGTTTCTCACAGCCTGCAGCGCATTAAAAAAGAGATCCAGGTCCTGCTCGCTGGCCAGGGCATCGCTCCTGTAGATACTTGATGATATGTCCATTCCGGCAGCCTCAAACTTTCTCAATACCTCCACCGATGGCGTCCGGATGGCTCCCCAATCGTCTGACTCGATCACGATGATCCTGGCTTTCAAACGAACGCCGGGGGCGTTTACCCGGGCAGCGTTCATTCTCGATTTCCATCTTTTCAGTACAGTTGTCAGATAGCTTGCCATTCCCTTCAAATTATTCGGTTGCCCTGTCGCTATCCATTAGCCGACCCAACTCCGTGGACGTCATAAATTCAACTTCAGGCCACATCGAAATTATTTGCCTTGCAAGTCTGTGAAACGCCTCCACACCATTTTTGCGATTTGATTCATTTAGTCCGCCGATAAAGTTCACTCTATGTGTACTTATTACAGCGGGTTTTTGCCAGCGAAATGCAATTGATATGTCTCTCAGGCAGGATCCAACCCAATCAGTGCCGGGAATGCTCGGTTCAAAAAAGCAGTTGCGTGTGATGTATGACTGTCCCCATTTGTTTTTCTTTCCTAACCACCTGAAGTTTCGTTTCGTGACTCCACCTCCCAAAGGCTCAATTTGTATTTTAGGCGAGGAAATATATGACAATCCTTTTCTGGCAATAACGTTCTCCAGCGAGTTGTTCAATGGGCCGTTTGGGGGCACAAAATAGCTTGCCTTGAATCCCCATTGTTGCTGAAACAAATCCAGCCCACTTGATAAAATTTCACTTTGGCTTTCCAGGTCGCTTGCTAACTCAAGGTCAAATGCAGCCTGATACATTACGTTAAACCGATTTTTGTTGGTATATCCCCAGACACCCAAGTCAAATGCCTGCCTCGTCTCCCGGTCGTTTTCCTGCAAGGCCCTCATCCATGCGGCAACATTCAGGTGTTCCCTTCCATGAAATTGAGGAATAAATATTCCCTTATCAATTCCCTCTTTCCATAGCTCCAATGCATTACTTAATCCAAAACGGTTGAACGTAGCCGGTAGCGTCTCAAAAAAATACTGGCTGAAACCAGACTCCCGGATTTTTCCAAAATCAGGATTGGCCGTGAGGCTCACCGGCGTGAATACCAACGGCCTTCCATTGCTATCTTTAACACTTAAAAGAACGTCAAAAAGTGCTGATAAATCCGCTACCGAAGCTAGCGTGTCATTCTGATTGTACCTGGCAGAATCCCCTGATTCCATGTCAAGCCCGCTAGATTTGAGCTTTGCAAGAATATTGAGGGAAGGCATCCTCACACTTCCCCAATCGTCGGACTCCACTATCACGATCTTCCTGCGTGTACGCCAGCCGGGCAAATTCGAAAGATTTCTGAGAAGTTTCCGTATCACCTTAGTTGAACAATGAAATGATAGGTATATGAAGGTCTATAAGCAATGCAAAAACAGGGTTTCCCAAAACGCTCATGACAGTGATTGTTTCCAGCGAAATGCGGAGGCTTACAATCAGAAAAAGAAAAAGCATTGGGTAACTCGCATAACGGAACCAAAACCTGAACTTGTCAGGAGCAGCTGTTTTCAGGTAAAGAAATATAAAGGCAAAGGCAAATAGCTGGCCTATACTCAGGAACCTGCCACCTGAAGGCACTAGCGATGCGATGTTACCAAACGACAAAATAATCAGTGAAATGGCAAACAAGTCTTTGAGGTAGGGGTAGGTGACCAGATTCTTAACCCGTTTAAAAAAAATGAAGGAAAAAAATATGACGATTGTCCAAACAATCACTTTTCGATAGTATATGATATGAAAACTTGCCCCCTGCATTGTTTCATTGACTTTGTCGATGTATACCTCCCCTGTATAACTTTGAACTCTGGGAATTAAAAACTCCGGCGAGTAAGCCAGCATCAGCTCTCTTAACGCCCCAACATTCAATTCGGAAACCGCAAAAGAAAATATATAAGCATAGTAGAGCAGTGGCCAACCCAGTCGAAAAAACCGGAAACAGAAAAATAAAACAACTGGAATGACAAACGAAAAATGAAACAGCACTGATAAAGCTATAAAAATGAAAGCGTTTCGTTTTTGGTATAGAATATGATTCAGTACCCCGAAGGCAAAAACATGGGCTGCTGTCCACATTCTTACACCATTCATGTGCCAAAATGGAATTATTAAAGCAAAGGATAAAAAGATTATCCATAAAAAGGTAGTCATTTGCCCAGGCACACATCGGAGCACCATCCACAGGTTTCGTGAATAAAAATACCCAAACACCAGCCCAAATACGGCAAAAAGCAAGTCCCCACTGTCTGTAAATCGGGACATCAAAAAGATCACCGTAGGCTCATATAAATCCACTTGCGCACCCTCCTCTGTATAAAAACCGCCGGCAAAACTTTCCCAGCTGCTGGAATAATAACTGTTCTTAAGTCGTTGAACATAACGGCTGGAATCCATGCCCTCCGGCTTGGCCATGGTGAAGCCATAAAAAATAACGAACAGCCAAACCGCATTCACTGACCATTTTTCGTGGTTGTATTTGAAAGCGTGCACAAACCCCAGAAATGGGTTCAACAACAGAAACAGCAAGGCGTTATCTTTTTCTCTTCTCATCGATCAGATTTAAAAAAAGCTGCGCTACATTTTCAATTCTGTATTGCTCACGGTCGGTTACGACAAAAGAGTTGCTGAAGTCCCGATTAAGAAAAGATAATACATCAGCTAATCGTAGCTCTCCAGTTACCACATTGAGGATGGGCTTACCCAAGATAGCGTAATCAATGAGTTTACTGGGCGTTTGGGAGGTTCCGATGTTGGTGAAATTAACAAGAAAATCCATTCTTGAATACTCATGCATCAGTTCGGTTCGGCCCACGACACTATGTACAAAAATACTTTTTGAGCCAGCAATATAGGGCAACACCCATTGCGGCGTACTTGTGTAGATATGAAATTCAAACTGATATTCCTCTTCTACAGTCAGCAGAAATTCTATCAATTCTTTCGGATCTCTCTTACCCGGAATAAACATACCCCCATAGCCAAAAATAACTTTTTCAGATGGTTTGAAATCAGCCATTTGGTAATCTTCAAAACGGAATCCCTGAGGAATCACTTTTATTTTATAGTGAAACTCCGGGTAGTAACCGCCTATAGATCCTTTAGTAGGCACACTCAGGTAATCTGCCTTCCGGCAAAACCACTTCTCCACCCATCCAAAGTAAAAAGGCGCTTTGAAAGTATCATTCTCCTGTCCCATATAGGGATCGCCGCAATCTGCTACCCAGGTGGTTGCTACCGGATGCTTGCTACTTCTGAACCAGGCCACCCCCCAGTGGATCGGATAAGGCACGGCCACAGAAATGAGCAGGTCAAATCCTGACTCCTTTGCCAGTGCCCTATTAACAAGAAAAAGGAGTTGAATATTTGGATACTCGAATAGTAATGTTGTGAGGCGAACGATTACCCTGGAAAAAAGCCTCTTCAATCCTGTTCCTGACACAGCTGGTTTGGGCCACGACATTGGCCCCATGTCCTGAAAGCTAAAACCATTCCCGGCCGAAAATTCCCGCACGTCACCCCTTTCATGTGAAATTACTTTTACCTGGTGACCTTGTCTTGCAAACTCTTTGGCGAGCTCAGTTGCCCTGAAAGACCGGGGGGAAATCTCGGGGTAAAAACCATTGGAAACAATCAGTATTTTCTTCCTATGCATGTAACCTGACCAGTAGATCAACTATTCTGTCGGCTGCTTTTCCATCCCACAATTCCGGGATGCCTCCTTTCTTCCAGTTACCAGCAAACAACCGCCCGAGTGCCTCCACAATGGCCTCGGGCTGAGTTCCGACGAGCTCGTTCGTGCCTATGGCCACGGTTTCGGGTCGTTCGGTGCTGTTCCTCAGGGTGAGGCAGGGCACACCCATAACGGTCGTTTCCTCGGTAATGCCTCCCGAATCGGTGACGACCGCCTTGCTATGCTGCACCAGATAGTTGAACTCCAGATAGCCCAGCGGGTCGATGATGTGCAGGTTTTCTGGCAAAACACCGAGTGCGTGGAAAATAGATTTTGTGCGTGGATGGATAGGGAAAATGATCGGTAATCCATGGGTGTTGGCAATAATGGTATCAATCAACTGCATTAGCTTTTGCCCTTCATCCACATTGGATGGCCTGTGAAGCGTTAGTACCAGGTATTGCTGTTTTTGCAGCCCGGCCTCCCCCCATACAGGCGGTTGCCTGAATCTTTGTTTGTTGGCCAGCAGCGTGTCGATCATCACGTTGCCTACAAAGAAAATATTGTTTTCGGCGACCCCCGCCTTCAACAGGTTACCATTGGCCGTTGTGCTTGTGGTAAAAAAATAATCGGTAATGCTGTCCGTCACCATGCGGTTAATTTCTTCGGGCATGGTGAGGTCGTAAGACCTGATGCCTGCCTCCACATGGGCAACCTTTATTCCCTGCTTTTTTGCAACGATAGAACAAGCCAGGGTAGAAGTTACATCGCCTACCACTACTACAAGATCTGCCGGATGCAGGATCAAATCTCTTTCAAAAGCGATCATAATCGCAGCCGTCTGTTCTGCCTGAGATCCACCGCCGCACCCTAAATTATCGCTTGGCTCAGGGATGTTCAACTCCTGAAAAAAGGTGTCACTCATTTTGGCATCATAGTGCTGTCCGGTATGAATCAGTCTAAAACGAATCTTATCCCTTTCTTCACGATCATTGTTCTGCTGTATTGCGTGTATAATAGGGGCAATCTTTATGAAGTTGGGTCTTGCCCCGGCGATAATTGTAAAGTTCATTTGCATTCTTTAGGAATGTAGATAGTCGTTAACTCCCTTGCGAAGACGTGAGACTATTTTGTCTGACGAAATCTCGGCAATTAATATCTCACGGTTATATTCAATGTCGGGTAGAGTTAGTGGCTTGAGTGTTTCGCTATTTCCTGCATTTAAATCGCTCTCAACTGAAAAAACAAGACACCCGATTCTTCGTAAAAAAGAGTAAAGTATACTCTCTTCGCTTAAGTAAACCTTGCATCCGAAATATATCGTCGACAGAATGTTTCCTATACCTTGCTGTCGATAGTGATTCATGATAACAATGCTGCAAGATGATAGTATCTCGTTGTAGCTCTCGATCGTCAAAAACTCTGTCAGGGGATGAAAATTATTTGGAAACTGCCGGTATCCAATTTTACTGATAGCCTTTATATATTGAGGATCTCCGTAACTTAAGGGAGTAATCAGTTTTCTTCCTCTCAAATCGAAGCTCTGCAGCTTTTCGAATACCTCTAAGTGGTTGTTGGTATACGATGCCGAATTGCCGATCAATATATTCTCTCCACTAGGTGGCACAACACTAGCCTCCGTGGCCTTGCCGATAAAATACTCTATCGGGTAAAAAGTAAAAGGTAAATAGCAGGCGTCATCCGCCAATTTCTGCCGACTTTCCAGGTATTCGAACTCTTCCTTCAATAAAGATGCACAGCATTTTATCCTTCCAATTGACCTGGCAATATCTTCCAGCTGCTCCTCCATTGATATCTGGGAAATGGCCAGGCTTCTGTACTTTACTCTTCTATAAATGTCCCTCAAGAACTCTGTCAGGCCAACCTTTCCAGCAGAGTGCCTCCGCAGCTTTGTGGTTAATTCTCCTAACAACCTTCCAGCATATATGTGTTGATTTTGATACATTTCGGCTCCCAAAATGAGCCACACAAATTTTTCCGGTTTATCAAACTTCTCAATCAAAAGTGCTATACTATGAGTAATCCCATGGAGAACCACCAGGGTATGTTGTTCACAAACTTTCAATAATAGCTCGACTTCAGCCCCGTCAATAACAACCTTTGTGAGGTTTGAAGCCTTCCTGATATATCTTATGTTTTGTGCCCCGGGGGGGACAAGCACATAAAATTTATTTTGCCCGGGAAAGGCCAAATCGAAAGAGTGAAAGGCTCCATCTATGAACTTTTCATCCTGGCAAACGTGGGCAATTGAAATATCCTCAATACCCATTGAATTCAGCGATAGATTTCACGATAAACTCCACTTCTTTGGTTTTCAGTTCATTAAAAAAGGGAAGTCTAAGCAATGTATCAGCGTATTCATCACTCTTTTCAAGTTTCGCTCCGTTGTATTTCCCTTTAAAAAACGGACTCTGATGCAGGCTTAGGTAGTGGAAAACTGATAAGATACCTTTTTCTTTAAGAAACTGAATAAGGCCTTGCCTATGTTCAAAATCGGGACATAAAATATAAAACATGTGCGCATTGTTGCTGGCATAAGTGGGGATGATGGGTGTTGAATAAACATCATTTAATCCGGAAGAGCTAAAAAGCTCCAGATAGAGCTGCCAAAGTGAGTGCCGTTTGTTTTGGATGTCCCTGAGGTGCTCCAGCTGAGCATATAAGAATGCCGCTGTTACTTCGGAAGGAAGAAATGAAGAACCGATATCGACCCATCCATATTTATTCACTTCTCCCCTGAAAAATGCCGATCTATTGGTGCCTTTTTCCCAAATAATTTCCGATCTGGCAGCAAACCTCTCATCGTTTACCACTAGCATACCCCCCTCGCCGGCTATGATGTTCTTGGTCTCATGAAAAGAAAAGGCCGACATATGCCCTATCGAGCCGAGGGGTTGTTTTTTCCCATGCTTGTTCGTATAAAAAGAATCGATTGCCTGTGCGGCATCCTCAATCACAATCAGGTTGTGTTTCGTTGCCAAATCCATTACAGTATCCATGTCACATGAAACCCCTGCGTAATGAACCGGCACAATAACCTTTGTTTTAGGCGTGATGAGCTTCTCGATGTCAGCTTCATTTAATCCCGGGTGATCCGCTCTGGAGTCAGCGAAAACAATGCTTGCTCCCCTTAATGCAAACGCATTGGCAGTTGACACAAAAGTGTAGGATGGGATGATAACCTCATCACCTGGCTGGATGTCGGCAAGTATGGCAGCCATTTCAAGTGCATCCGTGCAGCTGGTCGTTAGCAGGCATTTTTTAAAATCATATTGGCTCTGGAAAAAGTCGTGGCACTTTTTTGTGAAATCTCCGTTTCCGGAAATTTTCCCAGAGTACACCGCCTGATAAATGTAGTGAACTTCCTTACCTGTCAGGTAAGGCTTATTAAAAGGGATAGTTATCGTCATTTAAACCTATATCTGAAGTTTTTCGGAAAGCTCAACGGCTGCCCGTCGGTGCCAGCAATTTTATTAATTTTCAGAAGTCCCTCTCCACAAATAACCGTCGGCAACTCGCCGTCCTTAAATAGCACTTTACCAACGCCTCTGTTTTCAACAAAGTAGGGCTGAGCGACTTCAGCATCGACTATGATTATTTCCTGATCTCCCAAAGTGGCCCTCGCTCCTTTATAGGGATATCCTACTGCGTCAATGAATCGTTTTATCTTATTCGAGGACTCTTGCCAGTAAATTCTGTAATCCTCCTCATCCCGCCAAACTGAGTACGTAGCCTCTTCTTCGTTCTGTTTCAAATGATGCAGCCCCTGTGAGGCTTTTACAGCATTTAACAGGTCCGAAAAAAGAGAAGCATATCCTTCTGACACTAGTTCAATAGCCTCCTGAATCTTGATAGGGTAGTCAATTTTGCTGCGATATTGACTTATTATTTCTCCCCTGTCATATTCGTCTGAACCCAAAAGACATGTTACTCCTATCTCTTTTTCGCCGTTGATCAGTGCAGAAACCAGTGGGTTAAATCCACGGTACTTAGGCAATAGCGAGTCATGGAAAACGATCAGCTCCTGATTATTAGATACTTTCACCATCCACCTCCAGCCGATAGCGACAACGTACCTGGAACTCTCCAGTAGCTGCTGGCTGCTCGTCCGTGTCGAAAACCTCAATCCATTGGATTCACAATAGACTTGAATCTCTCTTGAATAATCGTTGACAACTCCTTTGTCGCTACCGATCACCACACCGTTGATAATGTCGAGGTTGTTCGGATCGATTGACTTCAGGCACATCAGCCCCTTCAGACCAATAGCCAGAATGGTAACTTTCTCATGGAACGTCGCTTGTGGATGCATTTTGTCACGCCAGTCGTTGGTAGCCAAGTTCATGCCCAACCTTTTCACATTTACTTGCTATTTTCTCAAAATTCTTTTGTCCAAAAAATTCCACCAGGCTGTCGGGGCTTGATCCCTTCGGCTGAAACTGTTTGTCGACGATATCGCTGATATCGTTCATCCGACCAAAGCCAAGTTGGTGCGAAATGTGGCCAATGACTCCTTCTTTATCCGCATTGAAGTCCTCATACCGGATCAATAGACATCCCGGATGGGAAGTCCAGCCAGGTTGGTCATTTGCTGCAAGCCAGTTGGCTATTAACGTGTCAATGTAATTTGCCTGGCCCTCACTTTTAAAAATATACCGCCAGTTCGGGTGAATCCTGCTCGGGTCAATGTGATCGTCGTCTCCCGGCAAGCTTAGTCTGTTCAGAATGCTCCGTATATTGTCAAAAGGATTTCTGACAATAAATATAAACTTGTCGAGGCTGAAGAACTCACTAACCTTGTCGATAAAAAAAGTGGCGGAAGGTTCTTTGATAATCTCTTTTGAAAAGGGATAACTAAATCGGTTCACTAATTGCTTTATCGTCAATTCGTCCTCCAGAAGTTGAGTCCTATAGGGTTCCCAAAGGTATTTCGTGTCGATGGTAGCCGATTTTCCTGTATATGCTGCCAACAGCCCGGTTATCGCCGAAGTGCCACTTTTTTGCAGACCAAAGACGAAGGTTGCATTTTTATTTGGCTTCTTAATTTTATTTAAAAGGCTCAGTTTAATTCCCAGGCTATACATTCTTCTTGGTAATCTTAAAATAAAAATAAGGGAAAAGAACAGAGGAGCGGTTAAACGCCCTGGCATATTCCAGATAGACAGACCTGACTCCAGCACAGTCGATTTTCTCTACACCAAGTTTTCTAAGAGAAAATATAATTTTAAAATAGCCCAACCACCTGTGATTGGAAATGGTGATAGTTAAAGGCAGTAATATGAACTTGGCTTTCAGGTGATTGAGAAGTTGCCTGCTTTGCTCTGAGTGGTTAAGTTTCGTCAGGAACAAGTCGACATCCTGAATGGCTACAAGGAAGCCATCCAATCCTTTTTTAGTCTTAATCAATGACGAGTGCGTTGCTGACCCCGGTCGGGTAGTCCTTTGATAAAAAACTTCGTTGTCAAACCCTACCCTGTTTGCTACAGAAAATACCTTGCCTACAAACAGACCGTCTTCCAGATACGGCACGTCCCTGGGATAATCAACCTCAGTTTCTTTCAAAAAGGAGCGACAGAATAATATTCCCCACGACCTGTCGGGATCTTTTACCCTTGGCCCTCTGGCAGCAAAATACGCATCAACCCCGCTCCAAACTTCCTTTGCCTGCACCTGGTATTGTGTTTTCCATTCTGAAGCCCCGTCCCTGTCGAAAATTTCAAAGCCCGCAAAAAGCACATCCACCTGCAAAGTGTGCGCCTTGTTATACAGGTGTGCTAACGTATTGGGCAGGACATAATCGTCAGGGTCTATCGGCAAAATATACTCACCGGTTGCTCGTTCTATCGCATTGTTCCTTGCCATGGAAACCCCCTGGTTCTCCTGGTCAATTAAAATAATGTTCGAAAATTCGGCTTGGAGTTTTTCAATGAGCTGCTTTGAGTTGTCGGGAGAACCATCGTTCACCACGATAATCTCATACTCATCTTTGGCCAAATCCTGGTCTTCCAAACTTCGGACACACCTTTCCAGATATTCCTCCACGTTGTAAACAGGCACAATGATACTCAGCTTCATTGATAAAATATATTCCCTTTATTAGCTGGAAGTCGCTTTTTGACCGCATAGACATACTGCCAGGGGTTCAGATAAACTGACAGCAAACGATAAAGCGTGCGGGCAATGGCGGTGTTCTTGTTGGCACCGATCGCCAAAAAGAATTTCTTCACTCCCTGCTCCCACTTTTCTTTGCCAACAATATCAGTTGGTAAATGAGGGTGCGCCATTTGCCGCCGTATGGCAAATGCCTTCACCGACAGGGGCTTGAACAAACCGGCATCGCCAATATTATTGAGGGCCTTTGCATGCATGCGATAACCAACCGTGGGTGTGTGGAAGTAATACAACCGCTCGCCAGCCCCGGTCAATTTCAACCACATGGGGTAATCTTCTACCAGCCGGTTGCTTTCATCATAGTTTCCTACTTGATCCAGGGCCTTCCGGTTGAAAAAATAGGAGGGTGTGTAATGCATACGATCCGATACCAGCAGCCGCCGCCATTGGTCATTGGCGGAAAATTCCGGATTCATCAGGTTGTCGGGAAACTGTGCCGGTATCACTCTCAGGAAGTTTTCCTTTTCAAAGTTGTTAACGTACACATTTACCTGGGAGAAAATGACTTGAGCCTCTGGATGCTTCGCAGCAAACCGCATATTGTCTTCGATGCAATTGGGCATTAAAATGTCATCACCGGCAATGAATTTGATCCAGTCAGCCTGAGCTGCCCTAATGCATCGGTTACAATTGGCAGATACACCGGTGTTGTGTGGAACTGTTATTATTCTGGTATCAACAAACCGTCGGCTATTGTCGGGGCTTGCAAGCCACTTTTTTGCCAGCTCCACACTATTATCAGAAGAAGCATCGTCAGAAATAATCAGCTCCAATTGTTGATATGATTGCTTTATCACACTTTCAAGTGTGTCGACAATTGTTTTTGCCGAATTAAAAGCAGTAACCGCTACCGTAACTAGCTCAGGTTTCGCCATCTCTAACGTTTTCTAAACCTGGTTGCCAGGTTTTGTATCGCACCCCTAATATCCATCAACTGGTTGAGCTTTTGCAAAGAGAACCACCCTACTAAAATCAGAAAGAATCCCCCACTCAGGTAAGCCAAGGGGTAGTTCAGGTATTTGGCTGAAAGCGCCGATGCCAGCACAAGCACAAAGAGAATCAGTACTATCTTCCATTGGCTACTATTGAAAGAAAATCCATAAATCCATTTCATAACCACCAGCAGCGTGCAGAAACTCAACAAGTAGGAACAGCCCAGGGCTACCCCTAATCCTTCCAGGCCATACTGCTGATAAAAAAAAATATTTAGTGCCAACTGAATGAGAGCGGCAGACGCTTCTGTCACAAGAAATACCCTATTGTTGCCTGAAGCAATAAATATATAGCCCAACACCCACACCGGGGCTTTGAGAAACACGCCTACTACTGCCCACAATAAATAAGGTATGACCGACAAAAACTGCTCACTGAGGAGGAGTTTTATAAAAATAGGAGCTGTCAATATCAAAACAACAAGTAGGGGAGCCAGGATCAGGAGCATGAGCTCCAGTTGTTGGTGAACCACCTGTTTCCATTCCTCTGTCTTTAAATTGATTTTTTCTGCCAAGCGGGGGAAATAGTCGGTGGCCAGGGCCGTAAACACCAGGCCAACATAGGTATTGGTGATGGTGAGGCCGGCATTGTACAAACCCACGTCGGCTTCAGACCCCTGCCGATTGATAAACGTGAGAAGTACAAAGGAGATTCCTGAAGTCATGAGCATGCTGGCGGACAGACTGACACCCAATTTTGCCATATCGAGGCCCTGAAAGAAAGTCCGCTTGTAGTTCAGCTCGGCTGATTCGATCTTAACTTCACGATTTTTGAAAAACAGCGCTATCCCGAAATTGGCCATGGCTGTGGCTAAGATGGCAGGAACAATCCCCTGTATTCCAAAAAAGTAAAAAAGAGGTACCGCCACCAGCAATCCAGCCAGGCTACCCAATACATTGGCGCTGGCGAGGGCTTTCAGGCGTCTAAGGCCTCGCAAAAGGGTGTAAATCCCACCACTAACCGCACCAAAAACAAAAGTCACTGAAAGAAGCCTGAAAGCCCAGGCGTAACTGTCATTTTGAAAGACATATTGGCTCAGGAATGGAGCGCCAAAAAAAGTAAGGCCCCCGCCAAGTAGCGCAGTGAACCAAATCCATCTTCTGAAGACTGTATAGGTCACAGCAATTTTTCCCGGGTCGTTGCTGGAAGCGGCAATATCCCGAACGGCAGACTGTGGCAAACCCAGGTTGGTGATGTTCTGCAGCATTTGAATGGTGGTCATAAAGAGCCCATTGATACCCATTCCGGCCGGCCCTAGCAGCACGGCTACAAATTTTCCTCTAATGATGGTGATGATGATGTTAAATACCTGGACGCCTCCAAACAGCGAGGTTGATTTGAAAATCGATCTGTAGGAGGATTTATCTGACATTAGTCTTTCTGGTGGCCAAAGTAACAACAGGCGAAACAGCCCTCTGGAGCAACAAGATTATACCCTAAATTCATTGACAGCTTGTATGACAAAGTCTGCTCCCTCCCCGGCCAATACCTGACTGATCGGCAAGCTCAATACCTCCTCCGCTATTTGTTCACTGATTGGATAATTCAAATGGCCATATTCTGAGTAAGCCAATTGCTTGTGAGGAGGTGTTGGGTAATGAATGAGTGTTTGGATTTCCCTGGCTGCGAGGTGCTTTTGCAAGGCTTCCCGTTGTTTGGTTTTGATGACAAAAAGGTGCCATACATGTCCTTTTCTATCAGCGCTTCCCTCCTGCGCCTGCGGGTACGAGGGCAGTTCAATCAACGGGTTGGTGATGCCAGCCAGGTAGCGATCGGCCACTTCCCGCCGTCTTTCATTCCCGGCGTCGAGTGATTTTAGTTTCACTGATAAAAAGGCTGCCTGTATTTCGTCGAGGCGGCTGTTGATACCCTTGTACAAGTGTTCGTATTTTCTTCCGCTGCCGTAGTTGGCAATCGCTTTTACCTTTTGTGCCAGGTCTGCGTCGGCTGTAGCTACCGCTCCACCATCTCCTAAAGCCCCCAGGTTCTTCCCCGGGTAAAAGCTGAATGCAGCCGCATGCCCCAGCGACCCTGTCTTTCGGCCTTTCCACTCCGCCCCCACAGCCTGCGCATTGTCTTCGATAATTTTTAGTTGGTACTTCTCCGCCAGGCGTTCCAACTCGTCTGACCAGCATACTCGTCCATAGAGGTGCACCACCAAAATAACTTTGGTTTTGGGTGTGATTCGCCGCTCAATCAAGTCAATGTCCATATTGAAACCGGCCGGATCCGGCTCCACAAATATGGGAACCAGCTTATTGTCGGTCACCGCCAGTGTGGAAGCAATAAAGGTATGAGCAGGCACGATGACCTCGTCGCCATCCTTTAAAACCCCCTGCTCTTTATAAGATTGAAAGATGAGTTTGAGGGCATCCAGCCCGTTGGCCACGCCAATTACATGCTTCGCACCGGTGTAGGTCGCAAATTCCTGCTCAAATTTTGTCAGGAAGTCTCCGTTTAGAAACCAGCCAGAGTCAATCACTTCCGTGACCGCCTGAATCAATTCAGTTCTATGCTGCTGATTAATTTTTAGTAAATCAAGAAACTTAATTTCACTCATGCAGCTTGCTTATTTCTTCGTCAGTTAGTGTCCTGATTAGTTTCGCCGGGCTTCCTCCTATGATGGAGTAGTCAGGAAAGCTTTTTGTAACAAAGCTATTTACCCCGACAATACAAAACTTGCCCAATTCAACACCGGGCATAATAACCGAAGATGCCCCAATCCAACAATGATTGCCAATTATGACCGGGATTCGTTCAATTGGGAATATCCTTTGAAAGGCCTTCGACGCATTTGGCCCGGAGGCCGACATGATGTGTACATTCTGTGCAATGCTAACATTCGCTCCAATCGTCACTTTCTCTAAGTAACCATCGATGGTGGTGTTCATTCCAACGTAACACTCTTTCCCTATCTCGAGAATGAACTCAGGGCTACCAAATATGCTACATCGTTTAGCTATACGGGTGTTGTCCCCAATATCTACATTATTAAAATTGGAAGAAGGATCAATTTCAACGTCTTTTCCCAGAATAATGTTGGAAAATTTCATTTCAGGTTGATTTTTATGTTGCTTAAAAAATATGTCAAGTCAGGCTTTTTTAACACCTGATGCACCGGAATAAAAAATGTATCCTCGCCGTAAAAGATGCTACATTGAATCCCTTTTTCCCATAATGCTTCCTTGAGCTCGGGCAGGTTAAGCAGACCGTTGTTCCTAAAGAGACAGGCTCCTGGCACTATTCCGTCACTGAGAGGAATGCGCTCACTGAATCCCATACTGGTGAGCCCGTTAACGAGAAAATGATAGTTCTCAATTCGTTGGCTCGCAATGTCAGCGATTTTCCGCAAGAAGTGGGAAGCCACCTTTTGTATGTAGTCGTGCTCCTGGTTCGGCAGAAGTTGCTGAGAAAACTTCTCGTCATCCAGATCGTCCTTCATTGTCAGGAGGCCCCCTATTTGAACGGGGAATATCTTGGGAAAACTGTAAATGGTAAAGTCTCCCAGGTGCCCCGTATTTCCAGCTGCATTGTGAGACAAAAAGGAATAGGCACAGTCTTCAATAATTGGCAAGCCATGCTTTACCAACGCATCCATGTCTTCTACCGGGTAGCCAAACTCATGATTCACAAAAAGCACTTTTGTAGCCTGCTCAATTTTTCTTGACCATTTACAAAACCGCCCGATCTCATTAGTCACGCAACTGCTGATATAGAAATTATTGGTGGTGGTGATAATGGTGACCACATCATCCGGCTGCAAATGATAATGAGTAAGCGCCTGGTGAATAGCTTCTCTGCCTGACATGCAATACTTGTAACGACGAGGGGCGAACCGTTCTCCGAAATACGTTTCAGCATAGTCTTCGGATGGCAATTCATGATTGAGTGCCACATCAGCAGTGCTAAATGGGCTTAGCCGGTACGTTGGAAGAAGGTATTTGTCGGGGTTAGCTATGACCATTCTTTCAAACTGACCAAATATAGGAAGGCTTTATACTCACCTCACAACCTATGCTCTCTTTGAAATCACACAAACCGTAGTTGGGCAGAGAGTCTTCAGTCGATGGGCCAATGTCCAATACCTTTTTTCCAGCGTTTCGATAATGCTCAAAAAGCTGGCAGGCAAGAAAATTAACAGGTCGCAAGTGAGAGTACTCTACCATATCACCCCAGTAGATCACCTGCATGATGTCGTCCGTTACGGCGAAAACAATGGCAGCGGCAACGGTTACGTCCTCTTTTGTCACCAGAAAAAAATCGGCTTCAATAATTTTGGTGGTGCTGAGCATCTGCTGCCAGGTCATTCGCAAAGGATAGCCTTTGGCTGCCCTGTTGGCCGCAATCACCTGATAGGCTGCCTCTTGCTCGTCTGGCGTAGTGCACACCCTGAGTGCCAGTTTGTTGGCCAGGGCGTTGTTCAGGTTTTTTCTGGCGTTTTTTCGCAATAGACTGGCATAGGGCAGCTCCGTTTCCAGGTCGAGAGCGTAATTGAGATCCATATTTTTCTGAACAAACCCCTTTCTATAAAGCACATTGGTCACTTTCGATAGCACCGAAGGGTCGTAAAGCAGTGGCGGCGGAGTGATGACCAGCTCCGTGAGGAGGTTGCCCGTTATCCAGCTTTTCAAAGCATCAGCGGCTTCGTCGAGTTGCTCCAGCGACGGGCTTCCGGCCATAGAAAACCCTCCAAAGGGAGCCGAAAAAGGGGATTTCGCTGTCGCTCCTTTGATGCCAAGAATCAACCCCATGCGTATTTTTGAATCCTTAAATACTAAGAATTTTACAGCGTCGACTTTGTCAGCGTTCAGGGTATTAAAGCCCACGGTACTAAACACGTGCGCAGCGTCGACCATTGCGTTATATTCTTGTGCTGTTACTTCAACTATTTCCATATAATAGAAACCTTTGGTGCTATAAAGATTTATATGTCAGAAACTGATCGAAATCTCTTATATAGTCCTCTTCTGTATATAGCTCAGAGGCAAGTACCAGACAGATGGCTCCATTTGAAAAATTGGAAAGCTCCCTCCACAAACCAGGTGGCAAATAAAGACCAATATTGGGTTGATTCAACTGGACAGTCCTTTTCATTCTTCCGTCCTGCAACATCACATCGAAGCTGCCACTTGCAGCGATGATGAGTTGGTGAAGATCCTTGTGAGCGTGGCCCCCTCTGGAAGAAGCGCTTGGTAAGTCATACAGGTAGTATGTCCTCTTTATTCCGAAGGGAATTTCTTTAAAATTATTGATGGAAGTAATACTCCCCGATGCAGCCTTTATCTTCGGGAGCTCCAGCAAACTACAATCAAAAACAGTTGACTTGTTCACTTTGTCAGTCTTAAAAAAGAGGTGATGTCTCTCACATAATCACTTTCCCGATACTCGTGGCTAGAGATGTGGAAGCTCAACGCATTAGTGCTGAAATTTTCCATGTGCCTCCAGGTCATGGGGGGCAAATACAAGCCGTAATAAGACCGATTTAGCTGAATTTTTTCCGTTTGCCCATCAGCGCTTGTAACTACCACATCAAAAGACCCCGACAGGGCAATAATCACCTCGTGTTGCTCTTTATAGGCATGTGCTCCCCTGGTCTCTCCCCCAGGCACATCATATGTCCAGAATACTCTCTTTATATCAAAAGGGATATAGTTCCCATTTTCCATGAAGGTCAGATTCCCCCGTTCATCGATAATTTTAGGGAACTCTATGATTTTGTGATTTGACGCTTCGGAAACATTCATATCCAAAAGTAGTTCGTTTTCAATGCTAGTATCCTGTGAATCAAATTACAAACTGCTTCACAACTTTTGCAAGCGACGTTTTGCTCTTATACCCTACCGCCCCATTAAGTCCCATTGTGCTGGCCAGGTGTTTTCCACGTCGCCAGGCTGCACGGGCGTCATATTAAGAGTGGCTTTTTCCTACCCTCATTTTTCAGGCAGGCAATGAAGCCCATCAATTTCACGGAGTTTCCACTGCCTATCTTATCGATGGCATATGAGAGGCTGATGTTGACTTTATCAGGCATCCTACTTTTCTTCCTCCGTTGAGGTAAGGAGCCGAACTCCCGCCTTTAAGTCAATCGTTGATTGAAAGCCCAATTCCGTTTTAAGCTTTCCCACATTGGCCCGGCTATGGCGAATGTCGCCCTCTCTCGCTGGTTGATATTGAAGTACCAGTTCTCTGCCAAAAACAGAAGAGAATATTTCGGCTAAATGGGTGAGGTCACACGGCTCACCGGTTCCAACATTAAAGACATTCAACGAAGCAGGAGACAACATAGCCAATTCAATGGCTTTTGCCACCTCTGTCACATACACAAAGTCTCTTGTCTGCTTTCCATCTCCAAAAATGGTTACAGGTTGCTCATTTTGGATCAGGTGTTTGAATTTGGCAATTACACCTGAGTAGGGTGAATCGTTGAGCTGCCTGGGGCCATATACATTAAAAAACCGCAATCCGATGGCCGACAGCCCAAACCACTCGTGATACTTACCGGCATACCATTCGTTCAGCAACTTACTGGCTCCATACGGCGATAAAGGATTTGGTGCGTCGCCCTCACTGATTCTTCTTTCTCCCTGGTCGCCATAGATGGCCGAGCTCGAGGCGTACACTACTTTCTTCACCTTGCTCACCCGGGCAAAATCCAGCATGTTGAGGAACCCGCTAACATTAACACGATGGCAGTAGGCCGGGTCTCCAAAAGAAGCGGGCACGCTTACCTGAGCGGCCAGGTGGATTATATAGTCTGGTATAAAGTTTAGCGTTTGCCATGAAGACGAGTCGGAAATGTCGGCGTTGATGAGAATAACGGCCTCACCATGGTGCATGAGGTTGTTGGGCCGGCCAGTGACGAGATTGTCCATCACCATCACCTCGTAGTTGCCTTCGCTCATGAGTTGATCCACCACATGAGAGCCGATAAAACCTGCTCCGCCTGTGACTAGTACCTTTGGTTTAGTTGACATGAAGTGTTTTTAGGACGTTCAGATGGTTCGGACAATTCGGATGTTCGGATAGTTCAGACATTCGGACGGTCGGACGGTTCGGATAGTCGGATGTTCGGATAGTTCAGACATTCGGATGGTTCGGATGGTTCAGACATTCGGATGGTTCGGACAATTCAGATATTCGGACGGTTCGGACGGTTGGACGGTCGGATGGTTCGGATAGTCGGACGGTTCGGGAAATTCAGACATTCGGACGGTTCGGATAGTCGGATAGTCGGACGGTTCGGACGGTTCAACCTACGCCAAGGCTTCGGTTGACAAGTCGGACGGTCGGACGGTTCGGACATTCGGATGGTTCAACCTACGCCAAGGCTTCGGTTGACAAGTCGGACTTTCGGATGGTTCAGACATTCGGATGGTTCAACCTACGCTGAAGCTTCGGTAGACAGGTCGGACGATTCGGACTTTCGGGTGGTACAACCTACGCCACTACCTTCGCTACCACCTTCGCTACCACCTTCGCTAATGCTTCGGCGGTTGAAAAAGCTTCGGTCGACGGGTCGGACAATTCAGACATTCTGATGGTCGGACGGTTCGGATAATTCAGATGTTCGGATCGTCCGAGTGTCAGAGTGTGTGACCGCCTGAGTGTCTGAATATCTGACTGTCCATCATTTCGACGATTTATATTTAGCTTGATACCATTCGTATACCAACTCCAATCCTTCCCGGAAGCGGACAGTGGGCTGATAGCCCAATAGCTTAGTAATTTTGTTGATGCTGGCTTTGGAATGTTTTACGTCGCCGGGGCGCTCGGGGCCGTATACCGGCTTTATGTCCTTTCCAGTCATTTCCTGCAGCATAGTGATCATTTCATTGAGGCTGATCTGATCGCCACAGGCTGTGTTCATTACCTCATGTTGCCTTAGTTCTGCTAACAACATGGCCCTGATATTGGCCTGCACGGCGTTCGCTACAAAAGTAAAGTCCCGGGTGGTTTTGCCATCCCCATTAATCGTGGGCTGCTTGTTTTCGATAAACGCCTGGCAAAAGATGGGAATCACCGCAGCATAAGGGTTGTTGGGATTTTGATTAGGGCCAAATATGTTGAAATAGCGAAGCCCAATGGTGTGAAGGCCATAGGTTTTACTGAACACGTCGCTGTACATTTCGTTCACTGCCTTGGTCACCGCATAGGGCGACAAGGATTTCCCCTCTCTGCCCTCAACTTTGGGGAGGTCGGGGCTGTCTCCATAGGTAGAAGAAGAGGCGGCATACACCATTCTTTTTACACCCTTGTTCTCTTTTACCGCCACCAGCATGTTCAGGTGGCCAGCTATGTTTACTTCATTCGAAGTAACAGGGTCTTTTATCGAGCGGGGCACTGAGCCCAGGGCTGCCTGGTGTGTGACGTAGTCCATTCCCTCGACGGCTTTTTGGCAGGTAGAAAGGTCACGGATGTCGCCTTCAACGAATTCGAAATTGGGAAGGGACATGAACTCTTCGATGTTTTCGAAGTAGCCATTGCTCAGGTCGTCGAGCACCCGGACTTGACCTGCTCCGAAGCGAAGGAGGTATTCCACGATATTGGAGCCAATGAAGCCTGCGCCTCCGGTAATGAGGAATTTCTTGTTGGAGAGAGAGCCGGTATGGAAAGGGGTGTTGAATAATTTAGTATTCAAGAGATATGGATTAAAGGACAGTTCGGACAATTCAGATGTTCGGATGGTTCAGACAGTTCAGATGTTCGGACAGTCGGATGTTCGGATCGTCCGAGTGTCTGAATGTTTGAGAGTCTGAATGTCCGTTCGTCTGAGTATCAAACTTCCAGTTTTTTCTTAAACGCATAAATCTGCGAGGACAACTTCCTATAGCGATCGACAAGGCTATCTGCTTTGCTCTCATCGATTTGATTGATCCTTTTGGCGATGATCAACTGTGTACGTACTTCGCCAGCACTGCCTCCGGAAATATTCAGGAAACGACTAAATTCTTTCGGCGTCTGTCTTTCACACCCTTCAGCAATATTACTGGGTACAGAAATTGAAGACCGTGTCAATTGATCCTTAAGGGCGAAATTTCTGGAATTATCCACTTCTAAACATACTTCAACCGCCAAATCCACTGCTTCCTGCCAGATATTGAGTTTTTCAAAGTTGTGTTTCATGTTATTTTGACTTTCGGACTTTCGGATCGTCCGAGTGTCTGACTGTCTGACTGTCCTTTTCTTGTTCACAATCTACCATCAACAATTGCCTTCGGTAAAATTCCTTTTACATCGTATACCACCCCATTGTCGGAGACCAGGGAGCGGATGTCGAGCTGTGCAAATTCTTTGTGAGCTACAGCCAATATGACTGCATCAAATTTTCCTTCCGGAAGCTTATTCAATATGTCTATGCCATACTCCGCCTTTACTTCGGCGCTGTTGGCTTGCGGGTCGAAGATGATTGGCTCTGTGTGAAAAGACTTTAGCTCGTCAATAATATCGATGACCCTTGTGTTGCGTACATCGGGGCAGTTCTCTTTGAACGTAAAGCCTAATATAAGGCAGCGGGCATTCGCCACGGGAACACTTTTTTTCACCATGAGCTTGACCGTTTCAGATGCCACATAGCCTCCCATGCTGTCGTTCAACCGACGGCCGGCGAGGATGATCTCGGGATGATAACCTACTTCCTGTGCTTTTTGTGCCAGGTAATATGGGTCAACGCCTATACAATGGCCGCCCACCAGCCCCGGCTTGAAGGGTAAAAAATTCCATTTGGTGCCGGCTGCCTGCAATACCTCATGTGTGTCGATCCCCAGCTTGTTAAAAATCTTGGACAGCTCATTCACAAAAGCGATGTTAATGTCTCGCTGAGAGTTTTCGATCACCTTGGCAGCCTCGGCTACTTTCATGGAGGACGCTTTGTAGGTGCCGGCGGTAATCACCTTGCCATACAGCCCATCGATGAACTCAGCTGCCTCCGGCGTGCTACCTGAGGTTACCTTAAGAATTTTAGCCACTGTATGCTCCTTGTCCCCCGGATTTATCCGCTCAGGGCTGTAGCCTGCGAAAAAGTCTTTATTGAATGACAGTCCAGATGCCTTTTCCAGCACCGGCACACACTCGTCTTCGGTGACACCAGGGTATACCGTTGACTCATATACTACCACCGCACCAGGTTTCATCACGCTTCCCACCGTTTCGCTGGCTTTGATGAGCGGTGTAAGCACTGGCCTGTTGTGCCTGTCAGTGGGAGTAGGTACCGTGATAATGAACACATTGCAGCTAGTGAGGTCTTCCTTGGAAGCGCTCACTAAAAGGCCTTTGTCTGCAGAAAGCTCCTTCGACACAACCTTTTGAAGATCAGTATCGCTTACCTCCAGCGTATGGTCGTGGCCCTGATTAAGTTCTTTTACCCGAGCCAGGTTGATATCAAAACCAACGGTAGGAAATTGTTTGGCAAATTCGACGGCTAACGGAAGGCCTACATAGCCCAGGCCGATGAGGCCTATTTTAGGGTTGGAGGGGAAGTTGGTCATGGGATTAACGATGGCGGATATGAGAATACATATTTAAGATTGTGGCTCTGTATTTTAAGGTGTGTGAAACACAGCGCCTTTACGGTATTGTTTTTAGGGTGTGTGAAGACACAGCCCTGTCTGTTGTCTGGCGCTACTTCATTGCAACGGGTGTCTGACGGCTCTTGTGGAAGTGGCTATTGGCCGTACCGACACCCCTGACAGACTGACGCCTCTTGCCTGGGTGGCCGTGCCCGTGCTGAGGCCTACTCATCGGCAGACCAAAGCAACAGCAAAGGCTTGCGGTTCAGTTCGGATTTTACCTTGTCCATCTCGAACAAGCTGAATATGCTATAACTGATCTTTCTGTGAATAAGTTGCTCCGCTTTGGCCACCAAAAGGGACAAATACTGTGTGTCGATAGCATCACCTACAATCACCATGTCGATATTGGAAGTATTTTTCCCTTCTGCCAGCTCATTGATCAGGTAGACACTGTGGAGGTTACCTAGTTTATCCACCACCTTCTCCACAAGGACATCGAGCCCCAGGTAGTTACGCACCAGCTTATTGATCTCGCCGAAAAGCGGGTGCTGATCGTTGGCACTGTATACCTTCTTATTGCCTTCCAGTTCTGCTCTCAACAAGTTAGCGCCTTCAAGCCTGTTGAGTTCCAAGCGAATAGAGTTGGTGCTCTCCCCAAATTCTGTCTCCAGCGACCGCAAATACGATCTGCTGCCCGGGCTCAGGAAAAACCTGACCAGGAGTTTGATGCGTGTTTTGGATGTAATGAGGGTATCGAGCAAGGGGATGATTGTTCGGGCTGTTCGGACTATTCAGTGGTTCGGATGTTCAGACTGTCGGATGATTCGGACTGTCGGATGTTCAGACTTTCGGACGGGTCGGATTTTCAACCTACGGCGATGTTTAGGTCGACAGGTCGGATCGCCTGAGTGTCTGAACTGTCTGAGTATCGGACAATCTGACTTTCCAGTCTCCGGCACAGCTTCGCCTCCTCAGTCACACATCGTGACATCCGCCAACCATTTTTTTTTCATGTTAGGAAGAAAAAAACTTCCTTTATTCCACTCAACGAGCCTGTTGCAAATGCACAGCAGGCACTTCGGCCCGGATCACCTGGCCCAGTGACTCAATGTGAAGGATGATCTTGTTGCCTTGTCTGGCAATGCATTCTCCTTCCATGCCTTTAAAAGCACCCCAGTCTATTTTAACAGTTGATCCTTCTTGGAAATCGAAAGAAAGCTCTGACACATTTTTCGCGGCTAACTCTTGTGTGAAAATGCCAATGGCTTCAATTTCGTTTTGCCTTACAATGGCGGGCTTGCCTTGCCAGTACACAAAGTTAATGACGCCAGGCGTTTGAAGGATAGGTACAAGTTCTTCTACGGTAGCACTAACAAAAACATAAGATCTGAACAGAGGTTCCTGCACTTTCCTTTTCCGATCGCTCCACTGCCTGATGGAAGTAACCGTTGGGCAATAGCTTCTAAAACCGTGCTTCTTGAGGGTTTCCGCCGCCTTCTTCTCAGCCCTCGAGCGGGTATATAATACGTACCAATGGGTGGTTGCTGGCATAATGAGTAGAAATACTACTCAAAGGTAGGAAGCCGGATGGACATGTCATATTTTTTTTAGCACAATTCGAAGGGGGTCAGGAATTTCTGATTGGAGAGGCAGAAGACAATTGGAAGACCGGAGATAGCAGACCGGCAGATGGGCAGATGGAAGAATAGCATGCTTTAGAATTGCCTATTCGGTGTCTGATAGCTCTTGCAGGAATTGGTATGGCCGTACCGGCCCCTGTGTGCAATCCCTGAAAGGGGACAAAAAAGGCTGTCGGCGAAGCCACATCCTAAAAAGTTTGAAACCGACCCTCCTACGTCAACGGCTAAGGCAAGCGAGGAAAACCGAAGGCTGAAGACTGGAAAAGATTGGAAATGTCGGCACTGAAATGAAAGGGCATCGATCATCAGTGGCCTCGAAGAAAGTCATTTTCTGTTTTGGTAACTAACTGCGCTTGCGGGAATGGAGATCGGCGTGCCGACACAACTAATCTATGTAATATCCGCTACCCGAGGCTTTTTTGCCCCCATAGTAATTACCATAGCCGTAACCATATCCATAAATAGAATGCCATTTTGGTTTCTTAAAGTCGACCCCGTTTAGAACAATTCCAATATTATTGATTAGACCTTTGTTATGGATATCATTAATGTAATCAATGGCGTGGCGGGGAGTGACATCCTGTCTTATAATAAATAATGCCACATCAGCATGGCGACTAATCTCGATAGGATCCGACACAAGACCTACAGGTGGGGTATCAATTACAATATGGTCATAGTGCTCCTTGAACCACCTCATTGCATCATCGAACTCGTGTCCCATTAGCAGTTCATTTGGGTTGGGGGGGATCGGTCCAGCAGCAATCATATCCAAGCCCTTTATTTCCGTTGACTGAATTACGTCTTCATATTTCTTATCACCAATGAGTAGCTGGCTCATCCCTTGATCATTTGATATTCCAAAAGAGTCAAAAATTTTCGGCTTACGAAGGTCTAAACCTAGCAATAGAACTTTTTGTCCCATTTTCGCAAGCATTATGGCTGTGTTCATGGTTAGAAACGATTTACCCTCTCCTGATAGAAACGAAGTAACCATCACCACCTTATGATCCTTTCGCTCCAAAAATTTCATCGAAGCTCGCATTTTCCTAAAGCTTTCGGCCACCTGCGATCGAGGATACTTTTCCATCACCAACTCCGTTTCATACCTGCTCAGCGCAATTGAAGCCAAAACCGGCAATTTTGTACTCTTTGTAATTTCATGAACAGATTGAATGCTAATCGAAAAGAAATCTTTGATAACAATTAATACAATTGGTAAAATTAACCCAAAACTAAAGCCAATTGCATAGTTCCTTAAAGGGGTTGGAAACGTTTGTCCTCGTAACATTGGTGGATCTACAACTTTGGCATTCGGTACATTAGATGCCTTTGCAATGCCTGCCTCAGCCTTTTTTTCTTGGAGGTATATAAACAAATTCTCACTCAAGGAGAACCTTCGTTGAATGTTCACAAGTGTTCTTTCGGTAAGTGGTAATTTATTGACCAACCTCTCCGACTCTTTAATCCTCGAAGTAAGATCAGCAACAAGAATTTCGCTACTTCCTTTTAGGTTCTGTACGTTCTCAATAATTGATAAAATTACTTTCTGGGTCTGATTCTTTAGAGATAATACTTGAGGATTAGCATCCGTTGCTCCAATTTCAATCTGCAGCAATTGTGAACTCAATTCAGCCAGGTTTTGCGTCAACGCTTCCAAGAGCGGCGAATCTATTCCTGCAGTAGATGGACTAATAATACCGTGAGGCCGTGTTTCTTCCTTAAGGTAAGCAACTATATAATTATAATATTCAATTCGAAATCTCTCTTCAGCCCTTTTATTTTCAAGATCCTCAAGCTTTTGTAATGCTGCAAGGCCTTCTTGACTAATGTCGACTACTCGATTGTCTGTTCTAAATGTTTGTAACCGGCGCTCTATCAACAGTAAAGAGTCTTGGATACTTGCCAGCTGCTGGTCTATAAATTCGACTGTCCGAGTTGCAGTTTCATTTTTTTCCTCCAACTCACGTTGAATGTATATATTTATTAAGCTATTGATAAACTGCACGCCTTTTGACGGCAACTCCGTCTGCATGCTAATTGCCAAAATGCTTGCCTCTTTGTTAACGTCAGAGATTCGAATCCTTCCACGGTAAGCCCTTGCCAACCCCCAACTATTAAAAAGCACAAATTGGTAAGAATCAACCTCAGCTAAATCCATTTGCCTCTCTTCGACTTTGAAAGAGATTCCATTGAACTCGATGACCGCAGGAAACTGATAATTTTGACGAGGGAGGCCAAGTTCTTCAGAAAACAAAACAAAGCCTCCGTCTTTTTGTATCTCAACGCTGAAAGCTAAATTTCGCTCTGGTCTTGCTTCATTAACAAAACTCACCCGAAAAGGCATTTTGTCAGGTTCAATTTCTCTTTGTTTTATCCTACCAACACCATAATATGCTATATCGAAATTAAGCGTTTCGATTGCTCGCTTGAGAAGTGAATAGGATCCTAATAACTCAATTTCATTTTGCTTTGTTGAATTTCCTTGAAAAAATTGAAGCTCCTGTAAAAGTTCTGGGTTAATAGATTTTTTATCTTCCTTTATCAGAATTGTTCCTGCCACCTCAAACCTAGGGGTTGAATACCTATGAAAAAGAAAAACAACTCCAACGCAAATTATTACTGACAGAAAAATAAATTGCCAATAATCCAGGATTTTGTACACCCAATCTTTCACATCTAAATTTTCCTCTTCAACATAAGTAGGAACTGTGGGCAACTTATTTACTCCCTGTGCGTCCATGAATGACTATTTGGTGAAAAAGTTAAGGATCAAAAAAACGGCGGTGATGGTGGCAGCCACAGCGCTAATGGTTTGGAAAGTAGTAATGCCTGTTCCGAGCTCTCGTACTTTTAGTGGCGCCACATACAATTGGTCGCCAGGTTGGATATAATAAAACTCAGAGTTAATCAAGTCACGATGCGTCAAGTCTATTTTGTGGATACGCTGCCCTTCAGGGTATTGGCGAATAAGTAAAGCTTCTTTTCGGTTGGCCTCTATCTGCAAGTCGCCAGCCGAAGCAATGGCTTCATAAATAGTCAATCTGTTTTGAAGTACGCCGTACCTGCCAGGGCTCCTAAATTCACCCAACGCTGTAAACCGGATACCACCCAATTTCACTGAGATATAAGGATCCTTGATGTATACCTGTGCCGATTCTTCCACCACTTTTCTTACCTCAGCCAGTGTTTTCCCCGCTACTGCGATTCTGCCGATCACAGGCACCTCAATCATGCCATTGGCATCTACATTGAAGCCTGTGAGGTAGAAAATGTCAGAAGCGTTGCTGATCAGTTGACCAGCCGCTTGCGTAGCCATGCCACCTATATTGAACATGTCGTCTGTGCTGCCATCCAGGCTCTTGATCTTGATGTCCAGATTATCCCCCGGTTGCACCACATAAGTTTTGTAGGGGAAGCTTAGGAGGCTGTCGTTAGGTACCGTTGGGAACTCCTCATTAGCCTCCTGCATGTACACCACCTTTTTATTGGAAATGCATGCGCTAAGGGCTGCGTTGAGTAAAAAAAATACTATTATGTTAAAAAACAGCCCAGCCGAGGACCTCCTGACACCAAATGTTAGCATTATACCGGAATGAATTACATGTTTTTACCGTCTGCAACCAAAAATGAGTTGTCGTTGATCCTTTTGCACCAGTGGCGTATGACAAAGGAAGGCCCGTTTCACTCCCAGGTTTGAAGCTGCAAACTTACAATTAAAATCAAAATTTACCCACTTGACGGCATCATTAAGGGAGTCTACACAAATGCTCACAAAGGTATAGTTGGCAATATGCATCAAATTTCGGCTTAGACGCAACAATGAAAGGCAAAAAAGTGCAAGTTGGTTTGAGAAAAATACAAAAAGACTCTCCTTCGGCGGAGACAGTCAGACACGCAGATGTTCAGACAGTCATACGGGAGACGGAAGAGTGGAGACAGGTGATGGTTCTTAGTCGGCAAGACGAAATCTCCTGAAGATTATGCTTCGCTACCAATCACATCAATCAATGCCTTAATATAGCCAAATGCAAAGGCATGTCCTTGCAAGCCACTGGCAGGGTCATCGTGGTGCGGGATGTGATCCGGCATCACCATGCCGTCGTAGCCGACATTTCTCAATTCCCGGATGATTTCGCCAAAGTTCATGTCCCCGTTGTCGGGGTATACTTCCTGAAAGTTATTCCAACCGCCCTTAATATTTCGCAAATGGATATTGAATATTTGCTTCCTCTCTCCCACCCAGCGGATAATAGGTAAAATCTCCGTTCTCGGATCTTTTAAACCCTCAGCGGTGGAGCCAAGGCAGAGGTTAAAACCGTGTGAGGGGCTGTCGTAGAGTTGCGCAAATTTCTTGATCCCTTCAAACACATCGGGGCTATTCCATCTTGTTATCCCTCTGAACCCCACGGGCGCTGGTGGGTCGGCAATGTGGTTGGCCAGGCGCACATTGTATTCCTCGGCCACCGGCAGCACCCTGTCGAGAAAATAGGTGATACGCTCGTACATTTCATCGATCGATACGTCGCCTGCTATGGTCTTGGGTTTGTTTTGTTTCAGAGCCTCCTCGTAATTCCATGTGCTGTAAGAGGCATTACCTCTGGTCGGATCAATTGTTCGCCCGGTTCTCAAAATTTCCAGAATGATGGTATTGTAGTTCAACGCACGAACACCCGTTTTACCTGCCACCGAAATCATTTGCTGGATCATCTCGATTTCCTTGTCTCTCGCCGGACTTTTCCCGAGCATGATATTGGGCGTTGAAATCTTATCAATACCAGCCGAGGAGAGAGGCAAATGATAAGCGTCGAGGCTGATGCCATATTTTTCGCAAGCTTCCTTTTTTAGCAGAGAATCGTTCAAATCCCAGCCGACGCCTTCAATCACTTTTGGTGATCCTCCATCCAGGTGATAGACCCCATGCCGGGCGAGATACTCAAGGTTTTCTTTCCCCGTACCTCCGTGCTGGCAGCCAACGTGCATGCGCATAGGCTTAGCTTTGGCCGCCGACGTTGCCTCCTCTTTACCATCAGCGGGCTCACACCCCGTCATCATTGAACCCATCGATCCAACCATGGCTGTGGTTCCAAGCGAGGTTTTTAACAGGGAAGAGATGGCCTTTCTTCGGTTAATATTCGGTGTCATATTCTTCGACGTTTCTGATATATCAATTAGATAAGGGGGAAAATACTGGCAGCAATAAGAATGACGATCAACCCGACCAGCCCCATGATGGTAAGCAAGGGAGAAAAAGTTTTGAGTGCCTCCTGCTCGGTAAGGTTACTCATTTTACACACAATCCAGAAGCCGCTGTCATTCATCCAGGGAATGAGTTTCGAGCCGCAGGCAATGGCAAGGCCCAGGTAGAGTTGATGGTATTCCAGCGTGCCCGTGTTTGCCATTCCTGCCAGTATGCCCGAGGCAGTAATCATCGCTACTGTCGCCGACCCCTGAGCTGTTCGGACAATAGCCGTTATAAAAAAAGCCAGTGGTATCAACGCCATTTGGTAGTCTTTGGTGAGCTCAGCAAGCCGCAGGCTGATGCCCGTTTGTTGTAACATTCCGCCAAAAGCGCCGCCGGCTGATGTAATAAGTATGATCACGCCCGCACTCATCAGGGCGGTTTGCACTGAGGTAGTTAGTCCCTTTTCGTCACCTTTCTTCTGCACAGCCAGCAACCAAATGGAAGACAGAGCCCCCAGGGACAAGGCGACATTTTTCTCTCCGATAAATTCCAGCACACTAGTCAACCACGACGATGACATTGTACTTACGTCGACGAAGGAACCTACCAGGGCATTTACGCTTATTAACACAATAGGAATGAATATTGGCAACAAGGAAAACCACAGTGCTGGAAGCTCCCGCTCATCTTTCTCAGACAGTGACTTAATCTCATCCAACGGAGCATCTACAGCATCCCGAAGTGGAATTGGCCACTTGCGATTAGCCCATGAGGCATAAAGGTAACCGGCGCTGATGGTCACCAGCCCAACAAGGAAGCCTCCCATCATCATCATGCCAACGGGTATGTTCATTTCGGTGACTAAAAATAGTGGGCCCGGCGTTGGTGGAACTAACGAGTTGGCCATAGCCGCTCCCGCAGCGATGCAAAGAATCAGCAGTCCGTAATTTTTCCCAACCCTCATGGCCATGGCTTTGGCCAGCGGCACCATGAGATAAAAAACGGTGTCAAAGAAAACAGGAATACCGATAAAGAAGCTACTGCCCAGAAATGTCATTGGCGCATATTTGTCGCCTGTGATTTTCAGTGTTGACCGCACAATTTTTTCGGCAGCGCCACTCTCCAGCATGGTTTTGCCTATGATAGAGGCCATGGCGATCAGTATCCCAATTTTACCACAGGTATTTCCAAATTCTGTGGCGATGCGAATCCCTTCACTTTGGTCGGCCAGGCGTTGGGCCGCAGCTTCGGAAACACCTTTTCCTGTTTGATATAGAAGGACAGCCGCTTCGGGAGTGATAAGTGCTACAACAAAGGCACCGAGCAGGAGCGCCAGAAACGCATGGAGCCTGAAACCTATGATGCTGACAAAAACAACAAGGATTCCAATAGCTAAAATAAACAGAGGATCTTCTGTAAAATATTGAATGTTCAAAGCAGGTAGTTTATGCGCTCCATTTAAATGCGTAGCTTAATATCTCCTTTTTATGGGACAGGTTCACAAAAGTGAATACAAAAATTATGTATTTACCCTGATTGTCAGGCTGAACGGTAAGCAGTCACTCCCATGCTAAACATGGAGGTTATCCCTGGGGACTTTGAAATTTTCCTGCCGTTTAAGGCAAACTACTGGCTTCCTCGTCTAAAATAATATAAACTTATACTTTCAAATATATACTCCTGTTTAATATGACATTCCTACTGAACACCCGCAGGTTGTGGCCTGCTTTTTTTCTGACCTTCGTGCTCCTTAGTTGTACCGAAGAGTTGCCTAAAGAAACGCCACTAACGATAAGAGAAGACCAGGCTACTGCCTATAACCGGGCCAAAGAAGTCCGTGAAAACACTTCCCTGGAACTCTATGATGGTATTACCATGAGCCTTTGGGCCTCCGACTCACTGGCTCCTGACCCCATTGCGATGTCGATAGACGATGAGGGCAATGTATATCTCACCAGAACCAATCGTCAGAAACACTCTGAGTTCGATATTCGTGGCCACCAGGACTGGATGACCCGTTCCATTGCATTGCAAACCGCAGAGGAACGCCGGGCCTTTTTACATAAGGAATTCGCACCAGAAAACAGTGCCAGAAATGAATACCTGCCCGACCTCAACAACGACGGCTCTCATGACTGGAAAGACCTGGCTGTGGAAGAAGAAGAAGTATGGAAGCTCACAGACGAAAATAGTGACGGCATTGCCGATGTATCCAAGCGTATCCTCAGCGATTTTCACGACGAAATAACCGACGTAGCCGGAGCACTGCTAGTAAGAAAGAACGATGTTTTTGTTGGTGTTGGCCCTGATATGTGGAGGCTTCAAGACACCAATGGCGATGAAGTGCTGGACAAAAAAGAGTCGATAGCGACAGGATTTGCAGTACATATCGGCTTCGGTGGCCACGGAATGTCGGGTGCCATTGAAGGGCCAGATGGTCGTATTTACTGGGGCATTGGCGACATTGGCGCCAACTTAACTGCCAAAGACGGAAGCACATACAAATATCCTAACCAGGGTGTGATTGTAAGGTCAAATCCTGACGGAAGTAACTTTGAGGTGTTCGCTGCAGGATTACGCAACACGCATGAATTTGTTTTCGATGCCTATGGCAACATCATCAGCTCTGACAACGACGGTGACCACCGTGGTGAAAGTGAAAGGCTTGTTCACATAGTAGAAGGCCACGACGCTGGATGGAGAGCCAACTGGCAGTATGGAAAATACACCGACCCCCGCAACAATAAGTACCATGTTTGGATGGATGAAAAGCTCTTCCAGCCTCGTTGGGAAGGTCAGGCTGCTTATATCATTCCTCCCATCATGAACTATCACAACGGGCCAACGGGAATGGTGTATAACCCTGGTACGGCACTTGGCTCAGCCTGGAAAAACCATTTCTTCCTTGTGGAGTTTGTTGGCAACCCAAGCAGGTCTCCTATCTGGTCGTTTACCCTGAAGCCTAAAGGAGCTACTTTCGAATTGGAGCAGGAGAAGAAACTAGCTTTGGGCATCTTACCAACTGGTATCCGGTTTGGACCTGATGGCGCACTCTACGCAGCTGACTGGATCAATGGATGGGACACAAAGAACTATGGTAGAGTGTGGAAAATAGATGTAACCAGCGACAAGAACGACCTGGCAGCCGCTCGTAAAGAAACCAAAGAGCTGATGGTGCTTGACTACGAAAATCAAAGCGAAGACAGGCTGTATGAATTACTTTCTCACGCCGACATGCGTATTCGTCAAAAGGCGCAGTTCGAACTGGTAAATCGGGGGAAAAAAGGAGCGCAACTATTTAAGAAGGCCATCGATCAAACCGACAACCAACTAGCAAGAGTTCATGGCGTTTGGGGTCTTGGTCAACTGGGAAGACAACGCCTCGACCATGCAGCGCCGATTGTTGGGTTGCTTGGTGATAGCGACTTTGAAATCGTGGCTCAGGCTGCAAAAATGCTTGGAGATGTGAAGTATGCCGAAGCCGCCCCCCAGCTTGTGAAACTTTTGAGCAATGACTATCCAAGAACGAGGTTCTATGCCGCTGAAGCATTGGGCAGAATCAAGTACGAACAGGCTATTCCTGACCTAATCAAAATGATTGAGGCCAACAACGATGAAGATATTTACATCAGACACGCAGGCGTACTCGCTCTTAGCCGGATAGGCAAGCAAGAGCCAGTGGTGGCGTTGGCAAGCAGTTCAAGCAGGGCTTTGCGCATTGCCGCTGTGTTGGTACTAAGAAGGCTTGGCAGCGAAAAAGTAGCCACCTTCCTCAAAGATCAGGATGAGTACATTGTGACGGAAGCAGCACGGGCTATCAACGACGACTGGTCGATTGAACCTGCACTGCCAGCTTTGGCAGCAACTCTGGCCGAGACTAGATTTACCTCCGAGCCGTTGCTTAGAAGGGCCATCAACGCCGCCTTGAGAGTGGGTGGAGACAAAGAGCTGGACATGGTCATTGCCTTTGCACTCAGAGATGGCGTGGCACCGGAACTAAAAGCAGAAGCACTTGCGACGCTGGGCACGTGGGCCAATCCATCGGTGATGGACAGAGTGGACGGCCGCTATCGTGGTGAAATCAAAAGAGACGCTGCACTTGCTCAGGCAAAAGCAAAAGCGAATGCTACTAAGTTTCTTCAGAGCTCCAACAGTGCCGTGGTGATGGCCGCTGCCAATATGCTGGCAGAATTACAGATAACTGACTTCAACGATCAGCTAGCAGCGATGATGGCAAGCCACCCGCTTCCTGAAGTGAGATCGGCTATGCTCACCAGCCTGGCCAAACTTGGCTACAGCGACATCGAGGGACTCGTTAAGAAAGGTATGAACGACAAAGAAGGCGAAGTGAGGACAACAGCCCTCAGCCTTTTGAGTGGAATGGAAATTTCTACAGAAAATCTACCCGGCATCGTCACTCCTATTTTTGCTAAAGGTTCTTTAAAAGAACAACAGGAAATGTTGACAGTGCTGGGTAAAATGTCCGCTGAAAAGAGCGAGGCAATCTTGTCAGGGCTCATCGACCAGCTTGCCGCCAAGAAACTGGACAAGAGCTTGACGCTTGACCTCATAGAGGCATCCGAGGCAAATGGTTCAGCAGCGCTCGCCGCCAAGCTTGAGCCGTTAAAGTCTGATGATGCAAATACCGTTGCCGCATTTCAGGAAACGCTTTATGGAGGCGATGCTCGTCTGGGTGGAAGAACATTCTACACCCACCCGGCTGCACAATGTACCCGTTGTCACGTGATCAGAGGCGAAGGCACTACAGTCGGCCCACAGCTTGGCGGAATAGGCAGTGTGCTGACAAGGGAGCAAATCCTTCAAGCATTGATTGAGCCAGGCGCAAGACTGGCACCTGGGTTTGGTTCTGTTTCTCTGACGTTGAAAGACGGACAAAAAGTGTCTGGCATTTTGATGGAAGAAACCGACAAAGAGCTGGTGCTAAAAACTTCGGAAGCTGAGCCACTTCATATTCCCACAGCTAGAATAAGCGAACGCAAAAACTCACCAAGCAGCATGCCACCCATGGGAGGCATTATGACAAAGAGAGAGATCAGGGATGTGGTGGAGTTCCTGGCAAATTTGAAGTAGATAACTTTAAGTTTCGGTTAAAAAGAAATCCCCTGTCGAAATATGGCTCGATAGGGGATTTTTCATTTAAGGCACCTTACTAAGGCCGTCAACGCACCATACTCATGTTGGAAGAATAGCCTGGCGAATCCGTGACATCGGTTTCAGGTCAGGAATTTCCCAACTCACCCTTGCGTCTCTACTCATTAGTAATTCCTTTGTATAGAAGCCCAGCAGAAAATCCTTATGGATAATGTTTGTGGAGGCCAATTCACGGAGGAAATTTTCAAAACCAATATCCTCTACAAATTCGAGGTGATATTGCATAATGGCCTGAATGTAAAACTCAGTAGTCGTTTCGTGGTACCCTTCCTCTTCTGTGTTCTTACCGCCATTGCTGACATTATATTTTTTTATTCCGTCTTTGATGAGCTTTCTGGCTTCTACGACCGGATGATGATAGATATACCATGTGGCCATTACGAAGTGAGCTAAGTGGCTCCAATCAGTCGGCGGCAATGTGCAAGTTTCAAACCTTTTTACCAGTTGTTGTGCTTCCCTGTAGGTCATATCTATTTCGATCTGATATTAATATCCTCCTTGTATGTGCTCATTACAATTGTTGTGCTGGTTCGGGTCACGGCGAGGCTGCCCTTTATTCGATTAGAAAGGAGCTCTTCCAGATCACTCGTATCTTTCACCAACACTTTGAGCAGTAAATCATAATCGCCTGCGATGTGATGGCATTCCAACACCTGTGGCAAGCTTATTAGGTATTCCTTCGCTTTTGAGGCTCCTGCATGTTCCAGCCAAACCTGCACAAAAGCAAGCAGTTTAAGCCCCAACATCTCCCTATTGAACCTTACGGTATACTGCTCGATCACGCCCGACTTGTCGAGCTTGCGCAGCCGCTCCGTCACCGCCGGTAGCGACAAATGAATCTTCCGGGCAATGTCTGCACCAGATATTCTGGAGTTGGTGGCCAACTCGTCAAGTATCTTAAAATCTGTATTGTCCATTGCTGTTGTTCGTTACAAAGTTAATTTTCAATTTACTATATAAGTATTTACGTAACAAATGACAGCTATTATTAAAAATATAGTCAATAGTACTTAACTATATTTAGTTGTGAGTTCTTGTGCTAGCTCAAAAGACTAACTTTATTTTGTACGAAACCCTTATTGTATTGCTTTGGATTCTCCAGACTACGATCCACTTTTCATTTGTAAAAAGGCCGCTTTAAACATAGATTTAGGGTTCAACACTTTTACCTACTCGTTTATGAAATCCTTATTGCTTACCTGCCTCGGTACCCTACTTTCGCTCTTCGCTTTTTCGCAGATGATTCCGCTTCCGGAGCATCCCAGACCCGACTTTGAAAGAGCCGATTGGAAAAATCTCAATGGCATATGGGAATTCAAGTTTGATGCAAACAATGAAGGCTTGAACGCAAACTGGAGTGCGGGTAGTACCGCATTTGATAAAACCATCCTTGTTCCGTTTCCATGGGGCTCCACCCTCTCCGGCGTAAAAGACGAAGCGGACATCGCCTGGTACAAAAGAGAAATCACCATCGACCCAAGTTGGAAAGGCAAAAAAACGTTCGTGACCATAGGTGCCTCCGACTGGGAGACCACTGTTTGGCTTGATGGGCAAAAGCTTGGCAGTCATCAGGGTGGCTATACTCCATTTTCGTTCGATCTTACTCCATTTGTGAAATATGGCCAAACTCAAAAATTGGTCATTCGGGTAGATGACGTCCGCAGAGATTTTACTTTGTATGGCAAGCAAGGCTATGGCAATGCCAGAGGTCTATGGCAAACCGTTTATCTGGAGGCCAGAGGAAACAACTACCTGGAGGCCGTTCATTTCACCCCCGATATCGACAACAACAAAGTTGATGTAACAGCCTATTTGCCAGAGGAAGCAGCGGAGGATCTCAAAGTAACGGTCACAATTAAAGGTACACCAACGCCGATCTCACAGGAAGCGACTATCACAAAAGGAAAAAACAAGGTGCGGTTCAGTATTAATATACCGAACGCTCACCTTTGGAGCCTTGAAGACCCTTTTCTCTATACTGCCGAAGCGACGCTGGGCAACGACAAAGTCAGCACCTACTTTGGCATGCGCAAGATCTCCGTCGTAAACCTCCCGGGAACAGACTATCCCTACATTGCTCTGAACAACAACCCAATCTACGTTCAGCTTACTTTGGATCAATCTTATCACCCCGATGGTTTCTACACTTTCCCTTCTGACCAGTTCATGCGTGAGGAAATTGAGCGAAGCAAATCCATCGGACTGAACGGCATCCGTGTCCATATCAAAGTCGAGGTGCCCCGCAAATTGTATTGGGCCGATAAGCTAGGCCTGCTTGTGATGGCCGACTTACCTAATAGCTGGGGAGAACCAGAAGAGAAAATGCAAGCTGAAGCAGAATTCACTCTTCGGGAAATGATCAAAAGAGACTACAACCATCCAGCGATTTTTTCATGGATTGTTTTCAACGAAACATGGGGCCTGAGAACTGCTGTGGAGGTCGATGGCAAAAAGGAGAACAAGTACCTGCCGAGAACGCAAAATTGGGTAGCCTCCATGTATTACCTGACCAAGTCGCTGGATGGAAGTCGATTGGTAGAAGACAACTCCATCTGCTGCGGGGCAGGTCACACCGAAACCGACATCAACTCATGGCACGCCTACTTACCTGGCTGGGAATGGGAGGCTTTTATGGCCAACCTGGAGAAAAATACCTATCCGGGCAGCACTTACGACTTTGAAGACGGCTTCAAACAAGGCAATCAACCCAATATCAATTCGGAGTGCGGCAATGTGTGGGGCTATGATGGCAGCACCGGCGACGTGGACTGGACGTGGGACTACCACCGCATGATGAACACCTTCCGCAAATACCCATTTATGTCAGGCTGGCTGTATACCGAGCACCACGACGTAATCAACGAGTGGAACGGCTACTGGCGCTTCGACAGGACGGAAAAGAAAACCGGGCTAGGCGACATAGTTGCAGGAATGACCACTAACGACTTTCATTCCCTGGTTTACCTTTCTACTGGCAATGAAATCAGCAAAACGGTAAAGGGCGGAGAAACAGTCAGCGTGCCACTTTACCTTTCTTCAATGAGCAGTGCGGAAATGGGCAGCCAGCTAAAGATAGTGTACGAGCTGACACACACCAACTACCTCGGCGAAACGTCAACCATCAAACAAGGCAGTCAATTGACAGACTATGAGCCATATATTCAATCGACACCAACCCCAATAGAAGTGACAATGCCTTCAATAGCTGGCTTGTCTATCCTCAAGTTGAGACTGGAAGCCATGAGTGGCAAAGTGGTGCACCGCAATTTTACGACCTTTGAAGTAACCGGAACCGACAAGGTGGCAAAAACAGAGGTGATCAGTGTTGCTCCGGCTTCTTTCACCAAAGCGGAGTGGAGCGAAAAACAATGGACTGTACTGGATGGGTTAAAGGTAAATGGTGCCGGAAAGGGCAGCTTCGAATACACCTTTGACCTAAGCGGAACTGAAACCGCAAAAGCCAAAGAAGCTTACTTTCTGGTAGAAATTTCTGCCAAGGAGTTGTTTGCCAAAGACCGGGAGCAATTCGATACCAATAAGGACTACATGCTGGGAGCAAGAGCCGAACCAAGCAGTAACCCCAACTCTTACCCAATGACCGACGAGACGATGTTTCCATCTACCGTCTCCATTTGGTTAAATGGCACCAAGGTGCAAACTACCACCCTCAACGATGACCCGGCCGACCACAAAGGAATCTTGAGCTGGCACCACCAGCTGCAAGACAAAAAACTGAGAGAGGCAGGCTCTTATGGTTACCTGACCAAGGTGCCGGTTTCAAAGAGAATGCTGAAGGACGCTGCTACTACCGGCAAACTTGTTGTCGAAATAAGGACTGAGGGTGAAGGTGGCTTGGCCGTTTATGGCAAGTCTTTTGGCCGGTGGCCCGTTGATCCGTCAATTGTTTTGAAGTATTGAGGGCTGAAATAATATCTTAACACAACTTGAATGTGTGGTCTAATTAATCATTTCCTGTCTTTACTAGGATTTCTTGGATGAAAAGATTTTAGGATTTTCGAGTAAGGTCAGGAAATGCTTCGGTAGTTACTTCTTAGCCTTAACATCTGGGTGTTTGGTATTATAGACTCTCTTATATTGAAGGCTGCGGCTACCAAAATTGATTAAGAGACCAACAGGTAAATTGTAAGCTTCCAGGTAGTTTCTGCATTGGTTAAGATGATTATCGTTCAATTCGATCACTGCTTTCAACTCAACCATGATCTTATCTTCAACGAAAAAGTCCACTCTGCGAGTCCCAATATCAATTCCTTCATAATAGATGGTCATTTCCATCTCTCTTGCATACCCAAGACCTTGTTTTTCCATTTCGATTGCAAGGGCTCTTTGGTATATTACCTCTTGAAAACCGTTTCCTAGAAAGGTATGCACCTTCATTGCGCACCCAATTATCCGATGTGTGAGTTCTTCGTAAATCATGGCTTCTGATAAAGTTTGGATTCAAATAATTTCAGACAACTAAAATACTAATCTTATCATCTTTCAATCCGATAAATCCAAGTAGAGACAAAAAATGGAAGGACAAATAATCGACATTGAGAGCAAAAGAATCTACCCCGGCAGACTCACCATAGAAGCTGGCGTCATTAAAAATATTGATGAGCTAAAAGAGGCTCCGTCCCAGTTCATTCTTCCCGGCTTTGTAGATGCTCATGTGCACATTGAAAGCTCGATGCTTGTGCCGTCTGAATTTGCGAAACTGGCCGTTACGCATGGTACAGTTGCCACGGTGTCCGATCCACATGAGATCGGCAATGTGCTGGGCGTGGCGGGCGTTGAGTTCATGATTGAAAATGCCAAAACCGTTCCCCTGAAGTTCAACTTCGGAGCACCGTCATGTGTGCCCGCCACGCCGTTCGAAACAGCAGGAGCCATCATCACCGCTGAGGATATTGATTATCTGCTTTCTAAACCTGAGATCAAATACCTGGCTGAAATGATGAACTGGCCGGGGGTGCTGCATCGGGATGCACTGGTGATGGACAAAATCAAAGTAGCGCAGAAGCATGGCAAGCCTGTAGACGGCCATGCTCCAGGACTCAAAGGAGAGCAAGCCGCCAACTACGTCGCTGCCGGTATAAGCACCGACCACGAATGCTTCACTTTAGATGAGGCACTTGACAAAATGAAGCACGGCATGAAAATCCTTATCAGGGAAGGAAGTGCTGCCAAGAACTTCGAAGCACTTATTCCGCTGATGAAGGAGCACGCCAGCCAACTCATGTTTTGCTCCGACGACAAACACCCTGACAACCTCATCGAAGGGCATATCAATCAACTAGTAGTGCGGGCCTTAGTTAAAGGGCATGACCTTTTCGATGTGCTGGCAGCAGCATGCATCAACCCCGTCAAACACTATCGACTGAATGTTGGTCTGCTGCAAAAGGGCGATCCGGCCGATTTTATTGTGGTAGGCAGCATCGAAAGCTTTGGCGTCCTGGAAACCTGGATCGACGGGCAAAAAGTAGCCGAACATGGAAAGGCCCTTTTCGGCACCAAACCTTGTACCCCTATCAATCAATTCAATTGCCAACCGAAAAAACCAACTGACTTCCACCTCAAAGTAGGTGGTTCGCAGGTAAGAGTCATCGATGCCCTCGACGGCCAGTTAATCACAAAAGAAAGCTGGTTTGATTCAAGCCTGCTAGGTACCGACACACAGACTTCTGTCGAACATGATGTCTTGAAATTTGCCGTCATCAACCGTTACAGCGATCAACCACCAGCCATCGCCTACATCCGTAACTTTGGACTGAAGCAAGGCGCCATTGCTTCCACCGTCGGGCACGACTCGCACAACATCCTGGCCATCGGCGTATCCAACGAAGCCATTTGCGAAGCAGTCAACCTATTGGTTGAAAACAAAGGCGGAGTAGCTGCTATTGGAAAGGGAAAGCAAAAGGTGTTACCATTACCGGTTGCCGGATTGATGGCTGTGGAAGACGGCTATACTGTGGGTAAAAAGTACCAGGAAATTGACCTGATGGCCAAAGAGCTGGGATCAAAACTTTCAGCACCATTTATGACCCTATCTTTTATGGCACTGCTTGTTATCCCTATGTTAAAGTTAAGTGACCACGGACTTTTTGATGGCGAAAGGTTTACCTTTGTGCCACTTTTCAAAGAGTAAAATGCCCAAGAGAAAGAAAATCCTCTTCATCGTCAATCCCACCGCTGGCACCCGCACCCACAAGTTTGAAGAAACGCTGATTAAGAAGTGGCTCGACCATAATCGCTTCAGCTATGAAATGCATGTGACTCGGCATGCTGGCGATGGCACCGCAACAATTCAAAAGAGGTTCGATGAGTTTGACGGCTTCATTGCTGTAGGCGGCGACGGTACAGTAAATGAGGTTTTCAAAGGCGTGCTCGACAGTAAAAAGTGGTTTGGAGTGATTCCTTCTGGCTCGGGTAACGGGCTGGCCCGCACGCTACACATCCCGATGAACATAGAAGGTGCTTTCCAAATCCTTAACAAAGGGAAAGTGAGAGCAATCGACTACGTAAAAATCAACGACGACAGCTTCGTTAACGTGGCGGGCATAGGCTTCGACGCCAAAGTCGCTCATAAATTCAAAAATTTGAAAGTGAGGGGACTCAAGTCATACGCAAAAGTCACGCTGCAAGAGTTCGGCAAGTCAAAAGACCGCCCGGTCAAAATCTCCTTCAAAGGCAAAACCATCAAAGAGAAAGCCATGATGGTAAGCTTTGCTAACAGCACGCAGTTTGGCAACAACGCCTTCATTGCCCCCAAAGCCGAACTCGACGACGGCAAGGTGAATATCGTGGTGCTTAAGAAATTTCAATGGTTAGATGTGCCTTTTCTTGTGTGGCAGCTTTTCAGCAAGTCGATCCATCAATCGAGGCTTCAAAAAGAGTATGCGGTGAAGAATGCAACGATTGAGTCGAAAAAAGGCATTTACCTCCACATCGACGGCGAAGCGAGGGCCAAAGTAAACAAGGTTAAACTGAAAGTCGTGCGCAAAGGGGTAAAAGTCATTGCATAAATCATCCGATCCTTCTACCTTCCACTATAAATCTAAATCCTTTCGATATGTCGCAAGAAGAACAAGGCAAAGTAGAATCACTGCTTTCCGAACTCGGTAAGAAAATTGACCAGTTGATCGTTGAAGGCAAAAAGAAAAAGGATGGTTTGACTGACGAAATAGAAGAGAAAATAGCGGAGCTCAAAGGCCAGAAAGAAAAGCTGGAAGAAGAGTTTGAGTCTTTCAAAACTAAAAATGAGCCCAAATGGATCGAAGTAAGGGAACACCTTGAAAAGGCCATTGGTGAACTGCGAGCCGCTGCGGAAGCTGCTTTTAAGAAAATGAAGAGTTAGCACGAAAGTTATTTGTTGGCTGTTATTAGTTAATCGTGGTTTGCAACTGGTACTTTTGCACCCTGAATCAAATTTCAATTAACTGCTGCAGGCTCAATGAATATTATTTCTGTCGAAAATTTAGCTAAATCCTTTACCGATAAGCCCCTATTTACCAACCTAACCTTTGGCCTTAGTCAAGGCGAAAAAGCAGCCATCATCGGGGTGAATGGATGTGGCAAATCGACGCTTCTTAAGACCATTGCCGGCTGGGAAGCGCCAGACGGCGGTAAAGTGTCCACCCGGAAAGACTTCAAGGTTTCTTACCTGCCACAGCAGCCGGAGTTTGATCCGCAAACATCCATTTTAGATACCCTCTTCGAAGCCAACTCCCCAATGATTCGGGCCATTCGTGATTACGAAGAGGCCATGTACCAGGCGGAGCACCACGGCAAAGATTTTCCTGAGGGAGTACTTGAAAAAATGGACGAGCTACAAGCCTGGGATTTTGAGGCATTTGTGCGCCAGGTAATCGGGCAAATGGGATTGCTAGATGTGGACATACTCATGGGCACTCTCTCGGGCGGGCAAAAAAAGCGGGTGGCACTGGCCAAAATCCTCATCGAGCAACCTGATGTGTTGCTGCTCGACGAACCTACCAACCATCTCGACCTGTCAACCGTGGAATGGTTAGAAAAGCACCTTGCGACACAAAACACTACTCTCCTGCTCATCACTCACGACCGGTACTTCCTCGATAATGTCTGCAATCTGATATTCGAGCTGGATGGCGGGCAAATGAACCGCTACCAGGGCAACTACGCCTATTTCCTTGAGAAAAAAGCTGAACGGCAGGCACTCGAATCAACGGTTGTCGACAAGGCCCGCAACCTGATGAAAAAGGAGCTGGACTGGATCAGAAAACAGCCCAGAGCCAGGGGAACCAAAGCGAAGTACAGAGTGGAGGCTTTTGAAGGGATCAAAGAAACAGCCTCGAAAAAACTTGGACAAGATAAAGTGGAACTTCATGCGGAAGGCCGCCGACTGGGTGGTAAAATCATGGAGCTGAAGGATGTATCCCACGCCTACGACGATGTCACAATTCTCAATAAGTTCAATTACACCTTTAAGAAGAACGACAGGATCGGTATTGTTGGAAAGAACGGTGCTGGTAAAACAACTTTTCTTAACATCCTCACCGGCAAGCAGTTGCCAAATACTGGCACTACCGACAAAGGTGTCAATACCATGTTTGGGTACTATACCCAGGAAGATTTTACGTTCGACGATAGCCAGAAAGTAATTGAGGCTGTAAAAGAAGTTGCTGAGGTGCATCCGGGGCCTGACGGCACAATCATTACTGCGTCGCAACTGCTTACGAGGTTTCTTTTCCCGCCTGAAAAGCAATATCAAATAATCGGAAAGCTGAGTGGCGGTGAAAAGAGAAGACTGCAACTGCTTTTGATCCTTGCTAAAAACCCAAATTTCCTGATCCTAGATGAGCCTACCAATGATCTCGACATTACCACGTTGAACGTACTGGAAGACTTTCTGGAAGGCTTTCCTGGCTGCCTGATGGTGGTGTCTCACGACCGGTACTTCCTCGACCGCACCACCGACCACCTGTTTGTATTTGAAGGCGGCGGAGTCATCCACGACTTCCCGGGCAACTACACCGACTTCCGTGAGCAACAAGCAGAGAAAGCGGCCAAGCTGGAAAAACCTGCACCGAAGGAAAAACCGAAGGAAGTAGTAAAGCCAACAGAAAAAAAAGCGCTGTCCTACAAAGAAAAAAGAGAGCTGGAAGGTATTGAAGCGGAGTTGAAACAGTTAGAAGAGAAGAAAAAAGGGTTCATCCTGAAGCTAAACGGCGGAAACGGCTCCCACGAGGAGCTTACCGAATGGGCGTCAAAAATAGAAGAAATTGATACCTTGCTGGAAGAAAAGGAGCTCCGGTGGCTTGAGCTCTCTGAGCTAAACGCATAATGCATGCTGCAAACAGGCAAGAAAGAGGCTGAAATAATCAAAAAGGCGATTGCTCATTGGAAAGACGTTGGCCTTATCGACGATAAAACTTCGGACAAGCTCACAAACGATGTGCAGCCCGTTGGCTTCGACTGGCAAAAACTGGCCTTCTACGCCTTCCTGTTTGCTATTGGCTCCATCATTGTCAGTGTTTTTCTTTTGCTGGCGGACGAATGGATTCTCCAATTCATAGAAGACCTGATAGATGCGCCTCACTGGGTAAAAAGCCTGCTTTTTGCTGCCTTAGCCTTTGGTTTGTATGCATTTGGCTACAGACGTAAAACCAATAAACCAGATCAGATTTACAGTAACGAAACACTCTTCATTCTGGGCGTGATAAGTACTGCTGTCTCCGCTACCTTTCTTGGCTTGCAGTTTGACACCGGATCCGGGCATTTTTCCCTGCTTATTCTTTTGCTCACGGCCATCTATGCCGTGGTGGCCTACAGTCTTTGGTCGCAGGTCATCTGGCTTTTCTTCCTTGTGGCCTTTGGTGCGTGGTTTGGGACAGAAACAGGTTACGTCACTAACTGGGAAGGTTTGTTCTGGGGCATGAACTACCCGTTGCGGTATACGGTATTCAGTTTCCTAATAGTAGGTGGCTCTTTTCTGATCGGGCGCACAAAATTATCCCCATTTCAGCCTATCACGTACGGATTTGGCCTATTTCAGCTATTTACCTCTCTTTGGTTTCTGTCCATTTTTGGCAACCACACCGATTTTAATATCTGGAGCCAGGTTAGCCAGGTGGAGTTGTGGGGTTGGGCAGTACTCATGGCGGCGGTTAGTGTAGGGGCTATCATTTATGGATTAAAGAATGACGATTTTCTTAGCAGGGACTTCGGCATAGTTTTTTTACTCGTCAACCTGCTATCACGCTATGTAGAGTACGGCTGGGATACATTGCACAAAGCCGTATTTTTCATGATTTTGGCTGTAGCCTTCTGGCTATTGGGAAAAAAAGCAGAAACCATCTGGAACCTCGGTAGAAAAAAGAAATAGCCGCCCGGTAAGTTTGACCCCACCAGACGGCTACAATATTCCCAGGCCCTGTTTCTTACTTCAAAAGGAGTCCAATGGTAAATCCTGCTGACACCGCAATTGGAAAGTCTCTTCCACCGGCAGCGTGACTGTAGCTGTATCTTCCCTCGCCTCCGCTGTTGAACCCATAGCCCAGGCCGACATGGTAGTCGAGGCTCATAATGTCTGCCAGCACGTACTGACGGCCGTAGTTCAGCAGAATAGCCACAGCAGAATAATCTTCCCTGTTCCTCGACTCATTACCAGTAAATTCGTCGTACACAATATTGTCCTGTGTAAAAAAGCTCATAGCCACCTCAGGCCTGATGTATTTTCCACTTAGCAAGTGCGATCCTTTCATGCCGTCAGCTACAAAATCTGGGTTTAGCTTAAACTTAGGCCCCACTCTGAAAAGCACGCCACTTGGGTCAATTTCGTTTGGATCCAGGCCTAGGCCGATAATCCCTACTTTGGCTTCCCATGACACCCAGTCTTTGATATATCTTTCATATCCAAAGGTGGTGTTGCCTGTCAATGGAGAGAAAAACTCCATTTTGATGATACTCTTTTTCTGCGATTCGAAATCCGTAACAATCTGTTGAGCATTAGCCGCTCCTGACATCAGGATTAGGGCCGAGACTAAAAAATTCTTCATGGTCATTCTATTTGTTGATTAAATAATCCGTTTTCTAAAAAGTAATCTACCGAATACAAAGTGCGTGCCAAAACAAAAAAACCGGGTCAGTTTCCCGATCCGGCTCTTCCACTTTAATACTGGGTTAAATTACTTGGCCGCTACAAGGGTTACGTCAAGTACAAATTCGTCGTAAATCACTTTGTCTCCTATCTCTGCAAAGAAGCTTTTGGAGCCATACTTTACATTAAATTTAGACCTGTCCACAGTAATCTTAGAGGTGGCAGTTACTTTGCTTCCATTGACAGCTAACTCTGCAGGAAAAGTGATTTTCTCAGTTGTTCCTTTGATAGTGATGTCGCCGGTTACATCGTATTTGTTGTTACCTGTCGATTTCACGCTGGTAATTTTGAAAGATGCGGTGGGGTAAGTGGCTACTCCAAAAAAGTCGTCAGACTTAAGGTGCCCTTCCAATTTGCCTTTGTATTCACCTTCGAGATCTGTGTCTACAATTGAGTTCATGTCGATAGTGAACGAACCGCCTGCTAATTTATCGCCGTCGAACTGAAGGTCACCCTGAATCAAATTAATTGTGCCTGTGTGACTTCCGGCTAGTTTCTCGCCAGTCCAAATTACCTTGCTTTCTACTGTGTTGACTTTGTAAACAGCTTTTATGTCATCAGCCGAAGGGCTGCCGACAAGAAGTACTAATGATGTGAAAATTGCGCTTAACATAAGTTTTTAGATGTTTAATAATACAAATGTATGTACATACATGTATATACACAAATAGATGCCTAAATGTTTCATTAGCATCAAATTTATTTTTAAATGTGAGCTTTGGCTGGTCTGGGGCTAGATTCTGGAAAGCACTTTTTTAATCAGACCGTCAACAACCTTCAGGGGGTTCTTTGAAAAGGTACCTTTTGCTCTGTTCACAACAATCGCATTAAGGCTGATCATGTTATGTCCCATCATGCGAGACAATCCATAGTAGCCGGCGGTTTCCATTTCAAAATTGGTGATCCAAAAATCGCCCTCGTGAAAGTACATCAGCTGATCCACCAAATTAGGATGCTTGATGGGCAGGCGAAGTGCTCTCCCTTGCGGCGCATAAAACCCGGGTGCGGTGACCGTATTTCCCTTGACCATGTCAAAGGCGTATTTTTCGATCAATTTTTCGGATCCGCTGATGATATACGGCATGAACTCCAAAGAGATGGCCTCTTTCAGCTTGGCCGCTATCTTTGTTTCCCTGGCCGACTGATGGTAAGGATAAAAAAAGCCTAGTGTATCAAAGCCGATGGCGTTCTCTGAGACAACATAACTTCCCAATTTGATATCCTCCTGCATGGCACCAGAAGTGCCTATACGAATAATATTAAGACTCTTGAGTTTCTTCTTTGGCTCCCGTTTGGCCAGGTCAATGTTGACCAGCGCATCGAGTTCGGTCAATAGTATCTCAACGTTGTCGGTGCCAATGCCAGAGCTGATAACTGTCACTCTCTTTTTGTTGAGATAGCCAGTGTGAGTAATGAACTCCCGCTTGTTCATCTCAAACTCTATTGAGTCGAAATATTGACTTACCTGATGCACCCGGCCCGGGTCTCCTACTGCTATGATGGTATCAGCAATGTGCTCAGGCCTGAGGCTGAGATGGTAAACACTACCATCGGAATTGAGGATAAGCTCTGACTCAGGAATTTTTGCCATCAGCGCTCGTCGGTTGCACCTTGCGGTTCTTCTTTCTTCCTGTACAGTCCTCTGTAAGGATTATAACCATTCATCTCCTTCTGGTAGTAGCCGGTGCCATCATACGGTCTTTTATCGGAATGAGATTTGCATTCTTCGGAACAAGCGCCTTCCATTTCCCATCCACATTTCTCACAGATTGGGACATGGCGATTGCATTCAGCATTGGCACAGTTCACCATGCGGTCGCTATGTGTGCCACATACGTAGCAGGTTGACACTACCTTCGGATTAACCTTATTCACCTCTACCGCCACCCGGTTGTCAAACACATAGCACTTGCCTTCGAAGTCCTCACCCTGCGTAGCCTCTTCCATGCCGTATTTGATAATGCCCCCATGAAGCTGGTAGACGTTTTCAAAGCCCTGCTCCAACAAAAAGGCGCTGGCTTTTTCACACTTAATACCACCAGTACAATAGGTCACTATCTTTTTATCTTTTAAAGCCTTCAGCTCCTCCACCTTTTCAGGGAAGTCACGAAAGTTTTCGATATCGAGCGTAACAGCATTTTTGAACTTGCCTAAAGAGTGCTCATAGTTAGACCTGACATCTAAAATAACCACATCATCTGTCTTGTTCTTCAGAATTTCCCTGAACTCGGCGGGCTCCACATAAGTGCCTGTGCGCTGATTGGGATCGATATGACTCAGGCTGGAATGAACAATCTCAGGCTTAACACGCACTTGCAGCTTTGCAAACGCATTGGCATCGTTGTGATCCACCTTGAAGTCGGTATGGGCGAACCTGGGGTCGGCCTTCAGATCGTCCATATAGCGCTGGCAATCTTCTCTGCCCCCACTAATGGTTCCGTTGATGCCTTCGTGGGCGATGATGATTCTTCCCTTCAGGTTGTTTTCGATACAGTAAAGGTGATGCTGCTCTCTGAACGCCTCCGGATCCTCGATCCTGGCATAGCAGTAATAAAGAAGTATGCTGTAATTTTTCATTTTTATAACTCTGCCTTGCTTCAACAAGGTGTTACTTTTCTGCTATTGGCACTTGGCCTTTAGCTGTTAGATTTAACTTATTTAACGGCTTGCGCCGGGTTTCCAAATACTGTTTCTCCGTCTTTCACGCTGGCAATAACAACTGAACCTGCCCCAATCCTGGCTTTTTTACCAATTTTCACGCCTGCCACAATTGTTACTCCGCTTCCGATAAATGCTTCATCTGCTATCTCCACATTGGAATTGATAATGCTACCAATGCCTATCTGCACATAGTCGCCCAGTTTGGACATGGACCCAACCACAGCATTTGAGTGAATCACACAATGCTGTCCTATGGTTGCTCCGCCTTCCACAATAGCGCCTGAGTTGATCATATTGCCATGCCCAAGGGATACCGACACGCCCAACACGGCTCTTTTGTGCACGGCATTCACTGGCTGCACTTGCCTCCTTTCGTTGAGCATTTTCACCATCGACTTGCGGTAAGCATTGTCATCGCTGGCAACAAAGGCGTCGCATTTCTTTCCAATCAACTTTAGAAAACCATCATCATCAGGCCTGCCCAGGATAGAGATACTATTAAGTTCTGTGCCGTGGCGGGAGGCATCCTCCTCCAGGAATCCATATATCGTTACTCCATTGCTTTCGAAAATTTCCATGGCATGGTGCCCCATAGGGCCAGTTCCGAATATGATAACCGGGTTGATCATTCTTGTCTATTAGTTGCTATGAGTTTTGAGAGTGCAAAGGTAGGGCTATTGGCCTTATCATCAAACACCTATATCGCTCCTGAAGATTTTCAATTTACTGATTTTTGACAGCCAGGGATGTTTGAAGGAAACAAGAAAGACAAGCATGGGGTAAAAGGCCAATCGATACCTTGACAGAGAGCCATAGTTAGGCGTTGAGAGCGTGATCATAGCGGCAGTGAACACAACGTAACCGAGTAGTGGCAACCAAACGAGCATCGGAAATCTCGCCTTTGTCGGCGTATTGGTAAAAAAGAGCGTCAGTAGTAACATCGGCTCAAGCAGAATAAGGATTTCCGAAGTGGAATTGACCTCCCAGGGAAATGGGCCAAGCATCCCTGCCATAGCTGCCAGTACAAGCTGCAGCACGATCTGAGGCCACTCCCATAGCGTTTCAAGACCTGACACAACGTGCTCTGGCGTGGACTGGGCCACAATCGCCGCATGGTTGTCAGTGAATGCCTTTACTATATACCCAGGATTGAAACTCGTGTCAGTATAGCTAAATGCAACAACAAAACACATAATCAAGATAACGCCCGCAATACCCGCCGCCCAATGCCATGCGAGTCTTTGCATGTACTTTTGAAGAACCTTAAAAAGCACAGCACCAAACAAGAATGGAAGCAGGCTCAGCAAAACGAAAATACGCAGCTTTGTCAACACCAAAGAAGCGAGAATAAGTAACGCTACGTGTAAAAACCAATTGGAACGGCTTCCACTAGCAATGGGAATGGCAGCACCTAAAAATACACTGACTCCAGCCAGCATCAGCGTTTCCTTTGAAAGCCCGCTCCCCCAAATGGCTATACTTGGCCAAAGGAAGAAGATAAGAATGGCTGACCACCGAATATCGATATCGATTGACTGCATTCTTTTGATCAGGTAAATGACCGACAAGAAGCTGATGAAGCTAAAAAGTATGCCGATGAACCAAATACTGCTTCCCAGCATCATGTATAATACTGTGATAACCTTCACAAAGAAAAAGGTTCGGTTTTGGGGAGTTGCCCTGGCTGCCGGATCGGCATCCTGCGCAAGGAAATCCCAAACCGCATAGCCCGAACGAATATCCTCCAGGTATTGGGTAGCCGTCTCATCGTAGTAAAAGAGGTCACCTTCATGCCGGATTTCCAGGTAGTAAACCATTGCTATCATGCCGACTGCTACCTTCATTAACATAAGCATAAACGTGGCCCTGGTTCCGAAAACTGGCATAGAAAATTGCCAGCAAGCCAAGCCAAATATCAGAAGAATGAAAACGCCAGCGAGCATGCTAGTGGCTTTGCCTGATTAGGTGAGTACCTATTTGGCAGGAAAGGCATCTTCTGGGCTGGCAGTAGTGCTGGTAAAGTTCGATAAAGGCTTGAGACTCGTAGGCCGTGGGTTTTTCGACAGGCATGAAAGAGAGCTTTCTGGTAATCGTGTTTTCCTCGAATTGAAGCTGATTCAGCAGCAGCAATGCCTTTTCCTCAAGCCCAGCGCTTCCCTGCTCCTTCCCATAGGCAAACAACAAAGGCACCACACAGTTAATAAGCAAAATGTCGATACTTTTGCTTCCCACAAAAGCGCTTTGTCCGCTTGATTTCGCTTTTTCCGCCCCAGGTTTTTCCTTTGCAAACTGAAAATGTGTCAACCAATAATCAGACACCTTTGATTTAAAAACGCCTCTTAGTCCGGCAAGTTCTGACTCAACAAACACTGCAAAAAGCCGGGGCGACTGATGGATGATAGCTGCCAGCTGGGCCATCCTGATCGTAGGGAAGTTGGCTGGCCGCATGCGCATAAACTTCCAGGGTATAGGAGGCAGCGTGGTGGCTATGAGCTGAAATTTGTGGTTGATGTAATCGAACCGTTCTCTGAGGGCCTTCGAGTAAAAGTCACTTGAGTCGTCATCAAGCAGCCCGGCAAGGCCCAGCAGGTAGGCCTCCAGGTCTTTCTTATCGAAAGCCAGCTTCTTCATCACCTTGTACGAAACCCGCTTGCTTAGCTGCTGAAAACCTTCTTCGTTCTTCTTGAAGCCAAAATACCGGATGAGGAAATGAACCGCTGTGGCATCCCAATCGCCACCGTACTTTTTCAGGAGTATCTCAACATCCTTTGTCTTTCTCTGCAGGCGCTCCACGAGCACCCGATCAATCATCGACTGCCTTTTTAAAGCGTCAATGTTTTTGATTTGTGTTTGGCAGGGCACATCCACTCGCTGCTGAATCAGGCCCTGATACTTCGAGAGTAGTTGCAGCGACACCCTATCCTTGAGCTCCAGCTGCGGCACGTACGTACCATCGGTTCTCAGTATCTCACGATCAGCCTCCCAAACCACATGGAGAACGACACTGTCATACGCTTTATCAAACTGGTGTTTGTGGTTGTGCCAGTCGCTGCTCTTGAGATGTATCTCCACCTGCCCATTCCACTCCATTTCCCCAATTCGCAGGCGAGCCTCCCTGAAGTCTGGTCCGGCATCGGAGTTGAGAAAACCCTGCTTACTAATCAGGATGGCCTGTCCGTCGGTAGTCCGCAGCTCAGCGCTATCGAAGTATTGAAATTGCCAGATAAAGTGGAGAAACTCTTCAGGGAACATTTGATCATTGAAAAAGTGAACAGATTAGGCTGTCTAAAGCATCACAGTCTTCCAATTTATAAATACTTCTCCAACATTTCATCCATTTGCTGCTGAAGATCGATGGCGGCCAACTTGGCTTTTTCGGCGAAATCGACGCCGTTACCTGCGTAGATAATGCCCCTTGCCGAATTCACCAGCAGTCCGCATTGGCTGTTCATGCCATACTTACAGGTGGCTTCCAGGTCGCCCCCCTGCGTACCAATGCCCGGCACCAGCAGAAAATGCTCCGGAGCAAGGGCTCTCACTTCTTTGAACATTTCGCCTCTGGTAGCGCCCACTACATACATCATGTTGTCGGCACTCCCCCACAGCTGGCTGGTGGCAATTACCTTTTCAAAAAGCTTTTGACCATCTGCCATTGGCTCATTCTGGAAGTCAGCAAAGCCTTCGTTGCTGGTGAGCCCCAGCAGAATCACCCATTTGCTATCGAACTGCAGAAAGGGCTTTACCGAGTCTCTTCCCATGTAAGGTGCCACAGTAATGCTATCAAAGCTCATGGCCTCAAAGAATGCCCTGGCATACAAAGCAGATGTGTTGCCAATGTCGCCTCTTTTGGCATCGGCTATCGTGAAAATATCGTTCGGAATATAGTCCAGCGTTTTTTGCAGCGACTCCCACCCCTTTGGCCCCATGGCTTCGTAAAAGGCGATATTGGGCTTGTAAGCAACGGTCACATCGGCCGTGGCATCAATAATTTGCTTATTGAATTCAAAGATTGGATCCTGTGCTTTGTGAAGGTGCGAGGGAACCTTGGTGATATCTGTGTCGAGGCCAACACATAAAAAAGAACGCTTCTTCTTTATATTGGCAAATAGTTCTTGACGGGTCATGCGGCAAAGATAAACATATGCTGCATTTGACATGGCAGGAATCTGCTTTGAATATAAAACCCCATTAGTCCGGTTTTTACTTGCCTTACGCATTGTCAGGCGGCATATTGCAGACATTATTCATTTATCCAAAGGCTGGCTATTTTTTTAGCTGGCCAAATCAAAAAAGGCATGTTCCCAAATTCCAGCTCTTCCATTGAGCTTAGCCGGTCGGCGCTAGAAAACAACCTTGATTTTCTCAGAAAATTAGTCGGCCCTGATGTGACAATTTCTTCGGTGCTTAAAGGCAACGCCTATGGACATGGCATCAAACACATGGTGCCTGAGCTTGAAAGGTTGGGTATTCGCCATTTTTCTGTGTTCGGTTCGTTCGAAGCACTGGACGTGGCCAGTTTTAGCACCGAGTCGTCCACCATTTTGATCATGGGTGATATCCTGGATGACCACATGCCGTGGATGATTGAAAATGATGTAGAATGCTTTGTGTTCAATAAAATCAGGTTGAATGCGCTATGCAAGCAAGCCAGGCTGATGAAGAAAAAAGCCCGCATTCACCTTGAGTTGGAAACGGGCATGAACCGTACAGGGATCAACCCGAAAGAGTGGAAAGAAATGGCAGCACTGCTGGAAGACTACAGCGACTGCATTGAAGTGATAGGCATGTGTACTCACTTTGCAGGGGCCGAAAGTGTGTCTAACTACAAACGAATCCTCAATCAAAAGGAGGTGTTCAGTAATGGAGTGGCCTATTTCAAAGGAAAAGGAATACACCCGGCCGTACTCCACACGTCGTGCAGTGCGGGGGCCATTATGTATCCTGAAAATAACCTCAACATGGTGAGAATTGGGATATTACAATATGGGCTTTGGCCAAGCCAGGAAACGCAGGTGAGCTACATGAGGGAGCACAAACTTACCGAGGATCCTTTGAGCAGGGTTATTTCGTGGAGAAGCCATGTAATGGACATCAAAACCGTGAAGATGGGGGAATTCATCGGCTATGGCACCTCCTTTCTTGCAGAATATGACATGAGGGTGGCAAGTGTGCCAGTCGGCTATAGCTATGGCTTCAGCAGGGGCCTTAGCAACCACGGGAGGGTGCTGATCAACGGGCACCGGCTCAGTGTGGTGGGCGTGGTGAATATGAACATGTTTTTGGTGGAGATCACTCACGCTGAGGTGAATATTGGCGACAAAGTAACGCTAATAGGCAAAGATGGCGACCTGTCGATATCCGTTTCCCACTTCAGCAATTTGAGCGAGCTTCTAAACTACGAGCTACTGACGAGGTTGGATAAGGATATTCCAAGGGTGGTGGTGTGAGTACGTCCTCACGAAATCAAACCTTCGGAGCCAGCCATAATCCCCCAAAACCAACCAGCAGTAGTAGGTAGAAAATAACTGCAGAGATCGGCTTTTTAATTGACTGTAGTTGGAGTGTAGCAATTCCTGAATCCATGCTGGCGTGTAATGCTGTATTGGCTATTTGCTTGGAAACGGCTACCGATTGCCAGTCTGACTGTTCATGCACGAAAAAATGCTTTGATTGCCCGGCCGCTTCCACAAAAAGTGAATCCCAACCTGCCCCATCCGGCCAAATGGTGCCGCTCCAAACATTGTCCAGCTGCCAGTTCTCTATCAGTGGCACGGTTTCACCTTTGTACCTCACCACCGGCGGCTCTTCCAGGGAACTTATAACCGTAAATCGAATGGGTTCATCTATAAAATGTGGTTCTTTAGTCTCTATCAGAATCTGGCAACACACAGATACCCTCCTGGCCAGCGACTCAATCACTTCTGTCCACAGAGCCGCATAAGTGAGCTCCTGCCCTTTCAAAACCAACCTATAAGTGTCTTGCCACAGAGCGGTCCCAATTTTCCCCAAACCCTGATAAGCATAAGCGGCCAGCACGCTGCCACTTGTCTCTTCCCAAACCGGGATTACTTCCGGCGACCTGTCAATCGCAAGCCCTACACCACTCAAACTAACTTGCCTGCCTAAGTCAACAGCAACCGACAAAGTATCCGCATCATACCGTGTCAACTGAAAGGGCATCCAACGCCTGGTCTTCCGGCTGGCAGACACCTCGTTGACTGTAATAAAGACACCCAAACCCTGATCAACGGCTGCGTTCAGGGCATTTGCCTCCTCTCTGCTCAATGCATCCAACGACGCTTCGTCAATCCATAGCAAATCGGCATTATCTAAAAGAGCTGTTGTCAATCTCCTGAACGGCACCTCGCCTTGATTAGCAAACTCGTAGCGAAATTTGTCCTTCGATAACTGATACCTCAGCGCCAGGGAATGTCCTTGTTCCACCAACAAGTTTTTTAAATACCTCGATTCAAAAGTTGGGAATTGGCTAATGAAGACCATTTTCAACTTTCTTTCTTCGGCTACCTGCACCGGAACTTTGTAAGTGGCTGTTGAGGAGCCTGCACTATCCAGCAACTCCAGTTCGTAGATAAACTTACTACCTAGTTTAGGTACAAAGCCAAAGGAAAATTCCTCAGTATCTGCTAAAAGCATCAGAGAGTCCATCCTTCCTTCAGGGCCACTCCACCTGATTATGCCTCCTGATGCTACGTGGTTCACATTTCCGTCTACGACACTTCTCCTGTTTGCACTCACCTTCTCGGGCACATTGATTGCCTGAATGCCCTCGGGAGACGATGACGGAAAATAGGCAAATCGAAAGGAAGCTGCTTCTTCAAAGACATAGTCAGGCAGTCCGTTCCCCAGCACATAGCGAATTCTTTCTTTGATTCCCGCCAGCTCATTAAATGATTTGAGTTCAGCAGCTGCTTTAAAGTCAGCTACGCCCGGTGCCTTGTACACACTCAACCCGGGATTCGATTGAAGCAGGCTATCTGCTTCCTCCGCATTGTGTCCTTGGGTAAGCAGCATAATATCGGACTGGGGGCTCTCACTCAAATAGTGAGGCCTCAACAGTATACCGGTCAGACCAATAAAGGCCACCAATAGCGCAGAGAGTCTAAGCAACTTCCTGCCCATTTTCCTCCGCCACTCTGCCACAGCAATAATGGTAAAGAGCAAAATCAAGCCCCACAAGGTCAAATGTATATTTAGCAAAGGCTCAAATGATATCATCCAGCTATTCATTGGCCTCCATTCTTTTTAAGAACTGCTGATCAATGGCGCTGGCAGCAGTTGGGTGTAACGCAGGTGAGGCAGGCTGTTCAGGTACTATTTCCCAAAACGACTTCCTAATTTTCATCAGCGCTATTCGATTTTGCACAACTTCACCATCAATCAAAGCTTTTAGCAAACTCATGCTTTCGAGGTATCGCCCGGGAAACTCAATCGCCTGTTGTGCCAATTCATTGCCTGCCAACTGAAGCACGTCCTTTTGGTCGTCAGTTGGCGTCAATGCTGGCTGTTGCAGGTATTTCTCTAGCAGAACAAGGGCCCTTCTGGAATTAGGAAACGACTTATTGGGCTCTAACGCATACCTCCTCCTGGCAGGATTGATTTCTGCCAGATCGCCAGTAAGCCGCTTTTCTTCTTTGATTGGCGGTGGATCGAATCCCGTGCGGTGTACGTAAATGCGGGAGTCGTTACTGATTTCTTTCAACAACTTTAGAATCTTGTACTGATAAGGCAGTGACTCCTCCGGATTGTTCATCCGCAAATGCAGTTCAGCGTCCCACATCATCGACAAGGCCGCTCTCAGCTTCGTTTTGACCGATTGGATATAGAAAGTAGCTTCCTCCTCGCTGTCGTGCATATGAGCGAATGCCTCCAAAGGGTTCTCCTCTTCTTCTCCTGCATGCTCATGATCCTTTTGCGGCACCAGATTATGCTCATTTTCGGTGTCATGCGCATGCCCAAACTGCTTCATCGCCTCATCAGTATTGGTAGGAGCAGCCGTTTCTTCAGGTTCCTGCGTCTCAGTTTCGGTGATGCCCGACTCAAACTCTTCGCCAAGGAACTGACCATACCTGAGTCTCAGCACTTTCTGATCATGCCCTAAACCATTGCTGGTGTTATCAAAAACTTCCTTTTCAATTTTACCCCTTTCAGCAACAAGCTTTTCAGAGTCGATAATAATTTGGCGCTGGCTACGGAAGTACTCGGGCATGAGATCGACACCCAAACCGCCGTCGTTGGACACAATGTATGAAGCAGTATCTTTTAGCTGGAGAAAATAGGTTTCTGTTCTTTCGACCTGCTGTTTTGGCAATTTGTTGTCCCACGCTTCCACATAGAAATAAAGCTCGTCGCCAGGTTCCAGTCCCATTTTTTTCAGGTCGATCACTCTTTCTGCTAACAATTTTCTGCCTGAGATTGTCTGCGGCTTGTCGAACAGCAACTTCTCCTCTCTGAACTTAACCGACTCCCCGCTTCCCTTGGCTACTGTGGCTATCAGGTAGGCGTCCTTCAATCCATAATCATCTGATAAATCTGTCTTTACACTTATCTTTTGAACGTCGCTCCACTCGAATTGCTGAAACTGAGGCAAGTCTCTTATAGCAAGCTGCGGAGGCAAGTCTGTCACCACCTCAAGTTTGTAAAAATCAGAAGCTTTCCAATCGCCGTCTTGCTGCCAGGCGACCTGATAAAATCCGGTGTTGAAAACTTTAGCCGAACCAGTAAGCCTCGACTGTTCTTGCTTTAACACTAAAGTGTCGGAGCCAGAGAAGATGATCAGCGCTTGCTGTGGCGCTGACGAAAAGCCCAATTCCCAACTGACAACACCACCTTCAACTGCTTTAATATTGGGATCGGTAAATGAAAGGGTTCTCAAACCTGTATAAGCTGGAGCGTTTATTGTGCCCGCAATGCTTTCGAGCACAACTGGCTGGAAAACACTTTCAACAGATGCTGTAGTAGGGGAATTTTCCGCAGCACTTTGACCAGAACCAACGCCAATCGGAACTCCAGGGAAGAAAATGAGAAGTAAAATTCCTGCTAATAAAACCAAACTCGCCACCCATAACTGGTGAGGGAATCGCAGCTTGCTCAACTCCATAATCTTCACCAAAGCCCTCTCTCGCTGTAGCTGCTGTAGGCCAGACAAAGGTTGATCAGTTGTCAAAAGGTCGGCGCTCCAACCGAGGTTGGGGTATTGGCGATTGATGAAGGATGCTAGTCGAGCGGCAGTAAGCTGGTGCAAACCTAGTTTATAGACTCGCTGGAGAAGTACCACCAAACCAACAGTTCCGGCGAGCACCAACGCATCAGTTTTATCCAAACCGGCGACCTCAGCTACCACCATCAAAATCAGTCCAACGCCAACAGCGAGGCACAGTACCTCTAGCATCCGAAGCATCAGGTATCTCCGCTGCAACGCTATGAGTTGATGGTTTTGTGTCTGCTTCATTGGCCTCTCCTCCATGCTACAAGGCGTTCAATGACAAGCGTCAAAACCAGGAGTGCCACCAGCCACTGATTAATGTCGGCATAGTTTGCAGTGTTGCTATCGACGTCAACCTCCTCTGGCACTACCTTGCTCCAACGCCAATCCTCCGGCATTGTTCGGTGGTCGCTCTCAGCCATCGCTGGCAGGTCGGCGTCGAAAAACTTCGACAGTTCAATGATTAATTGGTTTTCCAGCACCACATTTTTATTGAGCCGACGGGTAATTTGCCATTGCATTGGCGATAGTTGTACTAAAAGATCGTCGGAAGTCGTTTCCTCAAGAAAAATAAGCTCGTTGTCCAGGTTGGGCACAGGTATTGACGCCAGCCAAAAAACTACGGCTTCTTCGTCGGCTCTAAAAGAGGTAGCGCTTGCCGATTGAATATCAATCCTGAAACCAGGCAATTCGTTCAAAACCATCAATGCAGTTTCCAGGACTTTTGCGTCGTAAGCATGTGCTTCGTCTGATACGATAGCTACCTTTTTTGCTTGAACCTCAGTAGAGACAGCGCTTTTTACAGCTGCCTTAATCGAGGTGAATTTCGTAAACTTATCATCCGTTTGCTCCGAAACTTCCCAAACGGTATCACTTTCAATAATGGTGATCGCAGGCAGCTTTTCAAGCCCTACGGGTATATCAAACCAGGCAATATGCTCTGGCTTTGGCGGCCTTTTTCCACGAAAGCCGGACATGTAAGCCTTTGTAAAAACAACAGCTTCGCTAATATTTGCTTCTCCAAGCTGCTCGGCAAGAAACCAATGGCTCAAAGTTTGCTTTTCTGACATCGTGTCTTTGGGCAGAGGGAACCCTTGTTCCAGGTACCTTAGCTCATAGTCACTGCTCGTCAAGCTGTCTATTATCCTGCTGATCTCACTGTGTTGCTCTGCTCCCCTATCCACCACTACCCATTTTGGAAGGCTCGCCGAAGACTGCAAGAGCAATCCCGCAAGCAAAGCCACCACTGTGAGTAGAAGCAGACTTCTCAATGCCAGCAGCAAAAGCTCATTGAGCTTTACGCTTTTGAATTGCCTGGTGGTGGAGTCAGTCAGGTGTCGAATGCTACCCACTTTTATCACCTTGCCTTCTTTCCTGCTCAGCAAATGAATAGCGAGTGGCACAGCAAGCCCAAGCAATCCCCAAAGCCATATAGGATTCGTCAGCTGCATCATCTTATCATTGATTTACGAGCCTTCAGGAAAGTCCGAAGCACCTCAGGTGCCGGATCATCAAGGTAGGTCGGTTGGTAGATCACCTGCTTTTGCAGCATCCAGTCCCTGGTAGCATCTACCCACTCGCCCATCTTCTTGCGATAGACGCTTTGCTGAGCAGGCGAGTCTACTTTTAGCCGTTCGCCTGTTTCCAGGTCTTCGAAAGTAAGCTGGGTACTATAGTTCAATTCCAATTCTTCCCTTCCTATCAAATGGAAGACTATGACTTCATTGCGGGGAGTTTTCAGCTTTCGAATGAAATCCTGTAGGTCTCCCTCGTTGTCATACATATCGGTGAAAAACAGGATCATCTCTTTGCCCTGGTGGCTGTAGATGTGCTCGAGTCCATTGCCGGTCTTCCAGGTGCTTTCAGCCTTTATCTTGATTAGCTCATTCAAAAACCTGATGTACTGCTGCTGATCAAAGCGTGGTTGCACGGCGGTAATATGTTGGTCATTGACAGCGTACAAACCGAACGTATCGCTCTGCTTTCTCGCCAGAAAAGCCAACGCTGCAATCAACACTTTGGCCATCTGCATTTTACTGACGCCGCCCTCCGCATGCTCCATAGACCGGCTGGCGTCCAGCATAAACTTGACGGTAATGTTGGTTTCGATTTCCGACTGCTTAATGTAGTAGCGCTCCGACCTGGCAAACATCTTCCAGTCGAGCTGACGAAGGTCGTCGCCGGGCTCGTAGCTTCTGTACTGGCTAAACTCTTGTCCAGCCCCAACAGACTGACTAGGGTTGCCTCCGCTCATGTAGCCTTCCACAATCACACGGGCTACCAGCTCCAGTCCGTTGACGGTGGAGAGGATCTCTGGTGTAAGTAGTTGGCGAATCTGTGGGTTCACTGTTGGTAGTGTGTATGTTCCGTCCCTACGGGACTTTGATAACTCATTCCAGCAATTACCAATGTGACGCCCCGATGGGGCTATTGGTCACTGAAGTATTGCTGCTAGACTCCGCTTGGAAGCTTAATCTTGTCCAAAAGTTCGGCGGTTACTCTGTCGGAAGTCACACCGTCGGCCTCTGCTTTGAAGTTCATGAGGATTCTGTGACGAAGGACAGGAAATGCGACGCTTTTGATGTCCTCCATGGTCACGGCAAAACGGCCTTTGAGCAAAGCCCTTGCCTTCGCTGTCAAAATCATCGCCTGCCCTGCTCTTGGCCCAGCTCCCCAGCGCACCCATTCGTTCACAAAACTCACCTCGCTTTCGCCCGCCCTGGTAGCTCGCACCACCCTGCTCACAAAGCCAATAAGGTCTCTGCTGATATGCACTTCCCTCACCAGCTTTTGTGCTTCCAGAATTTCCTCTCCTTTGATAACGCTCTTCACCGCTTCTTTCTTCTTGCCAGTAGTGCTTTCCAAAATATTAAGCTCTTCGTCCGCTGTGGGGTAGCCTATTCGGATGTACAAAAGAAAGCGGTCAAGCTGTGCTTCGGGAAGGGGGAAAGTACCCGCCTGTTCAATCGGGTTTTGGGTGGCCAAAATAAAGAAGGGTCTCTCCAGCGGATAGGTTGTTCCGGCATAGGTCACCTCAAACTCCTGCATGGCTTCAAGCAATGCCGACTGCGTTTTGGGCGACGTTCGGTTGATTTCATCTGCCAGAATGATATTGGCGAAAATAGGCCCTTTATTGAACTTGAATATCCTTTTACCTGTGGTATGGTCTTCTTCCAATATTTCCGTACCAATGATATCTGTCGGCATCAAATCTGGAGTGAATTGAATCCGCTTGAACTTGAGGTCAATCGCTTCTGAAAGCGTTCGGATCATCAACGTCTTTGCTAAGCCAGGCACGCCCTCAAGCAAACCATGACCACCTGCCAGAAAGGTGATCAGCAATTGGTCAATTGTTTCGCCCTGCCCCACAATCACCTTCCCAATCTCCTTCTTCAGCTCACCCAGGCTGGTCACCAGCTTTTCAGCCCTTTTCTCTATCTCTTTTAATTCTGCATTCATGCTATCAATGTCTCAAACCCGGCCAGCTAAATGGTCAGGCCATCATGGCGTACATCACTATATTAATACTAAACCTGGTGTTGTCGATCTTATAAAACCGTTTGTTGCGGAAATCATAATCCCACTCACAACCGTAATCTTTGTTGCTGTAAAGCACTCCTATTCTTCCGTCTATTTCTATGGCCTTCAAATAATCATGTACAATATCGTCGCCCCAACCGTTCAACTCCTGCGAGGTGGTAGGCGGGCCATCGAATTCGAAAAAAGAAGAATAAATAGGGTGGTTGTTGGGTATTTTCTTCAGCTTACCTGGCCCGAATAGCTTTTCCATCTGCGTTTCAAATGACTTGGCAAACAGACCATCGATATCATGGTTGCAGTCGTCCACAAAAACGAAGCCTCCGTTGTCAACATACTTTTTGAAGTTCTCCCGTTCGGTAGTTGTAAACTCAACCAGTTTGTGTCCGCTCAGGTAACAAAAAGGGCTGTTGAAAATTTCGTCAGAGCTCAGAGAAACAATATTCTCTCTGGTATTCACCGGCAGAGTGGTATACTCCACCAGAGAATTGAGCAAATTGGATGGCATGCGCTGATCTACATCCCAATCGCCTGATTCATACTGAAGCCGTGTAAAGAAAAACTCCTCAAAGCGCTTTCTGCTCATACCAGTTTACAACTAAACGTCTTCCCGACAACGCTAAGGTACCGGGAAGACGTTCCCTTGAGAGTTTTAAACAGCGTCAGATAAACTGGAGAAGGTAAAGTCCCTGATCTTCATGTAAGGAATCAAATTACCATCAGTCCGCACCTGCTTACCCAGCGTTTCCAGATTATTGAGCATGATCACGGGGCTCTCATTGAAACGGAAGTTTTTTACAGGATAGGCAATTTTGCCATTTTCAATGTAGAAAGTACCGTCACGGGTAAGACCTGTATAAAGCAGCGTTTGAGGATCAACCGTTCTGATATACCAGAAACGGGTCACCAAAATGCCTTTCTTAGTGTCCTTGATCATGTCTTCCAAACTGGCCGTGCCACCTTCCATGATCGCATTGCCTGGGAATGGTACTGGTGCCACGCCTTGTTTCTCGGCCCAGTACCTGTCGTAGAACATGTTGCTTACCACACCATTCTTAAGAATGTCCATTTTCTTTCTGGCCTGGCCGTCCTGTGTCCAGGGAGAAGCAGGCACTTCGGTATTGAACGGATCAGTATAGATGTTCACTCTTTCGTCTACTATCTTTTCACCCAGCTTAGTTCCTCCGCCTTTTTTAGCGAGAAAGCTTCTTCCTTCGTCGGCCTGGCGTGCCCCCATGCTGAAAAGCATGTTTTGCAGAAGATCGGAAGCCGCAGGGGGCTCAAGAATCACCGTGTATTTCCCTGGCTCAATGGCTTTGGCAGTGCTTGACTTTACGGCTTTCTCAATGGCAATTTTGGAGGCCTCAGCCGTATCAAGTTTGCTTACATCGTTGTAGTCTCTCGTGGCCCAGCCTGAGCCAAGCCCGTCGTTGGTTCGCATTGTCACTGTAAAGTTGACGTTTGTCGACCTGTTGTAGGCAAAAAGGCCTTTTGTGTTCATCATGGAAGCGAAACCGTAGCTGTCCTCCAAAAAGCCTGCAGCCGTAACATCCTTCGCCGCCGCCGGATTGATACTGTTGGCGGCTGCCTGCGCCCGGTATTCCGGAGTTATCTTAGCTGTTGCTTCGGCGTAGGTTTTTGATTCACCATAGGTCTGTTGCTCAAGAGGCCCCATAAATTCCGGGTTTTCTGGTGCTAGCTGTGCCAGTTCTTCCGATCTTCTCACCACTTTTTCGAGTGAGGCTTCGTCAAACTCATTCACTGTAGCTGTGCCTGACTTCTTGCCGAAATTCGACTGCACCACAAGCGTTACATCACTGTTTTCCCCAGCGGTAGAAACAGTGTTCCTTGCATAGCGGATATTGCCCCCATTGGAGCCGTTGAGGTTAGCCTCGCAAGCATCGGCCTTCGAGAATTTCATTACCTTCTCCAGGATCGCCCTTGCTTCGTCTTTTGAAAATATTGCCATTTTGAATTCTGATTTCGAGTTAGTTAATAGGTTAAATGCTTCTCGCAGTATTGATCACGTTGATACCGTTGAACCTTGTCGTTGCACTTCCGTGCGACACTGCGCTTGACTGCCCCGGCTGGCCTTTTCCGTCAAAGAAAGAGCCGTTCAACCGGTAATCTCTGCTGTCGCAAACCTGCACACAGGAATTCCAGAACTCCTGGGTATTCGACTGGTAAGCCACATCTTTCAGCATACCGGCTATCTTTCCGTTCTTAATTTCGAAGAATAGCTGCCCTCCAAACTGGAAGTTGTAGCGCTGCTGATCAATGGAGAATGAACCGTCTTTTACAATGTAAACGCCTTTGTCAATGCCTCCAATAAGCTGTTCGGGAGTGAGTTGCTCTTTACCAGCCTTCAACGACACATTGGCCATGCGCTGAAACTGAACGCTGCTCCAGCTGTCAGCATAGCAGCAGCCATGCGACTCAGTTTCTCCAATGATTTTGGCCTGGTCTCTGATGGCCTGGTAGTTCACCAGCGTACCGTCTTTCACCAGGTCCCACTCTTTTGTCTTCACACCTTCATCGTCCCAGCCGACAGCACCCAGCGAACCTACCTGCGTCTTATCTGCCACAAAGTTGACCTCCTTGCTGCCATAGTTAAATTTCTTGGTTTCCCATTTATCCAAAGTAGCAAAGCTGGTGCCTGCGTAGTTGGCTTCGTAGCCCAGCACCCTATCCAGTTCCAGCGGGTGACCTACCGACTCATGAATAGTTAGCCACAGATGCGAAGGTTCCAGTGCCAAATCATATTTGCCTGGCTCCACCGATTTGGCAGAAAGGATTTCCTTCACTTGCTGCGCTGCCATTGTAGCATCTTCCACCATGTCGTACGACTTATCGTAAAGCGTGACGCCAGCGGGACCAACAATCTTATCTTCAGCACGGCCGTCGAGGTATTCGTAACCCATGCCCACCGGGGCACTGAACGAACCACGCTGCTTGAACTGTCCTGAATCTTTGTCAATAGCAGTCACAGTAAAGAAAGGCCAGGTTCTGTGCACATCCTGATCGATGTATGATCCTTCGGATGAAGCAAAATACTTTTGCTCATTTACCAGAAACAGAATGTTATTAATATAGCTGGCTCCGTTCTCCATCGCCCTTGCGTTCGCATTGAGCAAAAGGTCAGCCTTGTCCTTTATGGTTACCTCAAATCCGTTCTTCTTGATCGGTGTTTTATAACTCACCTCTCCGTAGCCTTTCACGGGCACCAATTCTACCGGCGACGTCTGGAATTTGGAGTTCGCTTTGGCAATAGCCACTGCCTGTCTTGCTGCTTTCGCAATTCCCTCCTCGGTCACATCGTTAGTCGAAGCAAAACCCCAGGTACCGTTGGCGATTACACGAATACCCGTGCCAAACGACTCGGTGTTCACCATGTTCTGCACTTTGTCTTCACGGGTGATCACAAACTGATTAAGGTAACGACCAATACGAACATCGGTATAACTCGCACCGGCAGAACGGGACGCATTGAGTGCCACGTCGGCCAGTCTTTTCTTCTGGATTACATCCAGCGCAGGCTCCAGCAGTCGGCTGGGGTCTACCGATTTGGCGAAAGCGGAAACAGGCAGCATCATTGCCCCAGCTCCCAAACCCGCCAGTTGAACAAAATCTCTTCTCCTCATGGGTTAATTAAGTTAGTCCTTGTTTTATTTTAGTTTGAGTTCCTTCTTTCTTCAAGGGGCTATTAAATAGACCTTCCAGTATTAATCACATTCACTCCATCAAACCTTGTTGTGGAGCTTCCGTGCGACACGGCACTTACCTGCGAAGGCTGACCTTTGCCATCGAAGAAAGAGCCGAACATCCGATAATCATTTTCATCACATATTTTCACACAGCTATTCCAGAATTCCTGGGTATTGCTTTGGTATGCTACGTCATTAAGCATACCCACTATTTCACCGTTTTTGATTTCATAAAAGACAGTGCCACCAAACTGGAAGTTGTAGCGCTGCTGATCGATAGAATAAGAGCCTCTACCCGCAATGTAAATGCCTTTTTCTACGTCTTTAATCATGTCAGCCGAGGAGTACTTCTCCTTGCCTGAGGCCAGCGACACATTGGGCATACGCTGGAACTGCACATCCTGCCAGGTTTGGGCATAGCAGCAGCCATGCGACTCATTTTGACCAAGAATATGCACCTGATCACGAATGGCCTCATAGTTCACCAAAATACCGTCTTTGATCAAATCCCAACGCTTGGTCTTCACGCCTTCATCGTCGTAACCCACCGCACCCAGCGAACCAGGCTGTAGCTTGTCAGCAAAAATATTCACCTCCTTGCTGCCGTAGTTGAAGTCACCTGACTTCCATTTATCCAATGTGGCGAAGCTTGTGCCGGCATAATTGGCCTCATAACCGAGCACCCTGTCCAACTCCAGCGGATGCCCAACAGATTCGTGAATTGTCAAACCAAGGTGGTTCGGTTCCAGTACCATGGTGTATTTACCAGGGTCCACCGACTTGGCGTCAAGCATCTCTTTCGCCTGAAGCGCCGCAGTTTTGGCATCCTCTACGATATCGTAACTGTTTTTGTACAATTTCATTCCTCCCGGGCCTTGCAGCTTGTCCGATTCTTTGGGAAGCATGTACTCCCATCCCATTCCCATGGGGGCACTCATGGCAGAGCGGGATTTGAATTTTCCCTCGGCACGGTTCACGGCATTCACATTGAACGTAGGCCATATCCTGTGCACGTCCTGATCGATGTACGACCCCTCTGTAGAAGCAAAATACTTCTGCTCATTCACCATGAACAGGTTAGAGTTGACGAAGCTGGCACCAGCGTCCATGGCGGCGGCATTGGCGGCCAGGAGCAAATCAACTTTCTCGGATACAGGCACTTCAAAAGCACTCTTTTCTATTGGGCTTTTCCAGCTTACTTCTCCGTATGATTGAACAGGAGCAAGCTTTACAGGGTCAGTCTGAAATTTTGAATTGGCTTTGGCTATGGACACCGCTTGCATGGTGGCTTTTTGGATACCCGCCGGATTGACCTCGTTGGTCGACGCAAAACCCCAGGTGCCATTGGCGATAACTCTAATGCCTACACCAAACGACTCAGTGTTGACTATATTTTGCACCCTCGTTTCTCTGGTAAACACATATTGGTTAAGATATCTGCCTATTCTCACGTCGGCGTAAGTAGCACCGTTCGCCTTTGCAGCATTCAACGCTACATCTGCAAGCTGCTTCTTCTGGGCCACATCCAGTGGCGACTCTAAAAAGCGCTGTACTGGCACCGCATTCCCTATCATTGGAATAGACAAAGCAGCCCCTGCCATTCCTAAACCTGCTATCTGTACAAAGTCTCTGCGTCTCAAAGTATTATCGCTTTTGTAGTAATAAGAATTCTTTCTTGCATCCCTTCAAACAAAAGGAGCTGATCGTTAAATAAGTTGTAAAATACACAGCTTCAATTACACAACGATAGTAAAAAATGGTCAGCGGTTAGAAATGGGTTTGGAGGAGCGGAATCATCGAGCTGTTGTATTGTAAATCGATGGAGTGTGGCAATCATTAAAAATTAAAGGTGCCGACAGACCGGAGAACCTAAGTCTGTCGTTTTGTGCTGCTTTGAAGAAAAATCGTCATTCTGTTTAAGAATAGTACAATATATATTTGACGGAAAATTGGCTCCGGCAAGCATTGGCCGATAGTTACCAAATTCCGTTCTCCACTGACCACCAACTATATAGCGTTCGGATTACGACATACAATTTCATATTGACAATATCTGACCGATCCGGAGACAGACCGAAATCCCTCCTTCCGTCATATTTTTACATGTTATTTTCCTAATTAAAGTAAAGTCTTATACATTCAGAGGGTCTATTTTAGCGAAAGTACTTCTTGACGCCTGTTAATAGGCTAACCAGCAAAAGATAAAATGAGAACAAGCAAGGACAGTTCATTTATTACCTACACAAGCCTGGCGGTTAATTTTATTGCTATCCTGGTAATTACAGGATGGATCACTGGTACTGAAAGTTTACTGAAAATACTTCCGGGCCTACCCACTATGAAGTTCAACACGGCCCTGGGCTTCCTGTTTGCGGGGCTTGCCTTGACCTTCCTCGACGCATTTAGAAAAGCTTCCAATTTGCCTGTTCAGCTGTTTTCTATTGCCACCTTCTTAATCGGCTTTACCTCGCTGTTACAGTACGCATTTGGCTACTCTTTCGGAATTGATGAGTTTTTCTTCACCGACAGTATTTCCCGAACACTCGGTAGGCCCTACCCGGGACGAATGTCGGCCGCAACTGCTACGTGTTTTTTACTGTTGGGAACATCCCTGCTAATTTTTTCCTCATTCAGAATGCGACTTTTTGCCGCTGCTCAATATATCCTGCACCTGGTGAGCTTGCTGGCTTTTATATCTTTGATAGGATTTCTATACCAGGTTCCGTCAAATGCCAAATTGCCCTTTTTCAGCACGATGGCAATCCATACATCGATCAATTTTTTATTGATTTCGGTGGCAGCTAGCTTAAGCCAGCCACACCTCGGTTTGGTCGGCTTCTTTAAAAGCAGCAACCTGGGCACATGGCTAGCTAAAAGACTCTTACCGCAAATTTGTTTCCTGGTAATTGCCCTGGGCTTTATAATGATTATACTTGAGAAATCTGGTATTCTTTCAATGGAGTTTGCCGTTTCACTCCACACAATATCCTTTCTTGTAATTTCATTACTCCTGATACTAAGGATGGCCTTCATACTCAAGAGGGTAGACATGGAGCGAAAAAATGCGGAGCATCAGCTTTCGGAACTCAATCATTCGCTGGAGGAAAAAGTCGCAGAGCGCACCGAAGAACTAACCTTGCTCAATGAACGATTACAGCTAGCTACCAGCAGCGGGAAAGTAGGCCTATGGACTATCGACATCAAAGACAACTTCCTGGACGTAAACAATGAGCTGCGAAAAATCTGGGGTTTTGACCCCTACGAGCCAATATCTTTGGATTCACTTAGCAAAAGAACTCATCCCGAAGACCTGGCTCGAACTGACAAGATGTTTGATCTGGCCGTAAAAAATGAGCTGTCCATCGGTCTTGAGCACCGGATTATATTACCCAACAAATCTATCAAATACATCAAGGTCAATGGCGTAGTCCACTATGACGAACAGGGCAATCCTTTCCGAATTGCGGGCACTCATTGGGATATTACCGAACAAAAACTTATTGAAATCAGCCTGGAGGAAAGCGATAGGCGGAACAGAGTTTTTGTCGCACAAGCTCCATTAGCCATTGCCATGTTCGATACCGAAATGAGGTATTTGGCCGCTTCCGAAAAATGGAAAGAAGATTACGGAATCAAGAACAAAGAAATCATCGGAATCTCTCATTATGACATTTTTCCTGAAATAGGCGATGACTGGAAAAAAATTCATACCGAATGTCTTCTTGGAGCTATCAACAAAGCGGAAGAGGCACCCTTCACCAGGGCCGATGGTTCGGTGCAATGGCTGACCTGGGAGGTGCGACCATGGTATAAAATTGAAGGAGTTGTTGGTGGTCTTATCATGTATACCGGCGACATCACGTCACTGAAGGAAAAAGAAGAAGAAAAAAGGCGCCTTGAGTCTGTTCTCAATCAGGCAAGCGAAACTGCCAATATTGGTGCCTGGGAGGTGGATTTGGTTAACAACGCCGTTTACTGGGACAAAATCACAAAGAAAATACACAAAGTAGCGCAGGACTATGTACCAAAGCTCGACGGAGCCATCCAGTTCTTCAAGGAGGGCCCAAGCAGGCAGAAAATAGAGGCCGCTGTTCAGAACGCCATATTAGACGGCACTCCCTACGACCTGGAAGTAGAGCTCGTTGCTGCCGATGGCTCCACTGTATGGGCCAGAGCAGTGGGCCAGGCTGAATTTGCTGATGGCGATTGCAAGAGACTTTTTGGCGTTTTTCAAGACATCAGCCAGATAAAAAAGGCCGAGGTCAACCTCAAGGTAAGTGAAGAACAATTCAGAGGAGCATTTCAACACTCAGCCATTGGAATGGCACTGGTGTCGCCGGATGGCAAATGGAAGCAAGTAAATAGCAAAGTTTGCGAAATGCTTGGGTACACAGAAGCTGAGCTCCTGCAAACCACTTTTCAAGAAATTACTCACCCTGACGACCTTGAAAGCGACCTTCAACTGGTGCAAAAGGTATTGAGCGGAGAAATTGATTCCTACAACATGGAGAAGCGCTATTTTCATAAAAAGGGAAACATCGTCTGGGTGCTACTGAGTGTTTCACTGGTGCATGATGCCAACAACCAGCCCCTACATTTCATTTCTCAAATAGAAGATGTTACAGAAAGGAAGGCAACAGAGAATGCCCTGAAAGAGGAAAGAAAGCTTTTGAAATCGTTGATCGATAATATTCCGGTAAATATTTACATTAAAGACCTGGACTCGAGAAAAATCCTTGTCAATAGGCTGGAAATGGAATACTCTGGTTTTGAAAGTGAATCAGAGGTACTGGGTAAAACCGACTTCGACCTCTACCCGGAAGAGTCAGCCAAAGTATCAAGAGATGAAGATCTTGAAGTATTCAGTACTGGCAAACCAATTCTGAACAAAGAGACGATCAACACCCGGCATGATGGCAGTACGAATTGGTTTCTGTCATCGAAGATTCCCATGCAAAATGATAGAGAGGAAATAGTTGGTCTGATAGGGATTAGCTACAATATCACAGCCAGGAAACTTGCCGAAAGAGCACTGAAAGAAAGTGAACAGCGCTGGCATTTCGCCCTTGAAGGAGCTAACGATGGCGTGTGGGACTGGAACCTGACAACCGGCGAAGTATTCTATTCCAAAAGATCACTCGACATGCTGGGGCTAAGCACCAAAGACGCACCAAACAAATCTGGGGCCTGGGATAATCGGGTACACCCGGAGGACAAGGAAGCGTACTTTGAAGAAATGCAGAAGCATTTGAGGGGCGAAAGCGAGGTTTATATCAATGAGCATCGTGTACAACATGAAGATGGACACTATGTATGGATACTTGATCGGGGCAAAGTCACGGAATTTGACCAGAAGGGCCAGCCTTTGCGAGTCATTGGCACTCATTCGGATATTACCTGGCGCAAGGAAAAAGAGGCGCAGGTCAGGCACTCCTTCGATATTATCAGCGAGCAGAACAAGCGGCTGCTCAACTTTGCCCACATAGTTTCGCACAACCTCCGCTCACATTCGGGCAATCTTGAGATGATGATCAACCTTATCGATATGTCTTCTACGCCCGAAGAAAAAGAAGAACTTATCGAGCACCTGGCACAAATATCCGGATCACTGAGCGAGACTATCACGAACTTGAATGAGGTGGTCAAAATACAGGTGGATATTAACATGCCAACAGAGGAACTCAGCTTAAAAGAGTATTTCGTCAAAACGATGCGCATACTGTCGGGCGACATAAAGGAAAAAAGAGCAAGAATAAATTTAAACATAGGTGACGGGGTCACAATTACCTACAACAAAGCTTATCTGGAAAGCATCCTGCTCAACTTCCTGAGCAATGCTATTAAGTACAGGCACCCGGAGAGAAACCCAGTAATTAATATCGATTTTATTGCCACTAATCATTCAAAATTTTTGCAAATTGCCGATAACGGCATTGGAATAGACCTTACCCTTCACGGTGACCGGCTATTTGGTATGTACAAGACCTTTCATGGCAACGCCGATGCCAAAGGCATAGGGCTTTTTATCACAAAAAACCAGGTAGAGAGCATGGGAGGAAAAATAGAAGTAGAAAGTGAAGTAGGAGTTGGCACTACATTTAAAATATATTTTTCATGAGCATGGTGGATTTAGCTTGCATCATCGACGACGATCAGATATATGTATTTGGCCTTAAAAAGCTGATTCATTTTCACAAGTACAGTAAAAATCTATTGGTGTTTAAAAATGGAGCAGAGGCAATTAAGTACATGAAACCCTTGATCACTTCCAGTGATGAATTGCCTGACGTTATACTACTGGATATTAACATGCCAGTGATGGATGGTTGGCAGTTTCTTGACGAGTTTGTAAAAATTAAACCCTTGATAAAAAAGAAGATCACCATCTACATGGTAAGCTCGTCGATTGACGAAGCAGACCTGGAAAGGGCCAAAACCTACGAGGAAGTAAGTGATTTTATTGTTAAACCAGTGAAAGCGGAAGACTTAGAAAAAATGCTTAGCTAATAGCTCAGCCCAAATTCCTGTCCTTTTTTTTGCTTGCGGCACCCTTTACCTCGCCTGGCAAAGCTTAATGTATTAAAAAAAGGGCATGCCAGCCCCTTGGCAGGATACCTATTCACAGCTTCATTAGCCAGTTACACCCTCGAAAAACTCATCTGATATCCCCTGCTGGTATATAATTTACAAAACTGAGGAAAACAAATCTATTTTATTTACGTTTGTGAGGATAATCAATCGCAAACTTAAAAAAATGAAAGGTAATAACCTCGGTGAACTTGAAGAGCTTGTGCTGCTCATGGTTGCGTCGCTTAGCGAAGAGGCCTATGCGGTAGCTGTTCGGGAAGAGTTGGAAAAATCTGCCAGCAGGGTGGTCAACATAAGTGCCGTTCATTCTTCGCTCTACAGGCTTGAGGACAAGGGTTTTCTTACCTCCGAATTCGGCGGCGCTACATCTAAAAGAGGCGGTAAAAAGAAGCGCTTATTTAAAGTCACTTCAGCTGGTTATGCCATCCTGAAAGAAGCGAAAGAAACAAAAGAGCAGATTTGGTCAAATATCCCTCAACTGTCATTTTTGACTATATAAGCACTTTGCGTTTTAGTTATGGAGCCCCTTCGCAAGCCACCGAATCAACCGCCAGCTCTCGGCACTTTCCTGCTGAGGAAGATTTACAGCGAAGAACTGTTTGAGGAGATTCATGGCGACCTCCTTGAGTTGTACGAAGAACGAATGGAAACGAAAGGCAAGTGGAATGCCTCCGCCCATTACATAAAAGATGTAGTGCTTTCAGCACGCAACTATGATCTCAGAAGGACACAACATTACAAAACTCAAAATAACTCAGGCGCTATGATTAGAAATTACATCAAGATTACGCTACGCACCATTTCCAAGAACAAAGTGTACACAGCTCTGAATGTGTTGGGGCTGGCACTTGGCATGGCTGCCTGCATGTTTATTATGCAGTATGTGGCATTCGAAAGAAGCTATGACAAGTTTCATGAAAATGCCAGCAACCTTTACCGCATCCAATACAACAATTTCAAAGACGGGCAGCTTCAGTATGAGTGTGCCGCTGCAGTTCCCAGAGTGGGGCCTTTCATGAAGGAGCAAATGCCCGAAGTGGTAGACTTTGCCAGGGCTTATCCGCTATCAATGGTGGTCTCCTATCAAAACATCAATTTCAGAGAAAACAGAATCCACATCGTCGACCCTGCGTTTCTCAAAATCTTCACTTTCCCTCTGCTTACAGGAAATGTTGAAACATGCCTGAATGAGCCCAACACGGTGGTGATATCGGAGACGGCCGCCAAAAAGTATTTTGGAGAAGAAGACCCAATTGGAAAAATGATCAGAGCTGATGGGCAGTATAGCATGGCAGTAACAGGGGTTGCTAAAGACGTCCCTGAAAACTCACACATCAAATTCGATTTTCTCATTTCTTACCAAACCCTCAATAACCAAACAGACAACGAGTCCGAAACGGCTTGGGGTTGGTACGATTTTAATTCTTATGTGCTGCTGAGACCTGGCGCTGACCCCAAAGAATTTGACAAGAAATTCGAAGAGGCGCTACTTGCAGAAAGACAGGAAGATTTTGATAAGTACAACTTTCGTCAAGAGTTCCCGCTACAACCTGTTACAGACATTCACCTGTATTCAAACCTCTTGCAGGAGTCGGAGCCAGACGAACAAGGCGATGGTCAGGCCGTGTTTTTTCTTGTCATCATTGCCGGTTTTATACTGCTTATCGCCTGGATCAATTATATCAATCTTAGCACTGCAAGGTCCATCGAAAGAGCCAAAGAAGTTGGGGTAAGAAAGGTAATGGGAGCGGTGAAAGGCCAGCTTATTGGCCAGTTTCTGACGGAGTCGGTCATTCTCAACTTACTGGCATTCACCATTGCGCTTTTGATTGTAATGATCGGCATCAGCCAGTTCAATGGACTGACTGACTCAAAACTAAGCCTCGCTTTTCTTGCTGAAGGAAGCTTTTGGGGCATATCAGTACTCCTGATATTCTCAGGATCCATTCTTGCTGGCCTGTATCCAGCCTTTGTGCTATCCTCCTACCAGCCCTCCAAGGTGCTGAAAGGAAAAATGACTGGAAACAAATCCGGTATCTACCTTCGCAAGGTGTTGGTTGTATTTCAGTTTGCCTCCTCTGTTTGCCTCATCGCCGGCACGCTCATTGTGTATCAGCAGCTCAAATACATGAACAATCTTGACCTTGGTTTCGACATGACGGAAACCCTGGTTGTGAAAGGGCCCGGTGTGTTCACAGCAGATTCACTTTACCGGCCTACTTTGCAGACTTTCAGAAATGAACTCCTGCAAAACCCTGAGATAAGAGCCTTTGCTTCAGGCACCAATGTGCCCGGAGATGAGATATTCTGGGCAAATGGCATCCGAAGAGCTGAAGAGCCAAGGGAGTCGAACAAAGCCATCTATATAGCCGGTGTTGACTATGACTACTTTCCCGCCTACGACATCAAAGTGGTAGCCGGCCGCAACTATGGTCGAACGTTTACTACAGACACTGGTGCAGTCATCCTCAATGAGTCGGGCGCTAAATACCTGGGGTTTCAATCGGCCGAGGAAGCCATCAATAAAAAAGTTTTCTGGGGTAGAGGAGAAAAAACTATTATCGGCGTTGTGGAAGACTACAACCAAATGTCGGCCAAGATTGGTGTGACGCCACTATTGTTTCCGCTAATCACCGGAAGAAGTAGCTTCTTCACTATCAAATTGGACAAAACGGCAGGCAAAGACCTCAAGCAGGTTTTTGAGAAAGTAGAGACCTCGTACGCAAAGCTCTTCCCCGGCAATCCGTTTGACTATTTCTTTCTCGACGACTTTTTTAACCGTCAATACAATTCCGAGAAGAAATTCAGCAGAGTATTTACACTGTTTGCAGGCTTTGCTATCATTGTGGCCTGCCTCGGCTTGTTTGGCTTATCGTCGTTCAACGCCGTGCAAAAAACCAAGGAGATTGGCATCCGGAAAGCCATTGGAGCCGATGTCGCCCACATAGTGATGCTGCTCTCGAAGGAGTTTGTGTACCTAGTGCTTTTCGCTAACCTGATTGCCTGGCCGGCCACCTGGTTCGTAATGAATACCTGGCTGGATAACTTTGCCTACCGGATTGCCATCACACCGCTGGTGTTTGTAGTCGCAGGGCTTTTGGTTCTGATCATTGCTGTGCTCACAGTTGGTTACAAAACGATGGCAACAGCCAAAAGCGACCCTGTGAAAGCGCTGAGGTACGAATAAATACACTTAGGGAACAATCTCTTATGAGATTGAGTTAATTTGAAGCCTGATTGAGACAAGTCAATCAGGCTTTTTTATGAAATACATGCGACGTTTCCTTTCAATACTAAAATACACTGGCCTGACACTGGCTGTCATTTTGCTACTGGTGGTTGTCGGTGGTTGGCTTTTTACCAGCTTTAGCCCACAGTTTGGTGGCTCTCCAACGGAGGCACAGGTTGCCTTATACCAAAAGTCCGGACACTATGAAGAGGGCTTGTTCTTTAACGACACCCCCACTTCCATGGACATGGACTTGGCTACCATCAAAACCCTGCTACGGGACTTCGTTGTTGGCGTGCCTAACCTTGCGCCGGAAAACTTACTACCCGTACTCAAAGTCGATTCACTTAGCATCGTGAACCGGCCCGACACGCTTACCAGGCTCACCTGGTTTGGTCACTCGGCTTTTCTTTTGGAAATGGAAGGCAAAACCATATTGCTCGACCCCATGTTCGGCGACAGCCCTTCCCCTGTTTCGTGGCTGGGCTCGCATCGGTTTACCGACGGCCTACCGATAGAAATCGAACAGCTTCCGGCCATCGATGCGGTCTTCTTTTCGCACGACCACTACGACCACCTCGACTACGAGTCAGTGATGCGGCTGAAGGACAAAGTGAATGACTTTTACGTACCATTGGGTGTCGGCGCTCACCTGGTTGCCTGGGGGGTAGCCGGAGAAAAAATACATGAAATGAACTGGTGGGAGGAAACCACGCATGAGAATCTTCAAATTGTCTGCACACCAGCAAGGCACTTCTCTGGCAGGGGCATCACCAACCGTTTTTCAACACTGTGGGGTTCGTGGGTGATCAAAGGAACCCACGCCAACATTTATTTCAGTGGCGACAGTGGCTATGGCCCACATTTCAAAGAAATCGGTCAAAGGTACGGCCCGTTTGATGCAGCACTCATGGAGTGCGGACAATATGACCTGCGCTGGCACAATATTCATATGTTGCCGGAAGAAACGGCTCAGGGTGCCGTTGATCTAAATGCGAAGCTCATGATGCCTATTCATTGGGGAGCGTTCGTGTTAGCGCTTCATGCGTGGAAAGATCCTGTGGACAGGGTAACCAAAAAGGCTGGCGAGTTAGGCATGGCAATCACCACCCCAAAGATCGGTGAAAGGTTGTTAGTAGGTGAACCAACGTTCCCTATGGAGCGGTGGTGGGATTCTCTAAGGTGATACTGCCTTATTTTTTGAACACGCCGTCATACCAGCTACCCATGTAGGCACCCCATTTGATCTCATTTCCGATAGGCAAAGTGGTCGTCAATCTTATCACTTCCATGCCATCAAAGGTATAGGTATGCTCAGTGTTAGTGGCGTGGCAGTAAACGATATCAATATTGCCGTCGCCATCCAAATCACCGACCCAAGGTGTTGACGAAAGATTATGCCCATCCGTATGGACGTCGAGATCAATGACTTCACCCGTTGTGAAATCGATCACCGCCAGCATGTTGTAGAAGTACTTCTTCATTAATCCATTTTCCAGGCTCTCGGCCTGATAGTTAACAATTACCAATGCATCGTCAACACCATCAAGGGTAAAGTCGGCAATCACAGGTGTAGTAGTTTGATAAAGCCCAAGTGAGTCCAGAAACTCAACAGCTCCATTGGCACCACTCACCATGAATTGCTTGGTCCAGTCGAGGTTGGGCCAGGATCCCTGTGCAAAAGACAGGAAAAAGTCGGGTATCTTGTCGGCGTTAAAATTCCCCACTGAGATCGAACTGTAAGCTTCGGCGTTGTCTATTTTCACTTGCCAGATTTTTTGGTGAGTTTTCCCATCGAACGCCAGAAATCTCCCATCCACTGCATTGGCAATGATGTCGGGCCTGCCGTCGTCATTCACATCTACCCAGGCAGCTGGAGCTATAAACCCCTTATTTGCGCTGCTATCGAGCTTGATGGCGGCCATTAAATCACCTTTCATTACCTGAGAGAGAGTGCCCAGCCACAGGTTACCTCCAATGGTTTCCCCCCCTGTTCCAAAAATAATTTCTCTGTCATTGCTCCCGGCTATCGGCAAAGTGGCCACCGACATATATATTTCCTTGCCGTCGGGCATTTTCGCTTTTCCCAGCACTTCGCCATTGAGGGTGTTGAGCACTACCAGATGGCCCGCCGGTCTGTTTGGGTCGTAAGGCTCCGCCATTACATCGCCGCCATTGGAAATCAATATATCCTCCACACCATCTCCGTTTTGGTCTGGTACAAACTGTGGATTGTAGAAGTTGAACCACTGCTTTTGCTTCCGCTCTTTGGCCAGGTCGGGGTCATTGAAATGCCAGATCACTTCCCCGGTCTTGCCATTCACAGCCTGTAACTCCGCTGACCTCCCATTGATGAACACATCCATCACGCCATCACCGGTGATGTCTTTCAAACTGGCCGAACCAAACACCTGATCAATAGCCGACACATTCCAAAGCATGTCGCCGGTTCTTCCGTCCAGTGCAAACACTGCCGAGTCGCAGGCTTTGAATTCCTCCCTGCCCGCCCCGAGAATAATATCTTTGATGCCATCTCCATTGAGGTCAGCCACTCTGGGCGAGGAAAACGTCCCAATTCCGGGAAGACGCTTTGTCCATGATTCTTGCGCCAACAATTGAGCAGCTACGCCAATGTATGTCAGCATAAAAAGTGTAAACCGAAAAGCCATCAGATGCCATTGCTTTTAAATCCTTTGAAAGATAGATCAAAAGGGCATGAGTTTCAAAACGGCCAGTCTTACTGATAAACCACTGGCTGCGTCCAGGCGGTCTCAAAATCACCCTCTTTGAACGGGTTTTCTTTATACTTGTCCGACACTACTTTGGCTCTGACAAACACGATGTCTTCGGTTAGATCAAATTCAGCAGCTATTCCCTTTTTCTCCATCAACACCGAAGACATCTCTTCCCCTTTCTTCACCCCAATGAATTGTATTGTATAAGCAACACCCTCTTCCGCCCCCACCTCTACTCTGACCTTGTTTCGCTCCCGTCTAATTCCACTCAAAGTCACTCCGGTAGAACCGTAAAAGTCCCCTGCTTCCATGGCTTCAATCAAAGAGGCAGGTTGCAGGGAGTCGGCCAGCACCATCACCCAGCCCCGGCCACTATTGCTGTAAGCATCGCCAAACATATGGTAGTTGTGGCTGTCGTCCGTTGCCACACCATACATGAGGGGCTTTCCGGCGGCCAGGTAGGCAATATTGATGCGGTCCCACATCTCCTCCATACCAATGTGGGTGGAGTCACCATAGTTGTTCACCATCGGATGCCCGTTGAAGACCTCGAAGAATCGCTCGCCGTTGAGAGAGATCATGTCATCGAGAGTAATAGCAAAATAGAAGTTAGGATGGTTGATATGGATAATCATTGGTTGCCCGGTGGCCTGTCGTTGTTCAGCTACTGCGTCAATGCTTTTTTGCAGTACATCCGACACACTACTCCCTTCCTGTGCCCCAATCAGCTCCTTCACATTTGTAACATTGAGATGCAGTGGCTTCCCTTCAAAGCTGTTGGTGATCTCCTCTGACTGAATGATGAGGAACTTGTCCTTTTCGGCAAAGAGTGGCACATACTCCTCAAAGGTTTTCAGCTTTACGCTTACCCTACCAGTATCTTCTTTATATTCCACCCAGTCTTTACCATATTTTTCAAGGTAAGTGTAAAAAGCGTCTTTGTACACTCCACCTTTCGGCACCAGTTTCCATTTCTCTCCAGCCGCCAATGTGTTGTGGTCAGAAAGACCTACAAAGTCATAACCATGGTCTTTGTACCAACCCATAATCATTTCAGGGAACTCGTCGCCGTCACTCCAATAGCTATGGGTGTGTAAATTTCCTTTGTACCATTGCCTTTCAACCTTAGCTGTTTTCTGCGTACCACACGACCAAAGAATCAGCAAAAAAAGCGATAGAATGCCTAATCTTTTCATTTTCTAAAATTTAAACTTTATCAATTCATCAAACAAATGTTTCAAGAAGAAAGTAAATATGGCAATAAGTCATCCGACAGATGCGCCTTTCGGTAGCTTTTATCCATCATTTCATGCTCAATTCACGCACCAAATTCTCCAAAGAATCAAACAACTAATTCTTTGAAAAATATAATTAGAATAACTGAGTCAATTCCTTCATTTAGTTGCATAACCTCTACAATTTGACCTCAAAAGTTGAATTATGAAAAGAAATTGCATAATATACGTTAGCATTCAATAACCTTATAAGTAGAACCACTATTAACCTAACCTGTTTATGTCCAATTTATTGGGCATATTTTACCTTAGAGCATGTCACTTAAATCAACCCTACCAGCAGATATCTACAATCGGATTGAAGAAATCCAGTCTATGATATTCGAAATTGCCAACGGAAATTACAACTACCGACTTCAGCGCTCAGCCGAAAACAACGAGCTTGATGGCCTCATCGGGGGCATCAACATGCTGGGAGAAGAGATTAAGGCATCTACCGTATCCAGAAACTACCTCCAAAACATCTACAGGGGAGTAATTGACCTCTTGATAATATTAAAGAAAGACTTCACAATTGAGACAGTCAACCATCAGGTACTAAGCTCCCTTGGCTATACGAAAGACCAGCTTGTTGACCAGCCATTCAGCAAGCTACTCGGCCCCAACTATCAGGATAGCCTGAATCGGATCGAGAAAGATTTGAAGGAAAATAACATCTCGGTGAATGTGGAGCTTAATTTCCTTACGTCGGGTAACGTTGCCGTTACACACGCCGTTTCCTTTTCGCTTCTGTCGGGAAGCAGCGACCTCGATACCAGCATTTTGGTCACTGCCAAAGATGTCACTGCATTTAAAGAAACTGAAGAGCGGCTTAAGCGCCAAAATGAGGCCTTGAAAGAAATAGCCTGGATACAATCGCACAAGGTGCGGGGGCCGGTGGCTTCGATTAAAGGGCTGATGATGCTGGTTGATTGGGATCAAAACTCGCTTGAAGAAAACCGGCAAGTTTTTAAGAACATGCAGCTAACTATCGAGCAACTGGATGCTATTATTCATGAAATCGTCAACAAAACGGGGAACCTCTTCGAAGAGGAGGACTCTTCGCAGTGAAATAAGTGCCTCCAGAAGCTGAATAGCGTACAGAGTTCGCCTCCAAAGCCCTTCCTGGCCCTATTCAATTCTAAAGGGTTGCTTTGCTCTCGCTGAGTGCGTCTGCCACGCCCGCAATATTGATAGCCAGTCATTTACTGACAGGTTGTGCATATTAATACAGGACGACTATCTTGAACTCCTCTGCCTAAATTCATACCTTGATAAAAGCTCCTGCCACCAAACCAAACAGCGGTTGAGTTGTTAAACGCTTGGGTTTCACGGGTACTTGCAAAAACCACCTGATATGAGGGCTTTGATAGTTACATTGCTATTTTTTCTTTTTCAGGGAGAGATGGTGGGCCAGTCGAATTGGCCTTACCGTGTCCCCGCAGGTGTCAGGGTGGAAAGCATAGTACCATTCGATGAGCTGTATCTGTTTCCGGATTTCCGTAAATGCGCAATTTTCTATGTGGATGGTAACACCTCGCTGGCCATGGCCAACTATAGCCTGCTATATCAGAAAATGGTGTTGATCAGCGTAAAGAAAGATACCACTTTTTTGAAAAACGACTATCTGGTTCAAAAGTATGACTTTGGAGGTACGATCATTCTCAACGACTATAAATATGGCCTTGTAGAAGTAGAGAGCGACTCATTGTTCCCAAAGCTTGCCAGAAAAGACTTCGTTCATTTAATTCCGGTAGACGAAGGCACCTTTGATGGATACTCCAATTTTGTCGATCCCTCCACTACCAACATCGTACTAAGGAGAGTAGGAAACGACACCGATAGAGTGCTGGAAGATCAGTTTGCCCGTAGCAACATCATCGTTGAAAAGAAGGTGGCATTCTTTCTTGTTGACCGAAACCAAAGAGTGTTCCCGGCCAGTGGCAAGAACATCTACAGGATATTGCCACGCTATAAAAATGAAATCCGTGACTTCATAAAAAAGGAATCAATCGATTTGAAAAGTGAAGAGGGTCTGGTCAGGCTCTTAAGCTTCTGCCAGAACCTTTAATGATTATTACTCACACACCGAAAGTAACCGACTCCCAAGTATGCTGCTGCCCCATTACAACGACCACACCTTTGTTCCTTTCTCATAAGGCTGGCAGGCTACGTATTTGCCCGGTATTGACTGGTACCTTAATATGCGTTCACCCAGCTCCTCAGTATTGAAGTAGCTGGACACTGTCATTGCCTTGACTTTCTTAAAAATGGAGTTCACTGGCTTTTTGGCCATATCTGTGCCCCAAACCGATATCCCGTATGACTCCGGTGTATCGTAGTTGCTTAGAAAGGCACTCCTTTCCTCAGCACCACATTTTACAAACGTTTTGCCCTGGCTACTTTCGCACTCATTCAAAAAAGCCTCAAAATCTGTTTTAAACTGTTCTCTATCCGCCGGAGAAAATACCACTGAAATAAAGGCATCCATGGTCTGGGCAACCTTCATATCCTTAGCGCCAGGCGTAGTGGTTTTAGGAAGAATAGCCTCTGTCAACTCTTCCAGGGCGGCTGCTTGAGAAGGAGAAAACACCAAAGGTTGCCACCCAACCTCGGGAGCAGCTTCGCAGCTATTGAGGATCGATACAATTGCCGGTGCCGAAAGCGTACACCCCATACTCAGGGCCATTCTTTTGATTACTTGTCTTCTATCCATGGCTTAGAGATTTTTCTTTTTTAGTTGTTCAGCCGCATAATTGGCAGCCCTGGCTGTGAGAGCCATATAAGTAAGTGAGGGATTCTGACATGCCGACGAGGTCATTGCTGCACCATCTGTCACAAATACATTAGGAGCACCATGCACCTGATTCCATTTGTTCAGAACAGACGTTTTTGGATCGCTACCCATCCTGGCGGTTCCCATCTCGTGTATACCGAGCCCTATAGCTGCAGGAGAGTCATAAGTTTCTACCTTCTTATAACCGCTGGCTTCAAGCATCTCGGCAGCGGAGTCAGCCATGTCCTTTCTCATGGCCATTTCATTTTCTCTGAATTCGGCGTCAACCGTGAGCGTAGGTAAGCCGTAAGGATCCTTTTTGTCGAAATTCAGCCACATGCGGTTGTCCTGATGCGGAAGGCATTCTCCGAACCCGACCAAAGCCATTTGCCATGGCCCTGGCTCCATCAGTCCGTCCTTGAAATCGGCGCCAAAGCCAGGCACACTCCCTCCCCGGCCAGCTCCTGCCCTTTCGGCGCCGCCCTGATAACCAAAGCCTCTGACATAATCTGTCCTTTTGGTTTCTTCATTGATATTCCTGAAGCGAGGAATGTAAATACCGTTGGGTCTGCGGCCTTCGTAGTACTTATCGGCAAACCCTTCAAAGTCTCCAATAGCGCCTACCCGATAGTGGTGATCCATCAAGTTACGGCCCAGCTGATCAGAGTCGTTGCCCAGGCCCGTTGGGAATCGCTCACTGATCGAATTCATGAGGATAAAAGTCGACCCCATCGCCGAAGCGTTCAGGAAAACGATCTTTGCGAAGTATTCTGTTGTTGCCTTAGTTTCGGCATCAATCACCTGCACGCCACTGGCTCTGCCGGTTTTATCGTCGTAAATAATTGAATGAACAATTGCATTGGACACCATGGTAAGGTTGCCAGTTTTTTCAGCGTCCGGCAAGGTGGAAGACACGCTACTAAAGTAGCCTGCAAATGGGCAGCCACGTGAACACCTATTGCGGTACTGACAAGGCCCCCGGCCATTGTGCTGCTGGGTGAGGTTAGTGACCCTGCCAATGGTAAGGTAGCGGTGCTTGAAGTTCTTTTCTATTTGTTCTTTTGTGTGTTGCTCCACGCAGTTAAGCTCCATACCGGGTAAGAACTGTCCGTCGGGCAAGTGTGGCAAGCCCATGGCTTCTCCGCTGATGCCCACATACCTTTCCACATAGTCATACCAGGGAGATATATCTTTGTATCGAATGGGCCAATCCACTCCGATACCCTCTTTGGCATTGGCCTCAAAATCGAGGTCGCTTAACCGGTAAGTTTGCCTGCCCCAGGTAAGTGAGCGGCCGCCTGTCTGGTAGCTGCGAATCCAGTCAAAACGCTTCACTTCATCATAAGGGTTCTCTTTATCATTAACAAAAAAGTGCTTGGTGTCCTGACCTATCCATCCTGTGCGGCTTTGTACGGGTCGCTCCTGTTGCTCTTCATAGGTGAGTGCGCCATTATTGGGCATATCCCACGGATCGAGATGGGCAGTTGGGTATTCACCATGCTTCACCGACCGCCCCCTTTCGAGCACCAGCGTTTTCAATCCTTTTTCACAAAGCTCTTTGGCGGCCCAACCTCCACTTATTCCTGACCCTACAACAATGGCATCGTATTGGTGGGTGCTATTCTGATCCTGCATGGTATCAATGTAGTTTAAGTAACAGTATTTCCCTTTCGGGGAAAAGCTTTCAATATAGCCATTCCGCTATAAATAGAACAAGAAAACGCCGAACAATATCCCGTGTTTCGAACCTGTCTAAATTACCTATCGGTAAAATCAGAAAACCAGAAACGGAGTAAATCCTCACTAGTTTAGCCAGCCGTTAAGGAGTGCTTGCCCTACAACCTAACACTACCATCATTCATTTTTATTAATCTCCACTATTGACTATATTAAAGAAGATAGCCGTTACTGGCGTGTCAAATCGCTGTCAACGGCCTCCATGTATTAGAAAGACAAACATAATTTGGACTCTTTTCTAATAAATTTTGATATTCATTAGACTTATTTCAAATGAAGTCATAATTTATTGCGAGATATTTAACACACACCCTGATTGATTATATAGAGTCCATTTGCGAGCAACCTAATCGGATTGATCTGCGGACGCCAGGCAGGCTTTGCTTCATGTCCTCGGGCTGAGGAGGAAACTGCGTGGCGATTCATTGCAAAGTCAATCGAAATGATTGACCCGAACAATGGCCGCTTCACAAATGTTTAAAAAAGGTATCGACTAAAATTAAGCAAAGGCTTCATGCAACACACCAACATTTTCGAGTCTTACCACATCGGCGAGGGTACTTTTGATGAAATGTACCAGGGCAAAGACGTAAGAACTGCCTATCAGGGAATTTTTAATTTTCTTAAGAGTAACAGTCCTGAAGACCTCACCATGAAGGAAGAGCTCTCCAAGCGCCTCTTCATGAGCCAGGGAATCACTTTCACGGTGTACTCCAGCGGCGAGGGCATAGAAAAAATATTTCCTTTCGACATCATCCCAAGAATCATCACGGCCGACGAGTGGGATTTTGTAGAGAGAGGCATCAGACAGAGGCTCAAGGCGCTCAACCTGTTCCTGAAAGACATTTATTCCCATCAGTTCATTCTGAAGGACGGTATCGTGCCAACCGACATTATCTATTCCTGCCCTCATTTTATTCGTGAAATGCACGGGCTGAAAGTACCGCACGACATCTATGTGCATATATCGGGTATTGACATTATCCGTGGTGGCGATGGCACTTTCTATGTATTGGAGGACAACCTTCGCACGCCGTCCGGCGTGTCGTACATGATCGAAAACAGGGAGATTACCAAGCGGATTTTTCCTGACGTGCTGCGACGCAACTCTGTGAGGTCAGTGACGCAGTATCCCACGTTGCTACACAAAAACCTCAAGTCGCTCTCGCCCCGGCAGGTGGCTAACCCAACCGTAGTGTTGCTTACGCCGGGCATGTTCAACTCTGCCTACTTTGAGCATACGACTCTGGCCCGCCTCATGGGCATAGAGTTGGTGGAGGGGCGTGACCTTGTGGTGGAAAACCATAAGGTGTTCATGAAAACAACCTATGGTCTACAGCAGGTGGATGTTATTTATCGCAGGGTGGATGATGATTTTCTTGACCCACTTGTTTTCAACAAGGAAAGTGTGCTGGGGGTTGCGGGCATTATGTCGGCCTATAGAAAAGGTAACGTAGCTATTGTGAACGCAGTAGGCAATGGGGTAGCCGACGACAAAGCCATTTACACCTTTGTGCCTGACATGATCAAGTACTACCTTAACGAGGAACCCATCCTCAGCAATGTGCCGACCTATCATTGCGCAGACCCCGAACAGCTCGAGCATGTTTTCAACAACATCACCTCTATGGTGATCAAAAAGACCAATGGCTCAGGTGGCTACGATATGTTGATGGGTAATTCCGCTACAGAAAAGGAAATTGAGGACTATAAGAAAGCGGTGATCAAAGAGCCAAGACAGTTCATTGCACAACCAATTATCAGTCTTTCCACCACCCCCTGCTATATTAATGGCAAACTAACACCACGACGTGTCGACTTGCGCCCGTTTGCATTGTTTGGCCCTGAAGGCATCGAAATAGTGCCCGGTGGACTCACCAGAGTTGCTTTAAAAGAAGGCTCCATGGTGGTGAACTCCTCACAGGGCGGTGGCAGCAAGGACACCTGGGTATTGGCTTAATTATTAAATTGGTAAAACACTTTAGAGAACAAATATATGCTTAGCAGAGTAGCAGACTCACTTTTTTGGATGGCTCGTTACATGGAGCGCTCCGACGGCATTCTCCGCATGCTGAAAGTGAATTACAATTCGTCGCAGGACAACCTCAGCGACTTTAGCTGGCAGCCGGTGCTGAAGGTGTTCACCTATCTGGAAGGGCCTGCGATTATTGAGTTGGCCAACGAAAGCAGTGAGGTGTTGCGTTACATGATCCTTGACAAGGAAAATGGCAACTCCGTACAAAACATAGTGATCCACGCCAGGGAGAATGCCCGCTCTGTGCAGGACAATGTCACTATAGAGGTCTGGCAATGCCTCAACGACTTCTATCACCTTATCAGGGACGAACGCCACATCAACAGCCTGGCGCAAGGCGACGCTATCTCGGTCATTGACCTGATGGTAAAGCAGTGCCTGGTTTATTATGGCACCGTAGACATTACCATGTCGAGAGGCAGCGGTTACTGTTTCATGTCGCTCGGTAAGTTTTTGGAAAGAGCACTGCAGTCTATCGATATCCTTGATGTAAAACTTGGCAGTATGTCGGCAGAAGACACACAAGCTTACGACACGCTCTACTGGAAGTACCTGCTGATGTCGGTGTCGGGGTATAAGCTTTACCTAAAAAACTACCAATCAGGGTTTGAGGCCCGCAATGTGGTTCATCAAATTGTGTTGAATACGCATTTTCCAAGGTCTGTCATCTACTCGTTGGATCACCTCCACCGCAACTTCGAGCAGCTCAGTGCCTACCTTGACAAAGCAAGCTTTGATGAACTCAATTTCGAAATAGGCAAGCTGCGCAGTAAGGTACGCTACTCTACGCTCAACGATATTGAGGCCATGGGACTACATACCTATCTGGCAGATATTAAAAAGGACTTGTCGGACATTAGCAGCAAGCTGAACCAGTATTGCTTTGCGTATAGCTAGAGGAAGTTGGAAGGTAGGAGGCGGAAGACAGGCGAAAGTCGGAGACATAAAAGTGGCTAAATCAGAAATCTCAAATCAGCAACTTCCTATTCTTTAACATCAAATTTGTAACTTCCAATCCGAAATTGTCAAACCCTGAATTTCAAATTAGCAATTCCTTTATGCCCAAGTTCAACATCCGCCACCTGACCAAATACACCTACACCACCTCGGCGACGAACAGTGCCAACGAAATCATGCTCTATCCTATTCAGGACGATCATCAGGAGGTTCTCCAGCATCAAGTGATCATTACCGGCAACCCGGAAGTGTATGTGCACAAAGACTATTACGGCAACAACGTGGGCTCCTTTGCTTTCGCTGAGCCACACTTGCAGCTGCTGATCGATTCTATTCTGGAGGTTGAAACAAAGAAAGCACCGGAGGTTGCCGACGAAAGCCCAGCCGATGAGCAATGGAAGCACCTTTACAACATATCGAATCATGTGCCTTACATCGACTTTCTCAGGCAGGAAAACTTTCAGGCGATTCCTGAAGTGATGTCAATGATTGAGTCGGTCAAGAAACAAAACGCCACTCCACTACAAGCCGCACTTAACCTTAGCGAGTATGTGTTTAGCAATTTCAGTTATATCAAAGGTGTAACCACTGTGGAAACTACCCTCGATGAAATCTGGAAACTGAAGTCTGGCGTTTGTCAGGATTTTGCGCACATGTTGCTTGTGATGTTGCGTCAGCTCTTTATTCCGGCCCGCTATGTGAGCGGTTATGTGTGTCCCAATAAAAATGGTATGAGGGGCGAAGGTGCTACCCATGCCTGGGTGGAAGCCTACGTCCCCGACCATGGCTGGGTGGGCATTGACCCTACCAACAATTGCCTGGTTAACGACCTGCACGTGCGCCTGGCCATAGGCCGCAGCTTTGTGGACTGCTCACCAGTGAAAGGCACCTACAAAGGAGCAGCAGACCACACCCTGGAAGTAGCGGTATCGGTAGAATATGAAGGAGGGCCAAAAGTAAACCAAGACCTGGCCCTGGAAGAAATCGCTAAAGCTACCGCTACGCCCGACGTCAATTCTTTCCAGCGCTACCAACAGATACAGCAGCAGCAGTAGCCCTCTTGCGCCAGAGGCTAAGAAGATGGGAAGACGGGAGACAGAAGCCGGAAGACAGGAAACCGAAGTCCGAAGCAGGCGGAACGATAGCGCTGGCATTCTGAATCGGCAATCATCAGACGCCCGAAAGACTTAAAGGGAGACAGAAGCTGGAAGACGGGAGACCGGAGCTGGCGTCGGTATGATAGCGCAGGCTTTTTTGCGTCGGCAATCGTCAGACGCCCGAAAGGCTAAAAGGGATTTCTAATCAGAAATTTCAAATACCTTCAATCCGTAACCTCCAAATCCGTACTTTCGCATCCTCAATTCTTCAAATACTCAGATCTTCAACCCTTCGCCCATGTCCTCCAACAACAACATCTTCGCCTTCTGGTCCTGGTTCGAAGACAACCTTGGCCGCATCCGCACCGTGCTGCTTAACCCCTCCCACCCTGATCGTGAATACATAGTTAGCTCCCTCGACCAGCACATCCTGGCCATTGGCACCTTCACGTGGGACATTGAGAAAGGCATGCACCACCCTTGGAGCCTGACTATCTCTCCTAACGGCGATCCCGACCTATTGGAGCAAACCAAGGCCATTGTGGAGCAGGCCCCTGACCTGGCTGACTGGGAGTTTTACCCGGCCCATCAGCCAAAGAAACAAGACTTTAACTTCACGGTCTACGACGAAGAAATGAACCAACAGCCGGTAGATGCCAATCCCTGGCACTATGTGCTGATACCTGCGAGCGGAAGACAACACACCCTGCTCATAGAGGCGGGCAACTGCCCGCACCTCGACGACAACACCCTGCTTGCGGCTGTGAACCACCTTGTCACGTGCCTGTTGGGCGAAGAAACCAAAATCCACCGAATTGCCGACATAGAAATAGTAGACGAGCTCGACGAAGAGCACCATAAGGCGGCGAAGCCAATTGTGCAGCTGGGGCTGGGGGTATCGGAATAAAGAGGTTACTCTGCGGCAAATTAAAGAGGTTACGCTGCCCCCAAGAAAGTAGTAACCTCTTTAATGTTCGAAGACGATACGTCAAAAACTAAAGAGGTTACATCTGCAGGGATGTAGAGAATAACCTCTTTGGTAAATAGCATTAAGTTTAAGAGGTTACTCTGCCCCAAAGAAAATAGTAACTTCTTTAATCTTCGAAGACGATACGTCAAAAACTAAAGAGGTTACATCTGCAGGGATGTAGAGAGTAACCTCTTTAGTTACTCAAACTTCTTCCCTTCGAGCACCCCTACTCCCTTGGGCAGCGGGTTGCCCGACGAACGACGGAAGGTAACCACTTGACCTACGTGCCACAAGGCATCGGCAATAGGGCCGTTGATCACATTCCAAAAAGGATATACCTGCGCTTTGTCTCCACTGCCAAACACCATCTGGTAGCTTTCCAGATCTGCCGCACTGGCAGTAAGCAGTTTTTGGCTGGCCTCCTGAATATTAAGCAACGTAGCCTTGCGCAACGCCTCGAAAGTTTCGGGCGCAGGCTCTCCGCCAACGTTGGGTTGCTTGCGGGTAGCATTCACAATCACCTGGCTGAGGCCGTGAATGTGCTTTACAGTAGCCATACTGCTGCGAGCCTCTTCGCCGGGGCTCCAGGCCAGGTCTTCAGGGCGCAGCCCTTCTGTAGCCCAGTAGTAGCGAAAGCCCAGGCCGTCTACCATGCGGGCAGCAACAGTGCCAGGGCCATAGGAAGCCGGGTAGTCAGGGATTTGATAGTATGGGAGGTTGGAGGTTTGTGCATTTAACGCCAGCGACACAAAGGCAAGACCGCAGAAGAGTAAGTTTTTTAACATGGTATTGAGTTTTTGATAAAGCCAAAAGTAAGAATTCGTTTTTTTTTCTGGCTGGCTATCTCAGAAATTACCATGAAGGATGGAAAAGCGTACCAAGTCAAAATACCGGCGACTGCACATGTCCGACTGGTGGTGGGAGGAGTATGAACGCCAGGCGGAATATACCAGTGGCGTCGGCTTGAAATGAGCAGAGTAGCTCCATACAAAGGGTCAAAAAAGCCACCGAAACTCTCCGGTGGCTCTCACATCATCTATTAACAATCAATATTACTCGATTACATCCACCTTCATCATGTTGGTGCGGTTCTCCCAGTGGTGTGGCTGTGAACCTGTGTACACCACGGTGTCGCCTTTGTGCAAGAAGCCTTTATCTATGAGGATGTCTTCCAGGTGCTTCAATGTTTCTTCAGCGCCAACCCTTTGGTTGTAATAAAACCCACGGATACCCCAAACAAGATTCATGGTATTCAAGATCTTTCGGTCATCAGTGAATATAAAGATATTCGCCTTAGGTCTGTGCGACGATAGTCTGAAACCTGTGTATCCCGATTTTGTCATTCCCAAAATAGCTTTGGCATCGATGTTGGCGCTCAAACGTGCGGCAGCTCTTACCAGCTTGTCGTTCACAAGTGTGGCAGAGTCGTCGTTACTTTCAGAGAACTTATTGAACATTACGTCGGTGCCCTGCTCAATGGAGGTGATGATCTTCACCATGCTTTTTACCGACTGCACCGGAAACTTGCCTGAAGCTGACTCTGCACTTAGCATCACCGTGTCAGCGCCATCCATCACGGCGTTGGCCACGTCGTTCGCCTCAGCCCTGGTAGGCCTTGGGTTTTCGATCATGCTCTCCATCATTTGAGTAGCAATAATCACAGGCTTTGCCGCCTTGTTGCACTTGCTTACCATCATCTTCTGAGCTAACGGTACGTCTTCCATAGGAATCTCCACACCCAAGTCGCCACGTGCCACCATCAGGCCATCGGCTGCTTCTATAATAGCGTCTATATTTTTGAGCGCTTCCGGCTTTTCAATCTTGGCGATGATCCGAGAAGTGCCGCCTTTCCTCCTTATCTTTTCTTTCAGGTCAAGTACATCCTCCGCTTTCCGAACAAATGAAAGTGCTATCCAGTCAACCTCATGCTCCAAACCAAAATACAAATCCTCCTCATCCTTTTCAGTCAGCGACGGGGCGGACACTGGCGTATTAGGCAAGTTGATGCCTTTTTTTGACTTCAAAATGCCACCGTATACTACCTGACACTTCACTTCGTCGCTGGAAGTAGCCAACACTTTCAGCTCCAGGTTGCCGTCGTCGATAAGGATAGAGTCTCCAATGCTCACATCGTTACAAATACCTGTATAGGTCGTACTGATAATCTGAGCATTACCTACCAGCTTTCTTGTGGTGATAATGATTTCCTGACCCGGCACAATTTCTACGCCCCCATTCTCCATATCACGGGTACGAATCTTAGGCCCCTGAAGATCTTGTAGCAAAGCCACATGCGTACCCATTTCCTCGTTGAGTTCCCTTACCAGCTTAATGACCTTAAGGTGGTCTTCATGCGAACCGTGGGAAAAGTTGAGACGAAAAACATCTACCCCCGTCTGTATAAGGCTCTTCAGCATGTCCTTACTGTTAGAGGCAGGCCCTACGGTGGCTATGATTTTCGTCTTATTAAAAATTGGTGAGCTTTCCATGAGTGTTATTCAAATATAAGATTTTCCTTTTCTTTCAGTTTATTGATATTAATTGAGGCCAGATACTCTACCACGGGTATGCTTTTCAGAGCCGTAAGGGTACCATCAGGATCAAAAAATCCGCCGTCGTCATTAATCATTATGAGATAATCGAAGTGAGCCAGCTCAGCTAGTAAAAAGCCGGATTTTCCGGCACCTGCCAGGCTCTTATTCTTAAGGAGCCGAAAAGTACTGTATTCCGTTTTAAATAAAAAGTGTGAAATGGTGATTTCACGATCATTGAGAAATTCCACACTGAGTTCCTGCTGTTTTACCAGTCTCACACCAAGCGCACTATTAATATGCCAGGCAAGCTTATACTCCCTGGCGGAAGTGGCCAGGCCAAGCAGCGTGAAGTCATAATTGTATTCAATATGTAACTTTTTGCTCTTCACCTGTGGCTTCCGGAATTTTGGTCATTTCTATTCGGCATCACCTCTTCGGCCCAGCCTGTGAGTATAGCGCACATTTCACTATTATGTGACAGGCGGCGGAGCGTTTACCAACACAAAGTTAGCGTTATTGCGGTAGCCATAAAGGCAAAAAGGGCAAATTCAACGTCGAAAAAACACCGGCTGTCAAATCTTTTTTACTCCCTGAGGGTAATCAATGGCGCACCGCCCCATTCGAAACTAGCAGCAGGCATACCATGCAAAGGAAGCAACAAGAGGATGCAACCTGCAACACTCCAACAATTCTCCAGCTTGCTAAAGTGTCGCTTTAAGGCACCTTCAGGCTATTAAAGCAATGTTTTCCCCAGGCTTACGCACTCACTTTTAAGTTCAGGTAACCCATTCATTTTCAGCCCAAAAAAGCCCTTTCCGAACCGTTTTTTGCTATCTTTAGCTAAAATTAAGATTGAACGAATTTGTTTGACATTATTGGGGAATATCTATTTCTTTGCAGTGTTTTTTACTAACTAAACATTAAAAAAATGTCTGAAATTGCACAAAAAGTTAAGGCTATCATCGTGGATAAGCTTGGGGTAGAAGAATCTGAAGTTACTCCTGAGGCAAGCTTCACCAACGACTTGGGTGCTGATTCTCTTGACACAGTAGAACTTATCATGGAGTTCGAAAAGGAGTTCAATATTTCTATTCCTGATGATCAAGCCGAAAATATCACCACTGTAGGACAAGCAATTACATATCTCGAAGAAAACGCAAAATAAATCTCAACCCGGCGGACACCCTTTTATGAATGGCAGAAGAGTAGTAGTTACAGGTCTTGGAGCGCTTACCCCCATCGGCAATAACCTCGAAGAATATTGGAAAGGACTTTCCAATGGAGTAAGTGGTGCGGCCCCTATTACCCGGTTTGATGCCGAAAAATTCAGAACAAAGTTCGCCTGCGAGGTAAAAAACTATGATCCTCTCAATCATTTCGATAGAAAGGATGCAAGAAAGATGGACCCCTTCACTCAGTATGCACTTATAGTGAGTGAAGAGGCCATCAAACATTCAGGTCTTGACCTGGAAAAAGTAAACAAAGACAGGGTTGGAGTGATTTGGGGTGCCGGCATCGGAGGCCTCAAAACTTTTCAAGACGAAGTCACTGACTTTTCACGTGGCGATGGAACACCCAGATTCAACCCATTCTTTATTCCCAAAATGATTGCCGACATAGCTGCCGGCTACATTTCCATCACTTACGGGTTCAGAGGGCCCAATTTCGTTACAGTTTCTGCTTGTGCCTCTGCTACCAACGCCCTCATCGACTCGCTCAATTATATTAAACTAGGCCATGCCGACGTGATTATTTCCGGCGGTTCTGAAGCCACAGTGTGTGAAGCGGGTGTGGGCGGATTTAACGCACTTAAGGCTCTTTCTGAGCGCAACGATGACCCTGCCACGGCATCCCGTCCGTTCGACAAAGATAGGGACGGGTTTGTATTAGGCGAGGGAGGGGCATGTATCATTCTTGAAGAACTGGAGCATGCCAAAGCCCGTGGTGCAAAAATCTACGCTGAGTTTATTGGCGGCGGCATGTCGTCCGATGCTTACCACATTACTGCTCCGCATCCTGAAGGCTTGGGAGCAAAGAATGTGATGATCAACGCTTTAAGAGATGCCGGCATCAAAACTACAGACGTAGATTATATCAACGTTCATGGTACCTCTACACCACTTGGCGACAAAGGCGAAACGCTGGCGATAAGAGAAGTGTTTGGATCCCATGCCTACAATGTCAACATCAGCTCAACCAAATCCATGACAGGGCACTTACTTGGAGCTGCTGGAGCTATTGAAGCAGTGGCTTCGATCATGGCCATTCAACATCAGCTCGTTCCTCCTACCATCAATCACTTCACTGACGACGAAGAGCTGGACAGCAAGCTGAATTTCACATTCAACAAGGCACAGGCACGCAAAATCGACATCGCACTAAGCAACACTTTTGGTTTTGGCGGCCACAACACCTCCATCATCTTCCGTAAATACGAGGGATAGTGCTGAATCTGGTCAGGCGTCTCAAGTCAGTCTTTACAATTTACACAGAAAAGGAACGCTCCCTAAGCAGAGCTGTCAAAACCATTGTCGGCTACTCTCCGATCAATATCCAGTTGTACAGGCTGTCGGTGATCCATAGTTCTGCTGCCAAAGAAAATAATAACGGTTTCAAGGAATCAAACGAAAGGCTGGAGTACCTTGGGGACGCAGTGCTGGGCATGATTGTGGCAGAGTATCTCTTTAATAAATACCCTTTCAAAGACGAGGGCTTCCTCACTGAGATCAGGTCACGCATTGTGAACCGGGAGAGCCTCAATGACCTTGCGAGAAAGCTGGGCATTGGGGAGATCATAGAATATGAAGGGGGAGGCCGTAACGGTGTAGGTCATAAGTCGATATACGGCGACACCCTGGAGGCACTCATTGGCGCTGTGTACCTCGACAGAGGCTACCGGTTCTGCCGCAAGTTTGTGATGAACAAGCTGATGAAAAACCACTTCGACATACATCATATTGTTCGAAACAACCCTAACTACAAAAGCAAAGTCATAGAATGGGCCCAAAAGGAAAACAGGGACATTCGGTTCGAAATTACCGAGCTCAATCAGGACAGCTTTCCACGCAAGTTTGAAGCACTTGTGATGGTGGATGAAGAACCCTTCGGCAAAGGATTTGGGTTGAGCAAGAAAAAAGCCGAGCAAGATGCCGCTCAAAAAACTTGCGAAATGCTAAACCTGCCATAACTTCGGCTTGTTTTAAGGACGTGCTTGATGGATGAGGGCAGCGAGCTTCACAGGAATGTCATGTTGAGCTTGTCGAAACATAGAATTGGTGTTTGAATCGGTCTTCGACAGGCTCAGACTGACACTCGTTTTCAATTGATAATCCTCCCCTACCAAACACACCTTATCTGGTACTGAATGAACGAATGAAAACACTCAAGCTGGGTGGCGCTACCGTCAACCAAATCCCTTTAGACTGGAAAAACAACAAAGCCAATATGCTGGCCTGCATCGCACAAGCGAAAAAGGAAGGCGTAGAGTTGCTTTGCCTGCCCGAGCTGTGCATTACAGGCTATGGCTGTGAAGACCTCTTTCTGAGCAAATGGCTGCCAACCAGAGCCATGGAAATCTTGCTCGAAATAGCCCCGAAGTGTGACGGACTAGCCGTAGCGCTTGGCTTGCCTGTGCGTCATCAGAACAAAGTATACAACTGCACCTGCTATATAGTCGATGGTCAAATCCAGGGCTTCTACGCCAAACAAACTCTGGCCAACGAAGGTGTTCACTACGAGCCCCGTTGGTTTACCCCATGGCCCCCTTCTACCAGTGATACCATTGAAGTTGATGGCAAGGCTTATCCTATAGGCGAGCTCACCTTTCACCTGAAAGACGTACACCTGGGTTTTGAGATTTGTGAAGACGCCTGGCATGACGTGCGACCAGCCTGCCATCATATGGAAAAAGGCGTAGCGCTTATTCTCAACCCAAGCGCCAGTCATTTTGCCTTTGGTAAAGCCAGCTTCAGGCAAAACCTGGTCGTTGAGAGTTCGAAGAAATTCAATGTGGCCTACCTCTACTGCAACCTATTGGGCAATGAGGCGGGGCGCATGGTGTACGATGGTGATGTGATACTAGCGCAGTATGGAGAGCTACTTTCTTATGGGCAGCGACTTTCGTTTGTAAGCTGGAAGCTGCAGACCTGTGAGGTCAACTTCAGCAACCCTGAGCGGTCGGAACGTCAGGCGATCAAGCCAATAGCGGATCAAAATGAAGAGTTTCCAAAGGCAGCTTCGTTGGCTTTGTTTGACTACATGAGAAAGAGCCGCAGCAAGGGTTTTGTGCTGTCACTTTCCGGTGGCGCCGATTCATCTACCTGCGCTGTGCTGGTGGCCGAAATGGTCAGAAGAGGCACTGAAGAGCTGGGGTTCGATGCCTTCAAAACAATGCTGGGGTTGCCATCCTCTTTGCCAAACGACAGAAAGACAATTGTCCATAGCATTTTGCAAACGGCCTACCAGGGCACGGTGAATAGCTCCGACGATACTTTCGATTCCGCCAAAGAGCTGGCAGAAAGCATCGGAGCCACTTTCTTCCAATGGCAGATCGACGACGAAGTAAGGGGCTACAGAGAAAAGGTGGAAAAGGCACTGGGTCGGCAGCTTACCTGGGAAAAGGACGACATTGCTTTGCAGAACATACAAGCCCGGGCCCGATCACCGATTATCTGGATGCTGGCGAACATTGCCAATGCGCTACTACTCACCACCAGCAACCGCAGTGAAGGCGATGTGGGTTATGCCACCATGGACGGCGACACTAGTGGCAGCCTGGCGCCCATTGCCGCTGTTGACAAGGAGTTTGTAAAACAATGGCTCAAGTGGGCGCAAAGGGAGCTTGGCTACGAAGGCTTGAGAAGAGTGAACAGCCTTACACCAACAGCCGAACTGCGGCCTAAAGAGCAGCACCAGAGCGATGAAACTGACCTGATGCCTTACCACGTGTTGGTAGCCATAGAACGGGAAGGCATCCGCAACCGGAAGTCACCTCTGGAAGTTTTCGAAATAGTGAAAATGCTGAAGCTAGAGCCCGATGCGTTATTGAAGCAACACATCAAGCGCTTCTTCCGCCTGTGGAGCCGTAACCAATGGAAAAGAGAGCGCATCGCCCCCGCCTTCCACCTCGACGATTTCAACGTGGACCCACGGACGTGGTGCCGGTTTCCTATTTTATCGGGAGGGTTTGAGGAGGAGCTGGAGGAACTTGGTTAGCTTCTACACAACTAGTGACAGCGAGGCAGAAGGCAATTGATGCACTGCGGTTGAGGAGTGCTGATATACCTGGGATTATTTCAGTAAGTACCTGGAATTTTACTACCACATTTTCCCCACCACAGAGATAGCAGAGTAGCGCAGAGATTTTAGCTGCTGTGCAGCCAAAACAGAACCTGAGGCCGGAGGCTCTCCTCTGTGTCACTCCCCTTTCTCTTCGGTGGTTCCTCTTTATTTTTATTTCTACCGCAGAGTTAAAAAGAGTTGCACAGAGATTTTACCTGCTGTGCAGCCAAAACCAAACCTGAAGTAGATGACTTCCCTCTGTGTCCATTCCTTTTCTCTGTGGTGGTCTTTTTCTTGCCTTCACAATAAAGATAAGTGAGTTATAAAGAGTCTTCGTAGCTTTAAAGTGGCGTTCACTTTGAATAAAAAAGCAAATATAAACTTTATAATGTTAAATTATCGTGTAAAATAATCACTACTTATTCACAAAACTATGACTGACAACCAACTAACTGAAAAGATCATCGGCTGCGCTATAAAAGTGCATAGAGCGCTGGGCCCGGGCCTGCTTGAATCTTCCTATCAAGAATGTCTTTACTACGAATTAGTTAAATCCGGGCTTTATGTTGAAAAGGAAAAGCCGATGCCATTGATTTATGACGGTGTCGTTCTGGAATGTGGGTACAGAATTGACCTTTTTGTGGAGAAGCAAATCATAGTAGAAATAAAAGCTGTAACAGAATTACCTCCTATTGCCCTTGCGCAGGTTTTAACCTATATGAAGTTAGCAAAAAAAAGTGTTGGTTTGATCATCAATTTCAACGTTTCGCTCCTTACAGATGGCTTGAAAAGGGTGGTAAATAAATACGTTTGAATCTAAAGCTGGCCTGTTGTGGCCCGATGATCCATCGGACTAAATAAGTACCCAGTTTTTAGCAAATTGCGCCTTTAACCTCTACAGACAAAATTGTCCTACACCCAAGCAATCTTCTACGAGATTTTTGTGCAGTCCTTTGCCGACTCCAACGGCGATGGCATTGGTGACATCAATGGGATGACTACCAAACTGGACTACTTGCAAGGGCTTGGCATCACTGCCGTCTGGCTCATGCCCATTTGCCCTTCGCCCAGCTACCACAAGTATGATGTGACCGACTACTATTCCGTCCATCCCTACTACGGCACAATTGACGACTTCAAAAACTTCGTTCACGAAGCCCATCGTCGTGGTATCAATGTAATCATCGATTTTGTCATCAACCACACCTCCTCTCAGCACCCATGGTTCTTGAATGCCCGCACGGGCATCCACGCAAAGTACCGTGACTATTACATCTGGTCAGACAAAGAGAATGTGGCAGAGCAAATAGAGAAGAAGGAAACCTCAGCAGATTCGGACAACATCCGGCAATGGCACCCAATCAGCACAAAAGACTCAACAGCGCAATACTACTATGGGTTTTTCAATAGTGACATGCCCGACCTGAATCATGACAACCCAGCGGTAAGGAACGAGGTATATGCCATTGGCAAATTCTGGCTGTCGGAAGTGGGCGTTGATGGCTTCAGAATGGACGCAGCTAAGCACATTTTCCCAGACGATAGAGCAGCCGACACTCATGCGTTTTGGAAAGCATTCAGGGCACAAATGCAGTCGGTGAAGCCCGATGTCTATCTCATTGGCGAAGTATGGTCCGATGCCAAAAGCGCCTCCCCTTACGCAGCAGGGTTTTCTTCACTATTCAATTTTGATCGGGCTCAAAGCATTCTTGAATCTGTGAAGAACAGGCAACAGAGAGCGGCAGCGGTGGTGGGCAACTCCTACAAAATAAGTGAAGGTCAGCGGCTGGTAGACATAATAAACGAATCGTTGCCATGGTTTAAAGCGCATAACGAACATTTTCTGGAAGCAAGCTTCCTTAGCAATCACGACCAGAACAGGACAGCGTCCGTTCTGGGCGGCAAGATGGACAAGATAAAGCTGGCTGCTTGCATCCTGTTCACACTTCCGGGCATTCCATTCATATACTACGGCGAGGAGCTGGGCATGCTGGGCATGAAGCCGGACGAACACATAAGGGAGCCAATGTTGTGGGACGAAACCGAAAGAGACTCATACCGAACCCGCTGGATAACGCCCCGATTCTCAACTGCCGAAACAGTTGTTCCGGCGATGCAGCAGAAGACTGATAAAACCTCCATTTACAATCTTTACAAGCAACTTATTGCGTTGAAGAAGACAGACCTATTTTCATTGGGAGCCATTGAGAGCCTGCCACTGGAAGAGGGCAATATCCTGGCGTTTAGCCGAAAGCTGAGAGAAATGCATGCTTTGGTTTATCACAACTTGTCTTCGAAAAAAATATCGATTGGAATACCGGAGAGATTTAGAGAAACATTCGTCCAGGGCAAGGTGGAGCGGTCGGGCGGCGTGCGAACACTAGGTGCCAGGTCCAGTTTGGTTCTCACTACTCAATAGCAACGCAGCGTCCTAGGGCACCGGGTCGTACCCGCTTCCTCCCCAGGGGTGACACTTGCCAATCCGCTTTGCGGCCAGCCAACCACCTTTGAAAGGACCATGTTTGGTAATGGCCTCTTTGGCATACTCACTACAGGTGGGTGCGTAGCGGCAGGCCGATGGAAACAGTGGCGAAATACTATACTGATAAAACTTGATAGGCAAAACAGCCAACCAAATACCCAGCTTTCGAAAAGATGTCCTGCCTCCCATGTCTTAGATTTCCTATACAACAATCAGTCCGGCCAAAATATTCCCCAGCCTGAAACACTTCCTTTTCACCTTAAATATCGGCATTAATGAGGACTTGTTTGGCAGAGTAACTAAGTTTGAGGTTTCTTTATTTAATTTTCTCCATTATAGAATCTGAACTACAACAAATAAAGGGAAATTGGGGTCTGTCCGTGAAATGAAGCTGCCACAGAAAAGGAATATAGGAAAGGATGAACCGGTAATGCAGCTGAAAATCAATGCATTTGCGATTGCCTGCTTTTTTGCGCTGACATTTTTCAGCTGCCTGCCTTCGGCTGCTCAGGATTCAGGTAAAAAAAATAAGACGGTTGCTGCGGACACCATTCCGCAGCGTTTTATCAAGGTCGAGAAAATCTACATTATCGGCCATAAAAGAACCCGCAAGTCGATCATTACCCGGGAGCTGAGCATCGAAGAGAATGGCATCTACGATTCAACTACTTTGGCTACTACCCTGGAGCTGGACAAACAAAAGATTTTTAACACCCGGCTGTTTAACACCGTGGATGTGACCCTGCTTGAAACAGCCCCCGGAATAGGGAGTGTGCTGGTGAAAGTGGAAGAGCGCTGGTACTTCTTCCCTGCCCCTATCTTTCAGCTAGCCGACCGTAATTTTAACGACTGGTGGACAAACCGGGGGCGGGATTTTAGTAGAGTCAACTATGGTGTAAGGGTTGACCAGTACAACCTGCGGGGCATGAATGACCGACTGCGGCTAATAGCCCAGTTCGGTTTTACAAGGCAATTTGATATTACTTACAGCATTCCCTATTTCGACAAACGGCAGCGTCATGGTTTTACAACCGGCGCCTCCTACAACGAGTCGAAGAATGTGGCCTACCAAACAGATAACCACATACCCACCTTTATCCGGTCGGAAGACTTGATACAGAACCGATTCAATACCTACCTCCAGTATAGTTACAGAAATGCCTTCTACAACTTTCACTACTTCACTGTTGGATATCAAAAGCTACAGGCAGCCGACACAATACGGCAGCTAAACCCAAACTACTTTGGCATCAATAAGGAGCAACAACAGTTCGTTCATCTAAAATATCAATTTTTAAGAGACAGGAGAGATTTCCGAAATTATCCTTTAAAGGGCTACTATATATCCTTCATAGGTGAAAAGGACGGTCTCAGCAATAAGTCAGATGTTAACCTTTGGAGCGGAAAATTGCTCTATGCTAAATTCTGGGATATGGGTAAAGGGTTCTACTTTGCCACAGGCCTTACCGGCCTAGTCTCGGGCCCCTCAAGCCAGCCCTACTCATTGAACCAAAGTCTGGGATTCGGCCGAAATTATGTGCGAGGCTTCGAACTCAACGTGGTGGAAGGGCCAAGGTATGTACTGAGTAAAAACACTTTCAAAAAAGAGATTTTCAAGACTACGAAAGACATTAGCAAAATCATGCTGATCCCTCAGTTTCAGAAACTACCGCTCGCTCTATACGCAAAAGTGTTTTTTGACCTGGGCTACGTGCAAAACTACCCGAACTATGAACTCAACACCCGCTTGAGCAACAAGCTGCTTTATGGCGTCGGCACTGGCCTCGACCTGGTTTCTTTCTACGATTTTGTCGTACGAACGGAATACTCCTATAACAGCCAGGGAGACTTTCATTTCTTCCTCAACTTCAAGGCAGAACTGTAATAAGCTTTCATAGCCAAGCCTTCAATTACTCTCCTCAATTTCTTCAAAAACCACGAGCTTTCTCTTCCCCCTTCTATTGACCAAAAACCACTCCCCCACCCGTGCTCCATTTTCATAGTGGCCCTCATACTCCAAAGAGCCATCTTTTCTATAAAACTTCCACAAACCGCTTTCCAAGCCCTCGGTATAAGCTCCTTCCTGCCAAATAGTACCATCATCATAATAAGACGTCCAACTCCTGTTCGGCAGCCCATTTTCATAGGTACCTTTACGAATCAGAACACCCTGGTCGTTCATAAAAACCCATTGCCCCTTGTACAAACCGTCCTCATAGACTCCCTTTTTCTCAAGCTGCCCGTTTTCATGATAATAGAAGGCTGAATCAGTGAGCAGTCCATCTTCCCAGGTCTCTTTAGCCATGATAGTTTCATCGGGATAATAGTACATCGCCAGGCCATCGAGCTGGCCAAGGCTGTAATTGATAGTGGCGCTCTTCGTTCCCGACGGGTAGTAAAACACCCACTCTCCTTGCTTACGATGCTCGTCTAATATCCCCTCACTTTTAATACTCCCAGTAGGGTATTTCTCTACTACAGGCTGCGCAAAAAGCGATAAATTAAAAGTAATGAGCCCTATTAGAACATTTAACTTCAATGATTTAGGCACGCCAATCTTGTTTTAACCTCCACATAATTTTGCAAAAGAGAGAGCTTTAGCTAGATTAATACGATGGTTCAAAAGCTTTTACTCTCTGTATGTATTGTTTTTCTCGCACTTAGGGCAGCTGGTCAGGCCGGCGATTACTCCCTGGGTGCCAGAAGCGCCGCCCTGGGAACCACCTCTTCTACGCTCACCGATCAGTTCAGTCTTTTCAACAACCCAGCCGGGCTGGCTCAGGCAAACTCACCAGGCGTCTTTGCAAGTTATGAAAATCGTTATCGAATAGAAGATTTTCAAGTGATGGGCGCAGGTGCTTCCATTCCTTTTGGAAAGTTCACCACCGGTGTAGGCTTTTATCGGTTCGGTGGCAAACTCTACACAGAGCAGTTGGCAAGTTTAAAAGTGGCCAATAAAATTGGGTTTGTGAGCCTTGGTGGAGGTCTTAGCTATGTGCAGTACAACATCCCCACCATTGGCACCAGGGGCGTATTGGTAGTTGACCTGGGTGGCATAGCGGCAATCAACAAGCAGTGGCACCTGGGCGCACATATTTACAACCTCACCCAATCAAAGCTGGTGCCCGGCACTGGTGAAAGGGTGCCGACTGTGATGAAGCTTGGGGTGTCGTACCGGCCCATTACGGCGTTCATGGTCAATATGGAAGTATCCAAAGACATCAACTACAAGCCGATAGCAAGAGCAGGGATGGAGTATTTCATCATTCCCCAGCTTGCGCTGAGAACCGGTTTCAGCACCGGCCCCTTTATTTCCTGCTTCGGCCTTGGGTTTAAGCCGGGCAAATTTCAAATAGACTACGCCTTCAGGAATGATGCAAGATTGGGAGAACTGCACCAAATGTCAGTGATTTATGCTTTCGCCCCTAAAAAATAGCCTGACAGGCATTGCCTTTTGCCTCTTGTGTTGCTTACAGCTACATGCACAGCAGTTGCCGCCTGAACCACCTGCAGAGGACATCGATCTATATGCCTTCGTACAAGAGCTCTTTGCCATACAGGACGAAGACGTAAACTACGACGACTTGTATGAGTCCTTGTTCCAGCTCTATACCAGCCCGATAGACATCAATCTTGCCACTTTCGAAGATTTGTCGTCTTTTTATATTTTAAGTCCGATTCAAATAGAAAGCCTGCTCAACTACCGGAAGCTTAACGGGCCTCTTCTTTCCCTTTATGAGCTACAAGCCGTACCCAATTTTGATCTGGCTACAATCAGAAATATCAGGCCCTTCGTTACCGTTTCGGGAGCAGGCAGCAAACAAGGGAAGTCACTTTTTCAACGTGTGGTAAATGAAAAGAACAACTACCTGCTGCTGCGAACGGAGCGAACTCTTGAAACAGCCAGGGGCTACACCCAGGCGGATACCGCCAACAATGGTGATCTGAGTAGCAGGTATGCCGGAAGCCCCTACAAGCATTACGCCCGCTTTCGGGTAAGTCATCCCAACGACTTTAGTTTTGGTTTCACAGTGGAGAAAGATGCAGGCGAGGAGTTGGCCTGGAACCAATCAAGACATACCTACGGTGCTGATTTCTATTCATTTCATGGGCAAGTGAAAAACCAGGGCAATTTCAAGGCCATCAATATTGGTGACTACCAGCTTCAAATGGGACAAGGGCTGGTGTTTGGAGCAGGATTTGCCGCTGGCAAAGGTGGTGAAACGCTACTGACAGTCAAAAGAAACTCTACTGGTCTGCTCCCTTACACCTCCGTGCTGGAAACCGGCTTTTTCCGAGGGGCCGCCGCTACCTATTCGTTCGGAAAATGGGAGCTCACCGCCATTGCCTCCCGACTCCGGCAAGACGGCACCGTGCGAACAGACACCATCACCGACGGCCCAGAAGCCTACATCTCTTCCATTCTCAACACAGGCTTCCACCGAACCGAATCGGAAATAAATGGCAAAGGTCAGGTGGTGGAGCATGACGTGGGAGGCAACCTGCAATACAAAAGCGGCACTTTTCAATTTGGTCTCAACACTTTGTACACCCAATTCAGTACACCTATTCAAAAAACGCCTGCACTGTACAACCAGTTTGAGTTTTCCGGCCGAGCTAACCATATCAGCAGCTTATATTTCTCCAAGCTCTGGCAAAACACCCAATTTTTTGGCGAAGCAGCCAGGTCTAGCTCCGGAGGATGGGGTGCCATTGGCGGCCTTATGGTGAGCATTACCAATAGTCTTGGTGCCAGCATGGTGGCGAGAAACTACCAGCGGGATTTTCATAGTTTCTACGCAAGATCTTTTGGAGAGGCCTCGAGAAATGTGAATGAGAAAGGCATCTATTGGGGCATCAAATGGCGAGCCGCATCAAAACTATTGTTCACTGCATATTATGACAAGTTTAGCTTTCCCTGGCTGCGCTACAATACCGACGCTCCTTCAGATGGGAACGAATACCTTGCCATGGCCACTTACAGTTTCAGCAAGTTGACCAAAGTTTATGTGCAACTAAGGCATCAAACCAAGGCCGAAAATGGCGAAGTACTTACAAATAATTTACAGGTGCCGGTTGAAACCAAAAAAGAAAACATAATTCTCAATCTTGATCACGACACTGGACACCTGTTAAGTTTCAAATCCCGGCTACAGCTAAGCAGGTACCAAAAGGAAGAAGTGGTGAGCACAGGATTTGCCATCATTCAGGATTTGAACCTTACGCTACCAAAATGGAGGCTCAGCTCACGCATTGCCTTGTTCGACACCGACGACTATAGCAATCGGCAATATGTGTATGAAAAAGATGTGCTTTATGCCTTTTCTATTCCTGCATACACGGGCAAAGGCATCAGAACTTACCTGCTTGCTCAATACAAAATTGCCGATAAGGTTACCATATGGGGCCGCTGGGCAAAGTTTTCCTATATGAATACCAAAAGTACCGGATCCGGTTTGCAAGAGATAAATGGCTCTTTAAAAAATGATTTTAAAGTACAAATAAAGGTGGCTCTCTGGTGAATTTTTATAAGAAGTTATTTTTTGAAGTTATTTATATCGTTTTAGGTTAAATTTACGAGCCAATTTTTTCTTAAGCTATCAATAAAGCTGTGATACGAATTCAGATAATGTTTTACTTAATGTTATTTTTTTTATATTTACTAAAGTAAAACAGCATTACGTCTATGATAATGGAGTTTACGGATATGAAGGAGCTAATTGTTATTGATGACGACCCGATCAATAATTTCATTTGTAAAAAAATGATTGAGGAGATTTCTGGCGATTTCAAAATCAGAAGTTTTGAAAGTGCTGTTGAAGGTTTAGCCTATCTGTCTTCTTTGGATCAGCAAGCACAGAGCTATCCAACCCATATTATGCTGGACTTGAATATGCCACTGTATAACGGCTGGCAATTCCTTTCTGACTATCAACGACTAAACCTCCATCAAACTCATCATACCTGCTTATATGTGGTAAGCTCTACGATTCTGAGAGATGAAATTGAGAAGATTAAAGAACTGTCATTCGTAACTGACTTTATATCTAAGCCATTGACTGTCTACAAGTTAAAAAAGCTTGTGGAAACTGAAGACTTGCCGTGAACCAGGTGACTGTAAGTGCAATAGCAATCTCTTTGAAGGTTGTGATTGCAGAGAGTTCTCACCCTACCGGCTATTTTTGAGCATTGTGGAACTTTCATGGAGACTATCGTATTTATATGTATATACATTAAATATTGATACCTCCATGACATCCACATTAATACAAAAGGAAACCCCCACAGACTTCGATATCCATCCACTCATTAAAGATAGGTGGAGCCCAAGATCCTTCTCATCAAAAAAGGTGAGCCGTGGCGCCGTCAACCAACTTCTTGAAGCCATGCGCTGGGCTCCCTCCGCCATGAACGAACAACCCTGGGAAGTACTGGTGGCTCAAAAAGGCACCAAAAGTCACGATACCCTGGCGAAGACACTTGCCCCAGGCAACCAGCCCTGGGCGCCAGATGCCCCCGTTTTGCTATTGGTGATGGCACGTACTACTTACGGCAATGGCACTACGAATCATTCAGCATTATATGACCTGGGTTTGGCAGTTGGTAATTTAAGTGTTGAAGCTACTCACCTCGGGCTTTCGCTGCATCAAATAGGTGGATTTGACAGAATCATGGCCAGAGAATTATTCAAATTCCGTGAAAATCTGCAACCAGTAGTACTCATTGCTATTGGCTATCGGGATAGCCATGAGACCCTGCCCGAAGCCCTCCAACAGAGAGAACTGGCTCCGAGAAAAAGGAAGAAAATTGAAGAATTTGCAGTCGTTGATTTCTAATTGCCTGCGACAATCATAAATCAACAATGATGGTCTAATAAAGCTGCCCCTCCGTTATATTTAAAACCAGGCAGCTTTATTTATTCATGATATACAAGAAGCAAGATCCGGCACCACATTTGCGACAAGTAGTGAAGAGCTATTGGCGGGTAGACAGCGAAGGCGACAAAACCATTACTACCCAAAAAATCATCCCCGATGGGTACCCGGAGATTATCTTACACTATGGCTCGCACTTCGAAATCTGCCTCTACAAAGCATGGCAACCCCAGGCATTGCACCTTCTCGCCGGACAAATAAAAAAACACTTCTTTCTTAGAAACACCGGTGCTTATGGCATGATTGGAATCAAGCTGATGCCCACCGCTCTGGCCAAATTGTTTGGCTTTCCGATGCATGCTCTTACAGACAAAGTGGCTGATTTCCATGAAGTAGTCAATGGCAAATTTTCGGAGCTTGAATCAATCGTTTGTCAAAGTCCTGAAAGCTCACAGGTTTTCGAAAGAATAGATAGTTGGTTCAGTTCAGTAAGCTCGAAGTACCAAAACGATACTTCCAGAGTTGAACAGGCGCTGCAAATCATCTTCGAAAGCGGCGGAACCAGGCACATCGGCGAGCTTGCGGTGGAAGTTGGTATCAGCGAAAGACAGTTAGAAAGACTTTTCCATCAGCATGTAGGGATATCACCCAAATACTACTCCCGAATTATCAGGTTCAACAAAATATTTGACTTGATGCAAAACCAAGATCCGGCATGGGTACAAATGGCACTAGATTCCGGCCATTTCGACCAGTCTCATTTTATTAAGAACTTCAAAGCATTTACCGGGGCAGAGCCGACAAGCTACCTTTTCAACGAAGAAAACATGGCCAATTTCTTCCTTCACAAATAGATGTCGGCTTTTTACAATACAAAGTGCTGTTCCTTAGCTATGATTGAATAAAAAAACTATGAAGTCAATCCTAGCTATCACTCTCATCCTGTTGACAGCGTCATTGTTAAATGCGCAGTCAGTAAGCGCTGTTTCAGCTAAAAATTTTAAAAAGCTCTCGTGGCTGGAGGGCACCTGGGAGCGCACAAATGTCAAACAAGGAAAAAGTGCTCATGAAAGGTGGGAAAGGGACAGCAAAACAAAGTGGATAGGGTTCGGAGTTTCTCTGCAGGGAGAAGACACTACGTTTTTGGAAAAACTGAGCATTGTGGTTGAAAATGGAAGCATCTACTACATTGCCGACGTGCCAGAGAATAAAGCGCCTGTGCTATTTCAGTTTATCCAACTTAGCGATCAGGGCTTTGTTTGTGAGAATCCAACCCACGATTTTCCAAAGAAGATCGCCTACAAGCTAGAGGGAGACAGGCTGGAGGTTCAGATATCCGGGGATGGGCAAGCTGTGGACTTTGAATTTGTAAAGAGAGAATAAAAAAAGGGGCCTCCGCCCCTTTTTTATTCTCCATCAATAACACCATCAATTGGAAAGTTCCGATGGCCAGGTTTTGCTGTCTGTTCGTGTCAGGACAGTGGTACCGGCGTCTCCATAATCGTTAGACCAGTCAATCGTCAGGCTTGTGCCATCGTTGTTTTTAATAACGAAAGTGTAAATAAGACCGTACTGATCGGAGCCAGTAAGGCTAATCTTGTTACACACATCCACCAACCTCACTCCTACTGCAGGCGTATCGGCCCAGGCGCAGTCATACTGACCAAACGTAGCATCAGATACGGCGTACCTGCCGCCACCAAGGGCCGTGAGTGTGCCAGTGCCTGTAACGGGATTGCTACAGTTGCCAGCCGCCCCACCAGGACCAGCTGCGATCACAGTTGTAGAAAAGTCAAACGTTCCGCCAAGATCGGAAGCGCAGGCAATCGACCAGCGCACGTTACAACCCCCGAAGGATGGCTGAGCAGGCTGCTGACACAAATCGCTATTCAACGCCACTGTGAAAGTTCTTCCATCAGCAGAGTGTATTGGGAAAGTTAGATTGAAGCCATCGCCAACTTTAAAGAAGCTCAAATCCACACCAAGCGACTCCGCCGCTGAGGCTGCTGTAAGGGCAAAGGTAGATGGAAAGGTAGTAACCTCGCCAACCTTCACTGCATCGTACACTTTATCAACGTACACATCCTCCAGCTCATTGTAGGTACCATCTTTCTCAGTAAATGTTAGCATGATATCAACACTCGACACCTCTGTCACGTCAAACCCATCCACATCAATGGTAAACTCCACTTCTTCAGAAGCCAAAGGGTTCAGGGCATTGAAGAAGTTTTTATTGGGGTTTACCGAAATTTTCGTCACCGCCCCAATATTATCATTGATATCCGGCGCCGGATTCCAGTCCTCGTCCTGACAACCGTTCAGTAGAATGAGCCAGGCAAATACTACAGTTAATATGCTTATTTTCTTCATGTTCGTTTGCTTTTAAAGTTAGTTAGCATCCCAGAAAATTGGCTCACTCACCAAAGGCACCGGATTGGGGGCATTTGGATTAGAAGAAAGCTCTCCCGGAGGATAGGGAAGCCTCAAAGGGAATGGGCCGCTTGGAGCAAGCGCCGACGGCTGATCGTTTGGCATTCCTGTGCGACGGTAGTCGGTGTAAGATTCAAATCCATTGCCATAGCTGGCATAGAATTTTTCAGTCATTACAATGTTCAGTCTTTGGCTGTTGTTACCGGCCGCTGTGTAGCGGTCCGAAATATCATTAAGATAGTCATCAACATCCGCCTGATCCATTGCTATCGCATTGTTAGGATCAATCGCCAGGCCAAAAGCCTCCACTTTGCTGAAAGAGTCCTCGATGCCCTTTAGCGTAAGTGCCAAAGGATCGCCAGGTGTCCCAAGCGTGATGGCTGCTTCTGCCAGCATAAATGACACATGGAAATTGGTCAGCCAGGGCATAATACCAGCACCTGTGCCGTGACCTCTGTCAAACCTACGCTCTCCGCCACCCGGGCCTACATCATAGGAGCCGCCTATCGGATACACACCAAAAGTTGCCCTGATAGTATTATCACCAGGGATGCCTGACGGATCGCCATGATCTCTGCCAATATAACCGTCGGCCGCAGCACCCAATGCAGGCAGGCCATTTGAAGGCTCTTGCCCCCCAAGCCATCCATACACACAATCGCTCCTTTGAGAACAAGGCTGCGTTTGGAAGTCCAGGTCATCATCTTCTCCCTGTCTGAAAATGTAGAATGGCAAACGGGGATCATTCTTGGCAATCAAATTGTACATGAAGTAGTTGTTCATGTATTGCGTTTTGCTGCCTGGGATGTACTCCTGCTGATAAATGGGGTGCTGGTTCATTGGAGACACGGAAGACCCAAACGTAAACTGAAAATCGTCAGCATTGCTCGATATAAAATTGTTCTCCGTTATCAGCGTTTCAATGCCTGCCTTCGATCTGGCGGCATCGACTAGACGGATGTTGAGCAGTAAACGGAGTTTAAGCGTATTCGCTGCCTTCACCCACTTGCTGTAATTTCCACCGTAAATCAAATCGCTTGAAACTGGTGACTCGCTGTTCTCAATGGCTTCCTTCAGGTCAGCCTTTGCAACATCTACCAAATCAATGATGTGGTCGTAAACAGCAGCGTCGTCTTCGTAATGCGGAAACAATACCTCCTCACCCTGCAGTGCTTCTGTATAAGGCACGTCGCCCCAGGTGTCCACCAGCACCATATACAGATAGGCCTTCATTACTTTGGCAATACCAGAGTAACCTTTGAATCCTGCTTCTTCTCCCTGCTTGACAATTGTTTGCAAGTCTTTAAGCGCCTGATCAAACATCGAATTAAAATCGTTGGAGAAGTTAGCACCGGTGATATTGTAGGTGCTCTGGTTCAACCTTGTGTAGTGCTGAATAAATGCAGATGCATTTTCCTGCACGTTCCTGGTTGTCCAAAAACCAGCCGACAGCTGTGCTGCTGGCAATAGCAGGTTCAATGACGCTTCTGACGGGTTGTTCGGGTCAGTGTTTATATCCAGGAAATCTGATCCACACGACATACTAAATATCGTCAGCATCACTATCCCTGCCTTTGAAAGTCTATTTCTTAAAATCTTCATATTCTCTTCAATTAAAAAGTGAATCTTAGGTTAACACCATATCTCCTTGTCGTTGGGATAATTCCCAGGTCGATGCCCTGGGCGTTACCGCTCTGAAATGCACTCAATCCCTCCACATTACCCGTTCCCAGGGAGTTTGTTTCTGGATCAAAATTGAGGTCATCTGGGAAATTGAGGGCTTTGAACCATAGATTTCTACCTGACAACGAGATGTTAGCAGAACCAAAAGGTGTCTTGTTCAGGAGAGTCTTTGGCAAAGAATAGCCAAGAGAAATTTCCCTTAAGCGTATAGTGCTTGCGTCAAACACAGAGAACTCTTCTGGCCCTGAGCTCCCGAATGTGTTGATAAAGTACCAGTCGTTGACAGTAAGTGACGTTGTATTAGGAATAGTATTTCCGTTGTCATCGAGCTTCGCACTTTGCGTACTTGGATCGCCTACAACACCGGGAATTATAACCGTTACCTCACGGCCTCTTGGGCCTTCTGGCACCGTACCAGTTGTTAGGCCTCGGCCGTATACCTGATTGTAGGTTCCCGACCACATGTCGCCACCATCACGATAATCGAAGAGTACGTTCAGTGTTACTCCTTTAAAACTGAAGCTGTTAGTAACCCCCAAAATATAATTAGGGTTAGGGTCTCCGATGATTTGCTCCTCAGATGATTGAATGAGCTTTCCTGTGGCAGGGTCAACTAACAATTGACCGTCTTCGGATCTGGCAGCTACAGAGCCTTTGATCTGACCATATGGCAAACCTACAGCATGAACAACCCTTACGCTATTACCGAAGCCATTGATAAACACTTCATCCAGGCCTTCTGTCAGCTCTTCAACCACGTTACGGTTGCGGGTAAACGAAGCAAAAATATTCCAGTTGAAGCCGTTGGCCAGCGATACTGGCGTGAGATCCAGGCCAACTTCGATTCCCTTGTTGCTCACTTTACCGATATTGGACACGGCACTGTTAAAGCCAGAAGTCGACGGCACAGTAATAGCCACAATCTGGTCAGTAGTGTTTCGGTTATAATAAGTAAAGTCTATTCCTACCTTATTCTTGAACAACCTTAGATCGGTACCGATTTCATATTCAGTAGTAAACTCAGGTGTTAACAGTCCATTGCCCAAACCACCGGAAACAGTTTGTCCGTTGGTTCCAATAAAAGGAAAATCAACGAAGGCAATATTGTTACCAAAACCTGGCCCGGATGGGTTGGTATTGAACAACACTGACTGTGTGAGGTATGGCGATGGGTCACTACCCACTTTGGCAACGCCTACCCTTATTTTTCCGCTATTCAGGATGTCGTTAGAAATATTCAAGGCATCAGTGAAAATGAAGGATGAGCTTGCACCTCCGTAGAAATAGCTTCTCTTGTCTTTAGGCAGTGCCGACGTTAAATCATTCCGACCTGTTAGGTTAAGGAAAAGGTAGTCCTTGTATGAGAACGAAAGGTCAGCAAGGAAAGCCTGGTAGGCTCTTTCAGATTTATTTCCTCCAAAAGGCGTCACACTTTGGGTGTTGTCAAGATCGTTGATACCATCAACGATGATGCCGACTCCCTGAAATGCCTGACGATCCACCGTTCTAAGGTTAGCGTTGTGACCAACGATGGCCTTCAACCCAATATTCTCAGACAAGTCTCTTGAAACGGTGATAAGTAAGTTACCATCCAGCTCCATCCTTCTCAGGTCGTCTTTAATGATTCTACCTGTAGGGAACGCTGTATTGGTTCTTGGAAGCACCTCGAGTTTGCGGTCGGTAAAGCCGTTGAATCCAACTTTGTAAGTCACGTTCAACCATTCGAAAACGTCGTATCCAATATTAAAATTTCCGAAGTACCTGTCAACATCGCTGGTATGCGGAGCGTGATGGGCCAAGAAATAAGGATTGTCGTTGTCAGGGCGATAGAAAGCCTGATTGCCATTGGCATCCTGATAAGGTAGCCCTTTTACATTTACGTTTGGTGGCGTGAAAAGCAGACGCTGTGTTACAGATGGCCCGCCCGAGAACAAACCTGTTGACGGAGGCGAGGTAAGATCAGTATTTACGTACGTCATGCTGCCGCCAATGAAAATGCCATTGTCCAGTGTGGTGTTGCCACCAAAGTTCATGCTGGTTCTGGTCACTTCGTTGTTGATGACAATTCCCTGGTTGTTCATTCTGGAAAGACCCGCTACGAAATTGGCCTTGTCATTGCCTCCTGAGATATTCACGGCTGTTTCAAGCACCCCGCCGGTTTGGAAAAAATCCTTTGGGGTATTGTAACTACCTAGTAGCACGGAATCATTCGCAAACTGCGGAAAGTAAGGTGTATTATTCGGATTGCTGTAGCGGTCATATGGGTGAGCTACCCAGGGACGCCCCGTGGCTGGATCTATACTTTTGATCAGGTCGGCATTCTCCTTTACCTGCCATGCAGGGGAATTCAAATCGAAAGGAGCACCCCATGTGCCGAAGTTACCATCAACGTAAAGGAAGTTGTTTCCCTGCGTATACTGGGTTTGATAATCAGGCAAATTGGATACTTTCTCAGTAGAGTAAGAAGTGTTTACACTGATTTCCATCCCCTTACGGGTTCCTTTTTTACCAGCTTTAGTTGTCACCACAATCACACCATTCGCAGCCCTTGAGCCGTAGAGGGCCGCAGCTGCAGCACCCTTCAACACTGTCATCGACTCGATGGTGTTGGGGTCAAGATCAAAAGAACGGTTGGACGTAGTGGTTTGGCTGGTAAATGAGCCAGTGGCATAGGTGGTATTGTCAAAAGGCACACCATCCACTACCCATAGTGGTTGGTTGTTTCCCAACAGAGAAGAAGCTCCTCTGATGGTGATGTTTGAACCCTGGCCTGCCGCACCACCTGCGCCAATGATGTTGACGCCGGGTATTTTACCCTGCAAGGCCCTCAAAGCATCGGGCTCAGATTTTTGAGCAATCTGGTCGCTCTTGAGCTCTGTTACAGCATAACCAAGTGCTTTCTTCTCCCGCTCAATGCCAACTGCTGTCACAACAACTTCAGAGAGTTGTTTCACGTCGGACTCCATGGTTGCGTCGATGACGGAACGGGAGCCGATTTCAGTTTCCTGGGACAAAAGACCAATAAATGAAAAAACCAATGTCCCTCCCGATGAAGGAACGGTGATTTTGTAATTACCGTCAATATCAGTGACGGTACCAGTTGCCGTGCCTTTCAGCACCACGTTCACACCGGGTAGCTCTGTGCCGTCTTCGGCTGAGACTACCTTACCGGATACGGTTCGGTCCTGCGCCCAAACATGGGTTAATGCTGTCGCAGTAAACAAAAATGTAATCAGTAGAATTTTTCTCATAAGAAAATAATTGGATTGTAGTTAAAAATGATTGTGGCTATTAAGCCATTCGATACATACAGGTTATGCATGTCGCCTCGCTGTCCTTGGTTTTCGCTGCCGGAAAGAGTCCGCTACCTTAGCGGAAGTATCCAAGCTCAAATGTCAGCGAAGTGTTGCGGGATTAATTCCCCCTATTTGTGGGATTTTAAAATATGGAGCGTTCAATAATTCCAACAGAAAGCATGTTTCATTGAAAATACTATAATGAAAGTCCGCTTGAGAAAGCATGTGTACAAAGGAAAATTCCTTTGCAGGGGGAATAGAGCAAGCTGGAAAAGAAAAAAGCCTCTATAGAGGCTTTTTTCTAATTGTATATTCAGGTTGAAACTTAGATGTACTTGTTGTGTCGGCCTATCTCAATGGCGTTGGCCTTCGATTTTACTCCCAGCTTGATGTAAATGTTCTTGATATGGGTCTTGATGGTTTCCCTGTGAACGAATAATTCATCGGCAATTTGGGAATAGCTCTTGCCCTCGGCCAGTTTTTCCAGCACTTCAGTTTCCCTTCGAGAAAGCGGTGAGTCTGTGTTTCGTTGGAAAGATTCGATAACCATGCGTGATATTTCTTTGGAAAGAGGGGCGCCTCCCTGTAGCACTTCATCAATACCGTCAAGGAGATCGCTGTAGCTAACAGCCTTGGCCATGAAGCCTGCTGCACCTGCGTTGAACGATTGAAAAACTGATTCTTTGTCGGTATGCAGCGACACCACTATGATATTGGCCTTGGGAAGCTTTTTTTTGATTCGCCCAATGCCCTCAATGCCACTCATACCCGGCAGCTCCAAGTCCATCAATACTACATCTGGTGCGTCGCTTTCGATATTATCCAGGGCCTCTTCGCAAGAAGTATAGGTGTTCACGACGTGGTATTTAGAAATACTATCGATCAGTATCTTGTAGCCTTCTTTGATAACAAAGTTATCTTCAACAATGCAAATCTTGGTAGGAATGGTTGTCATAGTGTTTGACCACATACAATAAAAATTAGGCTAACTGGAAAGCAGCTATATCAAGCAAATCGATCACGGCCATAAAATACGGTTGGAATATGACCTTACTTACGCTTGGTAACAGCTTAGAGTTGCCTAACCCTCTACCGTAAACAGGGGGATTTTTGCTCCCCCTTGTATAAAGTTTTAATCAAATAGGTTCTACTCGTTCCTCAACGTCTCCGCCGGGTTAGTCCGGGCAGCTCTCACAGTTTGAGAGCCCACAGCCAGCGCAGCAATGCCAAAAACAACCAGAACACCTCCAAACAACTCCAGGAAGCCAAAGGTCGCTTTGTAGGCAAGGTCGTTAAATACTATCTGATTGAAGAAATACCAGGTAGCAGGCACAGCAATAGTGGCAGAAATAAGCAAAAGGAAGATAAATCCTCTGCCAAGCAGGAACACCAGGGCCTGTTCAGATGCACCAAGCACTTTTCTTATGCTAATCTCTTTTAGCCTTGTTTCCGTTGTGAACACCACCATTCCCAGCAAACCTAACGAGGCGATGGAGATAGCAAGGAAAGCCAAAAAGCCAATGATCTTTACCATTACAAGGTACTCCTCATACGATTTCTGAATTCTGTCGTCGTAAAACTCCGCCTCAAAAGGATGGATGGCGTCCATCTCATCCCATTTGCTTTCAATTTTCTCCATTGTGCCAGGAATGTCGGACGATGAAATCAGCGCATTGATCACATAGTATTGATCTGCTTTGTAGCGGTAGGCAAATTCTTTGATTGGCGAATCTATCTTGCCATAGTGAAAGTCCTTTACCACACCTACTATCTTCACGTCCTTATCATCCACTTTCAGGGTCTCCCCTATAGCATCCAATGGCTCTCCAATATTGAATCGCTGGAGAAGCTTTTCATTAACAATAATCTGGCTCTCTGCCGAACTATCGGACTGTTGGATGAAATTCCGGCCAGCAATGATCTCCAGCCCATGGATGGGTATGTAGTTTTCGTCAATACCGTTGTAATGTATGCTGGCTGAATCCAGAGGGTCCTTGTATTTGGCTTTTGTGCCCCAGTAACTACCAACGCTTGTTACAAGTGTTGACGCCGACATATCAGTGATTTCTGGAATTTCAGATAATGCGGTTTTCACTTTTTCGACGTCATTACCCAACAGATCTATATTGAGGATGTTATCCGTTTTATACCCAAGGTCAAAGTTGACAGCGAAATCGTATTGCTTGTAGGCCATGGTAGCACCGATAATAAAAGCAAGAGACAGCGTGTACTGAAAAACGATAAGCACCTTACGGAAAGTGACGTTGCCAAACAGCTTCAGAGATGAAACATTTTTCAGCACCTTATGCACGCTGATTCTGGAAAAAAACAGAGCTGGAAAGAACCCTGCCAAAACTCCCGTCACAATGGCCAGCAGCAGGAAGTAAAAGAATGTCAGTGGGGAAGGGAGAAGAGTGATCATTTCACTTATCTCTTCACTAAGGCCTAAAAAGCGGGGCCGAATAGCTGTGTAGTACAGAATAAAGGCAAAGACCAGCGACAGCCCGGAAATAACGACTGCCTCCAGAATGAACTGCCCAAAGACGTTCCCCCCAGAAGCGCCTATCACTTTGCGAATACCCACTTCTTTGGATCTCCTTAAAGAGCGGGCAATGGACAAGTTGGTATAATTAAAGCAAGCCGAAACGAGTACCACAAAAGCTAAAACAGTGATGATCCAAACCATCTTCAGTTCAAAAGACGGCCCTATTTGATTGCTGAGATCCTCGCCAGGCACGATTGCTGACATGGGCTGTAGCCATAGGTTAATCGTGGTGTGCTCATCCACCTCATTTTCCTCAGCACTTATTTGGTCAAGGCTTGCCTGAAGGGCTTCCATGTCTTGATCAGGCCTCACCACCAGGTAGATGTAGTTGGACCACATGTTGTTCCAGCGGGTCAGCCTGGTCGACTCTTCATTTTCCTTTTCTTTAATTTCGTATGTGGAGTAAGAGGCCACCACTGGTGCCCGCAAATGAGAATTTCCAGGCATGTCCTCCATCACTCCGGTAACAGTGTAGCTATCCTTGTCGTTGAGCTTGATCAGCTCTCCGACCGGGTCTTTGTCATCGAAAAGCTTTTTGGCCGTTGTTTCATCCAGCACAACGGAATAGGGTTCTTTAAGCACGGTGGCTCCATCACCTTGTTTTAGCTTAAATGAAAACACTGAAAAGAAGGATGGCTCCGCATAAAGCCCCTCAATGGCAATTATTTTGTTATTGTAGGCTGCATCTCCACGAAAGTTTCTGGTTATCAGCACCATTTCTTCAATGCCGGGAATATCACTTTTGATCCGGCTGGCTGCCTGAATAGAGGTAGAAGCGAATTTGCTTTGGTCCTCCTGCAGCCGTTGATAAGTATTCCCAACCCGATAAATCCGGTCATACTTTTCATGGAAAGTATCGAATGAATAAATGTCCGTGAGGAAGGCAATCATGAGCAGCCCGACTGACATACTGATGGCAAGTCCCACCACATTGATGGTGCTGAAAAGTTTGTTTCGGGCCATGCTACGGACCGAGGTCTTGAAGTAGTTGGATAGTAAGATAAACTGATTCATTCCTTTAAATATTTGAGGTTTTTGAACTGTGTATAGTCTAAAAAACTTGAGTACGTCAATGATGTAAATGAGCCTCGCATACCCCACCCCTTTGGCTTCCCTGTTTCGTTCGAAGTACTCCAGCAGGTCACCCTGCAGGTCTTCGTACAGCGACGGTCGGCAGTACCATTCGAGCAAGCGGCTGGCCCATTTTGGAGCGCCGCCGGTGCGGGGTGATATGTGACGGCGCTTACTCATTCCGAAGTACTTGAGCGGGGTTTGTGCGGGCAGCTTTCATTGTCTGACTAACGATCATAAGAAAGGCTATCACCAGCACACCGATGACTCCGCCGAAAAGCTCACCAGCTCCGATCGGGGCGTGAAAAGCAAATTGAGCCAGCACTACCTGGTCGAAAAACAGATAGGTAACAGGAATTGCTACCGCCGTAGCTATCCCAAGCAGTAAAAGGAAGCCCCGGCCCAATAGATAAATGAGGCTACTTTCGCCAGCTCCCAGCACCTTACGGATACTGATTTCTTTGAGGCGTGTTTCGGTGGCGAACACAACCATGCCAAACAAACCCATGGAGGCGATGCAAATTGCCAGAAAAGCCAGGAAGCCGATCACCTTGAGCATCACAGAAAACTGGCTGTAAGCTTGCTCAATCTGTTCGTCGTAGAACTTGGCATCCAGCGGGTGAACCGGATCTATTTCATCCCAGGTCGATTCCAAAGAAGCCATAGTAGCAGCCCAGTCGGTCGTACTCACCTTCACATTCAAATAGCCATCGGGTTGAGCTTCGTATCGCAGCACAGTGGGCTCAATAGGGTCTTCCAGGGTTTCATAATGGAAATCTTTCACCACGCCAATAATCGTTAGCCGTTTGCCTTCGATAGTCAACACTTCACCTACCGCTCCTGTCACATCATTCTGGGCAATATCAAAACGAGCCAGCAGCTTTTCGTTGACGATGACTTCTGTTTCAGTGGCACTTTGAGCTTTCGCCGCAAAGTTCCTCCCTGCCAACAGTGTATAGTGATGCAGTGGCAGGTATTGCTCGTTGATCCCGTTTTGCCACACAAAACCAGAGTCTCCCTGGTATTTGGCCTGTGTACCCCAGGTCGAGCCAAGAGAAGTAATGATGGCTGATTTCGATATTAGCTCGACTTCCGGCAACTCTGCAATACGGGCCTCCACTATTTCAGGCTTATTATTTTGCAACCTAATGTTGACGATGTTGCTTGTCGAAAATCCAAGGTCGTAGGATAGCATGCCCTTGTATTGCAAAAACCCGATAAGCGTAGTAGTAATAAAAATAAGTGAAAAGACATATTGAACCACGATAAGCGATCTCCGCAGACCAAGTCTCTTTGAAGAGAGGATGGCAGAAGCCCCCTTTAGTACAGCAATGGATCGGGTTTTTGCAAAGAAAAATGCCGGCAGCAAGCCAGCCACAATTCCTATGACAACAGCAAATGCAGTAAATGGCACCAGCATTTGTAGAGAAAGGTCTAGCGACACCAAATTTGATATGAAGCGATGAAGTGAAACAAACTGCTCTTTGAGCAGCAAGAATAATCCGAACGAAATCAGTAAAGCCAATAATGAAATCAATACCGATTCGGTCAGGAATTGGGCGACTACCTGGCCTTTGGACGCCCCTACCACCTTCCGAATGCCCACTTCCTTTGACCGACGGAGCGCTCTGGCTATGGATAAATTGGTGTAGTTAAAACAAGCCGAGATAATCACCACAGCTCCCAGTCCGATCAGTATCCAAAGGGCAATGGCATTCATTGTTGACCCTGTTTCGTTGACATAGTGATGCCCTACAGCGATGTCGCTAAGGGGCTGTAGAAAAAGATCTATCCTCCGGTTCTCCAACGCCGCATTTTCGGTTTCGCTTATCTTATCAAGCTTTTCCTGTATCGCCATCAAATCGCTTTCTTCTTTGACGGTCATGTAGGTATGGCTCATGTAGATATTCTCCCAATTGTAGAAGCCACCGTCCATGTCTGGCTCTTCGGCCGCCACTGTCGCAAATGAAGCCAGTGCGTCAAACCGGATATGCGAAAGTTTGGGAACGTCTTCCAACACGCCGGTCACCTGATAACTAGCGGTGTCGAGCTTTACAATTCGCCCCACGACGTCTGTATCATCAAAAAGTTTTCTGGCAGTCGTTTCCGTCAGCACAAGAGAGTTAACCTCCTTCAGCGCAGTGACCGGGTTCCCCTTCAAAAGCTTAAATGAAAACACATCCAGAAATGACTCGTCGGCCCAAAATCCACCTACCTGGATCACCTTGTCACCAACTCTTACATCTCGCCCAAAGCCCCTTCTCATGGTGGTGAGGCTCTCTATTTCAGGCACTTCTTCACGGACATCAATTCCAGCCTTCACAGACGTGGTTGCCAACTCCATAATAGACCCGTTCGAGCGCTGATCCTTGGCAATGAGCCTGTAGATTCGGTCTTTGTTTTCGTGGAAGTCGTCGTAAGAAAGCAGGTCTGACACGAAGGCAATGATGAGCAAACCGACCGACATACTGACTGCCAGCCCCACGACGTTGATAGCGGTAAAGAGCCGGTTGCGGGTCATGCTCCGCACCGATGTTTTGACGTAGTTGCCAAAAATGTAAAACTGATTCATCCTTCTTAGTATTTGAGGTTTTTGAACTGTATATGGTCTAAAAAATTTGAGCACATCGATGATGTAAATGAACCTGGCGTAGGTCAGCCCTTTCGTCTCCACATTCCGCTCGAAGTACTCATGCAGGTCGCCTTGTAGGTCTTCGTACAGCGAAGGCTTGCAATACCATTCGAGCAAGCGGCTGGCCCAGGGGGGCGGTCCGTCGATGCGTGGCGATGATGACTGCTTTGTCTTCATCAAATCCCCTTAAACACGATGTCCGGAATCAGGCTCCACAGCTGGTCACGCTGTTCCTTGGCCTTGAGCAAGGTAGCCTTGCCTCCATTGGTAACGCTGTAAAAGCGCTTTCTTCTACCTCCCCGCACATTGGTTGCTTCACCCAGTCCGCTTTTCACGTAGCCTTTCTCCTCCAGCCTGTTCAAGACAGCGTGCACCACTCCCAGCTTCACCTCTCTACCAGTGTGTTTGGTAAGTTCGTCACAAACTGCCACACTGTAGGCCTCCTCCATCAGGGCCGCTATCGTGAGCAACACAAGCTCTTCAAATTCTCCTAAGTTGGTACCCTTCATTTGTCTGACTATTCATTTGTTCATTAAATGTATGTAAAATGATTTTAATTTATTCACTGTTTGTATGTAAAATATTAGGGAGTGACAAAAAAACCAGATAGTGATTGCTAGCTTAGGAGCTAAAAAATTGGAGGTTAGGTTTACAACCGGGATATATAGTTTTACTTCTCAGTCAGCATATGAATCTGGATGACATGGGTTGAAAGGGTATAAATGACAGGTTGAAAACCTGCGGTACTGAGTACCCCGGGTTTCTAACCCGGCTAGTCAATACCCTCTTCCATACAATCGTAGGGATTGAATCACATAAACTCATTGTAATCCGGCTTGATATAATTCCATTTCCAATCTTTTGGCGATTTACAAAAGCCAGCTTTTACTGGATTGTTGATGATGTAGGAAATAATCCTTGAAAGCTCGTTTCTGTCTCTGACCAGTCGATCAAAGCTTTCTTCTTGCCAAAAACGGCCCGTTCGATTCAATAGCTTGTTGCATTTGTTGGCTGAATGACGTTTAATGGACTGCATAACATTATTAAGCATAACCTTCTCACCATCTTCAACTTCGTCAGGCCTGAATGTCCGAAGAACTGAGTGAACGTGATTTGGCATAACGCAAAAGCATATGACCTCTATCTTTTTATTATCCCAAAAAAATAAGCTCTCAGCAGCAACGCTGGCCAACTTATCATCACGAAAATGAAAAGGCCCATCCTTTCTACTATCAAGGTATCTTTCTTGCTTTAACAAAAACTTCCTGTCGACCATATTTTTTAATTCGGCGTGCGAAGCTTTTGATTCTTCACCCACTAGCTTCATTAACTCATCTTCATATTCTCTTCTCCACTGTTCATTCACCTCCCTGGGTACTGCGCCACAAAGCATATATGTTACAAAGAACATCCCACCAACCGGTTGCAGATGCGGAAGGTTACGTCTGTAAAAGGTTTTGCTTTTGTTTGACATCAAAGTGGTATTTAGTCCTACCCTAAAATAAAAAAACTTCCCAAAAGCATAGAGGCTCCTGAGAAGCGGTAACTATCAAAATACCTTTTTGCCGGGTTGAAAACCCGTGGTACCGCTTACTGCTGGTCGTCTATTACATCCCAGACGAGCTCTTGGGCTTGTTAAATATCCCGGCATTCAACCCATACCCAACAGACTCAGGTGTAAGGTGCAAATAGTTGACGGGATAGGCTGGCTCCTTCCTGATCACAAGCTCGGCCTCTCCCTTTTTCACAACATTCGTTTCCACGAAATTCTTATTGTTGGTTGTTTCCACCAGCCCATTGCTACCATAGTAGCCCATATAGTGCTCATTGTCTACCATAACGCAATCGATAAACTTATAAGCCGGGCTGGAGCCACCTGGCCTAACCCACACATAATTACCACCAGCAATCACATTGTTTTTGAAAGTAAACCGCTCTACCGGCCCCATCCACACGGCGCTTTCATTCGCTCCATAGATGATGCTATTGGTGACTGAGAAGTCTTCTACCGAACGGAAAAGCAGAATGGCGTTCCTACAGTTGTAAAAGATACAATGGTCGATACTGGTCTTTGGTCCCTGGGCCCAAATAGCGCCCTGAATCTGAGAGCTGTGCACCTCGGATACGAAGTAACATTGAGACACCACCATGTCTCCGATTGTTTCGTCTTCTTTAGAAATGGGATAATAGTAAGTCACATCTGGCCGGGCACTTCCCAGAAACTTCAAGCCACGGATGGTGACATGGCTTGTTGCCACCAGCAGACCTGTGGAATGTACAAACTGAGTGCTGGAGTTATTGCTGGAAATGGATTGAATCACCGGCATTTTAGTCGGAAGCCAGTCTTCGTCGTCAGGCATCACCACCGCTTCTACCGTGAACCTAGTTGTGTCGTTAAGCATCCGCAACGGGTGGATGGCGACCTTGTCGGTGAGAGAATACAAACCCGGAAAAAGTTTAATGGTGATCGGCGCACTACCCGTAAGTTCATTGGCTATGGCTACTGCCTTTTCCAATGACGCATAGGGTGCAGACTCAGAGCCGTCGGCTGCATCATTGTCAGCGTCAGGATTAACATATAATGTCTGAGCCAATGCAGCGCCCGCCTGTAAGAGTAAAGAAAGAGAAAGGGTAAAGAGTAATTTTTTCATCGCTTTTGATTTTTGTGTTTTTGCGATGCAAGTAGTAGTTGCCATACCCCTTTCGCCATTCAAGCGCTGTTCAAGTTCCTGCAAGAGCGTCACAATGCTGTTCAAAGCTGCTCAAGCCAAGCCCCTGCCTTCACAAAAAAAGCCTTGAGTAAATCCAAGGCCCGCATGCAATCAAAAGCTGTTACTAACCACGAAATCTTCGGTCAGGAAATTTCGTTTACTTTTCTCTCCAGGGCAGAGAGCCGTTCTTCCAAATCGTAGTAGTTCGACTCTATGAATTCGTAAAACTCGTAGTTGCGTTTGTTCAAATCCTCGAACCCTTGCTGAAGAAATTTGATACTGGCATCTATCTGATTCTTGTGCCGTTCGAGTTCCCTTTTGAATTCACTACGATCCATAGTCACTTTATTTATACGTAAAGTACGTTAATTATCACTTATTCGAAAACAACCTGTGGGATGGGTAAAAAAATCATCACTTCCGGGTAATCAACCAGAGGCATTTTTGCACATAAAAAAGCCCCGGAATTCCCGGAGCTCTTTCCTTACCCATTTATTTGCTTATTATTCATGCTATTCAGATCTCAAACTCTTAATCGGGTTCATTCTGGATGCCTTGATGGACTCAAAGCTGATGGTTAGCACCGCAATACCCAAAGCTATCAATCCGGAAAGAGCGAAAACCTCCCAGGTGATTTCTGTACGGTAGGCATAATCGTCCAACCAGCTTTTCATCAGGTACCATCCCAGAGGTATCGCCAGTAAGAGAGAAATGAACACCAGTTTAATGAAATTCAGGGTCAGCAGGTTAAAGATGACCCGACCAGAGGCACCGAGCACAATTCGAATGCTGATTTCTTTGCCTCGTTGCTCTACCATGTAGGCAGACAAGGCGAACAGACCAAGACAGGCTACAACAATGGCGAGCACAGCGAACGTAGTGAATACCCTACCCATAGTTTGCACATCCTCGTACATCCGGGCATAACTCTCATCAAGAAACGAATACCTCATCGGTTGATTGGGAGCAAAGTCGTCCCAAACACTCTTGATCGAAGCGAGGACCTCCTTCATATCGGAAGAGCTCACTTTGACAGATACCACATCACCCCATTCTCCATATACCATGGTGAGGGGTTCGATCTTGCCTTTGAGCGACTCAAAGTGAAAATCTTCCACCACACCAATAATAGTATAAGGCTTCCAGTTTTGTATTCTTTCACCGACCGGTTGTTCAAAACCAAACTCCCTTACAAAAGCCTGATTGACGATAATGGATGAGGAATCAGCGGCCATACCCTGTATAAAGTTTCTCCCATCAACAAGCTTCATACCCAGGGTGCCCATATAGTCGCTGTCGACGTACCAGCGTTGAGCTCCCACAGCCTTGTCTTCTTTGGACTTTCCTTCTCTCCAAAAAGGGTTACCATCACGTTTGGTGCCAGAGATAGGGAGGTAGCCACTTATTGCTGCATTCTGGACGCCTGCCAGGCTGGCAAGCTCCGTTTTCAGGGTTTTTACTCTATCCCCTAGCGTATTTGCCCCCTGAATCAACACCACATGCTCCTTATCAAAACCGATCTTTTTATTGAGGATATACTGCATTTGGCGATAAATAATGAAGGTGCCAATGATCAATACAATAGATGTGGTGAATTGAAATATTACCATCACACTTCGCATTCTGGAGCTTTTGCTTCCTCTGCTTAGGCTGCCTTTTAGTACGTCGATGGGCTTAAATGCTGACAAATAGAAGGCTGGGTAAAGACCAGCGAGTATGCCTACTAAAACTGCGGAGCCAAAAAGTGTAGGAATGAACCACCACTCCAGCCAGGGGATGGTAAGCGATTTATCGGCCAACTGATTGAAGAATGGCATACCTATCCACGCCAGCAAAACACCAACTAGGAACGACACAAGGCTATAAAGAGTTGACTCGGCAAGGAATTGTCTGACAAGGTGGATTTTGAATGAACCCACGACCTTTCTCATTCCCACCTCTTTCGCCCTATTGGCCGACTTAGCGGTGGAAAGGTTGATAAAGTTGATGCAGGCCAGCAGAAGAACGAAGAATGCTACCCCTCCAAAAAGCCAGACAAACTGGATATCGCCCGTTTCAACATTGGAATGAATACCGTCGGAATATAGATAAACTTCCGCTATCGGCTGAAGCCTGAAAAAGTGGTTCTTCTTTACTTCTTCAGCCGACTGATCACCGTTTTTCTCCAGGTGGCCAACATAATGAGTATCCCTTACAGCAAGGAGTTTAGTCTCCAGCTCCTTTGGGTCAGTCCCTGGCTGTAGTTCGAAATAGATGTTGTAGTTCCAGCAACACCAACTGGTTTGCTCGCCTTCCCAGAATTCTAATCCAGTCAGTGTGATCAGATAGTCGTATTGCAGGTGAGTGTTGTTGGGAAAATCCTGCATTACCCCTCCCACTTTGTAGGGAGTTTTCTCATCGTCATTCAAAATAATCGGCTTACCCACCGGGTCTTCATCGGGGAAGTACTTGTCGGCAACTGTTTTTGAAATCACAATCGAATAAGGATCGGCCAGGGCATTTTCAGTTTGGCCATATACCATAGGTATTTGAAGAATGTCAATCAAGCTTTGGTCGGCATAGGCAAAGCCTTCTTCATACGTATTTTGCACTTGGTCGCCTCTGCGGAACAAATTACTGCCAGCATTGAACCACCCCGGGTAGGGAATCAAACGACCAGCTTTGACTACCTCCGGAAAGTCGGCTTTGAAAATCCCTGCCGTAGGCGCAGGGAAAGATGTCCATTTGTTGACTTCGCCTTCTGAGGCAAATTCGTTGTAAGCCCTGTAAATCCTGTCTCCATTTCCATAAAAGTTGTCATAACTTAACTCCTGTCGGATAAAAAGGCTGATCAGGATACAAGCTGCTATGCCAAGTGCAAAGCCACCTATTTTAATCGAAGTGTACATTTTTTGCCTGCCCATACTTCTCCAGGCTACTTTCAGATAGTTTTTAAACATGGCTGCTGTATTTGAGTTTTGTGACTTCTTTGTTTTTTTCAAGGCAAATGGCTGGAGAAACTGTATTACATTCCAGATGAACAGCCAGTCGGCTTTCCGCCTGCCCGCTTTGGTGAAGCGACGATTGTAGAGCTCCAGCATATCGCCCAGCACTGCATCACACAGGTGGTCGTTGCAGAATCGGCGAAAGAAACTGATAGCCCAATTGGGCGGCCCTGCATTTTTTGGAGTCGACTGGCTCATAGGCTATTTCCTTCCCACACAATCTTGGGCACCTGATTCCACATGGCATTGCGGAGCTCTTTGGACTGCTCCAACACTTTAGCACCCGCATGAGTGAGCTCGTAGAGCCTTTTTTCTCTGCCTCCCCTGCTTTCGGTGGCTCCTCCCATCTTGGATTTGAGATAGCCTTTGTCTTCCAGCCTCACCAAAGCTTTGTGCGCCGAGCTGAGCATCACATTGCGGCCTGTTTGCTTTTCCAGCTCATCTACAATAGCCAAACCATAGGCGTCGTCGTATAAAATACCGACTGTGAGCAAAACAAGCTCTTCAAATTCTCCAAGGTATGTTTCCTTCATTTGCTTATTTGTTTCACCTTTGCCTATAGTACCTGGCGAAAAGTGAGAGGTTGCAGGGGGATGAGAAAAAATCGCCAGAAAATTCAAAACAAAAACGGCCATGACAAAAAGTGGCAGTTTTTGGAGAAAATATCTTCCCCCAACTCTTTCTTTACTCAACGAGCATACGTATATTTATGTATATAAAAATACGATTCACACGTATGGAGAAGTTAACATTAAGTGTTCGTGATAAGAGCAAAATAAGCTGGGCCAAGTCCTTCGCTAAAATGAACAATACCAGCCTTAGCCAATTGTTTGAGACTTATATTGATTCATTGATACAATTTGATGAAAAAAAAGTGAAGCTTAGCAAAGAAATTAAGTCTTTGAAACAACCTGGTCAAAGACCTGATGCAAAGGAAATTGAACGCCACCTCCAACAACGAAGGAATAGAGTGGGCAAATCATCCATGAAATAATGAAGAGATTATTCCTTGACGCCAGTGTCTTAATAGCCTTTCACTTTAATGATGCAGAAAGACGGCAGCAGAAAGCCATTGATTTCATTTTCTCAGAAATTGAAAAACAACGATGGGAGGGCTATATCAGCCTCATTACTTTCTATAAATTGCTCTACTTTATTGACAAGAAGATCAACAACCCTAAAACTGCCGCCCAGCGTGCTTTTGCCTATTTAAGCTTACTTCAATTGACTCCATTCGACCCAGAAATGCTTTTGCAACAAAAAGTGGAGCTATGGCCTGACTATGAAGATGGACTTCAGCATGCGTGCGCCAGAAGTGGCTTCTGTGACGTTCTTATCACCACCAACAGCACCGATTTTTTTGCTTCTGAATTGCCTGTTATTGATCCACTTAATTTTGTTCTGCAATACGGCCTATAACTATTCCAACAACCAGCCCAGCACTGCACCCATAAATTCACTGCACTGGTAATCGTCCACTCCATTCCAACTCGTCATGTACAGGGGAGTCATTCCATCACCCATCGCTATCACTTTCCCTCTATTACCAACCGTAGTGAAAACCCCGAAAGGTTTCTTAGTTTGGCTATTGAAGCAGAAGGGGGTGCCGCCTTGCACCACACGCCCACCATGGTAGGTGATTTTCAGTGGGCTTTTGATGACTGGCGTAGGTTTGGTAAAGCCTCCCGACAGAGAGTCGGTGCTATTTTCGCCAAACTGGATGCCAAACGGACGTATCAAATCATTGGTATTGGTTTGCTTAAGCGTCGACCAATAGTCCTCCTCCATCACCAGGAACAAGGAACCTCCTTTTGACACATACTCAGTGATGGTCTTTACTTCAGCCGCACTATACGTACTTGACGGAATGTGAATGAACAGCAAATCACACTTGGCAAGTTGTGCCGGCGTAATGGCTTCGTTAAGAAATCCAATCTGAGCGCCAAGGCTGCCGGCATTTTTACCCAACTGCCCCACAAGGTACTCCACTCTGGGCGCATCACTGCCAGCAGAAGGGTTCAGCTTGTTGGGGTTGTTGTAGAACTTCTGCCCATGAGCCACATCCACGAGGATGGTGTATTTGGCCGACTGACTCATTAAGCGGCTGGACGAAAGGATCGACATGACCATCATGAATGCAATTTTCCAGCACATGCGTCTGGTTTCGGCTGTGTTTCTTTGGTTTTTCATTTTCATTGAGTTTTTGTTTTGAACCTATTGGTATCAATTAATGAAAAGATCGTAGGTCTTGGCGTTCAAAGGCTGTTCAAGTTCATTCAAGATGGTATATATCAGGCGGCCTGGTGAAAAGCCACAAAAAAAGCCGTGACGACACGGCTTTGAAAAACTTACGAATAATTGAATTGCTTATTCATCCCGCAGGCATTTTGTTGGGTTTACCGACGCCACCCTTAAGGTCTGCCAGCCAACAATCACCCAGGCAATAGCCAGAGCCAAAGCTCCAGAAACAGCAAAATACCACCACTCCAAATCGATGCGGTAAGCATAGTTGTCGAGCCATGAGTCGGCAATGAAAAAGCTCAGCGGCACTGCGATCAGGATGGCCACCAGCACCATTTTACTGAAACTAGCAGAAAGCATATAAACAATCTGGCCGACACTCGAGCCCAGTATTTTGCGTATATCTATTTCTTTTAGCCTCCGCTCTGCGGTGAATGTGGCCAGGCCAAAAAGCCCCAGACAGGAGATCAGGATGGCAAGCCCGGCAAAATACTTAGACAATGTGCTTACCCTTTTTTCGGCTCCATATTGCTCCTGGTAGTCCTGGTCCAGAAATCGGTATTCAAAAGGAAAGCCCGGATTGAAGCCTTCATAAAAAGCCGCCAGCCGCTCAGTAGTCTCCTTTTCTTTCCCCTTCTCTATTTTCACCATAAACAGCCTGCCCCCATCTGAGTTGAGTCTAAAAAACAAGGGCTTCACAGGCGAGTGCAGCGATTCATAGTGGAAGTCTTTGGCGATGCCAATTATCTGCCTGTCCTCACCCCATAACTTGATGGTCTTTCCAATCGGGTCTTCCATGCCCATGTACTTGACAGCTTCCTCACTAAATATAATTTTTGAGCTGTCAGCACCAAACGACCGGGAAAATGCTCGACCCTCCTTCATTTGAATGCCAATGGTTTCCATCAGTCCATAGTTCACTGTCACATTCTCGAACTCTGTGCGGTCGTTTGGATCTTTGCCTTCCCATTCAACGCCCCAGGTGCCACTATTGTGTCCCGTCATGTCGTGCGAAGAACTGGAGGCATTGACGACTCCAGGCATATTTTTGATCTCAGCCAGGAACGTCTGTGTGGCTGACGGGTTATCGAGTTTACCCTCACGACGGAACAACATCACCTGATCCTTGTCGTATCCCAGGTTTTTGGATTGTACCATCTCCACTTGCTTGTAAACGATAAGTACCGAGGTGATCAGCACGATAGTAATCACAAACTGGAATACAACCAACCCCTTCCTGGCCCACAGCTCTCCTGCTGACGTGCTGAGTCTGCCCTTTAGCACTGCGGCCGGATTGAAGCCAGCCAGGTAAAAAGCAGGATAGCTACCAGCCAAAAGGCCAGTTACAAGGGTCACAGCAAGCAACGTCACAACCATGCTCAAGTCGAGTTGAAGGGCGAGTTGTTTGCCGGTTATCTCACCAAATTTGGGCAGAAGCAACAAGGTCAAAAGCACTGCCACCAACAAAGAGATAAACGCCATGAAGACCGACTCGCCGATGTACTGAAAAACAAGTGCCGATCTTCCGGCGCCCACGGCCTTTTTGATACCAACCTCCTTGATCCTTCTGGAAGCTTTTGCAGTTGCCAGGTTGGTGAAGTTGATACAGGCAATGAAAAGAATAAACACGGCGATAATGGAAAAGAGCCTCACATACTCAATCCGCCCTCCCGATTGCACGCCATTTTCATAGGTACCATACAAATACCTTTCGGAATAGCGGGTAATAAAGGGAGTCCTGTTGGTTTCTCCTTTGATCTTTTCGGCCACATAGGTCTTAAGTCTCTCATTGATGGCAGCCACGTCTGCTCCCGGTTTTAAAATCATGTAAGTCCCGATAAACGTATTGTACCAACTCCAGCCTTCTCCCTGTCAGCCTTTCAACACCTCAACGGGCAAAAGAAAGTCGAATTGCTGGCTCGATTTATTGGGCACGGTTTCAACAACGCCCGAAACAATGTATTTGTGGTTGTGATCAAATTCTACCGTTTTGCCTATGGCCTGATCAACGGACTGAAAGAGTTTTTCGGCCACTTCCTCCGTGAGAACAATGGAGCTTTTGTCGGCCAGCACTTTGTCTTTGTTCCCTATCAACAGCTTAAAAGAAAACACATTGAAGTAATCTTTCCCGACAAACCTATAGTCCGCCCTGATGGTGTTCTCACCCACCGTCAAAGCTGCATCTCTGTATGGAGTGACCTCCACCACATACTCTATTTCGGGCACATCAGCCCGTAAACTCTCCGCCATTGGCCCTGAATTACTTTCAGCTGTCCATATACCGAAGGTCTGCTCTCTGTTTTCAAGCACTTGATACAGGCGGTCATTGTTGGCGTAGAATTGGTCGACGTTCAGTTCATCGTTGACCCACAAATAGATTAGAAGTGTGCAGGTTAGGCCCGACGTCAGTCCAATGAGGTTGATGAGAAAGGCGCTTTTGTACTTCTTAAAATTTCGAAAGGCTAGCAAAAGTGTGTGTCGAAACATAGCGGTATAATTTGAGTTTTGAGTTTTCTTAAATGACTTGAGATTCCTTGGCCTGAATGACTTAACCACATCCCACACAAAGCGTCTTTTCGCCAGTGCGGTCGACCCTTCAAGCCTTTTCTCAAAAAGCTCAATAAGATCCCCTTCTATCTCATCGAGATAGTCTTCCCGGCAAAACCAGCGGAGGAAGCGGAGGGGATATTTGGGGGGTGAGGGGTTCATTTTTATCGCTTAACTTCTTCCAATTGGGTTGACCAGGTAAATAATGCTGTGTGGCCTCTTGCTTTTAAGGGTAGCAAGACCACAATTATTGATCCTGCCAACCGAATAATTCGCTTTTAATAACGTAAGCTGTATTTTTACTGTAAGACAGCAGTTTAAGTATACTATGGAACAACACGAACTAATCAGGCGCATCACAGTAAACCCGGAAATATTCGGGGGCAAGCCGATTATCCGGGGCAGAAGACTGGCCGTTGAACACGTGCTGGGAATGCTGGCCACCGGGGACACCCCTGCCACGATATTACAAGGATACGATTGGCTGGAAATGGAGGATATCCAGGCATGCTTACTATACGCACATAAGCTGGTGAGCCATGAGCGTATTGAGCTGACTCCTGCCGGATAATGGTTAAAGCTAAAGTTCTCCTTGACAGTTGTATGTGGTCGGGTGCCAGGGAGGAGCTTGCTACGGCGGGCTATGACGTGAAATGGATTGGCGATTTTCTCAAAGATCCTGGAGACGCTGCTGTTATCGAACTTGCTTTTGCGGAAAACCGGGTTTTGATCACTCTCGACAAAGACTTCGGGGAATTGGCCATATTCAGGGGTAAGCCGCACCGGGGTATCATACGCATTGTAAACTTCTCCGCACTTCAGCATGGGCAGGTCAGTATTAAAATTCTTGATAAGTATAAAAGTGAGTTGGAGCAGCAAGCCATCATTACCGTAGAAAAGGACAGAGTTCGCATCCGGGTAGACCAATAATGATTTTTTCGACGATCCACCGATAATGTACCTCCCCGTATACTTCTCAAAACGCACCAACAGATAGCCCGGCCGGAAGCCTATCTCATCGAGGTAGTCTTCCCGGCAAAACCAGCGGAGGAAGCGGAGGGGATATTTGGGGGGCTGCTTGCTACTCATCCAAAGGAGATTTTGGGAATCTGCTGATAGAGGCTTGTTCGCAAAGAATACTGGTTGTCGAGCAGTTTTTTACCCAGCGCAGTTATCACATAAAACTTCTTCCTTCTGCCTCCCCTGTCGCTGGTGATGCCACCGTACCGGGAGATGACCAAGCCTTTGTCTTCCAGCCGCTTCAACGTGACGTGAATGGCACTGATATTAACCTTCTTGTTCTGCTTTTCCTCCAGGTTCTCGAGGATCGTGACCCCATATGCTTCGTCGTGCAGAGCTGCCACCATGAGCAACACCAGCTCTTCAAATTCACCGATTGATTGTTCCTTCATTTGCCATTTTATTTACTTAACAAACGTGAAGATAATATATTAGTTTCAGTTTTGTTAAGTAAATGACTACAAAAAACAATAGCCTCTCTTCGAGGCTATTGATCACTTCCGGGAAGGTGTGGTAGAAAAATACGTTTTGATAATCGTTAGAACTTAAGCAAACTGCTCACTACAATGGCTTTTCCTAGCAGTATAATCTCGTCTCCAATTCCGAAATTCTGTTGACTTGAAAGCCCTTTCCAACCGGAGCAAGATGTACTGTTATCTGCTTCGTCGCAATGTCGATGATCCAATACTCCGGGACTCCATAATATGCATAGAGTAGCAATTTAACTTGTCTGTCATGACGTAGCGAAGAGTCAGCCGCCTCAATGATGGCTAACAAATCCAGCGGGCCGGGATGCGCCTGAGAATAGAAATCAGCTCTATATTTCAAAATGGAAATATCAGATTCCGGTTCGTTGTTTTCATCAAGTCTGACAGGGCTCTGAATCCCTATCACGGCTTGGCCTTAAAAATATTTCTTTAATATCCTGGCCAGGCTTTTGACAACGCTTCCATGTCTGCTTCCTATAGTAAGCAACTCATATATTTCACCGTTAATTAACTCCACACGATCTTCGGGCTTCAGGATGCCCACCTCAGCCATTTTGTAGTACTCGTCTACATTAATCAACCGCTTCATTACTTCTGTAGCCATATGAATCTCAAATCATTATTTCGCTAACCAGTATGTCCAAATCAATGAATGGAAGGGATACCTTACTGTCTATATTTTTGAACGAAGATGATTGGTATCTGCCTTTCCCCGGATCGCTATAAACCTCCAGAACGTTTTCTTTCAGGTTAATAATCCAATAAACAGGTATGCCTGCCAGTGCGTATGTGACACTTTTTACTTCCCTGTCAAACTGAAGTGAGCTATCAGCTACTTCTATAATAAGTAAAGCATCATTAGGCCCCGGAAATTGATTGACATAAAAATCACTTCGGGGCTTTAGCAAACAAATATCAGGCTCCGGTTCATTTCCCTCATTGATTCTGATGGGGTTCTGCACACTGACAATCACGCTTTTAAGTAATACCTCTTTCAAAAAGTTGCTGGCCTTATTAACTGCGCTATAGTGCTTATTTCCAATAGGACTCATCTCATATATTTCACCGTTAATTAACTCCACACGATCTTCGGGCTTCAGGATACCCACCTCAGCCATCTTGTAGTATTCGTCTACATTAATCAACCGCTTCATTACTTCTGTAGCCATAGCAAATCACTTTTACTAGTGAAATATACGAAATTCTCAGCTTTTAGGAATAGCCAACTATTCTGTCCTCAACGACTTCACCGGATCAGCCGTTGCTGCTTTGATAGCCTGAAAGCTTACGGTAGCCAGGGTAATCAGCAAGGCAATGGCACCGGTAATGGCAAAAACCGACCAGCTTATCGTAGATCGGTATACGAAGCTATCCAGCCAGCTGTCCATAAAATACCAGGCCAAAGGCATGGCAACCAGGCAGGAAATAACGACAAGCACCACAAAGTCTTTGGACAGCATTTGCCACAGGTTGGCTACCGAGGCGCCCAACACCTTGCGGATGCCAATTTCCCGGATGCGTTGCTCAGCTACAAAAGCTGATAGTCCCAACAATCCCATACAGCTAATCAGAATGGCCAGGCCAGCAAACACAAACCCGAGCTTACCAATTCGCTCCTCCTCTGCAAACTTGAGTGCATAAGCCTCGTCAGCAAATGTATAGTCAAAGGGTGTAGACGGGGTGAGTCTCGCAAAGACGTCCTGAATTTTCGGGAGGGCTTCGTGCGTGCTGACCGCTGGATTAAGGCGGATGTACAACCACGACATATCGAACTCTCCCAAGAACATGACTGACGGATCGGTGGGTTCGTAAGGAGAACCTTTCACCATGTCTTTTACCACTCCGAGAATGGTGTATGAACCCCTATCCTGCCATGTTAGCTCCTCGCCGACGGGATTTTCCAGCGCAAATAGCTTAGCGGCTGACTCATTGATGATGATGCCACTTTTATCGCTCGTTATGTCTCTGGAAAAGTCTCTGCCATCAACGAATTGCAACCCGACGGTTTTGCCGTACTCATACGTCACAAAAATCGTGTTAAATGTCTGCTCATATTTTTCTCCATGCCAGGCAAATCCACCATTCCAGCCCCTGGTGTCAGTCACCGAATAGTTGGCCTGGGCAATTTCCTCCACCATGCCTGTTTGCTTCAGTTCATTTCTTAGCACCAGGTACTTTCCTTTGAACTCCTTTGAAGCACTCCTCAGCGAGATCAAGCCATCCCGGGAGTAGCCAACGGGCCGATTCTTAGCATATTCCAGTTGCTGATACACTACCAGTGTGCCAATGATCAGGCTGATCGACACGGTAAATTGGATAACCACCAGCACCTTCCTTGGCAAAGAAGCCAAGCGCTCCGCTTTGAATGTACCCTTCAGCACTTTCACAGTATTGAGTGATGAAAGGAAAAGAGCAGGATAGCTACCAGCGAACAATCCCGTTGCCAGAACAATCGACAAAACGGCCAGCCAAAAGAGGGGGTTTGTCCATGGGAATACCATGGCCTTGGCTGCCACCACATTGAACCAGGGCAGCGTGAGCACTACTAAGAAAATGGCGACTATAAAGGCAAGTAAAGTGACCAGCATGGACTCACCAAAAAACTGCTGTATCAGCTGACTGCGGTGCGAACCAAGAGCTTTGAGTATCCCAACTTCCTTGGCACGTTTTTCGGACCTGGCTGTGCTGAGGTTCATGAAATTGATGCAGGCCAGCAATAACACGAATGCGCCAATAATGCCATTGTACCAAACGGCTTTCAGCCTCTGGCTTGTCACCGGCGTGCCGTTCTCAAATTCCGAATAAAGATGCCAATGGCTCATTGGCTGAAGAAATATTCTCGGCTCTGACTCTGCTGTTTCTTCGTCAACATGAGGAATCATTGCCTCAGCGATGGTAGCTGATATCTCATCAAACGAATGCTCTGGTTTGATTTGGAGATAGATGTAGGTAAAGTAATTATCCCACACATTGAGTGTTGTCCAGCCATTTACATATAGCTCGGCAGGTGCCAGGTAGGATGCTTCACTGAATTCGGAGTTTTTGGGAAGATCTTTGTACACACCAGTCACTTGCAGGCTGGTGGTGGCATCCATGGTCACCATCTCCCCAACAGGGTCTGCCTCGCCGAAAAGCTTGCCAGCAAGTGACGACGATAACATAATGGAGTTCATTTCTTTCAGGCCGGCCTGGCTGCCATACTTCATATCCAGAGTAAGGATTTGTGGCCCACCGTCCTGCATAAAGTAACCACTTTGTGAAAACTTCTTTTCTCCAACAGCAATAACCCGTTCCTCCAGCCTGGCTCTCACAAGTGCCACGTCTTCAAAAAAATCTCCATAGTCGGTCTTGAGTACAGAGGCAAGCCCCGGCGCATGAACCGTGCTGGCGAAACTGTCAAATTTATTGGTACGGTAGACTTTAGCGATAGTGTCGTAGTTATTGTGGTACTTATTAAAAGAGAGTTCGTCGTAGATCCACAGACTGATGAGGATGGCTACCGTCATCCCAGCCGCCAATCCACCAATGTTGATGAGAGAGTAGCCTTTGTTCCTGAGAAGGTTCCTCCAGGAGATTTTGAAATAGTGCTTAAACATGGTTGTATAATTTGAGTTTGACCTTATTATTCTCTTTAATGCAAATGGCCGCAGAAAATGGAGCACATGAAACCAGTAGAAAAGGCTCTGTTTCCATTTTGGCTGGTCGGCAAGCTCCAGATAGTATTCCTGGAGGTCGCCCAGGATTTCATCCAGCAGGTCGTCTTTGACGAACCATGAAAGGAGTTTGTCTGCCGATTTGGGAGGTCGTTGATTTTTGGACGCAGCCATAGACTATTATCCCAGCTTATTGATGGCCAATTCAGGAATCTGCCTCCACAAATTCACCTTCACATCACGGCTCCTTTCCAAGACTTTCCTGCCAGAAGCGGTGAGGCTGAAAATCCTTTTGTGCCTGCCACCTCTTTCCTCAGTAGCACCACCAAGTCTCGATTCAATAAAACCCTTGCTTTCCAGGCGATTCACTGTCCCATGCACAGCCCCAATGGTTACCGTGCGGCTCGCCTGTTCCTTCAATGCTTTGCGGATGGCCAGCCCATAGGCATCATCCTTCAGCATAACGATCAAGAGCAACACCAACTCTTCCAGTTCACCTATGTATTCCTTTTCCATTTGCCATTAGTTATATATAGTATAACAAATATACGGAAAGAGTTGAGATATGTTATATAAAGTATAACATATCTCAACTTTACAGCGCTTGATAGTCAAATTGGGGTCAGTGGCTACTCAGTTCTAAGTGACTCTACCGGATTGGCTGTTGACGCCTTAATAGCATGATAGCTCACCATAAGGAGTGCCAGCGACAAAGCCAGCCCCCCGGCAAGGGCAAATATCCACCAGGAGAGCTCTATCCTGTAGTCAATATCATCCAGTCCCGTGTCAAACAGCCATCCCGCCAGGGGCGCTGCCAGAAGAAAGGACAAAAATACAGGCTTAAGGAAATCCACAGAAAGAGCGATACTTATATTCGAAATTGTGGCACCCAGCACTTTACGAATACCCACTTCCTTTTTTCGTCGTTCGGCCACGTAAGCTGAAAGACCTATCAAGCCCAGACAGGCGATGAAGATGGCTAATCCGCTAAAAAGAATGGCCATGCCACGCATTGACCGAATCACCTCAAAGCGCTTCTGATACTCATCTTTGGTGAAATGCATTTCGAAGGGATAAGTCGGAAAGTAGCTCCCGAATATTTCCTCAATCTGACCAATTCTCTTCTGCCAGTCCTGGTCGTTCTGAAAGCGCACAAAAATATGGCTGATCCGGTTAGTTCCAAGGTAAATTACAAGGGGCTCTGGATCACTGGTGGGGTCATTATATACAAAATCCTTTACCACACCCACAATGTAATTATTGTCGCCCAGGTGAGTTCCCACAGGCTGTTCCAACCTCATTCGCCTGGCGGCGGTTTCGTTGACTAAACAAGCCAGGGAGTCGGCGCCAAACGCCGGGCTGAAGTCCCTGCCGTCTGCCATTGCCAGGCCAGCAGCCTTAATCCAATCGTAATGCACCCAGGTAATATTGATGGGGAAGTCTTCGTCGGGCCCCTTTCCCGGCCACTGAAAACCAGTGAGGCCTCCGCCTACCCTGATGAGATTATCTCCTCCGGCAGATACCGCCGTTACGCCCTGCACTTGTAGCAGGTCATTCTTAAAAAGATCAAATGCTTTGGCCATGTCTCCACGCACCGGTAGTTCGATCAGGTTTTCCTGGTCGTATCCCAGTGGCCGGCCCTGAATGTGGTCGAGTTGGACATAAATGACAATGGTAGATATAATCAGGAAGATTGACACAAAAAATTGAAACGTTACCAGCGCTCGACGGAAAATGGAAGCTCCCTTTCCAGCTTTACCCAGACCCGTTACGGCCTGTACAGGTTTGAAGCCACTGAGGAAAAATGCCGGATAGCTCCCAGCCACCATGCCGGTAACCCAGCCGAGAGCCAACACAGACGACCATAGTTGCCAGTTGGCCAGTGACATTGACAGATCCTTACCTGTGAGTTCATTAAATGATGGCAACAGGAGGTTGACCGCTACAATGCTTAAGAACAGGCCAAAAAAAGTGATCATCATTGCCTCAGTTAAAAACTGGCCAACAATGATCCTTCGTTGCGCCCCTATCACCTTCCTGATCCCCACTTCCTTTGCCCTCCGTTCAGAACGTGCCGTGGCCAGGTTCATAAAGTTCACACAGGCAAGCAACAAAATAAACACTCCCAGGGCTCCTACAAGGTACACAAAGACTATCTTGCCACCATCGGGCTTTCCGTTGTTAAAGTGGCCATAGAGGTGCAGGCGTTCGATGGGAAAAGCAAACAAATGAACCTCTTCGTTGTCCAAATGCTCTTCAACCACGCCATCTATTTTTTCATTAAAAACAAGCAAATCCGTGGCCGGAGCAAGCATTATCCATGTCTGGAAGGAATTATTATCCCATTTAAGCTTTCTGTTTTGCTCATAGGTACTGAAAGGAATAACGATATCAAATCGGATCGAGCTATTGGTTGGGACATCCCGAACAACTGCCGCCACCAAAAATTCGTCGGTATTATTAACGGTGATCGCCTTTCCTATTGGGTCTGTATGCTCAAATAGCTTTTTGGCAGTTCGCTCGGTAATGACCACACTGCCGGGAGAATTTAAAGCTTCTATCGCATTCCCCGCAACAGACGGGAAGGTCATTATGTCAAAAAAATCGGGATCCGCATAAAGCACCGCTTCATAGGTGTTTTCGTGCCCTGCGTTCACCAGCTGTTTGCCAGCCCCAAGCGTACGGGTTGCAAAAATTACTTCGGGCATGCCACTCTTGAGGCTCGGCCCCAATGGTGCAGGCGTAACATCGCCTGTGAAATATTCACCGCTCATTACCTCATGACGCATCAACTGGTAGATGTTTGGCTGGTTTTTATGGAAAGTATCGTAACTCAGCTCATGCGAAATCCACAATAGCAGAAGTATGCCGCAGGTTAAACCGACGGCCAGCCCCGATATATTAAGAAGCGAGTAGAGGCGGTTGACCCTGAGGTTCCGCCACGAAATGGTTAAGTAATGTTGAAGCATCGTTGTATAATTTGAGTTTGACCTTTTCCTTTCAAATGCAAATGGCCGAAGTGCACTTAGCACGTCGAATGCGTAGTAAATATCGGCCAGCAGCTTTCCCCTTCTCTCCCTCCGCCTCTCATACAGCTCATACAAATCCCCCTGAAGCGTTTCCAGCACTTCGTCGGAGCAGAACCACTTAAGGAAGCGGTCGGCGAGGCGGGGGGGATGTATCTTTCTATTCGACATGGCTTTTTCTATAAGTCGTGCCACCAGCTTGTGAGTAAACTGACAGCGAAAAAATCTGATCTGTCGCTGTGGGCACGACTCACTCCGTGCTTAAGTTTAGCCCTGGCACCTGGCGGGCAAATTCCATTCGCAGCTGGTTGGCTTCCTCCAGCATAGTAATGCCGTACGCCGTTAGCTTATAAAATTTCTTCCGGCGTCCTCCACGTTCGGTGGTGGCACCACCCTCTTCGGAGGTCACGCACCCTTTGTCTTCCAACCTGTACAAGGCGGAGTGCAGGGCGCCAATGCTTGGATTCTTACCGAGCTTCTCCTGCAAAGTTTCTTTGATGGTCACGCCATAAGCCTCGTCTCCAAGAGCTCCCACTGCCAGCAATACCAGTTCTTCAAATGCGCCTAATTTCATATCGTATATAATCGTTTCGTTATATCATTCCTAAAACCAAATCTAATTTAAACACATTTGATTCCTAAAACCAAATGATATGAGAATTATTTATTTCCTGTTTGCAAAGGAAATGCGAGGCAATGATTAAAGTGGGGCCGGCTGGAAGAAATATATACTATGCCAGCCTACAAAGAATTATAATATTCAAAAAAGCTCACCAGCTCTTTCTCATTTTTAGGAGATATCTTTTCTTTTTTGGCAAAAGCACTCAACTCTTCCTGCTTGTCTGGAAACTCTGCTATCAATTTCTTTATGCTGGTTATCTTAGCAACTCCCCCATCACCAATCTTGTAAAAGTATTGATCCGGCATTTTCTGGTACCTGGCCGGGGTGGACGCCGCCTGCAAGGCCTGGGCCGGCTGAGCTTCTCTGAACGACACCGCTTTTTTCATCAGCAACTGGGCCTTGCCACTGTCAAGCCGCAGGTAAAAGCTGTTATCCATTTTACCTATCGCTTCTCCTTTGTCCACCACAAGCACATCCTTTCCTATCACCACTTTCTCTATCCTCGGCTCCGGGTCAAGCACATAAACTCCTTCGTTCTGACTGAATTCAATCACATCTGAGTCAATATTGTACCGCAACGGCACCCCGGTATAGCTCCCCTTGGTGGTGTACACCTCGCCCTCTACAAACTCTGGATTTAAGTAAGGAGAACCATCGACAGGATATTCCTGCTGGTATAGACTTTTATCCATTATCTTGATCAGCATGTGATCTGCAAGGTTTCGTCCATTAAAAGATTGCGAAAAAGCTGGAGAAAAAAGAAAAGCCAGAAGTGCCGTAAAAAGCAGCTTGTTAAGATGCATAATGATGTAGTTCAAATAGGAAAAATATTTTGAAATATAACGCAATATTAGCTGGCTAAGATATGTCTTTGGAGAAACTATTGGGCATAAAAAATACCACCCGCTAATGCATGGGTGGTATTTATACAGAAAACAAGAAACCTATGTATTTCTTGGAAAGTAACTATAAGACAAACTTTCTGCAACATACCCCTAAACGACAGTGCTTACCTCGGCAGAATTTGCTTTATTGAATAAAAATACCCATGATTGACAGGCGATCATTCTTAACAAAAACTGGTGAAGCGGCTCTTGGTGCTGCATTTCTCCCGTTGGCTGGTTCGCAGAATAACCTCCTTGTATTAAAAAAACATTCTGGCAAGTCCGAGGCTGATCTCGTAGCTGACGAATCGTTTTGGTACCAGGTGCAGCAGTGTTATGTGCAAAACCCACATTTTATCAACCTGGAGGCTGGCTATTTTAGTCCCGCTGCCAATGTGACCCTGGGAGATCAAATTGACAACGTGCGGATGATCAATGAGTCGCCAAGCTTCTACATGAGACGGAAGCAGTTTGAGGAAAGAGACGCATTGCGGCAGCAGCTTGCAGACTTTGCAGGCTGTGGTGACGATGAGCTCATCATGACCAGAAACACCACTGAATCTCTCAACATCATCATTCAAGGACTGAAGTTGAAAGAGGGCGAGGAGATTCTCCATACCAATAGAGAGTACCCAAGCATGATTCAGGCGTTAGACCAGCGACAAAAGAGATTTGGCACGCCCTTGAAGATTGTTTCACTTCCATTGATCCCCGATTCGCAGGAGCAAATTGTGCAGCTTATGGAGAAAGCTGTTACCAGCAGGACCAAAGTGATTCTGGTGTCGTTCATGACCTACCTGACAGGCCAGGTGCTGCCAATCAAGGAAATATGTGCCATGGCCCACAGAAAAGGCATCGAAGTGATTGTGGACGGTGCGCACGCATTTGCCCATCTACCATTCAAAATATCCGAACTGGGTTGCGATTATTTTGCCTGTAGCCTTCACAAATGGTTGTGCGCCCCGTTAGGCAACGGCCTGCTGTACGTAAAAAAAGGAAAGGTGGGCAAGATCTGGCCTCTTTTTGGCGACACTGACTTTGCTGAAGACGACATCAAGAAGTTGGAGCACTTTGGTACGCAACCATGCTCCAATCAACTATCGATAGCAGCAGCCATCAGGTTCCACGAGAGCATTGGCAGTGAGCTTAAAGCGTCACGACTGAACTACCTCAAACACTACTGGGTGAGTAAGGTAAAAAGTTTGCCCAAAATAAAAATTAACACACCATTGGGAGAAGGCCAGTCTTATGCCATTTGCAATCTGGGAGTCGAAGGCATGTCTCCGAATGAATTAGTAGATACCCTTTATACCGAATACAAGATATTTACCGTGGCTATCGACAACGATGATATACAGGGCGCCAGGATTGCTCCGCATTTGTATACCACCATTAAAGAGCTTGATAAACTGGTAGACGCTTTGACCAAGATAGTTTCAAAATAAGGCTAAATTCTGTTTACCTTTAGGTGTTTGTGTAGAGCCAGAAATTGTCATTGAATTAAAAAGCCTCAGGCGATATTTAACTGAATGAAGAACCTGGTATTGTTATTATTTGCTTGTACGTTTCAACAGACCGGCTGGGCTCAGCTGGTCAACAACAAATCATTTGAAGGAGCGAACCGCCCCAACAGACCACCAGCTTTCTGGTACCCCTGTTCCGACGACAGCACACCGGATACCCAACCTTTTTCTTATGGTGTGACTTTGCCAGCCGACGATGGCAACACATACATGGGTATAGTTACCCGGAGTCTCGCTTTCGAACCCTTTGAAGTGAGGGAGGACATGGAAACCAGACTGAACCTCCCGATGATTGCGGGCTTCCCTTATGTGATCAGCGTAAGCCTGGCTCATGCCGATGACATGGGTTATGATGATAACAGCACTTTCATATGGGTGAACCGGCCAATTAAGTTGACAGTTTACGGAGGAACGGAAAGCTGCCTTACAGAGGAGCTTTTATGGCAATCCCCCTTGGTGGATAACACAGATTGGATACACTTTGAGGAAGTAATCCGGCCTGAAATGGAAAACTTGAGGTATCTGATTTTTGTAGCAACCCCTGAAGGCAATCGTGCAACGAATGGCAATATCCTTATAGATAATTTCGACCTGATTGAGGAACCACTGATTATTCCCTCGGCTTTTACACCTAACGGGGACGGATTCAATGATCATTTTTTTATCAAAGGAATCAAGCCTTTGTCTTCTCTCAAGGTAGTGAGCAGAGACGGCGACATGGCTTTTGAAACTGAAGACTATCAAAATGATTGGGCTGGCGGAGATTGGCCGTCAGGCGTCTACTTTTATACGCTCACCAACTCGATAAAGGGTAAGACATGGAAAGGCGAAGTGAGTATTATCAAGTAACATTTTGAAGCAAATGTTTTGGGCTTCCAGCCAGAATGTGCCGGAAGCTCAAAACACTTTCTAGGTTATTTCCAGCCGTAGGCCTTCATCATCTTGTGGTAAATCTCCGTGTTGTGGTAGATGCCGGCAAAGGCTTCAGACCCAGCACCAAATGCGTATACAGGAACCATAGTACCAGTGTGATGACCCGTAGTGAACTTGGGCTCAAACTTCCATGGGTCTTCTGCCTCAGCGATGGAGAAGCCACCGGTTTCATGATCCGCAGTAATCACCACCAGGGTGTTACCATCTTTCGCAGCAAAGTCGAGCACTTTGCCTATGGCGTTGTCAAAATCGATCATCTCAGAGGTGATATAGTCAGAGTCGTTGGAGTGCCCACCCCAATCAATCTGAGAACCTTCTACCATCAAAAAGAAGCCCTCTGGGTCATTCGAAAGCTTTGGTAGCATCGCTTCTACAGCGTCGCTCAAGATTGGCCCTCTGCCTTTAGCCACAGGGGCAGGGTCACCATCGGCTATAAAATAGCCAATTTTCTCTGACGAACTGCTTTTGAATGCGTCCAGGCTTTCAACAAAACTGAATCCTTTTTCCTCCAGCGCCGGCAATATGCTAGTGCTGTCTTTTCGGGTTGCAAAATACTTTCTCCCTCCGCCGACAAAATAGTTGAGTGGTGAGTCAATCATATCTGAAGCAATTTCTTCATGCATGTTTCGGGAAGGCTGGTGGGCATAAAAGGAACCAGGAGTAGCATGTGTAATCGTGCAAACTGCGATCAGGCCACTTGCCAGACCTTTACTGCCAGCTGTTTCGAGTATGGTTTCTCGGGAAGTGGAGTCAGGCATAACACCAATGGCTCCATTGTAGCTCTTCTCACCAGTAGAAAAAGCTGTAGCACCAGCAGCTGAGTCAGTTATCAGTGCATCGCTGGAAAAAGTTTTACTTAGCCCCACATACTGCACCCGCTCAAGATTAAGCTTAAAGTTGTTGGCAACAAGACCGGCGGTTGCCTGGGTTAATCCCATACCATCGCCCACCATGAAGATTATATTCTTCACGGCCTTTTTCTCAGGCTGAGTCGGAACCTCCTTTGGAGGATTGCAGGATGCCACTATTGCCAATAGCAGCACAAGAATTCTTTTAGCTAGATACATTGATGTTTATTTGTTTGAATTGGAAGTTACTTTTTCAAATGACACAAAAAATTCGGCACCATTTCCTTCTGTGCTTTCACACCACACCTCTCCGTTCATGGCTTCCGTGAATTTTTTCACCAGCGACAACCCAAGTCCAATGCTTTCCTCTCCTCCCGTTGGCTGAGCACTTAGCCTCTGATATTTCCCAAAAACCCTCTTCATATCTTCATCACTAAGCCCAGGCCCATCGTCCTTCACCGAAGTGATCACTTTGTCAGCTTCAAACCGAAGGATCAACTTGATCTCTTTTCCTTCGGGAGAGTATTTCAGCGCATTGGAAACAAGGTTTTCTATTATATTCCGGTAAATATTTTTGTCAACCCTGGCGCAAGCAGGGTTTCCCACTAGTTCGGTAGTCAGTTTTAACTTCTTCTTATCGGCATATAACCGGTAATTCTTCTTCTCCTCTTCAATAATTTCACGCAGGTCGACATTTTCAATATCCATGTTGAAAGTAGTGTTTTCTATCGCTTCTGCATCAAGAATCTCACTCACCATGAATTTCATCCTCGTCGTAGCCCGTTCCATAATACTCAGATAGGAAACCATATCGTCGGAAAAGGTTTCCTTTTCATAGTGCATAAGGTTAACCACCGACATGACCTGGTTGATTGGGGCTCTCAGGTCGTGCGCCACCATGCCAATGATCTCATTTTTTTCTTCATTGATGATCTTCAGCTGTCGGTTCTTTTCTTCAAGGCTTTCGGTCTGGTGTTTGATTTCCTCCTGCTGAGCTATCAACTTGTTGTTAACTCTTTGCTTTGAAATGTAGTTTCTATAAAACACCAGTGCCAAAATGATCAGCAGTATTACCGCCGTAATCAGCCATTTGAGCTGAACAGACTGAGTTTCAAGTTCGGCCTCTTTTAATAGAATTTCACTGTCTTTCTGCTCCGATTCAAACAAAAACTGTAGTTCCGATATTTTGCGAACAGACCTGACGTCAAGCAGTGAATCCTGAAACTTGGAATACAGCATATGGCTTTCAAGTGCCTTGTCATACCTGCCCACCCGTTGGTACACCTCCGCCAGGCTGTAGTAGGCTTCCATAAGCTCCTCGGTAAGCCTGATTCTGCCGCTAACCGTGGCTGCCAGCTTCGAGTAAAACAAAGCAGTTTCCAGATCGTCTTTTGCAGCATAAGCCCGGCCGAGTTTATTGAGGTTGTCTGCCACCTCCAGCTGGTTATTCATTGACTCAGCCAGCCTCAGTGCACGATTGTAGTATGATATGGCCTGGTCATAGTCTTCCAGGTAGAGGTACACATCACCCAGGTTATTGTAGCCATCGGTTACGCCGTAGCCATTGTTTATTTTTAGGTCAATTTCGAGCGCTTCGTTATACCGAAGAATGGCCGAACTGTAGTCTTTTTGATCTCTGAAAACGTCCCCAAAATTATTGATATTCTCCGAAACGAGCGCCGAGTCTCCTATTTCGTTGGCCAACGCAAAGGATAAATCATAGTTTCTGCTTGCCTCCCTGTAGTTCCTTTGTCTCCTGAAAACATCGCCAATACTATTATAACATTCCGCAACACTTTTTTTATCCTTCTGAGCCTCATGTAGTTGAAGCGATTCGTAAAAAGTCCTGTAAGCAAGCTCTAGCTGGCCTCTGTTTTGATAGTAGTTGCCCTGTAGAAATAACGCCCTTGCAACGCCTCCCGTGTAGTCATACTGCCGGGAAACTTCCAGCGCTTCGGTGATCAGTACTTGTGCTGAATCGGGCTCAGTTCTAAGAAAAACGCTGGCAAGATGATTAATGCTGTCGACAAGCGAGACGTGATCGTGAGATGGTTTCGCTGGTTCCTGATAAAAGTGTTTCCCAAACAAGGGGGGCACCGACCCACTCATCAAGAACAATAGTATAAAAAGTATCTTCCTTCCTTTCATTGAAGCATGGGTGCGCCTAAAATCACTGACACAGCAAAAATAGCAATTATGATACAGTACCTAACAGAACTGTGATTAAAGGTTTGTGAAGTCTTGGGATGGGAAGTGAAGAAAAAGCTGTTTCAACGATAGTTGACTGACGAGCCTGATTAAAAGGGAGGTTCGCTTTCAAAATACCGACATTTGGTCTACCGCCAAATTCGCAACTGTCTATTGAAACAGCTCTGTGTGTAGAAAATATTTTATTTCGCTTTCAATGCTTTTTCAAGCTCATCAATCATTTTCTTGGTGATGGCTTTGGGTTTGTCTTTTTTATATTTCACAAGTGCCTTCAAGGCCTTTGCTCCTATCTCATACAATCCAGACGAGTTTTGGTCATTCCTGAAACTTCCAAGTACCCAGTCCAGCTCCGCTTGAATTTTCTCTTCAATCCCCAGTTGTGCGAGTTTCTCACGTGCCTCAACGCAAGCCATCTCAATTTTCTCATTAGCCGAAGTAGCCATAATAGTAATGCTTAATAGAGTGATGATATTTTTGTTAATTACGCACAAAATTAATCATTTCATTAGATAATATACAAAGAATAATAAATAATGTTAACACAAATTTAATTCAGCAAACGATTTCGTAACCATTTGCAGGTACTCTTTTTCTTCAAAAACTCTGGGCGGATCTTTTAAGATCGGCAAAAGGCGCCATAACGAACTCAGCGTCACGTACCGATAGCGGGGATGCTGCTTTCTTTCTGGTTGTGATGTAAATTTGAAAACGTGGGGATTACTGTCCGCCAGTGTCAGGCTTTTTACCTATAGGAATCATGTAGGCCAAAGACACAAAGCCTACCAGGTGCTTTGAGCTGTCGGGGATAGTAGAAAGGAGCCTGTTTGAAAAAATCATATCGCTGATGGTGACCTCCAGACCTCCTTCAAGCTGTAGCAGCCCGAAGGTGAATAGTCTGTTGAGCCCTCCCGATGCTCTCAGCCCATAACCTATGGTTCGATCAACATTCGGATCAAACCGATAAAACTCTTCGCCTTCCTTCACCACTCCCTGCAGTTCGTCCTTCTGATTGAGGAATATCTCCAGGTAGGGCCCCATGTTCACAAAAAATTGGGTCTTTTGCTTTCCGAGATAGGCATTCATCAGCAAGGGGATTTCCAAATAATTCATTTTGGTGGTATAAAAACCCGAGTCGAGGAGCTGCTTATAGCCTTTCTCGATGTAGTTTACTTCCACTTGAATACCCGCATGTTCCGCCAGAAAGAGCTTTCCAACAGCACCATATTGTTTGCCGTAAACAAAGCTCGTCTGCATATTCACAGGCCTGAACGTATCGCTGAAAAGCACTTCACTGAAATGCGCACCTCCACGCAAGCCAAAATAGCCCCATGCTCCTCCTTTGCTGCTGCCAGTGGGAGCTGTAGCCGTTTTATCAGTTTCCTGGCCAGATACAGAAACCCCAGACAGACAAGCCGCAATGAAGATGAAAACCCGAAAAAGCCTCATTTGGATTCCTTTTAAATTAAAATGTCTCAAAGGCAAGATTTATTGTCTTTCCTATGAGACATTCATAAGTACCAAAAACCTTTAACGAGCCTAGGACTCTTTTGGGCTTTGGATTTTGGTTTTTTCATTCTTCTCTTTAGCTGGCCTGGAATTGCCGTGAGAAGCAATTGTGATTTTTCCTTTTCTAGTCTTTTTATCTCCTCTTCCCATTTTAGTTATGTTTTTCGGTGCAAATTTAAGTTGAAGTGCAATATTAGCAAATTTTAGTGGTTCCTTCACGACGAATGTACCATTGCCGGTTTCTGGTCATGAACTCACAACTTCCTTTCACAATTTCCATAGCCGGGAGGGAATAAATTCCAGTATCCGATAGTTTCGCAGAAACAGAAAGGAAACTAAAATGAGTAATTCCGAAAACAACACATCCCGCAAAGCGCAAGCAAAGGTGTTGAGGGTTTTCCGAAAGGTGCATCGCCTAACTGGTGCATTTCTCTTTGTATTCTTCTTCATTGTGTCCACATCAGGCTTACTACTCGGGTGGAAAAAGCATTCAGGTGATTTGATTCTGGCCAAAACCAGAACCGGACAGTCAGCCGATCCACAAGAATGGAAATCAATAAATGAAATAACGCTGATCGCCCAGGCATATCTTCTCGACTCTATCGATGCTTCGCTTTCCCCAGTGATCGACAGGCTTGATATTCGACAGGACAAGGGGATAGTGAAAGTCCTCTTCGCTGATCATTACAAGAGTTTTCAGATAGACTGCACCACCGGTGAGGTGCTCCATACCGAAACCAGATTATCGGATTTGATTGAGCACATCCACGACGGTTCCATTATCGACGACACCTTCGGATGGCAGAAAGGCCTCTTTAAGCTCGCATATACCACAGTTACTGGCCTGGCCCTTCTTGTGTTCACCATCACGGGCTTCTGGCTCTGGTATGGGCCGAAAGTCATGAGAAAGCAAACAAATAAGGTTCTCGTATAGTTAGCAAAATCTCAAGGAGATGATTAAATTTTCACTCAAAACACGAGAGAATGGCTAGAGCAAATGCGGCCCTGATTCAGGCAATTCGACGCACGGCTGAAAAACTAAAAAAGGGCAACAACTACATGTGGGGTCATATGGGCAGCTGTAATTGCGGCAACCTGGCTCAGGAAATTACTCAGCTAACAAGGGCCAGTATTCACGCCTATGCAATGAGGGGCCATGGCGACTGGGCGGATCAAATCAACGACTTCTGCCCCACCAGTGGCATGCCAATGGACTTGCTCATCAGCGAAATGTTAAGCGCAGGACTTGACAGGGAAGACCTTATTCACCTCGAAAGGCTCTCTGACCAGGAAGTGCTTGGCAAACTTCCCCTGACCGAACGGAACCTTCGCCACAACTATCGGGACGATGTGGTGAAGTACCTGACAACATGGGCATCGGCTTTGGAAGATGAGTTGGTCGAGAAAGTGAATATTTCTGATGCTACTGAGCCCGCTGAAAAGGTGCTATCTCTTCATTAAAGGATAGTGAAAAAAGTAACAGTCTTTGCTTTTAAATTTTTGATTAGGAAATACAGCCCAGTCGGCGATTCGTCCTTCAAATTGAAGCCCAGCCTTTTCCAGCACCCGCTTCGAAGCAACGTTGTCCACATCGCAGCACGCCCACAGGCGATACACCCAAACCTGGGCGGCAAACCAGGGCAGCATTTCGTTTAGCACCTCCACAATAAACCCTTTGCCCCAAAAGGCCGGGCCGAGAATATAGCCAAAAGACACTCTGCCCTTTTCATTGATAAAGCCAATTGAACCAACAGGGGTGCCAGTCAGGTCAAAAATCAGGTAAGTGAAGTCGGTGCCCGCATTCCATGCTTGTAGCGCATAGTCTACAAAAGGCAGGGTATCTTTTTCTACGGACTTGTGAGTAGGCCACGATATGTATTTGGTCGACTTTTTAAGCGACGCATAGGTATCGAACACATGTGGCGTATCAGTGGGCACGATCTTTCTTATTTTCAATCTTTCTGTCTCAAACTGTTCCTTCACTTGAGGTGCGGTCATTGTTACCAATATTTCACTTAAGATTAAAAAATAATTTCGATAGTTGTAAACTGCCCGCCATACCTTGCTTTCAAACAATGGCACATGGAAGCAGAAAGAGAACTAGACGATTTATACTTTGACTTGTGGGACAACACTTACGACAAGACGGTGGTTGTAACCAGTGACGACACCGACGACGACGATACATTTTACGATGTGGCTGTCAGGCGAGACAGCAGTTACAGAAGAATAGACGATCTGTAGTTTCCATTTCATACCTTTACTGTAGGTATGAAAGACATTATCCATCAATATTTCAAAAAAGAGCTAGAAGGCTTCAAAATACTTGTTCAGGTAAACCCGGAGAGCTTCAGGGGCACAGAACTCATTGTCCATTCCAACGGGCAAATAGAAAAAACCAAAAGGGTATTTGACAAAGATATTTTTGAAGACCTGGCGGCGGATGAATTCAAAGACGGCAGTCCTCTAGAGTTTAATCTGTACCTCAAAGGCCTGGTAGAATAAGACAATCCTGTCAAAGTTCTTTTTCTATTTGATTTTACCATTAATAATTCCATAACTTTGCAGCGGCAAATCGGTACGACCAGCTCCTGCTGAATCCCCCAGGTCCGGAAGGAAGCAAGGGTAAGCGGTTGTAGCGGTGCGATATTCGGTTTGCCATTTTTTATTTCCCTCCTTACAATTTAGCAGAGATTAACTAGCTTTGTAAGCATTCTTAAAACCCCTCATACTATGCAGTTTTTCATCGATACAGCGAACCTTAGCGAGATCAAAGAAGCCAACGACCTGGGCGTGTTGGATGGTGTAACCACCAACCCAAGCCTGATGGCCAAGGAAGGCATCACAGGCAAAGAAAATATCCTGGCTCACTACAAAGCCATTTGTAAGATTGTGGACGACAACGTAAGTGCCGAAGTTATCTCCACCGACTTCGAAGGCATGATAAAAGAGGGAAAAGAGCTTGCCAAAATCGATGACAAAATTGTAGTAAAGGTGCCGATGATCCGTGACGGTGTGAAAGCCATCAAAGCATTTTCTGCTGAAGGCATCAGAACCAACTGCACATTGGTATTTAGCTCAGGCCAGGCCATTCTGGCAGCGAAGGCTGGAGCCAGCTATGTTTCTCCTTTCATCGGAAGGCTTGACGACATCTCTCACGACGGCCTTGACCTGATTGAGCAAATGGTGCAGATTTATACCAACTATGCCTTCGAAACTCAGATACTGGCAGCATCGGTTCGCCACACCATGCACCTGATCAAATGTGCTGAAATAGGTGCCGACGTGGTTACCTGCCCGCTTAATGTTATCACAGCGCTGCTTAAGCACCCGTTGACTGATAGCGGTCTGGAGAAGTTTCTGGCCGACTACAAAAAGGGCAACTCCTAACAAATGAGTGTCTCAGCAGTTGTATCTTCATCTACAATTGAAGATATGTATATTATTAAAGTAAAGGGCAAGGCCAAAATACCTGACTACATCCAGCTGAGGGATGATAATTTTGTGCTTATTGCCTATTTCAGGGCCGACAGGCCTTTGAAAAATATTGAAAAGTACGGATTGGAGGGGAAGGAAGAAGCGCTTCAAAAATTGATCACTGAGCTGCCCTTTGGCAAGCTCCAAAAGCTAAGCCTCTGAAAATGTCATTTAGTTCTGAGCCCGTTGTTGCGATAAGTAATGCTACTGTGTTTCAGGAGAACAGCACAGTGCTGAATGACATTACATTTGAGATTGAAAAAGGTGAGTTTGTTTACCTGATTGGCAGAACAGGAAGCGGGAAATCGTCGTTGCTTAAAACCCTCTATGCCGACCTTGCTTTGAGACTTGGCGACGCCACTGTGGCAAGTCACTCTATCCGAAACATCAAAAGCTCAAAAGTACCCTACCTTCGCAGGAAAATAGGCATCGTGTTTCAGGACTTCCAGCTTTTTAGCGACAGAACAGTGTCCGAAAATCTCAACTTCGTGATGAAAGCCACTGGATGGACTGACCGATCCAAAATGAAGGCCCGTGAGTCAGAAGTATTGATGAAAGTAGGCCTTGGGTCAGTAGGCAACAAAATGCCCCACCAGCTTTCCGGTGGTGAGCAGCAGCGGGTAGTAATTGCCCGGGCGCTAATCAACGAGCCTGCTATACTGCTGGCTGACGAGCCTACGGGTAACCTCGACCCAGATGTTTCTGACGGCATTTTCAAACTTTTTCTGGAGATCAACAACAGTGGCACAGCCATCCTCATGGCGACTCACAACCACGCCTTTCTAAAGAAATACCCGGGGCGGGTACTCAAATGTGAGGCAGGTCGATTGCTCGACTCCAAAAAAGATAGCTTCAGCCTCTCGACAGAGGACTTCTAAACAAGCCTTAATTGCTTACTTTTAGTAGTTAGTTTTCTGCATACAAATAGTTACGTGCAGAAGAAGTTGCCAATATATTCCAGGGCCCATGCCACAGCTTATCCAGGCAAAAACCATCCTCAACAAAACCAAAAGGCGTGATCCTTGGTTTCTGGACGACTACACCGTCAATCCCTACAGCGGCTGTTCTTTCAACTGCCTCTACTGCTATATCAGAGGTAGTAAATACGGTACGCATATGGAGGAAAAGCTGGCTGTGAAGGAAAATGCACCGACACTGCTTGATAAGGCCCTGGCGCTACGGGCCCGAAAGGGGCAGTACGGCTACATAGTGCTTTCTTCTGCAACCGACCCCTATTTACAAGCAGAAAAGACCTTCAAAGTAACCAGAAGCCTGCTTGAGGTAATCCTAAAGTACAGGTTTCCCCTGCACATGATCACCAAGTCGGATCTTATCTCCAGAGATTTTGATTTGCTACAGGAAATAAAAAGCAAGGCTATTTTGCCTGATGACCTCAAAGACAAAGCTCCCTCGGGCCTGCTGATTACCTTTTCATTCTCGACAGTTAGTGACCAGCTCGCACATATTTTTGAACCGGGAGCAACACCCCCTTCGAAAAGGCTGCTCACCCTCAGCGACTGCCTGAGCAGGCAATTTCATGCAGGTGTAAGCCTCATGCCTCTATTACCCTACCTGTCTGATACCGGCGAACACCTTCACGAGATGATGAGCAGTTTTCAAAGGGTGGGAGCCAAATACGTAATGCCAGCCAGCCTGACCCTGTTTGGTAATGATGCTGCCGACAGCAAGGTGCTTGTCATGAAAGCCATAGCAGCGCACTTTCCACACCTCAACGAAAAGTACCAGCGCTTCTTTGAACACCAAAACGAAATGCCCAAATACTACACGGAAGCGCTCAATAAAAAAATGGTAGAATTGGCGGCAATGTATGGCCTGCCTGATCGCATTGTTTTTCAATCTGCGTGATTCGGGATTTGGATGGTCAGTTTAGTGCCCTTACCAGGCTCCGAATCCAAAGTTATGTTTCCATTAAGCCGACCGACAGTTTCCTTCACTATATACAAACCAAGCCCAGCACCAGACTCCGATGTTTTAAAGAACATATTGAATACCTGGTTGCGGTACTCTGGATCAATACCCTCTCCATTGTCCTCCACAGAAACAATGGCCTTCTTCTCATCCACTGTGGCCCTTATTTTTATAAAGCGAGGCTCATCCGTTAGCTTTCTTGAAAACTTGATGGCATTGGATATAAGATTGTCAAAGATAAAAGTGAGCCTCAGCGCATCAGAATGAAAGGGAACATCTTGTTTGATGTCCTTCAAAATGTCTATTGATTCAAATCTCTCCAGGTACCTGAAATTGAATATGCTTTCAGTAATAACCTTATCAAGATCGACTGCCACATACTCAAGCGTTTTGCGGGTATTTTGTGAATAATCAAGTATACCTCGTACAGTATTGTCAAGCTTCACTACGCTTTGTTCCATCAAGCTTAGGTATTTTTCTACTTCAGATTGAGACACTCCGTTTAGCTTCGATAGCTGTATAAGACCCAGTACTGAGGTAAGCGGTGCCCTGAGATTGTGTGATACCCTATAAACAAAGCTATCCAACTCTCCGTTGATTTTCTTCAGTTGCCGGTTCTGCTTTTTCAAGTTGGCCTCGGCTTCCCTGCGCTTTCTTTCTCCTTCCTTTTGATTAATGGCATTGTAAATAGCCGAAGAAAGGCGTGCCAGATTACTCTTAAGTATGTAATCGTCGGCACCCTGCTTGAGGCACAACACTGCGAACTCTTCCGATACCGTACCAGTCACGAGTATGAAGGGTATATCTCCCATCTCCTCCCTGCAAATTTTGAGCGCCTCGGTAGAATCAAACTGAGGAAGCAGGTGATCGGACAGCACCAAGTCCGGTTTGAAGTCAATCAGTTGGGTTACATAATCATCCCTGTTGTCTACGATAACGTCTTCAAACACTACACCTTGTCTCTTAAGATTTATCTTTAAGAGATCAGCATCCTCTTCAAAATCCTCCAGGATCAATATTCGCAAAGAACTGGGCTTGTTCATTGGTCAGTTAGGTTTGGATTGGCCGGATAGTAGTTGGTTCTTAGCCAGAAATCTCCAACATAAAGCATCTCTTGTTTGAATTTCTCAAACTGCACGTGTTTCCTTACAAAACCATTTACGCCAAGAGCGTAAGACTCCCGAACCACGCTATCGTCTCCACAAGATGACATGATCACGATAGGGATGTGCTTTTTGAGTTCGTCTTGTTTTATCTTTCGTAAAACTTCCAGCCCACCCACTTTTGGCATGTCCAGATCCAGCAACACAAGAACAGGTGGCCGGCTGAATGAAGCTGAAAAGAAATAGTCCAGAGCTGCCGCTCCATCAGAGAAATGCACGACACTCGTGATCAACTTTCCGGATTTGAGCACCCTGGTAGTGAGCTCAGCATCTTCTTCGCTGTCATCTACAATCACCATGTAGCGTTCCCCTTCTGTTTCAGATATCATCTTTCATATTTTTTGTCGGTAAACTGAAGTAAAATGTTGATCCCTTGTCAGGAATAGATTCTGCCCATATCTCTCCCCCATGTCTGGTAACAATTCGATGGCTCAAAGCCAGCCCTACACCGGTGCCGGCATATTCCTTTGGGCTATGCAGCCGTTGGAAAACTGCGAACAGTTTATCGTAGTAGGCCATATCAAAACCTACGCCGGTGTCCTTTATAAAGTACACCTGCCGGTGTAATTCGGAATAACAGCCAAAGGCTAACTCAGCCCGGTGAAGTTTGGAGGAGTATTTGATGGCATTTGAAATAAGGTTGTACCAAACCTGCTTTATAGTTTTTTTATCCCCCCAGGCGTCAAGCTCTATCTCATTTTTCAAGAAAACCTTGGGATCATCGTTCCGTACCTCCATTTCTTCCAGCACACTTTGCACCAGCAATTTCATGTTAAAGGTAGACTTGATCAGCTCCTTCCGGCCGAGGCGTGAAAAGTCCAGTAAATCGTCGATAAGACGAGACATCCGGGCGGCGTTTCGCATCACGATACTGATCAGTCTTTTACCTTCGTCGTCAAGTTTGTCATTGTACTCCTCCGCAATAATTTTCGTATAACTATCAATTGACCGCAACGGAGCCCGTAAGTCGTGTGACACGGAGTAACTGAAGGCTTCCAACTCAGCGTTCAAAAAATGAGCCTTGTCTTCCGCCAGCTTTCTGGCTGTGATATCGAAGGTAGAAGCACGGTCCTTAATAAATTTTCCGTTCTCGTCAACTACAGCCGTTGCATTCAATATAGCTGGAAAAGAAGTACCATCGCTTCTAACAAGCTCAAACTCAACAGCATCTGCCCGACCGCCGGCTTTGAATAATTGGAAATTCGATCTGAAAACCTCTCTCTCCTCTTCTTTCAGAAAATCTGAGAAATTCTTCTTGTGTAATACCTCTTCCTTGCTGTAGCCGAGCCAGCTTAGCAGCGTGTTGTTTATCTCAATAAAATCACCCCTTTCGTCAAGAGAATGATAACCACAGGGGGCATTATCGTACAGGTCCTTTATTTCTTCCGAGCGTTGTCTGAGCACATTTTCAGCAAGCTGACGCTCCTTCATCCGACCCCGAAAAATATACAATGCGATCACGATGATCACCAGAATAATCAACCCAAAGGCGACATACAATTGGTAAAACTGGCGGTTGGCGGCATTTGCAAGACCTACCCGTTTGCCTAGTAAATCTCTTTCATTGCTCTTCATACCCTCCGATATCCGTCTGATGGCATCAGTAAGTTGTTTGCCTGTCAATGAATTTCGATTTGGCGGAGCTGGAAGTTGTTGAATACCCGCACTTTCCACGGTTCCCAATGCAATCTTTTGCGCTATTAGCTGTCCCAATGTATCTAAACTTTGGAGCTGCCTGGCATTGTCGGCTACCAACTTTTCCAAGCTATCCAGGTGTATGGCAATGTCCTTGCTCCTTTGTTTGTAGGTGTCTTCAAAGGATTTATTTCCATAGATCAGAAAGCCCCGCCGACTCGATTCAATTTCAAGCAGATTTGAATAAATCTCTTCAATTTGAAAAAGCACTTCGTGTGTGTGCGATACTTCAAAGGTGATGGAACGAAACTGCGACATATTCCGGTAGGAAAAGAACATGGTGACAACCAGAAGCAAAAAAGCCGTCGCAAAACCCCCAATAATACGTTTGTCAACTTCCGATAGCATTTTTCTTCTCATAAAGGCTGTCGAATGAATCTGATGCCACAGCCTATTTTTCTGTTATTTTATCCGAATTATTAATCTTTCGTAAAGCTGTTCCATACCACCAAAAGTTGACTAAAAGTGATATGAGGCAATTATTTATAATAAAAATTGTAAAATACCAACAAATAAGATAAATATTATCAGACAAAAAATGTGAAATTGCATTTTGAACCTGTTATAAATCTACAGGATTTACAGAAACAAGTTCCAACCACCCATCAATTAAGACGATGCGTTTCACTCCTTAATCTTGAATACTGCCCACTAATGCCGGTAATTTTTTACATAAAAAGTCATAGTCTTTCTTTTTACTTTAAAACAAAGTCAGCCTCTTTTCAGCTAAAAATGGCCAATGCCAGTAGACTCAATGGCTCTGAAAAAGATGTGGCACTAGTTAGTCTTTATGCAAAGTGAAAGCCCTCTCTACTCCGCAATCAACTGACTTATGGCCGTTGGTCATATCCGTTGTTCAAAACTTAAAATAAGGTTTTACTTTTGCCGGAACCTCTTAAACAATACTCCTACTACGTGAAGCATTTTTTACTCCTGGTGACGCTGTTGATTTTAACACGGCCTGTCACCTTTGCTCAAAAAAAAAATGAAGACTACAAGCTCCACATTAAAAAGGCATCTTCACCAATAGTTATCGACGGTGCCATGGACGAGCAGGCCTGGCTAGATGCGGACGTCGCTACCGACTTCTTTAGTATCCTGCCCATGGATACCAGCTTTGCCAGGGTGCGCACCGACGTGCGCATGACCTACAACGACCACACCCTTTATCTTGTCGCCACTTGCTTTCATGGTCCAATAGAAGGCCCGTACTATGTGGAGTCGCTGCGAAGAGATTTCAGCTTCGGAAAAAACGACAACTTCCTGCTGTTTATGGATCCGTTCGACGATCAAACCAATGGCTTCAGTTTTGGCACCAATGCAGCAGGTGCACAATGGGATGGGATTATGTACAACGGGGGCTCGGTGGACCTCAGCTGGGACAACAAATGGACCTCGGCGGTAAAAAATTACGACGACCGCTACGTCTTCGAAATGGCCGTGCCGTTCAAAAGCATCCGATACAAAAATGGTATTACCAACTGGGGCATCAACTTCAGTCGCCTCGACCTGAAAACGACCGAGAAGTCGAGCTGGGCACCTGTACCACGGCAGTTTCCAAGTGCTTCGCTGGCTTACACCGGCATACTCGTTTGGGACCAGCCGCCACCAGCAGCGGGCCCCAACATCTCGGTGATTCCCTACACATTGGGTCGTGTGGCCAAAAATTACCAAGAAGGCACCGATGCCGACGTGACCGGCGACGTGGGAGCTGACGCTAAAATTGCCCTCACTTCCTCCCTCAATCTGGACCTGACTATCAACCCCGACTTCTCGCAGGTGGATGTAGACAGACAAGTGACCAACCTTGATCGGTTTGAGTTATTTTTTCCCGAACGACGACAGTTTTTTCTGGAAAACGGCGACCTCTTTGCCAATTTTGGCTACTCCTCCATTCGCCCCTTCTTTTCCCGGCGAGTTGGGCTGGGAGTACCTATTCAGTTTGGTGCCAGACTCAGCGGAAGAATTAACCGAAACTGGCGGGTAGGATTGATGGACATGCAAACAGGAAAGGTGGAAAAGACAGCCCTCCCTTCACAGAATTTTGCCGTGATGGCAGTGCAACGCAGGGTCTTCGCCCGCTCCAATATAGGCTTCCTGTTTGTGAACAAAGAGTCGATCAACTACACGCCTGACCTCAACTCAGATAAGCCGGTTTACTCGCAGTACAACCGCAACATGGGCCTGGAATACAACCTGGCCACGTCAAACAACAAGCTGACCGGCAAGGCACTCTTCCTTAAGTCGTTTAGCCCCGACGTGAAAGGGCAGGACTTCACTCAGGCAGCTAACCTGCAATACGCTGGCAGAAAACTGACCGTTGCCTGGCAGCACGAATATGTGGGCAAAAACTTCACTGCAGAGGCAGGCTATGTGCCCCGCAAAAACTTCGTAAGACTGTCGCCCCAGGTGAGCTACAACTTCTTTCCAAAAGGCAAGCTGCTGCTCAGCCATGGCCCTACGCTTGGCACATACACGGTGTTTAAACCGGATTTCTATCTGACCGACAACACTACCTTCGGTAGCTACAATTTCGTTTTCAGAAAGCAGGAGAGGTTTACAGTGTGGCGGGGTTATGACTATGTGGAACTGTTGTTTCCCTTTGACCCTACTAACTCCGGCAAGGACAGCCTGCAAACAGGCAGCAAGCACAATTGGGCTTCGTGGGGCACAGAGTTTAGCAGTCGGCCACAAAGTGTTTTCACCTACGGGTTCAGCACCCGCTATGGCGGCTACTATAACGACGGCACAAGATTCAACTTTACCACCGATATTGGCTACCGGTTCCAGCCCTATGTAAGCATAGCCCTAAGCTCGAGCTACAACAAGATAGTGATGGACGAGCCATGGAACACTACCAACTTCTGGCTGATTGGCCCACGCCTCGACGTGACTATGACTAACAAGCTCTATCTCACGGGCTTTTTGCAGTACAACGATCAACAGGACAATGTGAACCTGAATGCCAGGATACAGTGGCGCTATGCGCCGGCCTCCGACTTGTTCATAGTGTATACCGACAATTACCTGCCAACGCCCTATGAGTCGGGGCTGTTCAATGTAAAGAACAGAGCCATTGTGCTGAAGTTTACTTACTGGTGGAATATTTAAAGACAAAAAAAGTCGAATGTCACGTCGGTTTTAATTTTATAACCTTCTAGTTTTTGAAACTATTCGGCTGCGTCAGATCGCAATGCTTTCGTTTTTGCATTCTATTCTCACTGCCTTTACAGGGAATCATCGTAGCGCAAGTATTTCAATCCAGTTGATCTGGCTGTAGTTTCCATGTGGATTTTTTTGAAATAGATGATTCATTACATCTTTATTATTCCTATTTTGAAGAAATAATTATCTAACTACTACAACCAAACCAACCTCACTATGAAAAAGATAGCATTCTTTTTTCTGTCAACCTTTCTCCTGACAGCATGCTCACAAACAGAAAAAACTTCCGCCACCGGTGATACGGCGATGGAAGGTGAGGCTAGTACCGACGAAAGCGAAGCAGGTGCCCAACCACTTGCTGCGGTATGCGTGTGGGACAACCTCTCCGTAAGGGCTGAGCCTAACTCGAAAAGCAAGTACATCACCTCTATTAGTATCGGTGAAACGCTAACCCTGCTGAGAGAGTCTGCTGTTGACTCCAGCGACAACAACCGGGCCTATGCCAAGGTGAGCCTGGCTGATGGCAAAGAAGGCTGGGCACAAAGCCTGCTGGTGATTGAGGGAGGCATGGCCGCTGTGTTCACCGATGATGTGTCTATTTATAAAAGGCCCGACCTGCTCACCAAGTCCGACAAAAGCTTCGCCCAAATGGATATTGTAGCCATAAAAAGCCTGCAGGACGACTGGGCGGAAGTTGTGGGCAAACGTAACGAGGGCACCTGGATAGAAACAGGCTGGGTAAAAAAAGAAAACTTGTCGCCAAAGCCTGTTGACATTGCAGCCGCCAAATTTGGCAGGATCGCACTGAACGAAAAGGACATGGAAAAGAGAAAGCAGGCCATTTCCGACATTGTAAACAACCCTGACTTCTCTGGCTCCACGTTTATTCCCAGGCTGGAGGGCGAGCTGGAAGGAATGAATATTGACCCAATGGCTGAACCGGCCGACAGTGTGGCTGCGCAGCACTAATCCCCGCTTTTGCATGGTTCGCTCTACCGGGCGAACCATATATTTACTTCTTTTGTGGTGTTATGCAAACACTGTACACCTCAGGCGACTGGTCGTTTCTCCTCAGCAAGGTATTCCATTCTGAATTCCTGGCCCCAACAGGGCACTATGTACAATGGAAACTTGCCAACGACTGGGACGACTACAATGAGCTGACCCATGCTACCCGTTTTTTTAATCAACTGCAAAAAAAAGCGACCCTGGGGGTAGATTCACACTTACTGATGAAGGGCGAAGAACTGAAGGGCGCTCTTTTTATGGTGCATGGCGAGCTGGCAACTATTGAATCGAGGTATCCGATACCGGAGCCCGAAAAATCTCTTATCCTCAAATACTTCCATATCATGGAGCAGGGCCAGGGCATTGGGCAGCGATGGCTGAAAGAGGTTATCATACCCTACTATGGAAAGCTGAGCTTCACGGACATCTACCTTAGCTCCAGCCACCCAAAGTCGTTTGGTTTCTACGAGAGGTTTGGAAATGAAATAGCCAGCTACACATCAGCAAGTGACAATGGGTTGCTGACAAGGAAGGGGAATTGTTTTAGGATAGCAATTGAGAAGTAAAAATACGTTCAACGTTGGAGCATTTCGCAAGAGGGAAGCCGATGGCAAATAAAACATCCTTCGTACCTTAGAACCTTGTCAAATGCCAGGGCCGTTGCACCTTGGTTCACGGAAAACAAGTCTGCGGAAATGAAAGAGTCAATGAGAGAAACTTTATGGAAGCAGCTCGGTGCCAGCATCGACATGCTTGAAAATGCGCTAAAAATGTGCCCTGCTGAGCAATGGGATACCGACACCAAATTCTGGTACATGGCCTATCACTGTCTGTTCTATCTCGACTACTACCTCACACTCGACCCAAAACAATTTTTGCCCACTCCTCCATTTACGCTCTCAGAGTTTGACCCGAATGGTGCCATGCCCGACAGGGTGTACAGCAAAGAAGAGCTGCTTGACTATTTGGAAGCCAGCCGGAAAAAATGCCGTACACTGGTCATTAGCCTGACGGAGGACATTGCCGGGCATCGTTGGGCAGACGACTATAAGAACTATTCGGTTTTTGAGATGCTTCTCTATAATATGCGACATGTGCAGCACCACGCAGCTCAGCTAAACCTACTCCTCCGCCAGACAATTGATGACGCACCCAAGTGGGTGTCACAAACCAGAGCAGGCTTGTAATACAACTCCTCTGGGCAAAGCTATCTTCGTGCCAAATCACTACCATGCCACGAATACTCATCTATTTCAGGCAGTTCCTCATTTACTGAAATTCGAGGGTGAACTTACCTTATTTTAGTTGCCGGTAAACACCACCAGTCTTGTGAAAACTCGTTATCGGGAATATTTAATCGTTGTCGCTTTGCTGTTCTACTACCCCGAGCAGTTAAAAATTGTGGAAAAATAAATGTTCCCTTATTCAGTCAAAATCCTGATACAGGAACTTATGCCGGAAGGCGGCCGGAATTGGGACTGGCGTAAGAAAAACCGATGATCAGACCAAGACAAAAGCGGAATTACTCTAAAAACAAGTTGGCAGCACAGGTAAACCCCGTGTCATTTTGATGCGGGGTTTTTTATTTGTCCTCCTTTAGCTAGCCGATGAATTGACCAGCAGGAAAGTCGAAATCAGCGAACCTCAGCTACACAAATATCAGGCAAACCGTCTCTTGTAGTCGATGGGCGACAAATCGGTAAACCTCTTAAACACTTTTCTGAAAGCATCCACATCGTTGTAGCCCGTTTAGTAGGTGATTTCATTCACTGTCTTGCTGCCCACTTCCAGTTGCTTTTGCTAAACCCCACTTTCCCCGACTGAAAATATTCTGCTATTGAATTGCCTGTAAATTTTTTAATCGACGTTCGAAAGTCGGAGGCCCAACTCCGGTTTTCTCGCACATCGTATCCAGGCCAAGCAAAGGCAATGACATGCAACAAAAATCCTGGCGGTTTAGCTTGGATGCGGAAGCTCAACGGTGAACTCTGAACCACCACCCAGTTCACTTTGAAGGTGAATTCTTCCTCCCAGCGATTCTACCTGCGTCTTGGTCATAAACAATCCCACACCCTTTCCTTCGATGCTTTCATGAAACCGCTTATACAACCCAAAAACCTTCTCACGATTGGTTTTCAGGTCTATGCCCGTGCCATTGTCCTTGAAACTAAGTACGGTATGCCCGTTCGACTGATCACTTTTTATATCGATAGTTAACGGTTGGTCACGCTTTCTGTACTTAATGCTATTGGTGATGAGGTTATGAAAAATGCTGTGCAGATAGCTCTTCAAACTGTACACCTCATCTGCTTTTGAAAAATCAATATTTATCCAAATATCATTGTGGCCTTGCTCATGCCCTATCATCACTTGAATTTCTTCCACCAGCCCACGCAGGCTTATTTTTTCTTTTGTTTGTGTGAGCTGCTGACGCACCTGTAATACCTGGTCCAGGTCTTTAATGACCTGATCGAGTTTTTTTGTGGTGGACTCCATGGAGGTTAAACACATCTGAAAGGATTGCTCGTCCAGCGCAGAGGACTTTAGCAACCCCGAAAGCCCAAGTATGTTGGCAACAGGCCCTCTCAGGTTATGTGAAACTATATAAGTAAACTGCTCAAGTGCCACGTTTCGTTGCAGCAGGTCGTTGGTGATTTTGTCTCTTTCCTTTTCAAGCAACGTTTGAGTAGTTATGTCTCTCATGGCCCCTACCATTCGCTCCGCCTGGCCCTGGCTGTTGCGAATAATCAGACCCCTGTCGCTGACGTAGGCCAATTCACCATTTTTTCGATAAAACCGGTACTCATCTTCCCACACATTCGCTCGGGGATCCTCTATGCAGCTCATCATGTGCTGGTGCACACGAGCCTGATCCTCCTCATGCACCTGTTCTATCCATCCATCTTTGAGCATTTCATCGGCTACGCTTATTCCTCCAAACACTTCAATGAAAGTATTTGAACGATACACCATGTCATCCATCAGATTCCAGTCCCAAATCACATCTTTCGTAGCCCTGGTGACCAACTCGTACCTCTCATTGCTCACCTTGATTTGCTCAAGATGATTTTTCTCTTTCGTGATCTCATGGGTGGCTACGCTCATACCGATGAGCTCATCATTTTCACTTACAATGGGATGTATGCTTACAGAAAACCAGCATTCCGGGCGGTCAGCATTTGCGTAGTGGGACTCGTAGACCAACTTTTGCTTCGAAAGCGCTACACTTTCCAGTGCTTGCCTTACTATTTCCTTCCTGCCTGGCAGCACGATGTCCTCGTATTTTTCACCAATAATCATTGCATATCCAGCCTCTCTTCTGGCCAATTCATCGGCTTGCCGGTTGAACAATAGAATTCTTCTTTCAGCGTCAAGCAGTACAAATGCTGTATCGGTATTTTCGAGAATGTTTTTAAAATTGGCCTTGGCCTCTTCCAGTGACAGAGATGCTCGCTTCTGCTCGGTTACGTCCTGCAATATACCGATCACTTTCACTGGCTTGTTGCGCAAGCCGTTAATGATTATCTCACCACGGCCAACTACATGAAGCAACTGGCCCTGCCGGGTAATCACTCTGCATTCTACCTCAAAAGGCGACGATACCGCCATTGCTTCCCCAACTACTGCGTGCACCCTTTTTCTATCATCCGGGTGAATGTGCGAAGTGATTACATGAACGTCAGGAACAATCTCTCCTGGTTCATAGCCAAGAATCCGATAACACTCGTCAGACAACCGAAGAGAGCCGGCAAGCGAATTCAGCGACTGTTGCAGGCCCATCTCCCAGCTACCCACCCTGGCAATACGCTGAGTCATACTAAGATGAGTCTCCTTATTCTGTATCTCCTCCTGCGCTCTTTTTTGGTCCGTAATATCGTGCACTATGGCAATCAGCCGAAGGGGCTCACCACTTTCCGGATCACGTACAAGCGTTCCCCTCTGACACACGAAGCATTCGCTACCGTCCTTTCTGATCAGCCAGTGTTCCATGCGGCAATCTTCTCCCGATGCAATCATTTGCCCAAGAGTGGTCTCCACCAGCCGTTTGTCGGCAGGTAGCAAGTGAGCAAAATAGAGCTCCAGGGTCACCGGCACCTCATTTTTGGTGTACCCGAAAATCCCGTACATCTCTTCTGACCAATCCAACTGTCCTCTCAGAGGGTTCTGGCTGTCCAAAGTCAATTCCCAGGTACCCATACTACCGATTTGCTGAGACACGAGAGAACGGATTTCTTCGCCAGGCAGCTGCTTTTCAAAATTTTCGTAGGTTTCGCTAACGGTCTGCAGGAATCCTTCAAGATGCGGGGGTATCGTTTCACCAGCAGAAAGAAACTGCTCAAGCTGGCGCTGTAAAAGCTTATTCAACTGACCAGGTTTTAGTAAATCAGGAGCGTGACGGTCGTTCTCCTCGGGTATATACATAGTGGTTGCACGAAAATTCTTGATAGAACTTTTAAAGAAAAAACTTGAGGGTTCCAGGGGAAAGCAATTGCTAGCAAAAGCCCGCTCGCAATTTTAGAGAAATTAGCTGAACGAGCAAACATAATGGAAAGGTATAGTTCCTGGTATAACTACATAAAGCCTAACAAAGGGTTGAGTACTTTAAGCGCCGGTTGTGCCGGGAGAAGAATTAAAGGCCACCCCAGCTTATACTGGCATGGCCTTTCAGGACTTGAATTATATGCTTGTTACTGCACTGTTCTTACTCTTACATCACCGTAGTCGCTGCTGAGGTTGATGGTGCCACCCTGGCCCGTGCCCAGCTTGCCACGGTACTCCTTGCTGTTGTGGTCTTTCACCACGTAATTGAACTCGAAGGGCACACCTGAGTACGACATGTCGCAGTATTTCATATTGGCTTCTACTGAAGCGTTGGCTCCACTTTCCAATCCAATATCAAACGACCCAAACTTACCGTCGAGGCTGATGCGCTGAAAGCCCTTGCTCACCTTGCGCACTGTGAAGTCGCCAGAGTAGCTGGTGGTCAGATCCATTGACTTCCGGAGCAGATCGAGCTCAAAGCCCGAGAAGCTCACCCTACCGGTGATGTTGTTAAGCGAACCAAATTCCACACTGCCATATTTGGCGTCGAGGTTCACGTCCAGCAGCTCTTCAATATCGAGGTCCGAAAACTGACTATTGATAGTAGCGTTGCCCACTTTGCCCACATCAAGCTTACTGTATTTCACCGTCATATCGGTCTTTTTGGTGCTGGCAATGTCGCCGCTACCAAACGATAGCTCCAGCCTGAGATCGTTCGAAAATGTTTCGGCTTTGATATTGCCATAAGCAATGTCAAGGGTAGCCGGACCATCGTAAGAACCGATGTAAGTGTCGCCAAAGCTATTTTTCACTGTCAGCGGTAAATTTGATGGCATTTTAATCGTGTAGTTGATCTCAAATTCCTCATTGTTCCTGTTGTTCAGGCTACCGTCGATCCTGGTTTCGAAAGAGATCGCCTGCGACGATTCCATGATAGTGACATTGATCTGATCAAGCATCTTCATAGCCCTCGACTCGTTTCGGTTATCTACTTTGATGACCACCTCCACGTCTATTTGTGGTTTGTCCCAGGTAGAAATCTCCACTTTTCCGAACTTATTCGTTACCGAAAACTCCAGACGGTTGTCGTTTACCTTGTACGATTTCGACACCCTCTTCTCTTTTTCGGAGCCCTGAGCACTCGCCAGGCCTGCCACGAACAGCAGACAAAGGGCCAGTGCCGAATATTTCAAATGTTTATACATTCCTTTTTTCATGATCTTTCTCTTAAATAGAAACTGCTTCCTCCATCGCTTTTTTCTGCTGAATCCGCTGCAGAAGACTGATTTGTTGATTTAGAATTTCGACACGCAATTGGAGATTGCGAATTACTGCATCCATCAGTTTCTCATTATATTGAAAGCTTTTCAATTCCTTTTTCAAGTCCATATACATGGAGTCAAGTTTCTCCACATCCTGCAAAAACTCTTCTTCGAGATCGCTATTGGCCAGCCGAAAGTCTTCTATCTCCTGTTTCTTCTGGCTGATCAATGTTGTGTAATAGTGATCAGCCTCCACAAACTCCTTGTACTCTTCACTTACAGCCACTTCATTTCCTCCGTTTTCCCTGTACTGCATCACTTTTTCCACTGCAAACCAGGAGCTGGTAAGGAAGAAAAACACTGCCGCTACTCTCCATGTCCAGTTCCACATAGGAACAGGTTCCTTTTTTTCTTTATCAAGCCCTTTGCTAATGTTGGCCCATACCTTATCGGAGGCTTCCCTGTCATCAAAGTCCCCCTTGTGGTTGCGAATAAATTCTTCTAAACGACTACTCATAATTCACCTCCGACTTCAAAATTTCTCTCAATCTGCTTTTTGCCCTATTAAACTGCGACTTCGATGTTGATTCTGTTATGCCCAATATGTCCGCAATTTCACGATGATCGTAGCCTTCCAACAGGTAAAGCGACAACACCGCTCTGAAACCGTCTGGAAGTTGTGGAATGGCTCTCTTGATCCTTTCCACACTTAACAAAACTTCAGGATCATTTTCAACCGACGTTTGCTCTTCGGCCACGTCCACTTCACCAATTTCCTGGTCACTCATTTCCAGCTTTCGCTTGCGAAGGTGGTTGATACCTTTGTTCACCACTATTCGCTTCAGCCAGGCACCAAAGGTGGCGTCGCCCTTGTACGACTGAATATTGCGAAAGGCACTTAAGAAAGACTCCTGCAGGATGTCTTCTGCATCAGATTGGTTGTTCACTATCCGCCATGCCACATTTAGCATGGCTTTGTTATACAGTTTGTAAAGCTGGTATTGCGCCTCTCTGCTCCCCTCCCGACAACTGTCGATAAGGGACTGATGGATATTGACAACGGCGCTTTTCCCTTCCTCCGTCACTGTATATGCTTGTGAATCCTCCAACCTGTATGCAATTGCTTTCTCCAAAACTTTCGAAATTCTATACCAAAGACCTTGGGAGAAATAGAGGGTTGCATGAGGAGGTTAAATGTGAAAAATTGTTCTATTGTTTTTGCTGAATACCGTCGTACTCATCGTCCGGATGGCCGTCATTGTCCCAGTCGAGGCGGGAAACGAACCTGGCCTGGTTGTTTTCCAGTACTTGAAAAAGGTAGCTATTGTCGCCCTCGTCGGACGACAGGTAGAGGCTGTCGCCAATGAAATGCCAATGCCCTCCCGACTCAAAAATCAGAGAGTCGCTAAGGTTATAGTAGCGGGACATGTAGGTACCATCGCTATTGAAGGTAGTTCGGATCGGGCGCATTTGGAGAACGCTGTCCCAGTCGCCATTCTTGATGGTCAGTGTGGAGTCAGCTGAGCTGTTGGCGATAGTATGCTGGATCAGTTGCAGCGACACATTCCTCCATTCTCCTTCGATGAGTTCGTAGTTATCGGGTTGGCTTGTGCAGGAAGCCAGCAAACAAGCGAGGCAAACAAAAGAGTAAATAGCCTTCATTGGATCATGATTAGGGATATACTAATGGTTCAGTTCATGTAAAACCCAGGGCATTTGCAACAGCTCACCAAAAAAATAAAGCAAACAGCACTTACTAAAAGACAATCCTTCCAGTTGAAAGCTTCCATTTCTCTGCAAAAAATCAGGAAGCCTTTTCTATTTATTCAATCACAGTTTTATTGCATATTTACTCAAAGTCTACTACTTATCCCTTATAACCATGAATAAATTATTTGCACTTATTGCCATTTTAATAATTAGCGTTGGGTGCTCCAGGGGCATTGAAGCCGATCTGATCGTGAGTGCCAAGCTTATCTGGACGGGCGATGAGAGCAATCTACAGGCAGAAGCCATGGCGGTTAAGGCCGACACGGTACTTGCCGTAGGCAGTCTGCAAGAAATGCTGGCCTACAAAGGCTCCAACACTACCATGGAAGCTTACGATAACCAGATGATCATCCCTGGTTTCATTGATACCCACACCCACTTTATGGACGGTGGCTATAACCTACTGTCGGTGCAGCTCAGAGACGCCGACACACCCGAAGAGTTTATTGAACGTATCAAAGCCTATGCAGCCACCCTAGAGCCGGGCGAGTGGATACTTGGCGGTGACTGGAACCACGAAAATTGGGGTGGCGAACTGCCACAAAAAAGTTGGATCGACAGTGTAACAGCCAAAAATCCATTGTTCATCAACCGGCTGGACGGTCATATGGTGCTGGTCAACAGCAAAGCCATGGAACTGGCAAATGTCAGCAACCAGCAGGCAGATATTGCCGGAGGAACTATTGTAAGAGATGAAGCCGGTAATATTACAGGCATTTTTAAGGACAACGCCAGGAGACCTTTTTACAAAGTGTTGCCTGACCCTTCTCTCAAACAACAGCTAAGGGCGGCCAAAACCGCTATGGAACATGTGGCCTCTCACGGTGTAACCTCGGTGCATGCGCTCAACGATATGAACGAGGCCTATGCTCAGCTTCACAAAGAAGAAGAAATGACCACCAGGGTTTATGTGACAGGTTCGCTGGCTAGCTGGCGCAATGCCCTGAAAGATGCAGAAGCATACAAAGGCGGCGACAAGTGGCTAAGGTTTGGTGGCGTAAAAGGCTTTGTGGACGGCTCCCTGGGTTCGCATACAGCCGCCTTCTACGAGCCTTTTTCTGATACCCCCACCGACTCCGGCTTTTTTGTCAATACGCCAGACGACCTCCATCGGTGGATCAAGAGTGCCGACTCAGCCGACCTGCAAGTGATGGTACACGCCATTGGCGACAGAGCTATACATACGCTGCTCGGTATTTTTGAAGAAGTAGAAAAAGAAAACGGATCAAAAGACCGTCGTTTCCGCATTGAGCACGCACAGCACATACTTCCTGATGATTTCGCAAGGTTTGCTGAGCTAAACATCATTGCCTCAGTGCAACCCTATCATGCCATAGACGACGGACGATGGGCTGAAAAAGTAATTGGTGCCGAGCGCATCAAAACAACCTACGCCTTCAAATCATTGCTGGATGCCGGGGCCAGGGTAGTTTTTGGCAGCGACTGGTTTGTAGCACCCCCCATTCCACTGGAAGGTATTTATGCGGCTGTCACCCGCCAAACGCTAGACGGAGCCGACCCAGACGGCTGGGTGCCTGAGCAAAAGATAACTGCGGAGCAGGCGCTCCGGGCTTATACCGTTGATGCAGCTTATGCCTCTTTTGAAGAAGAGATAAAAGGCAGCCTTGAGCCGGGAAAGCTAGCCGACTTTGTGGTGTTGGATAAAAATATTCTTTCCATACCGGGCGATGAGATCCGAAGCACCAAAGTGATAGCCACCTTTGTTGGAGGAAAGCCGGTATTTAAGAAAGGTTGATTAAAATGGCTGGGTTTTAGAAGTCGCCGTCGCCGCCTTCAAAATCCTCTCGTTCCTCCCGGCCTCCACCTCTTTTCTTCTGGTTGAGGCGGTAAACAAAGCTGACCATAAACTGGCGGGCACGCCACTGAAATTCGCTTTCCTGATAAAATGTTTCTCCCTGAGTGATGCCCCTCCACTTTCTGGAGTTGAGTATATCCCTCACACTCAAGTTGATAGTGCCATTGCCGTTGAGGATGTCTCTATTCAGCCCCATGTCGATGGCATAGTAGGCCAGCCTTTCACCTTGAGGCGTATTTTGAGGCGCTCTGTAGAAAGCATTCACCTGGTAGTTGATTTTCTTCCAAAGTGTCACCCTGGAGTTTACTCTCCCACTCCACGTGTAGGTGTCGGCGTTGAGCGACTCTCCATTAAAGTCCCCTTCTATGATACTCCGGTAGAAGTTAAAGTTGAGGCTTGATGTCCACCAGTCAAACCAGTCTTTGGAAATATTTGACTCTACGCCAAAAGCATTTTCGAAGGCGAGGTTGAGCGGCTGTGAAAATGTCACACCATCGGCATCCACGTAATTCACTCTCTGGCTCACGTCACTGGTTCGGCGGTTATACACGCCAGCGTATATGGTAGACGTTTTTCCATTGACCAAATAGCCAATTTCATAGCTGTTGGTGAATTCAGGATTCAGGTTCGGATTACCCGTGCGTATGTTCCTTGCATCGCTGAAAGAAGAGAAAGGGTTCAGCTCCCGGAACCTTGGCCGACTGATCCTGCGGCTGTAGCTTACCTGCCAGGAGTGGGTTTCGTTGAGATGATAGTTGGCATGGATACTTGGGAAAAGGTTGGCATAAAGCCGATTGTTTGTTTCGTCGGTTTGCAGCAACAACGTCTGGATATCGGATAGCTCGGCTCTCAAACCAGCCTGGTACGACACCTTGCCGTGGCGATTAGCGATCAAGCCGTACACAGCATGCACATTCTCCGTATATCTGAAGTCGTTGGTGAAGTTCACAAGGTTATTCCAGGTGCCAACGGAATCCTGCTCTTCCACAAGATAGTTAGTTGAAATTTGTCTGAAAGTACTTCTGAATCCGGCTTCGAATTTTCCATCCTTAGAAAAAGGGTGCACGTAATCCGACTGAACCAGGAGGTTCCTTTCTGTTTCATCATTTAACGACCGTTGACGCAACATGATCATTTCAGGATCCTCGCCGTCGAGCAGGCGCTGTTCAATATCGGCATCTTCCGACTCGTTATTATCCCTGAATTGGGCATATGCCGTTAGTTTGCGGTCTTTATCGTCAAACGACCGCTCGTAGTTTAGCGTCACCTCTGAGTTCAGTTCATTTTCCTGCTCGGTATTGACCCGACCCGTTCTGTTCTGCAACACATCGTTGCTATTAAAGTCTTCGTAAATCAGATTATTCACATTCTCTCCGTCTTCGTACCTCACCACTCCCGATACTGTAATGATGTCTTTTGGGGTCACAAAGAAATCGGCTCCGGCTCGCAGGTTGTGTGCCCAGCCTCCCCTGGTTCTGTCTTCGGTTCTTCTTGTAATAAATGAGGTGTCAGGAAGCGTGTATCGCTGAAAGGAGCTACCTCCGCCCGGGCTCTCCCGGTAGTTAGCCCCGTAGTTGACAAAGTAGTTTATTTTCTCTCTGCGAAAGTTGACATTGGCGCTGGCTCCATAGTTGGCCGGGTAGCCAGCATTCAATTCAAAAGATCCATTTACTCCATTTCTATCATCCTTTTTCAGCACGATGTTGATAATACCCGCCGATCCTTCCGCCTGATAGCGAACCGAAGGATTTGTCACTACTTCAATGCTTTCGATCAGGCTTCCCTGCAACGACTGGAGCCCGTTTGAACCGCTGATCCCCACCAGCCCGGATGGTTTTCCATCAATCAAAATTCTTACGTTCTGGCTTCCCCGAAGCGCCACATTTCCATCGGTGTCAACGGTAACTGACGGCACGTTGTCGAGCAGTTGTGTGGCAGTTCGTCCCACATTGCTTGGGTCTTTGCTCACGTTAAATATGCGTTTGTCGAAGCTCATTTCCATTTGGCCTCTCTCTGCCTCCACCACCACTTCCTGCAAGGTTTCACTGTCTGCTTCCACAGCTATGGTGCCCAGATTCATACGTTTCTGCCCCTCCGATAAGGTTATTCCTGAGAAATACTTGTCTTCGTATGAAACAAACTGCACCAGGCTGTAATAGGATCCGGGTGCCAGCTCAATTTTAAACTGGCCCTGGAGGTCGGTAACAACGCCAGACACAAGGCTGGAGTCGGGCGTATAGAAGGAAACCGTAGCGAATTCGAGAGGGTCGCCGCTACCTGCATCAACGATCTTCCCTACAACATCCGCTTTTCCTCCTTCCCTTTGAGCGGCAATATCCGCTGAAGTAAATAAAATGAGTCCTGCAATAAAGAATATTGTTGGGCGTGATAAATTCATGATAACTTTGTGTTGTTAAGCGAATGAGAAGTGCGAAAATTTGCCTGAAACAAATGATGAACATCACTTCCTGTCGCCTGGTATACTATTTAGTAAGTGTTTTAACGTCTTTTTTGTTCAGAACTTTATGTGTTCGGCACATATCCCCGATCAACGGGACGCAAGTAGAAGTAAATGAGGTGATTAACTATGCAGGTAATTGATTTACCCAACAATACAGAGCATGCACGGTACTTTGCCAGCCTGCCTGACGGCGGGCCCGTGTACCATGAATTTCATCCTGAATGGATCATAGTAGAGCCATGGAATGCCATTTCCTCACTGCTTATCCTACTCCCGGCAGTTTATTGGGCATTCAAACTAAATAAGGAGTTGAAGAACTACCTTTTCCTTGCTTACTGCATGCCGTTACTGTTTTTGGGCGGACTTGGCAGCACACTCTTTCATGCATTCCGCAATAGTGAGTTTTTCCTGTGGCTGGACGTCTTCCCCACAGCCGTTTTGACCATCTCACTCAGCATTTATTTTTGGATCAAAGTATTGCCCAAGTGGTGGCAAATCATCTATATCATTGTGCCTGCGGCGGGCATCAGGTATGGCATGTATTTTATTGTGTCACCTCATACCGCACTCAATATCTCATACGCCATCACAGGCACTCTCCTTTTTCTGCCAATTTTGCTGCTGTTAAACAAGATTAAGTACCGTTATGCGGGAATAATAGGGGCTTCGATAGCGCTGTTCGTGCTAGCGCTTGTTTTCAGGGAACTCGATGCCTGGAAGGAAAATGCACTGCCCATGGGCACGCATTTTCTATGGCATATCTCCACCGGCGTAGGCGCATTTTACCTGGCTGAATTCCTCTACAGATTTCGGAGACTGGAGAATTTAAAAGGCGAGATTTATTTAGAGACTGCTTCCTGAGCGTTTTTCAAAGCTATTTCAAAATCGGGGGACACCTCCAGCGCTTTATCAAACATGGCTTTGGCTCCAACATTGTCTCCCTGAGCCTTGGCGGCCAGCCCTTTGAGGTTATATAAAGCAGCATGCATGCTTACTTCCTGCGTGGTTTCATCTGCTTTAGGAAACACGATCTTGGTCTCCTTCAATTCCGGCTTTGCCAGCAGAATATCCGCTGACGTGTTTACTTCCACGTAGTGCTTCACCTGTAGCTGAAGAAACGCCATTTTGTAGAGTGTCAACGGATTGTTCTCTTTCATGTAAAGCGTTTCGTACTGTGCGAGTGCTCTGTCGGGCAAGCCAAGGCTTTCGTAGCAAATAGCAGAAAGTTCCAGCATCAATGGGTTGCCTGGGTTGGCCCGCAGTGCTGCCTGAGTCACGATGGCGGCAGATGAATAATTTTGAAATTCGTAGTATAAAAGAGCCAGTGAGTCAAGTAGCGCTGGATTTTTGCTATCAATGGCAATCATGTTATACAGCGCTGTTCTGGCTACGGCAGCATCGTTGAACAAAGAGGCCATTTCAAACACTTGCTTGTTCCTTTTGAACTCAGGCGTGGACTGAGGCGAATCCTGAGCAAAGGCTGCAACCGCTCCAAAAAACACCAACATCAACGTACCAACTACTCTTTTCATATTTTTCTTAGTTAATAAGCTTCTTTAACAATCCCGAAATTAACTTCCTCAGTTGAATCACGAAATATTTCCGCACGATTTAACAACATTTAACCTGTCGTGCTACCAAAATTGATCTGCTCCCGGGCAGGTTACTCTATTGGTTTTTCAACTCCTTTACGGGCTTCAGGCCCATCTTCAGTCCTGTTTTCAGCATCAGCTCATAGGCAGGCTCAAATTCGTTGCGAATGTCGCCCTCCATGATCGCTTCCTTGATCACTTCTTTGATTTCGCCAATGGGTTTGGAAGGTGGAATGCCAAAGGCCTCCATGATCATTTCGCCGGAAACTGGTGGCTGGAAGTTCCGAACATGGTCTTTACCTTCTACCTCCGCCATTTTCTGTTCTACCAGTTCAAAATTACTGAGGTAGCGCTGCACCCGGTTGTGATCCTTGCTGGTAATGTCGGCCTTGCACAGCTTCATCAAGTCCTCCACATCATCCCCCGCTTCGAACAACAGGCGACGGATGGCAGAATCAGTCACTTCCCTTTTTACAAGCGCTATTGGTCTTAAGTGCAACCTGACCAGCTTCTGCACATACTTCATTTTTAAGTCCATGGGCAGGCGCATCCTTCTGAAAATTTTGGGTACCATGCGGGCACCTCTGTCTTCGTGGCCGTGGAAGGTCCAACCCACTTTGTCGTTGAAGCGCTTTGTGGCTGGCTTGGCGATGTCGTGCATAATGGCTGCCCAGCGCAACCACAGGTCGCCGGTAACCTGACTAACATTATCGAGCACTTTCAGGGTATGAAAGAAGTTGTCCTTATGTGCCTTGCCATTGATCACCTCTACGCCATAAAGATCAACCATTTCAGGAAAGACAAACTTGAGGACACCGGCATGAAACATGAGCTGAAAGCCATAAGAAGGCGGGTTCGACAGAATGATTTTATTTAACTCATCTGTTACCCGCTCCATTGAAACAATTTCTAGCCTATGGGCATTTCTGGTGATGCCTTCCATGGTATCGGGCGCAATATCGAAGCCAAGCTGCGCAGCAAACCTAATGCCCCGCATGATTCTCAAGGGGTCGTCCGAAAAAGTGATATCGGGATCCAGCGGTGTTCTGATTGTTTTTTTGCGCAGGTCTTCAATGCCATTGAAAGGGTCGACAAGCTCGCCAAACCTTTTCTTGTTCAGGCAAATGGCCATGGCGTTGATGGTGAAGTCCCTGCGGTTTTGATCATCCTGCAGGGTGCCATCTTCTACAAGGGGCTTACGGCTGTCGGATCGGTAGCTTTCCTTGCGGGCTCCCACAAACTCAAGCTCATACTCACCCCACTTGACCTGAGCAGTGCCGAAGTTTTTGAAAATACTGAGGTTTGATTTGCCCTTGATGCTGTTGGCAACTTTCTCTGCAAGTGCAATACCACTGCCAACACACACAAAATCGAGGTCTTTGGATGGACGACCCAGGAAAATATCTCTCACAAAACCCCCAACAACGTACGCCTCCACACCCAGCTCGTCTGCTGCTTTACCAACAATGGTAAACGCAGGTTCCTTCTCCAAAATGCTGAGTATTTTATTCACATGCTCACCCATAGCACAAAGTTAGCCCATTCTCCAGAAAGAATAGCATAAGTAAGAAAAGCAGTATCAGGCTTTTTTCATGTCAAAAAAGAAGGTCGTGCCCTCGCCCAAAGCCGTTTCTACCTGCAGGCAGCTGCCCATGTTCTCCACAAATTCGTAGCAGAGAAGCAACCCCAGGCCGGTTCCTTTTTCGTCGTTGGTTCCAGATTCGGAATAGTGGGTTTCATGCTTAAACAAGAGCTTCAGTTTGTCTTCAGAAATACCCACGCCGTTGTCTTTCACACAAATTCTCACAAAATCGCCCATGTCTTTTGCCTGAACGACAATGGCTCCATCTGTTTTGGTGAACTTAATGGCGTTGCCCACCAGGTTCCGAAGCACTACAGTCAGCTGAGGAGCATCACCCATCACAGTGGCGCTTTTTTCCGACTCGAAGGTCAGCGTGATATCCTTCCTTTCAACAAAAAGCGTGAAATGAGACACGATTTCAGCAAGAATGGGTTGGAGCAAAACCGGCTCTATATTGGTTCTAATACCGTTCATTTGAGTAAGCCCCCAATGTAGGAGGTTATCGAGCACGTCAAATGACGCATCTACGCTTTGCTTGGCTTCGGGAGCTACTTCTCTGAGCTCTTTCAAGGTTATTTTCTTGCTATTCAGTAAATCCAGCAGCTGCTTCAGGTTGGCCACCGAATTCCGGAGGTCATGACCTATGATGGAAAAAATTTTCGATTTTGTAGCATTCATCTCTCCAAGCTTTTTGGCTTGTGCTGCTATCTCATCGTTCTTGACCTGAAGTTCACTATTGTGTTGATTTTGAAACCTGGAAGCCCTGAACAAAGCAAAGGTGAGTGCAATCAGAAGACCAATAGCCACGAGCGAAAGGAGTATGTAGTAGTTTTTGGCCCTGGACTCCTGTTCATTCAGCGCCTTTTCCGTTTCAAGCAATTCTATTTCTCCCTGCTTGCTTTCGAGGTCATATACAGCCTCAATGGACGCTATGATGCTTTCCTTGTCAGCGTTGTAAGTGCTATCGCTGATCTCAATATATAGCTTGTAGTTAGTGAGGGACTTCTCATAGTCTCGCTTGCCTTCATACCCTCTGGAAAGCACCATATAGGCCCGCATAGCTATCAGGGAGGAGCCTAGCTCCTGCCCCATCTCAAGTGTTTCTTTTCCTTTGCGGATGGCCTCGTCGTACAAACCCTGCTGAAGATCGATATTGGCCAGGCGTTCAAAACCAAGTGCCACTATGCGGCGATTGCCGATCAGCCTCCCCTCCAGTATGGCCCGCCAGTTATAGTCCACCGACTGCTCGACATCGCCCTGATTAAAATAAATGAGTGCAATGTGGCTGTAAAATATCGGAATAGACGACCTCAGTCCAAGGCGGTTAGCGATTGCCAGGCCACGGTTGCAATAATCAAGACCTTTTTCATAGTCGCCGAGAGAGATAGAAATACCACCCAGGTCCCTGTAGGCTTCTATCAGCGGCTTTTCCAATCCCAATTCTTGCGCTAAAGCCTCCGACCGTTGATAATAAGTCAGCGCCATGGTATAGCTACGTTGCTCAAAAAGGTTTCTCCCAGCCGATAAAAATGCGCTAACGAGACCTTCAGAAGGGCCGTGCTGTTCAAACACCCTGATGGCGTCCAAAGCATTTTTCAGGCCGTCAGCGTAGTTCCCCTCCACCCAGTGTGTCCAGCCAAGCTTCTCGTATCCTCTGGCCCTGGCATAATCAAACTCCTCTTGCTCGCCAAGCTCCAACAGTTTTTTAGCATAGAAGAAGCCTGAATCTACATTAGAAAGCATGGCAGCATCTGCCTTTGACGAAAGCTCGTCGACAATGGACGAATCAGGCTTGCCCGCATCTTGGCAGGTGCCTCTTTTCGGTAGAAAAAGAGCCAGCAAAAGAAAGCAGACAGCAGGCTTACTCAGAAAGATGAACTGTCTAAAATTATCTCCCTTGAAGAACATGAACTATTTGGTTGATGGTGCTTTAGAGCTAGTAACACCAAACGCCTTCCCGGCACTTAGTTTACCAGCTTGCAATTCCCATTTATCTGGTTTGCTAAATATATGACTTAAGCACTTTGAATGAAACTTTAGCTCGTCAATCTTTCTCCGTCCATGCCTTTTGAAGAAATCTAAGCCAATTTCCGTGCATTACTTGTTCAATTTCTTTTTCAGAATAACCTCGCCTGGCCAGCAAATCTGGCACTGTTTGCAGGTCAGCTATCGTGTTTAAATCGTAGGGGCATTGCTCTTTTCCAAAGGCACCATCCAGGTCAGATCCAATGCCGATGTGCAGCGCATTGCCCGCTAGCTGACAGATGTGATCCATGTGGTCGATCATTTTTTCGAGGTTGCAATCCATCGCCCGGGGGGTCGATTGGCCCCGCACCCAGCCTGGCACCATCATCCAGGCATCCAGTGCTCCGCCGATGACAGCACCCCGGTCCACCAGCTCTTTGATTTGCTCGTCGCTGAACTGGCGGTTGTGGTTAACCAACGCACGGCAGTTGTTGTGGCTGGCCCAAACAGGCCCATGGTAGTGTTCCAAAGCTTCCCAAAAGCTGTCGTCGCACAAATGAGTAGCATCCAGAATAATGCCCAGCCGCTCCATTTCTTTCAACAATTCCCGGCCTTTTGGGCCAAGCCCTCCCGTGGCGTCGGTACCCTGAGCATAACGGCCGGGCCCATAATGCGCCGGGCCCAATGCTCTCAGCCCATAAGCATAGGCCCTCTCAAGATGAGCAACGGTGACGATGGAGTCTGCTCCCTCCAAACTCAAGATATAGCCTACAGGCTTACTCTCATTTGGCTGCCCATTGTTCCACATGGCGATATGCGTATCGAGTGACGAGAGGTTGGTAATCTGAGTCATTTCACCGGCTTCCTCCATGGCGTTGTACCAGGCTAGTTGGCCTTGCGTTTGTGCCCAGGCTTGCTCAGGTGAATGCCATCCGGGCAAAGGGTTGCCGGGTGCCACATAGCGGGCAATTTGCGTAGCCACCACCAGGCCTATGTTTCCCCGCCGCAGGTCAGGCAATGAAACTACAGCTTTCGCCCTATCTGGCTTGTCGGCCAGCCCCTCTTCCCTTTTATTGATGTTGGCTACTGAAAGTCTTATATCCCGGTTCCATTCCAGGGCGTTCATGGACAGGTCAAGGTGGGCGTCGATGGTAAACATAGAGGGTTTGAAATTTGTCGATTTCAAATTAGGAATTAGTCCCCTCTAAAAAAATATCAGGAGCCGGAAAGCAGTTCTATTGCCTTATCAAGCGCACTTTCTTCATCAACCTCCACATCAGGCTTGATACCGACAGCTTCCCAATTGGTTTTTGTTATGGGGTTGATGGCCCGACCAACAGGAATAATGGCCACAATTCCTTCTGAAATTGTGTACCGGTTGACCGGATGAGCCCCGCCGCCCGTTGTTTCACCCACAATGGTGGCTCGCTTGAGCGATTGCATATTGTAAGTAAACTCCTCAGCTGCTGAGAAAGTGTAGTCGCTCGTAAGTATCACAAGCGACTTACTGCTAAGATCGGGGCCTTCAATATCCTGCAGGGTGTAAAAATCGGTACTGGAATCCCTGTTTCGGAAATAAAGCGTGTTAAGATGAACAGGTTTACTTCTGTCAAAAAAATAACTGGAGATGAGCTGCACTGCGTCGGGCGAGCCACCACCATTATTACGAAGATCCAGGATCACAGCTTTGGCTCGTGACAGTATCGTCATTTGCTCAGTCAAGTCGGCCCTGAAGCCGCTACCCGGGTTATAGAAACCTGTAATGTCAAGGTAGCCTACCCGATCGAACAAAATCTTCGCCTTCCCAAACCCATTGGGGAAGCTGGGCACCTCCCTTCGATTAGAACTGCTTCTGCCCTGGCTGCCAAGCCAAATTCTCAAATGCTTATCATCGACTACCGACCTTACTTCCTGGTGTAGCAAATTGGCTAGTTGTTCGTCGGTCATCTCTCCATCAAACTTTCCTTCCTTCAGGCGCTTGAGCAGGTGTTCACTCATTTGCTCTGCCTTGTCCTCATAGATATAATTGTCTTTCAGCGCAGTTGCCAGGGCTTTCACCGTTGACTCTACATGTGGGGTTGGCCTGGCGTCACAAGCAAAAGCAGCCACTAAGAGACTGAAATAGAAGCATTTGATCATAGGGGTAAATATAAAACCATCGGCACTCGAAACGGCCCCCATTCCGGGGGATTTTTTCGCTGCCAGTTACTTTAAAGAGAAAAACATAAAATGGCTATATTGGCTACTTAACACCAAACCATCTATCATGCGGTCTTCCATTATTCTGCTCTTTCTCTGCGCAGTGCTGCTGTCTTGTTCTACCACTCCGGAAGAGAAGAAACCCAATATTATTTACATACTGGCCGATGACCTTGGCTATGGAGATGTCGGAGCTTACGGACAAAAGCTAATTCAGACGCCCAATATTGACGCACTGGCGAAGAATGGCATGAAGTTTACCCGTCATTATTCCGGAGCTCCGGTTTGTGCGCCATCGAGGTATGCACTGCTCACCGGCTTGCACATGGGGCATTCCTTCATTAGAGGTAATGACGAATGGCAGGAGCGGGGCGCCGTGTGGGACTTCGCAGCCATGCTGGCCGACTCAACCCTGGAAGGGCAGCGCCCGATACCCGACAGCACCCTCACCATGGGTGAAGTGATGCAGCAAGCGGGCTACAAAACGGCCCTTATTGGAAAATGGGGCCTGGGAGCACCTGCCTCCGAAAGCACACCTAACACGCAGCTCTTCGATTACTTCTGCGGCTACAATTGCCAGCGACAGGCACATAACCTTTATCCTACCCATATCTGGGAAAATGAAAGCCGGATTTACCTGAGCAATGCTTTCATGGCTCCTGGAGAAAAACTGGCGACGGGTTCTGATACGCTGGCTGAGTCGAGCTTTGACAAGTTTTACCAGGCTGACTACGCTCCTGGTGTCATGCATGAGAAGGCGCTGGGCTTTTTGCGTGAAAACAAGGACAACCCGTTCTTTATGTATTATGCTTCTCCCTTGCCTCACTTGCCTTTGCAGGTGCCGAAAGAGTACGTGGAAAAGTACCATGCCATTTTTGGCGACGAGCAGCCCTACCTTGGCAACCTGGGCTATTTTCCTCACCGCTACCCCAGAGCAGCCTATGCGGGAATGATCAGCTACCTGGACGATCAGGTGGGTGAACTGGTGGCAACACTGAAAGAATTGGGGATTTACGAAAACACGCTCATCATTTTCACCAGCGACAATGGGCCTACCTACACTGCCGGCGTGGACTTCGAGTATTTCAACAGCACCGGCCCATACACCAATGGCTATGGAAGAAACAAAGGGTTTGTTTACGAAGGCGGCATACGTGTGCCCATGATCGCAAGCTGGGAGGGTAAAATCAAGCCTGGCACTACCACCGACCTTGCGTCAGCTTTTTATGATGTAATGCCGACATTCTGCGAACTTGTTGGCATAGCCGCTCCGGCCAAAACAGATGGCATCAGCTTTTTACCAACTTTATTGGGAAGGGGCAATCAAGCTAAGCATGAGTTCCTCTACTGGGAGCTACTGGAGTACACTGGGCAGCAAGCAGTGCAAATGGGCGACTGGAAAGGCATTAGGAAAGGAATGTTTGAAGGCAACCTGGAAGTGGAGTTGTACAATTTAAAAAGTGATCCACAGGAACAAAATAACGTGGCGGCAGAAAACCCCGAGGTGGTAGCGCAGATTGAGGCCATCATGAAGCGGGAGCACGAACCAGCAGCGACTGAGAAGTTTAAGTTTGAGGCGCTTGGAGAGAAGTAGGGGCACGGATGAATGGTTGGCCATTCCGGAAATGGCGGACGCCAATCGGGTCAACATCACAAGGGAGACCCTTGCGATCTTGAGGGAAGTAGCAGGAAGTGCCCCTACGTAAGAGTGGGCGGCGAAGAAAACACATCGGACGCTACAAGAGGAATTTATGGTTAGCCATGTTTGTGGTGGCGGACGCCAATTGAATAACTATCACAAGGGAGACCCTTGCGATATTGAGTAGAACAAATAACTTATAACCTAACAACACAAATAACTATGAACCAACCATCCCTCTACCTCATCGTTACCTGGAAAGTAAAACAAGGCCAGGTTGGCACTGTGATCAAACACCTACAGGAAATGGTTCCGAAGACAAGAGCGGAAGCAGGCAACCTGTTTTACACTTTACATCAGGGCAAAGACGACGACCATACGATTGCCCTATACGAGGGCTACAAAGACGAGGCAGCGCTGCAAGCTCACCGGGATGCAGACTACTTTAAAGAAATAGTGCTCGGGAAAATCGTGCCGCTGCTGGAATCCAGAGAGGTGTTGCTGGCGCATCCTTTATAAGGCATCAAAATGAAGAATAGCGTAGATATAGAAAACGTATCAAAGAAGCTTCAGGTACAGATCGAAAACCTGAAGAATCGTTTGGAAAAGACTGCCAAGGCGTCCAAAGAGGCCGTTATTCTCAGAAAGGAAATTAATGGCCTCAAACCCATTAGATGAGGAAATAATGAAGTTTTGAGTGCTTTCACCCAAACAAATCGGAGCTCAAATACCGATCACCCCTGTCGCAGGTAATGCAGACGATCACACCTGACTCCAGCTCGGAAGCAATTTGCAAGGCAGCGTACAAAGCGCCGCCACTGCTCATGCCCGCCATGATGCCTTCTTCTCTGGCCATGCGGCGGGTCATTTCTGTGGCCTGTTCCTGGCTCACGTCCACTACCCTGTCCACTCTGTCGGGCTCAAATATCTTGGGCAGAAACTCGGGTGACCAGCGGCGTATACCGGGTATGCTGGAGCCGTCTGTCGGTTGAGTGCCAACAATCTGAATGTTGCTATTCTTTTCCTTCAGGTAACGGCTTACGCCCATGATGGTGCCTGTCGTGCCCATGGCAGATACAAAGTGGGTCACTTTCCCGTTGGTATCGTTCCAAATCTCGGGGCCCGTGGTTTTGTAATGTCCTTTCCAGTTGTCGGGATTAGCAAACTGATTGAGGATGGTATAGCCGTCCTCAGCAGCCATTTTATCGGCCAGCTCTCTGGAGTATTCAATGGTTTTGGCGGCTGGTGTTAAAATCACTTTGGCTCCGTAAGCTTCCATCGACAGCACACGCTCTTTGGTAGAGTTGTCAGGCATGATCAGGGTCATGTGCACACCCATTACCTGGGCAATCATGGCCAGGGCAATGCCTGTGTTTCCGCTTGTTGCTTCAACCAACTTGTCGCCTGGTTTTATATCGCCACGCTCCAAAGCACTTTTGATCATATTGTAAGCAGCCCGATCCTTCACACTTCCGCCGGGGTTTTGTCCTTCCAGCTTAGCGTAAATGGTCACATTCTTATTGGTTGGAATTTTTTCCAACGCTACCAATGGCGTATTGCCAATCAAGTCAAAAAGCTTCATTGAGCAGATTCTTTGAAGATGAGCAGATCAGTTTCCTGCGTGTCGCTGTTGTACATGCGGGCCTGGTAGTAGACTTTGGTGTTTGGAGCTACGCTACGAGTCAGCCAAACATTACCACCAATCACACTATCATGGCCAATAACGGTTTCGCCACCCAAAATGGTGGCCCCGGCGTAGATCACCACGTTGTCCTCAATAGTTGGATGCCTTTTCGTTTCCGCATCTTTTTTGTCGACGCTAAGGGCTCCAAGGGTCACGCCCTGGTATATTTTTACGTGGTCACCAATGATGGTGGTTTCTCCTATCACCACGCCAGTACCATGATCAATGCAGAAATGCTCCCCAATGGTGGCTGCCGGGTGAATATCGATCCCTGTTTTGCCGTGGGCGTGCTCTGTGATAATCCTTGGAATTACCTTCACACCAAGCTTGTGCAGCTCATGCGCAATCCTGTAGGAAGCAATGGCGTAAAAGCCTGGGTAGGTGCGAATTACCTCACTCTGACTCTTTGCAGCCGGGTCACCTTCGTACAGCGCTTTGATATCGTCAATGATTTTTGAGTGAACCTCCGGCAACGTATCGAAAAAAAGCTTCGCCACGTCTTCCAAATCCACCACACCCTTCATGGGGTTAAGGGTAAGCATCTCATCGAGCTCAATCTGAAGTTTTTTCAGGTGTATCTCGAGTTCCCGCCTCGACGAAAAAGCCCTCATCGAGAAGTCGGGGAACAGCGTTTCGAGCAAGTCAACAAAAAACTGTGATACCCTTTTAGGGCTAGGGCACCTGGGACACTCCTGGTGATCTTTATATAATTTATCTAGAAATTCCTTCTGCATGATGTATCAAACTGTTTTTAGAGAAAAGGGTTCCCGTCAATTCCATGAAAGGACAAGAATTGTCGCAAACTGGCATTCAACTGATGTCATTTGACTATCCACCCCCTTCCGATAGTAGTAAATATCGGGATAATTGTTATTTAACCCAGAACATCCGGCTACTTAAACAAATTCGTTATGAGCACATCAAACAAGCCATTGAGTAAAGCTATTGTTTTTGCTGGCTTTGCTACAGGCACACTGGATATCCTCTCCGCTTTCGCCAGTGCCTGGCTCCGAAATTCCACAAGCCCCTCAGCCGTACTCAAATTCGTTGCCAGTGGTGTTTTTGGTGTTGAAGCGCTCTCCGGTGGAGCAATGGTCGCAGTTTTCGGCTTGCTGTTCCATTACTTAATTGCCTTCGCATGGGCCACTCTCTTCTTTTTGCTTTATAGCAGAGTGTCAATTTTGCGAGCGGGCATCTTACTTCCTGCAGTCACTTATGGCCTCTGTGTGTGGCTGGTAATGAATCAGGTAGTGCTCCCGCTATCCAATACGCCTAAGTTCCCTTTCAACCTGACCTCAGCCATCATTGGTTCATGTATACTAATTGTGGCTATTGGTTTGCCAAATGTGTTGCTCGCCAGAAAACATTTTAGTTCCTGACAGGGGCTTCAGTCCACTTTCATAATTTCGCCTCTTGGCCCGACTCCCGCCTCGTTGAAAGGCTCTATCTGGAAATAGTAGGTTTTGTCCAGGTCCATGGCTGTGAAATAATGCTCATTGGCACCATACACCATGACGCTATTGTATAGCTTATCGGGTGCAATACCTGTGTAAATATTGTAGCCGGTGGCATCGGGCATCTGCTCCCATTTGAGCCAGGCATTGCGGCGTTCGCTGTCGCCACGGAGCACGATAAAATGCCTGACAGGTGCCGGAAGTGGCTTGTTCTGCTTACCAAAAACCCGGAAGCCACTAAGCGCAAACTTGCCTGTGGGCATATGAATGTTTTCCATCTTCAGGTAGCGAGCCTTAATGGGCTCACTGAATTCGATGTAGTCGTGAGGCACGTCTATTTTATTTTGTGCCTTGTTGGCAGCCACCTTCCATTTCTTGCCATCCTCTGAAATGTAGATAATGTACTGATGGTAGAAACCGGTCGGCTTGCCAAGGAAGTCAGCATCCTGATCGGCATAATTGATTTGAATGGCATTCACCTGGCTCACCTCGCCCAGGTCAGTTTGAAACCACTCTCCTTTGTTGCCGGTAGCAGCACTCCAATAGCTTTTAATACTTTCATCCACAGCTTGATTAGGCGCAAAACCTCCCAAAGTAGACGAGACTTGAACAGGCTTATTGTAGTTCAATAGCATCCAGCCGGTAAACCTGCTTTTTAAGTGATCAGCCGGGCTATTTGGCAGGTAGTGAGGATAGTCGCCGAAAGTGGTATTGCAATACAGGATGCCATCGTTATCAAACCCCGCTGGCCAAATGCCAAGGCGGCGTTCGAAGTTGTTCTTCACGCCGATGACTATCGTGGAAACATGCCACCAGTTGCCCGACAAGTCCTGATAAGTGGCGCCATGCCCGGCACCTCTGGCAAATCCTCCAGGCTTGTAGGCAAAAGGATTGTGCGACTGATACGTCCAGGGCCCAAGGGGTTTGTCGCTGGTGTAAACACCGTCGGCATAGCCGCTAAACTCCGTGCCGGGAGCGCCATATTGCAGATAATATTTGCCATTGTGCTTATTCACCCAGGCACCTTCCATAAAGGGGTCAAGAAAAGTATTGTCGGCGTGCTCTCCAAAGCGCTCCCAACCGTGAATGCTGTCATTTAGCTGGATCATGTCCACTCTCTCTCCTTTTGGCTGAAGCGTTTTTCGGTCAATTTCTATTCCGTACATGGGATAAAAATTGCTGGAGCCATAGTAGAGATACACCCGACCGTCGTCGTCTTCCAGAAAGGCCGGATCCCAGGCGGCGCCCTCAAACTTGTCAACGGCTTCAGTCCAGTCGTCTACTGTGGGGTTGGTGCTCATCCAAAGCGGAAACTCTTTCGTGTGCGTAGAACCAATGACATAGAGCGTATCGCCCAACACGAGCGTGGCTGGTGCACAGAGTTCATCGTAAACATCGTGCCATGGCTTCAGGAATTTGCGAGGCACAAAGTTCCAGTTGTACATATTATCACTCCACCAGTAGCCCCACTGATTTGTTGAGAAGAGATAGTATTTGCCTTTGAAAACAGTGATGACGGGGTCTGCTGTGGCCCGATGCCGACCCATTTCGCTGAAGTTGGGGATTGGTGTGTAGCCATAATCGATATTGATGGGATTGCAATAGGTGAACTGCTGAGCGAAAGAAGCAATACCAGTAAATAGCAGGAGGGCTATTAGGGTGAAACGTATCATAGGTATAATGAATAAGCAGAGTAAATATAAAAATAGTAAATATCAGAATTCGTAGAATTTCGGAATGGGCGGAATTGCCTATATTACAACAAGTAAATTCTGATGCAAACAACTGCTCAACGATACTACCCCTCCCGCAAAAGCGTTCTAGTCTGGCTCATTGTACTGCTACTTGCCTATCTCGGCACAGCCAACATCTACCGGTCTCTTGTATCGATGCACACCACTTCAATCTTTATCTCATTGGCTATTTGGATCCCCATTCTGGTCTTCATTCTCACCATATTTTTCGGCACCGGCTATGCCATTAAAGACAGTGTTCTGATTGTAAAAATCGGGCCATTTATAGCTGATAAAGTCGAGATAAAAGACATCTGGACGGCTCATCGCACCTACACCTTGCTGTCGGCACCGGCTAATTCCATCAGGAGACTCCGAATAAAGTACAAAGGTGGCGAAGTAGTCATTTCGCCTGACAGGGAAAACGAATTCCTGGAGGCCCTGAAGCAGCTCAATCCAACCATCGAAGTATTAGTTTAAAACCGCCTTATTGCCGGTCATCGCATCCTCGCCATAGATTTTTGATCATTATTGGTAAATTGGATTTTACTCAAGCTTAAACCGCTCCCAATGAAACCCATCAGTCAGTTGACTTTCGGCCTTTTGTTCGCCGCTTCCCTTTATTCTTGCAGCCCTTCTGCTCCCAAAGAAGCAGAGAAAAAGCGCCCCAATATCGTGTTCATCATGTCGGATGACCATGCTTATCAGGCCATTAGTGCCTATTCCAACAAGCTGATTGAAACGCCCAATATCGACCGGATTGCCAAACAAGGCATGTTGTTTACCAATGCCAGTGTCACTAACTCTATCTGTGCACCTTCCCGTGCCGTTATTCTCACGGGCAAGCACAGCCACCTGAACGGCAAAATTGACAACAACTTTCCGTTCGATACTACCAACGTCACCTTCCCGCAGCTTTTGCAAAAAGAAGGCTACCAAACGGCCATGTTCGGCAAGCTGCACTTTGGCAATAGCCCCAAGGGCTTCGACCAGTTCAAAATTCTGCCAGGCCAGGGCGCTTACTATAACCCAGACTTTATCACCAAAAACGAAGGCAATATCAAGGTGGAAGGCTACGTGACCGACATCATCACGGACATGACACTCAATTGGCTGGACAAAGAGAGAGATGCTGAGAAGTCCTTCCTGCTCATGTACCTGCACAAAGCCCCGCACAGAGAGTGGTTACCAGCGGAAAGGCACTACACAGAGTATATCAACAAAACATTTGAAGAACCTGCTACGCTGTTCGACAACTACGAAGGCCGTGGCTCTGCAGCCAAAGAGGCTGAAATGAACCTGCTCACCCACATGAACTGGGCGGGCGACTCCAAGATCTACCCTGAGGTGATGGACGAGTTGGGCATCCCTGAAACTGCCAACTGGGACAAAGCCGCCTTCAAGAGAGAAGTGGGCCGCATGAATCCTGAGCAGCGGGCCAAATGGGATGCGGTGTATGGCCCCATGAATGAGGAGTTCAAGAAGAACTACCCCAACATGACCCAGGAAGAAAAGATGAAATGGCGCTACCAGCGCTATATGCAAGACTACCTCGGATCGATTGCCTCCGTGGACGAGGGTGTGGGCAAGGTGCTCGACTACCTGGAGCAAAATGGCTTAGCTGAAAACACCATCATCGTTTACACGTCCGATCAGGGCTTTTACCTGGGTGAGCACGGCTGGTTCGACAAGCGTTTTATTTACAACGAATCATTCAAAACCCCATTGTTGGTGAAGTGGCCAGGGGTGATTCAGCCGGGCACTACCAACACCCAAATGGTGCAAAACCTCGACTTTGCACCTACGTTGCTATCAGCCGTAGGCGCAGAAGTGCCAGCCGACATGCAGGGTGAGAGCCTGATTCCACTCCTGAAAGGCGAAAACGATACATTCAAAAGAGACGCCGTTTACTACCACTACTACGAATACCCGGGTGTGCACATGGTAAAACGCCACTATGCCATAGTCACCGAGGAGTATAAGCTGGTACATTTTTACCACGATGTGGACGAATGGGAGCTCTACGACCGCAAAAAAGACCTCCAGGAAATGACCAACGTGTACGACGATCCGGCCTATGCCGATGTAGTGAAAGACCTGAAGGAAAAGCTGGCCGGGCTAAGGGTGAAGTACAAAGACTCGGAGGAGCTGGATCAGATGTATATTGAAAAGTATAAAGAGCTCAAGTAAGCCTTTCGGTCATAAATGAAACCGGAGCCCAGTGGCAACGGAGAAAAGATTGGGAGCGATTTTGAGTGGCTTTGTGCTGTAGTTTACCGGCTCACCCAGGCTAAGACCTTCAGTGGAGGCTCTGGTATACACATCCTGCTCAAGCAATATTTGGATCGATAAGTTCGGGTTAATGAAGTAAGATGCCTGTGCCATGAAGGCAAGACCCGGCACAAGTGTCGTGCGTCGTTCTTCGTCATACACAAAAACCTCAGGAAACGAGGAGGAGCCGTATGTTTCCGTCGCCAGGTAGGTGTTGCTAAAAATCAGCCCGGCGCCACCGGATAGCTGAAAAGGCGTGCCAACAGCTCTGTAGTACGGCCTTAGGTGGTACATACCATATAATTTGTGGCTGCTCTGGAACATGTAAACGGATGTTCTGATCTCGTAACCATTCCTGCTTCCGTACAAGTTTACCACATCGCCATACTCATTCTGGAAGTCATAACCCACTTCGAGTGTATCGCTCAGCGAGTAAGAAACGCCGATTCTAAATATGCCATCATGTCCTCTTCTGCTGTCACCATATCTGCTATCAAACTGCAAAGGGCTGTAGTCCTTCTCGATTTTTCTACTCATGCCAGTTAGCCCAAGCCCATAGGAAAGGCCAAAGTGAAACCGGGGGCTATACTGAGGGTGTCTTCGTGATATCGGTGTCTCCGTGAAGCTATAGTTACGAAGCCTTTTCTTACCCTTTTCCGACGGCCGTATCAAATGCACATCCTGGTTGGTAAATCGTGAAAGCCTGTCTATCGGCAGCTGGAAGGCAGCCTTATCACCCCCCACCTCATAATCAAGATGCACGCCTTTGGCGCCATCCACAATACCGGCTACAATGCCCACCGGGGGAACTAACAGCACCGATCCGATCACCAGATCAAACCCCCGACCAAAGTAGCCAGGTTCGTTGCTGAAAACGTAGGTAGCCCACAATGATTCTCCGACCAATGCGCCCCAACCAAAACCTCTCCAGAAACTGCCCTTCTTGAAATAGACAATCCTATCGATTTCTTCAGCCCTCAGCTCCTCCACCAACAGTTCATCTCGTTGTTGAAAATGAAGAAGCCCGTTTTCCTTATCAAAATCGAGTAAAAAACCAGCAACCTCGGTTCCATCTGTCTTTATCGCTTTTATCAGCACAATTTTTCTGTCATCAACAGGCAAAGCAGACTGACCAAAAGCAGCGCAACCATGCCACAGAGCGACACAAAAAAATACGCCTTGAAAATAGTGTTTATACATTTTCGAGAGAAACAAATCCAAAAAATCCATGAAAATTAATCATTAGCCATAAATAAAAGCCGTTTGATCAAATAAATAAAATAGTAGCGTAGTCGGCGGGATATGCAACATCAGGCGCAACCCACCAAAGCTGAAGATTGTGGAACTAAAGCCCGGAAGGGCCGTTATGAAGTCAATAGGATTGCCAAAATATGGATGCTATGAATACCATTCATCTATTTGGACTTAGAATAGATGAGCCCATTGTTACCATCACCGACCTGCTGGTCTCTGGCCTGTGTATTTTTTACTTTTATAAGCTTCAAAAATCGGGCAGAGCTGAGAAAGTATTCACCTGGTTCAAATACTATTTCCTGCTTATGGGCATTGCCACAGCGTTCGGTGGCTGGCTTGGGCATGCGTTTCTCTATGCCTTTTCCTTTGGCTGGAAGCTACCCGGCTGGGTCATCAGTATGTTCGCCATCATGCTGATTGAAAGAGGCGCAATTGAACACTCCGGAGTGCTTTTCAAAGAGTCTGCCGTCAAGATACTGAAAGTGATCAATATCATTGAGTTGCTCACATTCCTGAGCCTCACCATATTCACGCTCAATTTCTTCTTTGTTGAGTTTCATTCCGGCTATGGCCTGATGTTCGTGGTGTTGTCGTTTGAAGGCTACCTCTACTTAAAAACAAAAAACCCGGCGAGCAAAAGCATCCTCATCGGCATTGCCTTCGCTGCTTTGGCAGCACTTGTCTTCATGAACAAGCTGTCCATCCACCAGTGGTTCAATCATTTGGCACTTAGTCACGTGCTGATGGCTGTGGCTACCTTCTTTATTTATAAGGGAGTGCAAAAAATTGAAATGAAATCCAGTAAAGTACTAGTATAATTTGACTGCATTTTTTTTCAAATAATTTTTTTAACTAAATTTATCTCATCCTATCATTTTTTACACTCCCATACTATGAAACTACCTCAACTATTATCAGCTCTTTTCTTTGTCACAATTGTTCTTTTTTCCGCATCACACTCATACGCTCAAGAAGCTCCGGTTTTTCGTAGGAACGCAATTATTGCAGAACTGGGTGGAACAGGGGTTTTTGGCTCGATCAGTTACGAAAGACGTATACCCTTGAAGAATGGTGCCATATTTGCACCTTCCATAGGAATAGCTCCAGCTTTTCCAGAACACAGCAAAAATGTTGACTCCAAATTTTACATGATTCCCCTTCAGCTCAATTGGTTGATGGGAAAATCTACCAGCAAGCTAGAGTTAGGCTTTTCCATCAACCCAGCCTATACCACAGGCGTAAGTTTTGCAAACACTCCTGAAGAAAGATCACACAAGCAGGTGGGAGCACTCCCCAGTTTTAGAGTAGGTTACAGGTATATGGGGCGCAAAGGGTTGGAGATTCGAGCAGGATACACACCAATTGTCTTCATTAATCCCTGGGCGGGCGTTAGCCTGGGCTACAGTTTTTGATATCTAGGAGAGATCAATCCATTTCTAATATCCAATTACACCAATATGAAAACTGAGAGCTAGCACTTTCAGGTACTGGAGGAAAAACAGTAGAAGCCCGCTTTTGCAGTTCAGGCGTTTGTCTAAAAGGATATTTGTCATGAATTAGCATTCAGTGCATAAAATCTATAGCCCTTTCGCTCGATATCTCTTATATTTAAAGTCTACTTAAACCATGCTTAACGATGACATTGAATAGAAAAGATTTCCTACGGACAGCAGGTCTTGCGGGTGCCGGGATGGTACTTGCGCCAGCCCTTAGCTCCGCCAAACCAGCCAGGGCCAGCAAATACACTTTTCAGCTTGGCCTTGCCAGCTACACCTTTCGTGAGTTTTCGCTGGATACCACCATAGAATACACCAAGAGGCTTGGCATTTCCAAGATTGCACTAAAAAGCATGCACCTGCCGCTTGATTCTTCAGAGGCAGACATCAAAGCGGCTGCAAAGAAAATAGCCGATGCAGGTCTTGAGTTGTACGGTGCAGGCGTCGTTTACATGAAAACAGAAGCCGAAGTGAACCAGGCGTTTGCCTATGCTAAGGCAGCAGGCATGAAAATGATCATTGGCGTGCCCAACTACGACCTTCTGCCACTTGCTGAAAAGAAGGTGAAAGAGACAGACATCAAACTGGCCATCCACAACCATGGCCCGGGAGATGACCTTTACCGCAGCCCTAAGGATGTTTACGAAAAAGTGAAAGGGCTCGACAAGCGTATTGGCCTTTGCATGGACATTGGCCATGTGGTGCGTATTGGAGAAGATCCGTCGGTGTGGGCTGAAAAATTCAAAGACCGCATTTACGACATCCACCTAAAGGACGAAGACAAAGCCCAGGAAGATGGCAAGCCGCTTGAGATTGGTCGTGGTGTGACAGACATACCGGCGTTCCTGAAAACCATGATTAAAGTAGGCTACACCGGCTATATGTCGCTGGAGTATGAGAAAGACGGCAAAGATCCGCTAGCGGGTGCTGCCGAGTCTTTCGGCTATGTGAGGGGAGTGCTCAAGGTGATTTAATAGACGCTTCTTCCAGTTGTCATATCAGGATAAGATATATTTTTCCTGATATGACAACGCTTTTTTCCAATCCACCCCGATATCATCAAGTTCGATTTCGCCTCACTTAGAAAAACACCCTGAACATCATATTGGGTGTAAGCTTTAATCCAGCCTGATTGATAGTTTTTAAGTTACCGTCGTCAATGCGATAATAAGTTCCCAATACATTTTCGTACCCCGTCAGATTCCAAATCGAAAAGCCAGCCTGCCCCCGAGCCCTGGCTCCCAAAGCAAATTTATACCTGCCTGACAAGTCAATACGGAAGTAAGGGCTTACTCTGGCTGCATTGGGGATGTCGTAACTGATGCTCCCACTGACAATCGGGTTACTCGAATTTACGTGAGTATAGGGCCTGCCAGAATGCCAGCTAACGCTTGTTGATGCTTGAAAGCGGTCATTGGTGTAGCTGGTACCAACCGTCAGATTGTGTAAAATATCAAGGTTATTGGGGAAAGCGCTCACCGCTAGTTGAGGAAAGTTATATCGGTTTTTGGCCAACGCATAACTCGTCCAGGCAGAAAGCTTTTTGAAGTCTCTTTTCACCAGCAAGTCCACACCAAACACCTGATAGCTGCCGCTTGATCTCAGGTACTGAAACTGGTTTTGAAACCCCTGGCTGGACGTAATTATGCCTTTGACCAGTTTGACGTAAGGCTCTGCGCTAATCAACCACCTATCAGGAGAATACAGCAAACCCACCGAAGCCTGTTTGCTGCGGACAAGTGGGATGCTCTCCCCATTGGAAAGAACCCATCTTCGTTTCTCGACACCTAAAAAATCGTTTTGCAAATCGATCACCTGGGTAGTAAACTGGCTTTTTTGCTCAGCCAGCACTTCAAGTGCAACATTTTCGGCCAGCTTCTGATGAATGGCAAGGCGAGGCTCCAGGGTAAATTGATCGAGCGTAGAGTAGTAGTTGGCACGCAACCCTCCACTTATGTTGGTATTGTTTGATGGCGTAGAGTGATTGACATCAACAAAAAGCACCTGGTTTCTGTTGACCTCCTTTATGTATCTCCGAAAAGCCGGATTGCTCAGCACTTCCAGATTACCAATGCCTACCTCTGTGAGTTGCACACCCCCGGTCACATCGGTAGTTGCATTAATAAGCAGCCGGGTGTCAATTTTGAAACCTATATCCAACACCTCATTTTCCTGCTCCAACCGCTGGCTGTTAGGAATATCGTTGTTAACACCCCTGAGCCTGTACCATGAGACAGGCAGGCTAAGCGTTGACTTCACCGAAGGACTCCAGTGTTTTTCATATTGAATGCCCGAAGCCATGCTCTGCTGAGTAAGACTGCTTGTCTTTGGCTCACTTACACCATTTACTTCGGCATTTTCAGTATAGATCAAGTCATTAAAAATTTGCAGAAAGCTGAGACTTAGCTTGTCGTCGTCTGAAATCTGGTAGTTGCCTTTTATCGTTAAATCATAAAAATAGAAGTCTTCGTTACTATTCAACAAGCTATCGCCCGCCGAAGCGCTGGCGACGTCGGTGTTGCGAAACGCCCTATCAAAGTAGTTATTGTATGTGGGTGTTCTTGCAATATCGGCTATAGACCTGCGGCCAGCGACACTTATTGAAGCCCTGGAAGATAATGGTGCAGTAAGATAACCGTCTACACTTAGCAGATTGATGCCGCCACCGCCACTCCACTCTTTGGCGATGTCGTCGTCGGGTTTGATCTCGATGGTGCCTGACACCCCTTCGCCCAGACGGGCACTGGTTCCATTTTTTGTCAGGATTACTTTGTCAACAAAATAGGGGTTAAAAGCAGTGATAAGGCCATAAAAATGACTGGACTGATACATTTTTATCCCGTCCCAAAGAATAAGGCTTTGATCATTACTCCCACCTCTTATGTTGATGTCGGACACCGACTCGTTGGCACTTTGTATACCCGGCAAAGCCTGCATGGTGTAAAGCACATCTGGCTCACTCATGCCTGGCAGCACCTGTAGTTCCCGGGTTTTTACCTCAAAACCCCCAGAAACGGTTTTACTCACTCCACCAACGAGATAATTGGAGATAAGTACCTCTTCAAGCTCAACTGTTTTGGGAGTGAGGTTGATGGTCAGGCAATCCGTAATTTTTTCTTCAACCAGATCTATTTCCAGGGGTTGATACCCCAGATGCCTCACACGCAAGGTGGATGCTGGTTCCTCAAGCGCTAACTCAAAATATCCTTCCAAATTGGTCACTGCAGAAGCTGACCGGTGTCGTACCATGGCTGATATCACAGGCTCGTTGGTTCCAATGTCTATCAGGTAGCCACAGAGCACCCTGGGGATAGCCTCCGGCTTCCGTATGGCAACGAATCGATCATCCAATTGCTCGAATTCCAAATCGGTGACCTCCCGCAGGTAGTTCAAACATTGCGTTAGGCTCAGGTCATCAGCCGGAAGGTCAACAAAATGGTCTGCAACATTTTTATCTGCATAGGAAAATGCAATTCCATACCTGGTTTCAAGAACTTTGAGAACCGATAACAACGAGTGGGCATCATCTTTTTGCTGGCCAAAAATGTGTGCCGCTAAAAAAAGCAGAGGTAGAAAGAGAAAAAATTTTACTTTTTTATCGATCACCAGACAAACGAACCAGGTTCTCTTCAAGGTCAAACTTTATATTGAGCGGAAGCGTGATTGATTGCAGAGCAAGTTCTATGTTGTCGTGCGTAAAGCTTCCGGTAAATACCTGATTGACATCCACATGAACCAGGTTTACCTTAACGCCATACTGCCTTTTAAACTCCTCCACCACCTGACCATAGGGCACACTTTCAAATCTGCTCTCGTTACCCATCCAACCGGGGCCATCGCCGGCACCTAACTCCAAAGCTGCTGACAAACCACCTATCAAACGCCATCCCTGACCTTTTTTTAATATTTGCTCAGAGCCATTTGACCGAACTTTCACAGCTCCTTCATAGCATTGCACTTCAAAATACCCTGCTCTGCTCTTCACATTGAACTGCGTACCCACAACGGTTACTGTGCCCGATGATGTTTTCACATCAAAACGGGAGCCATGGGAGACTTTAAAAAAACCTTCGCCGCTTAATTCAACTACTCTGGCTTTGTTCCACCGGCTTTTACTATAGGTAAGACTTGAGGCGTTGTTCAACACAACCTCTGAAGAATCGGGCAAGTAAGTCGTGGTTTTCGTGGCCGCCAGCACCTTGATTGTCTCATCTCCCATCGACATGTAGCCTATGGCAAGTGCGGCGCTAAGCACCAGCAACAGAGATGCAGCTATCTTCAAAAAAGCGTTTCGTCGCCATATCGGTACAACGCCCGCTGGCTGAGAGGCGGTAGGCAACTTTTTCTCTTCCGCTTCAACGTCGTAGTCGGGAGCTTTCATCTGTTGCAGAATACCGTCCATCCGCTGTAGTTTTCGATATGTTTCGGTTCCCTCGAACGACAGCCGTTCCGACTCTGAAAGAGCTCCGGCGAGCCATTTTTTTACCAAGTCTTCTTCGTTCATAATTTTTACTTCTTAATAAAAACAGATGAATACAAGAATCTCCTACCTGCCACATTTTCTATTCATTCAAAAATCACCCAGCTGCTCCCTTATAATTTTGTATGCTGTGTATATCCTCTTCTCAACTGCCTTGCGACCTATACCCAGCATATCGGCAATTTCCTGGTGCTTTTTGCCTTCTACCCGATTCAACATAAAAGTCACCCGCTGATCCTCGGTCAAGCTTTCGAGCGCAGCGTGAAGTCGCTGCCTGTATTGCTCTTCCTCCATCGCAAACTCAGGCGACTCAAGTGTGTATCGCTTTGCTTCTACGGTATCCTGATACCGCAACGCCGTCTTTCTTTTTGCCAGCTCATTTAACATTTGGTTGTTGGCCACAGTAAAAAGGAAGGCCCTTGCCTTTTCTGGTGGTACGTTCTTGCAGTTATTCCATAATTTCACGAAAGCTTCCTGCACTATGTCTGCAGGATGGTTTCCTGCACCGTACTTATAATAGAGAAAATCATGAAGGTCTTTGGAGAGCTCTCTGAAAAGTGTTTTAAACCTGCCTTCATCACAAACATTTCCCTTCTCATGGCTCATATGAACCCCAATTTAACAAAGTTTAGGTTTTCCGGTAGGAGTTTTCACCGCCAGCCGGTTTTATTATCGAAAGCTTGGCAAAAAGCTATGGAGAGACAATTTACATTTTTCAAGCAGGCTATTTTGTTATTGTGCGTGGTGATGACGGTGGTCTCTTGCCAGGAGCCTTCGGAGGATATTACCGCACCCGACAAAGAAATTGCTTTCAACAAAGGATCCGTCCTTGGGCAGCTGCTACAAAAAATGTCGCTAAAGGATGGCTCTGACGATAATGTAATCGATAATGCCAGTTGTCTGACACTGACGCTACCGGTAAAGGGAAGCTTCAGGGGAAAGGTATTTACTGTCAGCACGCAGGCTGATTTAACTGTTTTACAGGACATATATTATTTAAACCCTTACCAGTCAGACCGTTTTTTATTGGACTTCCCCTTGCGTGTGATCAAATCCGATCACACGGAGGTGGCAGTTTCCAGTCAGGAAGAGCTAGACATGCTGGCAGCCCAATGTGCGGCCAACGGGCTTGACGATGACATCGAGTGCATCGACATAGAGTACCCGATCTCCATAGCCACCTATAACCTGCAAAACCAGATTGCCGACAGCCGAACAGTGACCAACGATGCCTCCCTTTTTCGGCTTTTAAGTGAATTCGGCGACGACGACCTTCTTTCTATTCAGTTTCCTATCCAGGCTATTACAAGCACGGGCGCTCAGGCGATTGCAGGCAATACTGCGTTACAAAATGTGTTTGATACCGAACAGGATGCCTGCGATGAGGCAGATAGAATCTTCTACAACACAGGCCTGCCACTCGCCATTGGAAAGCTGGAGCTACTGTTGACTGATGCCCCCTTCCCAACTGACTTGATTGAAGAAGCTAACGTCACAATTTTTAAAATTGAGGTGAAGACTGGTGTGGCAAATGACACGATACCGTTTGTCACAATATTTAACGAGCCGACGACCTTCAATTTACTCGATCTGAGTAATGGCATCACAGCAAGGTTAAGTGAAACAGCATTGCCGGTGGGCTCATATTCGTTTTTTAGAGTATATGTCACCGATGGAAGTGTGCTGCTGAAAGACGGGCAACTATTCGATCTCAATATTCCATCAGGCGACAAGAATGGCATTAAGGTGAAACCAGCCACTGATATTGAAATAAAGGAGGGCGAAAATGCCAGCTATTTACTGGATTTTGACGTTAGCAGCAGCTTTGTGGTGAGAGGCAATCCAAACACCCCCGCCGGCATCAATGGGTTCAACTTCAAGCCTGTGATTCGGGCGGCCGATCAATTTGCCACGGGTACTCTTTCAGGCACCATTAGCGACACGGGTGGCCTGCTCCTGTCGGGAGCGCAGATAACCTTATTTGCTGCCGACACGCTTCACACCACAGCGCTGAGCGGCAAAGATGGCGAGTTTACCATCCTCGGTCTCGCCCCCGGAGATTATCAGGTGCAGGCAGAATTAACCGACTACGAAACGTCAACTCTTGAGAATCTATTGATCGAGAAAGGAAAAGAAACTACAGTCAATATCGATCTGACCAACAATTGATCAAACCAGTTATTCTTTTACAACAAAACAAAACTAATGAGAACGAAGAACATTTTATCATCATTTATTGCCATGGCTATTGTTGCCGTATTTGTGGGGTGCAACAATGATAGTGACTCCAAAGGAACCGGACAGATAGTAGTAAAAATGACTGACGCACCTTTTCCAAGCGATTTGGTGAGCGAGGCAAACGTAACCGTTACTAAAATTGAAGCCAGACAGAAAAGTGGAGATTCAGAAAGTGCCTTTATAACCATCATGGAAGGCGAGGTATCAGCCAACCTTCTCGACCTTACCAACGGTGTAACCGAAAACCTGGCAGATGTAGAAATTCCCGAAGGAACCTACGACCTCATCAGAGTGTACGTAGCGGATGCCACGGTGGTATTGAGCGACGGCACTACTTTTGACCTGAAAGTACCCAGCGGCTCTTCCTCGGGCATTAAAATATTCGTGAAGCCTGGCATTGAAGTAGCGGGCGGCCTTACTGCCGAACTATTGCTCGACTTCGACGTTGCCAGCTCTTTTGTAGCCAAAGGCAGCACCAGTTCTCCATCTGGAATCACCGGGTTCAGCTTCAAGCCTGTTATCAAGGCCTCCAACCAATCTTTTGCCGGCCGGCTGGTGGGCGCTGTAACAACCGAAGTGGAAGGCGAAACTGAAACTGAAATAGTGGCAGTGGGCGGAGCCACCGTGTCGATTTATGCTGCCGACACCCTCAACACCACCGCTCTAACCGCCGAAGATGGTACCTATACGGTGCTTGGCTTGCAGGCTGGCCTCTACGATGTAACGGTAGAAGCGGGCGGGTTCGCAGCCACTACTTCCGATGGAGTGGAGATTGTGGCGGCTAATGCTACCACCCAAGATTTTGTACTCAACCAAGAATAAAAAGAAGTTTAAGATACCGTATTAGCACGGTAAATCTCTTAGGTTTCAGGGGAGGCGGGCTTTTGGGCTTTGCTTCCCTTTTTTATTGCCCCGGTTACCTCAAGCTGCTATCTGCTGCCTGACAAACAACCTCCAGATCGGGGAATCTCAGCTCCCTGACGAGGTGACATAAAGCAGCGCCAACTTTTTAGCCGCATAGGTTAGCAGCATTAACTTTGGCTATCTTTATATTTACAAAAAAAAAATTCACCACCTCTCCCCGAACGGTGTTAACTGCAACAAATATCATTTATGAAAGTCGCTCATATACGCTCCATTTTTCTAGGCCTGTTATTAGCCACATGCTCAGCCCAGGCACAAAACGTCCTCCAGCTCCACCCTCAAAACCCCCATTACTTTCAGTTCCAGGGCAAGCCTCTGATCATTATTGGTTCCGGCGAACACTACGGGGCGGTGATGAACCTCGACTTCGACTACAAAACTTATTTGAACACCCTTGGCAGCGAAGGACTTAACCATACCCGCCTGTTCACAGGTGCCTATCTGGAGAAGCAGGGCGACTTTGGCATCAAAAAGAACACGATGGCACCGGCAGACGGACGGGCTATTCTACCCTGGAAGCGGAGCAACCAGCCCGGCTATGCGCTGGGCGGCAACAAATTTGACCTGGATCAGTGGGATCCGGCCTTCTTTGCCCGGCTGAAAGACTTCATGACCCTTGCCAGCACAAACAAGGTGATGGTGGAAGTTTGCCTTTTCTCAGCTCATTATGGCGGTGGCTGGAACTACGCTGCCTTCAACCCCGCAAACAATATCAATGGCACGCCAGCGCTGGAGGCTAAAGAGGTGAATACCCTGAACAACAAAGGACTGCTGGCTCGTCAGGAGGCTTACGTGCGAAAGCTGGTACGGGAGCTGAACGGCTTCGGTAACTTTTACTTTGAAATACAAAACGAACCCTGGGCCGATAATACCGAAATTGTTTTCACCAGAAACGACTATGGTGAAAGCCCGTGGACGGACAAGATCCAGGTGGTATCGCAAGCGTCGAACGAATGGCAAAAGAAGGTAGCCAGCTGGATCAAAGATGAGGAAAGCAAGCTGACCAACAGGCACCTGATCTCGCAGAACATCTCCAACTTCTACTACCCCATTACTGAGCCGGATCCTCAGATCGACATTTTCAATTTCCACTACGCCTACCCAAGGGCTGCCAGCGAAAACTACTACCTCAACAAGGTGTTGGGCTTTAACGAAACGGGCTTTGCCGGAGGTGAAGACCAAACCTATCGCCGACAGGTATGGCAGTTTGTGATGGCAGGCGGTGCCCTGTTCAGCCATCTGGATTACTCCTTTTCTGTAGGCCAGGAAAACGGACAAGACACCACCTACGAATCTCCGGGGGGAGGCAGTCCTGCGCTGAGGAAGCAGTTTGGGGTACTGAAAACCTTCATGGAAACCCATGACTTTGTGAACCTGAAGCCCGATGCCTCGGTGGTGAAAGCAGCACCCGGTGCCACCACGCTGGCCATGAGCAATGGCAACGACATGTGGGTGGTGTATTGGGAATCGCTGGCAGTGAAGAGCTATGACATCTCGCTCAACCTACCGGCAGGCGGCTACACCACTGAATGGATAGATGTGACGACTGGGAAGGTTGTTTCCAGGGGCACAGTAACCGACGGAAAAGTGTCGGTGCCGGGGAATGCGGATATGGTGCTGGTAGTGAGGAAGAAGTAGAGAAAACCGCACCCTACTATTATGAGCATAAATACACATATATTATACGTTTACTAACGGATAGCATAGCTTTATGGGCTTTGTTTAGGTATTTTAATTATTAACTTGAAAAATAGTTATAAGGTGTGTAAACCAAACCCTTGGTTTACACTAGTGTTATGCACAAGAACGGCAAGAGCGGACTTGCTTTACAAAAATGAACTTGATGCCAGCAACTGACAAGTCGGATAAATTGGGACGCACCGACATACACTATGCAACCATAGAACGTAATTTACCCAAACTTCGGAGCATCATAGACTCTGGCGCAGATGTAAACCTCCAGGACAAAACCGGCTGGACACCTCTTCACTTCGCATGCCAGAACTACGATGTAGAATCTTGCAGACTCCTAATTCTAAATGGTGCGACCGTAGACGTCAAGGACCTAGACGGTAATACTCCACTCTTTAGAGCCACATTTAACTGCCGAGACAATTCCGGCGACCTCATAAAACTGCTAATGACCCATGGAGCCGACCCGGATGCACTTAACAATCACGGTGTGAGTCCAGCTTTACTAGCAGAAAGAATAGCGAATTATCCGGTTCGGCAGCATTTCACTTAAATTCATGCCTTTGCAGAATATCAAGCCAAATAGATGTGCATAACACGTGGCTAAAAATGAATGTGGGCTTAAGTGGTAGCCAGTCGTTTGTTGGCTTGGAATCTCCGCCACAAAAGTTAATTTTATCATCGGCGTGGCTAAGTGGTGATGGAGGCGGTACTGCCTAAAATCCCCCACTCATTTTAGCCGGGCGTTATAGTGAAGTACTGCGGGACTTGACTACAGAAGCGGATAAAAAAAAAGAAAGCGGCCTTTTCTCAGCTACTTGCAAACATTGGTGAAACTTTCTGTCGATCACTTGGAGACAGCAAAAAATAGACGCCTACAGATGTCAAGACTTGCTGCGGCTCGACTTGCCCTTTCCGCCGGATCAGAGCGACGCAGTATTCAGCGGAACCCAATGGATTTGTCTGCATGACGTCAGCCAAACATTATAATCTGATGTCAGGGTATACGGTACGTAATGACAAAATTTATATATGAAAGAAATAGCATTTGCCTTAGTTGTTCTATGCTTTGGTTGCGGAAGCAAGGAATACCCAGAACAACATGATTTGCATAATCATTTGTTAGAATATTCTACGATGACTTTTCATCATCAATCCATTGAGCAACTGTCAAACTTGCTAAAGCAAGATTCTGTAAGATATTCCGACATACTAGAACTGCGAAGTTCAACCTCTGAATTGATTAAATTCATCGATGACACCCAAGATCGAATGATTGAAGTTTCTGGAGGATATAACGAAAACGGGCTTTATTTTAATCCTCACTCAAAGGAGCAAATAGAAACCTTGATGATCAGAGAAGGCCTGGCAACAAAATTGAAAACCCAACTTGACGACTATTCCGATCTTTTAAAATCCTATGGTCTGAAACAGAATCAAATATCTATCAATCCTCAACAGAATCCGCTTCTTAAGCATGACCCTAAATACAATGCGTATTCATTTGAACGGTTGCATTTTGAAGATGCTGACTTAGTAGAGTCTATTTCAGCATTGCAGATGTACAAATCTGCCATACTTCTGAACGAGGGCCTAACAATAAATCTGATGCTATTTGAGAAATGCTCTCCGTAATATTCTGTAATCAAATCATGCGAAGATGGGCCGGCCGAAAAATCACTATAACACAAAGCTAAGACATCATGGGGCTTCACCTGTAAGGAAATGGCTGTGGGGATTGCAGTCCCCGCCACTTTGTGTATTTTTATTCATCGGCGTGGCTATTTGCGGAGGGCAGCGGTAACTCTTACCAATCCCCACGCTGCTTAGCTGGGTTAGCGTGAATATGATCGACTTGACGGATAAAATATGGCAACAGATCGACGGTGGATACCGAGCTGCTTTCGACGCATCCGTTCCACTGACTCTTTTGGAGGCTGCTCAAGATTCCGAAACGATAGCAGACATTTGGGAGCAGCTGTGGGAAGAACTGCACCATCAGGGTGACGTTGGACTCGCATCCTACTTAGCACTTCCGCAACTTGTTCGAATTGGCATACAAAAGAATCTCTTCGACTGGAACTTACTGGCTATCTGCTCAACCATCGAACAGCAACGACACGCTGGACACAATCCGCAGCTCCCAGCCGAGTTCCAAGACTACTACCTAAAAGGACTGTCTGCCCTTAGGGCTTTTGCAGTATCCAACCTGACCAAGGACCTGGACAAGACGACGCTGATCATGGCTTTGTCGGCGATAGCAACCTGTGGCGGGCAGATCAAACTAGGCAAGGCTATCATGGAAATGGAGGATGAAGACTTACTTGAGGAGTTCCTTCAGCAGTTTTGAAGTAGGACGGAAAACACGCTAACAAGGGCCTAAAAATGAATGTGGGCTTCGGCGGTTTTCAAGTATCGGTTGGCTTGGATTGCCCGCCACAAATTATAATTTTATCATCGCCTAACCTTCGCTAAAGCTACGGCTAGCAAAGCGTGGCTAAGTGCCAGTGGAAGCGGAGCTGCATAAAACTCCCACACTCACTTTACTGAGGCGTTGGGCTTCATTCCCGGAACGTAATGAGACAATTATTTACTGCGTGTTTTTTATCTTTTTGCCTAACCGGACATCTCGGCTGCTCAAACGTACAACAAGAAATGAAACTAGAGAACTTAATTGCTGACTGGATTTCAAACAACCAAATTTTAGCAACTGACCTTCAAGGAATTGAAGCATGTCATTTCGGAATTCTTGAGACAACCGAAGGATACATGATTTATTTAATTGGGGCTAAAGAATATGATCCAGACGACGATGACTGGGCAATCGAAGTCGATTTCGAACCGACCAATAAATACTTGGAAATTCCAACGGAACTGACCGACCAGCTTGACTGGATGGCTGTACTTGAACTGGTTGTAAAGTCCCTGGCGGACTACATAAGCTCGGACGCATTTACGAACAGTCAGCTAGCCAATGTAGACGTGATAACAACTGGCTTTGACGGCGGAGACCTAAGCCGAATAAAATGAAAAACGAAAGCCCAACACATGGATACTAAAAGTGAATGTGGGCTTCAGTCGTGATCAATCATTTGCGGGCTTGGAAAGTCCGCCACAAAGTATAAATTTATCAATTGAGTGGCTACTTTGTGAGGAGACGATTGTGGATTGCAATCCCCATGCACGAGCCCGTCGTTATGCATAATGCCGCGCTGGACAGATTAGTGCTTCGAACATTGGCACATTTGTTTGCCGCTCATTCCTGCGCTCCACCGAGCAAGCAAAAGAGCCAATTGACCTATCATACAAATGGGCATCAAGAAAGAGATAGAACATTTAAACAAACAAATTAGCTTTTACGACAGAGCAATACGTGCTATTTCCCCTACCAAGATTGCTTATTCTGAATTAACTTCTGTAATCGGACCAATTTTAACTTTGAACAAAGCAAGTCTTGAGAGTATACTCCTGCTCGTTGAAAATAAGCACTACCGAGACATGATCATTCTTTCAAGGCCCTTTTTGGAAGCTGTCATTAATGTCGGCTTTATATGCGCTGAAGGAGACGCTGCTGTCCTTAGCTCTAAGAAATATGCCTATCAAAAGGGGTATCGAGATCTGTTTCATGGTATTGACATAAATGGATTCAAGGTTGAAAAAGCACTTGCTGACAACTTAGATGAAATAGAAAAAGCAGCTCCAAATCATATGAAAGAGGCTTTAGCAGACTTCACAACGAAAAGCGGCAAGGAAATCAATAGCTGGACACCTGAAACTACTAAGCTGAAACTAGAAAAAATAGGAAAGACATACGGTCTGTACGTAAATGGCCTTTTGACATTTGCATTTTACAGTATATACCGAGACGTTTCTGAAATAATTCATAATTCCTACTATGGAGCAAGAATCTATTTAGGGATGCAGCAGAAGGATATGAGTGCATTCAATAGTTCTGAAGATGCAGCTAAATTCTTTAGCGAACATCAGGAGAGATTAGCAACACTATTTCTTCAACAGACTAATATTTCAATAAACGCCTTGCTCAATATTCTCAACCAAAAATTCCCAGTTGATTCAACGAAAGAGATATTTAGTGAATCTAATGATGCATTAGTGGCATATGCAGACACCGTCAAGACCATGAAAAATGATTGATTGGATAAATAATAAGTATGGAACAAATCTGACTGAGCAAGATATCTCAGAGGTAAAGAATTTTGCCCTTCTTTGGAATATATATGAAAACACCATATTTAATAACTCTTTTACAATTGATCAACTACAGCTTGAAATTGTAAATCGAAATCTTCAGTTAAATGACTTCAACGATATTTTGATTTATTTTCAGAATCGATACACTGCGAACGGAAATACAAATCAGCGCTTTGAAAATTTACACTTTCGTCCGAATGACAGAATGAATCTAGTGAGAGAATGCCTTTTGAATCTTAATAACAACCCTCATCACAAAATTTTGTCAGTTGGCATAATTGTGTACCGTTTTAGAAACAACTTATTTCATGGACTTAAGGACTTTATGCTTTTAGGGGAACAGAATGACAATTTCAGACATGCAAATATTTACATCCAGAATTTTTTAGACACCTAACGGCACCTTGTTTTTTCAATTGATGCTCCGACAACCACACCAATGCCGAAGCGACACATTCTAACCCACAGCCAACCCTTAGGCATCTGTGTGGTTAAGTGTCTGCAATGCGTGGAGCAGTGCATTACACAAGGTTATATGAAAAAATCATCTAACAATTATTTGGGCCTCATTGCCAAGACCTACTCACCGATTGTTGGTTATTCCTCATGAAAATCTCTATCTGACATACGAAAATCCGTATGTCATATCCGAAATTCTGCATGTGATAACCGAAAATCCATAACTGACATCCGGTTTTTCCGATATTGAAACCAAAAATGGGTAACCAACATGCAAATTTTCATAAGTGACATACAAAAATCCGTATGTTGTATCCGAAAATCCCTATATGACATACAAAATTCTGTATGTGATAACCGAAAATTTCTATGTGACATACGAAATCTCGTATGTCATATCCGAAATTCTGTATGTGATAACCAAAAATCCATAACCCACATCCAAATTTTTCGATACAGAAACCAAAAATGGGTAACTAACATGCGAAATTTCCTATGTAGAAACCAAAAATGGGTAACTGACATCTGATTTTTCCTAAGTGGAAAGCAGAAATCCGTATGTACTAGCCGAAAATTTCTAAGTGGTATACAAAACTTCGCATGTGATAACCGAATTATCCTATGTATATCCAAAATTTCGGATGTTAGTGACCGAAATTCCTGAAGTAGTACAGAAAAACAGGTAACCGGAACCGGCTGGTTTTGAAGCAGCTCCCAAAATCAGGGAACCACTTCCGAAAAATCGCAACAAAGTTACTATTGACTGCGAACCGGAAAGCCAGATAAGTGAAACAGATAGCAACGGTGTTACTCATGGCTTGCAGTCCATGCCGCTTTGTGTATTTTTATTCTACCGACAGCTATCGGTAGCGTGGCTATTTGCAGACGGCGGCGGTATCTTTTACCAGTCCCCAAGGGCCGCTTGGCTGAGCGCTAGTGGCAAGCAAGTAAAACAGAAGGCAATAACGTAACAACACATAAAAACAATGCAAGACACACTATTTGACTTTATATCAAAATACATTTCTCTGACAGAAGATGAGAAGAACGCAATACTTTCGTTAGACCTGTTTCGCTCGGTAAAGAAAGGGACAACTTTACTCAAAAAAGGCCAGAAATCGCAAGACAGCTATTTTGTTCTAAAAGGCTGTATTCGGATTTATTATATAGTAGACGGAGAGGAAAAAACAACAGCTTTCTACACAGAGATGGACGCCATAACGCCTCATTGTGTTATAAATAAAGCTCCTTCTGAATATTTCATTAGCTGTGTTGAAGACAGCATTCTTACCGTTTCAAATGCTGATATGGAAGTGGAAATAAACAGTAAATTTCCAAAGTTTGAACTCATGTGTAGAATATTGGCGGAAGAATTGTTAGCTAAACAACAAATAGACTTTGACGAGTTTAAGACCTCTTCTCCCGAACAACGATACCTGAACTTAATTCAAAACAGACCAGACCTTATTCAGCGTGTTCCACAGCACCAATTAGCGAGCTATTTGGGGATCAAACCTCAATCATTAAGCAGACTAAGAGCAAGAATTCTTGAAAGAAAAAGCTAAAACGTATTTCTTAACTTAAGTGAACGAGTTTTCGTATCCCGCCAATCTACTTTTGCACCATCGTTTAACAAAAAAGAGATGCAAAAGAGATTTTTATTCATTGGCTTAGTCTTAATGATGGCAAGTACATTTCAACTCAAAGCTCAGTATGCCAAACAAGACAGTACTTATAGAAAGTGGTTTGTTGGGAGTACATTGTTGATGTTAGGAAATTTTATTCCTGATGACCCAAATCCACCTAAGTATATCCAAATAAATGCAGGATACAGGATTACACCAAAAGACGTTGTTCAATTGAGATTTAAAAAATCCATTTATGCCTGGCCATTAGGCATCCCTTTCGGACCAGATTTTGATGCACCCGGACTAAACTATCCCGGACATGCACGCATACTTGCTCCTCAAATTGGGTATCAGCGATTTTGGTGGAAAGGACTCTATACATCTGTTTATGTATTGAATGCTTTTGAAAAATATATGGATGAGAATAAAAAGAAGGTTGGAAATGGATTCACATTATATACAGACTTTTATTTAGGTTACCAGTTTACCTTTTTTAAAAACCGCTTCTTTTTTGAGCCAGCCATTGGAGTTAGTTATTGGCCTGTGAGAACTAACGTTCCGGAATCTTTTAAAGCAGTAGAACAAGAATGGCCGAACTACTTTATTCAACCCGGGCTTGATTTTGGGTTTAAGTTTTAGTGATTTTGCGAAGATAGGAATGTGACTGAAACAGCAAAGGTGTAACACGAGCCTGCATCAGCGAGCCCCACACAAGTGGGGCTTCAGTGCTTTCAGGCAGATTAGTGCTTAATCAAACTCCAGTACTTTTTTGAAAGCTCAGTGCTTAAACTCCCCACCTGCGCATGGCTGCAAACCGCTAGTCCCTTATAAAAAATTCCTGGGGCTATTTCCTACATGTGATCAGTAAATTGAATGCCTAAGAGCGCTCAGCTATTCTGGCTTGAAAGGTTACTGGCAGGCTTTATAGACCCTAACATAATCCACCTCAAATTGATCAGGCAGTTCTGCATCAGAGCCCTCGTAATCTGGAGCCGCAAACATTTGAAAAACGATCCTCATAGGGTGGTCAAACGGCCATTTCCTCCAGTTGTCGCTAAACTTATCGAAAGTCCAGTAATGGCTCCCATCTATATAAAACTCCAAACGGTCTCTGTACCATTCCAGTCCATAAATATGAAATTGTTCGGTAGCATCTGGAAGAGAAACTGAAGTTGAATGCTTTTCTCTATTCCTGCCATTCTTCCAATTCGAATTCCTGGTGTGAATATTTGTATAAACGTCAGGAGCATTGTACCCCCAGTACTCCAAAATATCGATCTCCCCACAATTCGGCCACTCTCCGTATTCATCATACGACCCCAACATCCAAAATGCAGGCCAGGCTCTATTAGCAGTTGGGAGCTTTGCTCTGCACTCTATTTTTCCATATTGGTAATAGTCGACAGACGCAATATCAGCTCCGGTGTAAGCATATCCCTCATAATCTTCTTTGTGAAGTTCCATGATGAGTAAACCATTTTCAACTCTAACATTTTCCTGTCGATCTGTTCTGTAGGTGATACCATTTGGTGCTACTGAAGGCTCCCAGACTGTTTGGTCCAAGGAATCAAATTCATCCTCAAAAACCAGACACCAGTTCTCCACCGCAGGATCGGGGTCTTCTTCTTTACAAGAAACCAGAGCACTAAGAACAAATAGAAAAGTTAATCGCCGAACCACAACAAGTAATTTACAACCAAAATACAAAAACCATTAATACTAAAGCTATACAGCAAAAATGAATGCAGGCCTCATTGGTAATCTGGTGGTAGCAGGATTGGAATCTCCGCCACAAAGTTTACTTTTATCATCTGCCAGCCTTCGCTAAAACCACGGTTGGCAAAGCGTGGCTAGCGGCGAGGGAAGTGCATGACATTTAGCTACAAATCATTGACCGACCTTAGCAGGCAATGGATAAACGGGCTATTCATACTCAAAACTTTTACAAAATGATCAAGACAGAAATTGCAAAATCATTTTCAAACGGAGAATTTGTAAAAACGTATGAATTCATAGCCGATAATGCAGAGTGGGTAGTTGTACAGGAAAATAAATTTGTGGGCAAAAAAGCAATCATCGACAATTGCGAACAGGTGGCTAAATACTTTCAATCGGTGACAACCAACTTCAAGACCTCAAGCGTAATTGCCGATGGAAATAGTGTTGTAATAAGTGGAACTGCCGAGTTTTTAAGGGACAACAAACGAGTTTCATTTGTTTCGGCCTGCGACCTGTATGAGTTCAATAACAATAACCAAATTCAAAAAATAACTTCCTATTGCATACAGGCCAAGTGATAGCGCCCAACAAATTTTTGAAAGCGGAAGCCGATATGAGTAAGAAAAATAAGACATCCGAAACAGAAGTCAGTGTAGTTGATTTTGTGAACTCCTACGTGACCAATGACCAAAAGAAAGCAGATAGTTTTCAATTAATTGAGCTAATGCGGGAATGGTCGGGGTTTGAACCTAAAATGTGGGGGCCGACTATCATTGGGTTCGGCAGCTATCATTATAAATATGCAAGTGGCCACGAAGGAGATGCTCCTCTGATTGGCTTTTCTCCACGAAAAGCGGAGTTTTCACTGTATGTCCACTCGCAAACAGAAAAGACCAGGGGACTGCTGGAGGATTTAGGCAAGTTCAAAATAGCTAAGGCCTGCATCTACATAAAGAGACTTTCGGATATCAACACTTCGACCCTGGAAAAAATTTGTCAGGAGTCAATTGCGTATCTCAACGAACACCACGAATGTTCTTGCAGAGTAAAGTAGGACTTGAAACTGGGAATTCAAACCACGACCTGGACTGAGCTGCCCAGCTGGACAGAAGGGAAGGGTAAAAAATAGAATTGGGAGATTGAACCACTTAACTAAACGACATTGAATCTGTTTATATGAAAAATCCAGTTAATTATCTGTTTACACTCCTTGTAATGGCCGCCTGTAGCTCCACTTCGGACAAGGCTAGCGGCGATCTGCCAGAGGCCATTGACCAGCAGTCGATTCGCAAAATTGACGTGCATGCGCATTATCGCTATCCCCGACCCTACCTTTCCTCCTTTTTTCAGGACTGGAACATGCAGGCAGTGCTGGTGGATGTGGCTCATGAGGATTCTGCTAGCATCCGGCGCAGCTGGGAAGAGTATGTAGACATGAACATCGAAAACCCAGAGATATTCTATCTATGCAGTTCCCTGGTGGGTGTGGGCATCGATGACCCGGACTTTGCCACTAAAAACATTGAACGGCTGAAAGAGGAGATTGCCACCGGAGCCAAAATGGTGAAGGTGTGGAAGAACTTCGGCATGGTGACAAAAGATGCTTCAGGCAATTTCATCCAGATTGACGATGCCCGGCTACAGCCTATTTGGGATTTTCTAAAGGAAACCGGCATCCCCGTGATGGCCCATATAGGTGAGCCGGTACAGGCATGGCGACCACTGGACAACCCAATGAACCCGCACTACGAGTACTACAAAAACAATCCGCAATACCATGCATTCGCCCATCCTGAGATCCCAGGCTATGAAACCATCATCGCCGCCCGTGACCGGTGGATTGAAGCGAATCCTGACCTGCCTATTTTGTGCGCCCACATGGGCAGCATGTCGCACAGCGTGGACATGGTAGCCGAGCGCCTGGACAAGTACCCCAACATGATGGTAGAGCCTGCGGCCAGGTTCGGCGACCTGGCCAGCCAGAACAGCGACAAGGTGAGGGAATTCTACGTGAAGTACCAGGACAGGATCATGTTTGGCACCGACTTTGGGAACTACGATCCGGCAGAGGGCTGGACAGCCGAACAGCTAAACGCTGAGCAGGATGACCTCGATGCCACTTACAACGACCTGTGGCGGTACCTAAGCACCACCGACTCGCTGGTCATCAGGAAGCAACACACAAGGGGCCTGGGCCTATCCAGGGAGGTATTGGAAAAGGTTTACTTCCAAAATGCGAGTAATTTCCTGGGGCTTCAATAAATAACACTGCATCAGGTTCTTTTTGAAACCAGGGCCATCTGTTATGGCCCTGACTTAAAAACCGCCTGCGAGCTTTCTTAATGCAAATTCTTTACCTCGCTGGCAAGCTTCTGCAAAGTATCCTTGGCGTTGCCGAACAGCAACCTGGTTTTAGGGTCAAAAAACAGTTCGTTTTCGATGCCGGCATAGCCCTTGCCCCTGCCTCGTTTCATCACAATGATGTTCTTAGCAAGATGCGCATTGATGATTGGCATGCCCGCAATGGGGCTGCCGGGATTATTGATGGCGGCCGGATTCACGACGTCGTTGGCACCTATGACCACCACCACATCGGTGTTGGCTATGTCGGTGTTGATGTCATCCATCTCCACCAGTTGGCTGTAAGGCACATCGGCTTCTGCAAGCAGCACATTCATGTGCCCTGGCATGCGGCCCGCCACCGGGTGAATGGCGTACTTCACTTGCACACCCTTGTCGGCAAGCAGCATGTCGAGTTCATGACAAACATGCTGTGCCTGCGCCACAGCGAGGCCATAGCCAGGCACTATCACCACACTTTTAGAATAAGAAAGTAAAATGGCCGCATCGCTCATGTTGATTTCCTTCATGTCGCCTTCGGGCCCGGCACCGGCACTTGCCCCCGTCCCGCCAAACGCACCGAGAATTACATTGAGCAGCGACCTGTTCATGGCATTGCACATAAGCACCGTAAGGATAGTGCCTGCAGCACCCACCAAAATACCTCCCAAAATCATCGCCTGGTTGCCGTAGATAAAACCTGCCATGGTGGCAGCGATGCCCGTGAGACTGTTGAGCAGGGAAATCACAACCGGCATATCGGCACCGCCGATAGGCATAACGAAAGTGACCCCGTACACCAATGAAATGCCAAGCAGCAGATATAGCGCCCAGCTCAGCTCGCCCGCTGTTTGGCCTGACACCATCATATAAGCCGACAGCCCCACCACCACGAGCAGCAGAACCAAATTCAAGTATTTCATCCAGCCCGAGACAGTGTCGCCAACTTTTCCGTCGAGTTTGCCGTAGGCCAACATGCTGCCACTGAAAGCAACACTTCCCACTATCAGCCCCAGCAGTGTGGCCAGCCCAGAGCCCACATTGCCCATGTCGGTGTTGGGAAACTCGAGCATTGCCACCAGGGCCGACGCCGCACCGCCTGTGGCATTATAAAACGAGACCATTTGTGGCATCGCCGTCATTTGAATACGCAGGGCCATCACCCATCCCAGTACAGTGCCAACTCCCAGCGCCGCCAAAATGATCCATACATTAGCCAGTGGAATAGCCTCTCCCTGGCTGTCTTTGTGCAGCAGCAGTGTGGTGACCATGGCCAAAAACATCCCGGCAGCCGCATAGAAATTTCCCTTTCTGGCCGTTTCCGGATGGCTCAGTAGTCTTAAACCCACCACGAAGAGGAGAGCAGCCAGTAAATAGCTCAACTCGAGCAAAGCCCCGCCAAGGGTGAAATCGACACCATTTAAACTTCCTATTACCTGATCCATAGATGGTTTATTTCTTCTTCTTTTTGAACATTTCCAGCATGCGGTCCGTCACCACGAAACCGCCGACCACATTGAGCGTGGCAAAAATGATGGCAAGAATTCCCAAAATCAGCTCCAACGACACTTTTGACGCATCGGCATGACCAACGAGGATAATCCCGCCAATAATGATTACACCGCTTATAGCATTGGCGCCCGACATGAGTGGGGTATGCAATACGGATGGCACGTTGGAAATCACTTCAATTCCCAAAAAAACCGACAAGGCGATAATGAAAATGGCCTCTCTATAGGTGAAAAAGAAAACAAATACCTGCTCCATTAAATATCAATTAGCTCTCCAAAAAGTGATTTTACCCGGCTATTCAAAACTTCCCCTTTGTGGGTGATGCACGTGCCGACCACGATGTCATCTTCGAAATTGAGATTCAGCGACCCATCGTCGGCAATCAGCAATTCGAGGAAATTAAAAACGTTTTTTCCATACATCTTGCTGGCGTCTATGGGCATTAGCGACGGGTAATTTGATTGCCCGATAATTTTCACACCATGATGCACAACGGTCGCATTGTCCTTACTCAATTCGCAATTCCCACCACTCGATGCCGCCAAATCAACGATCACCGATCCCGGTCTCATTCGCTCCACTGCCTCCTTTGGAAGAAGCACCGGTGCTCGTCTTCCGGGAATCTGGGCCGTGCATATTACCACGTCAGCTTTTGCAGCATGGTCGTTGATGGCCTGTTGCTGCTTTTGTTTGAATTCTTCCGTTTGCTCCACCGCATATCCACCAGCCGCAGCGTCTTCTTTGGCACCTTCCACTTCGACAAACCTGGCTCCGAGGCTCATCACCTCCTCTCTTACAGCCGAACGTACGTCAAAAGCCTGCACCTGAGCACCAAGCTTTCTGGCGATGGCAATAGCCTGCAAGCCAGCCACACCTGCTCCCAGCACCAATACAGTGGCCGGACGGATGGTGCCTGCTGCGGTCATGAACATGGGGAAAAAGTTGGGGAGCTGGCTGGCCCCTTCCAACACGGCTTTGTAGCCTGAAACAGTAGCCATCGAAGAAAGCACATCCATCGCCTGCGCCCTCGATGTTCTGGGTATGGAATCCATGCTGAAGCTGGTAATGCCCTTTTGAAGAAACAGCCTCACAAGGTCTTTATTCCAAAGGGGATTGTATTGGCTTAGCCATACTGAATCGCTCCGCAATTGCTCAACCAGCTCAGGAGAGGGCTCTCCAATTTGCACCAGCAAATCAGATTTAGCCAAAACTTGCTCTCTGGAAACTATCTCCGCACCTGCGTCCTCGTATAACTGGTTGGATTGAAATGCTGCTAAACCTGCATCTTTTTCTACAAAAACCTGAACTTTTTGCTGAACCAATCTGGCAGCAATTTCTGGTAAAAAAGCGATTCTCTGTTCATTTTCGCTTTCTTTTAGAAGGCCTACAATCATTATTTTGCGTTATTAGCTATAGGGTGTATCTGCTACTTTCAAGGCAAATGAACGCATGGCTAAAAAAGTCCTGCAAACTTTATACTATCCAACTTTTGAGCCATTTCTGCACCAATTGCCAGGAAATATTTGCCTGTAAGTTATGCATTAAAAATCACGAAGCTTCCAGTCTTCATCTGCGCCTCTCTTTCATGCGCACCACTTCCCACATTCCCACAACCTGCGATAATAGCTTCAATATGAGTCTTTTGCAAAAATTTGCCAACTTATAGCATTACGTGTTTCTTATACAGACGCAGTTTAGCCACCCGCCATGTACAGCAGTCAGCCATTTTCAGGGTTACTTATTCATTTCGGCTTGATGAATCGATTCTTTGTGTTACTTTCCTAAACGAACTGCAAACGTCACCAGGCTGATGATGCCAGAAACTACTCCACAACGACCCCATTATGACCAGTAATAATTTTAATATTCAGGGTCTTTCAGCTAAAGAAGTCCTCAAAGCCAGGACGAATCATGGTGCCAACACATTGAACTACAAAAAAGAGAGCAGCGTGCTCGAAGCCGTCAAAAGCATTGCCGCAGAACCCATGGTTATGCTGCTGTTGGCGGTTTCCTCCATCTATTTTTTTACCGGCAATCTCGGTGATGGCCTCTTCCTGGCAGCGGCCATTGTGTTAGTAGCGGGCATTTCTCTGTATCAGGACTCCCGCAGCCGCAATGCCCTGGAAAAGCTCAAAAATTTCACTCAGCCCATGTGCAAGGTGATAAGAGACGGCGAAACGGTAGAAATAAAAAGTGAGGAACTGGTGGTGGGCGACAGCCTGATGATTGAAGAAGGCAATACCATTGCCGCAGATGGCGTTATCGTGCATTCCAACGATTTTTCAGTCAACGAATCGATTCTCACTGGCGAGTCGATGGCAGTGTATAAAGATGCTTCCAAAGAAGATAACAAGGTTTCGCTGGGCACAACAGTGGCCAGCGGATTGGCCATTGCCACTGTCACAGCTGTTGGCAATGCTACCAGCCTCGGCAAGATTGGCAAAAGCCTTGAAGACATCGCCGAAGAAAAAACACCGCTGGAAAAGCAGATAACGAACTTCGTTAAAAAGATGGTGCTGATCGGCGCCGTTGTCTTTCTGATTGTATGGGCCATCAATTATTTCCAGTCTTACAATGTGCTGGACAGCCTGTTGAAAGCGCTGACACTCGCCATGAGCATTCTGCCGGAAGAAATACCCGTGGCCTTCACCACGTTCATGGCCCTTGGTGCCTGGCGACTGATGAAGCTTGGCATAGTGGTGAAGCAGATGAAGACCGTGGAGACACTGGGCAGCGCCACGGTGATTTGCACTGATAAAACCGGCACACTAACCGAAAATAAAATGAGTCTGGCCAGCCTTTTCGTCCTGTCGTCGCAGGAAGTGGTGGATGCCAGCCAGCCACTTTCAGCAGAGGCTCAGTCTCTTGTTCGGTTGGCCATGTGGGCCAGCGAACCCATCCCTTTCGACCCGATGGAAGTGGCACTGCACAACGCCTACGGAAAATCAGCAGTACCTGATGAAAGACCAGCTTTCAACATGATCCATGAGTATCCGCTGGGTGGGAAACCGCCGATGATGACGCATATTTTTGAAGACCAAGAGGGTAAAAGAATCATTGCTGCCAAGGGCGCCCCCGAAGCCATGATCGCCGTGTCCAGCCTGTCGGCAGGTGAAAAGGAGCAAGTGCATGAAGCTATTAACACCCTGGCTAAAGATGGCTTTAGGGTGCTCGGAGTAGGCGAAGCCCGTTTTGATGGCAATGACTTCCCGTCTACTCAGCAGGAGTTTGCCTTTGCTTTCAAAGGTCTGGTGGCCTTTTACGATCCACCAAAAAAGAATATTCCGTTGGTGCTGGAACAGTTTTACGCCGCAGGCATCCAGGTAAAAATAGTAACTGGAGACAATGCCCTCACTACGGGGGCCATTGCCCGACAGGTGGGCTTCCACGGGTTCGATAAAAGCATCAGCGGTGATGAGTTGATGCAGCTAACGGAAGACGAGCTGAAGGAAAAAGTAGAAGAGATGCAAGTATTCACCCGCATGTTTCCCGAAGCCAAGCTGAGAATTATTAATGCCCTGAAAGCCACGAACGAGATTGTGGCCATGACAGGCGACGGCGTAAACGACGGGCCTGCCTTGAAAGCCGCCCATATTGGCATTGCCATGGGCAAGAAAGGTACAGAAATCGCCAAGCAGGCAGCGTCGCTTATTTTGCTGGAAGACGACCTTTCCAAAATGGTGGAAGCAGTGGCCATGGGACGGAAAATCTATACGAACCTGAAAAAAGCCATCCAGTATATTATTTCCATACATATACCAATCATCCTTACTGTGTTTCTTCCACTGGCTCTGGGCTGGATATATCCCAATATCTTTTCGCCCCTGCACATCATTTTGCTTGAGTTGATCATGGGGCCTACCTGCTCCATCATCTATGAAAATGAGCCTTTAGAGAAAAATACAATGATCCGAAAACCACGACCTTTCAGCAGCACTTTCTTCAATTCGAGGGAGCTTACCACCAGTGTGGTGCAAGGGTTGGCAATCACAGCGGGCACCTTGCTCACCTACCAGCTGGCAGTGAATGCAAGCGCCAGTGAAGAGGTGACCCGCACCATGGTTTTTGTGGCCCTCATCTCTTCTAACATTTTTCTCACACTGGTTAACAGGTCGTTTTTCTACTCAGTCCTCACCACATTGAAGTATAAAAACAATCTGGTTCCACTCATTATCGGCATCACTGTCCTTATTCTAGGGTTGCTTCTTTTTGTGCCTCCGCTTACACGGTTCTTTGGTTTTGGCCCCCTTGGTTTGGGACAGTTAGGCACAAGTGGCGGAATTGGTTTCCTGTTTGTGATTTGGTACGAGATGGTGAAGCGGCGAAAAAGGAGAATGGCTTCAAATTGATAGAGCTTATCCGCATTGCCTGGTGAGTAAAGGCTGATTTTTCTGAATGATATCTCCCGGCTTTTTGTTGAAAGAATAGAAACAATTAACAACACTATTTAATTGCAAAGCCATGAGCTACAGCATAAATAAAATACTAAAGGGTAAAAGCTTCGATGAAGCAACAGAACAAGTGACCGCTGAATTGAAAAAAGAAGGATTTGGGGTACTGACTGAGATTGACATCAAAGAAACGCTGAAAAAGAAGCTGGATGTAGATTTCAGAAAGTACAAAATTCTTGGTGCCTGCAATCCGCAGTTCGCTTACAAAGCCCTGCAAAGTGAGGATAAAATCGGCGTATTCCTCCCTTGTAACGTGGTGGTACAAGAGCAGGCCAACGGAGAAATTGAGGTGTCGGCAGTTGACCCAATCGCTTCCATGGGCTCAGTAAAAAACACAGACCTGGAAGGCATAGCAAAGGAGGTTCAGCAAAAGCTAACGAGGGCAATCAATAACCTTAATTGATCCCTGAGGAAACAGGCTGCTATTCATGATGAACCGAAACGGTGCAGTTGCATGAAAAACATCAGGCAGATATGGCACGATCTGGCTATAGCCTATTCGCAAGATCAGGTATTGATTGATAAGCTATGGCAGGAGATTGAAAATGCGTATTTGTCATCTGGTCGGCACTACCACAATTTGAACCATATTGAATATATGGTCGGCCTGGCCACAGCGCATAAGTCGCAAATTGCTGATTTTGATGCACTTTTATTCAGCATTTTCTATCACGACTTTGCGTACAACGCTCTCAGGAATGACAACGAGGAGAAAAGTGCTGTGGCCGCCAACGACGCACTACGGATGCTGGGAGTTCCCGAAGAAAAAATAGAACGATGCGCAAAGCAAATATTGGCGACAAAGGAGCATACTGCCACACAAGACAGCGATACCCAGTACCTACTCGATATTGACCTGGCAATTCTGGGAGAAAGCTCTGAAATCTATCAGACATACATCAGGGCAGTGAGAAAGGAGTATGCTGTTTACCCCAACTTTGTGTATAGAAAAGGGAGGAGAAAGGTGGTTCAGCATTTCCTGGACAGGAAAAGAATTTTCAAAACTGACGCATTTCATTCGAGGTATGAACTTCAGGCAAAAGCTAATCTTACTCACGAACTAATGGAGCTCAGTAACTAGAAAGGATACCCAATGGCAAAATTGAGCACCGGGTTTTTCCAGTCAAATCCGAAGCGCTCTCCTTTGGGCAAATAAGGCTTCTGAATGGGAGCTGCCAGGTCGAGCCTTATCACAAAATTCTGAATGTCCACCCGCAAGCCTGTTCCCACGCCAACCCCCAGCTCCCTAATAAACCCGGAAGTGAACTTGCCACCGGGCAACGCAGCGTTTTCGTTGGTCAGCCAAACGTTGCCCGCATCGGCAAACAAGGCACCTTTAAGAAACGAATAGATCGGAAACCGATACTCGAGGTTGGCCTCCAGCCTGATGTCGCCAGCCTGATCGAAAAATGAGCCTACGTTTTCGCTATCGGGATAGTAGGTGCCAGGCCCCAACGACCGCACCCTGAAAGCCCGAACACTGTACGGCCCCCCGGAAAAGTACTGTTTGGAGAAAGGCAGGGTCACTGAATTACCAAAGGGGAAACCAAAGCCAGCAAAAAGCCTCGTCACAAGCTTCTGCGTCTTACTGATGTAGGCATAATGCTGAATGTTGATGTCGCTCTTGTAGTACTGGGCATACTCCAAACCAAGAAAGGTGTTTTTCTCTGTCTGTGAAGCCACCTTGTTAAGTAAACCCAGTCCGTTGCCTGCTACATCCACATTAAGCGTTACAAAAAACGGATTCCTGATGCCCGAGCTTAATAGTTCGTTGTAGGTAAAGGTGTAGGTGAGGCCTCCTATAAACTTCTGGTCAAAGCTGCTTTGCAAAAACTCATTTTCCGCCAGTATGGTCTCAAACTCCGGCGACGTATTGACAAGGTTCACAACATTGACACTCAAGGGAGTCAGCTCATGATAAACATACCTGCTGGCATTCCAGTTGTAGCCAAAGGAGCCTGTGACTGACTGCAGGGTGTATAGCTTACTCCTATTCAGGTACTCAACCCCCGTGCTAAACCGTGTTTTAGGCACTGCGTATTTAAATTTTCGACCCACTTCACCCGGGAAGAGGAGCCTCGGGAAAACAAGATCACCTTTTAAGCCCAGCTGCACACTACTTAGGCCGGTATTGTCGCCTTTGATCAACTGCTGCTCATAGCCAGCCTGACCCGTGAGGTTCAGTGTTTCTCCACCCCGAAAAAGATTGCGATTGCTGTATGTGAGCGAAAGTGAGGGCCCAACAAAATTATTAGATTTCGTTACCCCCTGAAGTTCTGCTCGGAGTGCACGTTTTTTAAGTGGTGACAGGTAAATATTGGTCGCCAAATAACCCAAAGTATCACCGCCGTTTTCCTGGCCTACCTCATCGTAACGAATATTCACAAACTTGTAGGTGCCAATCGACGAAAGCCGGTTGCTTGTTCGTCGTGAGTCAGTGGGATTGTACCTCTTGCCCTTTTCAAGCAAAACATAAGGCGCCAGGCGCCGGGGCTGAAAAAAGCCCGAGTCCTGAATAAATTTGATTTCCGACAGTGTTACTGTGTCATTCTTCACGCCTTCGTTCAGTGAATAGTGCGGAAACACATTGATGGACGCAACTTCATAAGGAATCACCGACTTATGAGGCACATCTTTCTTGAGCCTTAGAAACAGGTCGACAGATTTATCTGCGAGCCCGTTGGTGTCGGCCTCAAAAATGAGGAAGTCAGCATTGAAATTGTAGTAGCCCTTGTTCTTCAGGAAAAGGTCGATCCGATCCCGCTCTGTTTTGAAACGCTCCAAATCGAACCGGGCACCCGGTTTAACAAAGCCACTGCGTTTCATGTATTCACTAATATCGTTGTAAATGGGCAGCGTGCCGCTATCTAGCTGATAGCTATTAATCGTGTAGGGTTCCCTCACACGCACCCTGTATCTAACCAAGCCGGCATGCTTTCCCTTTTTTTCAATTGAGCTAATGTCGCTTCTGAAAAAACCACGGTTTTCCAGTCGGTTGTTCATCAGCTCCTCTACCCGCAAGGGATTAACGTCGGACATGTACACTGGCTCCTCTCCTATTTTTTTATTAATAAAGCGGTAGTAGAGGCCAGGGTGTTTGCGTTGGGCCTTGTAGTGGGCCAGCAACCCGAGACGGATGCCTAGTATTTTGGAGTTGGGTTCAGGCATCATCACAGTTTCCAGCTCGTCTTCTATCTCACTGAGGTGCCACACTTTGGTCTCCGCTTTCAAGTCGATCTTTGACCCTGTATAGAGCAATTCGCCCTCCGGGATAAATTTTTTTACCCGACAGGAAACCATGCCTGCAACAAAGCACGCCGCAACAAAGACCGGTATTTTGATGAATGCCTTCAAACTCCTATTTCTTTTCAGCTTTATTTCCTTCAATCTCGCCTTCCACTCCTTCGTCCTTCGCTATTTTCTGCCAAAGTTCCCTGAACTTATTAAACTCCTTGTTGTACATAAAAGCAATGCCAGTGACGATCAGCTGTCCGTCAATCACGCTCTCAAATTCGTTCTTTCTGAAGCCCTTCAGTCGATACCGTCCATCCTCTGAGAGCAGGTATTCAAGGCTGACATTGCCAATAACAGGTGTTGTACCCTCCGTTGTTTGACTGCTCCCTTCTATATCCACGGCACTACCCACCTGAACAATCAGGCGGTCATTGAACAGCTTCTTTTGTGCATTGATGTCAAGCTGGGTTCGGTCCTGGGGAGTTTCTCCCTGGTAGTCGGTATAGCTATCCAAGCCGAAGTTCAAGTCGAGGCCTGTCTTGCCGACGAGTTTATCCGAAAAATTGTTGAGCTGCCCCGACAGCACCTTGTTCACATTGCCCCGTGCGACCGCCGCAGCGCCTCCGCCACTTCCATCGCTGCCCGAGCCTGGAAAAAAGCGATTGAGCACCAGCAAGGAAAACACCTGCTTGTTCAACTCACTCTCCTGGCTGTTCAATTGCTGCAACCTGCCATACACGTCGCCGCCAATGGCCCCTTGTTCATCCTCAGGCATATCCAGTGCGAAGGATAGCTCAGGCTGGAGCAGTTGCCCCTCCACATTCAGATAAACAAGGAAAGGAAGTTTCTGCTGATACTTACTGGCCAGGCCAGTGCTTTCACCGGACGTTCTGATGGCCATCAGCGGAGCTGCCGAAGTTTCCACCTTGTAGATAGCCCGCACATTTAGTGAAGCGTCCAATGGATCGCCACGCCATGTAATGGTGCTCTGCGGGGAAATCTCGAAGCGTTTTTTTACCAGGTTGTACAGACTCGCTTCATAGTGTCCACTGCTAATGGAATAAGTGCCGGAAAGTGTCGTCCGGCCATTTGGCTCGAGCCCTACTATCAAATCGCCCGTGCCGGACACCTGAAAGTTATCGCCGGTCTTCTCATCAATAACAATTTTGAACGTTGCGTTTTTGTCTACTGATAAAGTAGTATTCACATCGTAACCTACCAGTTGTGCAGAAGCCGTCTTGGTATCTCCTCTGGTCAGAACATCGTCGGGATTTTCTCTGTTGACGAAAAGCACTACGCCTTCTCTTTCCATCACGTCCACTTGCGATTCAGGCACCACAAAAGTGAAATCCGTTCCTTCTTTAATGGCAAGCCTTCCCTTGATCACAGGCACTTTCAGATCACCACCCACTGTGAGGTCAGCATCCATTTTTACTTTTCCGTAAAACAGTTCATTGTCTTGTTTGGACGCATTGACAGGCTGGAAATTTCTTGCGTTGATCGTCAACTGGAAGGTAGGATTGCTGATGTTTTCTGTCAACACTTTTCCATCAAGCCTAAAGGCGTTTTCATCATTGTCGACTACTGTAAAATTATCCATGTACAGTCCGGTATTATCAACCTTGAGTGTTTCGTCGGGCAATGTAAAACGAGTGTCTAAACTATTCACAATAAGGCTGGCAGCACTAAACCGAATAGTGCCTGTGTATTCCGGCGAAGCAGTAGTGCCGCTTATTTTAACTACGCCCGCCACACTTCCACTGGCTTCGGAAAAGGCCTCTTTTGCAAACCCCTCAATCACGCTGGCTTTCACTTCATTTAGCACCAAATCGAGATTCATTTTAGCTCCTGCCTCATCAGCCAGATAGTCGCCTGTCAGGTCAAGGTCCGCATTGCCGCCTTTGAGGGCCAGGTTGAAGTCGTAGCTACCTCTTCCAATAGATTTCGCATTAACTACCATATTGCCCATATCGACCTCCATCACGTTGAGCTGGTTAATCTTGAGGCTGGCCAAGAGGCCTGTGTTACCAAACGGATCCTCCACAATGAAATCACCAGACAGCACTCCCGTAACGAGCGGCTGGTCGGGGTTAAGTGAGCTAAGCAGCGTGGCAAGGCTAAAATTCCTGAAGTCAATTCCAATATGCGCCTTTTCTATATTGGGCAGGCTGGAGCTAACGGTAAGCGACTGCTGATTCTTGCTCAACGTGAAATCCTGGAATGTCAGCAGCCTATTGGCATAGCGTATCTCATTTGTTTCTTCAATGGACCAGGGGCTTTTGTCGAGCACAAAACCCGATGGAACAACATGGTAAGTTATCGTATCACCATCAAACCTAACCTCAGACTGCACATGTGCAATCGGCTCCTCTTCAGCGTAGCTGTCGAAGTCAAATGTTAGCAGCTTGTTCCTAAGTGCTCCGGCTATGTTGGTTCTCTGAACGGCTAGAGGGCCTGCTTCAACGCCCAGCCACCCAAAGTCGAAAGTCACGCTGTCTCTCCCGCCTGAGAGGTCGAAACGAAGGCTGTCCACTTTGCTTCCTCCATAGGCAATAAGCGGCGCCCTGACCCTGGCCGCCAGCTCATGCCTGGCCTCATCAAACGTAGCGGTGATTGTAACAGAATCCATCTTTTCAAGGCCCGGCAGCAGCACCTCATTGAGCAACGGCGACTGCCGGATCGTTAAGGACATATCCATGACGGTATTTCGCAAAACTGTGTCGGTAGCCACTGAATCAGAAAAGTAAGCATTAAGTTGCCTGTCAATGGCAGCTGCTAGCAGCGCTGGAGACGTGTTTGATGCTACATTCATTTGCAAAGAACGACTCGCCACCCGTAAACTGGTGCTGTCATGCCTTACAATCCCCTCTGCACTAAAGGCACCCAGTGGGAAGGATCGGCTATCGTAGATGACAAGACCATCTTCAATGTCTGCTTTTAGGTGAAATGCATCTGCATTTCCTTCAAAATTGGCCTCCAGCCTGAATCTGGCTCTGATGTCTTCTTTGGCTATACCAAGGGCCAGCAAATCCGCCCCTTTCAAATCAAGCACCATGTTGACCGCTGATGAAGAGGCATCCAGCTCCATCAGGGCTTTCAGCGAAACGTCCAGGTTCTCATCTTTAAACAAAAGATCTATATCGCCTTTTCCATCTTTGATGCCGCCTGCCAGTGTCAATCCTGAAAAGTCGTAATGGTTGAACTCCAATGTTTGAAAGTCGGACTGGAGCGATGCATTAAGTGACGAAAGGCTTGTTCCCGAACCCGAAGCCTTCGCCGAGAAAGTCAGCATGCCTATCTGATCACTTTTCAACAGCTTACCGAGCCGGAGTTCCTTCACGTCAATATCAGCGGCGAATGATAGCTGCTCTTTATTAGAAAACTTACCGTTTACGTTTATTCTACCATCGGGAGTGGTCAGGTTGGCTAATATGGTTGACTCGTCAAGCTCTCCGTTGGCCGTCAGGTCAAGGGTGATTGTCGTCGGCACGGCCACGCCCAACTCGTCTTCAGAAATGAACTTAAGCACATCAGCTCTCTTCGTTTTAAAAGTAAAAGGTGCCGCTGCAAACTGAAGGTGTTGCACGTCCGGAACATTTTTCAACTCTCCGTTCCATGACAGGGTCGTTTCATCACCCCAGTTGATCAAAGCATCATTAACCTTTAAGCCAGCGAGTGACCCGGTTAACTGAAAATGGCCGCTTAACTTTTGCTCTGCTAGTGCAACGAGGTATTTGTTGTCAGCAAGGACAGGCTGAAAAATGAAGGCGTCGCTTACATTGAAACTCATCTCGGCAATGTCGAGATCGAATACTGACGTTTCTGGTGAATTGAGCGCCTCCGCAATGGAAGGATAAGAAAGTTTTGCACTGCCTTTCAAAATGCTTTTGCCTACTTCAACTTCCAGCTTCGCAACCGAAGAAGCTTCGCCCCCCACTTTCAAGTCAAATGCAAGATGAGCCAGGTGCAGTCCGCTTGCCTCGCTGAAAGAAAGACCTTTGACTTGCGCCTGCGCCAAACCCGGATAAAAAGCCACATTTGAGGCTTCGAATGCCAGGTCAGCGAAAGCCATGGCGTTGGCAGTAAAAGTACCCTCTCTGGAGCCAACCGTGTCTACCTGATAAGCAAGCTGATTGTCTGCCAGCGAAATGGATCCCACCGCCACCTGCCAGTCTGGCCATTCGAAAGTTACAGGCTGCTGGCTGTTTGCAATAGTGTCTGTCGGCTGGGTATCGGGCTGCCTACGCCTGGTGGACATATACGAAAGATTCGACTGGTTGAAAACAATAGTTTCGATATTGATTATGTTGTTGGCCAAATCGATTTCTGGCGCTTCAACTAAAAAGTGACCAATCTGCGCCTCCACGGCTATGGAATCTGGCATTGATACATAGCTGCCCTTCACGTCGTCCACCGTCAGCTCGTCGACCATTAAAAAAGGGAGTGTTGACGATGATCCGGCCGTATCTGCTGACTGCAATAAAGCCTTTACTTGTTTGTATGTTACTTCCGTGTGCTCCAGAACAAAGGATTCAACATGAAACCTCATTTGGTCTACGTCAAAATCGTCCACTTCGAGTTGAAGGCCACCGATTTTCAATGATGCCAGCATTCCAGTGACCTCATCATCATAGGTAATGTCAAAATCATTGAAAGCAATAGTACCTACGTCAATAGCGAAAGAAGACTGTTCTTCAGGTGCTTTTGGAAGACTGGTCGTGTCTGGTTCCGCAACAAATGCGGCTATCAGGAAATCAAAGTTGTATGCCCCACTGGGCTCTTTTCTGTTCACCCTGGCAGTAAGCCCCGACCATTCCAGCATTTTCAGGTCGAGGCCATGTCCCCTGATCAACGGCATCAACGCCACCGACACCTCCAAGCTCTCGGAGTAAACGAGTGTGTCTCCTTGTTGGTCTTCCACATAAAGGCCTTCCAGAAAAGCGTTGCCGGAGAAGGTAATGAAAAGCCGCCGGATATCCACCTTTGCCCCTGTTTTGTCGGCTACCAAATCAAGCGCCTTGCTCACAATGATATCCTGCCCCCAGGGACTTCTGATAAGCAACACGACAATAATGAAAAGCAACAAGATGCCTCCCAAAATACCCGCTATGATCTTTATGAATTTATTTCTTTTTGTTTCTGGCATATAGTCCAGTCATCCCTGCCTGTGCAAGGCGGCAATGTGGCAAAATCTTCTCTCTGGGTTGGAAGGTGCAATATAACAACGTAAGATATCACCAAACAGCTATTTTCAAACTCAATACGGCAAGGGCATTTTTTGGAAAAAGAGAGTTCAGCAGCCAAGTCGGCTGGCATTACCAATGCCACTTAGAGAATAAACAGCTTCCATTTGTTTGACTGTCAATGAATTGTGATCGGCATCGACACACTTTCGCTCGCCCCTATTCATGCTGCTGGAAGAAAAACTAAAATTATTTGCGTAAGCAAATACTTACATATATATTTGTAAGCAAGTACTTACGCAATATATAATGGAAATCAGACGAGATGTATTTCAGGCAATAGCCGACCCCACCAGAAGGGACATATTAAACCTGCTTACGCACAAGTCGCTTAACCTGAATAGCATTGCTGAAAACTTTGAGGTTAGCCGACCTGCGATATCTCAGCACATCAAGATACTGACTGAGTGTGGGCTCATTATCATTGACCAAAAGGGACGGGAGCGCTATTGCCAGGTGCAGCCGGAGAAGCTGAGGGCTGTGGCGGACTGGCTTGAACCCTTCCGTAAAATGTGGGAAAATAGATTTAACCAACTCGATAATTTGCTTAACCAATTAAAAGAAGACAAAGATGAATAAGACAGTTTTCACCAAAGATTTAACTAATAAGAAAATATTAGTTGAAAGGCATTTTGATGCGCCCGTAGCACTGGTTTGGAAAACCTGGACTGACGCCACGCTGCTGGATCAATGGTGGGCTCCAAGCCCATGGAAGGCCAAAACGAAATCGATGAACTTTAAGGAAGGCGGCTACTGGCACTACTGCATGGTGGGGCCTGAGGGAGAAGTAGCCTGGGCCAGGCTTGACTATGAGAAAATCAAAATTCATATCAGCTATTCGGCCAAAGATGCATTTTGCGATGAGGCTGGGAAGATCAATAAAGACTTTCCGGGAGCGTACTGGCAGGTCAGTTTTTCTTCATCGAGCACTGGCACCAAAGTCAATGTAGTCACCTCATATAACTCGGTAGAGGAGCTTGAAGCCATGGTAAACATGGGCTTCCAGGAGGGCTTCGCCATGGCGCACGACAATCTGGACGAGCTAATCAAAACCCTTGTCTAAAAACCCTTTTCATGAATGCGACAAGTCGCAGACTCCCCTTGTGTTTGTCGCATTCATACCGTAGTGTCATTGTCAAAAAAAATGATATTTGACTCTCACAAACCCAACCCAATACCGATATGACAAAGCAACTTTGGCTCAACCTGCCTGTGAAAGATGTAAAGAAGTCAAAAGCCTTTTTTACCAAGCTTGGATTTCAGTTCAGCACCGGACCTGGAGATACTGACACCTCTGCGGCTCTTTTGGTCGGAGAGAAAAATGTGGTGGTGATGCTGTTTGAAGAGCCTGCGTTTAAGGGCTTTGCAAATGCTGACATTGCTGACACAAGCAAAGGCTGCGAGGTGCTGCTTTCCATAGATACCGAGAGCAAAGAGGAAGTAGATATTTTGACTCAAAAAGCGATTGATGCGGGCGGAAAAAGCTCTCACAAACCGTCCGCAATGAGCGGCTGGATGTATGGCAGTCTTTTTATTGATCTGGACGGCCACCGCTGGAATGTGCTCTACATGGACATGAGTAAAATGAAAAGTTAACATTCACCAACCTAAACCTACTACTATGAACTTCTTTAAAAGCGCAGGGGCTGTTCTGCTTGGACTGGTTGTCATTTTTGCATTGTCTCATATCACCGATGTTGTTCTGGAGAAATCGGGTTTGATGTTGCTGCCATTCGACTCAAATCCAATTTGGTTCAAACTCCTCGTCACTTTCTACCGCACCTTTTATGTGTTTGTCGGCGGTTACGTGACGGCAAGAGTGTCCCACGCCAACCCTATGCTGCACACCATTGTACTGGCATCGATAGGTTCTGTGCTTGGTATCCTTGGAGCCATCGCTATGTGGAGTGAGCCTCCTCATTGGTATCCCATTGCTCTTGTTATTCTCGGCTGGCCAAGTGCATGGCTTGGCGGAAAACTTAGAGTGAAAAATTAGTCTGAGCTTATCACATTTTTCAAACCATTTCCGATATGCTAAAATTCAAAACAGCCATCCTGCAAATGGGCAACAATACAGGCATTGAGGTGCCACCGGAAACAGTAGAAGCACTTGGTGCTGGCAAAAAACCGTTGGTGGTTGTCACCGTCAATGATTACAGCTATCGAAGTGCTATTGCTGTTATGGGAGGAAAGTACCTGATCAGTTTTAGCTCAGCCCACAGAGCTGCGTCAGGTCTCGGGGGTGGTGACAAAGTTGAGGTTGCGCTTGAAGTGGATACTGCTCCTAGAATAGTGGATGTGCCGGAAGATCTTCAAAAAGCCCTTGAAAGGCATCCACTTCTCAAAATCAAATTTGATGGCCTCTCTAATAGCAAAAAGAAGCTGCTGATACTACCGATTGAAGATGCGAAAACCGAGGAAACCAGAGCCAGGAGAGTAGAAAAAGGCATTTCTATGCTTGAGAAGGATAAAGTCTAATCTCTCCTTCAAAACATATGTAGCATCCTTTAGCTGGCACCACAAATCTCAATACTACAATTAGGATATTGTACAAAATTCCCTACATTTACCAATACTACAAATAAGACATTGAAAATACAGCCTTACGGAGACAACCGGCGGCGACCTGTTCAATGCCTGCCAGACGAAGAAAACATACGAAACGAACCCAATATGAAAAGATCACAATTTATCAAAGGACTTGGGCTGGGCGCTTCTGCCTTCCTGGTTGCTCCCAATACTATTCTGGGACAGGAAGACAAGCCGGCGCAGTACCAAAAGGATATTGTTTCGCAGTTTGTGGGGGCAGGCCACAGCAACCTCGACAAGGTGAAAGAGCTGTTGGCTGAGTTCCCCAACCTCATCTATAGCAGCCACGATTGGGGCAACGGCGATTTTGAATCTGCCATTGAAGCCGGAGGGCATGTAGGGCATAAAGACATGGTCAACTTTCTGATCGACAGCGGTGCCAGGCCCACCCTGCATGCCCTGACCATGCTGGGAAAAACTGACCTGGTGAAGCCAATTTTGGAAGCTTACCCGCAGGTCATTCATTCGCTCGGCCCTCACGGGTTTACTTTTCTGCACCATGCGCAGCGGGGAAAAGAGGATGCGCTGGAGCTCCTCGCTTATTTTGAGTCAAAGGGATTAACGGAAACCAAAGTCGCCATTAAATAAGAAGAATTCATATGAAGGAATATCAAATGGGGGAGTTCGAAGAGATTGTACTCCTCACTGTGGGAGTGCTTTACCCGGAGGCATACGGTGTAGCGCTCAAAGACGAAATAGAAACTCGACTAAAACGTAAAGTGAGTGTGGGCGCCCTGCAGTCGGCCCTGCGAAGGATGGAAAAAAAGGGATACCTTCACTCCAGAGAAGGCGAGCCCAACGCAGAGCGGGGTGGCAAGCCCAAGCGTTATTTCACTATTACAGCCTACGGAAAAAAAGCGCTGGATCATTCTAAAGACGTCCGTCTGGCGCTCTATAATGCCATCCCACCAGTCGCCCTGGATTTTAAATTCACATGATTAAAAAGGCTGCCAACAGGCTCTTGAAGTGGTACCTCCACCCCGACTTTTACCCCGACATCAGCGGTGACCTGGAAGAGCTTTACCTGCGCCATGCAGCTACCTCCTCACGAACGGCATCTTGGAGGTACGTGCTTCAGGTGATTGTACTCTTCCGGCCATCACTCATGCGACCATTATTCAAAAACTCAATTATAAAGGACACAGGTATGTTAAAGAATTATTTCAAAATAGGTATCAGGAGCCTGCTGAAACAAAAGGCCTTTACCTTTATCAATGTGATGGGGCTGGCAGTTGGGCTGGCGGCCTTCCTGCTGATTCAGCAGTATGTAAAGTTTGAGAAAAGCTACGACAGGCACTATGCCGATGCTGATCGGCTGTATCGCCTCACAACCGATCAGGTGGTCGACAGTGTGCTGGGCACCAGGGATGCCATGTCGTTCGCACCATCTGGCAAAGTGCTGGTAGAAGAGGTTCCTGAGATCGTAGATGCCACTACGACGCAAAATTTTGGAGAACTCATTTTCCGAAAAGGCGAAAGCCTGGTGACCGAGGAGCACGTGCTGGCAGTCGACGAACATTTCCTGAGGCTGTTCACATATAAGGTCCTTGAAGGCCATTCTGAAAGCCTGCTCACAGAGCCCAACACCCTGGTGCTGTCAGCGTCAAAAGCGAAATTCTATTTTGGCGACCAAAACCCAATAGGCAAAACCATCTACCTCCAAAGTGCTTTCGACAGAGACTTTAAGGTGGTCGGTATCGTTGAAGACCCGCCGCAGAGCACACACTACAAATTCGACATACTCATGTCCATCAGCACCATCAAAGACCGACTGGATGATGATGCGTGGAATGGCTACAACTATTATACCTATGTGAAACTCGATCAGGGCGCTGACATTGAGAACGTCAGACCGCTGCTACCAGCTTTGTCAAAAAAGTACATGGGAGAAGAAAGCAGCCTTGTATTCAATCTTCAGCCTGTGATCGACATCCATCTCTATTCCGATTTCACCTTTGAACCCGAGATGCATGGCAGCGCCAAAGCCGTCAGTTTCCTTGGACTTATTTCAGTTTTCATCCTGATTATTGCCTGGGTCAATTATGTAAACCTCTCTACTGCCAGGTCATTTGACAGAGCAAAGGAAGTGGGTATCAGAAAGGTAGTGGGGGCTCGCAGAAATCAACTCACATTCCAGTTTATTACCGAGGCATTCATGATCAATGTGCTCGGCTCACTGCTGGCCCTCGGGCTTGCCGAGCTTGCACTTCCCTTATTCAACAACCTGATTAGCAAAGAAATTCTGGATCACACATGGAATGATGCAGGTTTTCTACGCAACGTATTCATTTTTGCAATCATTGGCACTCTGGTATCGGGCGTGTACCCAGCTCTTGTGCTATCTGGCTTCCGACCTGTAATGGTGCTGAAGGGCAAATTCAGAAACTCAAAGCAAGGTATTTGGTTGAGAAAAGGCCTGGTCGTGCTTCAGTTCGCTTCCTCGCTTTCGCTGATTGCCAGCACCTTCATTGTTTACCAGCAGGTCAATTACATGCGCTCCAAAGACATCGGTATGTCGATCGACCAGGTGGTTGGGTTCAGAAACCCACGGGTAAACGACGCCGACTACGAGGCCCACAAACAAAAACGGACGTTGTTTGCTGAAGAACTAAAGACCTATCCTGCTATTCAGGGAGTTGCCATGATTTCCAACCTCCCGGGTGGGGGCAGCTCCGACGTGAACTCAAGCAGCGGTGGTATAAAAATCGTCGGTAAAACAGACCGGCTGGACGCAACTACCTATGTGTTGTCTTTGAATGACGAGGTAATCAGCGTTCTGGATATGGAAATTCTCCATGGTCGCAACTTTGATAGAAACAGAGGAGTGGATACTGCCACTGTGCTGGTCAATGAAGCATTTATCAAGCGGTTCGGTCTTGTGCCCGATGTGTCACTGATCAATGAAAAGGTGCAGTTTGGAAAAAACCCGGAAAATAGAAAGCATGACATCGTAGGTATTGTAAAAGACGTGAACAGAAGCTCGCTCAAAAATGAAGTGGAGCCAACGGTTTATTTTTACAATGATACACCCTCTCAGGTGATGGTAAAACTGGCGGCCGGGAAGTACAGGGAAGGGCTGGAAATCCTTGAAACCACCTGGCAGAAGTTCTTCCCAAATGACCCTTTGAGGTATACCTTTCTCGATGAGCGATTTGAGGGACTTTATCAGGAAGACAAACGATTTGGTGCAGTTTTCGGTGCATTCGCTGTGCTCGCCCTGGTTGTAGCCACGCTGGGCCTTTTCGGACTTTCGTCTTTCATGGCCATCCAGCGTACAAAGGAGGTGGGTGTCAGAAAAGTGTTGGGAGCTTCAGTACCAAATATCATTGGCATCTTTTACAAAGATTTCCTGTCGCTGATAGCTGTTGCATTTTTGGTTGGCGCACCGCTGATCTACTTTGGGATGACTCAATGGCTCGATGGCTATGCCTACAGGATTGGCTTCCCCTGGCTATTTCTTGGCTTATCGCTGCTCATTGTGCTGGCGATTGCGCTTTTAACCGTCGGCTACCAGGTATATAAAGTGGCTGTTTTGGACCCTTCTAAAACACTGAGATACGAGTAAAGTCTCAAAACAGCATTCAAACCACCAAAAGGCCATCCCCCGGGGTGGCTTTTTTTGATGCGCCTCGAATTGACCTCCTTTCGGTACATTCTGCTATCTTGCTTACTAATAAACAACTTTACCCTTAGTACAAACCCACCTAGCCTACTTCATGAAACTTCTGACATTTCCTGCGCTTCTTTGTTTTCTCACCCTTTACTCCTGCTCAACCTCAACTCAGGTGGGCGATGGAGACGCCGCCCAAGTCATCGAAAACAGCCTGGTGGCTGGCATGCAAATAAAAGGTGAACCGGTGAAGACCTACACGCTTGCTGAGAGAATGTCACACTATAACGTGCCTGGAGTAAGTATTGCCGTAGTAAAGGACGGAAAAATCAGCTGGGCCAGGGGCTATGGAACTGCCAACTCACAAACTGGCAGTCTGGTTGATGTCAACACACTGTTTCAGGCAGGCTCCATCAGCAAGCCTATTGCCGCACTGGCTGCGTTAAAGCTTGCCGGGGAGGGAAAAGTTGAGCTGGATGCTGATGTAAACACTTACCTCACAAGCTGGAAAGTCCCCGATAGCGAATTTACTCAAACCGAAAAAGTAACACTTCGCCGATTGCTTACTCACACGGCGGGCACCACGGTTCATGGTTTTCCGGGGTATCACCCCAGCATGATATTTCCCGGCATTGAAACGGTATTGAATGGCAGAGGTAACACACCCGCTATCTATGTAGATACAACTCCCGGTACTCTTTGGAGGTACTCAGGCGGGGGCTACACGATCATGGAAAAGGTGGTGGAAGATGTGACCGACTTGCCACTCGACATTTACCTGAAGCAAAGTATTTTGGAACCTCTGGGTATGGAGCACAGCACTTATGCGCAGCCACTGCCTGCCGATCGTGCTGCTGAAGCCAGTGCTGCCTATGATAGCAATGGCACCCTCATTGACGGGCTTTGGCACAACTACCCTGAACAGGCAGCTGCCGGCCTCTGGACCACCCCATCCGACCTGGCCAAATATTGCATCGAAATTCAATCCATTGTGGCTGGCAAAAAGGGTGGCATCTTATCGCAGGAAATGGTGACCCGCATGCTCACCAAAGACAAAAATGACTGGGGATTGGGGCCGTCATTGAAAAACGATGGCGATGACCTGATTTTTCAGCACGGCGGAAAAAATGCAGGGTTTACGAACAATATGGTGGCCTTCGCCCATAAGGGAGAAGCCATTATCATAATGACCAATGCCGACAATGGAGGCCGCCTGATTGGCGAAATCATCAACGCCGCTTCTGACTACTACGACTGGGGCCTGTCGAATGTCAGAACCATAGAAACCATCAAACTGTCCTCGGAAAAACTACAGGAATTTGTCGGAAAGTATCAGTATTCAGAGCAGGTGCCGGGATCAGGCAGCTATTATATTGAAGTAAGGCTCACCAATGGTCAGCTCACTGTGATCGACCCCGAAGAAAACAGTTCTTTCAGTCTGACGCCGACGGAGGCTATGAAATTCATCGACCTGGAAAAAGGAGATCAGATTGTCTTTTCTGCCAGTGAGAATAGCCCGGTGGTCTTGCTTTGGAACAACAACTATAGGTTCTATAAAGTAGAATGATGATGTCAAAGTATAACAACCAGACAATGAAAGCACTGTTCACCATTTTGATCACATGCTGGATAATTCCGTCCCTTGCCTACGCCCAGCAGGCGCAACAACCAAACATCATCATTATCCTCACCGATGATCAGGGCTACGGCGATTTGGGAATTACAGGCAACCCACATGTCAAAACCCCAGTCATTGATGCGTTCGCCAGGGAAAGCGCCCGACTCAATAATTTCTACGTATCTCCGGTGTGCGCCCCGACCCGCTCCAGCCTGCTCACAGGTCGATACTCACTGCGTACGGGCATCAGAGATACTTACAACGGCGGTGCCACCATGGCCCCTGATGAAGTCACAATGGCGGAAATGCTCAAACAAGCCAATTATTCCACCGGCATCTTTGGCAAGTGGCACCTGGGGGATAATTACCCCAGCAGGCCCAACGATCAGGGTTTTGATGAATCTGTCATTCACTTGTCAGGTGGTATGGGACAGGTTGGCGATGTAACCACCTGGTTCAAGGGCGACAGCAGCTATTTCAACCCAACACTCTGGCACAATGGGAAGCAGGAGGCATACAAGGGCTATTGCTCGGATGTTTTCGCTGAACAGGCCGTGAAGTTTATCGAAAACAATCGCCGGTCTCCATTTTTCTGCTACCTGGCCTTCAATGCACCACACACTCCCTTGCAGGTGCCCGACAAGTACTACCAGATGTACAAAGACATTGACCCATCAAATGGTTTCAATGATGGCAGACCTTTCGTGCCTATGAGTGAAAAGGACAAAGAAGATGCTCGCCGGGTTTACGCTATGGTGACCAATATTGACGACAATGTAGGCAAGCTGCTCAAAAAGCTGGATGAACTGAAAATCGCTGACAATACCATCGTCATCTTTATGACGGACAACGGCCCTCAGCAAAACCGGTATGTAGCAGGCATGAGAGGGCGGAAAGGTGACGTTTACCGGGGAGGAATCAGGGTGCCGTTTTACCTGCGCTACCCCGCTAAGCTGAAAGGCAATAGAGATGTTGCCACCACCGCTGCCCATATCGATATCCTGCCAACCATCGCTGAGGCTTGTGGCGTAGCCGCTCCAGCTGACCGGCAAATCGATGGCAGGAGTCTTTGGCCACTGCTAAAGGGCGAAAAGGTCGACTGGTCAGAAAGAACGCTGTTCTTTTACTGGACCCGGCGCTATCCCGAGCTATACAACAATATGGCGTTGCAAAAAGGCCCCTACAAGCTGGTAGGCAAAACTAACTACGATTCCCCGCTGGAAGCTTTTGAACTGTACAATACCGAAGCCGATCCATACGAGCAAAACAACATCATAGCAGGAAGCAAGACCATAGCAGCGCCTCTGAAAGTTGAGTTGGACCGCATCTACAGGGAGCTCATCACCTCCGAAAACCTGATGAACCCACCCAGAATTGCCATAGGCAGTGCAAAGGAAAACCCGGTGATCCTCAACCGAAACGACGCTGACGGCGAAAGAGGCATTTGGGCCCAGGAAGAAATTTATGGACTTTGGAGAGTCGGTATTGAAGAAGGGCGATACAATATCCGTTTCAAATTCACTCAGCCTGTAGCAGGTGGCGGTACCTTATACCTCGAAACAGGCCCGATTATCCAGCAGATGAAGGTAGCAGGAAGCACAACGGACATGATAGAAATGAAGAACGTTAGCCTCTCGCAGTTGGATTGCGACCTGACTTCGTTTTATACAGTGAATGGCCGGAGCATCTTTCCTTTTTATGTGGAGCTGGAGAAGCTAGAGTAAAGCTCGGATAGGCACGGACCTCTCGACCGCTGCTTTAGGGCATGTATGCAAAATATTATATCTTCATTGCCCGGCTTGAAAACACACTGGCACCTATAAGCAGTCTTTTCGTAAAGATAAGCCGTTCGGTTTGAAGCTTAAACTAACCACCCGTTGAAACAAATGAAGAAAGAGACAGGTGTGCTCAAAAAGCATAATTCCCTGACAACTGTCAGAAGACTGCTTTTACTAGCACTACTAGTGAGTCCACTGACCAGCGCCTTTTCACAGGTGAGGCTACCACAAATCATTGCAAATGGCATGGTTTTGCAGCGTGACGCAAAACTCAATATCTGGGGCTGGGCATCTCCTGGCGAAAAGATCACGGTATCATTCAACAACAAGCGATATAAGGCAACAACCTCCGCAGAAGGAAAGTGGCTTGTTGAGTTGCCCGCCATGAAGGCCGGCGGCCCGCACCGTATGACGATTTCAGGCAAGAACACCATTACCCTCGAAGATATCATGATGGGCGATGTTTGGTTCTGCTCCGGGCAGTCGAACATGGTTCACCAGCTCAATATCCACGATGTTACTTATGCCGATGAAATAGCCAATGCCAACTATCCTGAGATCAGGCAGTTTCTTGTTCCAACTCGCAACAGCCTTACTGGCCCTATCGACGATTTAGCCGACGGCTCGTGGAGCCAGGCCGTATCAGAAGAGGTGAGGCCCTTTTCGGCTGTCGCTTATTTTTTTGCAAAAAAGATCTACGACAAATACCATGTGCCCATCGGCCTCATCAATGCCAGCGTCGGTGGCACTCCTATTGAGGCGTGGACAAGTGAAGAAGGCTTCAAAGAATTTCCTTCGGTACTGCAAACCATAGAAAACAACAAGGACACAGCCTATGTTAATGCCATCAATAGAAAAGCAAGGCCAAGCCAGCCTCCAAAGCAGCCGGAAGACAAAGGGCTAACCGGGCCAAAACCGTGGTATGCCATTGATTTCGTTCCAAAAGACTGGCGTACCATCAACATACCCGGCTACTGGGAAGATCAGGGTGCCAAAGACCTGAATGGCATCGTTTGGTACAGGAAAGAAATTGAAGTGCCGGCTTCTATGGCTGGCAAAGAAGCGAAGGTGTTTCTTGGGCGGATAGTGGATGCCGATGTGCTCTACATCAACGGAAAAGAAGTCGGGAACAAAACATATCAGTACCCGCAGAGAAGGTACCCGGTTCCTGCCAGTCTGCTAAAAGCCGGAAAGAATATTTTTGTGGTCAGGGTCACCAACTACAACGGCAAAGGCGGCTTCGTGCCCGACAAGCCGTATTGCGTGTTTGCTGGCAGTGACACAGTTGACCTGAAAGGCTATTGGCAGTACAAGGTAGGCGCTGTATTTGAGCCCCAGCCAGCCCTTCCTCCTGGCATCAGTGCGCAAAACCAACCCACGTCACTTTTCAATGCCATGGTGGCTCCCATCACTGCCTACCGAATAAAAGGAATATTGTGGTACCAGGGAGAAAGCAATGCAGGTAAACCGGTCGAATATGCTGACCTGTTGCCTGCACTCATCAACGACTGGAGAACTCAGTTTGACTACCCCAACGCACCATTTATATATCCCCAGCTTCCCAATTTTATGGAGGTAAATTACCTGCCTTCCGAAAGTAATTGGGCGATTTTAAGAGAGTCGCAGTTGAAGGGTCTGGCGGTTCCCAACACTGCCATGACGGTAAATATTGACTTGGGAGAATGGAATGATATCCACCCCGACAATAAAAAAGATGTGGGCGAAAGAATGGCGCTTGCTGCACTAAAAATAGCTTATGGGGAAGCCATCGTTTATTCAGGCCCGTTGTACCAAAGCCACTCCATTGAGGGCAACAAAATAACCATCTCATTTTCACAAGTTGCTGGTGGCTTGATAACAGATGATGGTGAAGAACTGAGTGAATTCGCCATTGCCGGAGCCGATAAAAATTTTGTTTGGGCACAGGCAAAGATTGAAGGTGATAAAGTGATTGTATGGAGCGATGAATTAGCTGAGCCAAAATTTGTGCGCTACGCCTGGGCCGACAACCCTGACAATCCCAACTTGTACAACCAGGAGGGACTACCAGCCTCTCCATTCCGGACAGACTAATGAAGCTTTGTATGCACTAATATTTCGACTCGGCTCTAAATAATTACAACTGATGAAGAACCTACTTACTCTATTATTTACCGCTTCAATTGGCCATATAGCGATTGGCCAGGGGGCGAAAATTGACAGCAGCAAATACCCGCCCCTGGTCACTTTTACAGCCCAGGAAGACCACGCCAACATGATGCAGCAGCTGGGCATTCAGCAGTTAAGGCCGGGCCCAAGTGGCAATGAATCGGCGCCCAATCATGCCAACTACGACGAATCCATTGCGAATCCCTGCGCTCAGTTGCCGGAGCTGCTTGTCACCAACAGTGGCAAAAAGGTCACCTCGGCTGACATGTGGTGGAAGCAGCGGCGACCTGAAATTGTAGAAGATATTGAAACTGAAATGTACGGCCGCCTGCCGAAAAACATCCCAACGGTGACCTGGGAGGTAAAAATCACCGACAGAGAATTTGTGGGGCGCATTCCGGTTATTGCCAAGCAACTGGTGGGGCACGTCGACAACAGCGCCTATCCGCTGATCAACGTCGACATCAACATGATGCTGGTGGTGCCCACCAATGTGAAAGGGCCCGTACCGGTTTTGATGATGTTTGGCCGCCCTTCATTCCCTTCGCCTGCGCAGCCCTCCAACCCCGACATGGAAACCCTGAATGAAGCTTTCAAAGAGATGATGATCAGGAGCAATCCTGAAGTGAAGGAGATTTTTGATCGCTATCCTGCCTATACGCCCCTCACAAAATTGCCTGGCCCCAATTTCTTTGCACCTCCTCCAACTGGCGATTCGCCTCCAACAGAGCAACTGCTGGCTGCAGGCTGGGGCTATGCCACCATTGAGCCTGCCAGCATCCAGGCCGACAACGGTGCCGGGCTTACCCGGGGGATTATTGGCCTGGTGAACAAAGGGCAACCACGCAAACCTGAAGATTGGGGCTCACTGCGTGCCTGGGCCTGGGGAGCCGCCAGAGGCCTCGATTATCTGGAAACAGACACCCTGGTGGATGCGAAAAAAGTGGGTATCGAAGGCGTGTCACGCTATGGAAAGGCAGCTCTGGTAACGCTCGCTTTGGAGCAAAGGTTTGCCGTTGGGCTGATAGGATCGTCGGGAAAGGGCGGTGCCGTGCTTCACCGGCGTGTTTTTGGTGAAGCCGTAGAAAACCTCACCGGGTCAGGAGAATACCACTGGATGGCAGGGAACTACCTGAAGTACGGCGCCTCCAAAGCAACTTTCAGTAGTAAAACTGGCTGCGATCTGCCCGTTGATTCACATCAATTAATTGCCTTGTGTGCCCCTCGCTTAACATTCATAAGTTATGGCATTCCTGAAAAAGGCGATGCCAAATGGCTGGATCAGCACGGAAGCTACATGGCTACGGTAGCTGCCGGCCCGGCTTTCAAACTGCTAGGTGTCAAAGACATTGGTGTCTCCAACAATTATCAGACTGAGCAAATGCCTCCCGTCCTCACAGGTCTGCTCCACGGCGAACTGGCATGGAGACAGCACGATGGCGGACACACCGACGCTCCCAACTTCCAATATTTCATTCCCTGGGCAAGCAGCTTTTTAAAGTACGAGAAAGCACAGTAGCCCTGACAACCACAGAGGCGATAAGCTGCGCTCCCATTGTATCTGACCTGGGAGCCAGCGCCTCGCTCAATACTTCTTTCCTGCCATTCACCACAGTTTCGCAACAAATTCTAACATCCCAAGTATACTCATTCCATACGATCATAAGAGCATCAGTATGATTTATGAGTACCAGGAATTTAAGCTGAACAGTGCACTTAGTCGGTATATCGACTGTGTGTGGACGGAAAGCTATACAAAGCGGCCCGAAAACAAGGGAAGAACCTACCTGGTGGTGCCCGACAATACCGTGGAGCTAATCTTTACTTCTGGCACGCTTGAAAGACAAATAAAAGATGGGTCAGGAAAAGTAGAGGTTTTGGGTAGCCATCTCTCGGGGCTCAAAACCATTGCCCAGGATGTAAAGGTAAATGGAGAAATGGGCATTTCCGTTCGCTTCAAGCCGAATGGACTCTACCCATTTATCAAGCCAGGTCTTAAGGAGACAGTGAATCAGTCAATATCAATTGAAGACCTTTTTGGTAAAGACATGCTGGAATTGGAAAGCAAGCTTTTTGAAACCCAGTGCTTGCTAAATAGGGTTAGGCTTATCGAAACCTACTTTATGAAAAGACTGCTGACACTCAACCGGCAGGCCGATGCCACTTTCGACTACCTGATTAACCGCATTGTGGATGGAAGGGGCGCTCACCGTATACTCGATCTGGCGGAAGAAACCGGCGTGACCATAAAAACCTTTGAGAGAAAATTCATGCAAAACCTGGGCGTGTCACCCAAGCAGTGCGGGCAGTTGATTCGGCTGTTTCATACACTGAAAGCCACTAACAAGGCCAGCCAGGTCAACCTCACCAGCATTGCCCACGACAATGGTTTTTACGACCAAATGCATTTTATCAAAGAGATGAAGAAGTTCACACGGCTGACACCCGGCGAATACCTGAAAGCTCCGAGGGATTTGCAGATGCCCATTTTCACAAGAAACTGAAGCTAAACATCTTTTTGTCCAGTTTTTACTATCCTGCTGTGCCGTAACCTCGCAATTTTGGCAATTAAAATCATAATTGGCTTCCTCTATTTCACCATGGCATACTCAGATATGTAAGTAGATACAACACTGACTGATGAAAAAACTTGCATCTATTCTTCTTGCAATATTCCTCGGCTTTATCGCCGGAAGGCTCGCTGCCAGCGAGCGTCAAAGCGATGTGCTCCATACGCTCCTGTTTCGCATCGTTTCGCCAAATGGAGCAACTGAATCCTACCTGTTCGGTACTCACCACGCATTTAGCAAGTCTTTTTTTGACACACTATCGAATACGAGGGCCAAACTCATGGCTGCGGAGATAGTGATTACAGAATCAGATCCCGAACCCGGCCATACGGCAAACGACATTGTGAATGCCCGTACGTCCGAGACACAGTGGTCAAAATACCTGACAAAAGCTGACCTGGCTTACTTACGAGAGCACCTGCATGACAGCCCGACCAACTTTGAAAAGCTGCGGCCTGAAGAGTTGTATGCCGCTCTCAACAGGGAATACACCATTAACGCCTGTAACACAAGAACAGCCGCCGATCCCAATCTTTCAATCGACGAATATATCGGCTTTCTTGCCAAGCAGGCAGGCAAGCGGGTGATCGGCCTGGAAACGGCCGATGAGCAACTTGAGTTGATCAGGAAAGACATTGAAGGCATGCCACCAAAAGTGCATAAAAAACGTCTGTCCCGGCTTATTCAATTAATAAAAAGCGGAGGTAATAGCCAAATCTGTGAAGCCACCGACATGTACCGGCAGATGGCCTTTGATTACAGGCTAACGGAGCCCTGCTTCAACAGCCTGATATTGACCGACCGCAACACCCGCTGGCTGGAAAAAATCGTTGGTGATCTCCAGTCCTCAAGCTGTTTTGTCGCCGTCGGGCTGAGTCATTTACAGTTTGAATGCGGGTTGATCAGCCAGCTGAGAGAAGGAGGTTTTGTGGTAGAGCCTATTTCTACAACGGAGTGACCTTAAAGCCTTTGGGGAGAAGCGCTTTCAATTACTACTCCGGCAACAATAACCCTCAATCGACAAGACAATTAGCCGCTTCCACATTTTTCTCAGGCAAACAATCAAAAGACCTTGGAAGTTGCCGTAAAGTCGGCCTATATTAAAGCACCTGTTCCCAAATCGTTCTTCGAAACACATTCCAAAGCAGGTTGCCGCCTGATATGAAAGCTTGGGATCGGCGGTTTTTTTTATACTTATTAAACACACACCTTAACGCAAGTATTTGATCACCGAACCTCCCTTTCAAAAGAATGAAAGCCAAACTACTGTTTACCTTCCTTTCAATTCTTATATGCCAAAAACTTGCCGCACAAGTCTATCTCGAAAAGCAGACCAGACATCGCTTTGCTCAAATGAACCTGGGTCTGGACTACCAAACCAACTTCGGTGGAAAGACTGCATACATTGATGCAGATGGCAACAGAAAATCGCTAGCCCTGGGGCAACTGCACAAACCTCGGTTCCTAATTGGGGGTACTCACTTTTGGGGACATGCCGACTTTTACATCGCCATTCCACTGCATAGCCCTACTTTTAAAAAGGAAAATCAGGTGGTCAACTACCTGAGCGGCGTGGAAACGGTGTTCAAATATTATCCATTAAAGATCGAAAGTCAGAAAATCCGCCCTTTTATAGGCACTTCAGTAGCGGCATTTTACTTTGAGCAAAACAACAACAACCTTGAATTTGGCAACGGGCCAGAACTAAACCACACCTCGCTGCCCTTATTGGCTGGATTGACCTTCGACCATAAAAGTCACCTCTTTGAGGCAGGTGTGCTATGGAACTACGCCAACAAACAAGACTATTACATCTCAAAAACTGACATAGCGAACATCAGAACACCTCCTTTGTATCTGACGCTGTCGTACAGACTGATGTTCGACACCACTATTAGCGCCGAAAAGAGTTGGGAGTCGGGAAGAACCGATGAAGTAACCCAGCTGCTGGCTGATAAAAAAAGACTGAATAGCTTCTATATTGGAGCAGGTCTTTCGTCAGCCTTTTGGATGAGTAAAAGCAGCTACAACGCCGTCAACAGACCTTACCTGCCAAAGTACAATACTTCGATAATGCCCGACTTTAGCCTTGGGTACTATATGCACCAGCCAGATATGAATATTGCACTGACCTACCGGGGCTATGGCACTTCAACAAACACCTACGGCACGATACAAGTCCTTCACAGGAAATCCGCAGGGCTTGAAGCCACCAAATTTCTCTTCGATTACCATGGCTTTGTTCCGTTTGTTGGCCCTGTGCTCACCTACGAGCAGCTATCCTTTGACGAATCTTTCGAAAACCAGCGGACAGCCGGCGTGTCAGAAAACAAGCTCGGCTACGGCATCACCTTCGGGTGGGATATCCGGCCGAACCGAATACAAACATGGCTGCTGAGAACCAACCTGAGATGGTTCCCCAAACTAGACCTGCCTATCGACAATGGCCAATCTATCTCATTCAACGGCATCGAATTCAACTTCATCCAACTGGTTGTTTACCCGGGAAGAATGAGGAAGAGGTAGGTTTTGCATGAATTTATTGATGTTTACTGACTGATTATCAGTAGCAAAAACACCTAAACTGGTTAGTTTTAGGTATCTTATATTTTTAAAGCTTACTCATGAGACATAGCCAGCTTTATTCTTTTCTTCTGATCATCCCTGCCGTACTTGCCTCATGCAAAAGCGATAGCGGCGAAGCCCCCGCTGGTAAGAACGAAGTTTCGGGCACCATCAAAGATGAAGACGGTCGATCCTACCCGAAGGCAAAGGTTCAACTTATTGGAGCTGCCGAAACTGAAACGATGCTGACCGACGCTGATGGCAGCTTCGGGTTTGACGTCAGCGTGGACGGCACCTATCGGTTAACAATAACACCTCCATTGTCGACAAAACTAGTTTCCAAAGACACACTCTCCCTCGATCTTGAAGCAGGAATTGAGCAAACAGCAGCGTTTATTATTCAGCCTCAAACATTGAATGGGTTACTGGTACTCAACAGCATTGACGTCTTTGGTGAAATAAGAAATGAGGCAGGAGGCCTGCCCGACAAAGACGAAGAGCCTCTGTATGCAAGAAATGTGTTTGACCCACCCATCGGAAAGCTTACGCCAATCACTGCGCCCGACAACCACCATGTGACGCTGTTAGAATGGCGCAAAGCCCAGGGCACTGCCAAAGCTACATGCGATGGAAATTCCGCATCTATAGCTATTACCCTCGCCGGAATGATCCCCAACGGAACCTACACCTTTTGGCTGGACTTTCTCACCAGCAAGAAAACGGCGGGGCAGCCAATCAACCTTGGAAGCGACATTGCCAGCATTGAGCCATTAGGATCCGGCACACTTAACATTGCCAAAGCCGATGCGAACGGAAACATCACCGCCACCATTAAACACCCTTCGTGTGTGCTCACAAAAGAAGCCGGCCTCGTGCTGCTGGTGGACTACCACATCAATGGCAACACATACGGTAGCGCTCATATTCCGGATGAAGAGGACGTGAGCCATATGCTGTTCTATTTTCAGTAGTCAACCGAGCCAATTACCCTCAAATGCTCAAGTAATTATCCGCTGGCATCAAAATAAGCCCAAGGCACCTAACACGGAAGAATGGGCAATTTTTCCAACAAATTCTATTAGATTGACACTCAATTTTTGGCTATTGCTGTGCGTCAATCAGATTATCTAAAGTCTTATGAAAATTAAACACCTACTTTCTCTCCTTCTCGTGTTGCCTGGCTTCTACGCAGTTTCGCAAAACGCCTCAACGCTCAAATGGTGGAACCCAGCCGAACATGCATTCCCCGTTATAGAAGGGCAAGCCTGGGCAGGCGAAACAAAGGAACCCTACGACCGGCTTCCGGCCAGAGCCGAAGGGAAAGTTCCGCCAGCCGTTTGGAGTCTTTCTCAGCATTCGGCTGGCCTGATGGTGCGGTTTCGTTCTAATTCGACACAGATCGTTGTTCGATATATTTCCAGGCCAAAAGGGGAAGGCAATAACTACGGCATGGACCACATGCCAGCTACCGGCGTGAGTGGCGTCGACCTCTACGCTATTACTAATGAGGGGCAAGAAATCTGGTGCACTGCCAAACGAAGCTTTGGTGATACCATTGTCTACCGCTACGAAGGGCTCAGGGCAAATGACAACTTCCACGATTTGGGCAGGGAATACCGCCTGTATTTGCCACTTTACAATTCTGTTTCCTGGCTGGAAGTGGGCGTGGAAACCAGTGCTCATTTCAAGCCTCTGCCTGTGCGAAAAGAAAAGCCTATCGTCGTGTACGGCACGTCCATTGCTCATGGTGCCTGTGCTTCCCGGCCCGGCATGGCCTGGACATCCATCGTTGGGCGAAAAATGGATCGCCCACTGATCAACCTCGCTTTCAGCGGCAACGGTCGGCTCGATAGCTCCTTCGTAGATTTCGTGAATGAGATTGACGCCAAAGTGTTTGTGCTCGACTGCTTGCCCAATCTTATCCCTGGCACCTGGGAAAGGCTTGGCATCAACGGGGAGCAAGGGTTAAAGGATCGGGTGCTGACGTCGGTTCGTACTTTGAGGGCAAAGCATCCCGCTACCCCCATCCTGCTGGTGGATCATGCCGGCTACTCCGAAGACCTCGTCAATGATGACCGAAAATGGCAATACACCACCGCCAATAGGGTGCAGCAGGAAGCTTTTTATCAGCTAAAGAAAGAAGGGGTGACGGGCCTTTTCTATCTCACCAAAGAAGAGGTCGGCCTTGGGCTCGACGACATGGTGGATGGCACTCATCCCACCGACCTCGGCATGCTTCACTATGCGCAGGGCTACGAAAAAAGCCTGAGGGCCATTTTGAATGAACCGGTGGGAGTCGCTTCCACCACCAAACCAGTCACGCAATACCGGGAGCCCAACAACTACGACTGGGAAGAACGCCATAACGAAATCCTGCAAATGAACGCCAGCGAACCACCTAAGATGGTCTTCCTGGCTAACTCTATCATTCATTTCTGGGGTGGCTTGCCACGTACTAAACGAGTGGTGGAAGAAGAGTCATGGAAAACACTGTTCACGCCAGCGGGCATGCGCAACCAGGCCTACGGGTGGGACAGGGTGGAGAACGTACTCTGGCGGGTATACCATGGCGAACTGGATGGCTTTGAAGCAAAAAAGATCTTTATCATGATAGGCACCAATAACCTGCACCTGAATACAGATAACGAAATTCTGGAGGGGTTGGGTCTGTTACTTGACGCCATCAAAATCCGCCAGCCAAAAGCGGAAATTACGCTCATGGGGCTCTTACCAAGAAGAAATAACGAGCAGCGGGTGGCGAGCCTAAACCAGGAAATGGCCAGGCTTTCAAGTACGCAGCAGGTGAAATACGCTGACCAGGGTGCCATCTTCTTAAAAAAAGACAACAAGATTGACGAAAGCCTTTTCTCAGATGGCCTCCACCCTAATGCCGCTGGGTATGTGAAGATGAGGGAGGCGCTGAAGCCTTTGGTTAGCAAGTAATAATTACCCAAGCCGAGTGCTATCATTAGTAAATTTATATCGTTACAGACTAAACACTTCGACCTACATGAAAGCTTATTTTTCTTCTCTTCTATTTCTAGTTTCATACTGCAATTGTGTCGCCCAGCAAGACACTCTTTTTCTTAGTGAAGAATGGATCGAAACTAGCAAAGAAACTGCCCAATTCTACCGAATAGAAACTTCAGTGTTTACGGAGAAGGAAATGGTAATGGTTGAAGATTACTATTTGGATGGCCAACTTAAAATGGTGGGATATTTCACGTTCCCAAAAAGCCAAATAAGGCAGGGTCGCTTTGTGTTCTATCACAGAAATGGTACCAAGGCGTCAGAAGGAAATTTTGAAAAAGGACATTGTGCCGGAGATTGGATTTATTGGTATAAAAATGGAGTAAAAAAGGAAACACGGTTTTTTGAAACGCCTGAACCGACCAAAGAACTTTCACAGATGGGGAAAGTCATTGATCTGTGGGACTCCACCGGGCGTCACTTAGTTGTCAATGGCACTGGCGATTATCAGTCGTCAGACGACGAAGAAGATTACACAATACAAGGACGACTTGTCAACTCAAGAAGAGAGGGGGAATGGCTGGGTCGATATGAAAATGGCGCCATATTTTTTAAAGAGAAGTATCAAAATGATGTATTGATTAGCGGTGTTAGCTATGATTCAATCGGAACTGAATACCGCTATAAAGAACTCGCCGTACAACCTGAACCAAAGGTCGGGATGCATAAGTTTTATGTCTACATCTCGAAAAACTTGAGGTATCCTAAGGCTGCAAGAAGGCAAGGTATTGAGGGAAAAGTTTTCGTTCAATTTTTCATCAACGAGGAGGGTAAAATAGTTGATGTGAAGGCCATCAAGGGAATTAGTCAAGATTGCGATGAGGCTGCAGAAAAGGTGGTAGCAGGGGCCCCTGACTGGACACCAGGCATCCAACGAGGTCAGAGGGTGAAAGTGAAAATGATCTTACCTATAACCTTCAAAATCCATTAGAATTATCTATCTAACTGCTAGGTTCTAAGTCAAATTCCTCCTCATGCTCCATCTGCAACGAACCACTTCTGAAAATCCAGCCTTCGTCGAGCTGGTAAAGCAACTGGATGTGTACGTGACAGCCATGGACGGTGAAGACCATGCCTTTTATGCTCAGTACAATCACATCGACAAGATCAAGCATGTGGTGGTGGCTTACGATGGAGAAACAGCTCTCGGCTGCGGCGCCATCAAAAAGTTTGACACCGCCACCATGGAAGTAAAAAGAATGTACACTGCACCCGAAGGCAGAGGGCGGGGAATTGCCTCTAAAATTCTCCACGAATTAGAGCGATGGGCTACAGAGCTTTCCTGCGAACATTGTATTTTAGAAACCGGCAGACAGTATGAAAACGCTATCCGCCTATACATAAAAGCAGGCTACACTGAGATTGAAAACTATGGACAATATGTCAATATGACCAGCAGCATTTGCTTTGCAAAGCAATTACGCACACAAACCACAACCTGATTTAACGCCACAAAATACCCTTCCATGACATCGAAAAAACTACTAACCCTCCTCCTGATTTGTTTGTCTGGCTACGTGTATGGCCAAAAAACCAGGCCCAATATCGTCTTCATTCTCACTGACGATCAGCGCTGGGATGCGCTGGGCCATGCCGGCAATTCCATTATTCAAACACCGGAAATGGATAAACTGGCCAGGGAGGGGGTCTATTTCAAAAATGCCTTCGTCACCACACCCATTTGCGCCGCCAGCCGGGCTACCATCATCACCGGACTTTACGAAAGAAAACATAATTACACCTTTCAACAGCCTCCGGTCAAAAACGAATTCATAGACAATAGCTATCCTGCAGTGTTGAAAAGTGAGGGCTACTACAGTGGGTTTTTGGGAAAAATGGGTGTCAATTTTGAGAACAAAAGAGATACGAGCCTCTTCGATGTATACAAGCCTGAGCCTGTAGGAGCCTACTTCAGGCTGGTAGAAGAGGGAACGAAGCACAAGCATACTACCGATGTGATCCGGGACAATGCCATCGACTTCATCGAAAAGGCACCGGCCGACCAGCCCTTCTGCCTGTCGATCAGCTTCCATGCACCACACGCTGACGACAGCTCCCCGCAGCAGTACTTCTGGCCCCAGGAGGTGGACAGTCTGTACCAAAATGTCACTATCCCGGGCCCCTCAATGGCCGACGACAATTACTTTATGAAACTGCCCCTGCCTGTTCGGGAAGGCTTCAACCGAGCCCGCTGGAACTGGCGGTTCGATAGCCCGGAAAAATACCAACAGATGGTAAAGGGCTACTACCGGATGATCACGGGGATCGACAGGGCTATCGCTAAAATACGAACAGCACTGGAAGCAAAAGGAGTGGATAAGAACACAGTCATCATCCTAATGGGTGACAACGGCTACTTTCTTGGCGAACGTCAGCTCGCTGGCAAGTGGCTGATGTACGAACCGTCGCTGCGTGTGCCGCTGATTATCTATGATCCGTCAGGTGTTGGCAACAAAACCGTGGAAGACATGGCCCTGAACGTAGACATTGCCCCTACTATCCTTGACTTTGCTCAGGCCAAAGTCCCAGGTTCTTATCAGGGAATGAGCCTGACAGGACACAGCAAAAAAACCAAAATGGCAGTGCCAAGAAGGGAGGCTTTTCTGTGCGAACACCTTTGGAACTTCAAGCCTATCGCTGCCAGCGAAGGCATACGAACCGAAAAATACAAGTACTTCAGGTACAGAGACATCCCGGATTCAGAAGAACTCTACGACCTGGTGAATGATCCATGGGAAACAAAAAACCTGGTGCAAGACAAGGCGTCGGAGAAGATACTGGCAGCACTTCGCAGGCAGTGCAATGAGGAAATTGAAAGTCTGTCCAAATGATGCAGCACGGAAAGACTACAAAAGTTTCGCTGGTTTAGCTGAGGAACATTGCGGCATGAGCCAGGCTGGATGTCCTGCCTAAAGCCGACAATCCAAACTTTTGTAGTCTCATGCTAAAGGGAGCTGAAACCCTCTTAGGTGGTGCCACCAGCTATCACCGTGGGCACCACTACCAGTCGTGCCCACAACGAAGGCGCTTGCCGAGTTGGTGGCACGACTGGTTAGGCAGCGATGCCAACAGCCAGATAGTACCTGCCGCAAACCACCCCTCCAATTGCCGCTTCTGCACCGGAGGATTTTATGAGGATAAAGGTATTTTTGTTATGTCTGACACTACAAAAACATTAGTTGATGGGTGCAAAATTCAAATCAGTCGATGAGTATATCGGCACATTTCCTGAAGAAGTGCAGTCGATTTTAACGACGCTGAGGCAAACAATTAAGCAAGCGGCACCCCAGGCAGAAGAGTTGATCAGCTACAATATGCCGGCCTTTAAGCAAAATGGCTTTCTGGTGTCGTACGCAGCCTGGAAAAAGCACATCGGCATGTATCCGGTGCCTGCAGGCGACCAAGCCTTCCAAAAAACCATAGCTCCCTTTACTACTGAAAAGTCGACAGCCCAGTTTCCATTAAACGAACCAATGCCATTAGAACTGATTGCACAACTGGTAGCATTCCGACTGAAAGAAAACGAGCAAAGAGTGAAGGCAAAAAAATAAAAGACCATGGAAAAAGCACCCGGCCACAAATTCAAAACCATCGAAGAATACTTTGCTGCGTTCCCCGAGCGGACACAGCAACTTATGCAAGGGCTTAGAGCAACGATCAAAAAAGCGGCTCCCCAGGCAGTAGAGAAGATCAGCTACAATATGCCGGCCTTTATGCTTGAGGGAATGCTGGTATACTACGCCGCCTACGATAAGCACATTGGGTTCTACCCCACCCCTTCCGGTATTGCTGCTTTTAAAAAAGAACTGGGTGGCTACAAGGGTGCCAAAGGCTCGGTGCAACTCCCCATCGACAAACCCCTGCCGTTAGACCTCATTGCACAAATTGTAAAGTTCAGGGTAGAGGAGAACCTTGATAAAGCCAGAGAGAAAAAGAGGAAATAGCATTTCATAACTTATTTCACGTCGATCTTTTGGGGAGATGAGCACTCCCGCAAGTCGTGCCCACAACGATGGCCCTTGCCAGGTTGGTGGCACGACTGGTTAGTGACGATGCATCAAAAGACTGCAAAAGTTTCGGCTGTTTTACTGAAAAGAAAGGTCGTATTAGCCAGGCTGGTCATACTGCCTCCGCCGACCGATCCAAACTTTTGTAGTCTCCTGCTACGGGTGGCTGAACCTCTTGTAGCTGGTGCCACCAGCTATCGCTGTGGGCACCAGTGCGGCGATTAGCTCTTCCATTCACCGCATGTTTTGCGGATATTATTTCTGAATGCGGGGAATAACAGGTATATTTACCGCATAATATGCGGAGATTATTACCATATATCTATCAGAAAGCGAGCTGGCCAGCGTTTGCATGGAAGCAGGATCAGCTAACTCCCCTATTGGGTAAAGTGCGCCATTTACAAGGAAAACTGGTAGGCAAAATGGAATCTCTTGGGTTTGTGCTGCAAAACGAAGCCGTGCTGGAAACGCTCACACTCGATGTATTGAAATCAACAGAAATAGAAGGCCAGGTGCTAAACCCACAGCAGGTACGTTCTTCCGTGGCTCGTCGTTTGGGTCTGGACATATCCGGGCTGATTCCCTCGGACAGGGATGTGGACGGCGTCGTCGACATGATGCTGGACGCCACCCAACAATACAACTCCCCTTTGACAAAAGAGAGGTTATTTGCATGGCACAGCTCCCTGTTTCCCACTGGTAGAAGCGGCATGTACAAAGTGCTCGTGGGAAACTGGCGGGATGATTCCACCGGGCCTATGCAGGTGGTGTCAGGTGCGCTGGGCAAAGAAAAGGTGCATTTTGAAGCGCCACCGGCTAAACAAGTGGATGATGAAATGGAAAGATTCCTGCTCTGGCTCAACGAAAATGACAGCAACGACATGGTCATAAAAGCAGCCATAGCCCACTTATGGTTCGTTACTATCCACCCTTTCGAAGACGGGAACGGCAGAATAGCCCGAGCAATAGCTGATATGCTACTCGCCAGGGCCGACGGCATGCCCCAAAGGTTCTACAGTATGTCGGCGCAAATAAGGAAGGAGCGAAAAGCATATTACGACATACTGGAAAAAACCCAGCAGGGAGACGTAGACATCACCCACTGGCTCGACTGGTTCCTGAACTGTCTGCTCAACGCTCTCAATGCATCTTATGATGTGCTGGATGCAGTGATATTCAAGCACACCTTTTGGAGCAAGAACGCACTCTTGATAGACAACGAACGTCAGAAGCTCATGCTCGACAAACTACTGGACGGCTTCGAAGGCAACCTCACCACTTCGAAGTGGGCCAAGATAACCGGGTGTTCCGCTGACACGGCGCTGCGTGACATACAAGATTTGCTGGCAAAACAGATACTTCAAAAAGCAGCAGGCGGGGGCAGGAGTACGAATTACCTGTTGGTTTTAAATGAAGGTATTGATAGAAGCGTGGAACCCACCTCCATCAACCACCACATTGCTTGATCGGATCAAAGTCTACCTTCTCAGAGAGAAAATATATGCATAAAGTCCAATAAAAGCCTGATTCAGGTTATTTTGCTCTCGAAAACTTATTAGAACCACCCTTTTGTACTAAATTATATCCGCAACACTACTTTTCAGTAACCAAACGTTAAAGACTCAATACTACTTTTTAATTAATCTATGCTCCGAATGAAAAAACTGCTACTTCTCTGTCTTGCCATTTCGCTGGGATTCACTTCCCAAGCGCAAACCAAGCTCATCGAAAAGGTGACAAAAACCGGTGATGAGCTGGTGATTCCTTATGAAAAATACGAACTGGCCAACGGCCTGACACTAATCATTCACGAAGATCATTCCGATCCGCTGGTGCATGTCGACGTCACCTACCACGTGGGCTCTGCCCGGGAGGAACTCAACAAATCTGGCTTTGCACACTTTTTCGAACACATGATGTTCCAGGGCTCCGACAATGTTGCCGATGAAGAACATTTCAAGATTGTGACCGAATCGGGTGGCACATTGAATGGAACTACCAACCGTGACCGCACCAACTATTTTGAGACCGCACCCAGCAACCAGCTCGAAACCATGCTTTGGCTTGAGGCCGACAGGATGGGCTTTTTCCTCGACGCTGTAACGACGAAAAAATTCGAAGTTCAACGAGCGACCGTGAAAAACGAAAAAGGTCAGGGGGTACTCAATGCACCCTACGGCATGTGGAACGAAACGACCATTGCTGCAGTATATCCATATGGTCACCCATACTCCTGGTCGACTATCGGACTATTGGAGGACCTCGACAGGGCTAATCTGGAAGACCTGAAGAACTTCTTCTTGCGGTGGTATGGCCCTAATAACGCCTCGCTGACTGTTGGTGGCGATGTTGACCCGAAAAAGGTAATCACCCTTGTTGAAAAGTATTTTGGAAGCATTCCGAGAGGACCGGAAGTAGCAAAAATGAAGCTGGACGCCCCGGTGATTCCTGCCGACCGCTATATCTCGCATATCGACAACAACATCCGCTTCCCGGCGTTGATGTTCACCTACCCTACCGTACCCAATATGCACCCTGATGAAGCAGCGCTTGATTGCCTCTCCGAGATTTTAGGAACTGGTCAAAGCTCTTACTTCTTCAAAAAATTTGTATTAACCCAGAAAGCCATTCAGGCCTCCGTGTTTCACCCGGCGGCGGAGCTTTCAGGCGAGTTTACCATGTTTGTGCTGCCCTATCCCGGGCAGACTCTTTCTGACTTCGAAACAGCCATGCGCCAGATACTGGACGAATTCGCCAAAAATGGTGTGAGCGAAGACGACCTGAAGAAATTCAAAGCCAACCAGGAATCGAATACCATCAACGGGCTGGCCAGTGTGAGCGGCAAAGTATCACAGCTGTCCAGATACCAGTATGCATTCGGCAACCCCAACCTGATAAAAAAAGACCTGCAGCGCTACCTCGACATTACAGCTGACGACGTGATGCGGGTGTTCAATAAGTATATCTACAACAAGCCCGGCGTTATCCTCAGTTATCTGCCCAATGCAGAAACGGCCCCCGCCAAGCCCGACAACTTTGAGAAGCCAACAAGTGGCGTCAGCGCATTTCCAAAAACGGACTACACCGGCCTTACTTATAAGAAACCCACCAACGAGCCTTTCGACAGAAGCAAAAGGCCACTTTCCGGTCCGAGCCCGCTTGTAAAAGTGCCTGAGTTTTGGGAAACCAAATTCGACAATGGCATTAAGGTGATTGGAACAAAAAGCAATGAGATTCCTACCGTTGCTATTCAGTTGACGCTGGTAGGTGGCCACAAGTTCGATGCGGCCGACCCCAAGAAAAGCGGGTTGGCTCAGATCACGGCTTCCATGATGGATGAGTCAACGCAAAACTATTCAGCCGAAGCCATGCAGGAAGAGTTGAGGAAGATAGGTAGCAGCATTAATATCTACGCCAACAGAACCTCGACGGTGGTGAGCATTAACACACTGAAGAAGAATCTCGACAAAACGCTTCAGCTTGCCGAAGAAAAACTCCTGCGACCAGGCTTCCAGCAAGTCGACTTTGACAGGGTAATCAAGCAGCAAATGGAAGGCATCAAGGCCAGCCAGCAAGATCCATCGGCTATTGCCGGACAGGTATTTGATCGGCTATTGTATGGCGATGAGCACATCTATTCGGTGCCCACGTCCGGCATTGAGGAAACTGTGGCCAATATAACTCTCGACGACGTAAAGGCTTTCTACGACAAGTACTACTCTCCCAACCTGGGGGAGCTGGTGATTGTGGGAGATGTTGATCAAAAGGAGGTTCTGCCAAAACTAGGTTTCCTGAAAAGCTGGCCCAATAAAAAAGTGGTGCTACCCACCCTGCCTCCTGCCAAGTCAGGCGACAAAACCAAGATTTATCTGGTTGACAAGCCCAATGCACCGCAATCGCAGATTCGTGTAGGCTACATGACCGACCTGAAATATGATGCCACGGGCGACTACTTTAAGTCGTATCTGATGAACTATCCGCTGGGTGGCGCTTTCAATAGCCGCATCAACCTAAACCTGAGAGAGGACAAAGGTTGGACGTATGGCGCTGGCGCCTATTTCAGTTCGACGGAAGACCCGGGGCCCTATCAGGCCTATGCGGGCGTGCTGGCAACAGCTACGGATAGTGCAGTGGTGGAATTTATGAAAGAGATCACAGACTACCGTGAAAAAGGCATTACTGACGACGAGCTTGCCTTTATGAGAAATTCAGTTGGTCAGCGGGATGCCAGAAGCTATGAAACGCCTGGGCAGAAAGCAGGTTTCCTGCGGACAATCGCTCATTACAACCTCGACAAAAGCTACGTTGACCAGCAAACCAAGATCATAAATACCATTTCGAAAGATGAGATCAACAAGTTGGCTAAGAAGTACCTCGACGACGACAGCATCTATATCCTGGTGGTGGGTGACGGCGCCACCAACCGGGAAAAGCTACAGCAGCTAGGCTACGAGGTGGTAGAGTTGGATGCCAAAGGAGAGGTGATTGACAAAAACTCCATTAAAGTAGATAAGTAAAACAGCTCTTCTGATACGAATTGAAAGGCCATTCGCAAGAATGGCTTTTCTTTTACAACCGTTTCGAACATTTGAAAGATCAGGTGCTCGCCTGGCTTTTCCGGGATCAGTCGGTACTTTTGGGGGACTGATTTTTATAACAAGAGTAACTTTCTACATAAAGGAGCAAAACATCCAAACCTACCCCGGCCGGGCGGGGTGCATTGAACCAGTTTTGCTTCTTTATTTTCCACCAATGCTGAACGGAATAACGTTGGTTTTGAGCTTTAAGCCGCAGATTCATTGCTTGACCCCTTTTCTGTTTTCACCAGGCTTTTCCGAACATCCTCAGAGTTACTTTGATTGAACAATACTGTATATTGAATGATCACTACCATTCATTTGTCCATTTGAACTACACAAACAAAATCCGGTCGACCCTTTCATTTGCAGCTTTGTTTCTCTGCTTCAGCTCAGTCGCCCAACAGAGCTCCGACTCAGTTTATTTTACAACCGGCTTCAAGATGGGTGAAGCCACCGCCTCGTCGGTCGTTATTTGGACAAGGCTCTGCGGCAGTCCAAAGCCTGTAGCTGTTTATCACAAACAGAAAGAGCCGCCCTTCAAAAGTCCTCTCAACTTCGACGAAAACATGCCCATCAGTAAAATGGAGGGTGCTGTTGAAGGTGCCTTCGGGGAGGTGAAAATTAGCCTGACTGCAAATGGATCGACAATTGATAGCGATTGGATCTATGTTTCGGCTTACAAAGACTTTACTGCTAAGCGGGAGTTCACAGGCCTGCAATCAAATACGACTTATTCGCTATTGGTTCAGGGCAGAAAAGACGAAGGGTCGCCCGTTACTGCCCTAACGAGTTTCTTCACCACAGCGCCCGCCGACGACGACATAGTGCCTGTGCTTTTTACCTCTTCCACCTGTCAGTATTACTGGTCGTTTGACGATGCGTTGCGTGGTTTCAAAATCTACGATAGCATGCTGAAGTTGCACCCTGCTTTTCATTGCCAGACCGGCGACTATGTGTACTACGACAAACCAGGCCCCATGGCCACCACCATCGAACTGGCCAGGCACAAGTGGCACGCCATGAACTCATGGCCATCGCTGAAGGAATTTTTCGAGCACATACCGTTGTATTTGCAAAAAGATGATCATGACTTGCTTAAAGACGACGCCACTCCTTTCTCTGACCCTTTCGGTGAGCTGACATTCGACGACGGCTTACTAATTTGGAGGGAGCAAGTGCCTATATCAGGCAAGCCCTACCGAACCGTACGCTGGGGCAAAGACCTTCAAGTTTGGATGGTCGAGGTACGGGAGTTTCGCAGCGACAATAAGGCTCCTGATGGAAAAGACAAAACGATTTGGGGGCAAGCACAAATCGATTGGTTCAAGGAGTCAGTTGAGGCATCAGATGCTACTTTTAAAGTACTCGTCTCCCCCATCCCTATTGTTGGGCCTGATCGGGCACAAGGCAAAATTGACAACCATTCCAATCAGTCCTTTCAGACGGAAGGAGAATGGCTTCGCCAATATTTAGCCGATCAGCAAGTGCTTGTCATCAATGGCGACCGGCATTGGCAATATGTGTCAGCAGACTCCAAAACAGGTCTTTGGGAGTTTAGCCAGGGGCCTACCAGCGATTCGCACGCACAAGGATGGGATCAGGATGACTTGAAGCCAGAACATAAATTTCTACGAGTAAAAGGAGGCTTTCTCACCACCCAGGTCTACCGGGAAGCGGGCATTCCCCTCATCAAGTTTACCCATCACGATGTTGATGGGAAGGTAGTACATGAGGAAGTAATTGGTTCTAATAAATGACTGAGAAACTCTCCCCGGAAGTCACAATTTGCGGCAGAAACCGTGGAAAAGACTAAAATATTGTTATTTTAGATAACCCTACTCTTACAATGATATTGTTACAAATACTAGTTAACGATTACTGCCAAACCAGAGGAACATGAAAACAATCACCAACCTACTCACCCCTGCTTTCTGTCTGCTGCTTAATATCGCAATCGCACAACCCAAAAGCTTTGAACTCAGTAACCCTAACGCCATCGTACTCAACGATCAGGCTTTAGCTACGTTGACCGGTGGCTATTGGCGGGTATTTGAGGATGCGACTGAGAACAAAGGCCATACCCTTTCCAGTCCCATGAATGTTTCGCTGTGCTACTACCCCAACGGAAAGTTTTTCTACAATGGATCCTTCGGCTGCTGGAAAGTGATTGACGACAAGTACATCGAACATACGTTTGATGACAAAGCAGACCAGGACAAGCTTAACTTCGGGGGAATCTTTTCGCTGACCGAACTGAGCAGCACCTCACTCAGGCTCACCAAGCTGCTCACAACCACCCATGACATGAAGCGGACGATGCAAGCGAAATCCTCCACAGTTTTGACTAAGTCTCGCCAGCTAAGCAATGGCCTTCCCTATATGTACGATGGCAAACTTGATCAGGAAACCGTCGATTCGCTCAGCATGATGAGTGCTGAAGAGCTTTTTAATGCTGGCTTTACCCTAAGCGGGAACAGTATTCATATTTTCTCCACCGACTCCATTTATGTGATACGGCTAAAGGCCAAATAGAAAGTAATGACCACCACCCCGTCCAAAGTCACGCTGCATATGGTCTCCAGCCTCGATGGCTTTATTGCCAGAAAGGACAACGACGTGTCGTGGATTGAAACGCCTGATACGTATGAAAAGGGTATCGACCTAACCGACGAACAGATCACAACCTTTCTCGAAGGCATCGACTGCTACGTGATGGGCTCCAAAACCTATGAACACGCCCTGGCATTGGGCTGGCCCTATGGCAACAAGCCGGTAATAGTACTTACCAGTCGATCAATGATGTCCGCAAGGGTAAATGTAAAATTCCATGCGGGCGATATCGAAAAGCTGGTGACTGAACAATTGAAACCTCGCTATAAAAACATTTGGGTAGTGGGTGGCACTACTGTTGCCAAAGACTTCCTCCGGGCCAGGCTGGTCGACGAAATTATCGTTACCGTCAAATCGATGCTATTGGGAGAAGGGCTGCTGTTTTTTGATTCTATCGGCGTGGAGCAGCCCCTGCACCTCAAGGATGTGACTGCCTACAAGAATGGCATGGTAGAGCTGTGGTATGAGGTGAGGAGAAACTAACACACCTCGGCTCTTCGAGATTTCAACGCCGAAGGTCGATCATAGGTTCTGTGAACCGGATAAAACGCTCCAGCCAGGTTGGAATCCCCTCGTGGCGCTTCAAATCCCCGAGCGCTAGTTTTTACCCGCCCTTCATTTTCAAAGTATTCTTCCCAACGGTATAAGCATAGGTGGCTGCCGGAAAATAGTGCAAATTAACTCCATCAATTTCTTTGCTCCCCTCTTTGTCGATGGTGGTCACCAACACATGTTTCAGGCGGTTTTCGGCACTGAACTTCAGCAGACTTTTTAAGGCTCTGGGCTTTTCGAAGTACCTGTTCGACCACTTCACCTCCAGCGCCCAAAGCGGCTCAAACTTAGCCTCCGACAGAGCAACCAAATCCACTTCCCCATTTTGCCACCTGGCATACCAGGGAGTGAACCAGTCACGGTGCATCCATTGGGCATAGATGGCCGTTTCCACCATGTTGCCAATCATATCGTCAGTGGCGGACATCGGCGAAAACAAAGCCGCCCGAAGGGACGGGTTGGTGAGATACATCTTAAAAAAGTTATCCCGCTGAAACCGCTTGGCATCCTGGCCTACTCTTTTGACCGTCTTGATCAAAAATGCAGACTCCAAATACTCGACATAGGTCTTGATCGTCTGCTTTTTCACACCTCCCGATTCTTTGCTCAGCGTCTCCAGCGAAAACTCGTTGCCAGTATTGTACGCAATGGTGGTAAACAGCGAATTCAACTCCTGCACATCCCGAATGCCATACAAACTCGGTAAATCCCTCAGCAGCACCTTGTCGATCACATCCTGCCTGATAAACCGACCCGGATTGGCTTGAATCTTCTCCGAAAAAATGACTTCCGGATAGCCTCCAAAATTCATGTAGTCAATAAAATGTCTATTGAGCTCCTCAATATGGGTGGTGGAATAGAAATCGATATCAGCCCCACGCCAGTCTACTTTTGAAGGTCTTATTAAATTCTCCAGCCCTTTCAAATGGATGTACTCGTTGAAGGTGAGCGGCGGAAGCAGAAAGTCGGTGAAGCGTCCGGCACCACTTTCAAGGCTCTTGTACTTTAATGCCGCTGCCGCTGAACCCGACGCTATGAACTTGCATGCCCTGTAGCTATCGACCAGCGACTTGAGGTGTACCTCCCAGTTTTTCAGGTATTGAATCTCATCAAAGAACACATAAAGACCAGACAGCTCCTCCTGGCCAGCTGCCGTCATGGCGTACCGCAGCATTTGCTCCAGCCCTACATTCAGATAGACAGGGCTTTCCACAGTAACAAAGATGATCTTATTGGCGGGAACACCTGAAGCAATCAAATCCTGCACGGTATGATACAGCATGACTGTTTTACCCACCCGCCGTGGCCCCATCAATATCAGGGCCCTGCGCACCTCGGTTTCGTATGCCAGCGTTTTGAACAGGCCGAAATACAGCCTTCTGGGCATCTCGTTATAGAAATCCTCGATCGCCCCGGTAACCCACCACGGGTTCTCAAACTTAAGGCGTTCTATGATTTGCTTCTCGGATACAGACTGCAAAGTCATACTATTCTCTTCATTTTAACTAAATAAGAACATTATAATCATCTTATTTACAATAATAATCATAAATAAGGTGGTTTTCGAATAATTCAATGCTTAAAATTAAAAAAGGGCAGACAAGTCAATTGGCAGAACCGAAGGCCTATCCTAGGGTCTGTGACCCGAATAAAAAACACTCCCTTTTTATATTGAAGCCCAGATGACTATGTATATAGCAGTGTCAGGAATCACAACCATGGAAAAGGATTAATTGATATATTGGTTAAATAATGTGCTACAAGCGTAAGTCCCACCAGCCCTTGTTTTAAATGAAGGCTATGGGGATACCTCCTTCCAACAGTCTGGAGAAACTTAGCGGCAATTTAAAAGACTACTACAGTATCAGGATAAACGACCAATGGCGGATCATTTTCAATTGGGCAGATGGAAATGCCACACAGGTTGAAATTATAGACTATCACTAATGATGAATACAACAGAAAAACTACCCAATATTCACCCCGGAGAGGTGCTGGCAGAAGAGTTTCTGTCGCCTTTGGGCATTAGTGCCTATAAACTCTCCCAAGACATTCAGGTTCCTCAAACCCGGATCAGTGAAATCCTGAAAGGAAACCGGCGAATTACCGCAGACAGCGCCTTGCGACTGAGCCGGTACTTTGGCACCACCGCAAAGTTTTGGCTCGGACTACAGAATGATTACGATCTTGAGGAAGAATCGGCTAATATTTCAGGTGAATTGCTGTCTATCAAACAAGCAGCAACGACTGAAGGCTCCGCATGATACCCTGGCCTTATGAATTTGCAATTCTGCTCTTTGGGGCTTGAAATCCTGAAGACCTATCGTAGGGTCTGTGACCCGATTCAAAGAGCTGCTACCTCCCGGATAAAGAATCCAGATTCATTGACACTTCCTGTCTCGAGCTCAATGATGCTCTCCTGAACATCAAAAAAGGAATTAAATCGACCCTAAAGCAGCCTGAGCCTGGCTAGAAAGAAAGGGAAAAAAGGCATCCTCGTACGACTTAATTACTACTCAGTTTTTAAAGCGGTGTGGCCTACAATAGAAGTATTTTATGCGTTTACCAGACATTTACAAACGGAAGATTAATGTCAATTGACTGAAATAGTGCTTTTCACTTAAAAAACTAGCAAAGATATAATGGAAATATATACAACTAGTTGCGTATATTAGCTCGGTTATGATCAACTACTGAATCTAATAGAAGGCGTACTTATCCATGTAAATCGTTTCTTAAAAAGGAAAAACCAAATGAATCTTACTGCAAACCGCCTAACCATGAAACATACTGCAACAAAACTATTGAGCCTAATTATCTTATTATGTATGATAACAGGGTGCGGTGGAGATGATCCTGGTCAACCAAACGGTGTAGGAAAAATTAGTTTTAAACCGAAGTTTGACAATCAGTCAGCCAACGGCGGAAGGGTGCTAGATTTGAGTGAAGCGGTTTCAATTTTGGTCACCATTAATAAGAGTGATGGCTCACCAACTGAGTATTCAACATCTGAAATCGAGCTGTATCAACTCAATGGTGAATTTATCAGTCAAAAAATTTCGCTTCCGGTAGGTGACTACAAATTGACCGAATTTTTGATTCTCGATGAAGATAGCAACATCATATACGCTGCACCTGAAGAGGGCTCTCTTCAAGCGCAGAATGTCAATGACCCACTCCCTATCGAGTTTTCTATAACTGCGGATGATATTTTAGATTTAGAGGTTGAGGTGTTGTCAACTGAAAATTTGGGGCTTGAAGATTTTGGTTTGGTTGGGTTTGATCTATCTCTGGTGGACTTATTCAGGTTCTACATCAATGTTTCGGAAAAAGGCAACCTTGAGACGCTTTTAAGTGCTGAATTAATTGTGACGAGCGAATCTTACTCATTTCATCAAGAATTAGCACCCATTGCAAATAATTCGATAGTTATTAAAGATGGATATGCTTCTTATGATTTGACCATCGAACTTGATGGATATGAAACATTTAATTTCACATTTTCCAGAGATAGCCTGGGTCACTATTCATCCACTCCACTAACTGTTGAATTAACTGCAAGCGCAACAGAACAGACAATCCAGGAGAGACTTGATGAGGGTGAAACACCCATATCAATATATAATAGCGGAGTTTCACTTGACCAACTTTATGGTGCTTCCTATCAGGGCGGTCTAATATCTTACTTAAATACGGATAACGGCACTGGTTTTGTTTGCGCAAAAATGGATCAGGCCACAAATATTGAATGGGGCTGTGCAGATATCGAAATTACGGGTGATCAGGGGACATTATACGTTGGTGAAAGAAATTTAGTGGGTGGCGGTGCTCTAAATACACCTGAAATAGTCAATGATTGCAATGAAGAAAATTCTGCAGCGAAGGTTTGTTATGATTTAGAATTGGAAGGATACGATGATTGGTATCTTCCAGCCAGGGAGGAGCTTGAGTTAATGAAGGCCAATTTGCATTTAAATGGCTTGGGTGACTTTATAAATGAACGCTATTGGACTAGTAATGAGCTGAATTCAGGAGTCAATCCACCTTTAGTGAGGGTAATAAATTTCTCGGAGGGTGCTAGTGGAGCAACTTGGAAAACCCAATTATATGCTGTTAGGGCTATTCGGTATTTTTAAGATTTCAAAACTTACACCGCTCCTCGGGATTTGAAATCGCTGAGCGAGAAGTCCGAAGGCCTGTCGCAGGGGCTGTGACCCGAATAAAAAACACCCCCTTTTTCATTGAAGCCCAGATGACTATGTATATAGCAGTGTCAGGAATTACAACCATGGAAAAGAATTAATTGATATATTGGTTGAATGATGTGCTTCAAGAATAAGTCTCACCAGCCCTCCCTAGCGAGCAGGAGTTGCAAACGAGAGTTATGGGCTTAGTCTTAATAGCTCCATTCAAATAGTTAAAATTACATCTAGATAAAAGCGTGCTGTTTTGTATATTTAATTTCATCAAATCTTGTCACGATGACTCCAGAGGAAGAATTCAAAGAAAGAGCTAAAAGAATTTTATCCGGCTACACCAAAGGTGCGAAAGATCAAAGCGGCAACGAAATTATTTCCATCTTCCTTAGAGCTGACGAATTTGTGATCTATGAAATTGAATCAAAGAATTTGGTAGACTCGATAAGAATAGCGATCGAGCCATGGACAAAAGAAGATAAAAACGGTCGAGAGAGCAACTACTTTAAAATCAGAGCAAAATATATTGAGGTCAAGGGGCTTCTGTACAAAGTGGTCGACGATTCAAGCGTCAAAAGTAGAATCGCTCCCATTTTGGCTTTAGCTATAAACGGAAGTATTGAAGAAGCCGAAAAACAACTCGATGATCTCATAAAGGAAATCAACACCGTGTATCGAAATCAGTTTAGGAATCGGCTAAGATATCTAGGAACTGTTTTAACCTTCGTCGCATTTTGCATCTTACTTTCAATTCTTACTTACAACCTAAATTTATTTCATTGTAAACCCATCAACCGACATCTAATTTTCGTGGTAACTGCCGGCACAATTGGAGGATTCATCTCTGTTTCGAGAAGAATAAGACAAATGGTGTTCGAAAAGGACGTAGATTGGTATTTGTATTTATTCTACGGATTTGAAAGGGCAATCATATCCTCGTTCAGTGCTGTAATTGCCTACTTTATCATTCAAAGTAATCTTGCTCTCGGAATAATTAATGAACTATCAAAGCCTATGTATGGCGCATTAGTATTTGCATTTGTAGCCGGCTTTAGTGAAACTCTGATTCCCAACTTATTGATAAAACTAGAAAAGGAAAATTCCTAAGTCAGAGACCTGTGATCTTCAATTTTGTAATCTATTCGTATAGATCCATTTAGCGAATTGGAAAGACTATCATACGGTCTATAATGCGAATAAAAACACTCCCTTTTCTATCCCATTTTTCATTGAAGCTTCAATAGAGGATGGTTGAGGCTTCCACTTGAAACAAAACAAGCTTGTAAAGTTAACGCAACAAGCTAGAAGAATTAACGATCGAAGCTTCTGCGAGAAGTGGTACAGGCTTCAACTGGAGTGGATGGAAGCTTGAGTGGTGTGTGTGTGTGATGGTGGAAGCTTCAGCGGAAACAGTTACATTTAGCTAGGTTGCCAGTCGGTTTATTTCTCAAAAAATAAGTGTAGATTACCTAAATTCAAACAGCTTTTTTAATTAGCCAGCGGTGACAATGATACCTCACTTCTTCTGATTATTAGTTTTTCTTGAATATACATCCACAATAAGGGATGTGCGCTTGTTATCCTTGCACCATGGAAATTAACAACGACAGCTTAAAAAAAGGCCTAGGTAATGGAACTAACAGAAATTAGAATTCGAAATTTTCGAACAATTGAAGCTGAACAGCACATAAGAATTCCCGGACAGATGACCTTGGTAGGCCGAATAATTCTGGAAAAACTAATTTATTAAAAGCAGTTCAAGTTTTTTTTACTGGCTCCTCAAACTCGTATGGATACACTCGGGATGAAGACCTTACTTTTGGCGTTGGTCGTGCTCGAACAAGTATTACAGCCACATTTGATGGTGATACTGAAATTGACCATGAAATCTACGATGCCATAGATGAACTTCATGGTCTTCAAGGAACAGAACGATCAGGAAGCATACTAACATTAACCCTTTACTTCACTGACACTAATACTCCAGTCTATAGTTTTTTTCCAAATGTAAAGAGACCAAAAAGTGGTGCGAAGGCAGCTCAATACTCTAGGACGCATATTTCGCTAGTCAATAGATTGCTGGGTGGATTTAGTTTGCATTACGTTCCATCTGCCAAAAGTGTGGAACAAATCTACAATGATCTTTTAGCTCCATTTCTCAGAAAAAAAGTATCAAAAGTAATCCAGCCACATTTACTACAAATTGATGAAAGCTTAAAGGATGCGGCAGATTCATTAAATGCGGAGTTATTCTCAGCCGGCCTGATCGATTTACAGGCTAGTTTTTCAATTCCAAATCAGTCTGTTGAGCGCCTTGTATCAGGCTTTGATTTCATGATATCCGATCCACAGAGAACGCCAGTTTATGAAAAAGGAATGGGAATACAAACGACTGCACTTCTAGCTGCTTTCCGCTGGATCACAAAGCAAGAGATCGAAGAAGGACGGACTGTTTTATGGCTTCTTGAGGAACCAGAATCATATTTGCATCCAAATTTGGCAAGTAGCTGTAATACAATTTTGGAGAATCTTTCCAACGATGCGATAGTCCTAAAGACCACACATTCAATGGCATTTGTGCCCCAAGATCCCAAGTTTGTTTCAGGCACAATGTTAAATGAGAAGAATCGAACCGAGATTAAACAATATAAAACTTTCAGCGAAGCCGTCTCGGCAATTCGAACAGCTTTAGGAATCCGCTTTAGTGACTTTTATAATCTTGCGAAATTCAACGTCTTTGTTGAAGGGCCTACCGATCGTGAAATTTTCCAATGGATATTAGAAAAGCTACCAACAGACCAGTACCCTTTTGATAGTTTAAGGCAAGCAAAGTTTGAGGATTTTGGAGGAGTAAAACACCTTTCGGGTTTCTTAAGGGCAACTTATCAATTCATAAGAAAAGAATATGCCTGTGTTACAGTATTTGATGGAGATGACGCAGGCGAAATTGAAAGACGTGCTCTGCAAGGGTATTTTGGCCAGCATCAAATCTCTTTCGATGCTAATAAGCATTTCGTTTCTGTTCGGTCACGTTTTTCAATTGAAGGTTTATTCCCCGATGAGTGGATTAAGGCCATTTATAAAGAAAGCCCTTCTTGGTTTGATGCATATTCGGAAGATGCCTCTGGAGACCTAGAACCATTTAAAGTCAAAGACAATCGAAAATCTAATATACAAGGTAAGTTGATTTCAATGGCAGAGGCAGAATCAAACATATCATGGGCAAATCGGTTCATCAACGTTTGTAGAGCAATTGACTATGCACTAAATCAATTGTCAGGGATGCTTGATTCACAACCGCCCCTTCTTCAAAGTTGATACACCAAAAGATTATAAGGCCTTCCCCCCTTGGCGGAAGCGTCCGCTTCTATCGATACCAAAATATTGAAAGAATAAGGCAGACGCTTGAACCATCAATGATATCCGACTGGAGAGGATAACTCATGGCTTATGACCAAGAACATCACCTCCCCCCATTTTTTTACCTCGCCAATACTCCCGACTTTTGCAGTTCGTTTGATAAGTCGCACAACCAATGGATTCCTTCAGAGAACTCAACCTGTCTACCCCCCTTCTCAACGCCCTTGATGACCTGGGCTTTGCCAAGCCCACACCTATTCAGGAAGAGGCTTTTCCCGTGGTGCTGTCGGGAAAAAATGTGGTGGGCATTGCTCAAACCGGTACGGGCAAAACGCTGGCCTATATGTTGCCCCTGCTGAGGGAGCTGAAGTTTTCGAAGCAGGCGCATCCCCGCATCCTGATCCTGGTGCCCACCCGGGAGCTGGTCCTCCAGGTGGTGGAGCAGGTAAACACTTACGCCAAATACATGAATGTGCGGGTGATGGGCGTATACGGCGGAACCAATATCAAAACCCAGGCGCTGGCCGTGGCCCAGGGCATGGACATACTGGTGGCCACCCCCGGCCGCATCTACGACCTGGCCATCAGCAAGGCTGTGCAGCTCAAAGAAATCAAAAAGCTGGTGATCGACGAAGTGGACGTAATGCTCGACCTGGGCTTCCGCTTTCAGCTCACCAACCTGTTTGAACTCATCCCCGAGCGGCGCCAAAACATCATGTTTTCCGCCACCATGACCGACGACGTGGAGGAGCTGATCAACGATAGTTTTATTGCCCCAGCCAAAATAACCATCGCCATCAGCGGTGCCCGGCTGGAAACCATCGACCAGGTGGCCTACCGGGTGCCCAATTTCCACACCAAGGCCAACCTGCTGAGCCACCTGCTGCGTGACAAAGACACCTTCAAAAAAGTGCTGGTGTTCGTTACCGGCAAAAAGAACGCAGACCTCCTTTACGACCTGCTGGAAGATCCTTACGCTCCGGAGATGGGCATCATCCATACCGACAAGTCGCAGAACAACCGGATCAACGCCATTGAGAACTTCGACAGCGGCAAAAACCGCATCCTTATCGCCACCGACGTCATGGCACGTGGGTTGGATCTGGCCACCGTGAGCCATGTGGTGAGCTTTGACACGCCCAATTTCCCGGAAAACTACATCCACCGCATTGGTCGTACCGGGCGAATGGAGGAAAAAGGCAACGCCATCCTTTTCTTCACCGACAGAGAGGAAGAACACAAGCTGGCCATTGAGGTACTCATGCTGCATGAGATCCCCCTGCTGGAGATGCCGGAAGGCATTGAAGTATCGCACCAGCTGTTGCCCGAAGAAAGGGCCAAAAGCGGCGACAACAAGAATCCTCACCGAAATGCCAAAAAGGACCTGGCCGGGCCAAGCTTCCACGAAAAGATAGCCAAGAACAAGAAGGTGAACCTGGGCGGTTCTTATAAAAGGGAGATCGTGCTGAAATACACGAAGCCCAAGACCCGGGGCGATAAGTTCAAGAATAATAAGAGGAAGTAGGGAAGTACAGGATGGCAGGTAGAGGGATTTTTTATACCTTCAAGTGGGTTTGGGATGCCGAAAAAAGTCCGAGGCCATAAAAATAAAAACCGTCATTCAGAGCCTCAGCATAGCCTTGCGGGGAGGCGAGGCGTAGGAATCTCCCCGAGGGGACTCCGACCCGACGTGGAACGACCATTTTCCTCACCCTCAGATGCCAGGCGAAAATAGCTCAGAGTGACGTGAGGCGGTTTTTATTTTTTTGGCTTCAGTGTCCGTTCCATTCCTGACAATGAAGGCTATTGAAACCAAAACCTACTTAACTAAGTGAAACACTCTTTCCTGATTACCCTTTCAATCCTCCTCGCTATCGGCTGCACGCCCGATTCGCAGCCTGCCAAAAAGGTGGCCGAAGTCAAACAACCTAACGTCCTGTTCCTGATTGCCGACGACTGGTCGTACCCCCACGCCGGGATTTACGGAGACCCCGTGGTGCGTACACCCACCTTCGACCGCATCGCCAATGAGGGTGCCTTGTTTCAAAATGCGTATACCGCAGCACCAAGCTGCTCCCCATCCAGAGCGGCGATCTTAACAGGTCGCTTTCCTCACCAGCTGGAGTCTGCGGGCAACCTGTGGTCGGTGTTTCCAAAGAAGTTTGCGAACTGGGTCACGATTCTGGATGAGAATGGCTACTTTACCGGCAAAACAAGGAAAGGCTGGGGGCCTGGCGACTTCAAAGCAGGCGGCTATACCGACAACCCGGCCGGAAAAGATTTTGCCTCCTTTGAGGAATTCTTTGCTCAGAAGCCTGCTGGCACGCCGTTCTCTTTTTGGTTTGGCAGCACAGATCCGCACCGGGACTACGTACCCAACACGGGCATACAAACAGGCATGTCGCTGGACGACGTCATTGTGCCAGCTTTTCTGCCCGACCTACCCTGCGTGAGAAACGACATCCTCGATTACTACTTCGAGGTGGAGCGCTTCGACAGAGAAAGCGGCCGCATCCTCAGAATGCTGGAGGAAGCCGGTGAGCTCGACAATACCATTGTGGTGATGACCAGCGACAACGGCATGCCTTTTCCCCGAGCCAAGGCCAACTTGTATGAATATGGCGCTCACATGCCCTTAGCGATGCGCTATCCCTCCAAAATAGCCGAGGGCACAGTGGTCACTGAGTTCACAAACGCTGTGGATTTTGCGCCTACTTTCGTGGAAGCTGCTGGGTTAGACGCCAGCATGTTCACCTCGGGCAGCAGCTTGTGGCCACTTTTAGCTGGCACTGACAGCAAGGACAGAAGCCGGGGATTTTCGGAAAGAGAACGCCATGCCAACGTGCGGGCAGGCGACCTGAGCTACCCCAGCCGCAGCGTGCGAACCGGGCAGTATCTCTACATCAAAAACTATATGCCCGACAGGTGGCCTGCGGGTGATCCCACTACTCATCAGTCAGTGGGGCAGTATGGAGATGTAGACAATTCCATCACCAAATACCTGATCATGGCTATGGAAGGAAAGGCTGCGGAAACCACAACCGACTACTTCAGCCTGACCTTTGCGAAGCGCCAACCAGAAGAGCTCTACGACATCAAAAAAGATCCCTTCCAACTGCACAACCTTGCCCTTGACCCGGAGTACCGGTCAACGCTTAGCAGTCTGCAAAGTGACCTGACACAATGGATGGAAGCCACCGGCGACCTGAGGGCCACAGATCCTCAGACAATCTACTGGGATACTGTGCTTTACACGCCCAACTATCAGTATCATGACTTTGACCTCGCCAATGGCATCAATGACTACGCCATAGCGCCTCCGTTTACAAAAGAGGAGATTCCCTGCCTGGACGAATGATGATAACAGACAAAAAATGAACTACATGATTGTTGAAAAGTTCCGGCCTGGGAAGGTGAAGGAACTGTACAAAAGGTTTGATGAAAAAGGCAGGCTGATGCCGGAAGGTGTGACCTACATTAACAGCTGGATTGACGAAAAAGTGGAAGTATGCTTCCAACTAATGGAAGCCGAGTCGATGGAAAAACTACAGGAATGGATGGACGCATGGAGCGACCTTTGTGAGTTTGAGGTCTTCCCCGTTATATCATCTGCTGACGCCAAGCAAAAGGCGCTTTCAGGCTGACAGCCTTTGCACCGGTTTAGAGCGCAGGTTGTTATCGGAGTGTCAAGGCTCTTCAATTGGCAATCGTTGTGTTAAAGTCCTCCTTTTTCCTTGGGAGCGTGGCAGAAATGGGAGCTTGCAGGCAGTGCAAAAGTTAAATATAAAATTTTGTCCATTCACCAGGTGTCGTGTTGTCTACACTTCAAAACCTTTAATGAAACAAGCGATGAAAGCAATTATCTCTTTAGTCATCTGCCTTTTCTTTCTCACGCCTTACGTTTCCGCAGGCAATGAACCGGCACCTTTCAACATCAACGACTACGCCTGGCTGGCTGGCCGATGGACGGGCGATGGCTTTGGCGGTACCTCGGAAGAAATATGGTCACCACCCTCAGCTGACGGCACCATGATGGGCGTGTACCGCCACCACAATGCCGATGGCAGCCTCAACTTCTACGAGTTTATGGTGCTGGACAAAACAGGGCTCCGCCTCAAGCACTTTACGCCTGAACTGGTGGGTTGGGAAACGAAAGAAAACTACGTCACTTTTGAAATGGTGTCGTTCACCAAAGACAAAATCGAGCTAAAGGGCCTGGTGTTTGAACGAAAATCAGACGAGGAGATGGAAATACGGCTGAGATTAAAAAACGGAGACAAGATAGAAACGGAGACTTTTCACATGAAGCGAGCCAATTAGCCTCACATCTTCTCGTACTTCAACTGCGTGTACTGATCAAAGAATTTCTTCAGGATAATATTGGAGCCCAAAACGATAAGGTAGTCGTCTTCACCTATAAAAGTGTCGGCGGAGGGGCCTGGGATAAGCCCTTTGACATTGTCTTTTACGCCCACAACAATGACGCCCGTAGATGCCGAAATATTCAGTTCCCGAAGCGTTTTGTCCTTGAACTCCGGCTTCAGGTCGTCGTAGCCAACTTCCTCCAGGTGGTAGCTCATGCCCGACACGCCATTGAGCAGATTTAGAAACTCTATAACGATAGGTTTGGTCACCAGCTGCGCCATGAACATGCCTCCCAGCAAGTCTGGTAGAATGACGTTGTTGGCACCAGCCCTGTAGAGTTTATTCTCCGTTTCAATATTGGAAGCCCTGGCTATGATTCTGATCTTTTCATTCATTGCCCTCGCTGTCAGCGTTATGAACACATTCGACGCATCGGAAGGAGTGGTGATGATAATAGCCCTGGCCCGGTCTATGCCGACGGTGGTAAGGTTGTCATCCTCGGTGGCGTCGCCAATAAAAAGCTTCATCGACTCAGGAATAATATTCACCATGTCAGGATCCTTTTCTATTACTACAAATTGCTCGCCACTCTTTTGGAGCTCCTGGCACGACCGGGCGCCATTTCTGCCATACCCACAGACAATTACGTGGTTTTTTAGTTTGTTTATTTCCATACCCGAGCGATAGCTTTTGACAATTGATTTCAGTTTCCCTTCAAATATGTAGCTGGATATCACGGAGACCACATAGGCAAAAATACCCAGATTCAATAAAATATAGATGGAGGTAAACACCCTACCTGCTGCGCTCAACTCCTTTACCTCTGTAAAGCCAACGGTGCCCACAGTAATAATGGTCATATAGAGAGCATTCACAAAATCCAGGTCTTCTATGAGCGTGAATCCAGCCAAACCCACGCCCAAACTGAAAAGGAAAAGGAAAAACGAAATGATGAGATTCCTGAGTTGCTTGTTTACATGATTGATGGTCTTCAGTTCCGACATCTGCGATTGAGCCTCCGAATAGTTCTCGGAAATTAGAGAAATTTAGGGAAGGAATAAAGCTGAAGCCTCCAGGGGGAGACAATACATTTTTCTTTGATCGATCAATAAGGCATCCATCGCATGGCTTTCATCAATTGTTCCGTAAATTGAATCACAAACGAAACCAGGTAATTTATGGGTATTTCAATACGGGGAACTTCGTCAATTAAAACACTTGCACGCCTCATACTTTTGGCGGCGACTTTAGGTGTTGTACTTTTTGCCTGCAGCGAGCCTGAACCTATAAGTTCGGTAAACCCGGTAAATTGGAAACAAAGGTTCATTGAACTGAACGAGTCGGACTCGCTGGTCGCAGGATCAACTTATCTGTCGGTCTATTCTCAAATTTACAGCCGGTCGGAAAGCAGGACCCACGATCTTACGTCCACCATCAGCATGAGAAATACCAGCCTGACTGACTCCATCTACATGCTGAAAGCTGATTACTACAATACCCATGGCGAGTTGCTAAGAACATACTTTAAGAATCCGATATTCATCAGCCCTATGGAAACGATAGAAATAGTGATTGATGAAGTAGACAATGAAGGAGGCACCGGGGCTAATTTTATCTTTGACTGGGCGGTAAAAGATGAAACGCATGAGCCATTGTTTGAAGCCGTAATGATTTCTACTTCTGGCCAGCAGGGCATTTCTTTTACTACGCAGGGGGTTCACATCCACTAGAGTTCTGTGAGGGTGATTCCTGTCCGCTGCACTGTAAAACGTTTTGATTGTCATCCCTTTTTTCCGAACTAGCTAAATGAATAAGCGGATCAATCTACTACTGTTTCTGGTGTGCCTAGCATTCTCTCCTCTATTGGCTCAAAGGCCTTGGGTGTTGAGTCAAATCGACATCCCCCACCCCTACTACTACCGGGAAATGTATGTGCCGCAGCTCACCACAGGCCCCTCTTCTGCCACATGGTCGCCCGATGGAAAAAGCCTGATCTACTCCATGGGAGGAAGCCTTTGGGAGCAGAAAATAGATGAAACAACTGCCACACAAATTACCGACGGGCCAGGCTACGACTACCGGCCCGACTGGTCGCCCGATGGAAGCACCGTCGTATTTGTTCGGTACGATAACGATGCCATGGAGCTTCACCTGCTGGATTTGCAAACCGGGAAAACAACCCAGCTTACAGAGGGCGGTGCTGTTAATATCGATCCACGATTTTCACCAGATGGTTCACAAATGGCTTTTGTTTCAACAAAGGAAACTGGCAACTTCCGCATTTGGATAGGAAGCTTGAACAACAATACGCTGGCAGCCAAACCTCTTTCACCGGAGCGCACCACCGCCATTCCCCGCTACTACTACGGCCAGCCCGATCATCAGCTAAGCCCTTCCTGGTCACCCGATGGCAAATCGCTGGTATTTGTGACCAACCCCGATGTGCTGCATGGGTCTGGCAATATTTACAGAACCGAAGTGAACAACTACAACCCCGTTTTGCTGCGTGAGGAAGAAACAAACTGGCGGGCCAGCCCCGACTGGTCGCCTGACGGCAAGCGCATCATTTACTCGTCTTACCTCGGCCAGCAGTGGCACCAACTCTGGATGACCCCGGCCGATGAAAAAGGCTACCCCATTGCCATGGGATACGGCGATTTCGACGCCACCCATGCCCGCTGGTCACCCGACGGAAGCAAGATCGCCTACATAAGCAATGAACACGGTAACACGGAACTCTACCTGATGGATTGGCTTACCAGCAAAAAGTGGCCATTGCTGATCAATGAAAAGAAGTACATCCACCCAACGGCAACTGTTACTATAAAAACCTACCACGATAGCAAGCAACCGACACCTGCCCGCCTGACGGTAAGGGTTGGTGACAAAAGCTATGCACCTGACGATGCATGGATGCATGGCAACGAGGTTTTTAACCGGGAGGCGCAAAAATTCGAAACCTACTATTTCCATTCTCCTGGAGAAGTGAAAGTGACAGTGCCTGTCGGTGAGGTGAAAATTACCGCCTGGAAAGGCTTCCGAAAGGCAAATGATGCTACCGTCGCAGTGAAAGCAGGCGAGGAAAAAGAGATTGCTTTTTCATGGGCTCCCTCCACCATTCCGTCGTACCACGGCACCTGGAAGTCAGCCGACGTGCATGTGCATATGAACTATGGTGGGCACTACCGCAACACCCCCGAGCACCTGGCCTTACAAGCCAAGGCAGAAGATCTGGACATTGTATACAACCTGGTGGTTAACAAAGAACAGCGCATTCCTGATATTGAGTATTTTTCTGTAGACCCTGACAATGCTTCAGACGAACAAACCCTCATCATGCATGGTCAGGAATACCACACCAGCTTTTGGGGGCACATGGGCTTACTGGGCTTGACGTCCAATTATCTCCTTCCAGGGTACGTCGGCTATACCCATACTGGCGCCGAGAGTCCGTATCCTTCCAACGCCGTGGTAGCCGACATCGCACATGACCAAAATGGCATTGTGGGCTATGTCCATCCTTTCGAAACGGAGCCTGACCTCTCCCAACCCACGAGCTTTTCCTTGCCTGTAGATGTAGCTCTTGGCAAAGTGGACTACTATGAGGCGGTTGGGTATAGCGATCATCATATCTCAGCCGGGGTATGGTACAAGCTGATGAACTGTGGATTTAGGCTGACTCCTGTCGGTGGCACCGACGCCATGGCTAATTACTCCTCGCTACGGGGGCCTGTCGGACTGACACGAGCGTTTGTGAAAATGGAGGAAGGTGATGAACGGCCACTGCATGAGAAATTCATTGAAGGCGTAAAAAAAGGCAAGACTTTTGCCAGCAATGGACCTATGCTTGGGTTTGCTCTCGATGATCAAGAGCCTGGCGGAGACATAGCGCTTTCGAAAAAAGGAAAGCTCAACTATAAAGGCTTTGTTCGCTCATCGGTGCCTATCGATAAGCTGGAAATTATTCAAAATGGGAAGGTGGTGAAAACCATTACGTTAAGTGGCGACCGCACAACAGTTGATTTCACTGGAACCTTGAATATTGCTAACAGTTCATGGGTACTTTTGCGGGCCTATAGTGCCCCTAACCCTGAAGTACTTGATATCTATCCTTATGCTACTACCAATGCGGTGTTTGTCAGTGTGGATGGGCAACCCATACATTCTACTGAATCTGCTGCCTACTTTCTGACATGGATCGATCGTATTGAAGAGGCGGCATCGGCTGTCACCACCTGGAATACTGAAGCTGAAAAGGTCAGGGTGATGAGCAACATCAAAGAAGCTCGAAAAGTATTTGAAGGACGTAAATGACATGAGGAAGGCTTTAAAGTCTTCCTCACTACCCTGACCCTAAAGGGAATCGGAAGATTTTTAAGCTAATTTTAGATGACGATTCTTAAAACCAGCTACGACGTCAACTTTCTACAGAATTAATTGCAACAAAGTGCACAACATACAACCCAACCTGAACAAGACGTACCTCAAGGCAACGAGTGCCAAAGGCGTCTACATTTATGATGAAAACGGCAAGGCATACCTCGATGGGTCTTCCGGAGCGGTGACTTGCTCGTTGGGTCATTCCCACGAAAAGCTCCTGCCATTTATCAAAAAACAGCTCGATAAGCTCCAGTTTGTTTATCGGTCGCAGTTTGCCTCTGAAGAAGCCGAACAGCTGGCCACTAAGTTGTACGAACTATCGCCTGACAGGTCACTCAGCCACAGCTTTTTCGTCAACAGTGGTACCGAAGCCATTGAAACGGCCATGAAAATCGCCATTCAGTACTGGCAGGAAAAAGGCAAACCTGAAAAGACACACTTCATTACCCGGAGGAAAAGCTACCACGGCATCACCATGGGGGCACTTTCCTTATCGGGCCATGCCCTGAGAAGGCAGCGGTTTGAAGGCATGCTGGCGAAATACCCAGCACTATCCGCTGACATGGAAAACGATTCGCTGGAGGATCAGGTAGCTGAATTTGAAAAAGTGATAGACAACATTGGAGCCTCGAAGATTGCTGCCTTCATCGCTGAGCCTATGGTTGGAGCGGCCGGCACTGCCCTGGCACCGGTAAACGAATACTATGCCTGCTTCAAAGCAGTCTGCGACAAGAATGAGATTTTGTTCATTGCCGATGAGGTAATGACAGGCCTGGGAAGAACCGGAACATGGTTTGGCATGGAGCATTGGGGTACTCAAGCTGATATTGTGGCCATAGGTAAAAGCCTGGGTGCAGGCTATGCGCCCATAGCTGCCACTTTGATGACCGACAAGATTTTTGCGCCGATAAAAAAAGGAAGCGGGCTGATCATGAGTGGCCACACCTATAGCGGGCATCCACTCTCCTGTGCCACTGCCTTGAAGGTGCTGGAAACCGTAGAGGAAGATTATTTGCTGAAGAACGTCAACAGACAGGGAGCTACAATCAAATCGGCCCTGTATGAGCTGCAAAAGAAATATCCCGTCATTCAAATTGTGCGGGGCAAAGGCCTGATGATGGGGCTTGAACTGGATCCAACGATAAAAGGAATACAGGCAAAACTCGTTGAACGCTGCTATCAAAACGGACTGTTGATTTATCCCTCTGTGGGAGGAAAAGAAGGTATTGATGAAAATGGCGTGTTAATTTCCCCTCCATTTATTATCAGCAAAACTGAAACAGAAGAACTCCTTGGCAAGCTGGAGCAATCACTAAAAGAATGCAGCTAACCTATGCACCTATTCAATAAAGTAACCGACTACACCACCGCACAATCAGCTTTTTTTGATGGGATGACCCTGCTCTTTGGTGGATTTGGTGGTGTTGGCACGCCCCCCGGCTTGATTGACTGCCTTATAGACTCGGGAGTGAAAGATGTGAAGCTGATCGGCAACGATGCCGGTTTCCCCTGGATAGGTATTGGCAAGTTCGTTTGTCTGGAGCGGGCCACTCACCTTTTGGCTTCCCACATTGGTTCCAACCCCACGGCGGGCGATTTAATGAACCAGGGCAAGTTGCAGGTAGAGTTTTCGCCGCAGGGCATTTTGGTGGAGCGGATACGATCAGGCGGTGTAGGGCTGAATGGTTTTTTAACTGAACTCAGCAAAGGCACTCAGCTGGAATACGACAAACCAAAAGTGACCATTGGCGCCAAAGAATACATTTACGAGGCTCCAATCACCGGTGACGTAGGCATCGTGTATGCTAAAAAAGCCGATACATTTGGCAACCTCATCTTCGACAAAACAGCCCGGAATACCAATCCTTATGTGGCTATGGCCAGCAAGGTGACCATTGTGGAGGCTGACGAAATTGTGCCCATGGGTGAGCTTGACCCAGAGGAAATAGTGGTGCCGGGCATCTACGTGAAATACATCGTGCAGTCAAAAGGCTATAACTGGAAATGGGTATGGGAGACGAAAGACAAATAATAGCCAAAAGAGCGGCGCTGGAAGTAAAGGATGGCATGATTGTCAACCTTGGGATAGGAATTCCTTCCATGGTGCCCGATTTTCTTGGCAAAGATATCCGAGTCTTTTTTCAGGCAGAGAACGGTATCCTGGGCATGGGGCCTACCCCCAAAGAAAATGCGGATGGAAACCTGAGCAATGCTGCCGGTCTGCCCGTAACGGTTTTACCAGGGGCAAGCTATTTCGACAGCGCCATTGCATTTGGCATGATCCGTAGAGGCTGCATCGACCTGTCTATCCTTGGAGCGCTCCAAGTCAACGCCCGGGGCGACCTGGCCAACTGGATTGTGCCCGGCAAAAGAGTGCCCGGCGTTGGTGGTGCCATGGAGCTGGCCTATGGTGCCAAAAACCTCATTGCCGTGATGAACCATTGCGACAAAGACGGAAAACCCAAGATTGTGACTGAGTGTTCACTTCCGGTTACGACCTATCGTTGCGTAAAGAAAATCATCACCGAAATGGCCGTTTTTTCCATCATCGATCAGCAGCTGCATATCGATGAGCTGATGCCAGGCTATACTTTAGCCGACGTGAAAAACAATACCGAAGCTGACTTTTCCTTCTCCACCAACTTCAAAGCCCATGACTGACCTTCAACAGCAACTCGAAACCTATATTGACGCCCATGCCGATGAAGCTATGTCGTACCTGCAACAATTAATTCAGCAGCCCAGCGTGCAAACCAACGAGCAGGGCGTGCAGAAAATCGTGATCGAGAAGCTGAACAAACTAGGCCTTGAAGTAGACGTTTGGGATCCTGTTTATGACGAACTTGCCAAAAGCACCTACTTCGTGGCTTCCCGTGACACCTATGTGGGCAGCCCCAATGTGGTGGGTGTGCTGAAAGGACAAGGTGGCGGCAAATCGATCATCTACAATGGCCATATTGACGTGGTGCCGGAAGGAGACAGGAGTAAATGGACAGACGATCCATTTTCAGGTAAGATCGAGAATGGCAAAATGTATGGCCGTGGCACCACCGACATGAAGGGAGGCAACGTGGCGCTGCTACTGGCCATTGAGGCTGTGATCAAAAGCGGCACAAAACTGAAAGGCGACGTAATCTTCCATTCGGTGATAGAGGAAGAGTCGGGGGGAGTGGGCACGCTGGCCGCTGTACTTCGTGGCTATACTGCGGATGCCGCTATCATTCCAGAGCCCACCAACATGAAGCTGTTCATCAAACAGCAGGGCTCTATGTGGTTTAGGGTCACGGTAGAAGGACGTTCTGCCCATGGAGGCACACGCTACGAGGGCGTGTCGGCCATTGAGCAGGCCATCAAAGTCCACCATGGGATTCTGGCCCTCGAGAAAAAGCGCAATGCCTCCATTGACGACCCTTTGTACAGCCATATTCCTATTCCCCTGCCCATCAATGTGGGGTCGATCAAAGGCGGTTCATGGCCGTCGTCGGTACCCGACCTGGTAACAATGGAAGGCCGCATGGGTGTGGGGCCGCACGAGAACATGCAGGAGGTGAAAAAAGAACTGATTGACCACCTGGCCAACCTTTGCGCTACTGACGACTGGCTGAAGAACCATCCGGTGAAGGTGGAGTTTTTTGGGGCACAGTGGGTGCCCAATGCGGTGGAGACTGATCATCAATTTGCGGAACTAATGAAAAAGAACTTTGAGACGATCTATAAGCGAAAGCTAAAAATAGAAGCCTCACCCTGGGGCACGGATGCCGGGCTGTTGGGGAAGGTGGGCAATATACCTTCGCTGGTAATCGGGCCAGGTGAAACCAAAATGGCTCACTACCCCAACGAGTATATAGAAATAAAAGAAGTGATTCAGGCGGCCAAGCTCTTTGCACTTACCCTTACTTCCTGGTGTGGAGTGGAACCAAAAGGTTAGTCCATGAATTCAATCATCAAAAATGGCTCAGCCAGCATCACTTTGTATTCCGATTCTTTCAACAAAAGAATCAGGATCGACGACTATTCCGGCGACGCTCAGGAAGTGCTTACACTCATTGCCCGGTCTGAATATAGTTGGGTAGAAAAAATCATCGTCAAAGCACGGGAAGAGGAACTGCCGGTTTTTCTATCAAATGGCTATTCAAAGGAGGCCCTGATAAAAGGGTATTTCCAGGGAGTAGATATGCATTTTCTGGCGAAGTATCAAAAGCCAACCAGAGGTAGCAATCCCGGGCATTACCAGGAGCAGCAAATAATTGAAAGTATACTGAGCCAGCCTGCTATTGCCAGAAAAACTGATACGCAAATCGTTTCCGTGGCTACCGTGGAAGATGCAGATGGACTGGCGCAACTGTATGCCGCTATTTTTCACGTGTACCCAACGCCCGTCAATGAGTCGGCCTACATACTGAAAACCATGCAGGATGGCACAAAGTATGTGGTCATTCGGGAGCAAAACAAAATCGTAAGTGCCGCTTCCGCTGAAATAAATGCACAGTATGGCAATGCCGAGCTGACCGACTGCGGCACCTTACCGGAAGCCCAGGGAAAAGGACACATAAAAAAGCTCTTGTCAAAATTGGAAGAGGTTTTGGCTGTTGACAACATCCAGTGCCTGTACACTATTGCCAGGGCGGAATCGTATGCCATGAACAAGGCCTTTTATCAATTGGGATATTGCTACGGGGGCACGCTGATCAACAATTGTTATATTTTCTCGGGCTTGGAAGACATGAATGTGTGGCACAAGGCGGTGCAGCCGAAATTCAGCACATAAGCGGCTGCTCACTTGTCGTGCTTACTAACTCCCCAAATCAATCAGCCCCTCCTTCACTCCAATACTTTTTAGGGCTTTTTCCATGGCCTTATTGAAAGCCGGAGGGCCACACACCAGTACAGGCCTCGACAGGTCGTCGATGTGGGCCTTGAGCCAGGCTTCGTCGATGTTTCCGTAGAAGTCCGGGTCATCCTTTTCTTCAGCGATGATATTTTGAAAGCGATCACCCATCATGGCGGTCAGTTCCTCTTCCAAAAAGAGGTCTTTTCTGGTTTTGTTGGAAAAAAATAAGTGACAATCAGCCAGCGTGCCCTCCTTTTGCATTTGTCTCATTATAGCAATGAACGGCGTAATGCCTGTGCCTCCTGCAAGAAAAATAGCTCTTTTCTGAGGCTGGAAGGTATTGAACGGTTCGGTGAAGCCAATTTCTTCACCCACCTTCAGCTTACTGATGGCTTCTGTTTTCTTATGATGTTCGGGATAAATACGAATAACGAACTCAAGCTTGTCACCGTTTGGCAAGTTCGTCATAGTAAAAGGCCCCGGATCTTGCCCAGCTACCTTAATCTCCACAGCATCCCCCACGCTAAATTTAAAGCCTTCTGGTTTGGTTACTTCAAGCTGAATGACATTATGAGCTAGCCAATTGATGGTTTTAACTTTTTCGTTGTATTGCATGTGTTTGCTGGTTTACATTGAATAATTAAGGCGATGAATTTTCTTTACCTACTTATTAACAACGGCTCCCAGCCAAATTGTTTCAAACAACACTGATAGAGTGAGTGTGGATCGCATCCCAAATTCGCCTTGGCTATCCATTTCTTTGTTAACTTTAACTCCACCAAAACCTATCCCATGTTTCGCTTACTCCTTTCTATTGGCTTTGCTTTCCTGGCACTGGTATCCTACGGCCAGCATCCCCACCTCTTCAGAGTCAGAACCATCACAGCGGGCATTACCGTAGAAAGCCTCTCAGATACCACCTCCGTGATTAAAGCGGTCGAATTCCTCAAGCAGGCCCGAACCGACTACACCAATGCTGGCTACGAGGTGCAAACCATCCGAATTGCTACGCAGAACCTGTATGAGTACCTCGGCGAAAAAACACTGAACGAGGCCCTGCCCTACCTGAAGAAATTTGATGAAATCGCACAGAGAGATGATGTATCTTTTGCCATCGGAGCGGTGCTTCCGCCCAACGAATATAGTGCAGAAGTCGCAAGCTGGGCCGCCAAACTCATTGGCCAAACAGAACTTATCAATTTCAGTCTGCCCGTGTCTTCCACAGCCCTGGGCATCCATCGCAACGGCATCAAAGCCGCCGCCGAAATAGTGGTGGCCGTCGCTAAAGTGGGCAAAGGCGGCGAAGGTAACTTCCGATTTACTGCTTCAGCCAATTGCCCCGCCGGGATTCCGTTTTTTCCAGCAGCCTTCCATTCTGGTGTTAATAGTTTCGCCGTCGGGCTTGAGTACCCCAACCTTTTGACAGAAGTATTCTCGAAATCGACCATGGTCAATGCGAGAGAAGCCCTAAAAGCCGAGTTGGAAAAACAGTTCCTACCCGTGCAGGCCCTCGCTACAAAAATATCTTTCACCTACGGCTGGCAATACGACGGCATCGACACCTCTCCTGCTCCCGGACTAGATGCCAGCATTGGCACGGCTATCGAAACCCTGACCAAACAACCCTTCGGCGGGCCGTCAACCCTGAGTGCCTGCTCCCTGATCACAGATGTCATCAAGAACCTCGACCTTAAAACCTGCGGCTACTCCGGCCTCATGTTGCCCGTCATTGAAGACAAAGTATTGGCACAACGAGCCAACGAAAATCGGTACACCGTTCAGGAGCTTTTGTTATTCTCTTCTGTTTCTGGCACCGGGCTGGATGTGATCCCACTGGCAGGCACCACTTCGCAGGCTACTGTTGAACACATCTTTACCGATGTGGCTTCTCTTTCCCTCAAATACACCAACAAAGCCCTGTCAGCCAGGTTGTTCCTTATCCCCGGCAAAAAAGTTGGCGACAAAGTGACCTTCGACAATCCCTATCTGACAGCGGCGAAGGTGATGAGGGTGGAGTAGTAGTGGACCCCGTTTGTCAGTTCTACTTTGGTGCCGTTGTAACCAAACTTGTCCTGAAGTTTAGGCGTTAGATGAAATAAGTAATATTCATTACATTTAATGTATGCAAGTAGATAGATCAGACAAAGAAATTGTTGTTCGGATACCCATAGGTCTCGATTCTGAAAAGCTTCAAAGCGTGCTGGATCTAATCAGGTATGGTGAGCTAACGTCGAAGAGTACTGTCACTCAGGAAGAAGTTGACCAGCTAGCTTCCAACATCAACAAATCCTGGTGGTTAAAGAACAGAGATAGGTTCATCAAATGAATCTGGTTGTCGATACCAATATTGTTTTTAGCGCCATACTGAATACAAATAGCAGAATCGCCAATCTCCTTACAATGCCTGACTCTGGTTTAATATTGTATGCCCCTACCTACCTATTGTCTGAATTGGTTGAGCATCGGCAAAAGCTTAAAAAGGCATTGAAACTTAGTACAAATGAAATCCTCGAACTAACACATCTTGTTACTCACAGAATCCATTTTGTTGAAGAGGAACAGATTTCAAGTCAAAACTGGATAACCGCTGACCAGCTTACGGCTACAGTTGATAGCGATGACATTACATTTGTAGCGCTTGCTCTCGAGCTTAAGTGCGCCTTATGGACAGGCGACAAAAAGCTCCAACGTGAAATTAGTGGTATAGAAATACTCAGCACCAACCTATTGGAAGGTCTGATCAAATCCTAAAGTCAACCAACCATGATGAAAAAGGCAATTCTGCTTCTGAGTCTCTCTTTTGTTATGCTTGTGATAACTTCATTTGTTTATAGAAACGACGTAAACATCTGGCTGATAGGCGACTCCACCATGGCACCAAAGTCTGTCAAAGCCTATCCTGAACTGGGCTGGGGGGAGGGGCTGGCTGATTTTGTCACTAAGAAAACCAAAGTCCACAACCATGCCGTCAACGGCAGAAGCAGCCTAAGTTTCATCAACGAGGGCCGCTGGCAATCGGTGTTCGATAGCCTGCAAAAAGGAGATTACGTCATCATACAGTTCGGCCACAACGACGAAAAAACAGACACCACCCGCCATACAGAGCCGTTTGGTAGCTTTAAGCAGAATATTCAAAAATTCATTGATGAAGCGAGGAAAAAAGGGGCCATTCCCATAGTTTGCTCGTCCATTGTCAGACGCCATTTTGATGCAGAAGGTAACCTGAAAGATACCCATGGCGACTACATAACTGCTACAGAGCAGATCGCCCGGGAAACTAAGACACCGTATGTGAACATGGAAGCGCTTACCCGCCAATTGGTGTCAGACCTGGGGCCGGAAAAGTCGAAAGACATTTTTCTCTTCACCGACACCAAGCAGGACTCTACTCACCTGAATGTGGCAGGAGCCGGTATTGTGGCGGGGCTGTTTGTGGAAGAAGCTAAAGCGCAGAGGTTACCGATTGCCTCCATCTTTAAGTAGTAGCCACCAAGCACCATAGATGCAAACTGAGTCGCCCTTGAATGTGTGCACTCCATTGGAGGAAAGAAGCTCGGCAAACTTTGCGCATTTTTATATCTTGTTTTTGATGAAGTCAGCAACATAAGACCGTTACTAAAATTCCAACCCCATGAAGTCATTAAAGCTGCCCGTTTCCATACTTTTTATTCTTGCCATTACCTTTCAGGCCAATGCCAGACCGACAAAAAAAGTAATCAAATACATGAAAGGACTTGGCAACGGCACCTACCTGTTCGGACAAGTCGGCACCTGGATTCACAATGAAAATCCTGACATGGACGATGAAAGCAACTGGATCAAAAAGGTGTACGACCACACGGGAAAAATACCACGGTACGGCTGCATCACCTACGACTTTGACGACAATCCATTTACCGACGAAGAATGGAACAACGCAGCCAGGAAAATGTGGGACAGAGGAATGATTGTGGGAATTTATAGCTGGTATGCCAACCCCGCCGGGGGCAAATGGAACGACCCACTTGACATCGACCCTATTTTCGCCGACGGCGACAATCCGACTAAATCAAATTTTTACAAACAAATGGATCGCATGGCAGCCAACCTCCAGTGGCTGGAAAACCAGAAAATACCGGTTGTCTACACGCCTTTCGTGGAAAGCGACGATAAGAACAAGTGGCATGCCAAAGAAGGGGCTGAACATGCTATTAAGCTATACCAACTGGTTCACGACTACTTCGCAAATACCAAAAAGCTGAAAAACATCATTTGGGCTTACCATACCACACAGAGGCAAGGTGCCCTGATTGACTACTACCCAGGCGATGCCTATGTAGATGTCATTGGAAAATCAGCCTATGGAACCGGCTTAGTGTTTACCGAGTACGACTGGGCAGTTGAGAAGAAAAAAAATCACGATAAAGTAATTTGGTGGGCAGAACTAGGCATCAGAGGCGAGAAAGATGCTCCGAGAGATTGCCTGGATGTGCTAAACAAGCTCGAAAACACCTTCCCTGAGCTGGCAGGGTTTGTCTTTTGGAGCGACACCGGCTTCTACAACGTCACTGGAAATTTGCACGGAGCTGAACTGATGAACTCTCCGAAAATTGTGACATTAAAATAGTTAGAGGTTGCAGCTTCGCTTTTGCCAGAAGCATAACCATTTCAGGGTATCCTTGCGCATGGTTAACGGAATCCTGGCGACTCCAACATCACACCTCAATCTTTCTATCTCTGGCTATCACCTTCCACTCGCCGTTCACTCTCCCTTTTTGCACTGTATTAACTCTTTCATAAAGTGCTACGGTTGGGCAAATATGAAAAGGCAGCCCGTACAATACATCGCCCACCTTGTAACCATGTCCTTCTCCCGCTTCCAGCACAAGATGCTCCTCGCTCTGGCTCACAGGTTTCAGGTCAGGCGCATTGAGAAAGTGAACCCGGTTGGTTAGAATGTTCTCAGAGGCAATGGACTTGTGCCCAAGGTCTGTACATATCCTGGTTTTTGTGGGCAGGGAAATCACCCGGGAAACGACGAGGACAGCTGGCACAAAAGGCTGCTCTGAGCAAATATCGCTATAGCCCTTGTCCCAATAAACAAAAGTGCCGGGGCAGCATATTACATCCTTTCGCTGCGCATGAACAGGGAATGTTGGTGAGCCACCAGCCAGGATGACAGGCTCAGGAAAACCGAGCTGTTGAATATCTGTCTTAAGTTTCTCCACCGCCTCAAAAGCTGCGTTGCAAGCTTTGGTTCTTTCCGCAATATCAACTTGCCGATGCTGACCGTCATATACATGAAACCCCACTGGCACGATGCCCTTCATCGTGGCTACTTTTTCGTAAAGAGCGACAGCTTCCGGGCCTGGTATGATACCCGATCTGTCGTTGCCATTGTTCACGTCCATGTAGGCGTTGATGCGGAGTCCCTGATTGGCAAAGGCGATAGATATGTCCTGCGCTGACTGCGCATTATCATAAAGGCAGGAATAGGTGGTGGTTGGATACTTCCTGATCAACTGCATAAACCTGGCCAGCTTGGGTCCGGTTGGCTGGTAGGCCAGCACCACGTCCTGCGCCCTGATCATCCCCAGCATTTCTGCCTCAGCAATGGTGGCGCATTTGAACTTCTTGATGCCCTCATCCATCAGCATCTTACACACTTCCTTTGCCTTGTTGGTCTTCACATGGGGCCGCAGCCTGTCCACATCATCAATCATTCCCTTCACCCCTTTGATGTTCTCACGCACCCGTTCAGGGTACACCACCATGGCTGGCGAATCAAGCTCATCTATGTTGTCAATTGTATACCATTCACTACTCATAGCTCCTTCAGTTATTTCAATTCAAAAAGTGCCTCAATTTCCACCGGGATGTTCTCAGGCAGCATACCCATGCCTACTGCACTCCTCACTCCAATGCCATTTTCCTCCCCCCACACCTCGGCAAACAACTCGCTACACCCATTGATTACATAAGGATGTTTGTCAAATGCTGGCACTCCATTGATCATGCCCAGTACTTTAATCACTCGTTTTACTTTGTCTAAGCTACCAAGGTTGGTTTTAATTGTCGAAAGGATCGTCAAACCAACCTGCTGGGCGGCCAGCTTCCCCTCCTCAATATCCAGCTCACCTCCTACCTTGCCAAAGATCAGGGTGCCGTCTGTTTTTACCGGGCCGTGACCAGATACATAGAGGTGTCGGCCATCAATCAAGTAGGGCTTATACACTCCCTTTGGAGCGGGCGGCGGTGGTAATTCAAGGCCTAGCTGGGCAAATCTTTCGTCAGCAGTCATTCGATATCCAATTTTCAATTGTTAGTTTCAAAATTCTCAGTTGTACACTGAATGATAATCATATAAACAAGTCGATCAGTAACACCACAGCCATACCCACCACCGAAACCACCGTTTCCATCAGCGACCAGGAAAGAATGGTGTCTTTGATGCTCACATTGAAGTATTCTTTGTACATCCAGAAGCCAGAGTCGTTGACGTGTGAAAACATCAGGCTGCCAGCGCCCACCGCCAGCACCATGAGGTTAGGATCCACGCCGAGCTGTGGCATAATTGGAGCTAGAATACCGGCAGAGGTTAATCCAGCCACCGTAGCCGAGCCAATGCATACTCTGATAAAAGCGGCAATCATCCAACCCAGTATCAGAGGGTGAATGTCCATATTTTGTAGCAACGCCCCTATCTCAACACTCACTCCGCTGTCGCTAAATACTTGTTTTAAAGCACCTGCTCCACCCACAATCAAAAGAATAGGGGCAACGTCTTTAATAGCTTCTGTGTAGTAGCCCATTACCTCACTCATTTTCTTTTTGTAAGCAAGTCCAATGGAGTAGGTAGCAACAGCCAGCGAAATAATCATCACAATGGTGGCGTCAGAAAAGAAAGAAACCACTTTGGCAGTACCTCCTGAAAAGTCACCAAACCTATTCAGAAGTGCCGCACTTGCCAGCAAAACTACCGGCAGTAGCGCAGAAAAAAAGCTGGTGAACCCACTTGGAAGCTGATCGTCAGGCATTGGCTTGGCCTGAAAAGTAGCCAATGGCTTGGAATCAATTCCCTTCAATGTGCGGGCAAAAATTGGCCCGGCGACAATGATGGTTGGCACTGCCACAATGAAGCCATACAAAAGAGTTAGGCCCATATCTGCATTGAGCTGACCAACCAGCGCAGCGGGTGACGGGTGTGGTGGCAAAAATCCGTGAGTCACAGATAACGCTGCAAGCATGGGAATTCCGATGTAAACAGCGGGCAGCTTGTACTGGTAAGTCACTGAAAAAATAAGAGGTACGAGAAGCACGAAGCCCACATTATAAAACAGTGGAATACCCACCACAAAGCCGGTAGCCATCAATGCCCACTGTATGTTTTTTTCTCCAAAGGAGTTCATCAGCACCTGGCTGATTTTTTGCGCAGCACCGCTTTCTGCTACAAGTTTGCCCAGCATGGCGCCGAGACCTATCACGATAACAAGATCCCCAAGAAGCCCACCAATACCCTTTTGCACAGAACCCGCCACATTTTCAAGGGGGATGCCCAGTGCCAAACCGGTGCCAATGGAAACTACAAGAAAGGCCAGAAATGGATTGACCTTGCCCCAGGTGATGAGCAGAACCAGCACGAGGATGCAAAGCAGGATGATGAATATCGACATGGTTAAAAGTAGGTGAGTTATAATTGAAATTGGAAGATAGCAGAATTACTCGCTGGTGCCAACAAATATTATCCAGGGAATACACAGAACCTGCACACTATGACCATTAATGTATTCACCTGGCCAAACGAAAATTCCTGTGACAGAATTTATCTGACCGGCACTCCAATCCATCATTTTGTTTGTAAATTGGCTACTACTGAACACCCAAAATTTATACCTCATGACACATGTCTTGTCAGACAAAGAAGTCCATTCCTATCAACAGGATGGTTTCGTTATCGTCAAAAAACTCTTTAGTAACCCCGAAATAGACAAGCTTTACAAGGTGGCCACCGGTGACCAGGTAATGAAAGAGAATGCCGTTGACCTGAACGACCAAACGGGTAAAAAAACCAGGCTCACACTTTGGTTCAAACCCGGCGATGACATCTACAGTTTGCTGGTGCGAAGCGAGCGAATGGTGAAGTCCGTTGAGAAACTTCTTGATAGCCGTTCCCCCGTTTGTCACTTCCATTCTAAGCTGATGCAAAAAGAGCCTAAGGTTGGTGGTGCCTGGGAATGGCATCAGGACTATGGTTATTGGTACAAAAACCAGTTTCTATATCCGGAACAGCTCACCAGTGTAATGATCGCCCTCACCGAAGCCAACAAAGCCAACGGGTGTCTTCAGATCATTAAAGGATCGCACAAACTCGGCAGGGTCAACCACGGCTTCACAGGCGAGCAGGTGGGAGCAGACATGGTGATGGTGGATCACGCTTTGGCGACACTGGAGCATATGTATGTGGAGCTACAACCTGGCGACGCCCTCTTCTTCCATCCTAATCTCTTACATCGGTCGGAGGCCAACACATCTGACAGCCCCCGCTGGTCACTTATTTCTTGCTACAACTCCCTTTCTAACCCAGCTTACAACGACGATTCTCTGGGGTGGCGTGAGCCAATTTCGATGGTAGACGATAATGCATTGATGAAGGCCGCAGCCGTCGGAGCCACCACCCAGGCCGATTTTCTGAAGAAAGAAAAAGACCCGGCACTGAAAGAAACGGGCTGGGAAAAAGAGGTCGTCACGAAGTAGAACTACACATCAAATAATTGACTATTAACAACTAACATCTCAGCTACCAATGAAGCTAACTACCGGAATTTCACTTTCCATCATGATGCTCCTAGAATATTTTGTATGGGGCGCCTGGTATGTAACCATGGGCACATATATGTCAGAACACCTGGGATCAACGGGCATCCACATTGGTGCCGCCTACAGTGCCCTGGCCATCGCCACCATGATCTCGCCGTTTTTCGTGGGCATGGTAGCCGACAGGTTTTTTGCCGCACAAAAAATCATGGGAGTGCTTCATTTACTGGGAGCGGCATTGCTTTTCCTTGCCACACAGGTAGCTGACAACTCGTCTTTCTATTGGATCATCATGGCCTACTCATTGCTCTACATGCCGACCATCGCCCTTTCGAACAGTATTGCCTTCGGGCAAATGACCGACCCGGGCAAACAATTTCCCTGGATCAGAGTGTTTGGAACGCTTGGCTGGATTGTCGCTGGCTTAATGATTGGCTTTTTGGGCATTGAAAAAACACCTTCCACCTTCGTAATGGCTGCGGTAGTTTCTGCTGTACTTGGCATCTTTAGTTTTATGCTGCCCAACACTCCCCCTAAAGGTGGTGAAGACGCCTCGGCAGCACTGGGCACAGAAGCTTTCGTCCTCTTCAAAGACAAGCCCTACCTGATCTTCTTTGTCGCCGCCATTTTGGTGTGTATACCTCTTTCGTTTTACTATGGCTTTGCCAACCCCTTCCTTAACGATGTAGGGATGGAAAACGCCGCTTCCAAAATGACCCTGGGACAGGTGTCTGAAGCAGTATTTATTCTTGCCATTCCTTTCCTGTTCAACAGCATAGGGGTAAAGAAAATGCTGCTACTCGGCATGGCTGCCTGGATTCTCCGCTACGTGTGTTTTGCTTACGGAAATGTAGACGCTGGCATGTGGATGCTCTACGCAGGGATTATCCTTCATGGTATTTGTTACGACTTTTTCTTCGTTACAGGCTACATGTATACCGAAAAGAAAGCGGGCGCAAAAATCAAGAATGCAGCCCAGGGGCTTTTCACCTTTGCTACATACGGCGTAGGCATGACGATAGGCACGTGGTTCTCAGGCTACGCAGTGGACATGTATACCACTGACGGCGTGAAGGACTGGACAAGCATTTGGTGGGTGCCGGCCTTTATTGCTATTGGCGTAATGATCTATTTCATCCTTTTCTTCAGAGAGAAAAAAGAGGTAAAGGTGGCAGCCTAGTTATTATCTTGTTACATGAGGCTCTACTCCAAATCCAAGGCCTGTCCCCTGACAGGCCTTCATCGAATCTTCAAATGAACATTTAACCTACTTCGACGATGAGAAAATTAGCAATGCTTGGTGGTGGTTTTATTGGCAGGTTCTACACTGACTCCATTCAAGGCTACCGCAACAAAGACAAAGTGGTAAGCATATATGCACGCAGAGAGGAAACCGCCACTCAGTTTGCTAAAGACTACAATGTAGCACACTGGACAACCAACATGGAAGAGGCCATTGCTCACCCTGAGGTGGACGTCGTTTGCGTGGCACTGCCCAACAACCTGCACGAAGAAGCTGTGATGCTGTGCTGCAAACACAAAAAAGCGGTCATCTGTACGAAGCCCCTGGCCCGAAACGCAGCAGAAGCGAAGCGAATGCTGGAAGCTGTGGAAAAGGCGGGCATTTTTGCCGGCTATCTGGAAGACCTTGTTTATACACCCAAGCATATCAAAGCCCACGAAAGCGTAATGAACGGTGCCCTTGGCAGAATACTCTGGGCCAAATCCAGAGAGACTCATCCGGGCCCTCACAGCAACTGGTTTTGGGACATGGAGCAGGCCGGTGGCGGCTGTATGCTGGATTTAGGCTGTCATTGCGTGGAAATTGCCCGCAGCTACATCGGCAAAGACATCAAACCAGTGGAAGTGATGTGCTGGGCCGACACGCAGGTGAAGCCGATTGATGCGGAAGACCATGGTATAGCACTGGTAAAGTATGAGAACGGCGCTATTGGCCAGTTTGAGGTCAGCTGGACATTCCGTGGCGGCATGGACCTGAGAGATGAGGTGATGGGCACCGAAGGCACCATCTGGATCAATAGCTTTTTGCGCACCGGCTTCGAAATGTTCACCACCGGCAAAGGAGCTGACTATGTAGCCGAAAAAGCGGAAAGCAATACCGGCTGGCTATTTCCCGTAGGTGATGAAATGAACGAGCTCGGCTACAACCACATGTTCATGGACATGTTCGATGCCATAGAAGAAGGCAGGGAGGCCAAGGAAACTTTTTATGATGGCTATGTGGTCAACTGTATCCTCGATGCTTGCTATAAGTCAGCCAAAACCAAGCAATGGGAACCTGTGCAGCTCGATATTTGGCGTGGAAAAACAGGCGTTAGTAAAGATGGCCATCTGGTAGAATATGACGCTGACCACTATCTGGTGAAAGAGGAGATGACTCATTATGGAGCCAAAAAATTGATCCTAAAAGAGAAAGCTACCGGGAAATTTATAGAAAGGGTTGAGAAGTAAGGAGTAACGTATCGGAGAGCTTGAACATTTGAAAGCTAATAGATTTAATTGACATTAAACCTCAATGGGGCTATCTATTCACTATAGCGGAAGAATAGGAAACAGAGCATCTTTGCCTGATTTAATAGAAGAGGTAAAAGACATCGCCAATATCCATCAATGGAAGCTGTCTGTTTTCAAAGAAGAGTTTCCTGTTCACGCAGATGAAGGACAGCTGGTCGATAGTGAGCTTTACGGGGTTGCCTTCTCCCCGCCAAACTGCGAACCAGTGTGGCTATCATTTTTATCTAATGGAAGAATGAGTACTCCGGTTGCGCTAAAATTCTTTGGAGAACAGAGAGACGAAGATGAAAATAAGTACCTCTACCAACTTTCCACAAAAACACAATTTGCGGGAATTAATGTCCACCAGGTGATCATTCACTTATTGAAGTACCTGAAAGAGAAATATCTCGAGGACTTTGTTTTGTTCGATGAAGGACAATACTGGGAAACCAACGACAAAAGTGTGTTGGAGGCAAACTTTAGCCGCTACACGTTGTTGCTTGATATCGTCGAAGATGGTTTGAAAAATCTGCCAATGAAGCCAGGAGAAAGCATGGAAGCCTACTTTGAGAGAATGACAAAGGGCTTGAAGAGAAAAGGAGGCCAAAAATAGTCCTGTCCAATTACTTCATCGGTGAGTCATCACACTTCAGATCACCCACTGCGTATTGCATCCCGTCCAGCAGGAACCTCAGTAGCTTTGGGTTTTCAAATGCCTGGGCATTGTGTGAAGGCGACGAATAAAAAACATGCCCCTTGCCATACCGCTTGATCCATGAAATGTACTTAATATTGTCGCCAATGGGCTCTTTTAGCCCTGATATTTTGTCCGCTTCCATATAAAGCAAAGGACGGAAGTTATACTGTGAATAGGCGTTATTAAAGATATAGGCCTCATCTATGTGCTCAAATCCCTCACCCCCAAATGCCTGAACCATCGGGTGGTTTGGGTCTACCAGCTTCACGGCAATGTTTTGCTGCTTCGGGTGATAATCAAAGCTTCCTCCCACCATTTGGCTAAAGTTGTCTGACTTATTTTCCATCGTTATGGCCCCGTGCAGCACCACCAACCCACCACCACGATCCACATAGCTGAGCAGGTTGTCTTCCAGTTGCTTTGCTTTCATGCGTGCTACCTGCTCGGTAAGTGTGCTGTCTTTTTTCAACACGTCCCAGAATATATTTCGTTCATCACCTATCGAGCAGTTGTTGTTGAGCACAACAGCGTCGTAGTTCTTCAGGTTGTCTTTTTCAAAAACGCTTATGTCTTTTGAGGTTACCACTTTAAACGCCCCACTCTTCTCCGCAATCAGTTGTACCACCGCTTCAGTGTGTGGAATCGTCCAGTGCTCAAAGCCGGTATGCAGGGAGAAAATAAGTAGGGTCTTCTTTTTCCTTACGGAAACTGTAGTAGAAGATGGAGCGATTTCATCCACGCCAGCAAGCCAGGCGTCCGTCAATTCGAAAGGTTTCAAGTCCTGAGCGCATATCGAAGCAACACACAAAAGCAGGCAAATTGTGGAAAGGGTTTTATTCATCATAGCTATTCTCTGGTTGGCTTTCAATCTAAAAAAGCTAGTAAAGCACACACCCAATATAGGCACTTTCTGCCAAAGGATTTCGACCATAATACAAACAATGTCTCACTTAGTTAGTTGGCGGCCCCTAACACCTCCATTATAGGCATTCTTATATTTCTGTCTTATTTTAGAGTTCCAGATTCATTTTTTTACGTGAAAAAAGATTTACTACTCGTTTTAAACTTGATTTTTCGCCCCTCGTTCCAAAGGCAAGTTGGTGCCCCCTTCTGGTTTTCTTTTGGATATAACGATGGCGTTTGTCCTCATACTTCCATTTTTTCTACGTATAATGTAATCAAATCTCCAAAAGAGGTATTTTTAGTTCTCGAAGTAGCTCACATGGTATATCCAGAGCAAAGAGAAGATATTAGTGGCCAACTGAAGAAATAGATGTTAAAATTGGATCAACACCTGGTGCAAATGCTTAACGACAACAAATACGTTGTTAGTTATGACACTGGCTCCATCACAATTAAGATGTCCTCTGGCAAACAGCTTGAATCCCAGGTATCACTTACAATCGCCATTTTTGCTTTTTTATTTGGTGTAAACCCCACAATTCTTCTTTTAGTCTTGCTTTTGCTTCTCGTTCCCATTTTATACGACAGGTGGAGGTTCCCCAAAATGGTGACTTTTAATATCCATGAAGAGGCTGTCTATATCAAAAAAGGAATTATCCTCGGAAACGAAATCGCCATCCACGACATTTTTGACCTCTATGGTGAGAAAAATGAGCTTTCTTCAGATGTAAGTGCATTTAAGGAGGGGAGCATGGACTATATTTACAAAATATTTCTAAGCACCCGCTCGGGCAAAGTTCATAAGTTGCTAAGGCTACAATTTCGTGAGGAACGAGATGGACAAATTAGCCAACTCACGAGGTATTTGAAAAATTTAAAACCTGTAAAATAGGCTAGCCAGGATCGTTTGATTCCAAATTGAAAAGGTTATGGTTTTCAACCAACAAATATGGCAGCAGTGGTTGATCAAATAGAAATGCTTCTTACTGAAAGCATCGGCATGTTTTCTTTCATTGAGGAAAAAGAATGGACTTTTAAGCCGGCTCCTGAAAAGTGGTCAAAAAAAGAAATTCTCGGGCACTTGATTGATAGCGCTCAAAACAACCTTCGTCGGTTCATCGTATCCCAGCACGAGCCTGATGACAAGATATACTATCATCAGGATGAATGGGTGCGGTGTCAGAACTACCAGTCGGCAGATATAGGCGAACTTCAACAGCTTTGGCTGCTTATCAATAAACAGCTTGTGCGAACAGTCAGAAATATTCCGGTGGCTGCACTTAAGAACACCTGTGACACCGGCAAGGAGGCTATTGAACTCCACACGCTGGAGTTTCTTATCGAAGACTACCACGCCCACATGCTACACCACCTGAAGCAAATAACAGCCAGGCACTAAAACTGCACCCTGATTCCCGGCCCTACCAGGGAGAATAATGTACCCTCCTTCATTAAGTAGCCAAACCCAACATACAATGGGAATGTCAATTTGTTGGTACTGGAAATCGGATAGAGAGATCCCATTACGACGAGCCCCACGTCTCTGTTAGCCTGCGCTGCCTCCGAGAAATTAAATGCATTAATGGCAATGAAACCAGCTCCCAGCTTATATGGCTTCACTTTGGCAATCCTACCCTCCTGATAAAAACTAAATTGGGCAATCATCGCAAAGCTAATACCTCCAAAGTTCGCAAAATCCTCACTACCAGCCTTTAATATCAAAAGTCCGCCGGGGAAAGATACATCCACATCAAATGTGTGATTCCTTTTCAGGTAAATAATGATCCTTTTCTTGGACACCTGCTGCCCCGGATACTTTTCATTTACATGGCTAATGTCAATTTCTATTTTTGACCACTCGTCCAGATCGTAAGTCTTTCTGGATAAGTAGTTGTTGAAATTGATGTTCTCTGCCTGACAGTCCGTTTGGCTGTAGTGCCCGAACCTGGGCGAGTTTTCAGCAGGACAAATACCTACCTGGTCAAACTTATATATTTCAAGCAGATTGCCTTGTTTGTTGCTGACCTTTACGTCAATCTTCAGGTATTGCTTTCCGTTGAGGTCTCCCGGTCTGTCGATTTTTGAGCGATCAAAGGCCAAAACCAGATCGGTAATGGTTCCATCATAGTAAATCGGCTTGTTGATTTCATCCAATTGCATTTGCTCATTGCCGAAATCGAGTTTCATGAAGTCAAACTTGCGGGCTTTCTGGTACTCAGTCACAGTCAGGTATTTGCCTGTATTTTCCCGGTGATTGAAGATCTCAATCTTGGTGGACGAGGTCGTCTCAGGCACTTTGATCCTGAAAACGGCCATGTTCTCATTCCGGATCAGCGAATCGAGCAATAAATTGTCTGCCCCCTGGAAGAAGAAATTTCCCTTATGCAGCCCCTGTCCTTCAAGTTTAATGGAAACTGTTTCGCCCGGATACACGGCATTTCCTGCCTGCCAGTCTTTGCCCTCTCTTTGAACAAAAATGGTCTTAATGTCAGTCTTGGGTGTAATATCCACATTGGTCACAAACTTCGCCTCATCCCCGTCTTTTATGTACAAATAACCCTCCGACTTTCTGTGATTGCCATAGAGCCGCATCAGGCAAAGGATCTTGTTGGTCGTAAGTCGGCTCTTAGTGTAAAGCTCAGCAATGAGCGGACCACCCTGTGCCTCCTGGTTTTCTACCCGGTAGGTTTTGCCCAGCTCAAGGTTTCGGTTATTGTCTATAAGAATCTCAATAGGCTCCGTATTGTCATCGGGCGGTGTGATCTCCTGCTTATCCATTTGCAGAAACACGAGCCGACCTGATTTCACCTGAAATGTATACTCAAGTGGCTGCAAATGGTAAGAGAATCCCTCCGGCGTCAAAATCGGCTTCCGAACAAGCAGAGGGATAGATACTTGCTGATACCCGAGGTTTCTTGGCACAATCGACATCACCAGCTGACTACCCTGCTTATCTATTCGATAGTTAATGGGCAGCCCCGAAGTCCAGCGATTATCGTAAACGATATTGCCCGCATTATTGGTTGTTATGTCGAACGAAACTTCCTCCCCAATGAACACCTCATCTGCTGGTGGATAAATTTCTACATACGTTTGGGTGTATGGGAATAATGGAAGCTCTGTTAGCTGGTAGGATGAAGTATCAGTACTCACCTCAAAGGTAAACTTGAGGAAATTACTTTCAGTAAGCCCTCTAAACCTCACTTTGAAACGAGCATAGCCGGGATAAACCAACAAAGAGTCAATCAACTCATAGTCTTTTGAAGGTGCCAGTCTCAGGTTGTTGCTATCGCCAATCTGGCTAAATCTCAAATAAAATTCAGCCACCTCATTTTCCTCGTCGTAAGCAAACGGCAGCTGGCGTCTGTTTTGAATGATTTGAGAATTTTTCTTCCACGAATACACCATCGTATCGACGTGCATTTCTACATCCGAAAAATAATAAGACAAACTCCTGGGGTCGCTTTGACCTTGGGCCAGTGCTGAAGAAATACTAACAAACAGGAAGAATACTACGGTGGTTGCTATGCGCATGAGTAACACTTTTAACAAAGGTGCGTGAAAACTTAGATCAAAGGATTAGGCCAGGTGAACTTCCGGCACCAAAATTAGAATTATATTTTATCACAAGCCAAAAGAAGGTGAAGCTATGGTACTACAACCTATACAAACGGCAACAGATGCCTTTTCCTTGTCCGGCAGATGGGAATTTTCTACAAGCTAAAAAAGCTCCACCGCCGCACATAAAAAAGGCTGACCCTGAGGCCAGCCTTTCAACTTTATATGGACTTGAAATTAAAAACTAAAACTCAGATTCATCTCTTCACTACCGTCAGCATCAAAACTGTAGTCATCGCCAAATTTCTCCTGGATAAGTTTTCGGTATTTTTTGTACATCTCGGAAGATTGCTTGTCCCCATTGACAGTCAGCTCTTTCCCGTTGATCCTCATTTTGAAATGGTCGTCTTTTAAAGAGATGATTCCATCCTTCACCAGCTCCGATCTGAGTTCCTTCTCGAAGATATTCATTTTCTCCTCGTGTACTCTCATTTCGGCTTCCATCTTCTTCATTTCAGTCTGCTGAATCGCAAGCATCTTTTTTTGCTCTTTCATCATTTCTTCCTGATGCTTCAGCATTTCTTCCTGATGTTTTTCACCAAATTCCTGCGCCATTAACGCATGCTTTTCCGCCATTTCCCTGTGTCGTTCAGCCATTTCCTCGGCCATCTGCTGCTGATGTCTGGCCATTTCTGATGCCATTTCTTCATGGTGAAGCGACATATTCTCGGCAGCCTTGCTCATTTCTACAGCCCTTTCGGCCATTTCCCTCGCCATGTGCTCTTGCATATGAGCCATTTCCCGGGCCATATCCTGCATGTGCATCGCAAATTCCTGGGTGTCTGCCGGTGCGGGCGCATCCCAAACGACGGTATCGCTGCCTGACGCCACCACATTCCATTTGCTGTCGGCGGACGATGAATAGCTCCACCTGGCTCTCGGGGCTGCCAGAGAGTACATATCCGGAGAGCTGACAGCCGACACCGCACCTACCGGTGGCAAAGGGGGAGTTTCTGCCAAAGGCTGCGTAGTAGCCCGGCCACTCAGTGGGGCCAGCGCTGGCAATGGAGCAGCTTCCCCTTGAATCAACGTGTCAGCGCTTACCACCGCCGCTGCAGCGGCTTCACGCTCTTCCACAGGTTCAGCTTCTGCAACCACAAAAGGCTCCTCAGATTGAACAGGCTCTGTCATCTCTATTGCTGGCTCCACCTCTATTGGCTCCTGCGCCACTTCCTCCTGAGCGGGTATTTCTTGTACCATTTCATAATCGATTCCCTTCAATGCCGTGAGCGTGCTCAGGCAAAGACCGGCAATGATGGCTACCGCCAGTAAATTACCGTCTCTGTTTTGTGCTTTCATTGTCTTGTAGTTGATTATCCTTTTTATTCTATTGAGTAATGAGTTTTTGTTGCCTGAAAATCCTAAAGCCACATTGCTGGTCAGTTTCCACTCTTCCACATGCGTGAGTGCCAAAGCGAGGCTCATGCTGTTGCCACTTAGCTGGACGGCTATATCATCACAGCAGTTTTCCCTTTCGCTTCTGATGGCTGAACCAATGACCCAAACACCAGGGTGATAAAAGAAAAGTACCTCCACGCAGCACTGCAGAATATTGACAAGGAAATCATGGCGACGAATATGGGCTATTTCGTGGGCAAGTATAGCCTCCACTTCACTGACTGACAAGCTGGATGCCAGACCGATTGGGAGCAAAATTACAGGCTTAAAATAACCGACAAGCACAGGCGCTTTTACAAGAAGAGACTCCATAAGAAGAACGCTCTTGCTCACCCCGGAAGTCTTGAGCAATGAATTAAACGCCTTTATCAATTCATCGCCGGGCTCCAAAAGTCCCTGTTTGCGAAGCCTGCCTGAATAGAGGTAGCCACCAATATTTTGAGCTGACAGCAAGGCTATTCCAAGAAGCCAAACAGTGACCAGAAACGAATGGTACTTGTAAAAATAATAAGTCCTGATTTCGTTGAGCCATCCTACATAGAATGGTACTTCAGCCGATTGTGATTCAACATCAGCAGCTCCTGTGGTAAATTCAGCCAGCTGGGTCGTGCCCGGCTCCATCTCCGGCGTATCGGAAGAGCTCAACTGGGCCAGTTCGTTAAAAGTGTAAACAAAAACGAGCAGCATAATGGCGGGGAGCAAACTAAGGAATGACAGTCCTGCCACGTACTTCGACTGCGCACTGTAAGACTTCATGATCCATCTCACTCCAAGAAATATGACGCTTAACAGTGCCCCAACCCACAAAGAGTGAAGGAATGTCCACCCAAGGGCTTGCACCAGTGTGTCGGATAAGTAAGGTTGAAGCATGTTCATTCTCTATCTCCTTTCCTGTTTTCCAGCTGGTCATCCAGAAACTTGCGGATTTCATCCAGCTCAGCTTTTGTTGTTTTATTATTGCCAAGTGCCTGCATCACAAGTTTGGAAGCCGAGCCCCCAAAAGCCGAATTGAGAAGTTTATCCATCATCGTCCGCTGCGTATCGCTCTCCTTCATCAGGGGCTTGTACACATGGGTTCTGCTACTCTCATCTCTTTCGAGCAAACCCTTCGCCGTCATAATTTGCATGATCTTCAGTGTGGTGGTGTATCCCACTTCCTTCTCCTGGCTCAGCATTTTATTGATTTCCCTAACTGTAGAGGGGCCTTTTGCCCAAAGGACGTTGAGTACCTCTAGTTCAGCATCTGTCGGTGTGCTCTTACTCATTGTGATTTCTGTGATGTACGAATAGTTTCGTAGTTCAAATATAGGAACTGATTTTGAACTCGCAAGAAGTTCTACGAAATATTTCGTAATTAGGTTTCTGAAAACGACTCACAGCGGGGTTGGTGTCAACTATAGTATACACCAAACTGGTTCGAAAAAAGTAATGAAGGCAGAAAGTCTTATCAAGAGACGAAGAACTCGAGCATAAAGACGCTTTCTCCATGATCTCCAGCATAATCGACGACCTTTCCACGCAGTCTTCTCGTAGCCTTTTTTACCAAATAAAGTCCTAGGCCGTTCCCCTGCGAAATCGAGCTGCCCCTGAAAAATGGTTCGTATATTCTACTTCTGACTTCGAGCGAAATGCCAACACCATTATCGCTGATCAATATTTTCCAACCGCCTTCAGTTGGTTTGACGCCGATACTGATGATAGGCTTATCTTTTCCTTCATCGACAAAAATAAAAGCATTCTCTATCAAATTGGTCAGTATTAACTGCAAAAATCGTGGGTCGGTTGAAACTATCATGTCGTCAGGCACATTTACAATCAATTGAGTCTTTAGTGCCGAGAAGTCTTCGCCAAAGCCAGCGATCACTTCCTCTACAACTTCCCTCAAATTTGTCTGAGTAATAGTTGGCTCCAAAGTGTTGACCTCATGGATATATGTCATTTTCAGCAACATTCTGTCCATTTGCTTGGCAGTCTTTCCAACCTTGGAAAAAAGATCATTCGTTTCTGAATCTTTGCTTATTGTGCGGCCCAATGAATCGAGTCCGATCAATGTGGTAAGCGGGCGTCTGAAATCGTGCGACAGCCTATAGATAAAAGTATCAAGTTCTTTCACCGTGCTGGCCAATCGCCTGGTTCTCTTTTCAACTTCTCTTTCAAGCTCTTTATTGAGTTTAATTTTAAGGCGGTTACTTCTGATCACAACAACTGATAAGGCTATAGCGAGAAAAGTGATGAAAGTGCCACCGAAGATAATCAAGTTCTTATTTTTGAGCTCTTCGTCTTTGAGGAGGTTCTCCTTTTCCAACAGCTTAACTGTTTCAAGTTTGGACAAGAATTCAAAATTGGAGTTCAGAAGCGCAAGATCTTTTGATTTCTTGATTCCACTTAACGAGTCCGCCATCCTGTCATATATATTTCTCAGATCGATGGCTGTTTTATACTTACGCATTTCGTAGGCGAGTTCAGACCTTCGTTTAAAATAGCTTGGGAGCGAAAGGTTATTAGAATTGATAACGTAGCTCGCCGAATCAAAGAACTTTTCAGCCTCTTGAAACAGGTTCTGTTTTTGATGCAACTGAGCTAAAGAAAGATAAGTAGCTGCAACACTCGAAAATGCTTTGTATTTTTTGCTGATCCCCAGGTCGTACTGCAGAAGGGCTTCGGCTGTGTCCAATTTGTTTTGTCTAAGCAAAACATGTCCCATATTACCCGTAACCAGCCCATTCCAAAACTCATCCTGCCTGGCCTGGGCAAAAATCAGCGAGACTTTATAGTTATCCAATGCTTCATCAAACTCCTCCATTTGCAAATGGCATAGTGCCATTGTATTGAAGGCCCTCATTACGTCGAATTGTAAATAGTCTTCCTGTTCAAGCCATTCTTCAATAGAATAGATACTTACGCCATTTTGCATTGCCAGAAGCGCTTCCTCAAAGTTGTCAGACGAGTATTGCAGGTTTGCAATCGCAAAAGAAATCTGAAACAACAATGCTTTTTCGGATGTCTTGGCACAAGCTTCTTCGGCTTTAAGAAAACTCTCCAGAGCCTTTGTCTTCTCGCCACTTGCAAGCAGAATCCTTCCTGATTCGAAAAGTGCCAAAGCCTTCTCATAAAGAAATTGCTTTTGATCTGCCTCAGCAATCGCATCCTGAAGTTTAATAAATCCGTCAGCGTTTGAGGTGCGTTTTAGAATAAGCCCCAGGACGATTTTGAGGTTTACAGCATTTCGATACTCACGCTGCGCCTCTTGTTTCGTTATTTCTTCATTTAGCAATAAGACAGCCTGATCAGTTTTCAGTTTGGCAAGTTTCTGTCTAAGTGTTCGGAAAAAGTCGGCGTTATAACCACTTGCATTGGGGATGAACAGGCTGTCAGTCTCGCTGGCGCTGGCACCATGAAACAGAATAAAGAAGGAAACGCAAAGGAAATACTTACTAAACGGCATAGAAATTCTCTTCTGGAAAAAGAGCGCCGCAATCAATAGATTCTTCGATTTTTGGCTGGATAAAATTAGGAAATGTAATCTACATAAAGGCACAATAACGGCATTACCTGACATATTTGCCTGACTCCGGGCGTCTTGCTCCCCGGCCATGTAAGTTTACATGTGTGCAACTGTATTTTTTTGCACCTTTTCTTTCGACAATTAATCAACTGATGTACACAATAACTTTATGGCTAGCAAGGCTGGCGCTGTTTTCAACATTAATAAGTTGCCAACCCAGGAAAGTGTACGATCTGGTCATTCTTAACGCACAGGTGTACGACGGCCTCGGCAATGAGCCCATCCTCAGTGACATTGCCGTCAATGGCGACACCATTGCCGCTATTGGGAAGCTAAAACACGGCGGCAAAGATACCATCGACGCTTCTGGTCTGGCTGTGTCTCCTGGCTTCATCGATCTTCACACACATATTGAACGGCTATTGAAAATTCCTTCAGCCTCTTCCCACCTGAGGCAGGGCGTCACCCTCACCCTGGGCGGGCCCGATGGCCGCAGCCCGTGGCCATTTCAACCCTACCTCGATTCACTTGCTGAAATCAAGCTGGGCCCCAATGTCGCTTATCTTGTAGGACACAACACCGTAAGAAGCAACATCATGGGCTTGGAAGACAGGCAACCTACCCCAGCAGAACTCACCGCCATGAAAGCACAGGTTGACACAGCCATGCAGGCCGGTGCCTTCGGAATATCGACGGGTCTTAAGTACCTGCCCGGGGCATTTTCAACAGTGGACGAAGTCATTGAGCTATCAAAAGTTGCAGCGTCGCACGGCGGAATCTACACCTCGCACCTCAGGGAAGAAGGGCTTGGACTGATTGACGGGGTTCAGGAGGCCATTCAAATTGCACAAGAAGCCAAAATTCCTGTGGTGCTTACCCACCACAAAGCCATTGGACTACCCATGTGGGGTGCCAGTGAAAAAACACTGGCCATGGTCGACTCTGCCAGGGCCATTGGCCTCGACGTGATGATGGATCAGTATCCATATACTGCCAGTCAGACGGGTATTGCAGTACTCATTCCAGCCTGGGCAATGGAAGGCGGGATTGAAAAGTACAGAGCCAGACTAAACGACAAAAAAACAAGATCGGACATAAAGGCTGATGTAGAATTCAATATCCTTAACGACAGAGGGGGTGGAGACTTGAACAGAGTACAGTTCGGTAGGGTTACATGGAAGCCCGAGCTGGAGGGAAAAACCCTGAAGGACTGGGCAGAAATGGAAGGGCTTAAGCCCACAGTTTCCACAGGTGCTGAGCTGGTAATGAAGGCACAGGAAAACGGGGGAGCCTCGTGTATTTTCCACGTTATCAGCGAAGAAGATGTGCAACGGATCATGCAACACCCTATGGCCATGGTGGCCAGCGACGGTTCGCTGGTAGAGCCAGGAGATGGCCATCCGCACCCCAGGAGCTATGGCACTTTCCCAAGAGTGCTTGGGCATTATAGCAGAGACCTCGGCGTCATTCCCATGAAAGAAGCTATAAGAAAAATGACATCCTTACCAGCTGCCCGGCTGGCCCTGACTGACAGGGGAAGCATAGCAGTGGGCAACTACGCCGACCTGGTCATCTTCAATCCTGAGACCATTGCCGACAAAGCAACTTTTGAAAATCCTCATCAGTATCCGGAGGGGATTAGTTATGTTATCGTCAATGGTATAATCTCCGTAAGGCCAGATGGATCAATCAACCCCGGGGCGGGAAGAGTACTGAAAAAGGTAAATAACTAGTGGGTGAATTGGCCGGTATTTGCAAACTTACTAATTAGTAAGTAAGTTTGCGTTGTGGCACGCCTTGATACACGTCAGCAGATACTGGATTTGGCTGAAGACCTCATCCGCAGCAAGGGATACAACTCCTTTAGCTACCACGAAATATCTCATACGCTGGGTGTGAAAAATGCAGCTGTTCACTACCACTTCCCAACGAAAGAGGTACTGGGCCTTGAAGTAATCAGGAGTGCTATACAACGGTTCAAAGACTTCAAGGAAGAAACCGCCTCATTGTCGCTTGAGGAACAACTGGATGCCTTCATTCAAACCTATTCAATAAACTCAGAAAATGACAAAGTCTGCCTCGTGGGTGCCATCAGTGTTGAATTCTACGGGTTACCAGAGAATATGACGAATGTGATGAAGGGGCTTACACACCTTATTCATGACTGGGCCACCAATCTTTTGGCAATAGGGAAAGCCGAAGGTATGTTTACGTTCGACATGAAACCCGAAACGAAAGCAACAATGATCATTACCAACCTTGCGGCGGGAGTGCAAATAGCCAGGCTCATGGGGAATGAGACTTTCAGTGATTTGATTAAGGGCATCAAAATCGATCTGGGAGTAAACCAATAAAACCATCTGAAATGAATATTAACTCTTACATACAACCATGCAACATCCTCAACGAGTAGTTATCACTGGCCTTGGTGCCATTACCCCGCTTGGGAATTCAGTAAAGGAGTTTTGGGACAACCTGGCGGCTGGAAAGTCTGGCGCTGCCAATATCAAACATTTCAATGCAGAGAAGTTCAAAACCCGCTTTGCCTGCGAGGTAAAAGACTTTGACCCCAGCCCTTACCTCGAAAGAAGTGAGCTTCGCCGCAATGACTTGTTTTCTCAATACGCCATTGCAGCTTCAGAGCAAGCCATCGCTGATTCAGGCATACTGAATTTTGAGGGGCTTAACAGAGACAAAGTAGGTGTCATCTGGGCATCGGGCAATGGCGGGCTGCTTACCCTTCAGGAAAACATTATGGAGTTTGCTCTGGGCGACGGCACGCCGAGATTCAACCCTTTCCTGGTTCCCAAAATGATCGTCGACATTGCAGCTGGTTTAATCTCCATGCGCCATGGCTTCCGTGGACCCAACTACACGACCGTATCGGCCTGTGCAAGCTCCAACACCGCCATCATCGACGCCTTTAACTATATCAAGTGGGGTAAAGCCGTGGCATTTGTCACCGGAGGGTCAGAAGCGGCGGTAAATGAAACCGGTGTGGGTGGGTTTGGTGCTATGAAAGCCCTTTCGACAAGAAACGAAAGTCCAGAAACTGCTAGCCGCCCTTACGACATCGACCGTGATGGCTTCGTGATCGGCGAAGGAGCTGGAGCACTCATCCTGGAAAGCCTGGATCATGCGACCAGGCGTGGCGCCACTATTTATGGCGAAGTTGTGGGCGGCGGCATGTCGGCCGATGCGTATCACCTCACGGCGACTCACCCGGAGGGCGAAGGAGCTGCTCTGGGCATGCGGGCAGCACTGGAGGATGCTGAAATAAACCCGGAGTCCATTGACTATATCAACACACACGGAACCTCAACACCAGTGGGTGATCCCAGCGAATTGAAAGGAATCATGTCAGTATTTGGCGACCACACCAAAAAGCTGAATATCAGCTCCACCAAGTCTATGACAGGCCACTTGCTAGGCGGGGCAGGGGCGATTGAGGCCCTGGCGGGGCTCATGGCTATCCAGAAACAGTTGGTGCCTCCTACGATCAATATCCAAACACTGGATCCTGAGCTGCCGCAAGGCTTGAACCTAACGGTTGGAACGGCTCAGGAACGAAAGGTAGACTATGTGATGAGCAATACCTTCGGCTTTGGTGGACACAACGCCACAGTAATTCTGAAACGGTTCAGCTAGAAACTATTAATTACCGAAAGTTTAAAGGCATCCCGATTGGGGTGCCTTTTCTGTTTTTTACGGCGCCAAAAAAAAAATTCACTCGGCTGTTTGAATTTTAAAACTAATCGATTAGTTTTATTCTTAATTAATTAGTTTTAAAATTTCCATGAAAGAGCTGGCAAGAGTTGAAGAGCAGATAATGAAAATATTCTGGGCCCTGAAGAAGGGGTTGGTGAAAGACGTTCTGGAGAAAATGCCCGAACCAAAACCGGCTTATAACTCCGTGCTCACCACGGTGAGAATTCTGGAGAAAAAAGGGTTCCTGTCGCACAAGGCTTACGGAAAGACCCACGAATATTTCCCTCTTATAAGCAAAGAAAAATATACCGTCTTCTACCTCAACAACTTCCTAAAGGGTTACTTCAATGGGTCTTTTGAGGGGCTAGTCTCCTTTTTTGTTAAAGAAAACAATTTATCTGAGGAGGAAATTGAAAAATTGATGGAGGAAGCTAAAAACCAGCAAGAATGAACAATTACCTTTCTTACCTAATCGAAGCGAATATTGGCCTTCTTCTTTTCGCATTGGCCTACATAGTCTTCTTGCGACAAGAGCAAATATTTCTTTTAAAGCGTCTGTTGCTCCTCGGCATGATGACTGCGGCGGCAGTGCTGCCATTGCTGTCTTTCCATACAGCCTTTAGCTCGCTGCCAACTGACCCGATGGGCATGAATGGATATTACCTACCTGCCATTCTGCTGACTGCAGAAAAAGCCACTACACCAGCAACACACGAATCTCTCAGCCTGCTGACCATCTGCCTTTGGGTATATTGGGCCATAGTCTCAGTACTTTTTATTCAGTTTACATTAAGAATAGCTGCCTTGCTGAAACAGCGATCTACTGGCCGTTTCGTAAAAAATGTCGGGTCGGTGAAAGTTTACGAAGTGGATAGCACCGACTATGCCTTTTCTTTCTTCAACCATGTCTTCATTGGGCAGCTAAGCGATTTGGATGAGCACTCTAAAAATAAAATAATTGCACATGAACTAGCGCATTACAAAGAATGGCATAGCCTGGACATTCTTTTTGTGGAGCTCCTGCGAATCCTATTCTGGTTCAATCCTTCCATTTATATGCTAAAAAAAGCCCTCGTAGAAACCCACGAGTACCGAGCCGACGAGTTGTCGATAAGTAAAGGGGAAGAGCAGCTGTATTGCAGCCTTATTGCCAGGCTGGCTCTGACCGGAGCTGGCTATCACATAGCGAATCACTTCAATAAATCTCTTACATTAAAAAGAATTGCCATGATCAAGTCAATGAAACAAAAAACAGGGTGGTGGAAGCTGGCAGCGTTTGCTCCTATCCTGGGTGCATTTTTTATAGCTGTCTCCTGTCAAGAGCAAGGCGACAGCACTGTAGCAAATCAGTATCCCAAGGAGGTGCAAGCTGACATACCCACCTTCAGAAAAATGTACCCTGATAAAGAATTCGTTTACATGGAGCTATCCGCAGACGAAGCCAGGAGTTCATTAGGGGATGGATATATTCTTTTAAAAACCTACGCAATATCAGAAGACAAGCAAGGTTACCTCTTGGCCAGCCTTACAGGCGGAGAGGTATTTACCTTAGTAGAAGAGGTTGCCCAATATCCAGAGGGAATACAGGCACTCTATCAATTCATGTCTTCAAACCTAAAGTACCCAGCAATCGCTAAAAATAAGGGCACAGAGGGCAAAGTACTAGTAGAATTTGTAGTTGAAAAAGACGGACGAATCACCAATCTGAAAATCACCTCAGGGATAGGCGATGGATGTGATGAAGAAGCCATGAGGGTAATCGAAACTTCTGCACCGTGGACACCCGCACAACAACGTGGAAAGAAAGTTCGTCAACGAATGATTTTGCCCATCAATTTTTCGCTCACCGCCAATACTAAATCCGATGCTCCCAGTCACGCTACCCTTGTGAATGATAAGTTTGTGATCGATAGCTATCAGGTGAAACAAGTCGGCAACATAAAAGAGATAACTGGCAAAATAAAACTAGAATCAGGGGAGGCAATACCCGGCACCAATATTATTTTGGCTGGAACAACCGCTGGTACCGTTTCGGATCGTGACGGTTCATTCAAACTACAAACTTCGCTCCAGAGCGGTGAAGTGGTATTCTCATTCGTAGGCTTCGACACCAAGAAACTAGCTTTTTAGAAATCGGTACTAAAACTTTAGTGATTAATGTAGCAAAGGATGCGTTCGGAAAAATGACAGTTTATTCAATTTGGCTGCATGAATATGCGCTCTAGTGTTCCAGTATTCACAAGGCGTGGCAAATTGTTAGCGTTTATCATTTTGCAATCATTCAGCAGTCAGGAGGTATTGAGGTATTTTTTGCTTTTACTGAGAAATACATTGTCAAATTCAGCTATCATTTCCTTAAACCTGTAGATTCTTCATCCAAAAATCAAACTTATCGGAACTACAGTTGGTACTGTCTCTGACCTCGACGGAACATTTAAGCTGGTAACTGAAGTTGAAAGTGGTGATCTGATCGTTTCATTCGTAGGGTTTAAAACTCGTAAAACCGCTTTTTGATTATTTCCATGTTGTCAAATTGATATCGTTGGGCAACAGAGGATAGACAGTTATTTTTGGATACCTTGATTTGTGCCCGCTATTTTGAGTGGGCATAATTCGTTATCAATAGTTCAACATGAAACAATACCCCGAACCAACAGTTGGCGCTATCATTTTCAACCCCGAGAACAAAATCTTGCTATGTAAGTCAAAGAAATGGGGTGACAAATATGTTTTCCCCGGCGGTCACATAGAGCTGGGCGAAAAAATGGAAGATGCCCTGGTAAGAGAAGTAAAAGAAGAAACCGGTCTTGACATCTTTGACATCCAGCTAATCAGCCTGCAGGAAGCCGTTTACAGCGACACATTTGAAGCCCAAAAGCACTTCATATTTATCGACTTCCTTTGCAAAACCAACTCCTCTGAAGTGGTTTTGAATGACGAAGCGGAAGAGTTTGAATGGGTACCACTTGAAAAAATTGAAAGCTATGACCTGGGCGGATTTACGAGACGGTTTTTTGAAGAGTTAAGAAAAGAACACTCTACGTTCAAAGTAAGTCTGCTCTACAATTACATATAGATGCTGAATACTATGAAAACTGGCCCCCGATACTGTGAGGGCCATTTTTTTATTCTTTCATCAGCATATCGAAAAGAAACTGCTTTCTCGAAGGGCCATTTCGGTTTCTGAAAAACACCCCTACGGCGTCGTGTTCAACAAAATAAAGCAGGAGCGATTCCATGCCCACCTCGCCACCGCTGTGCCCAAAGGCGTCGCCATAGTCAGTATCCTTCCAATAACTCAACCCAAGGGTGTATCCGCAAACTCCTTCGTCAATAGCATCCGGTCCGCAGGGAACAAACATCATCTCACTCAAAGATTCCTCTTTCAGTAAACCTCCGGAGAATAGTCCACGGGCAAAAGCCGTCAAGTCCTGCACGGTGCTCACCACACCTCCTTCCGGTGTGCCTATCACGTCGTCGTCATATTTAGACGACTCAATCAGCACACCCTTGCCACTCAGGTCAACATAGTTCTTGGCCCTTCGGGAATTTCTGAAGTCCACCATATAGGTATCCACTAATCCCAAAGGGTCAATTACTTTCTCCTTCACCACGGCTTCAAACGGCTTTTGGGTCACCTCCGCAATTATCCAACCAAGTATGACATAACCCGAATTACTGTAATTCCACCCTTCTCCTGGGAAAAAATCGGCCTTCTTGCCGTAGTTATACTTCCGCAGCGCCTCCTTTGCCGAACGCTTAATCGACGACGGGTCATTCATCATGTCAAGAATATACGCTTGCATGTAGTAGTAATCTGGTACACCGGCGGTGTGGTTCAATAGCTGCCTCACCGTCATTACGTCAACGTGCTCAATATTCCCTCTCAGCTGCGGTAAATAGGTGCTCACCTTTTCGTCGATGTCAATTTTGCCATCTTCCTGTAGCAATAACACTGTGGCGGCAGTAAACATCTTGGAAATGCTTCCCGTCTGAAACTGATGGCAGGTTTGCATAGCAGTACCACTTTCCATGTCGGCTTGCCCGGCGGCCCCTACCCAGGTGTTCCCGGGTTGACTGATCATGGCCACCACACCCGGGCTCCCAGTTTCAAGCCAGTATTCCCGCAGCAGTGAATCATAAAATAATGCATTAGGCACATCGTATGCACTCGTATTGCAATCCGACACCTCAGGACCTGGCGCCACATCTCCCACACAGGAGGTCAGTAACAGGCAGCCGAAAACCAATAAAAAATAGACAAGCTTATTCATTTTGGGAATGTTAAAAGTTGGACGAAAGAGGAATTCTCGCTCCTATGTGAAGCAAGTGATGAGGAAAAACTGGTGTATACTGATTTCGCACCAGTTCGGCTATCGTTTGCGTTTCAGCAAAGACTGCCATTTTCAGGTTTGAACGCTTGGCCAGATTGTAGCCAATCCCAAGCGAGCCTGTGAGAAGCCAGGGGGAATAAAATGCATGACTCTCCCTGGTAAAGGTTCCGTCACCATTGTCTTTGTAGCCCGTTTGGGCCATCTGGTTGAATGACTTGCCGGCCCCAAATGAAAAATGCGCTTCAAAGCCACCATTAGCGGCAATGCGGATGGTGGGTGCCGTCGACACTATCCAGGAATGCTGCATGCGCTTGTGCACATACCAGCCCAGGTTGACATCCTGACCGACGCCAAATATACCTTTGGTAAAGTAGCTCCATTCTGTGCCCACCCTTACACCGTACGATAACGAAGGGTTGGGCACACCCGACAGGCTATGACCAAACCCCTGGCAAAGCACACTTACTTTTAGCGACGGCAGTTGTTGAGCTTCTGTTGCATGCTGGCAACCCAAGATGGCGAACAACAAGCAACTGATCAAAAGCATCTTTCTTTTTAAGTTCCGTTTCATTCTTCTGAGTTTTTTTTGACAGAGCGTTTTACGTCACAAAAGTGCCTCCGTTAGCTTGCTGCAGCTTTTTTAAGAATGAAAGAACAAATTGAGCGCCCGAAGTGACCTTTTAGGCACCTGAAAGAACAGCCAAAAAAATCCCAACAAACAGATTTAGCGAAAAACTATATTTGTGAAATATGGAGCATCGTTCACATCGCTACCAGGACAAGTGGCTTTGGCTGCTTGTCCCCTTCTTTGGGGTGCTTTACCGCCATACAGGGGAGACGGCTTCGCTTAAAGACCTGCTCAGCACCCCGATTTACTACCTCGACATAATCACCAGCATATTGGTGATCGGCATTATTTTTACAGTCACAAGGGCAACCATTGTACACTTCGACAGAAGAGTGGCCTGGGAGGATCAAACAGCGCTTCGGGGATTTATCCAGGGGTTTGTTGTGTACGGGTTTACTGTGCTGCTAACTGTGCTGGTGAGCTTTTTCTACAACGAATTCTTCATGACCAGGCCTCCAGAGTTCAATGTTGCCATAGTTTTTGCTTACGATGTGCCTTTTGCCTGCCTGATGGTCACCATCATTCAAATGGCCTACGGTCTGCTCTATATGAGAGCACATTACGAGGCGAAGCTCGAGCAAAAAGCAGGAGCCCAGGAAACAAATACCGTATCCAGAAAAACGATTTTGGCCAACTTTGGAAAAGCTAAGGTGCCACTCCCAGCCTCTACTATTGCTTACGTACACAAAGTAGGCGACTTTAGCACACTCCAAACTTTCGAAGGTAAGGAGTACACTTTAGATGACACGCTCGACCAGTTGGAACAATGGCTGGAAAAAACTGATTTTTTCAGAATCAACCGGCAGTGCATTGCTCAGCGGAGAGCCATCGTCTCTATGAAAAATGACCCAACAGGTAAAGTACTGTTAAAACTATCGCCGAGCCCGCCTGAAGAGATAACTGTGAGTAGGAAAAAAGCGCAGGAATTCAGAAGTTGGATGCAGCAATAAACAAACCCTGATTAGTCTCACCCAAGATGCTTTATCTTACACAACTCATTTACCTCAAAGAAGGCAAAGAAGACGTCTTCGATCAGTTTGAAGCTGTAGCCATTCCCCGTATCCCTCTCTACAACGGAAAGCTGCTTTTCAGACTTCGGCCTACAAGGGAGTCGTACATTGATCTTGACATAGAACAGCCCTACGAAATTCACTATGTGAGCTTCGAATCGCAAGCCGATTTCGAGGCCTATATGAAGGACGAGGAAAGAAAGAAATTTCTACACCTGAAGGAAGAATCCATCAAGTCGGTGACTTTGATAAAAGGGGAGAAACTATAGAGTGGCAGTTAGCTGTATATTGTAGCAAAAAAAGATGAAGAATTTCAGTCTCTTAACTGCGGTAGTCGTTCTCCTTGGCAGTGCGGCATGCGATGATAAAATTAAAACTAAGACAGAGCCTGTTCTACTGATCTTCGACACGGACTTTGGACCGGACTACGATGATGTCGGAGCGATCACCCTCCTCCATGCATTGGCCGACAGTGGTCAGGTGAATTTTCTGGCGACCGTTGCCAGCTGTAGCCACCCGAACGCAGCTGCGGCCATTGACGTGTTCAACACTTACTTTGGAAGGCCAGGCTTGCCCATCGGCGTTCCTAAAGGGCCATCGGTAGCCGACACCGACAAGCAGCACTGGACCGATTCGGTAACTGCTAATTACCCCCACCGGCTACAGTCAAATGATGAGGCACCAGACGCAGTGGAGGTCTACCGCAAGGTACTGGCAGCCCAACCCGACGGCAGCGTGACCGTCGTTACGGTGGGCTTCTTTACCAATCTTGCCAACCTCCTCAATTCGGCTCCCGACGAATTCAGCGACCTCACCGGCAAGCAGCTGGTATCCAAAAAGGTAAAGCAGCTGGTAAGCATGGCTGGTTGGTTTCCAACTGGGGCAGAATATAATGTAAAAAGAGACCCTATCGCATCGATGCAGGTAATGGAAGAGTGGCCGACCCCCATCCTTCTTAGCGGATTTCACATTGGGCAAAAAATAAAAACCGGACTTCCCCTGATCAATAACGCAGCCATCAAAAACAGTCCTGTGAAAGATGCGTTTCGCATTGCCATTCCATTGGATCCACAAGACTCAGCAGGGCGCATGAGTTGGGATCAAACGGCAGTATTGGTAGCTGTAAAAGGCTACGATCCCTACTACAGCATTGAATCAGGCCACATGTCCGTCGACTCCACTGGCACCAACACCTGGGACACAGGCGGTAAAGGCCATGCTCGTCTGGTGGAGAAAATGGAGATCAGCAAAGTCAACAAGTTGATTGATGAGTTGATGATGTATCAGCCAAAAAAGTAAAATATCAGGCCCGCTGAATCGTCTTGCTCATCGAGGTAATAACTGCCACCAGGCTACCAATAACAGCGATGAATAGGAAAGATGCACGCAAGCTACTGGCCTCGGCAATAAAACCGATAAGTGGCGGGCCTAAAAGAAATCCGAGAAACGAGATAGAACTTACCATGGTCAGCGCCATGCCAGCTGACATGGTTTTTGATTTGCCAGCCACCGAATAAGCAAGGGGCACTACCGAAGACACGCCAAAGCCCACCAGAAGAAACCCAATCAACGCAGTCGCAAAATAGGGCAAAGCCACTGCGAACAGCAGGCCGCTGGCAATGAGGATGCCACTGGCTTTCAACACCGTGCCTATGCCGAATCTATTCGTGAGTCGGTCGGAGATAAACCTACCCCCTGCCATGGTCATCATGAAGGCACTGAAACCCAGCGGAACCCAAGCCTCCGGAGCTTCCACCACCTTTTTGAAATAGACACCGCTCCAGTCGAACATACAACCTTCACTCATCATACCACACATCGCAATAAGGCCAATCTTGACCAGCGTTCCGTCGGGTTTTACCCATTTGAACTTACCGGTGTTCCTGTTCACATCTTCTTTCAGGGTATGCGGGTAGTTAATTGATAGAATTACTACTACCAGTGCCAACATGATCAGATAGTGCATCTGAGGCTCAACGCCAAGCGCCACCATCAAAGTACCGATGCCCGCTCCGGTAAAACCCGCCAGGCTCCAGGTGCCGTGAAACGAAGCCATAATGGTTCGCCCGTAATGTGTCTGAACACCGATGGCTTGTGTGTTCACAGCTATATTCACGGTGTTGCCAAAAAAGCCATAGATGAAGAGCCCAACACTTAGCATAGCTACACTGGAAGAAAAGCCAAGAAAAGGCAAGGTAAGAGCGTATCCAAGTGTTGCCACCAGCACCACCAGGCGGCTACCGAGCTTATCGATAATAACTCCCGAAAACGGTAACGAAGCAAGAGAACCTAAAGGCAAAACCAACAACACACCGCCAAGCGCTGCTTCGCTAAGTCCCAGTTTAAGCTGAATATCAGGTATTCGTGCTGCCCAGCTGGAAAAGTTAAGACCGTGCACAAAAAAGATAGAGGCCACAGCAATCCGAAGCCTTGTTTTATTCAAAATTACAGAGGAAGTTTGGTCGGTCATATCCATAAGGATCAACGTCATTGAGTTAAGAGGTTAACGATCAATATCACCCTTCTAACCCCAACCCTAAAGGGAGAACCCAATGCTAGTTGAGCCCTTTAGGGAATGCAAGGGTAAAATGCTCTTAACTCAATGGCATGCAAAAATCATCAAACCGATGCATGCATGAAAGCTTCAATGGGTATTTATCACCGAAACCGATTGTATTAGTACCATTTACACCCATTTCAAAATATATTCGCCTATCATTCTTAGTTTATGACGCTTCGCATTTCAGTTTGGTCCGGCCCACGCAATGTTTCCACGGCTTTGATGTATTCTTTTGCCCAACGGCCCGACACTGCGGTAGTGGATGAGCCGCTGTACGGCTATTACCTAAAAGTGACTGGTTCAGAGCACCCCGGGAAAGACCATTTGCTGGAAGTTTTGGAAAAAGATCCTGACAAGATTATCTCTAAAACTATCCTGGGCTTTAACGATAAACCGGTCTATTTCATCAAGAACATGTGCCACCACCTGACAGGCCTTGATGAATCATTTCTCGATGACCTCGTCAACCTTTTTCTCATTCGTGACCCAAGAGAAATGCTTCCGTCGCTTGTCAATCAGCTACCTCATCCCATCCTGCGTGACACCGGCCTTGACAAGCAATTGGAGTTGTACCAAAGACTCAAGGCGTCCGGTAAAGAAACATTCATTTTCGACTCCAAAGACCTTCTGCTTAATCCGGAGGGTATGCTAAGAGCATTTTGCAGCTTTGTCGGTATCCCGTTCTACAAACAAATGCTGGCCTGGGAGGCCGGCGCAAGGCCGGAAGATGGAGCCTGGGCTCCCTATTGGTACGACAACGTGCACAAGTCGACTGGTTTCGCCCAATACACCCCTAAAAATGAGAAGATCCGGCCCGACCTACAGCCGCTGATGGATGAAAGCATTGAACTATATGAAGAGCTTTACAAAAGTGCTGTCAAAGTGTAAATTGCATCAAGAAATAGTTAATGGTTAATAGTATGCTCAAGGTTATTAACCAATAACTATTAACCCATTGCCAATTATCCATTATCTGTTGTACACTATTAATTGTCCATTACCGTCCTCCTCCCCTAATAACGTTTAATCAATAACCATTAACTTTCTCCTCATGGATCCAAAATTACCTAACCCAAAAAACAACGATATCAGAGTATACATCAACGGTGAATTTTATGCCCGTGAAGACGCCAAAGTGTCGGTGTTTGACAGCGTAGTGCAGGGGGGAGATTCAGTATGGGAAGGCTTGAGAGTGTACAACGGGAAAGTGTTTATGCTGGACGAACACCTCGAAAGATTAGTCAACTCGGCCAAGGCTATGGCTTTTGCTGGTACACCAACGAAAGAGGAAGTGAAAAAGGCTGTGGTAGAAACGCTGAAAGTGAATGGCATGATGAACGATGCCCATATCAGGCTGACTCTTACCAGAGGCAAAAAGATTACCTCCGGCATGAATCCAAAATTGAACCAGTATGGCCCCACGCTCATTGTGCTGGCAGAATGGAAAGCCCCTATTTATACCACCGAGCAGGGCCTGACACTGATTACGTCCTCCATCCGCCGGAACTCTCCTCAGTGTCTGGATTCAAAAATCCACCACAACAACCTGATCAATAATATCCTGGCGAAGATCGAAGCCAACCATGCTAATTGCGACGGTGCTGTGATGCTTGACCTGAATGGCTATGTGAGCGAAACCAACACCACCAATATTTTCTTTGTGAAAAAGGGAGAGCTCATCACACCGTTCGCAGATTTCTGTCTGCCTGGTATCACCAGAGCACTTATGCTCGAACTAGCCGATAGAAATGGCATGAAGTGGAAAGAGAAGAACGTGACCATTGCCGAAATGTACACCATGGATGAGATGTTCACCACTGGAACAGAGGGTGGCCTAGCTGCCGCTGTGGAAGTAGATGGTAGGCAGATTGGGGATGGAAAAGTTGGGCCTGTGACTAAACAGTTCCAGAAATGGCATGAAGAAGAGACAAGGGTGCGGGGAGTAAAAATTGGTTGATTTTTAGCAAAAAATACTAAGTATTTATATTCCGCCCCCAACCATTTCGTTCTTCTAATATTCTTATATTTATCTTAATAAGGATACCCTATGAGAAAATTAGTTGCACTGCTGTCTATTTCTGGTCTGATTATTTCATTCTCATGCAGCAAAGAGGATTTTTCGGATGAACCGCTGCTCCCTTATAAGCTTGTTGGCTATCCAAAAGAGTCTGGAGTCGACATACGGTTTACCCGGCCCGGTCATGGCTTGCTACCAGGAGCTCTTAGCCAACTCCCCCAGAAGGTAAACAGACCAGAGTCCTACGATATTTTTATTTCTAAAGAACCTGGCATCGATTTCAGACGAACTGCTACTCAGTTCACAAACGAAAACAGAATTTCCCTTAATGACCTTGAAAACGGGATACCCTACTACATTACCGTAAGAGCCAACAAAAGAGGGTTCTCGTTAGTGCAATACGACACTATTATGGTAGTGGCTTCAAAGCTGAAGCAGACACGCAGTATTTCCTGGCGCTACGACCAGGCACAAAAAATCACTTTCTCCCCTACTACCGACAGTGCGGCTTTTATTGCGCAAATAACTTACAGTGGTTGGAGCGAAACGCCCGATTTATATATCTACCCTTACTACAATGAATCCGTGCAGGTGGGCAAAAACATTGCAGAATGCGAATGGTCACCATCCGGGGAATTGATAGCAGTTCTAAAGAAAATGGATGACAGTAATTCGATTGATAAAAGCCTTAAACTCTCGGTCTACACTATTAAAGCCAATTCATTCAACGATTTGTCTGTACAATCCGAATCTTTAGCGTCAATTGAGTTTTCTGCGGACAGTAAATGGATTTACTATGTAGATGACAGCGAGAACAACCTGATTTGGAGGATCAAAACTGATGGACAACAAAAGGAGATGGTTGTTGGCAGACAAACTGCTGGTCTCGAGAAAACAACTGGCTTTGAAATAGATAGAATCAGCATCCACTCCAATGGAGAGGATATTTACTTTTCTGGATCACAAAACGAGGTTTCCAAAATCTACAGGTATAACCAAAAGTCCGGGACAGCAGAAGTCGTATTAAATGATCAATGGTCATCATTCTCTCCATCGTTATCTCCGGATGGACAAAAATTGGCTTTTTACAGCACAAGAAGCGGTCAAAGGGCGCTTTGGGTTTACGAGTTTTCAAACACAAGCTACCGGCAGCTAACTGGTTTTGAAAGAGGTGGGTGGTTCGATCAAAAAATAGACTGGCTATCAAACACTGAATTGTCTATCGGAAACACCCTCATACAACTCTAAGCGGTGATTGAGCACTTGCATTTAAGCCTGGCTTGATCGGTAAAAGCATTCTCATTTTTAACACTTAATCTGACGTTTTTTTTCATCTTTGCCCCCTTATTCTCAAGCAAAATGAAACTATTCGACGTTTACCCTCTTTTCGACATCACGCCGGTAAAAGCACTGGGTTCCTGGCTGTGGGACGACAAAGGAGACAAGTACCTCGACCTCTACGGAGGTCATGCGGTTATTTCCATCGGTCACTCCCATCCGCACTATGTAGAGAGGTTAAGCGAGCAACTTTCGAAAATTTCATTTTACTCCAACAGCATCAAGAATCCGCAGCAGGAACAATTGGCAGAAAAGCTGGGCAACATGTCCGGGTATCCCGACTATCAGCTTTTTCTTTGCAATTCAGGTGCAGAAGCAAACGAAAATGCACTGAAACTCGCTTCGTTTGTTACTGGCAAAAAGAAGGTCATTGCGTTTGACAAGGCCTTCCACGGTCGCACATCCGGCGCTGTGGCCGCCACTGACAATCCAAAGATTGTGGCCCCCTTCAATGCTGGTCACGAAATCGTCTTTTGCCCGCTCAACGATGAGCAAGCTTTCACCGAAGCGCTGGATGGCGATGTCGCTGCGGTCATCATAGAAGGCATACAGGGCGTAGGAGGCATCCGCATGCCCAGTGATTCCTTCCTACAGTTCATTGATAAAAAGTGTAAGGAGAAGGAATGCATTCTCATTCTCGATGAAATTCAGTGTGGCTATGGCCGTACCGGTAAATTTTTTGCTCACCAGTACGCAGGCATCAAACCTCACATCATTACCACTGCCAAAGGGATGGGCAATGGCTTTCCCGTGGGAGGCGTGCTCATTCACCCCGACATCAAACCGTGGAGCGGTATGCTCGGCACAACATTCGGCGGCAACTACCTGGCAGCCGTGGCTTGCCTGGCCGTGCTTGAGGTGATGGAAAGCGAGAAATTAATGAGCAATACGCTCTCTCTCGGCAGCCAGTGGATCAAAGAAATTCAGGGTCTTGTTGGCCCCCAAAATGTAAGAGGTCGGGGCCTTATCATAGGATTTGACTTACCTGACACGAAAACAACGGTGAGAAAAGATTTACTCATGAAGCATCACATCTTCACAGGCGAGGCAAAACCCAATACGATCCGCCTCCTTCCCTCGCTTGCCTTAAAACCCGAAGAGATCGAACTATTCGCTACGGCATTAAAGGCAGAGCTATCCTGAAAGTGTTGACAAACGTCCTCAAATATGGATAGTTAGTCTATTAGTAAAACAATAGGGTCGCTATCCCGTTATCTGTACCAACACATAAACTGATTGTACTATGAAAAAACTTCTTACACTAATTTTCGCAGTGGCCAGCACACACCTTTTTGCACAAAGCTGGGAGTTGGACAAATCTCACACCAACATCAAATTCACAGTTACTCACATGGTTGTTTCTGAAGTCGATGGGACTTTTGGGGATTTCTCGGGAACAGTGACTGGTGGTGACGATAAATTTGTTGGCGCTGTCGTTGAGTTCACTGCTCAAGCTGCGTCTGTTGATACCGACAACGAGAGAAGAGACACCCACCTGAAATCCGATGACTTCTTCAATGCAGAAAAATTCCCAACCATCAAGTTCAGCGGCAAAATCGTGAATGAGGGAGGTAAGTATTACCTGGCAGGAAACTTCACCATGCGTGATGTAACTAAGCCAGTAAAATTCGATGTTAAGTATAATGGCAAAGTCGATACAGGAAGAGGCATGAAAGCTGGCTTTAAAGTGACCGGCGCAATCAACAGGTTTGACTACGGGTTGAAATGGGATGCTGCGCTTGAAGCTGGCGGGCTCGTGGTGGCCGACGAAGTTCAGATTACTTGTAATGTTGAGTTGAATGCTCCGAAAAGTTAATTAACTTTGTGGAGGTTTCCATTTTAACATAACCCGAGAATCACCCTAATTTGATTATAGAAAGGCAGGCTAGTCCTGCCTTTTACTTTTTCCGAGTGATTGGGTTATAGCGTCCAATCAAATTTCATTAAAGTTTAATTATTTCAGTTTTAGGCCTACCTTTGTGTCCCGAAAGAATATTTCGGAACTCACCTCTTATGTCCAAAGCAAAATACATCTTCGTAACGGGCGGCGTTACGTCTTCACTAGGCAAAGGTATTATCTCAGCATCTCTCGGCAAGTTATTGCAGGCCAGGGGTTTTCGGGTAACTATCCAAAAGTTTGACCCTTATATTAATATCGATCCGGGTACATTAAATCCCTACGAGCACGGTGAGTGTTACGTAACTGATGATGGCGCAGAAACCGACCTTGACCTTGGCCACTATGAAAGATTTCTGGACATAAAAACCTCACAGGATAATAACGTCACTACCGGGCGTATATATAACAATGTGATCACCAAAGAACGTCGGGGTGATTTTTTGGGAAAGACCGTTCAGGTGGTTCCGCACATTACTGACGAAATAAAAAACAACTTTTACAAGCTGGGAGAAACAGGCGACTACGATATCGTCATTACTGAAATCGGAGGTTGCGTAGGCGATATTGAGTCGCTTCCTTTTATTGAAGCAGTTCGCCAGGCAAGGTTTGAATTGGGTATCAATAATTTTGTATCCATCCATCTGACACTTATTCCTTATCTGAAGGCTGCAGGCGAACAAAAAACCAAGCCAACGCAGCACTCTGTAAAACAACTGCTGGAGGCTGGTATCCAACCAGACATCCTTGTTTGCAGGACTGAACACACCCTTACCAGCGAAATCCGCAAGAAGCTGGCGCTTTTCTGCAACGTGGCCAGCAACTGCGTGATAGAAGCACAGGATGCTGAGACCATCTACGATGTGCCTCTTCTCATGAGAAAAGAAAAGCTGGATGAAAGAGTACTCACCAAGCTGAAGCTTTCTCACAAGAAAGAACCTCAAATTGACCAGTGGAAGGAATTCCTGGGCAGACTTAAGAATCCGACAGATGAGGTAAGAATCGCCCTTGTGGGTAAATATGTGCAACTCAAAGATGCCTACAAGTCTATTGCAGAAGCATTCGTACATGCAGGAGCGCATAATGAGTGCCGTGTGGAGCTGTCGTGGATTAATTCTGAAGAACTTGACGGCGACAATGTGGTGCGCCTTTTGAAGGACAAACATGGCATTTTAGTAGCACCAGGATTTGGTGAACGTGGCTGGGAAGGCAAGCTTCAGGCGGTAAAATATGCCAGAGAAGACAAGATTCCATTCTTTGGAATTTGCCTTGGTTTGCAGTGTGCTGTAATTGAATTCGCAAGAAACGTACTAAATATACCGAAGGCCAACTCAACTGAGATGGATCCGAAGACAAAAGCACCCGTCATTGATATGATGGAAGCTCAGAAAAAAGTAACCAAAATGGGTGGTACCATGAGGCTGGGTGCATATGCATGCGAGCTGAAGAAAGGTTCCAAAGCTTTCTCGGCTTATGGTCACTCAAAAATTATGGAGCGCCACAGACACCGTTATGAGTTTAATAGTAAATACCTGGAGCAATTTGAAGAAGCAGGATTTCTTGCTACGGGTATAAACCCCGACACTAAGCTTGTGGAAATAATGGAATTGAAAGACCATCCATGGTTTGTTGGTAGTCAGTTTCACCCGGAGCTTAAAAGCACCGTGATGAACCCCCATCCTCTTTTTGTCCGCTTCGTAAAGGCTGCTCTTGCCTTCAAAAAAGAAACATATAAATAAAACATCACCTCAGAATAAGAAATAATGGATAGACAGCAAGTAATTGGGATGGTCATGATGTTGATCTTGCTCACCGTTTATTTTACATTTTTTGCCCCCGATCCTCCAGTTGAAGAGCCGATAGTAGCCACTACCGAAAGCGTGGTGCAGCCTTCGCAGGTTTCAGCCGACACTACTACCACCGCCTTCATGCCTTTAGCTGATTCGGTAAAAGACAGCCAGCTCAAAGAAAAGTTTGGTGCATTTGCAGCCATTGCTTCAGGTAAGAACAATGAGGTTGCACTGGAGAATGATGACTTCAAAGTGTCTATCAGCACCAAGGGCGGTTTTGTTTCCTCGGTTGAGCTGAAGAACTACAAAACGTTCGATGGCAAACCGCTTATCCTGCTGGATGAGCAAAGCTCTAAAATGAACCTGAGCTTTGGCGGCCAAAACAGGAACCTGAAGCTTGACGATTTCTATTTTAAGCCTTCTGTTACATCAAAGAAGGTATCGGGCAAGGATTCTGTCACAGTTACTCTTAGAGCATCCCTAAGCACTGGTCAGTACATCGAGCAGGCCTATACCATTTATGGTAAAGGCTATGAGATTGGCTATTCACTGACTACCAAAGGGCTGGACAATTACCTTAGTCAGGAACCTGTTGTGCTCCAGTGGAAAAATGATGTGAAAAGAGTTGAGAGTGATCTCAAAGACTCCCGCATTCGGACGACCATCAACTATTACACTACAGCAGGCGAAACTGATGAACTCAGCGCCACATCGGAAGATCTGGAGGAAGAAACAATCAGCGAATCCATTCAATGGGTAGCCATCAAACAGAAATTCTTTACAGCGGCTATTATTGCCAATGATGGTTTTTCCGGTGCTTATGTGGCCACCAAATATGCCGTAGCCGACACCACCAAGGTAAAAGAGGCCATGGTAAGCCTTACCCTCCCAGCCGAAAGATGGAAAACCAGTGGCCTGGTTGGCAAATTGTTTTTTGGCCCGAACGAATACAATACCCTTAAAGACGTAGCGCCAGAGTTCAGCAGTAATATCAACCTGGGCTGGAGCATACTGGGCTGGATCAATAAAGGATTTACGATCCCAGTTTTTCATTTCCTGGAAGGCTTCATGACCAACTACGGTATCATCATTATCATTATCGTGATTCTGATGAGAATGATTCTTTTCCCGCTCAACTACAAGTCGTACATGAGCATGGCGAAAATGAAGGTGCTTAAGCCCGAGATAGATGAAATCAAGGCACAGTACCCTGACGACATGCAGAAGCAGCAGTCGGAAACCATGGCCCTGTACCAGAAGGTTGGCATTAACCCTCTCAGCGGTTGTATTCCCATGCTACTGCAAATGCCAATTTTGTTTGCGATGTTCTATTTCTTCCCAAATGCCATCGAGCTAAGGCAGGTATCATTCCTTTGGGCGCATGACTTGTCTACTTATGACAGCGTGTTGAACCTTCCTTTCGTGATCCCATTTTATGGAGACCACGTCAGTTTGTTCACTTTGCTGATGACGGCTTCTACCATACTGTATACCTGGAGCAACAGCCAGATGACCACCGTGCAGGGGCCTATGAAAACGCTTCAGTACATCATGCCTATTACGTTCCTCTTTTTCCTGAACTCTTACGCAGCGGGCTTGACTTACTATTACTTTGTTTCTAACATTCTGTCATTTGGCCAGCAGATGTTGATCAGGCGGTTTGTGGATGAAGACAAAATCAAACTGAAACTGGAAGAGAACAAAAAGAAGAACGCCAACAAGAAAAAATCATCGTTCCAGCAGCGACTGGACGAAGCCATGAAGGCTGGCAATGCTTCGAGGAAGAAGAAATAGGTTATTGGTTATTGGTTATTGGTTAATAGTGGTAAAAAACTATTAACTGATAACCTTTAACAAACAACTTCTCTCCACTGTGAATTACCCGTGGATAACTTGGGGATTACCAAATAAGCCATTCACTAACAATTCTTCTTTATTCATCTATATTTGTGCTTCCCCCAAGAAGACCTTTGTTAAATCAGTCGCTTATTTGGAGGTTTAAACCAGTTTCCTGAACCAATTTTTGGATTTTCTCATGGGCAAAATCATTTCGATTGCGAACCAGAAAGGCGGAGTAGGTAAAACAACCTCGGCCATCAATTTAGCTGCCAGCTTAGCCGCTTTGGAGTACAAGACCCTCATTGTAGACGCTGACCCTCAGGCCAACTCTACTTCAGGTGTAGGCTTGAACCCAAAGGAGGTGGAAGTTAGTATTTACGAATGTATGGTGAACGGAGACGATCCTCACGACGCCATTGTGAAAACGGATTTGGAGTACCTGTACCTGATGCCCTCCCACATTGACCTGGTAGGTGCCGAGGTAGAAATGGTAAGCATCAGCGGCAGAGAAGAAAAAATGAGAACCGCTCTTGGCCTGGTAAAGGACGAGTACGACTTCATCATCATCGACTGTTCTCCATCATTGGGCTTGATCACCATCAACGCCCTCGTTGCCAGCGACTCGGTAATGGTGCCCGTTCAGTGTGAGTACTTCGCCCTCGAAGGTTTGGGTAAACTCCTGAATACTATCAAGATCATTCAGTCGAGGCTTAATCCAGCGCTGGAAATAGAAGGCATTTTGCTCACCATGTACGACGTGAGGCTCAGGCTTTCTAACCAGGTGGTGGAGGAGGTTAATACCCACTTCAAGTCACTGGTGTTTGAAACAATCATACCAAGAAATATTAAGTTAAGTGAATCTCCAAGTTTCGGCTTGCCGGCTATAGCGCACGATGCGGAAAGCAAGGGAGCTATCAGCTACCTCAACCTGGCCGAAGAAATCCTGAAAAGGAATGAAATGAGGATTCCAAAAGTGAGCGCTTGATGACGGACAATAAACTACCTAAAAGAAGAAATGCTTTAGGAAGAGGCCTTGGAGCCTTGCTTGACGACAATACCAATACTTCTGAAAAGCTAAGCGGCTCCGGAGCAGGTACCGCCAATTCTATCGGTGAGATTCCTGTGGCGCAAATAGAGGTCAACCCGTTTCAACCACGAACTGAGTTCAACAAAGAAGCATTAGCTGAGCTTTCTGAGTCCATCAAGGTTCAGGGCATTATTCAGCCAATTACCGTCCGGCAATTAAGCAAAAACCAGTTTCAGTTGATCTCCGGTGAGCGCCGTTTACAGGCATCAAAGCTAGCCGGACTCGAAAGCATCCCTGCTTATATCAGAACAGCCGATGACCAGCAGATGCTGGAAATGGCGCTAATAGAAAATATCCAGCGGGAAAACCTGAATAGCATTGAAATTGCGCTGTCTTACCAGCGGCTTATTTCCGAATGCAACCTGAAGCAGGAAGAACTGGGTGACAGGGTTGGTAAAAACAGAACAACTGTCACCAACTACCTCAGGCTTTTAAAGCTTCCCCCTGATATCCAGATAGCACTGCGTGATGGCAGGCTTTCTATGGGCCATGCGAGGGCCATCATTGGCATCGACAATCCTGCTACTCAGCTGAGTATTTTTAAGAAAATTATCAGCGAAGATCTTTCTGTCAGAAAAGTAGAGTCGTTGGTAAGGGAGTACACTCAAAAAGCTCCTGAATCACCGAACCTCAATAAAACGGCCAATCCTTCGTTATCACCCGAAGTAAAAAACCTCCAAAATAAACTATCTTCGCACTTTGGCACCCGGATCTCGCTTAAGGCAGATGAAAAAAACAAAGGAGAAATTAGAATACCTTTTGTTTCTACCGAGGACCTCAACAGAATTTTGGAAATACTGAACATCTGATGTTCCGAAAGGAAGCTTTAAAATTGATAGCAGCTACACCTGCCTGGAGAGGTATATCTTTGGCGGCGTTGCTGCTTTTTTTATGTCAATTTGTGCAAGCCCAGGAAATATCAGGTGATTCAGTTGAAGTAATAACCGGCGAGCCCCTGATCATACGAGGAGATAGTGTTTCAAACCTCCCCAAAGGCATCATGCTTGAAGAAGAGCTCAGCACGCTTGATCCGCAGAAAGCTGCCATGCTTTCCGCCATATTTCCCGGTATGGGACAGGCGTATGTGGGGCAAATCTGGAAAGTGCCAGTTTACTATGGTGCTTTCATCGTCTTAGGACATATGATTTACACCAACAACCGCCTTTACAACATCTTCCGGCAATCTCTTTTTGCTGAAGTAGACGAGGATCCGAACACTATCAATCCGTTTCCGAGGTTTAACGAAACGGCGTTGCGCCGTAATACTGACAGTTTCCGCCGAAACAGGGACTATATGATTGTTATTTCCGGCGTGGTATACATGCTGAACATTGTAGACGCACATATCGCTGCCCACCTCGACGAATTTGATATAAATGACGAACTTGTCATCAATTACACACCCACTATTGGCAATATAAATGGCTACGCCTACGCAGGCCTGGGCATTAAAATAAGTTTTTAAGGATGAAGATATTTTTAGTTGGCTATGGAAAAATGGGTAAGACCATTGAAAAAATAGCCATTTCACGTGGCCACGAGATTGCAGGCACACTTGAAAACCAGGTGGAGAATGTTGGAAAGCTTGTAAAGGACAGCGGCGCCAGCATTGCCATAGAATTTACCCAACCGGAAGGTGCAGTAAAAAACATTACCTCGTTGATGGAAGTGAACATTCCTACGGTGTGTGGCACAACTGGCTGGCTTGGCAAATGGGATGAGGTGGTGGAGAGCTGCCAAAAAAATGATGGAGCTTTTTTCTATGCTTCCAATTATAGCCTTGGCGTCAACCTGTTTTTTCGGCTGAACAGAGGCTTAGCCAGGCTAATGCAAGACTACCCTGAGTACAAAGTAGGGCTAAAGGAGATTCACCACACAGAGAAAAAAGACGCTCCGAGCGGCACAGGCATTACGCTGGCAGAAGGCATCCAAAAAGAGCGCCCTGAGTTCACCAAACTGATCAATGATAAATGTGATAATCCCGGTGTGCTAGGTATCGAATCCTTCAGAATGACGAACGTGCCAGGCACCCACAGCATACACTACACATCGCCAATCGACGAAATAGAAATCAAACACACGGCGTTCAGCCGGGAAGGCTTTGCTCTTGGCGCTGTAGTGGCTGCGGAGTGGCTGCTCAACAAAAAAGGAGTGCGAGGCATGGATGATTTGATGGGGTCAAAAGAAGGTGAAAAATTTTAGTTATTATTGCGGGCGAATACCCGGAATAAATTAGAGACACAGATGAAATAGCCATAAGGAAAGGCACACCCAGAGAGCATGAACATGCATGTAAACCATCAAATTTAGGCTCAAAACGGTGTCTGCTATTCCCTTTGGCCGCTGAAAGCAAACTATACTCAAATGAAATTGAAGTTTTTTGGTAAAAAGGAAGAAAAGGAGCAAGTGAAAAAATCTCCTCTGAGAGAGTGGTTAGACGCCATTGTTTTTGCAGTGGTAGCCGCCACGCTCATCCGGTGGATTTTCATGGAAGCTTTCACCATCCCCACCCCTTCCATGGAGAAGTCTCTTTTGGTTGGTGATTTTCTATTTGTGAGCAAAGTATCGTATGGTGCCCGCACGCCGGCTACTCCACTTCAAATACCATTAACGCACGCTAAAATCTGGGGAACCGACGTCCCATCTTACCTCGACTGGATACAGCTACCTCAGTACCGTTTGCCTGCTTTTAGCGAGGTGGAAAGAAACGATGTGGTTGTTTTTAACTATCCACCCGAGTTCGAGCATCCTGTCGATTTGAAAACCCACTACATCAAGCGCTGCATTGGTATCCATGGCGACGTGGTGGAAGTAAGAGAAGGGCAAGTGTACGTGAACGGCGAAAAGGGTGAAAACCCGGAACTGATGCAATACAGGTACTTTATAAAAACTGATCAAAGGATCAACGACAGGGTATTTGCGAAATACGAAATCTCAGAGCACAACCAGCTTCAGGGTGGCTATCTGGTGCATACTACCCCAGCCACCGCCGAACTATTGAAGGCAGAACCTTTTATAGAAGATGTGATAAGCACCTTGATGCCGTCTGATCAGCCCAACCCACGCATTTTTCCCGATGCCAACTATTTTCCCTGGAATGCCGACAACTGGGGCCCTCTTGAAATCCCTTATGAGGGGATGAAGCTTCAACTGAACGACACGCTCGTTGCCAAGTATGGCAGCACCATTGTTGACTACGAAGGCCATAAAAATGCTGAGGTAAAAGACTACAGACTGTATATTGACGGGCAGGAAGTGACGGACTACACGTTTGAGCAGGACTACTACTTCATGATGGGTGACAACCGCCACAACTCTGAAGATTCCCGCTTTTGGGGGTTTGTGCCTGCCGACCACGTGGTGGGTGAAGCTGCCTTCATCTGGCTATCACTTGATGCACAGGAGAGCTTCCTGAACAAAATCAGGTGGCGCAGGTTCTTCAATCTGATTGATTAACTATATTGTAGAAACTTCCCAGGCGTGATAATACGGGCCATCCTTTTTTAGGGGTGGCCCTTTTTTATGTAAGGGTAGGCTAACGGAAAAGACCCTGTCATTTGTTACATCAGTAAGCAGCCTTCAAAACCTATAAACCCGGTTTGGGTGTTATCTTTGTATTAAACTCCATCAAGTTGTTATGAAAAGACCGATCCACGAAACCAAAGTACTTGTAGCCAGAGAGATTCCAGATCTCGGAATCAACATGCTAAAAGAGGCTGGATTTCAGGTAACGGTGTGGCCGGGGAAGGTACCGATGACGCAGCCAGAGCTGATCGAGAAGGGAAACCAAATGCACGCCATCGTTACCCTCAGCGCCGACAAACTAAACGCAAATTTCTTTCAGGAGTGCAGCCATCTCGACATTGTATCACAGTTTGCGGCAGGGTACGACAACATCGACATACCGGCTGCGATCAAGGCAGGTATCCCAGTTGGCAATACGCCCGGAGCGATGAGCGATGCCACTGCCGACATTGCCTTCGGTCTGATGCTGGCAGTGAGCCGCAAGTTCTTTCACATGCATAAAACCATTGGCAGAGGCGAATGGGGTGCCTTTCAGCCAAAAGCCAACCTGGGCCTGGAGCAAAAAGGGAAAACGCTGGGGATCTTTGGTCTGGGGGCTATCGGCATGGAAATGGCCAAACGGTGTCATGGTGCCTACGACATGGAGATCATTTACTGCAACCGCAGCCAGAACCAAGAAGCAGAAAAACGCTTTGGAGCCAAAAAAGTGAGCTTCGATGAGTTGCTGGAGAAAAGTGACGTTATCTCTGTGCACAGCGTACTCAGCGATGAAACCAGAGGTATATTCAATAAGGAAGCCTTCGGTAAAATGAAGACTTCGGCTATTTTTATCAATACTTCCCGTGGTGGCACTCATAATGAAACCGACCTCATCGAAGCATTGAAGGCAGGCATGATCTGGGGAGCAGGGCTTGATGTAACCAACCCCGAACCCATGAAATCGGACAATCCTCTGCTCGAAATGGAAAACGTGGCAGTGCTGCCCCATATTGGCTCTGCTTCGGTGAATGCCCGAAATGAAATGTCGAGAATGGCGGCCGTCAATATTATCGAATTCTACAAGACTGGCAAGGTTCCCTATATCATCAACCCCGAGGTACTTAGCTGAGCCACTGACATAGGGTTGTCAGTAGACCACGTTTCTTTGTCCTATGTTTCATCTAAAGCCGTTGCTTCATGCCCAAAGAAATGATCATCAAAAACACTGTTATTATTGCTGCACCCGCCTCCAAAGTGTGGGACGCCCTTGTCAACCCTGAGCACACCAAAAAATACATGTTTGGCTGCGAGCCTGTGACCGACTGGGTGCCTGGGAGTTCAATCATTTGGAGAGGCGTGTTTGACGGGCAAGAATTGGTGGCGGTCACCGGAAAGGTGGTCAGCATAGACAAAGGAAAAACACTTGCCTACACCACGTTCGATCCCAATGGCACCTACCCCGATTTGCCTGAAAATCACCTTGTCGTTACTTATAGGCTAGTGGAGAAAGGTGGAAGCACCGAATTCACGGTCACCCAGGGAGACTACTCATCGGTGGCTGAAGGGCAAAAACGGTATGATGACACAATGAATGAAGGAGGATGGGCTGGCATTCTCGAGCAGATCAAAGGCATTGTGGAGGCGTAAATTGTGTTTTTTTTACAGTTGAGGCCATACTATCCTGAAGTATAGTGTAAGTAAGTCTTTATAAAAGATGTTTTTTCTTATCAATGTATGTACATTCATTAAAGAAACATCTGCAAAATACTATGGCTACAGAACAAAAAACCTCAAAAGCTCTTCATGTCGCACTATGGGTCGTACAAGTCCTCCTTGCCCTTTCTTTCGGCATGGCCGGTTTTATGAAACTTACGACACCAATTTCCGACCTGACTGCCCAGATGGTGTGGCCTGGCGATATACCGGCCGCACTTGTCCGTTTCATCGGTGCTTCTGAGCTTGCAGCGGCGTTGGGTTTAATCCTTCCTGCCCTCACCCGTATCAAGCCTATACTCACAGCATACGCTGGCTGGGGGCTGGTCATCGTCATGCTGCTGGCTGCCTTGTTTCATGCCGGTAGAGGCGAATACTCAGGCATTGCTTTTAATCTGGTCTTTATGGCGTTGGCCTTTTTTGTGGGCTGGGGAAGATCAAAAAAAGCACCGATTGCAGCAAAGTAATATGGAGACCAGCGCTTCTTCAAGAAACTGCTCTTCTGGAAAAGTTGGGCCTTTTTTTCTCCTATAGAGAAAGTAAAGTAATTAAATTGCCAGGAAAAGTAGACTGTACTATATGACTTACAAAAGCTTTTCCTGGCTTATCATTACCGTGTTGGCAGCGGCCTGTACTTCAACCGACAAAAAGGAAGAAGCTACGTCGGATAGAATAGACTTTAAAATCCACAGCCAATTACCTCATGATACCGGCTCCTTCACCGAAGGATTTGTTGTGCACAATGGCAAACTGTATGAAAGCACCGGCGAAGAAGGGCACTCATGGTTTGGTGTGCTTAATATCAAAACAGGCAAGCCGGAAAAGAAGGTGGATTTGGCTGAAGAGTATTTTGGCGAAGGGATTACTATCCTGAACAATAAAGTGTATCAGCTCACCTGGAAGAACAAGCAGGGCTTTGTTTACGACCTGAGCACCTTCGAAAAAGTGAATGAGTTCACCTATGAAACCGAAGGCTGGGGACTTACCCACGATGGCAAAGACCTGATTATGAGTGACGGTAAAAGCAGCCTGTTTTATCTTGACAGCGCTACCCTCAAAGTCATAAAAACACTTCCTGTTACCTACCAGGGCCAGCCCGTAACCATGATCAACGAGTTGGAATATGTAAACGGATATATCTTCGCCAACATCTGGCAAACCAATTCCATTGTGAAAATTGATCCTGCCGATGGTGAGGTAGCAGGCGTTCTCGACCTCTCCGCCCTGGCCGAACAAGCCAGGATCAAAAACCCTGAAGTGGATGTACTCAATGGCATTGCCTGGTATGAGGGTACCAAGTCGTTGCTGGTCACGGGTAAGTACTGGCCCACCATCTACGCACTCAAACTGGAAGAATAAACATGGCAGCTGAAACCAAAACAAAGTATGGCTTATTCGGAAAGCTGAAGGCCAAGCCCGGCAAAGGCGATGAACTCATCGCTATTCTAATGGAAAACGCACAGGCTGACACCCGCATGCCGGGTTGCCTGCAATATCTTATTGGCAAAGACCCTGACAACGAAGACTCCATACTCATTTCGGAGGTTTGGGAAACAAAAGAGGATCATGCTAACTCCTTGAAACTGGAAAGTGTGAGAGCCGCCATTGCCAAAGCCATGCCGCTGCTGGACGGGATGCCTGAGAAGGGTATTGTTTGGGAAGTAGTGGGTGGATTGGGCGTGTAATCACGCACAGGTTCACTGCTTCCACCAATTGTAAAAGCAGCGAACAAAGCATTTTGTTCTATTTACCCGCAGGTGCTGGCACATAAGATCCATACACCGCGTCCCTGAACTTCTTGTGCACCTGGCCAGCAAAAGGAAATATCTGCACAAACAACACTGCCGTCAGGTCGTTCACAGGGTCCACCCAAAACAGGGTACTAGCAGCGCCATCCCAGAAAAACTCACCGACAATGCCATGGTTCTCATCGGCTGATGCTGGTGGACGTAACCTCACAGCAAAGTCAATCCCAAAGCCGACCTGTCCTTTGCTGGGTAGCCACATGCGCTCCTTGATATTTTCATCGAGGTGATTAGTGGCCATGAGCTTTACCGTCTCTGGCTTTAGAATAGTGGCTCCATCCAGTGTGCCATCATTCACATACATCTGAGCCAACCGCATATAGTCGTCCACGGTAGAGGTAAGACCAAAGCCGCCCGGAGTAAGCGCCCATTGGTTGATATTGAAAGAATGGGCGGACGAATCGGGTAGCTGAGTGAGCGTCCTATCCTCACTTTTTCTGTATATAGCCGATATCCGCTCCCGATCACTCTCTGGTACGAAATACCTGGTCTCGTTCATTCCCAGAGGATCAAGCACGTTCTTCTTCACGTATTCTCCGTAGGGCACGCCCGACAGCCGTTCTACCAGAAAAGCCTGCACGTCTACCGAAGGCCCGTAGGCCCACTGCGTGCCCGGTTGAAACATCAGCGGGATGGTACCCATCTTTTCTGCCATCTGCACGAGGGTGTTCTCTCTGTTGGCAGGATCAACTGCCCTCAATACGTCGCCCAAGCCAGGCATATTGGGATTATTGGCAAAACCCGCTGTATGACGGGTAATGTCCCTGATGGTGATGGGGCGTTCCAACGGCTCTAAAATCATTTCTCCGGAAACAGAGTCAATCCCCGCAAACACCTGCATGTCCGCAAACTCCGGAGCATATTTCGACAGTGGCTCATCTAGCTGGAAGGCGCCTTTGTCGTAAAGCGTCATCAGCGCCGCACCCGTCACCGGTTTGGTCATTGAATAAATGATGGCGATGGTGTTTCTGTCCATGGGCACTTTGGCCTCCCGGTCAGCATATCCATAGGCATTGAAGTATACTTCTTCACCTTTTTCAAAAATCAGCGCAGAAGCGCCCGCCACCATACCTGTTTCTACCAGGCTATTGAGCGTAGAATCAAGTCGTGCTTTGGCTTTTTCATTATTGGCAACAACACCTGCTTCCTCTTTGGGAGTGCTGCAGGCGATAAAACAAAGGAGAGGTATTGCGAAAAGGTATTTGGTAGCTTTCATAGTAGGTGGAGTAGGATTTGAATAATCTAATTGATTAAAGATAGTGAAGGTTTTTATCTAGCCCACCAAATACGGGTCGCTATAAAATAAAAAAAGGATCAGCAACTGACCCTTTCTTAACTTTAGCATACCTATGGTCTACTAAGCTATTCCATTTTCCAAAAGATAATCCCACCGGCTTGCTTGCCCATGTCTACAGAAGCCACCTTGGTGCCCTTTTTGATATCGATCACATCCATGGTGCCGGGCTCGCCCCCAATTCCCTCCACGGAAACAAAAGCATACTTGCTGTCAGATGAAATGGAGACGCCATGCGACACATTGCGGGTATTCTTTATTCTGGCGGTTTCTTTCGCTTTTTTCAAGTCCCAAACACCCGTCTCGGCGCTGCCTTTGTAGGTGGCTACCATCCAACGGCCATCTGGTGACACGTCCACATTGTAAGGAGCCTTCCCTGTTTTGAAACGGTTGGTGACTTCCCATTTGTCGAGGTCCACCTCCAGTATCTCATCCGATCCGTTGCCAGCCACATACACTTTTCTCTCTGTCGGGTGGGGAATGGCCCAGGTGGGTTTAACAGCGCTATGGTACATCTTCTCGCCGCCAGCAGCCATCATAGAATGTCCCATTTGGGAATGATCCATGGCACCGTGATCCATACCACCCATGCTGGCCATTTTTGGCTCTTCCTCTTTTCCGTCCAGGTTCAGCTTTCTGGTAACCTTTAGCTTAGTTGTTGAAATCTCAAAAAGCTCACCCGACATCATGCCCACGGAATAGTGGTACATCCCGTCGGAAGAGATCCTGGAACCGTGTGGCATGACCCCGGTTTCTATGCGATCGATCTCGATCATTTCTTCCGGGTCTACCACCGACACCGTGCTGGGCACCATGTCGCCATGCAGGTCGAAATTTACACAGTACAACAGACCAGTCGCTTTTGACACCTGCAAAGAGGCCGGAAAAAGCCCCAGCCTGACAGTGTCGACTACCTGGTTGGTTTCAGTGGAAAACTTATAGAGCGTGCCGTAAGGGTTACCATGTGCCAGCGACAGGTACCAGTACTTTCCATCCGGACTTACATTGATGCCATGAGGCCCTTCAATTTCCGCCGGCCAGATACCCACGGCAATGGTCTCTTCTACTGTGGCCTTCGTTCCGTCAAATTTGATGAGCGCTACTTCATCCTCCGACTCCGCAGTGACATACACATAGTAATTCTGCGCACCTGCGCTGAAGCCGAAGAAGATGGCCGCTGACAGCAGGAATGATTTAATCATAGTGTTCATATGCAAAGCGTGAGCCTACTTAGTTTGTATCTTGGTATTCTCCGGCACCACTGGTCTCAGCTTGGCCGACCACAAGCCGCTATTCCAGTCGGAATAGAAAATGTGGCCTTTGTGCGGCTGCGCTCCCCAGGTAAATGGCGCATTGGCAATATAACCATCGGGATCCTCTGGCACTATCCAGGCAATCTCACGGCCCTGGCGGTTCAAATCGCCCAGCAGCTCGCCGCTCAAGTCAACCACCCGCACACCAGCATTGTAGAAAGCGACATAGAGCACATCGCCCTCTATCCAGAAATTGTGCGATCCCGCAAACGGCACCTGAAACCAGGCCACCTCTTTGGGGTTTTTAAGGTCTGTGAAGTCAATGATATGGAGGAAGCCTGCTGCCCTGCCAGGTTTACGTCCGTCGGGATCAAGGCCGTAAGGAAACTCTTCGTCGCCGAGAATGACGTAGAATTTGCCCGTCTTTTCGTCTTTGTAAGGGAACGCCGCATGGTTCGATCCGCTTGGATAGGCATAGCTGGCAAACTGCACCGGATTCGATGGAGAGCCACCGGCAATGCCATTGCCCACATCCACCAGCTGCACGCCGTCGTCCCAGTTAGAAGAATAAGCGATGCCATCATGCACCCACACATCGTGGATGGCGTGACCGGGCGTATCCAGCTCAAATTCCCCTACAATTCTCGGTTTGGCGGGGTCTTCAATATTAATCGAGTAGTATTTTCTCCCTGCGCTCAAAGCATAAACATGCTTCTTGTAAATGAATACGTTGTGTACCCCTCCCGTTAGGTTTTCAGAAAACTCAGAGATAACCTTCGCATCCCTTGGGTTGGTCACGTCGATAATTACCAGGCCGTTTTTCCTGTTGGAAGCCCCTTCTCTTGAGATCACACAGATTTTCCCATCTTCCGAGATTTTTACATCGTTCACGGTACGGGCATCTACTTTCACCGAGTCAATCAGTTGCATGCTGGCTGGGTTGGTTACGTCCCAGAAGTAGGCTGTGCCATCAGCACCCCATGTACCTGTTACGGCGTAGTCTTTTCCATCAACCCCCTCCCAAATCCAAAAATCAGACGTGTGCTTGTTGTTGACAGAACCCTGACCTACCAGGTCGATTTTCCGTGAGATATTGCGGTTATTAGCGCTCACAGTGACAGAGGCTGCAGCCGGGCCACAGGTAGCATTCAACACATAGAGGCCAGGCTGATCGGCTACAAACTTCCCTTCTTTTGTCATTAAACCCGACGGCGCCGCCGACACATCATACGACTCACCGGTAAATGAATAATTGATGGGTGCGTCTTTGACCACATTTCCGCTTTTGTCCATCGCCACGGCAGTCAATGTAAATACGTCACCCGATCTGCCTTCCGTCATGTCGGCTTTCAGATCAATTTTTGCAATGGGATTTTCCATTACATTCACCTCCAGCTTTCCCTGCACACCGCCAACTGAAGCCGTCAGGGTCACTTTACCTTTTTCACGGGGAATTATTTTATAGAACGGCGCAACAGCGACCTTGCTTTCATCCGACGATTTCAGCGAGACAGCGACTTCCGGGCGTTCAAATCCGGCTTCATCCGTCACTATCAGCGTAAGTGGTACGTTCACTCCAGCATAGATCTTGTCAGGAATTGGCCCGAAGGCTACCTTGGCTATAGGTGCGGGCGCTATATTGACAGTAATGTTCGCTCTAAGCATGGGCTCGCCCGGGCTTATCACTACCACACCATATTCTCCGTGCCTGATGGCCGTAGCCATTCCGGTGCTGTCTACTACAGACAGAGCACGCTGGTTTCTTGAATAGAAAATAAAGTCACGGTCTGCTACTTTTTTTCCGGCGGCATCTACCACCACAGCATCCAGCTGCATCGACTGGCCGATTTTCATGGACACATTCTCTGAACTGACTTTAAGAGACAGCTTTTGGGCCTGCAGAAATCCTGCGCTAAGGAACAGGGCTACAAAGGGGAGTATAAACTTTTTCATAGGTTGGGTTTGATTGATTGTTGAATGTAGCAAAAAGTGAAGTACTGACCATGATAGAATGGGACAAATGGCGGTGTCGTTGGCTGGCGTAGCGGGTATATCTATTCCTGCTTCGCTTACTTTGAGTTCCTTTTAAGCCAGTCTCTGATCTGTTCGAAAGTCAGCTTGCCAGTCGAAACGGCAATCACCAATTGATACTTCTTTTGTTGGCTGACAGAAATATCCATTTATTCGTTCATTAACAGAAGCCTGACCAGCACATATCCAGTTCGCTTGTTTCCGTCAATAAATGGATGATTTTTGACGATACTTTCCAGAACTGCCGCTGCCTTGTCAATTGCTGTAGGATAAAGTTCTCCACCATCAAATGTTTGGTAAGGCCGACCCAGCGCTGATTGTAAAAGCCCTACATCCCGGACTCCATTTGATCCGCCAAACCGTTCAATCAGGATCGAGTGAATTCCAAGAACTTCCTGCTCTGAAATCATTGGGCTAGTCTTTCCAGCAGTTCCTTGTCTTCAGTCAGGATAGTCCGAAGATGGCTGGAAAGAGACACGGCTTCCGAAGACTTTCCTTCTGTAGCTTTCAAGTATTCAAAAACCTCATTGAGCACTTGTTCAGAGGAATTATCCAGGAGCTCTTGAATGGCTGTTTTTACTTCTTCTCTGCTCATAACTCAAATTTACGAAAACGCCGTGAAACTTGCCTCTCACTGAACTCAAGGTAACGAAAGACACTTACGCCCGTCGTTTCTATTTATCCCATTTTCTTACGGCCACCTTTTCCTCAGAAGGAAAATCTGTTGGAATTGCCTGGGTAACCGCACCTGTAGCCACCCACTCTGCACCCCGCTGTAGCGTGGTGATAAAGCCTGCGCATTCCATGGAGTAGTCGAAGTGGCCCAATGCTGTATGGAACACCCGGCCCTGCCCGTAGTTCATGGCCATCAGCAGGGGCACATGTTGTCCCATACCTTTTACTTTAGGGTTCCATGGAGGCGAATTGCCCTCTACGTCGGCATAGGCAGTAGCCAGCACGGTGGCGTTTTCCCATGGCCCTCTCATGCGCTCATACAGCTCATCCTGGGTGTGCATCCATGCAGCAGGCAAACCTTTCATGATGGGATGCTCGGGGGCACGTGTCGTCAGCAGAAATTCGTACTCAGCACCGTGCGATCCACAAAAGCCTGCGGAAGGATCAATGATAAGTTCGTTGGCATCGTTGTAATATACATAGGGGCCCGTGATGCTGTCACGACCACCCCAGGCGCCCACGCCAATCATTTTATTATATTCTTCCCAATCGCCCCAGGCGTTATCGGCGGCGTGCACCACAATCAGTCCACCGCCTTCGCTCATATACTTTTCAAAAGCCTTTTCTGTAGCCTCGGGCCACCTTGGACTTTCTGCCCCCAGGTTAGAAACAACCAAATCGTATTGAGTGAAGTCGATCGAAAACCGGGAGGTTTTCACCGGCCCTTTAGAAATGTCGTAAGCCGTTGAATCCAGCGGATAGGTTTGGATATAGTACTCGTAGGCTGCAGGACGTGATTTGTTGTATTTGATGCCCAGCCATACAGAATCCATGCGGTGGATGTCTACCTCGAAGAGACCGGTTTCCTCCAGGTAGTCCTTCATCATCATGGTGGTTTTAGGCCAGATGTAGTGGTTGTTCTGACCGTCAACGATCAGCACCTTGAGTTTCGAAGCTTCAGCTTCTTCGTTGCTGGCCTGTTCTTCCTTGTTGGCCGGGCCGCAAGCCGTGGCCAGAAGTACGACTGCAACAATCCAATTGATTTTTTTCATTATACGTAGTTTAAGATAGGGTCATGCTAATGACATCCGGCATTTGCCAGGAATAAAGATAAGTTAAAGGATTACAGAATGCCTACAAAAAGCTTTGTGAAAAGCGGTATAGATTGGTCGGGGTTGTTACTGTCAGTTGACAATGCTGCTGACGCCTCACTAACATGAGTGGTGGAATGTTATGCACTTCTGTCTCCACTATCAGTTAGCCACGCCGCTGATAAATTTATACTTTGTGGCGGACAATCCAAACCAACTGACAATGACAACCGATGAAGCCCACATTCATGTTTACCGCTGTGTTAGCGAGCTTTAATCGCCTTGATGTATCCAGATAAACCTGCTTCCGTCATAGTAGATGAGGCCTCCAGACCCCTCATTCTCTCTTATGCTAATTGCTGGATTCTTAAGTTCAACTGTTTTTGTCCCATCGATGTCTCCATTTGGAAGAAACGTTGTTTGATGAGTTTTCGACTTTAGAAAGATTTCCCACTTGTCAGCCCATTCGAAGTCGTCGCCACCTGCTCCAAATGAGTCACCAGCTCCAGCTAGAAAATACCGTTCTCCATCACCGTCGAACAGAAATAGAATACCTGTTTTATTGATGGACTTTTCTCTCACAAAAATCGCCACGTCATTTGTTTGGTCGTCATCAAGGTCAAGCTCGATAAATGCTGGCTCAATCTGATCGTAGATGTCGAACCTCTCAGAGAATTGAACAAAACGCTTGCACGCCCAGTCAGGAAGTTCCGTTGTCGGGGTCTCAACAGTTATAAAGAAAATAATCAGAGTTAATTGATACAGCATGTTATGCGCCTAGGTATGGTCGACAACTGAGAATTAGCGAGCAAATCGTTTTCGTTGCTCATTACTGAAAATCACTGGGAGTATGTAGCTTTCGTATAAAGGTTCACCTCTTGAATAGAACTTTCGAAGCTGGGGAAAATTAATCAATACTCTCTGAACCTCCTGAACGTATAGTCCGGGAGCAATACTGCGAATAATTGTGAGGCTATCAACCTTACCCATTTTTAGATCCACAAATACTTTATAGTCTTTCGAAAACCCTGGTAAACCGTCCCAATTGATCCGACTATAAATTTCTGCCATTATTGAGTCGGGATTACTTGGAAGGCCAGTATCGTCAGGTCGATAGCCATTCACAAAATGCTGGCGATCCATAAGATTACCCTCCTGAATTTCAACTACTGTTTCCTCCTCAAAATATTGTGCAAACCCGGAATGATGATATTTAATCATTTTGCCATGTTGGACAAATAATTTTC